>NZ_JBSWXT010000002.1:0-969181 GCF_056160745.1 Vannielia sp. ABF1_015
CGCGTCTCCACCGGCAACACAATGGCCTCTACCGTTGTGATCGGCGAGCGCATGGCCGACATTCTTATCGGCTAAGGCGCGCGGGCGCGGGGGGGGGGGGGGGGGGGGGCCCCCCCCCCCCCACCCCCGGGAGTATTTGCGGCAAGAAAATAGGGCGGGTCACGCGAAACTTGCAGCGAAGGTGCTGCGATAGGTTTCGGAGAGTTCGGAGAGCGGGGCAGAACTGCCGCCGAGGCTTACCGTATCGCCACCGAACTTGCCGACGGTGGTTAGCGGCACGCCAGCCTGACCTGCGGCGACCATGAGCGCCTCGGCCTTGTCGAAGGAGCAGGCGATGAGGTAGCGGGCCTGATCCTCGCCGAAGAGGGGGCCGTTGCCCGCTGCGTCGATCTGCACGCCCACGCCTGCGGCTTCGGCCATTTCGAAGGCGGCAAGGGCAAGGCCGCCATCGGCGAGGTCGGTGCATGCGTCGATGTTGGCGGCATTTGCGCGGATGAAATCGCCGTGCAGCTTTTCGGCGGCGAGGTCGACATGGGGGGCGTCGCCGTCTTCGCGGCTGAAGGCTTCAGCCAGCAGGGCGGTTTGGCCGAGGTGCGCGCCCTCGGGGCCGATCAGCAAGGCAACGTGGCCCGCACGGGCGGTGCCGTCGATCAGCTGGTCGAGCGTGTCGAGCAGGCCCACAGCGCCGATGGTGGGGGTGGGCAGGATGCCTTGGCCATCGGTCTCGTTGTAGAGCGAGACATTGCCGGAGACGATGGGGGTGTTCAGCGCCTCGCAGGCTTCGCCGATGCCCTTCAGCGCGCCGACGAATTGGCCCATGATCTCGGGCTTTTCGGGGTTGCCGAAGTTGAGGTTGTCGGTCGTTGCCAGCGGCAGGGCACCCTTGGCGGTGAGGTTGCGATAGGCCTCGGCCACCGCCTGCTTGCCGCCCTCGTAGGGGTTTGCCTTCACGTAGCGGGGGGTGACATCGGAGGTGAAGGCGAGGGCCTTCTCGGTGCCGTGGACGCGCACCACGCCGGAGCCCGCGCCGGGGGCGACGACCGTATCGGCCATGACCATGGTGTCATATTGCTCCCAGACCCATGCCTTGTGGGCGTAGTTCGGGGAGGCGAGGAGGCTTTTGAGGCCGTCGATGGCGTCGATCTCCGGCACCGGGTCCATCTCAGCGGCCGGGGGCGTTTCAACCCAGGGGCGGTCATACTCGGGGGCGGAGCCGGAGAGCGTGGCCAGCGGCAGATCGGCCTTGGTTTCGTTGCCGTGGAGCACGAGGAAGCGGTCTTCGGCAATGGTTTCGCCGACGATGGCAAAGTCGAGATCCCATTTTTCGAAGACGGCGCGGGCCTCGGCCTCTTTCTCGGGGTTCAGCACCATGAGCATGCGCTCCTGGCTTTCCGAGAGCATCATCTCATAGGCGGTCATGTTGGTTTCGCGCTGGGGAACGGCATCGAGGTTGAGCTTGATGCCGAGGCCGCCCTTGTCGCCCATCTCGACGGCGGAGCAGGTGAGGCCGGCGGCGCCCATGTCTTGAATCGAGATCACCGCGCCGGTTTGCATCAGCTCCAGCGTGGCTTCCATAAGGCGCTTCTCGGTGAAGGGGTCGCCGACCTGCACGGTGGGGCGCTTCTCTTCGATGGTGTCGTCGAACTCTGCCGAGGCCATGGTGGCGCCGCCAACGCCATCGCGGCCGGTTTTTGCGCCGAGGTAGACCACGGGCATGCCGATGCCACTCGCTGCCGAGTAGAAGATGGCGTCGGTGTCGGCCAGACCGGCGGCGAAGGCGTTGACGAGGCAGTTGCCGTTGTAGGCGGGGTGAAACCGGACCTCGCCGCCCACGGTGGGCACGCCGAAGCAGTTGCCGTAGCCGCCGATGCCCTCGACCACGCCGTTGACCAGCTGGCGGGTTTTGGGGTGGGACGGCTCGCCGAAGGACAGCGCGTTCATCGCCGCGATGGGGCGCGCACCCATGGTGAAGACATCGCGCAGGATGCCGCCAACGCCGGTGGCCGCGCCTTGGTGGGGTTCGATGTAGGAGGGGTGATTGTGGCTCTCCATCTTGAAGACCACGCATTGACCATCACCGATATCGACGATGCCAGCATTTTCGCCGGGGCCGCATATGACTTGCGGGCCCTCGGTGGGCAACTTGCGCAGGTGGAGCTTGGAGGACTTGTAGGAACAGTGCTCGTTCCACATGGCAGAAAAGATGCCCAGCTCGGTGAAGGTGGGCTCGCGGCCGATGATTTCGAGGATGCGCTCGTATTCGTCGGGCTTCAGGCCGTGGGCTTCGATCAACTCGGGCGTGATGGCGGGTTCGGTCATGGAGGCTCCCCTGATGCTCATGCGCCTTTTAGGAAAAGGGCCGTGGGAGGGAAAGGCGCAATTTTGGGTGGGGCAGGGCGGGGCGGGACTCAGATTGGGCTGGCAAGATTATGACTTAGTTTTTTGTAACTGTCGCGGGGTTGGGAACAATCAGGCGCAAACGCGGCAAATGTGTCTAAAATTTTCAATGAATGGACGCAATTAGGACCGAATGCTGTCTCAGGGTTGAGTTGGGTGGAACAGACCTCACGAAAGGTAGAAGCATGACTTACTCGAGCAAGACTGGACTGAAGGGCGGAACGGCAATTATTGCAGCGGCCCTTTGCTTTGCACTTCCTAACTCCGCTGAGGCGCTTGGCCTTGGCGGCGGCGGTGGCGGCGGTGGCGGCATTGGCGTGGATGCCGATGTGTCGATCGGCGGCGGCGGCGGCATTAGTGCTGATGTGGATGTGTCGATTGGCGGCGGCGGAGGCATTGGTGCCGATGCGGACGTGAATATTGGCGGCGGCAGCGGCGTTGATGTTGACGCAGATGTCGCAGTTGGCGGCGGCAGCGGCACTGGTGGCACGGGTGGCGCAGATGTTGAGGTGGATGTTTCAATCGGTGGCGGCGGGACGACCGGAACCAACCCCGATGCACCTGAGGTTACGGCAGGTGTGCCGGGTGCCAGAACTGGCCTTTCCGCGGAAGAGCAGGCTGCACTTAAAAGGTTGCAGCTCGCCAAGAAGCTGGCTGCTTACAAAGGCACCGCGCTGCTCTCTTCCGATGGCCAAATTCTGGGCCGGGTGATTTCTGTCAGCTACTCCGGAAAAGGAGTGACGATCGTGGCGCAGCTTTCGGGGCCTGTGGTTGGCCGCCATGCGGGCAAGACCGTTCGTCTGACGTCTGATCCGCGGGCGCTGAACGACAAGAGCGTGAGACTGCGCCTAAGCGAGCGTCGTTTCCTTAAGGGGCTGCGCAACCTTTAAGGTGCTGAAAGTAAGAACAAGGGCACTGTGGCTTTTCCGGCTGCGGTGCCCGTTTCTATTTTGGAAACGGACTGTTTGGGGAAGCGAAAGCGAAGGCTTGCAAGACGATTTGATTCGGTGCACGCTCCGCGCAATTCGGCCCCCGCCCGGGCCCCTCACATCGCTGGATCACCAGACCGTTGGACAAAAAAAGAGGCCGAGACAAGCTCGGCCTAAGTCCAACAGGGAGGTAAAAGACGCGCTGGCCTGAGCCGGTGCGCCTGATGTCTTCACATATGGTGACGCAGCGCTTTCGTTCAAGCCAAAAAATGCCGCATCAGCGAATGGCAGCCATGACTGTGGCGCATGGCACACAGGGTGAGCTATTCGGCAGCAGCCTCTCGCACAGCCCTGCGTTGTGCTTGAATTTCGCTGGTCACGAAGTCGCGGAATGCGGCTATCCGCTTGGATTGACGCAATTCTTCGGGGTAGGCGAGGAAAACCGGAACCTCGGAACTTTCCTCCTCGGTGAGCACCCGGACCAACCCAGGCGTGTCGAGGGCGACATAATCGGGCAACAGGCCGATACCAAGGTCGTTGATCACCGCTTGCAGCACACCGAAGTAGTTGTTGACGGTGAGTCGCTTGGTCACGTCATGGGTGAGCAGGGCCTGAATCATCTCGGCACCGGCCCGCACCTGGGTGGAATGTGAGGCCTGAGAGATCAGCCGGTGCTGGGAAAGATCGTCCAGATCCTTTGGCACGCCGTTCCGCGCCACATAGCCTTCGGACGCATAGAGACGCATGCGCACGCCCATCAGGCGGCGGCGGATCAGGTCGGCTTGGGAGGGTTCTTTCATGCGGATGGCAACATCGGCCTCGCGCATCGGCAGGTCCAGCACGCGCTCTTCAAGATTGAGGTCAATCGAAAGATCTGGGTAGCGCTCGTAGAGCGCGGGCAGGCGAGGCGTGAGCCAGAGAGTGCCGAAGCCGGTGGTGGCTGTGACCCTGAGTTCGCCAAACACCTCTTCTTCGCTGTCACGAATACGCGCGGCCGCGGTATCAAGCCGGCGGTTCATCACCTGCGTGGCGTCAAACAGCAGCTCGCCTTGCTCGGTGAGAATCAGCCCGCGGGCGTGGCGGTGAAACAGGGTGGCGTTCAGGCTCTCTTCAAGAGCGCGAATCTGCCGGGAGACCGCCGATTGCGACAGCCCCAGCGTCTCACCCGCGTGGGTAAGTGACCCGGCATCAGCCACGGCGTGAAATATTCTAAGCTTGTCCCAATCCATTGGTAAAGGTTCACTATGTTCAAAGCGGTTGCGGCGCAGCATCCTTATGCACGTCATCAGCCTATGCGCAAATCATTAACGAGCACAGAATTGTGTTTGTAGGTCAGAGATTATGACCTAATATCACATTATGCCCGCTACTGGGAGGAAGCGCGTAATGACTAGGCAAGATGTAAGTCTCACCGACCGTTTCGATCTGGAAAAATCGCCGGTTCTGCTCAATGGCACGCAAGCGTTGGTGCGCTTGATGCTGATGCAGAAGGCGCGTGACAGGGCCGCCGGGTTGAATACGGCGGGCTATTGCACCGGATATCGCGGCTCGCCGCTGGGGGGAGTCGATCAGTGGATGACCCGTGCGGGCAAGCTGCTGGCCGAGAATGATGTGCGCTTCGAGCCGGGGTTGAACGAAGACCTCGCGGCCACCGCGCTTTGGGGCAGCCAGAATGCCGAGCTGCGGGGCGAGGGGCGCTATGATGGCGTGTATGGCCTTTGGTACGGCAAGGGGCCTGGGGTGGACCGCTCAGGCGATGTGATGCGCCATGCCAATATGGCGGGCACCAGCCCGCATGGCGGCGTGCTGATGGCCATGGGCGATGACCATACCGGAGAAAGCTCGACCGTTTGCCACCAGTCCGACTGGGCGCTGGTGGATGTGCATATGCCGGTGCTGAGCCCCGCGGGCGTGCAGGAGATCCTTGATTACGGGCTCTATGGCTGGGCGCTGAGCCGCTATGCGGGCGTTTGGGTGGGCCTGAAGGTGATGAAGGACACCGTTGAGGCGACGAGCGTGGTGGATGGCCGGGCGGACCGGCTGAACTTTGTGACGCCCGAGTTTGCGCTGCCGGAAGGCGGGCTGAACATTCGGCTGGGCGATCATTGGATTGCGCAGGAAGAGCGGCTGTTGGCGCACAAGAGGTTTGCCGCTGAAGCCTTTGCGAACGCGAATAAAATAGACCATCGGATGCATGGCAAGCCGGGCGCGAAGATTGGCTTTGTTGCGGCTGGGAAGAACTGGCTCGACCTCTGCCATGCGTTGGAGCTTTTGGGCATTGACGCGGATGAAGCCGAACGGCTTGGAGTGACGACCTACAAGGTGGGCCAGGTCTGGCCGCTGGATATGAAGGGCTTCCACGATTGGGCCGAAGGGCTGGATGTGATCGTGGTGGTCGAAGAGAAGCGCAAGCTGATTGAGGTGCAGGTGAAGGAGGCGATCTTTGATGATCGCCGGGGGCGGCGTGTGTATGGCGGGATGAAGAATGGCGAGGTGCTGTTTCCGACCCATTTTGCGCTTGATCCCAATGACATAGCGCTCGAACTTGGGCAAATTCTGATCGAGGAAGATTGCGGCACCGACCGGATCAAGGCGGGGATGGCGCGGATTGAAAGCGCGCGGCTGGCCGACAATGCGCCTGATATCGCGGCCCGGTTGCCCTATTTCTGCGCCGGGTGCCCGCATAACTCCTCCACCAAGCTGCCCGAGGGCTCCGAGGCGGGGGCGGGCATTGGCTGCCACTTCATGGCCCGCTGGATGGACCGCTCGACCGACCGTTTCACCCATATGGGCGCGGAAGGGGCGAACTGGATGGGCGAGGCGCCGTTTTCCAAGCGCGAGCACCTGTTCCAGAACCTCGGGGACGGCACCTACAACCACTCCGGCACTCTGGCCATTCGGGCCGCCCTGGCGGCGGGCACCAACATTACCTTCAAGATCCTGTTCAACGACGCGGTTGCAATGACCGGGGGGCAGCCGAATGAAGGCGGCCTGTCACCCCAGCAGATCGCCCGTGAAGTGCTGGCGATGGGGGTTAAGGAGGTGGCGCTTGTCTTCGATGAAAAGGAGGATGTTAATCTTGAGGCCTTTCCGGCGCAGGTGACGCGGCACGAGCGTGCCGAGCTTGAGGGCGTGCAGGAGAAGTTTCGCAAGATCAAAGGTGTATCGGCCATTATTTATGTGCAGACCTGCGCGGCGGAAAAGCGGCGGCGGCGCAAGCGCGGCACCTTCCCCGATATCGACAAGCGGGTGTTTATCAACACCGAGGTCTGCGAGGGCTGCGGCGATTGCGGGGTCCAGAGCAACTGCGTGGCGATCCTGCCGAAAGAGACCGAACTGGGCCGCAAGCGCGAGATCGACCAAAGCGCCTGCAACAAGGATTTCTCTTGCCTCAACGGGTTTTGCCCCAGTTTTGTGACGATTCAAGGCGCGAAGGTAAAGAAGGCACCCGAAAAGGCGGTGGATCTGCCTGACCTGCCGGAGCCGGTGCTGCCTGCAATCGAGGGCACCCATAACATGGTGATTACGGGCGTTGGCGGCACCGGGGTGGTGACCGTAGGCGCGGTGCTGGCCCAGGCTGCGCATATCGACGGCAAGGGCGTTGGCATGATCGAGATGGCCGGGCTGGCGCAGAAGGGCGGCGCGGTTCACATCCACATGCGGATTGCCGAGAAGCCGGAACTGATCAACGCAATCCGCGTGGGCACCGGCGAGGCCAATGCGGTGATTGGCGGCGATCTGGTGACCACGGCAGGCTCCAAGACCTTGGGGCTGATGCGCGAGGGGCAGACCGGGGCGGTGGTGAACGGGGCGGATATCATCACCGGGCATTTCACCCGCGACATCAACTTCAAGCTGCCCCATGACCGGATGGTGCTGGCGCTACAGGCGCGCCTGAAGAATGGCCTGCAAGTATTTGACGCACAGGCGCTTTCTCGCGTGCTTCTGGGCGACAGCATCTATTCCAACATGATGATACTCGGCGCCGCGTGGCAGGCCGGGTTGGTGCCGGTGAGCTATGCGGCGCTGATGCGTGCCGTCGAGTTGAACGGGCAGGCCGTGGAGGGCAACAGGCGGGCCTTCGAGATCGGGCGATGGGCGGTGGTTGAGCCTGAGGCGGCTGCGGGGATGCTTGCGCCCGAGGCGGCGCAGGAGAAGACCCTGGCCGAGCGGATTGACTATCGCGCGCGCCACTTGGAGGCCTGGGGCAATGCCGAAACCGCCCGCCGTTACAGGGCGCTGGTGGACCGCGCCCCGGATGACGCAATGAAGCTGGCGATTGCCAAGGGCTACCACAAGCTGATCGCTTATAAGGACGAATACGAGACCGCTCGGCTGCTGCTGGAGACCGAGGCCAAGGCGGCGGAGGTCTTTGAAGGCGAGATGCGCTTCAGCTACCACCTCGCCCCGCCGATCTTTGGCACCAAAGGGCCCGGCGGGCGCCCGAAAAAGCGGGCCTTCGGGCCTTGGATGCGGCAGGGCTTCAAGCTGCTGGCGGCGATGAAGCCCCTGCGCGGCACTCTATTTGACCCGTTCCGCTTCGCCCATGAACGCAAGCTTGAACGTGCCCTGATCGTGCAATACGAGACCGACATGGCCGATATCCTCGCCGGCCTGAACGACCACAACCGCGCCCCGGCGCTGGCGCTCGCCGAACTCCCGCTGACCATCCGCGGATTCGGCCCGGTAAAGCTCGCCAACGCCGAAAAGGCCGCCAAACGACGCGAAGAACTGCTCGAAGCCTTCCGCAACCCCGAAGCGCCCATGCGCCAGGCTGCGGAATAACCTGTTCATTTTCTTGCTGAAAATATCTCCGGGGGGGTGCGGGGGGCTGGCCCCCCGCTGCGCAACGCTCCCAAAAGGGTGTCACACAGGCTTTACGCACCCGTCATAAAGCCTTCCCAGATCGGCCACCGCGCCCTATCTGAGCGCCATTAAAAAGAGGACGCGCCCCATGGATCAACGCCACCAGGTCGCCCGTGATATCACCTACGCCAATTCGGTGCGCTCCAAGCCGGGCCGTGCCTTTGTGAAGCTGCTGGAAAACGCCACGGGGCGGATCGGGCTGATCAAGCGGGCCGACGGCTACGAGAGCGACGTGGCGCAGGGCGAGGACTTTTGGGATGTGATCCGCCGCCGTTATGGGCTGAGCCTTCGCGTTACCCGGGGCAGCCTTGAAAACATCCCCGCGACCGGCCCGCTGGTGCTGGTGGCCAACCATCCCTACGGCATCCTCGACGGCCTGATGATGGGCCATATCCTGAGCGAAACGCGGGGCGATTTTCGGATTCTGGCGCATCAGGTCTTCAAGCGGTCCGAAGAGCTGAACCGGATCATCCTGCCGATCGACTTTGACGGCACGCGCGAGGCGCAGGCCACCAATCTGGCCACCCGCAAGGCTTCGCTCGATTATCTGGGGCAGGGCGGGGCGATTGGCGTGTTTCCGGGCGGCACGGTGAGCACCTCGGCGCGCCTTCTTTCGCGCCCGCTCGATCCGGGCTGGCGGCGCTTTACCGCCAAGATGATCGCCAAATCGGGGGCAACGGTGGTTCCGGTGTTCTTTGAGGGCGCCAACAGCCGGTTGTTCCAGATGGCCAGCCATATTCACTCGACCCTGCGGATTGCGCTGCTGATCAAGGAGTTCCGCGCCCGCATCGACGAGCCGGTGGATGTGGCCATTGGCCAGCCGATCCCGCGGCATGAAATCGACAGTCGCGCCCGCGATCCCAAAGCTCTGATGGATTTCTTGCGCGAGGCCACGTATAGCCTGTCGAACACGCCTGTTCGTGCACGCGAATACGGCAAGGAATTTGAGGATTTTCACAAGGCGTAACCTGCCATGGCGGTTGGTATTTTCGACTCAGGGATCGGCGGGCTCACCGTGCTGGACGCGGTGCAAAAGCGGCTGCCCGACCAGGCGTTTGTCTACTATGGCGACCACGCCCACAGCCCTTACGGCGTGCGCGATGCCGACAATATCCATGACCTGACCCGCGGCGCGGTGGAGCGGCTCTGGGCCGAGGGCTGCGACTTGGTGGTTCTGGCCTGCAATACGGCGAGCGCGGCGGCCTTGCGGCGGATGCAGGAGGCCGGTGTGCCCGAGGGCAAACGGGTGCTTGGTGTGTTCGTGCCGCTGATCGAGGCGCTGACCGAGCGGCAGTGGGGCGACAACTCGCCCCCGCGCGAGGTGGCGGTGAAGCATGTGGCGCTGTTTGCCACGCCCGCCACGGTGGCCTCCCGCGCATTTCAGCGCGAGCTGGCCTTCCGGGCCATCGGCGTGGATGTCGAGGCGCAGGCCTGCGGCGGGGTGGTGGATGCCATCGAGGATGGCGACATGATCTTGGCCGAGGCGCTGGTGCACAGCCATGTGGACGCGCTCAAGCGCAAGATGCCCAAGCCTGAGGCCGCCATTCTGGGCTGCACTCATTATCCGATCATGGAAGAGGCCTTTCAGGAGGCGCTTGGCCCCGAGGTCAGCGTTTATTCGCAAGCCACGATCGTGGCGGAGTCTCTGGCCGATTATCTCACCCGCCATCCCGACAAGCTGGGCAGCGGGGAGGAGACGAAATTTCTGACCACGGGCGATCCGCGCAAGGTGACGGATCAGGCCACACGCTTCTTGCGACGAAAAGTTGAATTTCAGCCTGCCTGACTTCAGCTTACACATCGCAAGACCAAGGAAAGACCAATGACCGCAAAGATCGCCATTCTGGGCGCCTCCGGCTATACCGGCGCCGAACTCGTGAGGATTATTGCCACCCATCCGGGCATGGAGGTGGCCGCGCTGGCTGCCGAGCGCAAGGCAGGCATGGAGATGCGCGACGTGTTCCCGCATCTGGCCCATCTTGACCTGCCCAAGCTGGTGAAGATTGACGAGATCGATTTTTCCGCCATCGACCTCTGCTTTTGCGCCTTGCCGCATGTGACCAGCCAGCAGGTGATCCCCGGTTTGCCCGAGGGGTTGAAGGTGGTGGACCTCTCCGCCGACTTCCGGCTGCGCGATCCGGCGGAATATGAAAAGTGGTATGGCCAGCCGCATCAGGCGGTGCAGTTGCAAGAGCAGGCGGTTTACGGGCTCACCGAGTTTTATCGCGACGAGATCAAGGGTGCCCGGTTTGTGGCGGGCACGGGCTGCAATGCGGCGACCGGGCTGTTCAGCCTGCTGCCGCTGTTCAAGGGCGGTCTGATCGACCCTGACTCGGTGATCATCGACATGAAGGTTGGGGTTTCTGGCGCTGGACGGGCGTTGAAGGAGAACCTGCTGCATGCCGAGCTGAGTGAAGGCTGGATGCCCTACGCGGCGGGCGGCAAGCACCGGCATTTGGGCGAGTTCGACCAAGAGTTTTCCAAGGCGGCGGGGCGCGAGGTGCGGGTGCAGTTTACCCCCACGCTGATCCCGGCGAACCGGGGCATTCTCTCGGCGGCTTACGTGCAGGGGGACGCCAAGGCGATTCACGCGGCGCTGGTTGAGGCATATCAAGACGAGCCGTTCTGCCATGTGCTACCCATGGGGCAGGTGCCTTCGACCCGCTCGGTTCGGGGCAGCAACATGGTGCATCTCGGTGTGGCCGCAGAGCGGGCCGAGGGCCGGGCGACGGTGTTTGCCGCGCTTGATAACCTGACCAAGGGCTCCAGCGGGCAGGCGGTGCAGAACGCCAACCTGATGCTGGGGCTGGAAGAAACCGAGGGGCTGATGATGGCCCCGTTGTTCCCGTAGGGAGGGGCTGATGGCCGGTCTTAAGGGGCTGAAAAAGAAGCGTCGGGTGCAGGTGATCTTCGTCGCCATTGCAGCACTGGCACTTTCTGCCGGGCTGATCGGCTATGGCTTTCGCGATGGGATCAACTTTTTCCGCTCCCCCAGCCAGGTAATGGAGAGCCCGCCCGCGCCCAATGAAGTGTTCCGCATCGGCGGGCTGGTGGAAGAGGGCTCCATCGTCCGCGGCGAGGGTGAGACGGTGCGGTTTTCGGTGACGGATGGCGGCGCGGTGGTGCCGGTGGAGTTTACCGGCATCCTGCCTGACCTCTTTGCCGAGGGGCAGGGCATGGTGGGAACCGGCAGCTATGACGGGAAGGTCTTTGTGGCCAGCGAGATTCTGGCCAAGCACGACGAGACCTATATGCCCAAAGAAGTCGTGGACGCGCTGAAAGAGCAGGGCGTTTACGTGGAGCCTGAGCCGGACTCTTGATTTTGGCGCGCGCAGGCAAGCATAGGCCTTGCGCACCCTAGGCGTTTCTTCTGCAGAACGATCCGAGCGCTAGTCGGCGCGCGGCGCGATGTGGCGCACGCGGGTGGTGTAGGGCTGCGTTTCGGCCAGATGGGTTGCCCTGTCTGCGAGATCTTCCGGTGATGGAATGAGAAAGCCGGGCCCCTGCGACGGGTCGCGGGGGCTGCCGGCGGGCCTGTTGCCCGTATGTTGGGGCACGGGCGCGGCCAGCGCCGTGGCCAGCGCTTCGGCAGGGCGCCACGGGGCGAGCTCAGCGGCGAGATCGAGCCCATCGAGGCGGGCGCAATGCTTCGGCGCGCAAGAGACTTCAACATAGGGCGCGTAGAGATAGAGCCCGTTCAGGACGGCGGTGCCGTTATCCGCCCGGATGAAGGAGCCATAGACTAATTCGGCGTGGTCTGGATGGTTGAAGGATGCGTAGCTTAGCCGATCGTTGAAGACATGGGCCTGATGCGGCGCACCGTCCATCGTTGCGCGGATCGCGCCGATGATGGCGGGGACCACCGCGCCATCGTCGGCCCAGAGCATGGGCGGGCGCAGGGCGCGATAGTGGGTAAAGGCCAAGGGCTTGGGCGGCACATCGACGAAGCGGCGGGTCGGGTCGGCGGCGATCTGGGTGCGGAGGGCGGTCAGCTCAGCTTCGGTCATTTCCGCGTCGGTTAGGGTGACGGGGGTGGCGTGGGGCAGGAGCGGGGCGAAATCCATCCGCGAGACATTGCAATAGGCCATGGCGGCCACCTCCTGCCCGTCGCGGACGGCCCAGATGATCTTGGCGTCCGTGTCGCCCTCGCAGTAGTTGGGCGACGGGCCGGTGTTGGTGAGTTGGCCGAGGAAGCGGGGGCCGTAGAAGCCTATTTCGGTGTCGTTTAGTGGCGCGGGATCGTCGACGAGATACCATCCGCGCGGGCCGTCGTGGAAAACGAGAAAATCGACCGCGGTCAGATCTTCGGAGAGCACGCGGGAAAGGGGTGCCTTCGGCAGGTTTGACGTGTCTTCGCGGCCCCAATTGGAAAAGGCGGTGGCGATGCCCCAGAGGATCGCAGCGCCCCAGAGGGCGAAGCCGGCGGTGGCGAGGCCGAGGATAAGGCCGATGATGACAGGCAGGCGCTTCATGGGGCGGGGCGATCCAGCCGGTAGTAGGTGCTGTCAGACCATTCGCCATTGATGCAAAAGGTGTTCTTGGCGTGGTGGGTGACGGTGAAGCCGACCTTCTCCAGCACCCGGCCTGAGCCGATGTTGCGCGGGTCGATATCGGCAGTGAGAGCGTCACAGGCGGGGTGGCGGGCGAAGGCTTCGACGGTAACGGCTTGCAGCGCCTCGGAGG
Organism: Vannielia sp. ABF1_015; assembly: GCF_056160745.1. Taxonomy (NCBI): domain Bacteria; kingdom Pseudomonadati; phylum Pseudomonadota; class Alphaproteobacteria; order Rhodobacterales; family Paracoccaceae; genus Vannielia; species Vannielia sp. ABF1_015. The sequence goes on from NZ_JBSWXT010000002.1 coordinate 12,876, forward strand.
CAAAGCCCTGGCCCCATGCCGCGCGGGAGAGGATGTAGCCGACCTCCCATTTGCGCCAGAGGCCGACGCGCCCGATGAGTGTGCCTTGGTGGAGGATCATCCACTCCGGCCCAAGTTCGCGCTCGCCGCGCATGAAGCCTTCAAGCCGGTCGGCGGTGGCGTCGATGGTTTCATCCGGCGGGGTGGACCAATGGCGCATCACGTCCGGGTCGGAAAAAATGGCGTGGAGCGCGGGCAAGTCGCAGGGCTCGGCCGGGCGCAGGATGAGCCGCGCAGTCTGGATCATACCGAGAGGCGCGCGCCGTGGGAGCCGCGCTCGCGGTAGGGGGTGGTTTGATATTGCGCGCGGTAGCACTTGGAGAAATGCGAGGGCGAGGTGAAGCCGCAGGCCAGCGCCACGTTGATGACCGACATATTGGTTTGCATCAGCAGGTTGCGGGCCTTCTGGAGCCGGAGTTCCATGTAGTAGCGCTTGGGGGAGCGGTTGAGGTAGCGGCGGAACAGGCGCTCAAGCTGGCGGGTGGACAGAACGACATCTTCGGCCAGTTTGGCGGGCGAGATGGGCTCTTCGAGGTTTTGCTCCATGATCTGGATCACGCGGCTCAGCTTGGGGTGGCGCACGCCGATGCGTGTGGGGATGGAGAGGCGCTGGGTGTCCTGATCGGTGCGGATCGAGGAATAGATCAGCTGGTCGGCCACGGTGTTGGCCAGCTCCTCGCCATAGTCTTCGGCGATGATCTGTAGCGCGAGGTCGATGGAGGCGGTGCCGCCCGCCGTCGTCATTCGGTTGCCGTCATGGACGAAGACGGTCTTGGTCAGGCGCACCTCTTCGAACTCTTCGGTGAAGCTGTCGGCGTTTTCCCAATGGATCGTCGCGCGCTTGCCGTCGAGCAGCCCGGCGCGGGCGAGCAGGTAGCCTGCGGTGCACAGTCCGCCGATGGCGAGCCCGCGACGGGCCTGTTTGCGCAGCCATGCGAGGATCTTGGGGCTGGCCTTGTCTTCCACGTCGAGCCCGGCGCAGGCGAGGATCACCTCTTCGCGGTTGAGGTCGTCTAGCCCGCCGTTGACCTGAAAGACCGAGCCGCAGGAGGCCTGGACCGGCACAGCGCCTTCGGAGATCAGCTGCCAGTCGTAGAGCTGGTTGCCAGAGGTGCGGTTGGCCAGCCGGAAGGCGTCGATCGCGCCAGCAAAGCTGAGAAGCGAGAAATCGGGGACGAGAAGGAAGGCAAAGCGCTTCGGCTTGGCCGGCACCTCGACCACCAGAGTTTGCGCTTCGGGCCGCCGCATCATTCTGGCTCCATGCTGGAAATTGTCCCCGCCGGGGAGGCAAGCAGGATTTGACATAGGGCGCAAGAGCATTGGGTGCAGAAAATCGCGCGATGACCGCGCGCGGGGCTAGAGGTTTTGCTGCTCTGGCCCTATAAGGGCGGCCTTACCCGCGCGGGGAGGCGCGGGAGCGATGAAGGACATGAGACGATGAGCACTTGGACCAAAGCCGACTGGCGTTCGAAGCCTCGGGTGCAGATGCCCGACTATCCTGATGCGGCAGCACTGAATGCCGTTGAGGCGCAGCTTGCGAAGTATCCGCCGCTGGTGTTTGCCGGTGAGGCCCGCCGTTTGCGCGATGAGCTTGGCAAGGCGGCGCGTGGCGAGGCGTTTTTGCTTCAGGGCGGCGATTGTGCCGAGAGCTTTGCAGAATTCAGCGGCGACAACATCCGCGACACCTTCAAGGTGATGCTGCAGATGGCCATCGTGCTGACCTACGGTGCCAAGGTGCCGGTGGTGAAGGTGGGCCGGATGGCCGGGCAGTTTGCCAAGCCGCGCTCCGCGCCGATGGAGGTGAAGGGTGATGTGGAGTTGCCGAGCTACCGCGGTGACATCATCAACGAGCTTGATTTCACCCCCGAGGCCCGCATTCCGGACCCGAAGAAGATGCTTCAGGCCTACACCCAGGCGGCGGCCACGCTGAACCTGCTGCGCGCCTTCTCGCAGGGTGGTTTTGCCGATATTCACCGGGTTCACGCCTGGACGACGGGCTTCGCGGATGAGGACCGCGCGGCACGCTACAGAGACCTCAGCAACCGGATTCAGGATGCGCTGGACTTTATGTCTGCCGCCGGGATCGACGCCGACTCGGTGCATGCCATGCAGTCGGTGGATTTCTACACCAGCCATGAGGCGCTGCTGCTGGAATACGAAGAGGCGCTGACCCGCGTGGACAGCACCACCGGGCAGACCGTGGCCGGATCGGGCCACATGGTGTGGATCGGCGACCGTACCCGCCAGCCCGACGGCGCGCATGTGGAGTTCTGCAAGGGGATCATCAACCCCATTGGCCTGAAGGCCGGGCCGACGATGGAAAGCGACGACCTGAAGCGGCTGATGGCGGATCTCAACCCGAAGAACGAGGCCGGGCGGCTGACGCTGATCACCCGGTTTGGCGCAGGCAAAGTTGAAGAGCACCTGCCGCGGCTGATCGACGTGGTGAAGAGCGAGGGCGCCAATGTGGTGTGGGTCTGCGATGCGATGCATGGCAACACCATCAAGAGCGACAGCGGCTTCAAGACCCGGCCCTTCGAGCGGGTGCTGGGCGAGGTGCGCGAGTTCTTTGGCGTGCACCGTGCAGCGGGCACCGTGCCCGGCGGCGTGCATTTCGAGATGACCGGTCAGGATGTGACCGAGTGCACCGGCGGCGTGCGGGCTGTGACCGACGAAGACCTCGGCTCGCGCTACCACACCGCCTGCGACCCGCGCCTGAACGCCAGCCAATCGCTGGAGCTCGCCTTCCTCGTGGCCGAGGAGCTTGAGCGGCGCGGGGTTGATGCGCGGCGCGATGCTGTCTGACCCGTTGAGGGCATGACCGAGAGACATTGAAACGGCGCGAAGAGGTTCGCGCCGTTTTGCATGTGTAGGGCTGTCTGTGGGCTCTCGCCTCGCCTCAGGCGGCTTTGCTCGCCGTGGCCTGCACCTTGGCCACCCGTTTGACGGTGGGCATGGGATCCCAGAAGCTGCAGAGGTAGTTATCGATATAGGCCGAGCGGACCGGACGCCGCCCGGCATTGGGCAGGAACGTGAGCTCGCCCAAGAACAGATCGTCACCGCGCACATAGATATCGACCCGGATGTAGGGGAAGGGCTTTGAGATTGCCTGCGCGATGTCGCGGGCTTCCTGCGTGACGGCGGGCAGGGGCACTTCGGCCCGATTGGGGCGGAGGAAGGGCTTGGCGATGTAGTTGAGATCCTTGTCGTAAATCGCATTGTTGCGCTGGCTCGTGCCAAGCCCGACATCGACCTGCAACAGCGCGGCGGTGCCATTGATGCAGTGAAAGCGGAAGTCTGGCACGATCTCGTCTTCGGCGCGGGCGATGGAGCGCTCGAGGAATACTTTGCGGTCGATCAACCTATACCACCATTGCGAAGAGGCGGTGCCATAGGGTTCGTCGAACCACTTGGGCAGCTTCTCGTCGATCTTTGCGCTGGTCTCGTCATCGAGCGCGCCGGAGAGATCGCAGCGGATATTCTGGCTGCTGCCGTGGTTGGTTTTCAGAAAATAGGTGCCCTCGGGCACGCTGGAGAGGTCAAACTCGGCTTGGTTTTCGAAGACCTTTTCGACCGGGCAGGGCTGGATCCGCTCGCGCAGATGCTCGGGAATATAGTGGCCGACGTTCAGCTTGTCGGCGGCGTTGAGGCGCGGCATCGGAGAGATCAGGCTGTTGAGCAGCATCATCTCGGTGAAACGGCGAGGCTGGGAAAAGTCGGGAAAGAGCCCGGTGGAGCGATAGTAGGCGCCGATGCCACGCTTTGCGACTGCGCGGGTTTCCTTGAGGCCCAGCTCGGAGAGGCAGGTCATCCATTGGTCGCCGGGGACTTTGGGGGCGTCTTTGAGGTTGTCGCGGAACCAGTCCCAATAGTCGCGCAGGTATTCGCGCACGAAGCCATCGCCCATGCTTTCGCGATCCCGCTTGTTGTAGAATGCCTGCTCGTGGAATTCGCGTGCCATTTGCCCGTTACCTAACCCGTTCCACCTGTGTTTGATTTTGAGGAGACCACACCAAGGGGGGATGGTCAAACCTGCTGAGTGAGGTGACGGGGGACAGTGACATCTGCGTTCCTGTCATGTGGCGGCGGCTCGTTTTGGCAAGCGTGAGGGCCTGCTTATCACCCCTTTGCGTCGACCTCTTCGCCGTCCGAGCGCACGAGGCGCAGGCGGGGTTTGTCGCCGGGCGCGGGGGGGGACGGGGGCGCGGGGGTGAAGCCGGGGGCGGGTTCGGCGAAGCCTTGCGGGGAGGCCTCGGTCGTGGTCTCGGCCTTTGCTTTGGCGATGGCCTTGCGAGCTTTCAGCCGCTCTTCGCGGGTCATGGGGGTGCCCAGATCTTCCGCGCCAGCGGTGACGCGGACCGGGCGGATGATTTCATCCTTCACGGTAAAGCGGCGCGGGGAGCGGCCGATGGGGCCGATGGTGCAGAGGCAACCCAGCGCCCGGGTTACATCGCCGAAGTCGGAGGTGAGCGGCAGCAGCAGCATTTGCCCGTCCATCGGCGGGCGGCCCACGCCGCGCTCGCCAGCAAGGGTGAGCAGGGCGGTGGAGGGGCCGGCGAAGACCTCTTCTAGCGCGCGGCTCAGGGTGGCGCGGTGCTCGGGCATGAACATGGAGGTGCAGGGCATACCACGCACTTCCATACCCATCAGATCATTCAGGTGCATCCCCGCAAGGCGGAAGCGGCCCACACCGGGCGCGATCCGCTCGAGGATGAAGGCATATTCCAGCGTTTCCTCGATTGCGCGAGGATCAACCTCGGCGCGCGAAGGCACTTGGCGCGGGCCGCGCAGCTCATCCCAGTAGCGGCGCAGTGTGTGGATGGCGGGGAATCGAATGTCGTTGTTATACTTCATCAGCGAAACCACCCCACGGCCTCTATCCTCTTGATGTTCCACGTCACCGCCCTCGCTAGAATTCCCGCTGGCTTTATTGTCCAAGAGCATCTGGTCTGTTAACCCATGGACAAGAAAGATTACCTATCCGTTAATAGCACAGAGCCCGACGAATTTCCGGGGGGAAAATTCATAAATGGTTAACTCCATGACAGGATTCGCCGCCCGTACCCAGCAGGGCAGCGACTTTACCTGGAGCTGGGAAATGCGGGGCGTGAACGGCAAGGGGCTGGACCTGCGTTTGCGGTTGCCCGAATGGATCAGCGGGCTTGAACAGGGGCTTCGCACGGAGCTGAACCGCTCGCTGGTGCGGGGCAATGTGTCTCTCACGCTTCGGGTCCAACGGAGCCGCACGAGCGGGGCGATGAAGCTGGATGGCTCGCAACTGGCGCAGGTTTTGGCGGCGCTCAGCGAGATCACCCGAGAGGCGGAGCGGGCCGGGGTAGAGCTGAAGGCACCGACCACTGCCGAGATCCTTGCGATGAAGGGCATTGCCGACGATCCGCAGCAGCTGAGCGAAGGCGAGATGGCGGCCCTGCGCGGCAAGCTGATGGCCGATTTTCCGCCCTTGTTGGATTCATTCTTGGAAATGCGGGCCACCGAGGGGGCGGCGCTGCATGCCGTCATGCTGGCTCATCTCGACCAGGTGGCCAAGCTGGTGCGCGAGGCCCGCCCCGTGGCCGAGGAGCGTAAGGCCGAGATGGCTGAGAGCCTGAAGGAAAACCTCACCCGCGTGCTGGAAAACGCAAAGGGCCTCGATCAGGACCGGGTGGCGCAGGAGGTGGCGCTGCTGGCGCTGAAGAGCGACGTGACCGAAGAGCTCGACCGGCTGGAGGCGCATGTAACCGCCAGCCGCGAGTTGCTGGCCAGTGAAGACGCCGTGGGCCGCAAGCTGGATTTTCTCTGTCAGGAGTTCAACCGCGAGGCCAACACGCTTTGCTCCAAGGCGCAGGCGGTGGAACTGACCCGCATCGGACTTGACCTCAAGGCCGCCATCGACCAGATGCGGGAGCAGGTTCAGAACATCGAGTGAGGGGGAGCCCAGCCTTGGCCAGACGCGGATTACTCATCATCCTGTCGTCGCCCTCCGGGGCGGGTAAGACAACCCTTGCACGCCGGTTGATGGCCTGGGACAGTGATCTGCGCTTTTCCATCAGCGCCACCACCCGCAAGCCGCGGCCGGGCGAGGAGGATGGGGTGCACTATCACTTCCTCACCGAAGATGCCTTTCGCCAGCAGGTGGCCGAGGAGCAGATGTTGGAGCACGCCCATGTGTTTGGCAATCACTACGGCAGCCCCGCCGGCCCGGTGCGCGAGGCGATCAACGCGGGCCGTGATGTGCTGTTTGATGTGGACTGGCAGGGCGCGCAGCAGATTCGCAACTCCGAGCTTGGCCGGCACACGCTCTCGATCTTCATCCTGCCGCCCTCGATCGACGAGCTGCGGCGCCGGTTGATCGAGCGCGGGCAGGACGAGGAAGAGACGATTGCCAAGCGGATGCAAAAGAGCTGGGACGAGATCAGCCACTGGGACAGCTATGACTATGTGCTGGTGAACGACGATCTGGACGACAGCGAAACGCACCTGCGCACCATAGTCAGCGCCGAGCGGATGCGGCGGGCGCAGCAGCCTGATCTGGCTTCCCATGTGCGCATGCTTCATGAGCAGTTTCGGGTGAAGGAAGGTCGATGATTTACGAGCTGGACGGGCTTGCGCCGCAGTTTCCGGGTGATGGCGACTATTGGGTGGCCCCCGATGCCAACCTGATTGGCAATGTGGTGCTGGAGAGCGGGGCCTCGGTTTGGTTTGGCTGCACGCTGCGGGGTGACAACGAGGAAATCCGCGTGGGCGCGGGGGCGAACGTTCAGGAGAACACGGTGTGCCACACCGACCCGGGCTGCCCGCTTACAATCGGGGCGGGGGTGACGGTGGGCCACAAGGCCATGCTGCACGGCTGCACCATTGGAGAGAATTCGCTGATCGGGATGGGGGCAACGGTGCTCAACCGGGCCGTCATCGGCAAGAACTGCCTGATCGGGGCGGGGGCGCTGATTACCGAGGGCAAGGAAATTCCTGACGGCTCATTGGTGATGGGCGCGCCGGGCAAGGTGGTGCGCCAGCTTGACGAGGCGGCCATCGAGGGGCTGCGGCGCTCGGCGTTGCACTACCAAGAGAACATGCGGCGGTTTCGCACCGGCCTGAAGGCGATCTGAGCCGGTGGATACTCCGGGCGGAATCGAGGGTTTTCTCGACGCGGTGCCGATGCCGCTGATCACCATTGGGGCGGATGCGCGGATCGAGGCGATCAACGCGCCCGCCGCCGCGCTCTTTGGCCGTGTGGGGCAGGGGCGGCATTATAGCTTGCAACTGCGTCAGCCTGCCGTTGCTCAACTGATCGAAAACGCTCTGGATGGCGGCCATTCGGGGCAGGCGCGGGTGCGACGGGTCGAGGGCGAAGGTGAGCAGATCTTTCAGGTGAAGGCGACGCTGGTGAAGGGGCGGGTGGTGCTGGCCTTCGAGGATTTGAGCCAGACCGAGGCGGCCAACCAGATTCGACGGGATTTTGTGGCCAATGTCAGCCATGAGCTGAAAACGCCGCTGACCGCGCTGACCGGCTTTATCGAAACCCTGCGGGGCCCGGCGAAGAACGACGAGGCGGCGCGGGAGCGGTTTTTGGGCATCATGGAGCGCGAGACGGCGCGGATGAACCGGCTGGTGAACGACCTGCTCTCGCTCAGCCGGGTGGAGGCGGTGGCGATGCAGCGGCCCTCCTCGCTGGTGGACGTGGGCCAGCTTCTGGCCTCGGCGGCCAATGCGTTGAAGCCGCTGGCCGAGGAGGCCCGGCTGGAGCTGGTGCGGCACTTCCCGCCGGACCTGCCAAAGGTGCCGGGCGATGCCGACCAACTGACGCAGGTTTTCACCAACCTTATCGAGAACGCGCTGAAATATGGCGGCGGAGGCGGGAAGATCGAGATTTCGGTGGTGGCGGAAGAGCGCGTGGTGGCCCTGCGCGGCCCGGCGCTGCGGTGCGCGGTGCGGGACTTCGGCGACGGGATCGACCCCCGACATATTCCGCGGCTGACGGAGAGGTTTTACCGGGTGGATTCGCACCGTTCGCGGGAGATGGGCGGCACCGGGCTGGGGCTGGCGATTGCCAAGCATATCGTGGCGCGGCACCGGGGGCGGTTTGTGATTGAGAGTGAGGTGGGCGAGGGGGCGTGTTTTACGGTGTTTTTGCCTTTGGGGATTGGGGGCTAGCGGGCGGCTTTGTGGGACGAACGGGCCATTCGACGGTCGCCTTGATATGTCTGCATTCATCTACGAGCTTTGTGTAAGAAACCTTCGGGGTCGAGAGGTCGGGTGACTTTAACATTGGAAGATAGACACGCTTTGAAAGCGTTGGAAGAAACGCTGTGGCGGGCCGAAACACGTTTTGATCCGGTCCTGATGGATCAGACGTTTTGCTCAGATTTCGTAGAGTTTGGCAGGTCGGGGCGCAGATATGAACGAGAAGAGATGCTTTTCGAACCCGATCAACATGCTGAAATAAAAGCGGAACTACCTCTGCCCGATTACTCAGTTCAGCTCATCGCTGCTGATGTGGCCCTCGCGACCTACATCAGCAAGGTAAGGTATGGCGATCAGATCGAAGTCGGACGTCGCTCGTCGCTGTGGGTTAAAGATGGCGGGCGCTGGCAGCTAAAGTTTCATCAAGGAACACCTTGCTAAAGCGTCTTCACGGCACAACGCTCAGTCTTGATAGCCGACATTCGTGCGATCTGCAGCATCCAGAAATTCGGGCTCGCAACCAACACTGAATGCATCTCTTCGAAGGCCAGTCCTGCCTTCCCCCACGGCATGTCATAAAACTGTTACACACCTGTCACAAAAGCCTAACACGCGACGCTCAGAAGGGCACCGCGAACGCCCCTCATGAGCAGATGGGGCGAGCCTGACATGCAACGGAGTTCCAGATGTCTTTCACCAAGCTCACAGTTTCCACCCTCGCGCTGACCGCGCTGGCCGCCGGCACCGCTGCCGCCCGTGACCAAGTGCAGGTTGCCGGGTCGTCCACCGTGCTGCCCTATGCCTCCATCGTTGCCGAAGCCTTCGGCGAAAACACCGACTTCCCGACCCCGGTCGTGGAATCGGGCGGCTCCTCGGCTGGCCTCAAGCGCTTCTGCGAAGGCGTGGGCGAGAACACCATCGACGTGGCCAACGCCTCGCGCGCCATCCGCGAAAAAGAGATCAAGGCCTGTGCCGATGCCGGCGTGACCGACATCATCGAAGTGCGCATCGGCTATGATGGCATCGTGTTTGCCTCCCAGCAGTCCGGCCCGGCCTTCACCGCCTTCCAGCCGGCCGACATCTTCAACGCCCTGGCCCCGAAAGTGGTTGTGGACGGTCAGCTGGTCGACAACCCCTACACCAAGTGGAACGAGTTCAACGCCGATCTGCCCGACGCTGAAATCGCCGCTTTCATCCCCGGCACCAAGCACGGCACCCGCGAAGTCTTCGAAGAGAAGGTGATGGCGGCTGGTTGTGAAGTCACCGGCGCCATGGAAGCCATGGTTGCAGGCGGCATGTCCGAGGACGACGCTGAAGACGCCTGCCTCGCAGTGCGCACCGACGGCAAGTCGGTCGACATCGACGGCGACTACACCGAGACCCTCGCCCGCATCGACTCCAACCCCAACGGCATCGGCGTGTTCGGTCTGGCGTTCTACGAGAACAACCAGGACAAGCTGAAGGTTGCCACCATGGGCGGCGTTGAGCCCAAGACCGAGACCATCGCCTCGGGTGAATACCCGGTGTCGCGTCCGCTCTACTTCTACATCAAGAAGGCCCACATCGGCGTGATCCCCGGCCTGAAAGAGTATGCCCAGTTCTTCATCTCCGATGACCTTGCTGGCCCGACCGGCCCGCTGGCCAACTACGGCCTCGTCTCCGACCCGGAACTGGCCAAGACCCAGGCCATGGTGAACGAAGAGCAGACCATGGGCGAAGGCATGTAAGCCTTTTCGCTGATCGGGGGCGGTGCCGCTGTGGTGCCGCCCCCTTTTTTGCTTGTGATGATGCCAGTGACAGCCCCGAGTTGACGGGGCACAGAATTCAGACCCCGGGGGACGGCACATGCCGGTTTTGTGGATCATCCTGATCGTTCTTGGCCTTGGCGTGGTGGGCTATGTGGTAGCCCGCAGCCGTGCGCTGGCCACTGCGGGCAACGACCCGCGGCACCTGCACTCGCTGCCCAGCTATTACGGCTACATGGGCTTTTTGTTCGCCGTGGCGCCGGCCGTTCTGCTGCTGATCGTCTGGCTCATCGCTTCTCCCATCGTGATCGAGAAGCGGGTGGCCGGACAATTGCCTGCCGATGTGGTGGAGCAGGCGGCCTCGACGAACCTGCTGATGGCCGAAGTGCGGCGGGTTTCCGATGGCCTCGATAACGCAGTTTCGATGGGGGTGATGAGCGAAGACACCGCCGCCAACGCCCGCGCCGATTTTACCGATATGACCGCCCGGCTGAAGGACGCCGGTCAGGTGATTACCCAGAACGTCACCGCGCCGGTGCTGCGGGCCGCGCAGGAGATGCGGCTGGCCAATCGCGCCTCGCGCCTGTGGATGACTGTTGCGGTGATTGCGATTGCCCTCGCCGGTGCCGCGCTGGCGGTGATGCGGGCGCAAAAGGACTATCGCGCCCGCAATGTGGTGGAGCGGGGCGTGCGCTGGCTGCTGGTCGGCGCGGCCTCGATTGCCATTCTGACAACGGTCGGCATTGTGTTGAGCCTGCTGTTCAACACCATCGAGTTCTTCCGGATCTACCCGGCCAGCGAGTTCTTTGGTTCGCTCACATGGGCACCCTCCTTTGGCGGCGGCTCGGAGCTGGGCATTTGGCCGCTGCTCTGGGGCACGCTCTACATTTCGGTCATCGCACTGGCGGTGGCGGTGCCGATTGGCCTCTTCGCGGCGATCTACCTTAGCGAATACGCCTCTAACCGGGTGCGCTCGGTGGCCAAGCCGCTGCTGGAGATCCTTGCCGGTATCCCGACCATTGTTTACGGCCTCTTCGCGCTGCTCACCGTTGGCCCGCTGCTGATGGCGGTCTTTGGCGGCGAAGGGCTTGGCTGGATGCAATCGGGCACGGCGGTGATGACCGCCGGGCTGGTGATGGGGATCATGCTCATTCCCTTCGTCTCCTCGCTCTCTGATGACATCATCAACGCGGTGCCCCAGGCGATGCGCGATGGCTCTTACGGCCTTGGCGCGACCCAGTCGGAGACGATCCGGCAGGTGGTTCTGCCCGCCGCGCTGCCCGGCATCGTCGGTGCGGTGCTGCTCGCGGCCTCGCGCGCCATTGGTGAGACCATGATTGTGGTGCTCGGCGCGGGTGCTGCGGCGCGGCTCAGCCTCAACCCGTTTGAAGCGATGACCACGATCACCGCAAAGATCGTAAGCCAGCTGACCGGCGATGCAGACTTTGCCTCGCCTGAGGCTCTGGTGGCCTTTGCCCTTGGGATGACGCTCTTCGTCATCACCCTCGGGCTCAACGTTTTCGCGCTCTACATCGTGCGCAAATATCAGGAGCAATACGACTGATGGCCGATGCAACTGCAAATGCCGCTCCGGCTCGGCGCCACGGCTCGCTTGCCACGCTGGACCCGCGCACAAAGCGCCGCAATGCCGCCGAGAGCCGCTTCAAGGCCTATGGGATTGCCGCGATTGCGCTGGGGCTGTTCTTTCTGGTGGTGCTCGCGGTTTCGATCCTGCGCTCGGGCATTCCGGCCTTCACCACCACGGTGGTGACGCTGGAGATGAACGTGAGCCAGGCCGAGATCGACGAGGCCGAAAGCGGGATGCTGAAGACCGCTGCCTATACCAAGCTCTTCATCGCGCAGCTCGGCAACCAGCTGCGCGAGGCCGGGATTGGCGACGATGTGCAGGATGACGCGATTGAGCGGATCATGGGCAAGGTGGGCAGCGATCTGCGGGTGTTCTTTCAGGAGAACCCGGAGAGCATCGGCGCGCCTGTGAGCTTTACGCTCAATGCCTCCAGCCGGGTGGATGGCTACTTCAAGGGACGGGTCAACCGCGAGACGCTGGTCGACAGCCGCTTCATGGTGGTGAGTGACCTTGATGTGGTGGATGCGCTGACCGAGGCGGGGATCATCACCCGGCAGTTCGACTGGGGCTTCATCACCGGCAAGGATGCGGGCGTGGACAACCCCGGCGGCGCAGGCATTGGCGCCTCGGTGCTGGGCTCGTTCTTCATGATGCTGGTGGTGCTGGCGCTCAGCCTGCCGATCGGCGTGGCCGCCTCGATCTATCTTGAAGAGTTTGCCCCCAAGAACCGCTGGACGGATATCATCGAGGTGAACATCTCCAACCTCGCCGCCGTGCCCTCCATCGTGTTTGGTATCCTCGGCCTTGCCGTCTTCATCCAGTTTGCCGGGCTGCCGCAATCGGCCCCGATCGTGGGTGGACTTGTGCTGACACTGATGACCCTGCCGACGATCATCATCTCGACCCGCGCCAGCCTGAAGGCCGTGCCGCCCAGCATCCGCGATGCGGCGCTTGGAGTAGGTGCGAGCAAGATGCAGGCCGTGTTTCACCACGTGTTGCCGCTGGCTGCGCCCGGCATTCTGACCGGCACGATCATCGGCCTGGCCCAAGCGCTGGGAGAGACCGCACCGCTGCTGCTGATCGGGATGGTGGGCTTTGTTGCCCGCGAATACCCGGGCGGATTTATCGAGGGGTTCGTTGAGCCGAACTCGGCAATGCCCGCACAAATCTACACCTGGGCCGCCCGTTCGGACGCGGCCTTCTATGAAAAGGCCTGGGGCGGTATCATCGTGCTGCTCGTGTTCTTGCTGATCATGAACGCCATTGCCATCGTGCTGCGCCGGCGCTTTGAACGGCGCTGGTAAGGGGAGCCATCGAAATGAATGACATGCGACCGCTGGAGAGAATAGTGGACACTGACAATATCAAGATCTCGGCCAAAAGCTGTCAGGTCTATTATGGCGACACGCACGCGATCCGGGATGTAGACGTTCAGATCGAAGACAAGACCGTGACGGCCTTCATCGGACCTTCGGGCTGCGGCAAATCCACCTTCCTGCGCTGCCTTAACCGGATGAACGACACGATCGACATCTGCCGGGTCGAGGGCGAAATCCTGCTCGACGGCGAAAACATCTATGACAAGAAGGTCGATCCGGTGCAGCTGCGCGCCAAGGTGGGCATGGTCTTTCAAAAGCCCAACCCTTTTCCGAAGTCGATCTATGACAACATCGCCTATGGCCCGCGAATCCACGGACTTGCCAAGACCAAGGCCGATCTGGATGTGATCGTGGAAAAGAGCCTCCGGCGTGGGGCGATCTGGGATGAGGTGAAGGACCGGCTGGATGCTCCGGGCACCGGGCTTTCGGGCGGGCAGCAGCAGCGCCTGTGCATCGCCCGCGCAGTGGCCACGGAGCCCGAGGTGCTGCTGATGGACGAGCCCTGCTCGGCGCTCGATCCGATTGCCACCAGCCAGGTGGAAGAGCTGATCGACGAGCTCAGGGCGCAATATTCGGTGGTGATCGTGACCCACTCGATGCAGCAGGCCGCCCGGGTGAGCCAGAAGACGGCGTTCTTCCACCTTGGCAATCTGGTGGAGTTTGGCGAGACCGGCACGATCTTTACCAACCCGCAAGACCCGCGCACCGAATCCTACATCTCTGGCAAGATTGGCTGATAACATGTCTGCACTTCCCCCGAACGAACAGCATATCGCCTCGGCCTTCGACCGTGATCTGGAGGCCATTCAGGCGATGATCATGAAGATGGGCGGCATGGTGGAGACCGCCATCACCGAGGCCGCCGCCTCGCTGGATGCCCGTGACGAAGAGACCGCCGAGCGCGTGCGCAAGAACGACAAGGCCATCGACGGGCTTGAAGAGCAGGTGGCCGAAGAGGTTGCCCGGCTTATCGCGCTGCGCGCCCCCGTGGGCACCGACCTTCGCACCGCGCTTTCGGTGATGAAAATCTCGGGCAACCTTGAGCGGGTTGGCGACTATGCCAAGAACATGGCCAAGCGCACTGGCGTGCTGGTGCAGTTGGACCCGATTGAAGGGGCAACCACCTCGATTCGCCGGATGTGCCGCGCGGTGGAGGGGATGCTGAAGGACGCGCTGGACGCCTATGTGCAGCGCGATGCGGAGCTGGCTGCTGATGTGCGGATGCGCGATCAGGAGGTGGACCAGATGTATAACGCGCTGTTCCGCGAGTTCCTGACCTACATGATGGAAGATCCGCGCAACATCACCGCCTGCATGCATCTGCATTTCATCGCCAAGAACACCGAGCGGATGGGCGACCATGTGACCTCGATTGCCGAGCAGGTGATTTATCTGGTCACTGGCGAGATGCCCGAGGAAAGCCGCCCGAAAGACACCGCGCTGGCCTATGAGGTGGAACGCTGAGATGAGCCGCACTGCACAACCTCTGGTGCTGGTTGTCGAAGATGAGCCAGCGCAACGCGAGGTCTTGAGCTACAACCTTGAGGCGGAAGGGTTTGACCTTGTTTCGGCGGATAATGGCGAGGATGCCATTTTGCTGGTCGAAGAGGAGCGTCCCGACCTGATCGTGCTGGACTGGATGCTGCCGAATCTTTCGGGCATCGAGGTGTGCCGCCGCCTGAAGCTGAAGAACGACACGCGCGCGATCCCGATCATCATGCTCTCGGCACGTGCCGAGGAGGTTGACCGCGTGCGCGGGCTGGAGACCGGGGCCGATGACTACGTGGTGAAGCCCTACAGCGTGATCGAGCTGATGGCCCGCATCCGCGCCCAGCTGCGCCGCACCCGGCCTGCCACGGTGGGTGCACGGCTGGAGTATGAAGACATCATGCTGGATGCCGAGACCCACAAGGTTGAGCGCAGCGGGCGTGAGCTGAAGCTGGGGCCAAAGGAGTTTCGGCTGCTCTCTACCTTCATGGAAAAGCCCGGCCGGGTCTGGAGCCGCGAGCAACTGCTCGACAGGGTCTGGGGCCGGGATATCTATGTCGATACCCGCACGGTCGACGTGCATATCGGGCGGCTGCGCAAGGCGCTCGGCGCCCATGGGGGGGACGACCTGCTGCGCACGGTGCGCGGCGCGGGCTACGCGCTGGGGTAAAGCACAGAGTCCGGGAAGGTGGGCAGATTGCCCACCCTACAGGTGGCGCAGGTTGCTGCGCGTCTCTGCGTCCGGGTTCTGGCAATTCTCCCAAAACGCCCGGGCCGTTAGGCTCAGATGTCAACCGGGCCTTCACCGGCCTCGAAGGCGCGGCACTTCCAGCGCGCGACAGTCCAGTTGGGGTGTTCGTTTGCCCATTTTGCCAGTTGCGAAGGTGCCATCCTCATGCAGGTTGTGGGCGTGCCATCCTGAAAAAGCAGGCTGCGGTTTTCGCAATCGGTGGGGCTGGCGGCGAGGCAGGTGACAAAGGCAAGTTCGATCATCGCGGGCGCTTTCCGGTTGAGGAGCGTGCTTGCACTGTGGCCAGACACCACGCGCATGCCATCATTTTCCGGACACAGGGTAAACGTGCCTTCATGCGGGCGCAAATTTAAGCGCCTCGGGGCTACAACGCGCTAAGCTGAGGCCGCTCCCATGCCCCGACGGGCTCAACCTTGCATCGCTTTCCCGAGCTGAGAACCAAGACTTTGGGCTGTGTTTCCGCTTCCGGCGGGCAGGGTCTAGGCTGGGGCTGCGAACTGGGAGGATTGCATGGACACCGAAACCGGCACCCGCGGGCTGGCCGCTCTCTCTGCGCATCTTGGGCAGGTGCTGGTTGGCCATGAGCGGCTGATAGAGCGGTTGCTCACCGGCATCCTCGCAGGAGGGCACCTGCTGGTGGAGGGTGCGCCCGGCCTTGCCAAGACACGCGCGGTCAAGAGCTTGGCTTCGGCTCTCAGCGGCTCCTTTGCCCGGATCCAGTGCACGCCCGACCTGCTGCCCTCGGACCTCACCGGCACCCCCGTCTTCCGGCCGCAGACCGGAGATTTCGAGTTTGTGCCCGGCCCGATCTTTCACAATCTCGTTCTGGTCGATGAGATCAACCGCGCCCCGCCCAAGGTGCAGTCGGCCCTGCTGGAGGCGATGGGCGAGGGGCAGGTGACGAGCGGCAATGCCACCCACGGGCTTCCAGACCCGTTTTTGGTGGTGGCCACGCAGAACCCGATTGAGCATGAGGGCACCTTTCCGCTTCCCGAAGCGCAGCTGGACCGTTTTTTGCTGCATGTGATGCTGGAGCTGCCCGATGCCGCGATGGAGCGGCGGATCCTTGATTTGGTCGAAGCCGAGGGGCAGGGCGAGGCCGGGGCCTTGCCCGAGGTTGAGGACATTCGCGAGGCGCGGGTGGCGGCGATGGGCACCCATCTTTCAGGCCCGGTGCGCGACTATATCGTGCGGCTTGTCACCGCCACACGCGCCGCGCCCTTTGCCGATGAACTGGCCCATCCTGCCAGCCCGCGCGGCAGCCTTGCGCTGGCGGCGGCGGCCAAGGCGCGGGCATGGCTGCGGGGCCGCGACCATGTGCTGCCGGAGGATGTTGAGGTGCTGGCTGAAGACGCGCTGGCCCATCGGCTGGTGCTGACGTGGCAGGCGCAGTCGGAGGGGCGCAGCGCGCGGGCGCTGGTGGCCGATGTGCTGGCTGCCACCGAGCCGCTGTGAGCCGCCCGGTGGAGCCCTTGCTCTCTATCCGCGGCGTGGCGCTTGATGCCGAGCGGCTGATAGCCTTGCGCGAGATGGCCGTTGAGCGCGAGCTCACGGCGCCGCCTGCCGCCATTCCGGGTGGTTTTTTGAGCAAGCGGCGGGGCAGCGGGCAGGAGATTGCGGACACGCGAGAATATGTGGCGGGCGATGACATTCGCCATCTCGACAGGGGCAGCACGGCACGCACCGGGGTGCTGCATATCCGGCGGTTTCAGGAAGAGCGCGACCGGGTGAGCTTTTTGGTGCTGGATCTGCGCCCCTCGATGCTTTGGGGCACGGGGCGGGCGTTTCGCTCGGTGGCCGCAGCCGAGGCGTTGGCGCTGATCGGGTGGCGTGCGGTGGAGGAGGGCGGGCGCGTTGGGCTTGTGACCTTTGGCGCGGGCGGGCCGGAGATTGTGGGCGCGCGGGGCCGGACGCGGGGGATGCTCGGCGTGATCGGCGGCATGGTGCGCGCGCATCGCGCGGCCCTTCATGCTGCCATGGCCAGCGGCGAAGACGAGGAGGAGCCGGAGCTGGCCGCACAGCTGCTTTCGCTGGAGCGGATCGCGCCGCGCGGGGCCGAGGTGCTGATTGCCAGCGGGTTTGACAGTTCGGGTTCCGGGCTGGCCGCGCGGCTGGGCGAGCTGGCCCAAAGGCGCCATCCGTTCTTGCTGGAGGTCGCCGACAGGGGGCCCGGCGGCTTGCCGGAGGGGCGTTACCCGGTGCGGTTGCGCAGCGGCGTGGTGCGGATGCTGCGGGTTTCGGGCAGCAGCCCGGGCCCGGCGGCGCCGGAGGGCTTTCCGCATGTGATAATCGAGGCCGCCGCGCCGCTGGAGCAGACGGCCCGGCAGCTTCATGCGGCATGGGGGCGGTGAGGCGATGGCAGACGGGCAGGCGCTGACGGAAGAGGCGGTGCAGGCCGGGCTGCTGGATATTCGACTGCCAAGTGAGGCCGCCGGGGGCGGGCTGGCCGAGGTGGCCGCCGGGGCCGGGATTGGCCTTGCCCTTGCGCTCTGCCTTGCCGCGCTGCTGCGGCCCATGTTGCATCGGCGGCAAAGGCCCGCGCGCCTGCCGAGCTTTGCCGAACGGCTGGCGGCAGCAGAGGCGATGCCTGAGGCCGAGCGGGAAATTGCCCTGCTGCGGCTCTGGCGCGAGGCGGACCCGGCGGGCTACGCCGCCCGCCGCGCCACGCTCTACACGCAGGATGGGCTGCCGGAGGGGCTGGGCGATAGGCTCGGTGAGAGGCTGGGGGCCAATGGCTGAATTTGCGCAGCCTTGGTGGTTTTTGCTGTTGCCCGTGCCGCTCCTCGCTTGGGCCTTGCTGCCCGCAACGAGCGGGGGCGGGGCGGCGCTGCGGATGCCAGAGCGGGTGGCCGCGGGCTTTTTGCCGGCGGGCGCGGGTGGCGGGCGGCGGGAAGTGCCGTGGATGGCGGCGCTGGCATGGTGCCTTCTGGTGGTGGCACTGGCCGGGCCAAGGGTGCTCGCCCCGGTTTCGGCGTTGCGGGTGACCGGGCGCGACCTTGCGATTGCGATTGACCTTTCGGGCTCGATGGTGCGCGAGGATTTTGCGCTCGACGGGCAAGCAATTTCGCGGCTTGAGGCGGTGCAGCGGGTGGGGGCGGAATTTGCCCGCCGCCGCGCCGGGGACCGGGTGGCGCTGATCTTTTTCGGCTCGGAGGCCTATTACGCGGCGCCCTTCACCTTCGACACCGAGGCGGTGGCGCGGCGGATCGAAGAGGCGCAGATCGGCATTTCGGGGCGGGCAACCAACATGGCCGATGCGGTGGGCCTTGCGTTGAAGCGGATGGCGCGGAGCGAGGCGGCGACGAAGGTGGTGATCCTGCTGTCGGACGGGGCGAACAACGCGGGCGCGACCAACCCGCGCGGTGTGGCCAGCCTTGCCGCCGAGATGGGCGTGCGGGTCCACACCATCGCCATGGGGCCGAAGGCTCTGGACGAGGCCGAGGAGGGCGTGCGCGGCGTGGTGGATGCGGCGACCCTGAGGGCGGTGGCGAGCCTGAGCAGGGGAGAGACATTTCGGGTGCGCACAACGGAAGACCTTGTGGCGGTGGGCGAGGCGCTTGACCGGCTGGAGGCAACGGCGGGTGATGGTTTGTCAGCGGAGGTCTGGCGGGAGTTCTGGGTTTGGCCTGCGGGGGTGGCGTTGATGCTGTGCCTCGGGCTGGCGTGGCGGGGGCAGGGATGAGCGGGCTTGTGCTGCTGCGCCCGTGGTGGCTGCTCGCATTGCCGGTGCTGGCGGTGGTGGCGGTGCTGCTCTGGCAGCGCCGCGCACGGCTGGGTGATTGGGAGCGCGTGGTGCGCCCCGAGATGATGGAGGCCCTGCGGCGGCTGGGGCATGTGCAGAGCGGGCGGCGGGGGCTGCGCGGGCTGGGCGCGCTGGCCGCCGCTGCGCTGGTGGTGCTGGCGTTGACCGGCCCGGCAACCACCCGCCGCGAGGCGGCGGCCTTTCGCAACCTTGATGGGGTCATCTTTGTACTCGATGCCTCGCCGTCGATGACCGGGGCAGAGGGGTGGGGCCAGATGCAAACCACGGGCCGGGCCGCGATGGCCGGGCTGGGCGCGCGGCCTGCGGCGCTGGTGGTGGTGGCCGGAGATGCCTATCACGCAGCGGATTTGACCAGCGATCACAGGGAGTTGGCCCAGACGTGGCAATTGGTGGAGGCCAAGACCGTGCCTGACAGGGGCAGCCGTCCCTGGCTGGGGCTGGGCAAGGCGAGCGAGGTTTTGGCTGAGGCGCGGCTGGTGAGCGCGGATGTGGTGCTGTTCAGCGATGGTGGCGGCCTCGGGCCGGAGACGGCGGAGGCGGCGGCGCGATTGGCCGGGCAGGGCGCGCGGCTTTCGGTGGTGGCGCCGGAGGGCGTGGCCTCGGCGGAGGTGCTGACGCGCGCGGGGGGCGGCAAGCTGTTTTCGCCGCTGGAGGGCCCTGCGCTGGCAGCGTTTCTGACCGAGGGCGGGCGGGCACGATTGGAGCGGGCGGAGTATCCGCTGTTGTTTCTGGCCGATCACGGGCGGTTGGTGCTGCTGTTTGCGCTGTTCCCACTGCTGCTTGCCTTTCGGCGGAGGCTGGTATGAGGGGGGCGGCGATCCTTGCCGTGGCGTTGCTTGCGCTGGCCCTGCTGATGGGCGGGCTGGCGCCTTTTGGCCGGGCGCTGATGGCCGCCGGGGTGCCGATACCTGCGCTCTTCTCCGATCCCGGTTGGCGCGGGGTGGCGCTTTATCACGCGGGGCGCTTTGACGAGGCGGCAGAGGCGTTTGGCGTGGCGGGGCAGCCGTTCAACCGAGGCAATGCCCTGGCGCGCGCCGGGCACTATGCTGCGGCGCTGGAGGCCTATGACCTTGCCCGCGCGGGCGATGACAGCGCGGCGGGGGCCAATTTTGACCTTGTGGCGGCCTATTACGCAGGGCTCGCGCTTGAGGCCGGCTCGGTTGTGGAGTGGTTCTCGGAGCGCGATCAGAGCCAGGAGGCGGTGGAGAGCTTTGAGGCGCGGGGAAATGCGCGGGCGGCGGGGACCGGCACGGAGGTGACGAACGTGGGTGCGCTCGTCGGCCTGCCGGAGGTTGTGACCAATGGCGCGCGTGAGGTGCGCAAGGTGTTTGATGACAAATACATCACTGCCGATGAGCGCTGGCTGGAGACGTTGGAGGACGTGCCCGGCGCCTTCCTCGCGGCGCGCATCCGGCATGAGGCCAAGCGGCGGGCACAGGCCGGTGAGGCGCAGCCCGAGGCGGAGGATCCAGAGTGAGGGCGGTGCTGATCTGGATCATGCTGGCGGGGGCGGCGCTGGGGCAGAGCGCGGAGGTGCGCCCCGGAGAGGTTGAGCTGACCGTTACGGTGGAGGATGTGGGCACCTTTCCCGAGGCGGGGCCGCTCACTGGCGAGATGGTGCTGGTGACGATTCACGGCGTCTACCGCCGCCACATTGCCCGTGAGCGGCTGGAGCAGCCGGAACTGGAGGGGTTTGCGTGGATGCAGCTGGGGCAGGACCACTGGTATGAAACCCGCGAACGGGGCCAGCCGGTCAAGAACTTCCGGCGGCGGATGGCGCTGTTTGCCGAGCAGCCCGGCCCGGTGGAGATTGGCGCCTTCACCCATCACCTGACCCTGATCGACGAAAACGATGACTGGTTTGACCATGATCTCACCTCCGAGCCGGTGACGGTGGAGGTGGCCGAAGCGCCGGTAGGGTCGGCATGGTGGTTTCCGGTGCGGCGCCTTGTGGTGAGTGACAGCTGGTCGAACGCGCCCGACCAGCTTGCACCGGGGGCAGGGGTGCTGCGGATCGTGCGGGTGGCCGCCACGGGCGCCGCACCGCAGATGATCCCGCCGATGCCGGACCTGCGCTCGCCCACGGGGCTGGTGTTTGCGCATCCCGAGCAACGGCTGGTGGAACTTTCGCCGGAAGGGCCTGTCTCTGTTGCCTTCTGGCGCTGGACGATCCAGCCGGGCAACGGGGTGTCGGCGATCACCGAGCCGATGGAGTTTGACTGGTACGACACGGCGGAACGGCAGTCGAGGCGGGTGCGCATTGGGGCGCAACGCGTGGCCTATGCCGCGCCGCTCGCCGCTGTGCCCGCGCCGGGCGAGGCCGGAACGGTGCGGGCGGGGCTATCGCGAGGCGCATTCGGCGCGGCGCTTGCGGTGGGGCTGGTGGCGCTGCTCTGGGGCCGGCAGTGGGCAAGGCCCGGCTTTGCCGATCCGCTGCGCTGGCAGGTGCGGCGGGCCGCGCGGGCGGGTGACCTTGCGGCGCTGAGGCGGGCGGGGGCGGCGCTGGCGCGGCAGGGGCGCAGCAGCCCGGCGTCGCAAAGGGCGATGGCCGAGCTTGACGCTGCGCTCTTCGGCAAGGGCGCTGCGCGGCCCGATCCGCGCGCGCTGGCCCATGCGCTGCTGGCCCGGCCCACCGATACTCATGGCTAAATTGCCAGATGCACTGCGGCGCGGCACCATCCCGCCACTATTGCCGAGGCTGCGAGGGGAGCGCTCAGCGGCAGACCCAACAGAGAGGGACGTTCCATGAGGCTGTGGCCTCAGCACTTTGGTGGCAGTCAGGAGGAACTTGCCACGGGCCACGTTGCGATGCACCCGGCGGTCGACGGGGGCGGGGCAAACCCGGAACGGATGTGCGGCATTCGCGCCCGGCTGAGAGAATTGACACCGGCGCTCAATGATCGCGTCTCACCGCCACTGATGGATGCGATTGCGACACATGTGGCCAAGGCGAACGGGGTGCTTGAACCGGCCTGACCGCAGGCCCCGAGCGGGCAAGCGCACGAAACAGACAGCCGGAGGCGGGCGATGGCCCGGCTCCGGGCAGAGCGTTGCATCCTGAGGCGAAAAACAGCCAAGCTGTTCAACTTGTGCGACATTGTTGCACAGGCGGAATTTTTCCTGTTAGCCTCCCGCCTAGGGAGGACGAACCATGAGACATGAGGCGCTTGGCCGACAAGCCGGCCCGGTTCGATCGGTGTTGGTGATCGACGATCACCCGCTTTATGGCGCGGCGCTGGAAACCGCGCTGCGGCACGTGTTCGAGGGCTGCGAGATTGTTACCGCGACCACCTTGGGCGATGGTTTGAAGGCGCTGAGCAAAGCGTTTTCGCCCGATATGGTGCTGCTTGATCTCAAGCTGCCGGATGTGACCGGGATCAGCGGCTTTTTGCGGCTGCGGGCCGAATTGCCGGATGTGCCGGTGGTGGTGATTTCGTCGCTCACCTCCGATGAGGTGATTCAGGCGGTGCTGGATGCGGGCGCGGCGGGCTTTGTGCCCAAGGATGCGCCGATGGCAGACCTGCGGGCCGCGCTTTGCGATGTGCGCAGCGGAATGACCTACCTGCCCAAGGGCTTTACCCGGGTGCGCCGTGCACCAGAGCACCATCGCGACAGCCACGATATTGCCCGCCGCATTGCCGAACTCACCCCGCAGCAGACCCGGATCATGAAGCTGATCTGCGTAGGCAAGCCCAACAAGCAGATTGCCTATGAGATGGATCTCGCGGAGGCCACGGTGAAGGCGCATATCACCGCGCTGCTTCGTCGCCTTGGGGTGCAAAACCGCACCCAGGCTGCCGTGCTGGTCGAGAGTGCCAGCCTTGACGGGGCCGGGGTGGGCGAGCAGAGCGATGCGCAGGCGTTCTTGAGCAACTGAGGTGATGAACGCACCAACAGGGGGAGAGCCGGACACGCTTGTTGGCGTTGCCGTATCACATGCGCTCGATGGCGCGACAGCGGTGGCTGAGGTTGCGGCGGCGCTGAGCCCGCGCGATGCCTGTTTTATCCTGCTTTTCGTACCCGAGGCGCTGGACCTTGCAGAAATCGAGGCCGGGTTGGCCGCGCATTTGCCGGGCAGCCCGGTGTTTGGCTGCACCACGGCGGGCCAGATCACACCGGAGGGCTATGAGAACGACGCGTTGCTGGCGCTCTCCTTTCCGCGCAGCCATTTTCGCTGTGCCTCCCAGCTCATCGCGCCGCTCAAGCCGCTCTCGATCCAGCGGATCACCACAGAAGCCCGCGCCCTTGCGGCGCGCTTTCAGCACACCGCCCATTGGAACCGGCTTGCCCTGACCATCAGCGACGGGCTTTCCAAGCAGGAAGACATGCTGGTGGCTGCGCTGGAGGCCGGGCTGGATGACATGCCTATCTTCGGCGGATCGGCGGCCAACGGATTGAATTTCAAGCAAACCTCGGTTTTGCATGGCGGCAAGTTCCACACCAATGCCGCGCTGCTCCTGGTGCTGGAAACCGATCTGGAGTTCTCCGGCATCGGATTTGACCACTTTCTGCCCACGGGCCACCAGATGGTGGTAACCGGTGCCGAGCCGGAAGAGCGGGTGGTCTATGAGATCAACGGCGCACCGGCGGCGGATGAATACGCGCGGCTTGTCGGGGTGTCGCGCGAGGCGCTGTCGCCCGAGGTCTTTGCCGAAAACCCGGTGCTGGTGCGCAACTCGGCGCTCTACCATGTGCGCGCGATACAGGAGGTCCACGCGGGCGGGGCGCTCTCGTTTCTAAGCGCGATTGACGAGGGGCTGCTGCTGACGCTGGGCAAGGGCCAGGAGATTGTGAAGACGATGGCGCAGGAGCTTGATCTGCGCGACGGTCGCGGACGGGCGCCGGAATTTATCCTCGGGTTCGATTGCGTGCTGAGGCGCATCGAGATTGACCACAAGCAGCTCACCGGCCCGGCCTCGGAGGTGCTGCGGCAGCGAAAAGTGCTGGGCTTCAACACCTATGGCGAGCAGCATTGCGGCGTACATGTGAACCAGACCTTCGTGGGCGTTGCCTTCTTTGAGCCGAAGGCGCGGGCGTTGCACTGATGATCGACCCGAAT
This sequence comes from Vannielia sp. ABF1_015, assembly GCF_056160745.1. NCBI lineage: Bacteria > Pseudomonadati > Pseudomonadota > Alphaproteobacteria > Rhodobacterales > Paracoccaceae > Vannielia > Vannielia sp. ABF1_015. The sequence goes on from NZ_JBSWXT010000002.1 coordinate 36,869, forward strand.
GATCCGCTTGAAGTGCAGGTCGAGAAACAGGCCAAGATCATCGCTGCGCTGGTGCGCCGGGCGGGGCGGCAGAACGAGGTGGGCAATCAGGCCTATTCGGCGTTTCAGTCCGCCATCGCCCTGCAGGGGCAGGTCTGGGACAAGACCCGTGATCTGGAGCGCGCCTCCAGCGAGCTGAGCCAGCTCAGACATGACCGCGAGCGCAGCCAGAAGAACCTGAGCGATGCACTTTCAGTGATGGAAGGAGGCTTTGCGCTGTTCGAGGAGGGGCGGCTGCGGATTTGCAACGAGCTGTTCCGCACGCTGCTGCCCGATATCTCCGAACGCATCCTGCCGGGGCTGACGCTGGATGACTACTTTGATGCAATGGAACATTCCGGCCACCTTGAGCCTGATGAGGAGCAGGTTGCCCCGCCGTTGCGCACGCACCGCGAGGAGCGCACGGGCACGGCCCTTTCGTCTTTCGTGATCGCGCTGAAGGGCGACAGGTGGTTTCAGATTTCCCAGCAGGGCACGGGCGGGGAGACGGTGATTGTTCTGCAAACCGAGATCACCGATATCGTCCGCAAGAACCGCTCGGAGAAGGCGCAGCTGATCGACCTTCAGGCGCATTACCTGCAGGCGGCGATCGACCATATGAGCCTTGGTCTGTGCACGGTCAGCGCGGAGGGCACGATTACGCTGCACAATGACCGGTTTCATGACCTGCTGGGCCTGCCCTACACGATTGTGCAATCGGGCACCCTGTTTACCGAGGTGGTGGAATTTATCCGCGCCAACTATTTGATCGACCTTGAAAACCTAGCGCTGTTCGATGGCTGGATGGAGCGGGCGGGCAATGATGGGCGGTTGCGGCAGACCCTGCGGCACGCCTCTGGCCGGGTGCTCGACATGCACACCCACGCGCTGCCCGACCGGGGCTTTCTCGTCGATATCAAGGATGTGACGCTGGAGTATCGCGCCACGGAGCTGTTGGAAAAGCGGGTGAAGGAGCGCACCGCCGAACTGACCCGCGCAAATGATCGGCTCACCGCGCAGTTTCAAGAGCTGGCCCGGGTGCAAGAGGCGCTGCGGCTGGCCAAGGAGGAGGCGGAGGCGGCGAACTCCTCCAAAACGCGGTTTCTGGCCGCCGCCAGCCACGATTTGCTGCAACCGATCAACGCCGCCAAGCTGCTGATCTCGACGCTCTTTGACATGTCTCGCCAGACCGACATGGCCGACACCGTTGAGCGGCTGGAGGGAGCGTTTACCTCGATGGAGCAGCTTCTGCACGCGTTGCTCGACATCTCGCGCCTCGAAAGCTCGACCGGCAACCTCAACCCGACCGAATTTTCGCTCTCCTCGGTGATGCAGACGGTCACGCAGGACCAGCAGGCCTTTGCCGACCGCAAGGGGGTGCGCCTCAGTGCGGTGCCCTCCAGCGTGTGGGTGCGCTCTGATCAGCGCTACCTGTTCCGCTCGATCCAGAACCTCGTGGTGAACGCGATCCAATACACCGAGAGCGGGCGGGTGCTGGTGGGCTGCCGCCGTAAACCGGGCGGCAAGGTGGAGCTTCAGGTTTGGGATACGGGCATCGGGATTTCGCGCAAGGATCAGCGGCGCATCTTTGAGGAGTTCACCCGGGCCGACAATGTGCCGCCGGGCAGTGGCATGGGGCTTGGCCTTTCAATCGTGGATCGCACCTGCCGCCACTTGGGCCATCGGGTTGGCGTGCGCTCGAAGCCGGGCGTGGGCTCGGTATTTTCTATCGAGATGGACGCCGTGGAGGCACAGGCCCCGGTGGCGGAGGCGGTGATGAGCCAGGGGGCAGGGGACTTCCCCGAGATGGACCTGATCGTGCTGGTGGTCGAAAACGACACCACGGTGCTGGATGCAACCACCCGCAAGCTGGAGCGCTGGGGGGCCTCGGTGCTGGGCGCGCGCGGCACCGGGGAAGCGCTGGCGATGGTGCGGGAGCTGGGCCTGCCGCCGGATATCATGCTGGCGGACTATCACCTCGATGGCGACGAGCTCGGCACCGATGCAATCCGGGCCATCCGCGCAGCGAGCGGGGCGCATGTGCCGGCCATCATGATCACCGCCAACCGTTCGCCCGAACTGGCGCAGGCCGGGGTTGAGGAGGATTTCACGGTGATGACCAAGCCTGTGGAACTGTCGCGCCTGCGCCCGTTGATGCATTGGAAGGCCCGAGCGGGAGCGCAGGAGGGGGACGACGGGGCGCGTAGGGCACCGACAAAAGTATCCGGTGACCTCGGCTCGACGTGAGATAGGCTCAGGCCGGGAGGATTGACGGATGAACAAGGTGATTTCGGCGCTGGCCGCCGGGTTGATGGCTCTGGGGAGCGCGGCGCAGGCTGCGGACCCGGTGGATACGGCGGCCTATGATCTGCTCTTCAAGCAGGGCACGCTCGACGGATTTGAGACGGGCGATGTGCTGGATTACCGCCGCGAGGTGAGCAACGCGCTGGTGCCCGCCGCCGCTGCACGTGACACCGGCGAGATTGAGCTGACGCTGGAAGGCGGCACACCGCCGGTGGCCAGGCTGGAGTTTCGTCAGGATGAAAAGCACCGCTCGCTGGGCAACTTCCCGGCCAGCGTGGGCAACCCGGTGATCATGTATTTCGTTGAGACGGTGGTGCGCGACATGGCCGAAAGCGCCGGTGGCAGCCCGTTTTACATTCGCAACCGGGTAAAAGAGGCGCTGGTGCGCCCGGCTGATATTACTGAAGCCGAAGACGGCACGGTGACGGTGGTGATGCACCCCTTTGAGGATGATCCGAACGTCGCGCGGATGCAGGGCTTTGGCGATCTTGCGCTGACGGTGGAAATGTCGCCCGAGGTGCCGGGTTGGTATAGCAGCCTCTCGGCCGAGGCCGGTGAGGTCTATCGCTCGACGGTGGTGTTTGAAGGGGTGGCCGAATGAGGTGGCTTGCCGCATTGGCCCTGCTCGCCGCGCCGCTGCAGGCCCAGAGCGTGGCCGAGCGGCTGAACGACTATCCCACGGCGGCGCGGGCGGACTACGTGTTTGCCTGCATGCAGACAAACGGCCAGAGCCGCGACGTGATGATAAAATGCGCCTGCTCGATCGACGTGGTCGCCTCGATCCTGCCCTATGAGGATTACGTAGAGGCCGAAACCGTGCTTTCTATGCGGCAGGTGGGCGGTGAACGCATGGCGATCTTCCGCAGCGCCGCCAGCGCAGAGGCCATCGTGGCCGAGCTGCGCCGGGCGCAGGCGGAAGCGGAGATTTTGTGCTTCTAGCTCAGGAGGCCTCATCCTTGGGCAGGCGCTGCTCAAAGCTGTTGCCCTCGGTGTCGGTCGCCTTCACCACGATCTCGGGTGCGCCGTTGTCATTGTAGCTGAAGCGAAACACCGGGTTTTCGGAAATCGAGATGCCGCCCTCCATGGTGAACAGGAGCTCGTCGCCCTGATGCACTTCGAGCGTGTCGATGAAGTGGGCCGGCACAAAGAGCTGGGTGATCTGGTCGCGTTGGAGGCCGGAGTAATTGGGGTGGCGGATCATGATCTGGGCTTCGCGGCGCGGGGTGCTCATCTGCGGCTGGGTCCCGAAGCTGCGCAGGCGCATTTCGCCCATCCCCGCCAGCGCCGCTTCCGGATCGGAGGTGGCCGGGGCCGAGCAGCCGCCCGAGGCCTTCACGAAGCGACCGGCCATAACGAGGCTGTCTGCCGTTTGGGCGATCACGCGGACGTTGGAATATTGGTTTACCCGCACGCGGATCTCCAGATCGAGCGGATGCATCCCCGCGCCGAAGGTGAAGGTGCCTGCGACCGGGGCGGGGTTTTCGTCGATCACCACGATGGCCGTGTTGATCGTTGCCGCCTCGTCGGTTTGCACGATATGCACCGGCACGGTGGCCGCATCATTGGCGCGGTAGGGCGCATCAACGGTGAAGAGCGTGCCGCCTTCGGTGGGGGTGGCCTCGCCCAGCACGTCATATTGCAGCGCGTCCCAGCTTTCGCTGGCGGTGAGCGGGTTATCCTCTGCCGCGTGAGCGGGCAGGGCGACGAGCGCCGCGGCGATGGCGGTGCGGATAAACGGCGTCATTGGGTCTCCTCCCGTGGTCGCGCGTTGCGCGAGCATAGCAGATTGCGCCGCGTCGCGCACCGATCCGTTTGTCGGCATGGTGTGCGGGCACGTGCGGGGCGCAGGCTGGGGCATGTTTGAAGCGCTCGTGACCCTCTGCCTCTTGTCCGATCCGGGCCTGTGCCGCGACGCTTTGGTGGTGGGAGGCGAGGCAGAAACGCGGGCGGGATGCGAGGCAAAGCTGGCGCAGGTGGTGGTGCCGCAGGGGCGCTGGAGCACGGGCCAGCCCTTTTGCGCGCCACGCGGGGCGGCGCTGGCGTTTGAGGAAGTTGCGCCGGGGGTGTTTGTGCACAGCGGCGCGGTGGCGGAGCCGGATGAGGCCAACCGGGGGGATGTTTCCAACATCGCTTTCGTCGTGGGCCGCGATGCGGTGGCGGTGGTTGACAGCGGGTCGGCCCGGTGGATTGGCGAGGCAACGTGGCGGGCCGTGCGCGAGGTAACGGACCTGCCGGTGAGCCATCTGGTGCTGACCCATATGCACCCCGATCACGTGTTCGGCGCTACGGCGTTCGAGGGGGCGCAGGTGGTGAGCCATGCGGCACTGGCCCGTGCGCTGGCGGACCGGGCCGAAAACTACAGCGAAAACCTTGAAGGGCTGATCGGGGCGGAGGCATTTTTGGGCACCGCCGCGCCTGATGTGACCGTGGAGGTGACGGAGCGGGTGGAAATTGACCTTGGTCATATTTTGCTGGAGCTGGAGTCTTGGCCACGGGCGCATAGCGGCACCGATCTGACCGTGAAGGTGGGCGATGTGGTGATTGCCGGCGATCTTGTGTTCGACAAGCACACGCCCGCGCTCGACGGCTCGGTGCTGGGCTGGCTCGCGGCGCTGGATCGGCTGGAGGGGCAGGGCGGACGGGTGGTGCCGGGGCACGGCAGGCCGGTTCTGCCCATGACGGAGGCGCTTGCGCCAATGCGGCGCTACCTCGAGGTCTTGCGTGATGACACCCGGGCCGCGATCGCGGCGGGCGAGCGGCTTGGGGAGGCTGTGGAACATGTGGCCGCTGGGGAGGCAGCGCATTGGGCGCTCTTCGAGGCCTACAACAAGCGCAACGCGACGGTGGCCTTTACAGAATTGGAGTGGGAGTAGGCCCTATTGGGGCGGCGCGCCCTGCAACATCTGGGCGATGGCGTAGAGGCGCTTTTCCAGCAGAACCGGGGTTTCGCAAACGTAGGTGAGGCTTTGGCGGCGATCGGTGTAGATGCGTTCATCCCAGTCGATCTGCTCTTCCAACTCATCCACCCGGTCGTAATCGGGGGCCTCCTTGGCCATTTCGCTGCCCATCTCCACGCGGGCGGCGTCGATCCGGGCGGCGAGGTCGATCTGGCCGAGGGAGTATTCGCCGATACCGGTGATGATGCGGCTGCGCAGGTTGTTGAGCTGGTCGAAGGCGCGGGTGAAGACATGGCCGAGCAGGGCCGGGTCGTTTCCATGCGCTTGAGTGAAGGCGGTGAGGCGGGGCTCCACCTCTTCCAGCGGCAGGCGGCGCAGAGTGAGGTAGCCCACCAGCTCGGCAACGGCGGCCTCGGTTTTCTCGGTGAGTTCGGGCTCTTCCAACGCCACGGGCCACATCAGGCCGGGGGACAGGGCCTCTACCTTGCGCTGGACGCAAGGCCATGTCGGATCGGAGAAATCGGCGGCCAGCGCGGGGGTGGCCGGGGTGAGCGCCAAAAGCAGTGCGAGCAGAGCCCTTGTTTTCATGATGTTCCTCCCGTTTGCCACTCTATCCGCGGGTGCACCGTTGTCTACAGCGCCCAATACCACCTTTGGTCTGCATTGTTCCGTATCGGCTCTGCTCCTAGCCTCATCGGAAACAGAAGTGCCTATAAGTCTGGGAGGAATTTGATGCGGACACGTGCCGCCGTGGCCCTTGAGGCCGGCAAACCGCTTGAGATCATGGAGGTCAACCTCGAGGGCCCGAAGGCGGGCGAGGTTTTGGTGGAGATCAAGGCCACCGGGATTTGCCATACCGACGAGTTCACCCGCTCGGGGGCGGACCCTGAGGGGCTTTTCCCGTCGATTCTGGGCCATGAGGGCGCGGGCGTGGTGATGGAGGTGGGCGAGGGCGTGACAACGCTGAAGCCGGGCGACCATGTCATCCCGCTTTACACGCCGGAATGCCGGCAATGCGCCTCCTGCCTCAGCGGCAAAACCAACCTCTGCACCGCGATCCGCAACACGCAGGGGCAGGGCCTGATGCCCGATGGCACGACCCGCTTTTCCATGCTCGATGGCACGCCGATCTATCACTACATGGGCTGTTCCACCTTTGCGAACCACACGGTGATGCCCGAAATCGCGCTCGCCAAGGTGCGCGAAGACGCCCCTTTCGACAAGATTTGCTACATTGGCTGCGGCGTGACCACCGGCATCGGCGCGGTGATTAACACGGCAGGTGTTGAGATTGGGTCAACGGCGGCGGTTTTTGGCCTCGGCGGGATTGGCCTGAACGTGATCCAGGGCCTGCGGATGGCCGGTGCCGACAAGATCATCGGCGTGGATCTCAATGATTCCAAACGGGAAATGGCCGAGAAATTCGGCATGACACATTTTGTTAACCCCTCGAAGGTAGAGAATACCGTGGCGGAGATCGTGCAGATCACCCAGACGGAGTTCGACCAGATCGGCGGGGTCGACTATTCGTTTGACGCGACGGGCAACGTGAAGGTGATGCGCGACGCGCTGGAGTGCTCGCACCGCGGCTGGGGCTGCTCGGTGATCATCGGCGTGGCACCTGCAGGGGCCGAGATCAGCACGCGCCCGTTCCAGCTGGTGACGGGCCGGGTGTGGAAAGGCACGGCCTTCGGCGGCGCCAAGGGCCGCACGGATGTGCCCAAATTCGTCGACTGGTACATGGACGGGAAGATCGAGATCGACCCGATGATTACCCACACCCTCAAGCTCGACGACATCAACGAAGGCTTCGACCTGATGCACGAGGGCAAATCCATCCGCGCGGTGGTGGAGTATTGATGGCGATGGAGGTGATCTCCGAGACGGCCTGCTATGGCGGGCGGCAGATTGTGGCCAAGCACCCCAGCAACGCCTGCGGTTGCGAGATGACCTTTGCCGTCTACCTGCCGCCACAGGCCGAAGACGGGCCGGTGCCGGTACTTTGGTACTTGTCCGGGCTCACCTGCACACATGAGAACGCCATGACCAAGGGCGGGTTTCAGGAACATGCCGCCGAGCACGGGCTGGCGGTGATCTTCCCCGACACCTCGCCGCGCGGCGAGGCGGTGGCGGATGACGAGGCCTATGACCTCGGGCAGGGCGCGGGGTTTTACGTGAACGCCACACGCGAGCCGTGGTCGCCGCATTTCAGCATGTATGATTACATCACCGGCGAGTTGCGCGGGCTGGTGATGGAGAACTTCCCGCTGCAAGACCGCCACGGCATCACCGGCCACTCGATGGGCGGGCATGGGGCGCTGACGATCGCCATGCGCAACGCCGAGATGTTCGACAGCCTCTCGGCCTTTGCGCCCATCGCCAACCCCACCCGCTCGGATTGGGGCCGCAAACAGCTCAGCGCCTATCTGGGCGATGACGAGAGCTCTTGGGCCGATCATGACGCCACCATCCTTCTGGAGGAGAAGGGCTGGAAGGGCGAGATCCTTGTGGATCAGGGGGCCAGTGATCAATTCCTTGATCTGCTGAAGCCCGAGGCGCTGGCCGAAGCCATGGTGAAGCGCCGCCAACCCGGCGCGATCCGGATGCAGCCGGGGTATGACCACTCATATTTTTTCGTCACGACCTTCGCCCGGGACCACGTGGCCTGGCATGCGGAGCGACTTTGCGGCTGAGGCGCCGCGACCAAAACAGGGAGAGAGACCAACAATGATCGCAAGACTGCTCGCCGCCGCCAGCCTGACGCTTGCCGCCTCCGTTGCCGGAGCTCAGGACATGGCCGGCGACCCCGCCAAGGGAGAGAGGGTGTTCAAGAAATGTCAGGCCTGCCACATGGTTGGCGCTGACGCCAAGGTCAAGACAGGCCCGGTGCTCAACGGCATCATTGGGCGTGCCGCTGCCAGTTACGAAGACTTCAAGTATTCCGACGCGATGCAGGAGGCCGCCGCGGGTGGCCTTGAGTGGACCGAGGAAAACCTCGCCGCTTTCCTGACCAAGCCGAAGGAATTCATGGATGGCACCAAGATGACGTTCGCGGGGCTTCGCAAGGAGAAGGACGTGGCCAATGTGCTCGCCTATCTGGCGACCTTTGGCGAAGACGGCGCGGCAGCAGAAGGGGAGGGTTCCTGACCAGAGATTCTGCCCGGCGCTAGGAGGACACGTGAAGCCGGGTCAAACCGCCAGCCAGTGAAATGGGCCCGGGGCACCGGGCTTTGGCGGCACCAACCAAATGGGAGAGAAGACAATGAAAAAGCTACTTGCTTTGACTTCCGTCGCAGCGATGTGCGCAACCGGCGCACTGGCCAACGACGGGCTGATCGCGGAGATGGAGAAGCCCGAACAATGGGCCATCCAGACCGGCGACTACAAGAACCAGCGATACTCTGCGCTTGACCAGATCACCGCCGACAACGTGGGCGACCTGCAAGCCAACTGGACGTTCTCGACCGGCGTTCTGCGCGGCCACGAGGGCAGCCCGCTGGTGATTGGCGACGTGATGTATGTGCACACGCCCTTCCCCAACATCGTCTATGCGCTCGACCTGACCCAGGATGGCAAGATCATCTGGAAGTACGAGCCCAAGCAGGATCCGAACGTGATCCCGGTGATGTGCTGTGACACGGTGAACCGTGGCGTTGCCTATGCCAACGGCAAGATCTACCTGCACCAGGCCGACACCAAGATTGTCGCGCTTGATGCGATGACCGGCGAAGAGGTTTGGTCGGCGGTCAACGGTGATCCTTCGAAGGGTGAAACCAACACCGCAACGGTTCTGCCGGTGAAAGACAAGCTCATCGTGGGTATCTCTGGCGGCGAATTCGGCGTTCAGGGCCATGTAACCGCCTATGACCTCGACAGCGGCGAGCAGCTTTGGCGCGCCTATTCGGTGGGGCCGGACGATCAGATCCTGTTCAACGAAGAAACCACCGAACTCGGCAAGCCGGTTGGTGCCGACAGCTCGATCAACTCCTGGGAAGGTGACCAGTGGATGATCGGTGGCGGCACCACATGGGGCTGGTATGCGGCTGATATGGAAGAGAATCTCTTCTACTACGGCTCGGGCAACCCCAGCACGTGGAACCCCGCCCAGCGCCCGGGTGACAACAAGTGGTCGATGACCATCTTCGCCCGTGACATCGACACCGGCGAGGCCAAGTGGGTTTACCAGATGACGCCCCATGATGAATGGGACTTTGACGGCGTCAACGAGATGATCCTCACCGAGCAGGAGATCGACGGCGAGGAGCGCAAGCTGCTCACCCACTTCGACCGCAACGGTCTGGCCTACACGATGGACCGTGTCAGCGGCGAGCTTCTGGTGGCCGAGAAGTATGACCCGGCGGTGAATTGGACGACCGGCGTGGACATGGACCCGGAGTCGGACACCTACGGTCGTCCCGCAGTGGTGGCGCAATACTCCACCGAGCAGAACGGCGAGGACGTGAACTCGACCGGTATCTGCCCGGCGGCGCTTGGCACCAAAGACCAACAGCCGGCGGCATACAGCCCGAAGACCGAGCTGATGTATGTGCCCACCAACCACGTGTGCATGGACTATGAGCCGTTCCGTGTGAGCTACACCGCAGGCCAGCCCTACGTGGGTGCCACCCTGTCGATGTATCCTGCGCCGGACAGCCATGGCGGCATGGGCAACTTCATCGCGTGGGACAACACCACAGGTGAGATCAAGTGGTCGCTGCCCGAGCAGTTCTCGGTGTGGTCGGGTGCTTTGGCAACCGCGGGTGACGTGGTGTTCTACGGCACGCTGGAAGGTTATCTGAAGGCGGTGCATGCCGAGACGGGCGAAGAGCTTTACAAGTTCAAAACCCCATCGGGCATCATCGGCAACGTGATGACCTATGAGCATGGCGGCAAGCAGCACATCGCTGTGCTCTCGGGCATCGGCGGCTGGGCGGGCATCGGCCTTGCGGCTGGCCTCACCAACCCGAATGACGGCCTTGGCGCCGTGGGTGGCTATGCGGCCCTGAGCGATTACACCGCCCTTGGTGGCCAGCTCACCGTGTTCTCCCTGCCGGACTGATACCCCGGCCTCCGGCATCGCTGCCACTCCCCGGTGGCGGTGCCGACAAGCAATACAAGCGATCGGCACGGGCAGGCCCTCAGAGGCCCGGCCCGTGCCGCACCGCCTAACCACTCCGAGGACATACATGCAACTGACGCGCACCCTTGTCGCCTCCGCCCTCTTCGCCGCTCTGGCCGCGCCGCTGGCCGCGCAAGAGGAAGAAGAGTTCGACAACATCTCCGTCGCCTACGAGGAGGACGGACGCTATTACACTGAAGACGACATCCCCACCTACAACGTCACTGAAGACGGGGCGAAGGTGGACTGGCTGACCTATTCGGGCTTCCGCCGCTATCACTCCGAATGCCACGTGTGCCACGGGCCCGAGGGCATGGGCTCTACCTACGCCCCGGCCCTGAAGGACTCGGCCATCAACATGGATTACTACGATTTCGTGGACGTGGTGGTGAACGGGCGCCAGAAGATCAACGCCGCCGAAAATTCGGTGATGCCCGCCTTCGGCGATAACCCCAATGTCATGTGCTATCTCGACGACATCTATGTTTACCTCAAGGCGCGCGGCACCGAGGCTGTGCCCCGTGGTCGCCCCGGCGGCCGGGAGGACAAGACCGAGGCGATCCGCGAGGCGGAGAATGCCTGCCTTGGCCTGTAGGGCGCTCACATGGGCGGCGGGGCTGGTGATGCTGGCCTCCGCCGCCGCCGCGCAAACATCCGACCTCGTCAGCAAGACGGCGTTCAGGGTCTGCGCCGATCCGGCCAATGCGCCGATGTCGGTGCAGGACGGTAGCGGCTATGAAAACACGCTGGCCGAGTTGATCGCCAGAAAGCTGGAACTGCCGGTGGAATACACCTGGTTTCCGATGGCGACCGGTTTCATCCGCCAGACGCTGCGCGCCAACCGCTGCGATGTGGTGATGGGTTATGCTCAGGGCCACGAGCTGGTGCTGAACACCAACCACTACATGACCTCGGTTTACGTGCTGATCCTGCCTGAAGGCACCGGGTTGGAGGGGGTGACGCGCCTCTCTGACCCGGCGCTGAAGGGCAAGCGGATTGGGGTGATTGCGGGCTCGCCGCCTGCCACGCATATGGCCCGCAACGGGCTGATCGGGAAGGCAAAACCCTACAACCTTATGGTTGATCGGCGGGTAGAATCTCCGACCGAAGATATGCTGAACGACCTTGAGGCGGGCGAGATCGACGCCGCCATTCTCTGGGGGCCGATCGGCGGGCCACTGGTGAAGCAGGATCATCTGGGCATGACGGTGGTGCCCCTGATTGCCGAAGAGCTTCCGCCGCGGCTGTTCTTCCGCATCACCATGGGCGTTCGGCTGGGGGACAAGGTGTGGCAGCGCAAGCTGAACTCGCTTATCCGGCGGCATCAGGATGAGATCAACGCGATCCTGACCGAGGCCGGTGTGCCGCTGGTGGCGGACATGGGCGACAGGATGCTGGACGCGGAGAAATGAGGGCCGCGTGGCTGGCGCTGGTGCTGCTGGCCACTCCCGCGCTCGCCCAGGTGAGCGAGCCGGAAGCCTACCGCATGGACCACTACCGCGCGCCGGTGCCCGAAACGTTGGAGGGCGGCACGGTGCTTGGCCCGGAAGACGCCCATGCGCGCTGGGAGGCTGGCGGCATGGCCTTTATCGACGTGCTGCCGCGCGCGCCCAAACCGAAGAATCTGCCCATAGGCACGATCTGGCGCGAGAAGCCACGCGAGAGCATCCCCGGTGCGATCTGGCTGCCCAACGTCGGCTATGGCGCGATTGCTGAGGAGACGGCGGCCTATTTCCGGGCCGGGCTGGAGAAGGCCACTGCGGGCGATAAGGCGCATCCGGTGACGATCTTTTGCCTCGATGAGTGCTGGATGAGCTGGAACGCCGCGAAGCGGGCGTTGGAATGGGGGTATTCTGACGTGTATTGGCTGCCCGAAGGCACTGATGGTTGGACGTTTTTTGACTACCCGACCGAGGTGGTGGCGCCGGAGCCGGGCGGCTAGGGGCTGCTCTTCAAGCCCTTCGGCCATTCATCGCATCTGCTCAGCAGGCCGGTTCAATAGTCGGCCAGCGCCCGCTCGGCGTGGGTGGTGGTGCCTTCGGTGTCGGTCATGGTGACGCCAAGATGGGCTGCGGAGCGGGGCACCGAGAGGGAGACGCTCGGGTTTTCGCTGAGCGAGATCGAGCCGGTGATGTCGACATATCCTGCCCCATCAAGCTCCACATCAAGGCTCTCGACATAGCGCATTGGGATGAAGAGCAGCGTGATCTGATCCATCTGCATGCCCGAATGGCTGGGGTGGCTGACGTCGATATCCACCTGCTTTTCACCGTTGGCCAGCGCCCCGAGCCGGTCCAGTGCGGAGCCGGACGGGCCGGGCGCCAGCGCGATCTCCATGTTGCCCAGCGTGGCCAAGGCCTCTTCCGGATCGGTGCCCGGCGGCGCGGCGCAGGCACCCTGGCCGGAGGTTTTGACAAAGGTTTCCACCATCCAAAGTGCGCCATCGGTGGTTTCGGCGACCATATGCATCGGCGTCGGGCCATTGACCCGGAAGGTGGCCTCGAAGTTGAAGCGGGGCAGGGGCTGCCGGAAGTTGAACACCGCGGAAACCGGCATTGGGTTTTCATCGAGGATGACGGTGACAGAGGAAAGCAGCCGCCCCTCGGGCGCAGCGACCTGCGCGGCAATGAGGGTGCGGGCATCGTCATAGGTGCGGTAGGGGGCGTCGATGGCGATGACGTCATCGCCGGGCAGGAGCGTGCGGCCCTCATAGAGCGCGGCTTCAAGATCGGGCCAGGCGGGCTCCAGCGCGAAGGCGGGGCTGGCGAGCGCGAGGAGCGCGGGCAGGAGCAGGGCTTTCATTTGTCCTCCATCACGAAGCGGCCAAAGGCGCGGGGGCCGTCGCCGGTGGGGATTTCGGCCAAGGTTTCAAGGCTTCGCGCGTCGATCACGGTGAGCGTGTTGGAGAACCAGCCCGCGACCACCACCTGCGCACCGCCCTCGGCCACGTCGATCCCCTCCGGGTATTCGCCCGCGTCAAGGGTGGCGACGGGGGCGAGGCTGGCCAAGTCTATCACGGAAACCGTGTCGGCGTATTGGTTTGTCACGAAGGCGCGGCCCTGGGCGAAGGCGATGCCATAGGGGCGCTCGCCCACGGGGAGGGTGGTGATGACGCTGGGGGCCTCCGGGTCGATCACCGTCACGTCGTTGGTGCCGACATTGCCGACCCAGAGGCGGCCTGACGGGTCGAACCCGAGGCCGTAGGGACGGGTGCCAGTGGGGACGGTGGCGTGGGGGGTGAGGGTTTGCGAGTCGAAGAGGGCGACCTCGTGGGCATCGCGGGCGGCTGCGGCGAGCCAGCGGCCATCGGGGGAGATTTCGAGTCCAGCGGGGGCGGCGCCGGTGGCCAACTCCGACAGAGGCGCGAGGCTCATGGCGTCCAGCACCCAGATGCGGGCGTTGAACCAGTCGGAGATGAACAGGCGATTGCGGGTGGCGTCCAGCGCCACGCCGGTTGGGCCACCATCAAGCGTGGTTTCGGCTTCGACGCTGCCTTCGGGGGAGAGGCGGCGGACGGTTTTGGTTTCGGGCGCGACGACCCAAACCATGCCGCCATGGGCCACCACCCCGGCGGGCTGGCCGGGCACGGGGATGCGGGCGCGTTCGGTCCGGGTTGCGAGGTCGATCACCGAGAGATCAGAGGAGCTCTGGTTGGTGACGAAGGCCAGATCCCCCGCCGCAAGCTGGCTTGCGACGAGGGTGGGGAGGATGAGGCAGAGGAGGCTAGTTGGAGCCGGCAAAGCGCTCGGCCAGCGCATCCAGCCCGGCCTGATACACAGCGGAGACGGCGGCAATGGCGGCCTCGTCGTTGAGCTCGGGGGGCGGGTCGTTGTTGGGGTAGCCCCGGTAGAAGGCCCCGCGCCATTCGATGATCGAGCCGCCGTTAGCGCCCGGTTTCACGGTGAGGTGCGAGGAGTAGTTGGTGACAGGCAACGTTTCGACCGCGACTTCGGTGATGCGGTAGGAATAACTCATCTTCTCGTCGGAGAACTTGTAGAGCACCTCGTCAATCGTCGGGCCGCCTTCTTGGCCCAGCGTCAGCAGGCGCGTGGCGTCAATCTCGTTGCCGCCTTCACCCTCCGTCGAAAACACGGCGGGGTGCCAGCTCATATCCTGAAAATTGCCGACCACCGCCCAAACTTCTGCGGGCGGGGCGGGCACTTCGGTTGTGAGCGTAATCTTCTGACGGGTCGGCCCATGCGCGGCGGCGGGAAGCGCGGCGATCATGGGGGCGGTGAGCGCAGCAAGAAGTAGCGCGCGGCGGGTGCGGTTTGGCACGGGGTCTGATCCTCCCTTGGACGCTGTGCCTGCGCGCTTTCTCGCCGCCCCGCTCCTCCGCAGGATCTGGCAAAAAATGCCGGAAAAACAAGGCCCCGGCCCGCAACTGCGGCACAATCTTGGGAAGAATGCTAAGGGGTATACCATGGTGCGCAATTGCGCCAAAGGTATCGGTTTGGTGACGGCTGGGGCTGTGGCAGGCTGAGGCCAAGCGCCGCATGTGACGGTGCAGGGAGGACAATTTGCGAAACTTTGCCATCATGCTGGTACTCGGCATGTGCGGGCTGCTCGTCGCCGCGCCTGCGGCGGCTGTTGAGATGCGCTCTGCCGTGTTCCGGATCGACTATCCAACGCTTGCGCCGATTTCTCGCTTTGACGATGTGCCCGAAGACTTGGGCTTTGCGGGCGCGGTGCTTGCGACCGAAGACAACATGACCACGGGCAGCTTTCTGGGCCATACCTACGAGGTAGAGACCGTCGCCGCCCCGCCCGAAGAGGCCGACGCTGCCTTTCAGGCGCTGCTCGATGCGGGCCATGAGATCATTGTAGTACTGGCCGAGGGAGATGACTTGCTGCGCCTTGCCGATATGGCGGGCGAGGGGGTGCTGCTGCTCAATGCGCTGGCCGGGGACGTGGCCCTGCGCGACGGCGAATGCCGTGCCAACCTGCTGCATATCGCGCCGTCCATGGCCCAGAGGGCCGATGGAGTGGCGCAATTCGCCGTATGGAAAAAATGGACGCAGTGGATGCTGATCCACGGCTCCAACCCCGCCGATCTGGCGCAGGCAGAGGCCTACCGGCGGGCCGCGGCGAAGTTTGGCGCGCAGATCGTGGAGGAGCGCGAGTTTGAAGACACCGGCGGCGCAAGGCGCACGGATTCGGGGCACGTGCTTGTGCAACGCCAGATCCCCGTCGCCACGCAGGGGGCCGAAGAGCATGACATCGTCATTGCCGCCGACGCCTCCGACTACTTCGCACCCTACCTTCCGTTTCACCTCTGGACGCCCGCACCGGTGATGGGGGCGGCGGGGCTGCGGCCCGTTACCTTCCACGGATCGCAAGAGGCCTGGGGCGCGACCCAGTTTCAGACCCGCTTTGAAGAACTCGCCGGGCGCTACGTGCGCGAGGAGGATTACAACACATGGCTCGCCCTACGGGTCATCGGGGAGGCAGTGACGCGGGCCAGCACCGGTGAGGTAGCGGCCTTGCGCGACTACCTCTTGAGCGACGATTTCGAAGTGGCTGCCTTCAAGGGGGTGCCGGTCACATTCCGCCCGTGGAACGGGCAATTGCGCCAGCCGATCTTGCTTTTTGACGGGCGGATCACAGCCAGCGTTTCACCGCAGGACGGCTTTTTGCATCAGGTCTCACCGCTCGACACGCTCGGGCTGGACCGGCCCGAAAGCGCCTGCACCGCATTTGGAGGATGAGTATGAGAGGATTGGCCCTGGCCGCTTTGCTGGCCACAACGGCGCTGCCCGCGATGGCGGAGAAGGTGTTTGTTTCCAACGAGCGGGGCAACACCGTCACAGTGCTGGACGCCGCAAGCTGGGAGGTGCTGGAAGAGTTTTCCGCAGGGAACCGCCCGCGCGGCATTACCATCAGCCCGGATGGCAAGCTGCTCTATGTCTGCGCCAGCGATGATGATCTGGTCCGGGTGTTCGACACGGAGACCTATGAGGAACTATATTCGCTGCCCAGCGGCCCGGACCCGGAGCTGTTTGTGCTGCATCCCTCCGGCAACCCGCTCTACATTGCCAATGAGGACGATAACCTTGTGACGGTGGTGGACACCGAGAGCCATACCGTGCTGGCCGAGGTGCCCGTGGGCGTGGAGCCGGAAGGCATGGGGATTTCGGCAGACAGCAAGTGGGTGGTGAACACCTCTGAAACCACTAATATGGCGCATTTCATCGACACGTCGGACTATTCGATCAAGCATAACATCCTTGTCGATCAGCGCCCGCGCTATGCGGAGTTTACCGCCGATGGCAAATGGCTCTTCGTCACCTCCGAGATCGGCGGCACGGTGAGCGTGATCGACATGACGGGCGAGGCCCCGAACCTGACGCAGAAGATCGGCTTCAAGGTGGCGGGCGTGCAGCCCGAGTGGCTGCAACCCGTGGGCGCGAAGGCCACCAGCGATGGCAATTGGCTGTTCGTCGCACTAGGCCCGGCCAACCGGGTCGCGGTGGTCAATATCAACACGATGGAAGTGGAAAAATACATTCTGGTCGGGCAACGCGTGTGGCAACTGGCCTTTACACCCGGCGAGGAGTTTCTGGTGACGACGAATGGCAACTCCAACGATGTGACGATCATCGACGTGGAAGCGCAGGAGGCGATCAAATCGGTGCAGGTGGGGCAACAGCCCTGGGGTGCCGTGGCGACGCCGGAATGATGGGAGGAATAATGAAATACCTGACACTGGCGCTCACCGCGCTCATGGCGGCCCCTGCTGCGGCAGCTCCGCTTTGCGATGACCTTGGCTTTGCCGGGCTGCTGGCAAGCTGTAACCGGGGCGACCCGATCGAACTGACGCTGGCCTCGGGCCAGCCGCTTTCGGCCGAGGGCACCTACACCCTGCAATCGGGCGCCTACTACAAGCTGATGATTACCGCCGATGGATCGGCAGAACTGGCGATCAGCGGGCCGGACTTCTTCAGGGCGATCTGGATGAACGAGATCGTCATCAACCAGATCGAGATCCGGCCGATGGCGGTTGAGAGCCTCGAATTCGACGCAGCGGGAACGGCGGAAATCTCCTTTGTGGCGATCAAGCCGGGCAGCCACGTGCTGCGCATCCCCGGAAGCACTGGCGAAACGCAGATGGTCACTTTCAACATCCAATAGGGAGGAAACCCGGATGAAATACGCGATTACAACCCTTGCTGCCACCCTGATGCTAGGCGGTGCCGCCTTTGCCGAAGCCCATGGCGACGGGCCCGATGCCGAGACGGTCGAGAAGATCATGATGAAGCTGACGGAAATGAAGTGCCAGATGGACGAAGATGACATCGAGATGGAAGATGACGGTGGCTACGATCTGGATGACGTGATTTGCGAGGGCGGTCAGCAATATGACATCACGCTCGACGCGGAGCTGAACGAAACCGGGCGGCGCGCCGAGTAGCCCGCCCATCGGCCCCTTGCCTGTGCAGGAGCAGGGCAGGGGGCCTCACTCTGGGAGGACTGACATGATGACGCTGAGAACACTTGCACTGGCCGGGGCTGCTGCCCTTGCCACGGCGGCGAGCGCGATTGCGCAGGATTTGCCGCAGATCCGGGCAGCTGTGCTGAAGATCGGCACGGTGAACTGGGAGCTTGAGACGATCAAGGCCAATGGCTTTGACAAGAAGCACGGCTTTGAGCTTGTGGTGCAGCCCTTTGCCGACAATGGCGCGACACGGGTGGCGCTGGAGGGCGGCGAGGCCGACCTGGCCGTGGCCGACTGGATCTGGGTTGCCCGGCAGCGGGCGGTAGGCAAGGATTATGTTGTGGTGCCCTATTCCAAGGCCGTTGGCGGCCTCGTGGTGGGGGAGGGTAGCGACATTCAGAGCCTTGAGGACATGAAGGGCAAGAAGGTCGGCATTGCCGGCGGGCCGCTTGACAAGAGCTGGCTGATCCTGCGCGCCTATGCCGAGCAGGAATACGGGATGGACCTGAAGGCCGAGACCGAGCAGGTGTTTGGCGCGCCGCCGCTGATCTTCAAGAGCGGGCTTTCGGGTGAGACGGATGGGGCCATAAACTTCTGGCACTTCCTCGCCAAGATGAAGGCGGCGGGCATGCGCGAGGTGATCTCGGTGGAGACGGCCAGTTCTGCGCTTGGGCTCGACCCGGAAACGCCGCTGCTGGGCTACGTGATGAAAGAGAGCTTCCTTGCGGAAAACCCCGACCTGGGCCATGCCATGTATCGGGCCAGTCGGGATGCAAAGGAGCTTCTGGCCTCTGACGATGCCGCATGGGAGGCGATCCGCCCGATGATGAATGCCAAGACCGACGCGCAGTTTGAAACGCTAAAAACGGACTTTCGCGCCGGGATTCCGGCCGATGCACCGGTTTCGGAAGCCGGGGCGGACGCGCTGCTGAAGGTTATGGCAAGCCTCGGCGGAGCGGAACTGGTGGGTGAAGCGACGGAGCTGCCCAAGGGCCTGTTCCTGACCTCCGAATAACCGCGTGAAAGGGGTCGGCACGCCAGCGCTATCGCTTCTGGGGCTCGTTTGCCTCTGGATCGTTGCCGCCGCGCTGACAGCCGACCCGACGATCCTGCCCCAGCCCTGGGCGCTGATCGGGCCATTTTGGGCCGAGTTGCGTGCGGGTGAGCTGCTATATCATCTGGGCCATACGCTTTTGCGTGTGGCCTGGGCGTTTTTACTGGCGATGTCGATTGGCTGCGTGCTGGGCCTGATGATGGGCCGCAGCGAGCGGGTGAACCAATGGCTGGACCCGTGGCTGGTGGTGTTTTTGAATCTGCCGGCGCTGGTGCTGATCGTGCTTTGCTACCTCTGGATTGGCCTCACCGAAGCGGCTGCCATTGCCGCCGTAACGCTCAACAAGATCCCAAATGTGACCACGGTCATAAGAGAGGGCGCGCGGGCGCTCTCGCCGGATCTGGACGCGATGGCAGGGGTTTACCGGATGCCCTTCATCGACCGGCTGCGCCACGTGGTGCTGCCCCAGCTTGCCCCCTTCATGGCCGCCGCAGCCCGCTCGGGCATCGCCGTGATCTGGAAGATTGTGCTGGTGGTGGAGTTCTTGGGCCGCTCCTCGGGCGTGGGCTTTCAAATCCACCTCTACTTCCAGCTCTTCGACGTGGCGATGGTGCTGGTGTATGCCTTCTCCTTCATCGCGGTGATGCTGACGGTGGAATGGGCCGTGCTGCAACCCTGGGAACGGCGCACACGCCGGTGGCGGACGGCATGATTTCGGTCGATATCCATTCCAAGCACTTCGGCGAGAGCCAGGTGCTGGGCCGCGTGCGGTTTGAACTGGGGCAGGGGGAAACCCTTGCCGTTCTGGGGCCGTCCGGTGTGGGCAAAAGCACCATGCTGCGGATCGTGGCGGGGATCGACCGGCGCTTTGAAGGCCATGTGGAGCGGCCCGAGCGCATGGCCATCGTGTTTCAGGAGCCGACGTTGCTGCCGTGGCGCACCGTTCTCCAAAACCTGACGCTGGTGCATCGCGGGCTGGGTGACGCCGAGGCGAAGGAGGCGCTGGGGCGGGTTGGGATTGCCGATAAGGCAGGGCTCTTTCCGGGGCAGCTTTCGCTTGGCCAGCAACGGCGGCTTTCACTCGCGCGGGCCTTCGCGGGCAAGCCGGAGTTTTTGGTGATGGATGAGCCCTTCGTGTCGCTCGATGTGGAGATGGCCGATGGCATGATGCGGCTGACAGAGGCGCTCATTGCAGAGGTCGGGCCATCGGTGCTGCTGGTCACACACGCCCGCGAGGAAGCGGAGCGGCTTGCGGGGCGCATCCTGCACCTTGAAGGCAGCCCGGCGGTGCTGCATCCTGAGGAAAAGGACCACCTCAGATGTGTAAAGCCCTGACAGAGCTTTGTTTTCCGGCATGAGCGAGGCGCTCCTCCTGCGTGATGTGTCGTTTCGCTATGGCGCGAAACAGGCGCTGGATGGCGTCAGCTTTGCAGTGCCGCGCGGGCGGTTTTGTGCCTTGCTGGGGCCAAACGGGGCAGGGAAGAGCACGCTGTTTTCTCTGCTGACCCGGCTGTTGGTGACGCGCGAGGGCGACATCCGGGTCGCCGGGCATGATATGGCCCGCGCGCCCCGGGCGGCTTTGGCCAAGATCGGCGTGGTCTTTCAGCAATCGACGCTTGATCTGGATATGACGGTGGCCCGCAATATGGCCTATTTTGCATCGCTCCACGGCATCTCGGGCCGGGCCGCGCAGGCGCAGATCGACGCGGCGCTCGACCGGCTGAAAATGCGCGAACGTGCCGGCGAAAAGGTGCGCAGCCTCAACGGCGGGCACCGGCGGCGGATGGAGATTGCCCGCGCGCTGGTGCATGGCCCGGAACTGCTGCTGCTTGATGAGCCGACAGTGGGGCTGGATACCGCCTCACGGATGGCAATTACTGAACATGTTCATGCACTTGCGGGCGGAGGCTTAAGTGTTCTCTGGTGCACGCATCTGGTGGATGAGATCGCCCCGGAAGATGACGTTGTGGTGCTGCACAAGGGCCGGGTACTGGCGCAAAAGCGGGCCAGTGAACTTGCTGGCGACGGCTCTCTGCAAGATGCCTTCATGGAGATGACAGGCGCGGGGCAGGGCGCATGACCGGCTTTTTCACCGCCCTTGTCGCCATCGTGCGGCGCGAGGCGGCGCGCTTCGTCAATCAGCGGTCCCGCTTTTTCTCGGCGCTGGTGCGGCCGCTTGTCTGGCTAATCATCTTTGCCGCAGGCTTTCGTGCCGCGCTCGGCGTGTCGATCATCCCGCCGTATCAGACCTATATCACCTATGAGGTCTATATCCTGCCGGGCCTATGCGGAATGATCCAGCTTTTCAATGGGATGCAAAGCTCTCTGAGCCTGGTTTACGATCAGGAGATGGGCTCGATGCGGCTGTTGCTGACTTCGCCGCTGCCGCGCTGGTGGCTGTTGTTCTGCAAGCTGATGGCCGGTGTGGCAGTGTCGATCTTGCAGGTTTACGCCTTCCTCGGGATCGCGGCGCTCTATGGCATCCAGCTGCCTTGGGAGGGGTATCTACTGGTGTTTCCGGCGCTTGTGCTCAGCGGGCTGATGCTGGGCGCACTGGGGCTGCTCATCAGCTCCACGGTCAAACAGCTGGAAAACTTCGCGGGGGTGATGAACTTCGTGATCTTCCCGATGTTTTTCCTGAGCTCGGCACTTTACCCACTGTGGAAGATGGCCGAGAGCTCTGAGCTGTTGCGGGACATCTGCGCGTGGAACCCGTTTACCCATTCTGTCGAGCTGATCCGCTTTTCGCTCTACGCCACGCCAAACCTTTGGGCGCTTGTCATCGTAGCGGTTTGCTTCGCCGCGTTCTTTGTTCTGGCGCTCTGGGGCTATGACCCGGCGCGGGGGCTCATGCGGCGAAAAGGGGGGTGACGGGGCGCTTGAGTATATATGACCTTGGTAGCGTCCATTATGCCTATAATCAGTATTATGTTAATATATAAGGTTGAGGAATGTCGGGTAACCACCTGCCATAACACCATATTCGCCATATGGGTGTTGGCGCTCAACTTATTCACGAATTAACCAACTCCGTTACTGTTTCAGCAGAATTCCGCCTGAGCAATCGACAACCTGGGTTTAAGACCATAGGTCAAGCTGGGGATAACGAGGAATGGGTGCAGGTGTTACTGCCTGCGCGCCAGTTAAACAAAAATGCTAGATACGGTTGAGAAGATCATTGCTTGCCGCAACTTGGAAGACGTCTGGGGGTATCTGCGCGGTGCGATGGCGGAGTTCGGGCTTACCCGCCTTCTCTATGGCCTAACCAGTCACCGCTCGGGGCTGCACCTCGGCGACCGGCAAGACATTACCATCATGTCGACCTTCGACCCCGACTATATGGCGCGGTTCCTTGATGAAGGGCTGTACTTTCATGCGCCGATGGTGCGCTGGGGCATCGACAATGTGGGCGCTCGCTCTTGGCGGTGGATTGCAGAGCGCGCGGAAGCCGGGCTGATGGATTCCGCTGAGCAGCGGTTGTTTGAGCTCAATCACAGCTATGATCTACTGACGGGCATTACGCTGAGCTTTCCGCACTCCAGCCAGCGCACGCGTGCCGGGATCGGGCTGGCACCCGATCCGGGCGTGGAGCAGGATGAGGTTGATGAGATCTGGGACCGTCATGGCCGCGAGATCTGGGCGCTGAACAACGTGGCGCACCTCAAGATAACCACCCTGCCCCTCCTGAACGCCCGCCGCCCGCTGACCCCGCGTCAGCGCGAGGTGCTGGAATGGGTTGGCGATGGCAAGACGACCGCCGATATCGCAACCATCGTTGGGCTGACTGCGGCCACCGTTGAGAAGCACCTACGGCTCGCACGCGAGTCTCTGGGGGTTGAAACCACCGCACAGGCGGTGCTGAAGGCGAGCCTTCTTAACCAGATTTATCAAGTTGAACGCGGCGGATAGCCGGGCCTGTCCTGCAAATCCGTGAACGAGCGTGAATGTAGCGTGAAAAGGATTGTGGGTAAGCTTTTCCCTGCTTTCCTTCCCTTACGGTATTTGTCACTTTGACACCGTTCCGTGAGTGGTGGCATTAGCCAAGGAACTCGTGGCAGGAGTGGCCTCACAATACTGGGGAGCTCAGGCTACACCGGGTAACCGGATCGCTGGCCTGGGGGTGTATTTTCACCTGCCGGGTCGGCACCCCGAACAGGATAGCCTGTCCTCATCCCCAAAATGACGCGGTGTCATTCGGTTCGGTTTTTGTGGTGCGGTCCCTTCCCAGGGTGCCGCACCACAGTGTTTTCACTGGTGTGTCAAAACGAAAAAGGGCCGCCGAACCTGCGTTCGACGGCCCCTGTTTTTCAGATTGAAAGGCTTAGCCCTGGGCAGCCTTGGCGACTTCGGCGGCGAAGTCTTCGGTTTTCTTCTCGATGCCTTCACCCACTTCAAGACGCACGAAGCCGACGATCTCGGCACCGGCTTCCTTGGCGGCCTCGGCCACAGTCAGGTCGGGGTTGATGACGAAGGACTGGTTGAGAAGCGTGATCTCGGCGAGAAACTTCTTCATCCGGCCAACGATCATCTTTTCGATGACCTGCTCGGGCTTGCCGCTTTCGCGGGCGATGTCCATCTGCACCTGACGCTCTTTCTCGACGATCTCCTGATCGAGCTCATCTTCGTTGAGGGCCTGCGGGCGCGGGTCGGCGGCGGCCACGTGCATGGCAACCTGCTTGCCGAAGGCCTCATCACCGCCCTTGAGGGCGACGAGCACGCCGATTTTGCCCATGCCGGGCGCAGCAGCGTTGTGCACGTAGGACACAACGGTTTCGCCCTCGATCTTCGCCATGCGGCGGATCGACATGTTCTCGCCGATGGTGGCGATCTTGTCGGTGATCACGGCTTCAACGGTTTTGCCGCCCATGTCGGCGGCTTTCAGCGCGTCAACGTCATCAACGCCGGTGGCCACATCGGCAATGCCGGCAACCATTTCCTGGAATTCGGCGTTCTTGGCGACGAAGTCGGTTTCGGCGTTCACCTCAACGGCCACGCCCTTGCCACCCTCAACCTTGACGGCCACGAGGCCCTCGGCGGCGGTGCGGCCGGATTTTTTGGCGGCTTTGGCAAGGCCCTTGGTGCGCAGCCAGTCGATGGCGGCTTCCATGTCGCCGTCGTTCTCGGTCAGCGCCTTCTTGGCGTCCATCATGCCAGCGCCAGTCTTGTCGCGCAGCTCTTTCACCAGTGCAGCGGTAATAGCCATGTCATGCTCCTTCGGGAGATCTTATTGCAATAGGTACGGGCGGTTATGCACCGCCCGTTTATCGGTGTGATGACAAGGGGGTGGGGCCATCAAAGCCCCCTGCCCCGGTGCCTCTCAGCTCTCGGCGGCCTCTTGGGCGGGCGCAGCCTCTTCAGCCGCGGGGCCTTCTTCACCGGCTTCAGCGGCGAGCGCCTCTTCAACAGCGGCCTCTTCCAGCGCGCCGATGTCAACGCCGGCGGCGCCCATCTGGGCGGTCATGCCGTCGAGCGCGGCGCGGGCGATGAGGTCGCAGTAGAGCGCGATGGCGCGGGCGGCGTCGTCGTTGCCGGGGATGATGTAGTCGATGCCATCGGGCGAGCAGTTGGTGTCGACCACGGCCACGACCGGGATGCCAAGTTTCTTGGCTTCGGCGATGGCGAGGTCTTCCTTGTTCACGTCGATGACGAAGAGCAGGTCGGGCAGGCCGCCCATTTCGCGGATACCGCCGAGCGAGGCTTGCAGTTTGGCCTGCTCGCGCTCCATGCCGAGACGCTCTTTCTTGGTCAGGCCTTCAAAACCGATGGCCGACTGCTCGTCGATGTTCTTGAGGCGCTGGATCGACTGGGAGACGGTCTTCCAGTTGGTCAGCGTGCCACCGAGCCAGCGGTGGTTCATGTAGTACTGCGCGCATTTTTCGGCGGCTTCAGCAATCGGGCGAGCGGCCTGACGCTTGGTGCCAACGAAGAGGATGCGGCCGTTCTTGGCCACGGTCTCACGCACGACGTTGAGCGCGGCGTCCAGCATCGGGACGGTCTGCGTCAGGTCGAGAATGTGGATGCCGTTGCGGTCGCCATAGATGAACTCGCCCATGCGGGGGTTCCATCGTTGGGTCTGGTGACCAAAGTGAACGCCAGCTTCAAGCAGCTGACGCATGGAGAAATCAGGGAGCGCCATGTCCAATGTTCCTTTTCCGGTTTGCGCCTCGGCGGGGCGTGAGGGCTGATGCCCAACCGGCGGACCTTTGCGGGATGTCTCCCCGCAGGGCCCAAACCCCGCCTGTGAAGTGTTCGCGCATCTAGCGCGGGTCGCAAAAACTTGCAACCCCGGATCGCAACCCCTATCTGTTTTAGCAGACAGACGCTGCGGGTTACCGTGGCAAATATTTTTTGACCGATCATTTTACCGAAAGGCGCAGGCCATGCCCCCCGCCGCCAGACTCAGTGATTTTCACGTGTGCCCATTGGTTACTCCGGGCGTTCCCCCCATTCCGCATGTCGGTGGCCCGATCCTGCCGGCCTGTTCGACCAACGTGTTCACCTGCAACCTGCCTCAGGCGCGACTGTCGGATAAGGCGTTTTGCGTCGGCCCGCCCGACGTTATCGTCTTCGGCTCCCCGACCGTGCTCGTCAACAACCTGCCCGCCGCTCGCATGGGCGACCCCTGCGCCCATGGCGGCACCATCACCATGGGCTGCCCCACGGTGATGATCGGGGTGGCCTATACACCCGGGAGCATGTTGCAAAGCGCGGCCAACGGGGTGAACCCTTCGGGCAGCGTGATCAACTGCGGCCATTCCATCGACGCGGTGCTCGACCGGCTCGACGGCACCGACCCCAACGCCACCGCCCCGGCGCATGGTGACGGGTCGTTCTCTGACATCGAGGCACGGCACGGGACCACGCTCCAGTGGGGCTCCAGCTTTCAGGATGCGTTCGACGCGGTTCAGGCCGGCGGCCCCGGAACCCGGGCGATCGTGGGGATCGGCTATTCCAGCGGCACCGCCTCCCACGTCGTCGTCATGGCCAATGACGGGGGCACCGTGGGGATCGTCGAAAGCCAGGACTGGGGGCCGGGCAACCGGAGAGAGGTGATCACCGATGCGGCGAGAGCGAACCAGCGTTACAACTCTGATGGCGGCAGCAATATTGGCTGGGGCCTTGTGCCTTGAGCCGGGAGACGGACTGATGGCGGGAGAGCGGATCACACCGGAAGAGGCGCTGGCGCTGGTGCAGGAGAAGATCGCCAAGATCAGCGACCATGACTTCGTGGTTGAGGAAGAGCGCACGATGGAGCGCACCTATGGCTGGATCTTCTTCTACAACACCCGGGCCTACCTGTCGTCGGGCGACCCGAGCGATACCATGCCGGGCACCGCGCCGATTGTCGTTCTGCATGATGGCTCGGTTGTGCCTATGCCCAGCTCGATGCCCCCGCAGACGGCGATTTTGCGGTTCGAGGAAATGCTCGAAAACCCCGATATGCGGCCCGAAGACTGGAAATAGGCTTGCCTTCGGGGGCTTGCCTCGGCCCGCGCTTGGAGCCACAAAGCGCGCATGGCTGCGCCCTCCATCCTCTGTATCGGCTCCGTCCTCTGGGACGTGATCGGCCGCACTCCCGCCTCGATGCGGCTGGGCGCGGATGTGCCGGGCCGGATCACACGCATTCCGGGCGGCGTTGCGCTCAACATCGCCATGGCCCTGCGCCGCGCCGGGTTGTCGCCGGTGCTGCTGAGCTCGGTGGGCCGCGACGGGCCGGGCGAGGAACTGGTGGCGCGTTGCGACCTGCTGGGGCTGGAAACCGGCTTCCTGCACCGCTCCGATGACCTGCCGACAGACACCTATATGGCCATCGAAGGCGCGGGCGGGCTGGTGGCGGCGCTGGCCGATGCCCATTCGCTGGAGGCCGCAGGAGCGCGCATCCTGTCACCGTTGGAAGACGGGCGGCTCGGCTCGGCGCAGGCCCCCTACCCCGGCCTCATCGCGCTTGATGGCAATCTGACAGAAACCTTGCTGGCCGAAATCGCTGAAAGCCCCCTGTTCGCGGCCGCCGATTTGCGGGTTGCGCCCGCCTCGCCAGGCAAGGCCGAGCGCCTTCTGCCACTGCTCGGCCATCGGGGCACCACGCTCTACCTCAACCGCGAAGAGGCCGGGCTACTGGCCCAGCGGCCGTTTGACGATGCCGCGAGCGCCGCCAAGGCCCTTGTCGCGCGGGGCGCGGGCCGGGTGCTGGTGACGGATGGCGGGGCGGAAACCTGCGATGCATCCGAGGCCCAAACCCATGTATCCACCCCGCCGCCGGTGATGGTTGAGCGGGTGACGGGCGCGGGAGATACCTTTATGGCCGCCCATATCGCCGCCGAGGCCGCCGGGCAAAACCGGGCCGAGGCGCTGGCCCATGCCCAGGCCGTGACGGCCGCTTATGTTTCTGGAGAAACCCGCCTGTGAAGTTGAAGATCACCGCAGAAGTCGCTGATGCGATTGCTGAAAGCCGCCCCGTGGTTGCTCTGGAGAGCACCATCATCACCCACGGTATGCCCTATCCGCAGAATGTGGAAACCGCGCGCGCTGTGGAGGATGATATCCGCGCGGCCGGTGCGGTTCCGGCCACCATCGCTGTGTTGGAGGGCGCACTCTGTGCCGGGTTGACCGAGGCACAGCTGGACGCGTTGGGGCAGGCAACCGGCGTGGCCAAGCTCTCTCGCGCCGACATCGCCCATTGCCTCGCCAGCGGCGGCACCGGGGCCACCACCGTCGCCGCCACGATGATCGGGGCGCGGCTGGCAGGGATCGAAGTCTTCGCCACCGGCGGCATCGGCGGGGTGCATCGCGGGGCCGAACTGAGCTTTGACATTTCTGCCGACCTTCAGGAACTGGCCAAGACACGGGTGAGCGTGGTGGCCGCCGGGGCAAAGGCGATTCTGGACATCAACAAAACCCTTGAAGTGCTTGAAACCCTTGGCGTTCCGGTCATCACCATGGGGCAGACAGAGTTTCCGGCGTTCTGGTCGCGTAGCTCCGGCCTGCCCTCGCCGCTCAGCGCTGAAACCGCCGCCGAGGTGGCGCAGGCCCACGTGATGCGCGGCAATATGGGCATTGAGGGCGGGCAGCTGGTCGCCAATCCGATTCTGCGCGAGGCCGAAATTCCCGCCGAGGAGCTGGCACCGGTGATCGCCGAGGCGCTGGCCGCTGCCGAAGCCGAGCAGATCGCCGCCAAGGCGGTGACGCCCTTCCTGCTCGACAGGATTTTCCACGCCACAGAGGGGCGCTCGCTGACCGCAAATATTGCCCTTGTGCGCCACAACGCCCGGCTTGCTGCCGAAATCGCAGGCGAAATCGCCCAAATGCGGGCAAAAACGGTGCGTTAACACCTGCCATCCCTTGTCGCGCCCCACTTGCGCGCATAGTTCTGATGCAATCGCCCAAGGAGTGCCCACCCCACGATGGCCAAGACGCCACCGACCCCGGAAAACCCGCTCGATCCCAAGCCCTACCGCCGTCCCGGTTGGCTCTCTGGGTTGCGTTCTTCCTTCTTCACCGGCCTTGTTGTCGTCGGCCCCGTTGCCGTGACCATCTGGCTGATCTGGACGGTTGTGGGCTGGGTCGATGGGGTTGTGATGCCCTTTGTGCCCGGCGCCTATCACCCTGAAACGCTGGTGAACCGCTTTTTCAACTGCGAGGGCTGTGAGCCGATCCGGGTGAATATCCGGGGCGTCGGCGTGGTCGTCTTCCTGCTGTTCACCATACTGGTCGGCTGGATGGCCAAGGGGTTTTTGGGCCGCTCCTTCTTGCGTTGGGCTGAGAGCCTCGTGGACCGAATGCCGGTGGTCCGTTCCATTTACAACGGCCTCAAGCAAATCGCAGAAACTGTGTTTGCCCAGACCGAGACAAACTTCGACAAGGCCTGCCTTGTGCAATACCCGCGCGAGGGGATCTGGGCGATTGCCTTCGTCTCGACCAAGGCCAAAGGCGAAATCGCCGCGAAGTATCCGAATGATGACGAGTTGCTTTCGGTCTTTCTGCCGACCACGCCCAACCCGACCTCGGGCTTCTTGCTCTTCGTGCCGCGTAAGGATGCCATCATTCTCGATATGACGGTGGAAGACGCCGCCAAGTTGGTTATCTCGGCGGGCCTCGTTTACCCCTCCGACAGAATCGCCGCCTCGATCCCGGGCGGCGCGGCGGCGGTAGAAGAGATGCAAAAGAAGAAAGGGGCGGCCTGAGGCGCCTCCAAGGCCCCTCACCCGCACCATATGCGCCAAAAATGCGACATTGCAGCCACATCTTGTGGTTCAACCGAGAGCTGTCGTTGCGACCGCACGGAAACAGCTTAAATTAAGTTCCGAGCAGGTAAAAAAATGGGAAAAAACCCGATGAAACTCTTCTACGCAGGCATTCTCTCTGTCGCCCTTTCCGCCCCGGCCTTTGCCGGTGGCCTGAATGAGCCGGTGATGGAACCGACCGTGACCGCCGACGCAGACACCACCGCCCCTCAGGACACACTGGTCAGCCGTGACGCCATTGCCGCCGACACTGCGGCAGGTGGCAGCCACGACATCATCGTGCCGATCACGGCCCTTATCCTCTTCGGGATCAGCGTCGCCAACTGACGCCAACCGGATTGTCGCCCGGCAGGGGCCGCTCGGAGCTTTCCGCAGCGGCCTGTTTGCCGTTTGTCATTCCGGAAAGGTCCGCCCAAGCCCGTCGCCATAGATCGCGGCCAGATCGACGCTGCTTTTCTTACCGACCTTGGCGCCATTGACGTTCAAGAACCGCGCCGCAGCCCGGCGTCCGGCTTCTTTCAACTCGCTCATCACATAGGGGTTGGGCACGGTTTTGGTGGCGACAGACAGATCGTTCATCAGATCGTCATCCGAGATCATGTGCACCCGAACGTATTTCATCGCGCCCTCGGGGATGGTGCCGCTGTCGATCAGCCGATGGACAAAGGCAATGGCACGCAGTTCCTGCATCAGCGCGGCGTTGAAGCTAATCTCGTTGACACGGTTGGCGATGTCTTGCGGGGTTTGCGGCAGTTCCTCGCGCTCCAGCGGGTTGATGTTGATGATGATGATGTCATCGGGCAGATGGCGCGCATAAAGCGGAAACAGCGCCGGGTTGCCGGTGTAGCCGCCATCCCACCAAAATTCATCGGTTAGCGTTACCGGATCCTTGGCCTCTACCGCACGAAAGACCGTGGGCAGGCAGGCCGAGGCCAGAATGACCTCTGGCGTGATCTCATCGCCGCGAAACACCCGGATGCGCCCGGTGCGCACATTGGTGGCAGACACATAAAAGTCTGGCCCCCGCTCGTGGCAGACATGGCTGTAATCGAAGGCTTCCACCACCTTGCGGAGCGGATTGTCGTAAAACGGGCCGAGGCTGTAGGGCGAGGCCACGCGGGCGGCGGTTTCCTGCATCCAGAAATAGGGCGAGAACTCCATGAACTTGCTCACCACTTCGGCGGGCGGCGCGAAGGGGGCAAGCCATTGGCTGATCTGGGTGTCAGGAATCGCGCCCATCTGCTCCCAAAGCCAATCGAGGTTGGCCCGGGCCACCCGGTTGCCCTCTTCCACATCGCCATCGGCCAGCCCGCGCACCAGCCCGGCCTTGAGCGCCGCGCCATTCACCGCCCCGGCTGAGGTGCCGGATATGGCCGCCACTTCAAAATCGCCGGTCTCCAGCAGCCGATCAAGCACACCCCAGGTGAAGGCACCATGGGCTCCTCCCCCCTGGAGTGCGAGGTTGACGGCGATCTTCTTTTTCTGTGCCATGATGCGTGCCTAGCTGGCCGTCCAGCCACCATCGGCAGAGATCGTGGTGCCGGTGATCTGCGCCGCCGCGTCGGAGCAAAGGAAGATGGCGAGGCCGCCAAGCTGCTCGGTGGTGACGAACTCCTTGGAGGGCTGCTTTTCGAGGATGACCTTCTCGACCACCTCGTCTTCCTTCATGTTGTATTCCTTCGCCGTGTCGGGGATCTGCGCTTCCACCAGCGGGGTCAGCACGTAACCGGGGCAGATGGCATTGGCGGTGATCGGCTCTTTCGCCGTCTCCAGCCCCACGGTCTTGGTCATGCCGACGATGCCGTGCTTGGCGGAGATATAGGCCGATTTGTAGGGCGAGGCGCGCAAGCCGTGGGCGGAGGCGATGTTGATGATGCGGCCCCAGCCTGCCTTGCGCATCAGCGGCAGAGCGGCAGCGGTGGTGTGGAAGGCCGAGGAGAGGTTGATGGCGATGATCGCATCCCACTTCTCCGCCGGAAACTGGTCGATCGGGGCCACGTGCTGAATGCCGGCGTTGTTGACGAGGATATCACAGACGCCCGCCTCGTCGATCAGCTTGCGGCACTCATCGCCCTTGCTCATGTCGGCTTTGATGTAGCGGGCCTCGACGCCGTGGGCCTTGCCGATCTCTTCGGCCAGCGCGTGATCTTCGTCGCGGTCGGTGAACGAGTTGAGCACCACATTGGCCCCCGCTTCAGCCAGCGAACGCGCAACTCCCAGCCCGATCCCCGAGTTGGACCCGGTGATGACGGCGGTTTTGCCTTTGAGAGACATCTCTCTTCTCCTTTTGCGAAAATCCGTTGGCGCAGAGCATAGATGCTGCACCTGCAAAGGAAACGGTGAATGTCACAAGACGTTCCCGCCCTGCGTCAGTTTGTCGGATCGTGATGTTGCGCGGGACGGAGGAAAGACACGGGTCTGCCGCAGCCAAAAAAAAGCGCCCGCACAAGGCGGGCGCAAGTTATTGAGGCAGGTTTCATACAGGCAAGAAACCTATCGAGCAGTGCCCCCTTTATACGCGTTCAGGCGCTCATGTCCAAGGTAAAAGTTTGAAAAGGCTGAACTCCGCCGTTAGGCTTTGGCTCAAATAAACAAGGGCAGACAGGGATTGTTGCCAAAATGGCCTCCGATTTTTTCCGAACAGCTACGCAGGTTTGCGCGGTTCTCGCAGCAGTTTCCCTAGGGGGATTCGCAGCAGCAGAGCCAAAACACGGTATTGCGATGTATGGCGAGCCCGCGCTGCCGCCCGATTTTACCGCCCTGCCCTACGTCAACCCGGATGCGCCCAAGGGTGGCGAGTATGTGCAGAGCGAGATCGGCAGCTTTGACTCCATGCACCCGTTCATCCTCAAGGGCCGCGCGCCCTGGGCCTGGCGGACTTTCGGATTCGAAACGCTCATGGGCCGCAGCCAGGACGAGCCTTTCACGCTCTACGGTTTGTTGGCCGAAACGGTGGAAACCGGGCCGAACCGGGAGTGGGTGGAGTTTCACCTGCGGCCCGAGGCACGGTTCAACGACGGCTCGCCGGTGACGGTGGAAGATGTGATGTGGTCTTACGAGACCCTCGGCACCCTCGGCCACCCGCGCTACCACACGGCGTGGAAGAAGGTGGCCAAGATGGAGAAGGTGGGCGAGCGCGGCGTGCGCTTTACCTTCAACGAGCCCGATAACGAGCTGGCCTTGCTCATGGGGATGCGCCCGATTCTGAAGAAGGCCGATTGGGACGGGATCGACTTTGAAGAAGCCTCCATGCGCGTGCCCGTCGGCTCCGGCCCCTATGTGATTGACAGCATAGACCCGGGCCGCTCGATCACCCTCAAGCGCAACCCGGACTGGTGGGCCAAGGATTTGCCCTTCTACCGGGGCCAGCACAACTTCGACACGCTGCGCTATGAGTGGTTTGGCGATGGCGACGTCGCCTTCGAGGCCTTCCGCGCGGGCGAACTCAGCTACAACCGCGAGAACAACGTGGCCAAGTGGAACAGCTCTTATGATTTCCCCGCAGTCCAATCGGGCGACGTGGTGAAGGCGCTGATCCCCCACGAGCGGCCCTCGGGCATCACCGGGCTGGTGATGAACACCCGCAAGCCGATGTTTGAAGACTGGCGCGTGCGCGAGGCGATGATCCTCGCGTTCAACTACGAGTTCATCTCTGACAAGCTGAATGACGGGGGCGATCCGCGCATCTGCTCCTACTTCTGCAACTCCGAACTGGCGATGAAGCCCGGCCCGGCAGAGGGCAAGGTGGCAGAGCTTCTGGCCCCCTTCGCCGCCGATCTGCCGCCGGGCACCATCGAGGGCTACGAGCTGCCCAAGGGCGATGGCTCTGTGCGCAACCGCGCCAATGTGCGCGCTGCGATGAACCTGCTCAACGAGGCCGGCTGGACGGTGGATGACGCAGGCGTGCTGCGCAACGCGGCGGGCGAGGCCTTTGCCTTCGAGATCCTGCTGCAAACCGGGGCGCCGCAGCCTGCCAATATCGCCGACCTCTACGTCGAAGGGCTGAAACGGCTGGGGATGCAGGTTACGGTCGAGGCCGTTGACCGGGCGCAATATCGCGAGCGCACCAACGTCTATGACTTCGACATGACGTGGTATACCCGCCCGCTCTCCATGTCGCCCGGCAACGAGCAAACGCTCTACTGGGGCTCTGATGGCGTGACCGAGCCCGGAACCCGCAACTGGATGGGCATGAACTCTCCCGCCGGTGAGGCGATGATCCGCGCGATGCTGGAAACCGAAGACCGCGAGGTGTTTCTTGCAGCCGTGCGCGGGCTCGACAGGGTGCTGACGGCAGGGCGCTATGTGATTCCGATCTGGTACAGCCCGGAGGCACGGCTCGCCTTCAAGAAAGAGATGAAATTCAACGCCGACCACCTGCCCGCCTATGGCGATTGGGCCGGGTTCCTGCCCGATGTCTGGTGGTGGGAAGAGGAGTGATCCGCCCTGCCCTGCGTGCAGCACTGATTGGCCTCATGGCCACGGCCGTGCAGGCAGAAACCGTGGAAATCCCCGGCCCGGAAGGCCCGCTTCAGGGCGAATTGCTGCTGCCTCAGGGCGCGCAGGCCGGGGTGGTGATTGTGCCCGGCTCTGGCCCGATCGACCGTGACGGGCGATTTTCCACCGGGCGCGGTGCCCTGACCTATCGCCTGTTGGCCGAGGCGCTCGCCGCCGAGGGGGTGGCGAGCCTTCGGATCGACAAGCGCGGGCTCTTTGGCAGCAAGGCCGCCATCAGCGACCCCGAGGCGGTGACGGTGGAGGCCTATGGCGAGGATGTCAGCCATTGGGCCGCGCTGCTCTCCGCGCGGCTGGGGCAAGAGTGCGTCTGGCTCGTCGGGCATTCGGAGGGCGGGCTGGTTTCGCTCGCCGTAGCCTCTGCTGGCGCGCCGGGGGTTTGCGGGCTGGTGCTGCTGGCTGCACCGGGGCGGCGGCTTTCGGTGATCCTGCGCGAGCAACTGGCCCGGCAACCGCAGGCCAAGCCCTTCGAGGAGGAAATGGAGCGCATTCTTTCCACGCTGGAGCGCGGCGAGCGTGTGGATATCGACAGCCTCAGCCCCGCCCTGCGCCAGCCCTGGCGCGACAGTATTCAGGGCTTTCTCATCAACCTTTTCGCCAAGGATCCGGTGGCGCTGGCGCGCGCCTACCCGGGGCCGGTGCTGGTGATTCAAGGCGAGCGGGATGCTCAGATTGCCCGGGTCGATGCCAATGCGCTGGCAGGGGCCGCGCCGGGGGCCAAGCTGCGCCTCTTTCCGCAGATGACCCATATGCTCAAGGATGATGTCGAGGGCGCGCCCTTTGCCACCTATGAAGATCCGGACCTGCCGCTGACGTGTGGCCTTGCCGAAGCCATCGCCGCCTTCACCCGTTAAGCGACCAGCGAGCGGGCCTTGTACTTGTTAACGCAGCATTAATCGTGACTGCCTAGCCTCCACCCCCATCAACCACAACGCGAATTGATGGGAATCGGCAAATGCGCTACGCTTCGGATGATCTGGGAGGACAATCGATGGCTTGGAAACAGCTCTTCGAGAACTGGGCGGATGCCCTACCAAAGATCGTGGACCTATATCCACATGTGGATACAGTCGCGCTGCAAAGGTTTCGTGGCAACCGAACGCTCTTTGTCGCCTACCTCGCGGCCACCCACGACCTGACGCTGAGAGAGGCCGATGAGGGCGTGAACGAAATGCTCCGCCGGTTTGGCCGCAGCGAGATGGCACAGGCCGCCTGAAGCTTGCCAGCCTGAGGCCGGTTAACTGCGCGGCGCACAGGGCTAGGCCAGCGAGGTCACCCAGAGGATCGTGGCATCCTCGTCGCTCTGCGACACCACGTTATGCCCCATCGTGGCATCGTAATAGGCACTGTCGCCCCGGCGCAGCTCCACCGGCGCATAGAACTCGGTGTAGAGCATGACCACACCGGTCAGCACATATAGGAACTCTTCGCCATCGTGGCGCACCCAGCCGTCAAACTCCTCCATCCGGCGGGCCCGGATGCGGGCGCGGTAGGGCAGCATCTTCTTTTGGGTAAGCTGGTTGGCAAGCAGGTCATGCTCGTAGGTCGGCGTAAGCTGATGGTCTCCCTCGCCTGCCGTCGTCACCGCCATCCGGCCATTCACACGGGTATCGCTGGGCGGTGTGAAGAGCTGGGGCAGCGATATCTTCAGCCCCTCGGCCAGCTTTTTCACGGCGTCATAGGTGGGCGACATCTGGCCGTTCTCGATTTTGGAGAGGGTCGAGCGCGCCAGCCCCGCCTGTCGTGCGGCCTGCTCCAGCGTCCAGCCCTGAGCCGTGCGCAGGCTGCGCACCCGCTCACCCAGATCGAGCGGCGCGGCCTCGGCCTGCTGGCCGCTCTCCCGCGCGATGCGTATCAGGCTCTTTGGATCGTCTCCCATGAGCAGCCGGTTTAGGCGGGCGGGCGAGCCCTTGCAAGCGCCTCCGCCCGGCGCTAGCAAAAAGCCCATGCAAGCCCCCTGCCCCAGCCCTTTCAACATGGCCGCCTATGTGCTTGGCGCGGCTGAGAAAACCCCGGGTAAAACCGCATTGGTCATCGCCGGGGCCACAAAGGCGCAGCGCTGGCGCTTCGGCGAGATCCGCACCCATGTGGCTGCCATCGCGGCCGGGCTTCTGGCGCGCGGCCTTCAGCCGGGTGACAGAGTGCTGCTTCGGCTGGGCAATACGGTCGAGTTTCCGCTGGCCTACCTCGGGGCAATCTGGGCCGGGCTGGTGCCGGTGCCAACCTCTGCCGCGCTGTCCGTGCCAGAAATCACCGCCATCGC
Organism: Vannielia sp. ABF1_015; assembly: GCF_056160745.1. Lineage (NCBI taxonomy): Bacteria > Pseudomonadati > Pseudomonadota > Alphaproteobacteria > Rhodobacterales > Paracoccaceae > Vannielia > Vannielia sp. ABF1_015. The sequence continues at coordinate 72,715 of NZ_JBSWXT010000002.1, forward strand.
CGCAGAGCTGCCCCCTGCGCTGGTGATCGCCGGCAAGGACGTGCCCCTGCCCGAGCACCCGGCCCCGGTTCTGCCCGAGGCGGCGCTGCATGACATGCAGGGCGAGGCACCGCCCCAGATGGGCAGCCCCGACCGGCTCGCCTATATCATCTACACCTCTGGCACTTCGGGCCGCCCGCGCGGGGTGATGCACGCCCACCGCGCGGTCTGGGCGCGGCGGATGATGTGGGAGGGCTGGTATGACCTGCGCGAAGAGGACCGGCTGCTGCACGCCGGGGCCATCAACTGGACCTACACCCTCGGCACCGGCCTGATGGACCCTTGGGCGCGGGGCGCCACCGCTGTGATCCCCGCGCCGGGCACGGAGCCACGCCAACTTCCGCTGCTGATGGCCCGCCATGATGCTACGCTTTTTGCCGCCGCGCCGGGGGTTTATCGGCAAATGTTAAGGCATCATGAGCGGCTCTCCACCCCCAAGCTGCGCCACGGCCTTTCTGCCGGTGAGAAGCTGCCCGACGCGCTGCGCGAGGCCTGGGGCAACGCCACCGGCACCGAGGTTTACGAGGCGCTCGGCATGTCGGAATGCTCCACCTATATCTCCGCCAACCCGGCCCGCCCCGCGCCTGAGGGGGCCACCGGTTACCCGCAGCCCGGGCGGCGCACCCGGGTGGGTCCGGACGGAGAACTGGCGATCCACCGCAGCGATCCGGGCCTGATGCTGGGCTATCTGAACGCGCCCGAAGAGACAGCCGCGCGCTACGATGGCGACTGGTTCTTGACCGGCGACACGGTGGCCGAGGGGCCGGACGGCGCAATCACCTACCTCGGGCGCAATGACGACATGATGAATGCGGGCGGCTACCGGGTATCTCCGCTAGAGGTGGAAGCAGCGCTTGTGACGCATCCGCAGATCAGCGCGGCGGCGGCTGTGGAGCACGAGGTAAAGCCCGGCACCACCGTCATAAGGTGCTTCTATGTCGCATCAGAAGATATTGATGATGCGGCGCTTTCCACCTTCGCCGTCGCCCGGCTCGCGCGCTACAAATGCCCCCGTATCTTCACCCGTGTTGAAGCGCTCCCCGCCAACGCCAACGGCAAGATCAACCGCACTGTTCTGCGCAATCGCCCGCTCGGGCCTGCGTGAGCGCACGGCTTTCACCCTTCCCCCCGCCGCGCGGGCGTGACACATACGCCCCATGATCAAGCTCGACATCTTCTCCGACCCGATCTGCCCGTGGTGCTTCATCGGAAAAACCCTGCTCGACAGGGCACTGGCCGACGCCCCGCAGAACCCGTTCACCATCGAGTATCATCCGTTTCAGCTGAACCCCGACATGCCCAAGGGCGGGATGGACCGGCGCGCCTATCTGGAAGGCAAATTCGGCGGCAAGCAGGAGGCACTGGAGGTTTACGGGCGCATCGCCAAGGCTGCCGAAGAGGCCGGGCTGATGCTGAACCTTGAGGCCATCGAGCGCACACCCAACACGCTGGATGCCCATCGCCTAATCCACTGGGCGGGGCTAGAAGAGCGGCAAATCCCTGTGGTTTCAATGCTCTTCGACGCCTACTTCATGCAAGGTCGCGACATTGAAGACCACGAGGTTCTGGCCGATATCGCAGACTCTGCGGGCTGCGATGCTGCAGTGATCCAGCGTCTCCTGGAGAGCGATGCCGACAGTGAAGATATCCGCGCGCGTGATGCTCACGCCCGTGAGCGCGGCGTCACGGGTGTGCCCACGCATATCATCGCCAACCAGCATGTGGTGCCCGGCTGCCAGCCGCCCGAGCTCTGGACCAAACTCATCGACGAGATCAACGGTCAGATCGGCACCGTTCGATGAGTCTGGCCGACGGCGCGGCGCCCGAGCGCAGGCTGGGCCGAACGGAATTTACCGCCCTCATGGCGATGCTCTTCGCCACCATCGCCTTCTCGACCGATGCGATGTTGCCGGCGATGCCCACCATCGTGGAAGAGTTGACGCCAGATGCGCCCAACCGCGCACAGCTGATCATCACCTTTTTCATGCTGGGCATGGGCATTGGCACGCTAATCACCGGCCCGCTTTCGGATGCCTTCGGGCGCAAGCCAACCATCCTGGCCTGCGCCGCGCTCTACATCGGCGGCTCGCTGCTGGCCTGGGTCGCCCCCTCGCTGGAGCTTGTGCTGGCCGCGCGGGTGCTTCAGGGTCTTGGTGCCGCCGGGCCGCGCGTGGTCGGCCTTGCCATCGTGCGAGATCAATATGCCGGGCGCGAAATGGCCCGGATCGTCAGCTTCATCTTCCTCGTCTTCTCGCTCTTCCCGGCCTTCGCCCCGCTGATCGGCTCAGGTGTGATCACACTGTTCGGATGGCGTGCGATCTTCCTCGTGTTCGTGCTCTTCATCGGCATATCCACGCTCTGGCTCACCCTCCGCCAGCCCGAAACCCTGCCCCGCGCAGGCCGCGTGCCTTTTCAGGCCCGCTCGCTTTGGCAGAATGTTCGCATCGTGGTCGCCAACCGCACCGTCCGCTTTACGATTGCAGTGCAGATCTTTGTATTTGCACAGCTTCTGGCCATCATCGCCACCACGCAGCCGGTATTTGACGAGGTGTTCGGCAAGGCCGATAGCTTCCCGGTTTGGTTTGCGCTCATCGCACTCTGCGCCAGCACCAGCAGCTTTTTGAACGCACGCTTCGTGATGACAGTCGGGATGCGCGGCATGGTGATCCGAGCACTGACCGGCGTGCTCATTATCACCGCAACGTCGCTTGTGATCACAAGCCTGCTCCAACAGGCCTCCACCGCGCATTTCGTTGTCTATGTGATCTGGATCATCACCATCTTCTACCAGATGGGCCTGACCATGGGGAACCTGAACGCGCTTGCGCTGGAGCCAATGGGGCGGTTGGCGGGGACGGCCACCTCGGTGATCGGGGCGATCAGCACGGCCTGTGCCGTGGTGGTCGGAACGCCGATCGGGCAGTTCTTCGATGGCACCACGACGCCGATCATGATTGGTTGCCTGCTTTGCGGGGGCGTCGCCCTCGGCCTCATGCTCTGGATGGGAAATCCCGACGAAACAGGCGCTTAGGCCTTTGCCTTCACCTTCTCGGCCAGGTCGCGGGCAATCGCGAAGGCGCCTTTGATCTTATCCGATGCCTTGGCCCAGTCGCGCCGCACGACCAGCTTGTTGTCGCGGATCTTCGCGTATCCGTTCTGCGCCTGAATGTACTCCACAAGCCCCGCCGGGTTGGCAAACTTGTCGTTATGAAACTGCACCGTCCCGCCCTTGGGCCCGCCATCGAGTTTGGCGATGCCCGCGCGCTTGCACATCGCCTTGATGCGGACGATGAGCATCAGCGTGTTCACCTCTTTGGGCAGCGGGCCGAACCTGTCGATCAGCTCGGCGGCAAAGCCCTCCAGCTCGACCTTGGTGGTGAGCGAAGAGAGCCGCCGGTAGAGCCCGAGGCGCACATCAAGATCAGGAACGTACGCCTCTGGAATCAAGACAGGAACGCCGAGGTTGATCTGCGGCGCCCATTGCCCGTCATCTTCCAGCAGCCCCTCGGCCTCGCCCGATTTGATCTTGGAAATCGCGTCTTCCAGCATCGACTGATAAAGTTCATAGCCGACCTCTTTCACATGGCCTGACTGCTCCTCACCCACCAGATTGCCCGCGCCGCGAATATCGAGGTCTTGGCTGGCCAGCGTGAAGCCCGCGCCAAGGCTGTCGAGGCTGCCGAGAACCCGCAGGCGCTTCTCGGCGGTGTCGGTCAGCGGAATGCGCGGACGGGTGGTGAGATAGGCGTAGGCCCTCGTTTTGGCACGCCCAACGCGGCCCCGGATCTGGTAGAGCTGGGCAAGGCCAAACATGTCGGCGCGATGCACGATCATGGTGTTGGCGGTGGGGATATCGAGGCCGCTTTCAACAATCGTTGTCGCCAGCAGGATGCCGAACTTGCCATCATAGAAGGCGTTCATCTTGTCATCCAGCTCGCCCGCCGCCATCTGGCCATGCGCCACAACATAGCTAACCTCGGGCACCTGCTCCTTCAGGAACTCCTCGATCTCGGGCAAGTCCTTGATGCGCGGCACCACGTAAAAGCTTTGCCCGCCACGGTAATGCTCGCGCAGCAAGGCCTCGCGCACCGTCACCGGATCGAACTCGCTGACGTATGTGCGAATGGCCAGCCGGTCCACCGGCGGCGTGCCGATTATCGAAAGATCCCGGACACCTGTGAGCGATAGTTGAAGTGTGCGCGGAATCGGCGTGGCGGTTAGGGTGAGCACGTGGATGTCGCTGCGCATCTCCTTCAGCCGCTCCTTGTGGCCGACGCCGAAGTGCTGCTCTTCGTCGATGATCAGCAGGCCCAGCTCCTTGAAGCGGATATTCTTGGCCAGCACCGCATGAGTCCCGATCACGATATCCACCGTGCCATCCGCCAGCCCCTTGCGGGTGTCGGTGGCCTGCTTGGCGGGCACAAAACGCGAAAGCTGGCGCACCTTCAGCGGGAAGCCCTTGAACCGCTCCGCAAAGCCCTGCGCGTGCTGGCGGGCCAGCAGCGTGGTGGGGGCAATCACCGCCACCTGCTTGCCCTGCATCGCCGCCACGAAGGCCGCGCGCATCGCCACCTCGGTTTTGCCAAAGCCGACATCGCCGCAAATCAGCCGGTCCATCGGGCGGCCTGCCTCAAGGTCCTCCAGCACCTCGGCGATGGCTTTCAGCTGATCATCCGTCTCGGTGTAAGGGAAACGGGCCGAAAACTCTTCCCACGCGTGGGGCACGGGCTCAAGCACGGGCGCCTTTCGCAGCATCCGCTCGGCGGCAGTGCGCATCAGCTTCTCGGCGGCAATGCGAATGCGCTCTTTCAGCCGGGCCTTCTTGGCCTGCCACGCGCCGCCGCCCAGCCTGTCGAGCAGCCCTTCCTCGTGGCCGTAGCGCGAAAGCAGCTCGATGTTTTCCACGGGCAGGTAGAGCCGGGCAGCATCGGCATATTCGAGGTGGATCATCTCGTGATCCGCGCCAAGCGCATTGACCACCTCCAGCCCCATATAGCGCCCGACGCCATGATCGACATGCACGATCAGATCGCCGGGGCTGAGGCTTTGCGCTTCCGTCAGGAAGTTTTCGGCCCGCCGCTTGCGCTTGGGCGCGCGAATAAGCCTGTCGCCCAGCACATCCTGCTCGGAAATCACCGTCAGGCCGGGTTCGGTAAAGCCGTGTTCCAGCGGCCAGATCGCAAGGTAAACGCCGCCCTTGCCCTCGGGCACATCGCGCCAGTCGGTGATCGGCGTCGCGCCGTCAACGCCCTCGTCGGCCATCAGCCCCGAAAGCCGCTCCCGCGCGCCCTCGGAGTAGGAGGCCACCACCACCTGCCCTTCCCGGCGCTGCGCTTCAACATGAGTCTTCAAGGCCCCGAAAAGGCTGACAGTTTCTTGCTGTCGCTCGGGAGAGAAGTTGCGCCCAATCCGCCCGCCCGCATCCAGCACGCCCGGCCCGGTGCCCTGCGGCAGCGGCGAAAGCTGGATCACCCGGCGGCGCTGCATGGCCGCCTCCCAAGCGCTGTCATCAAGGTAAAGCTGCGCTGGCGGGGCGGCCTTGTAGCTGCCCCCCATCCGCGCCTTCACCGCCGCCGCCTCGCGCCGGTTTTCATAGCTGTCCACGATGCCCTCCCACCGCGCCAGCCGGGCGGGAGTGAACTGATCGTCGAGCATCACCGATGCATCGGGCAGGTAGTCGAAGAAGGTATCGAGCGACTCGTGAAACAGCGGCAGCCAGTGCTCGAAACCGGCATGTTTGCGGCCCGCGCTGACGGCCTCGTACAGCGGGTCATCCGAGCCGGCCGCGCCAAACTCGATCCGGTAGTTCTGACGAAACCGGGTAATCGCCGCCTCATCCAGCACCACCTCGGAGGCTGGAGACAGCTCAACCCGCGTCAGCTTTTCGGTGGTGCGCTGGGTAGCCGGATCAAACCGGCGGGCCCCGTCGAGCACATCGCCGAAGAGATCAAGCCGCACCGGGCCGCCATCGCCGGGCGGGTAAATATCTATGATGCCGCCGCGCACGGCAAAATCGCCCGGCTCCAGCACCGTCGGGGCCTGGCTGAAGCCCATGCGCACCAGAAAATCACGCAGGCCGGCCTCGTCCACCCGCTCGCCCACCACCGCCACAAAGCTGGAAGACTCCACCAGCGCCTTGGCCGGCACGCGCTGGGTGGCCGCGTTCAGCGTGGTCAGCACCACGAAACGGCCAGACATGCCGCTGGCCAGCGCCGAAAGCGTGGCCATGCGGCGGGCCGAGATGTCGGGGTTGGGCGACACCCGGTCATAGGGCAGGCAATCCCAGCCGGGAAATTCGATCACCGGCACATTCGGCGCAAAAAAGGCCAGTGCCGCGCGCATCTCAGCCAGCCGCTTGTCATCGCGGGCGCAATGCACCACGGGCACGCCGCGCTCAAGCTCGCGGGCGATCAGCAGGGCATCAAACCCCTCGGGCGCACCGCCCAGCGTTATGCGCGTCGTCTCGGCCATCAGGTGGTCTGACCTACCCTGCGCCAGACGGAAGTCAACCGGCCTCGCGCCCCGGATTCACATTATCCCGGCGGATGTGTGGACCGGGCGGCGCAGAATTGGCCGGTAGCCCCCGTCCGGCCCTGCTTTGGCGGGCTCAGTTGCGGTTGAAGACGATCGAAAAGTCGTAGCCGCCCCAGTCACTGGTGGCCACGCCTTCGGCCTCAGAGGCGGTATAGGCTTTCAGCCCCGGCACCCGCAGCACCGTCACCTCTCCGCCGCCGGCGCCAACCGCGCCTGCATGAAAGGCGGCTGCGCAAATATCGCTGTCTCCGGTATAGGGGCCAGAACCCCAGACATCGCGTTGCTTGCTGGCATCGGCCGGGCAAAAGCAGGAGTGGCTCTCGGTGCCGGTCGGAAAGCGCGCGCATTGCGCGAGGTCCGATTTGGCCGCAGGCGGCGGGAAGGAGATGGATTTGGCAAAGCTGCCCCAGTCGCGGGTGACAACCCCATTGGCCTCAGAACCGGTGTAGCTGGCTTGGCCTTCCACGGTCTTCAGCGCCACCATGCCGCCCTCTGCGCCGATCACCCCGGCATGGCGGGCGGCGGTGCACACGTGGCTATCGGCGGTATAGGGCCCCGAGCCCCAAACCGAGCCGGGCGCTGCGTTTGCCTCGCAATGGCAGCTCCAGCCCGCCTTGTCAGAGCTGTAGCTGCTGCAATCGGGGGCAACGGATTCTGCCGCGGCGGGCGCGCCAAGAAAGGCGGCAAAGGCACTGAGAATAATTCGGTTTTTCATCTGGTAGCTCCTCGGAAGAACTTGGTCTGAAATTGTAATATGCGGAGTGTAGCCGCCATGCCCGCTGCCGGAAAGTGCCTTGAATTCGCCGCGCCCCGCGCCTATGTGTAAAGCGTTCCGGCAACGGGACTATGGACATAAACGCGCTCGTAATAAGCGGATCGGACCCGGGGGCGGTACCCGGCGGCTCCACCAAACTCTCTCGTTGGGGGATCATGGGGCCGAAACAGGATCGACGAACGTCTAAAGGGGTTTGCTTTGTCTCGGTGAGGTACCACCGATATCGGTCCGTTAAGCATAATTGCCAACGACAATCGTGCTCCGGTCGCTCTCGCTGCTTAATGCAGCGCGATAGATCGAAATCTTAAGCCCTTGCCTCTAGCCAGGTAAGGCGGGGTTCGCAGGCACCTGGCAACAGAAGCCTGCACTTTACTTCCCCGACACATTAACCCGTCATGCCCCCAGCCATGACTGTTGCTCTCTCCACCCTCACACGCACCTTCCTGCGCATCGGCCTGCTCTCCTTTGGCGGCCCTGCGGCGCAGATTGCCTTGATGAATGAGGAGTTGGTGGACAAGCGCGGCTGGCTGACCGAGCGGCAGTATCTCTCTGCGCTGTCCTTCTGCATGATGCTGCCCGGCCCCGAGGCTATGCAGCTTTGCACCTATGCGGGCTGGCGGCTGCGGGGCATCCCCGGCGGGCTGATCGCGGGCACGCTCTTTGTGGCCCCGGGGGCCGTGGTGGTGCTGGCGCTTGCGCTGACCTATGCCGCCTTCGGGCAGGTGCCGCTGGTGCAAAGCCTGTTTCTGGGCATTCAGGCCGCCGTGGTGGTGATCGTGCTTCAGGCGCTGATCAAACTGGCCAAACGGGCCTTCGGGCCGGGCTACATGGCCGAGGGGCTGGCTCTGGCCGGGGCCGCCTTTTTGGCGATCTACGGCTTCGGCCTGCCCTTTCCACTCATCGTCGGCCTCGCCGCGCTCTGGGGAGCCTTGCGCTCAGCTGGCACCACGGAAGAGCCCGCCACCGCCCTGCCCCCCGGCTCCGCGCGCCGCACGGTGCTGACCGTGGTCATTTTTCTGCTGCTCTGGGCCGCTCCCTTCGCACTGGTCTCCGGCTCTGCCTTTCTGACCAACATCGGCCTGTTCTTTTCGCAACTCGCCGTTGTCACCTTCGGAGGGGCCTATGCGGTGTTGGCCTATATGACGCAGGAGGTGGTGAGCACGCAGGGCTGGCTGACCACCGCTGAAATGATCGACGGGTTGGGGCTGGCCGAAACCACGCCCGGCCCGCTCATCCTCGTGACCGAGTTCGTCGGGGCGCTAGCCGGGGCCAAGCACAGCCTGCCGATGGCCCTCGCCGCCGCCGCGCTCACCCTCTGGGTCACCTTCATCCCCTGCTTCCTGTGGATCTTCGCCGGTGCCCCCTACATCGAGTGGATTACCCGCCAACCGCGCCTTGCCGGGGCGCTGCGGGCGATCACCGCTGCTGTTGTCGGGGTCATTGCCAACCTCTCGCTCTGGTTTGCGTTGCATGTGCTGTTTGCCCGCGTTCACACCGCATGGCCGGCCTCCCCGGCCCATCGCCCGGCCACCCCGGAATGGGCCACGCTCGATGAGGCGGCGCTCGGGCTCACCCTGCTTGCCGCAGTGCTTATGCTCGGGTTTCGCCTCGGCATGGCCCCGGTGCTGGGGCTCATGGCGCTGGTGGGCGCTGTAGCGGGCAGCCTCCTGTAACCGCCCCAACGCGCCGTCGATTGGCCCTGTCATTCGGCCCCGAATCTCTTATGCTGAGGGCAACCAAGCACCAAGAGGCCTTCGTCCCTGATGACCCGAGAAATCGACTACGGCAGACTGATGCACCGGGCCATGCGCAGCCTGATCCGCGATGTTCTGTCTGAAGTCGCGGAGCGGGGCCTGCCGGGCCAGCACCACTTTTTCATCACCTTCGACACCCGCGCCGAGGGCGTCGAAATCGCGGATTGGCTGCAAGAGCGTTACCCAGAAGAGATGACGGTGGTGATGCAACACTGGTTTGATGACCTCGACGTCACCGATGAAGGATTTTCCGTTTCGCTCAACTTCGGCGATGCGCCCGAGAGGCTTGTCATCCCCTATGACGCCATCGCCACCTTCGTTGATCCTTCCGTCGAATTCGGCCTGCGCTTTGAAAGCCAGGACGAGGAAGATGACGAGGAGGACGAGGTTGAAGAGTTCGTCGCCCCGGCCCCCATGGCCGAGGATGTCGAAGAGAGCGATGAGCAGCACGACGCCGAAGTCGTCAGCCTCGACAGCTTCCGCAAATAGCCCCTTCATGACAGTTCTGAATCGGCCCGGTGACACGCGCGTGGCACCGGGGTGAAGTTTCAGTAAAGCAGGCATTTCAGCCTTGCCCGAGGCGGTAGGGCTGGCGCATCTGGCGGGTATCAACCAGATATTGAGGGTCCGCCAAATGCCCAGCGATTTCACCGTTTTCCTCTCCGAAATGTTCCGCAAACCCGGCGAGGTGGTGGCCATCGCGCCCTCTTCCGCCGCCGTCGCCCGCAAGATGACGGAGGGGCTGGAAGCCATCGAAGGCCCCATTGTTGAGATCGGCCCGGGCACCGGCGTTTTCACCAAGGCGATCCTCGAGCGGGGCATTCACCCCTCGCGGCTGACCTGCATGGAAACCAACGACCGCTTCTGCGAGACGCTGCGGCAAAAGTTCCCGGGCGTGAACGTGCTGAACCGGCCCGCGCAGGAAATTGCGGAGGTCGGCATTTCGGGCGTCGGCGCGGTGATTTCTGGCGTTCCGGTGCTGGCCCGTCCGAAGATCCAGCGCGAGGTGGTCGGCCGTGCGCTGGAGGTGATGCGCCCCGGCGGGATCTTCGTGCAGATCACCTACAGCCCCGGCGCACCGATCAGCCCCGAGATGCAGGCCGAACTCGGCGTCTCCGCCCGCCGCCGCGGCATCACATGGGCCAACCTGCCGCCCGCGCATGTTTGGGTGTTCACCCGCCGGGCGCAGTAACGGGCCCGCTCGTCCGCCCCGTCTCCTCGGGCGCGCCCCGAGGAGCCCTACCGGCAGAGATCCTCGGATCAAGTCCGAGGATGACAGCCCCACCAGCGACAGTTTGCGCTAACCTGCCATTGACCGCCGCGCCCGGTCGGGTATGTCTCCCCGGACATTACCAGCAAAGGGCGCAATCATGGCCGATACCCGCACCGAGACCGACAGCTTCGGGCCGCTTGAAGTTCCTTCCGACAAGTATTGGGGCGCCCAGACCCAGCGCTCCATCATGAACTTCCCGATCGGCTGGGAAAAGCAGCCGGTGGCCATCGTCCGTGCGCTCGGCGTCATCAAGCAGGCCTGCGCCGAAGCCAACAAGGAGAGCGGCAAGCTCGACGCCAAGCTGGCCGATGCCGTCATTCAGGCCGCCTCCGAGGTGGTCGACGGCAAGTTTGATGACAACTTCCCCCTCGTCGTCTGGCAAACCGGCTCTGGCACCCAGAGCAACATGAACGCCAACGAGGTCATCGCCAACCGCGCCATCGAGATCCTCGGCGGCGAAATCGGCTCCAAGGATCCGGTCCACCCCAACGATCACTGCAACATGGGGCAAAGCTCCAACGATACCTTCCCCACCGCCATGCATATCGCCACCGCGATGAGCGTGCGCGACGTGCTCATGCCGGGGCTGGAAAAGCTGGCCAGCGGGCTGGAGGCGAAGTCCGAAGAGTTCAAGGACATCATCAAGATCGGCCGCACCCACACCCAGGATGCCACCCCGCTGACGCTTGGCCAGGAGTTCTCGGGCTATGCTGCGCAAATTCGCAACGGCATCAAGCGCATCGAGGCCGCCATGCCCGGCATCTACGAGCTGGCACAGGGCGGCACCGCCGTGGGCACCGGGCTGAACACCGTCGAAGGCTGGGGCGAAACCGTGGCCGCCAACATGGCCCGCATCACCTCCCTGCCCTTCGTCACCGCGCCCAACAAGTTCGAGGCGCTCGCCGCCCATGACGCAATGGTCTTCCTCTCTGGCGCGCTCAGCACCGTTGCGGGGGCGATGTACAAGATCGCCAATGACATCCGCTTCCTCGGCTCCGGCCCCCGCTCCGGCCTTGGCGAGCTGATCCTGCCCGAGAACGAGCCGGGCAGCTCGATCATGCCCGGCAAGGTGAACCCGACCCAGGCCGAGGCGATGACCCAGGTTGCTGCCCACGTCATGGGCAATGATGCCGCGATCAAGTTCGCCGGCTCGCAAGGCCATTTCGAGCTGAACGTCTACAACCCGATGATGAGCTACAACCTGCTCCAGTCGATCCAGCTGCTGGGCGACGTGGCCGACAGCTTCACCGAGCGGATGCTCTCTGGCATCGAGGCCAACAAGCCCCGCATCCAGAAGCTGATGGAAGAGAGCCTGATGCTGGTGACGGCCCTCGCCCCCACCATCGGCTACGACAACGCCACCAAGGTCGCCAAGACCGCCCACAAGAACGGCACCACCCTGAAGGAAGAGGCCATCGCGCTCGGCTTCGTGGATGCTGAGACCTTCGACAAGGTGGTCCGCCCCGAAGAGATGGTCGGGCCGAAGGCCAAGTGAGCAAGCCGGTCAATCTGAACCGGGTGCGAAAAGAGAAGGCGCGGGCCGAGATGAAGGCCCGGGCCGACGAAAACGCGGCACTGCACGGGATGACCAAGGCCGAAAAGCAGCGGGCGAAAGCCGAGGCCGCCCGGGTGGCCCGGCTGCATGATGGCGCGAAGCGCGGCGAAGACTGAGCCGCCGCGCTTGCCGGGCCGGTTTTAGGCCGCCAGAGCCATGCAAATTTACCACAGCGCTGCCTTGTGTCGTGAGCGGAGAATCGCTTGCCACATTCTTGCCGCATTTCGGCCCGAACTTTGCCCGAGACCCGGAAAACCGGGCAATTTCAATGAGGCAGGCGCGGGGCCACTCCCCGCGAGACGGAGATGGGAATGGGGACCGAGCTGGCACGGGCGCCGCGTTTGACGCGGGCCGAACTTCAGGCTGACATCGAAGAATTCACAGCACATACCGCCGTAGAAACCGGCGAGTTCGCAAAGGCCTACGTGGCACCGGGGCTGGCTAAGCTGCTGCCCAACGCACGCCGCCTCAGCCGGGCGCTAAAGCCCACGCTCAAGAGTTTTGCCGCCAGCCCCGAGCCGGGCGTCTGGCTTGAAAGCGCCATTTCAGGCGAGGCCCGGGTGCTGACCCCCGAGGGCGCCGTGGCGGCGAGCCAACTTCGGGTTGGCGATATGGTTGAAACCAAGGATATGGGGCCGCTCAGGGTCAAATGGGTTGGGCTCACGCGGGTGACGCGCGAGCAACTCGGCCAAAGCCCCGCCCTCTGCCCCGTCCGGGTCAAGGCCGGCGCGATTGACGGCACCTATCCGCGTCAGGATCTGGAGCTTTCGCCCAACGCCGGGCTGGTGATGCATTCCAACGCCAACCCCGAGGATGAGCAGCTTGTGTCCGCCGCGGCGCTCTCCCGGCGCGACGGATTTTGCAAAGCCATCCCGCGCAACGGCATCACCTATGTGCAAATCCTGCTGGAGCGCCATGCCGTGATGGTGGTGGAAGGGCTTGAGATGGAAACCTTCCACCCCGGCAACCTGCGCCCCGTAAAGGAAGAGGCCGGCCTCTGGTCAGAGATCATGGCCGCCCTCCCCGAGCTGGAGCATGAGCTGGATTGCTACGGCCCCCGCGTGCGCCCCGTGCTGCGTGATCGCGCGCGGCCCTAAGCCATGGCCCGGCCAGAGAAACACTCGCTAACACTGGCCGGGCATCGCACTTCGGTGTCTCTGGAGCCCGAGTTTTGGGCCTGCTTCCGCCAGATCGCGGCAGAGAAAGATATACCGATCAACGCCTTGGCCGCTGCCATCGACGCCGATCGCGGCGTTGAGCGCGGCCTTGCCTCGGCCATCCGGGTCTTCGTGCTGGGCCACTATATGGCACGTGCCAAAGCGGAGTGACTGCGAGGAGAGGCCCCGCCTACCGCCGCGACACCCGCAAATGAATCCCATCCGCCGCCCGCACCGTCAGATGCGCAACCGGGCGTGGCACCTTGCCCTCAATGGTCTCAAAACGCAGCCGTTTCAGCAGCATCGCCAGAATGAGCGGCCCCTCGACCATCGCAAACCCGGCGCCCGTGCACACACGCGCCCCAGCCGAAAACGGCATATAGGCCTCCCGCCCGCATCGCCGCCCCTCCTCGGTGCTCCAGCGATCTGGGTCAAACCCGTCCGGATCACTCCAAAGCCGCTCATGGCGTTGCTGATGCCATGGTGAGAGCACAATCTGCGCCCCCGGTTTCACCGCACGGTTGCGGAAGGTCTCGGCCTTCACATTCTCCCGCACCATCATCGGCACGGGCGGATAAAGCCGCAGGGTTTCGCGGAACACATCACGGATGAACTTCATGCCGGAGATGTCTGAGAATGTTGTATTTTCGGGCAAGCCGGCGGCCTCCTCCGCTGCCCGCGCCTGCACCTCAGGGAAGGCCGCCAGCAGGTAAAGCGCCCAGGCCAGTGCCGAGGCCGATGTTTCATGTCCGGCCAAAAAGAAGATCGCCACCTGATCCACCATTTCCTCGGTGTCAAAGGTCTCGCCCGTAAGCGAATCGGCGGTGCTCATGATCTTGGTGGCAAGGTCATCCGGCGCCCTGCCCCGCGCAATCTCCCCAGCCCGTGCTGCTGTTAACTCGGTGATCAGCGCCCGGATCGAGGCCGCTGTGCGCTTCACCTCGCGCCCATGAAACCGTGGAAACCATCGCGGCAGCGGCAGGAAGGCGGCGAGGTTGAGGATCGGCTGCGCCCGCTGATAGGCGCGAAACTCCGAGAACACCCGCGCCGCAATCTCATGCTCGATCGGGATCGAGAACAGCGTGCGAAAGATCACATCTGCCGCGGCGTGGGAGGTCTCCTCCTCCACCTCCAGCGCACCTTCGCGCGCCTCCATCCGTGCCACGCAGGCCTGCGCCGCCTCCAGCATCGCCGGAAAGGTCTCGCGCAGCCGCCCGCCCTCGAAGGCCGGGTCGATAATGCGGCGCTGGCGCTTCCATGTCTCTCCATTGGTGACGAACACCGAATTGCCCAAGAGCGGCGCCAGCCCCTCTCGCACGCGGTTGGACTTGGGAAAGTCGTCAGGCCGTTCCTTCAGCACCAGATCCACCAGCGCAGGCTCGTTCACCAGATAGCTGCGAAAGAACGGCGTGCGAAACTCGGCCATCCATGCGCGGTAGAGCTTGGCGGGCTGCGCCGAAAGAATATCCTGCCGAAACAAGCGGATATAATTGCGCAGCGTGGTCTTTTCGGGGCGCGCGGGCGGTTTGGGTGGCAGATGCGGGCAGGTCATGCCGCCCGCGAGGTGTAGCGTGAGGCGGGCGTTTCGATCCGGCTCTTGGACGGCACCCGCTCAGCATACCGCGACGCCAGCGAAAGCGGCCCGGCGGTGATGAGGAAATAGTCATAATCGCGGGGCCGGTCGAAGGCGCAGAGATACTGAAAATGCAGCCGAAAGAACCGCCGTTTGATCTCGTTCCACCGCTCGGGGCTGAGGGTCTGGGTGAAAGCAGCCGAAAACACCAGCGGCCAGCGCTTGCCACTCTCCGGCGCAACCCCGGTGACGGACACCGGATCGCAAAGTGCAAAGGCGCAGCCATCGCCCGGCGCGGTCACATCCACCCAGGTGATCTGGTCCCATTGGCAGAGGTCATGCAAATCGGCGCGCAGCCTGTCGGCCCTTGGCAAAAAGCTCACCATCGGCACCACATGGCCCAGCGTCAGGAAGCCAAGGCGCGGCCCCTCACCCTGCGTCCAGCCAGAGCGCATCAGGTCGGCCAAAACCGAAATGCCGATATGGGCGCCCGACGAATGCCCCACCACCAGCACCTCTTCCACATCGCTCGCCAGCGCCTCTTCCACCCGGGCGCGAAACTCGGCAATCCGCGCCTCAAGCTCTGGCGGGTTGGCCCCCTTGTGGCGGGCTGAGTAGCTGTAGTCATGCATCAGGTAATAGGCGAAAAACTTGTTATCCCGCTTGCGAAACCAATGCAGCACGGCCCAGCCCACGGCAAGGAACAGGATGATGCCCAAAAGCGCCGCCGTCACCCCAAGGTGCACCGGCACGGGCAGTTGGAGCAGTGCCCAACCCCCAAGCCGCGCGGCGGCGTAGCCAAGCGCGCAGGCCAGCAAGAGCTGCCCGAGCAGAAAGACAATCGGGTAAAGCGCGGCAATCACCGGGCCCTTGCGCAGCCGCATCAGCCTGAACAGCGCGCCGGAGGCGATATAGGTCCATGCGGTGCGGACGAGCATGGCATAGGTCGCCGGGATCGAGGGGTTCATCGAGGCCTTCACGATATCTGACCAAAGCAGCACTTCGATTTGCGCCTCGGTCTGCGCCCCGCCCACCTCGCTTTGCACGCCCCACGCAAAAGGCCCCTGCCCCTTCGTGGCATGCTGGCTGATCTGGTACCCCGATATCTCTGCCTGCGCGGCGCTCTCCTTGCGATAAAGCTCGCGGTAGCGGCGCGGATGAAACGGATCATAGCCGGGGATATAAATCACCCGGCGGCGCGTCACATCCTGCGGTGTCTGCTCACTTGCCATCAGCCTTATCCTTGCCGTTCCGGCGCTCTTAGCAAGGGAATTTGGCGAAAGTTGGAAGCCGCGCGGCGGCAGGCACAGCCGATTGGTGGGAGAAGCCCACCATTCAGCCGACAGTCGCCAGCGCCGGGAAAATTTCCAGCAGCCAATAGGAGAAGTCGGAAAAGGCGCCGGTGAGCATCAGCAGGCCCACCGTCCACAGCAGCAGCCCCATGATCCGCTCGATCCGCCCCATGTGGCCCTTCATCCATCCCATCAGCCCCTTGAGGCGGGGGAAGAAGGCCGCCACGGCGAGAAACGGTAGGCCGAGGCCGAGGGCGTAAAGCGCCAGCAGAAAGGCCCCGCGCGCCACGTCGCCCTCCATCGCTGCCATCGAGAGGATCGCGCCGAGAATCGGGCCAAGGCAGGGCGTCCAGCCGAAGGCAAAGGCGAGGCCCAGCACGTAAGCACCCATGGCCGAGCCGCCCCGGTCGCCCGCGTCAATCCGTGCCTCCCGATTCAGAAACGGCAGGGTGAAAATGCCCAGAAAATGCGCGCCGAACACCATGATGACGAGCCCCGCCCCCATGGTGAACCATTCCCGGTTCTGCAAGAATACGCCCCCCAGCGCCGAGGCCGCCGCGCCGAGAAGCAAGAACACAGTCGAAAGCCCCAGCACAAAGAACCCGGCCGCCACCATCACCCGCTTGCGCCCGGCGCCTTCCATCTCATCCATCGAGATCCCGCCCATATAGGCGAGGTAGGGCGGCACGATGGGCAGCACGCAGGGGCTGACAAAAGAGATCAGCCCGCCGACAACCGCGATGAGAATGGCCGGCAAAAGCGCGGCGTCCATGATGTCGATGCCAAACATGTCTTTTCCTTTAAGCCCCCCGCGCGCGGGCCGAAAGCCCCGCTGCGCTCACAAGACCGTGGCGCATCATCGCGCCCTTATCCATTTGCGCCCTGTGGCTCTTCCGCCCCGCGGCCCCATCGGCTACCCCTGCCCCATGACCAGCCACCACGCCACCCTCGACGCTTCCGGCCTGCTTTGCCCCCTGCCGGTCCTGAAAACCGCCAAGCGGCTGCAGGCGCTGGCTTCCGGCGAGGTGCTGCGGGTTGAAACCGATGATCCGGCGGCGCTGATCGACATGCCGCATTTCTGCGCCGAATCCGGCCACACCCTTCTGTCGCAGCAGGAAATGGGCGAGGCGATCATCTGGCATATCCAAAAGAAATAGGGGCGCGCCCGGCAAGGCACGCCCCCTTGTTCTGTTTCTAAGGGCCCGGTTCAGCGCCCGAGAGACCACCAGCCTTTGCGCTTTGGCTTTGCGGGCTTCTCTTCAACGGCTTCCGGCGCGGCCTCTGTGGTTTCCAGCACCGGCTCAGGCTCTTGCTTGGGCTCGGGCGCAGGTTCTGGTGTGGCCGCGGTCACAGCTTCCTTAGGCGCGGCCCCAGCTGCGGGCGCCTCGGCCTCCGCTGCAGGCGCCGCCTCGGCCGGGGCCTTCTTGCGGGTGCGCCGGCGCTTGGGCTTCTCCTCGGCTACCGGCTCCTCGGCAGCCACCGGCTCTGCCGGGGCTTCGGCGGCGGTGTCCGCAGGCGCGGCCTCTGCCGCCTCCGGCGCTTCGGGCACAGGCTGCTCAGCCTCGTCGGTCTTCTTGCGAGACCGGCGACGACGGGTGCGCTTGGGCTTCTCTTCGCTGGCCTCACCGCCCTCTCCCGCTTCGGCACCCTCGCTTTGAGGGGCCTCTTTCGGGCTATCGCCTTCGGAGCTCTGATCGCTGGAGTTGGCGTCCTGAGAGTTGGCCTCCTGAGAATTGGCCCCCTGAGAGTCGGTCTTGCCGTTCTCCTCACCAGAGCCTTCACCGCCGCCACCGCGACGCCGACGACGCCGACGGCGCTTGCGCTTGGGCCGGTCCTCACCGTTTTCCTCGGCTTCGGGCGTTTCGGAGCGGGCCTCCACCTGCTCTTCCTCTTCCTCCTCGATCTCCGGCAGATCGGTGGTGTCGATGGAAATCACCGGGGCCGTAACCTCGGCAATCGAGCGCGTCGCTGTCTTCAGCTTCTCCAGCGTGAAGTCGGGCGAAATCATATGCGCATCCGCCTCAAGCCGGACCGACAGCCCATAGCGGCTCTCGATCTGGGCAATGTGCTCGCGCTTCTGGTTCATCAGGAAGTTGACGATCCCCACCGGCGCTTTCAACAGCACCTCGCGGCACTTGCGGCGGGTGCCCTCTTCCTCGATCTGGCGCAGGATGGCGAGCCCAATGCTGTCATCCGAGCGCAGCAGGCCGGTGCCGTGGCACGAGGGGCAAGGCTGGGTGGAGGCTTCGAGCATACCCGGGCGCAGGCGCTGGCGGCTCATCTCCATCAGGCCAAAGCCGCTGATCCGGCCCACCTGAATGCGGGCGCGGTCGGTCTTCAGCTTGTCCTTGAAGCGCTTTTCGACGGCGTTGTTGTTGCGCCGCTCTTCCATGTCGATGAAGTCGATCACGATGAGCCCGGCAAGGTCACGCAGGCGCAGCTGGCGGGCCACCTCTTCGGCGGCCTCCAGGTTGGTTTTCAGCGCGGTCTCCTCGATCGAGCCTTCCTTGGTGGCCCGGCCGGAGTTCACGTCAATCGCCACCAGCGCCTCGGTCACGCCGATCACGATGTAACCGCCCGACTTGAGCTGCACGGTCGGGTTGAACATCGCCGCAAGGTAGCTTTCCACCTGATAGCGGGCAAACAGCGGCAGCCCTTCGGTGTATTGCTTCACGTTCTTGGCGTGGGACGGCATGATCATCTTCATGAAGTCCTTGGCGGTGCGATAGCCGGTCTCGCCTTCCACCCAAACCTCGTCGATCTCCTTGGAGTAGAGGTCGCGAATGGTGCGCTTGATCAGGTTGCCTTCTTCATAGATCGGCGCAGGGGCAACCGACTTGAGGGTCAACTCCCGGATCTGCTCCCAAAGGCGCTTGAGATACTCGTAATCGCGCTTGATCTCAGTCTTGGTGCGCTTGGCCCCTGCCGTGCGCACGATCAGGCCGGCGCCCTGCGGCACCTCGATCTCGCTGGCGATCTCTTTCAGCTTCTTGCGGTCTGCGGCATTGGTGATCTTGCGAGAGATGCCGCCGCCACGGGCGGTGTTGGGCATCAGCACGCAGTAGCGGCCCGCAAGGCTAAGATAGGTGGTCAGCGCCGCGCCCTTGTTGCCACGCTCTTCCTTGACGACCTGCACCAGCAGGATCTGCCGCACTTTGACGACTTCCTGAATTTTGTAGCGCTTGGGCCGGGGTTTGCGCGGCTGGCGGATCTCTTCTTGCACATCCTCATCGGCAACCGACTCGATGTCTTCATCCTTGTCGGAGGCAGAGGTTTCCTCGGCCTCGTCATCATCGTCGCCGTCGTTCTGATCGTCACCCTCATCTTCAGCGGGTGCCTCACTGGCGGGAGCTTCGGCCTTTGCCTCTCCTGCGCCCTCGTCGGCGGGCGCCTCTTCAGCGGGCGCGTCCTCGGCCACGGCTTCGGCCTTTGCCGTGTCAGCAGCGGCGGCATCCCCTTCGCTCAGGAGCGTGTCGGCCTCTTCCTCTTCACCAAGATCAACCACATCCATCCCGGCGATGGAGCCATCCACCTCTTTGGTGGCGACAGCATCATTCGTGTCGGCCTTCTTGGAGCGCGAGCGGCGGCGGCGCGAGCGCTTGGGCTGCTCCTCCTCGGCGGCCTGCGCCTCGGCATAGGCCCGCTCTTCCTCCAGCAGCGCCTGACGGTCGGCCACCGGAATCTGGTAGTAATCGGGGTGAATTTCGCTGAACGCGAGGAAGCCGTGGCGATTGCCGCCGTAATCCACAAATGCCGCCTGAAGCGAAGGCTCCACGCGGGTGACTTTTGCTAGGTAGATATTGCCGGCAAGCTGGCGTTTGTTGACGGTCTCAAAGTCAAATTCCTCAACCTTGTTTCCGTCGACCACCACAACCCGAGTCTCCTCGGCGTGGGTGGCGTCGATAAGCATTTTCTTAGCCATATTAACTCATTGCACGGCGAAGCTCGCCTTTGCCCTGGTGGGCCGAGGTGAGAATGTCCGTGTCTGGAAAGGGGATGAGCGCGGGACGTGCGCGGCAGGACGCGTGCTGATGCAGCTTCCCTGGCCTCGTCGACTATCCTCACGCGTTGCATCGCGGTTTGTCTCCGACGCGTCCCGGCCTTTCGGCGGTCACGCCCGTTTGGGGGGCCATGCCAGCGTGGTGCGGGCCGGGCCGATTGGCCCTTCAAGTCACTGCTCTCAGGGCCGGTTAACTCTGACGGACGTGCGGTAGCGGCGCCTGTGGCTCGCGGTAGGCCCGTCCCTGCCAGGGAAATCGCTCCGGACCATCTCGGGGCACCTGCCCCGGACCGTCCGTGGACCGACCATAACGGAGGGCGGCGTGAAATGACAATGGCAAAAGCGCTTTCATGGCGCACGTTTAGGTTGAGCGGCCTCGGGCCGCTCCGCCCATTGCGCCTTTACCGATAGCGCAGAGACTCCCCGCCTGCGAACAGATGCACCTTCTCGGGCGCCGCCGCCAACACCACTTCCTGCCCGCGCATCTCGCGGTGCACGCCCGGAAGCTTGGCAATCACCTGCTCGCCGCCGTGCTGTGGCTCGAAGTAGAGCAGCGTGACTTCTCCAAGGTTCTCAGAGTATTCCACCACGCCCTTGAAGCAACAATCTGCCTCGGATCCGGTGCTCAGATCTTCGGGCCGGATGCCGATCTTGACCTCCATGCCCATGTCCGCAACCTGCGTTGGAACCGCCGAATGGGCCACAACTCCCGAGGCCAGCTCAACCGCCGTCACCTCGCCTGTCTCCACGATCTTGCCGGGGATCAGGTTCATCGCGGGCGAGCCGATAAACTGCGCCACAAACTCGTTGCGCGGCGTCTCGTATAGCTCCAGCGGCGTGCCGACCTGCGCAATCCCCTTGTTGGCCAGCACCACGATGCGGCTGGCCAGCGTCATCGCCTCCACCTGATCGTGGGTGACGTAGATCATGGTGCTCTCGGGCATGGCCTCCTTGAGCTGGGCAATCTCGATCCGCGTGGCCACGCGCAGCGCGGCATCAAGGTTCGAGAGCGGCTCGTCAAAGAGATAAACCTTCGGGTCGCGCACGATGCTCCGGCCAATCGCCACACGCTGGCGCTGCCCGCCAGAGAGTGCCTTGGGCAGCCGGTCGAGATACTCGGTCAGTTGCAGCTTCTTGGCTGCCGCGTCTACTGCCTCATCAATCTCGGCCTGGCTCTTCTTGGCAAGTTTGAGCGCAAAGCTCATATTCTCGCGCACCGTCATATGCGGGTAAAGCGCGTAGCTCTGGAACACCATTGCGATGCCGCGTTCGGAGGGCGGCACATCGTTCACCACCTGCCCGTCAATCTCCAGCGTGCCGCTGGTGATCTTCTCCAGCCCCGCGATCATCCGCAGCAGCGTGGACTTGCCGCAGCCCGAGGGCCCGACAAAGACGATAAGCTCGCCGGTGTCGATATCGAGGTTGATATCCTTGAGCACGTCCACGGTGCCGCCATAGGTCTTGGCCACATCGGTCAGTTTCAGCTCCGCCATCGCGGTGTCCTCCCTCGTATCCTCTTAGCGGCCCATGAGGGCAAAGCCCCACGGCCCCAGCGTTACCCGGCCTTCGCCAAGGGCTACCGCCCCCAGCGCGCGTCCTTCCTGTAGCGCGCTCCAGCCTTCGCCCATTTCATGCACAACTTCGCCCTCGCCCAGATGGAAGAGCGCCAGCACCTCCCGGCCTTCCAGCGTCCTGTGGATCACCAGCAGGTCGTCTTCGGCCTCGATCTTCTGCGCACCGGTCGCCAATGCCTCATGCGCCTTCCTTAGCGCCACTGCGCGGCGGTAGTGCGCCAGCATCGAGGCGTCGTCGCCCTCCTGCTCGGCCACCGACTTGGGCAGATGCTCGGGCGAGACCGGCAGCCAAGGCCGCGCCTCATTCCCCTGCGAAAAGCCGCCGTGCACCCCTGCATCCCACACCATCGGCGTGCGGCAGCCATCGCGGCCCTTGAACTCGGGCCAAAACTGGATGCCGTAGGGGTCTTGCAGGTCTTCATAGGCCACCTCAGCCTCGGGCAGCCCCAGCTCCTCACCCTGATAAAGGCAAGCCGAGCCGCGCAGGCACATCATCAGCACCACATAGGCCCGCGCCGCCTCATCACTCAGATGCCAGCGGCTGATATGGCGCGGCACGTCATGGTTGGAAAATGCCCAGCAGGCCCAACCCTCGGCGGCCACATCCTCAAGGTGATGCATGGTTTCAGCGATATAGGCGGCGCTGGGGATGTTCTGCGAGAGCAACTCGAAGGCGTAGCACATCTGCATCCGGTCCTCGCCCTTGGTATACTCGCCAAGGATCTCCAGCCCGCGCTGCGCATCGCCCACCTCGCCAACGGCGGCCGCGCCATAGGGCTTCATCACCCCGCGTAGCTTTTCCAGAAACGCAAGGTTTTCGGGCTGGTTCTTCGAGTACAGATGCTCCTGCCAGTTGTAGGGGTTCACCGCCGGGGCGATGTTGGAATTGCGCCGCGCCGGATCGAGCGCCGGGTTGTCGCGCAACTCCTTGTCGTGGACATAGAAGTTGATCGTATCAAGGCGGAAGCCATCCACCCCGCGCTCCAGCCAAAACTCTGCCACACGCAGAAGCTCCTCCTGCACCTCGGGGCAGTGAAAGTTCAGGTCCGGCTGCGAAGTGAGGAAGTTGTGCAGATAGTACTGCATCCGCGCGCCATCCCACTCCCAAGCCGAGCCGCCAAAGATGCTGAGCCAGTTGTTCGGCGGCGTACCATCGGGCTTCGCTTCGGCCCAAACATACCAATCCGCCTTCGGGTTCGCCCGGTTGGTGCGGCTCTCCACAAACCACGGGTGCTGGTCCGAGGTGTGGCTGAGCACCAGATCAATCAGCACCTTCAGCCCCAGCTCATGGGCCCGGGCAATCAGTGCATCAAAATCCTCCAGCGAGCCAAACATCGGGTCCACGTCCCGATAATCGCTGACGTCATAGCCAAAGTCTTTCATCGGGCTCTTGAAGAACGGGCTGATCCACACGCCATCCACCCCAAGGGAGGCAATGTGATCGAGCCGCTGGGCAATGCCCGCAAGGTCGCCCACACCGTCGCCCGAGCTGTCCTGATAGCTGCGCGGGTAAACCTGATAAATCACGGCCCCCCGCCACCAGTCAGGGTTGGTTGCGCGCGCCTGAATGGCGCCCTTGATGCTCGCTTTCATATTCATATCCGTCTTACTTCACCGAGCCGGCCAAGAGGCCGCGCACGAGAAACCTTTGCATTGCGAAAAACACGCAGAGCGGCACCGCGATGGAAACAAAGGCCGCCGTGGCCAAAATCTCCCAGTTGCCGCCCCGTGTGCCGAGGAGTTCGACGATTTGCCGGGTCATCACCGTGGTGTCGCCCGAGCTGTCGATAAGGAAGACCAGCGCCACCAGAAGGTCGTTCCATGTCCAGAGAAACTGGAAGATGGCAAAACTGGCCAGCGCAGGGAAGCTGAGAGGCAGGACGATCTTGGTGAAGATCTGAAAGTCCGTCGCCCCATCCACCTTCGCGTTCTCGATGATGTCGCGCGGCAGGCCTACCATGTAGTTGCGCAAAAGGTATATCGCCAACGGCAGCCCAAAGCCGGTATGCGCAAGCCACACCCCCAGGTAGCCCTTGCCGATGCCAATATCGTTGTGCAGTTTCAACAGCGGTATGAGCGCCAGCTGCAACGGCACCACCAGCAGCGCCACGATGGCCGCGATCAGCAGCGCGCGGCCCGGAAAATCCATCCAAGCCAGCGCATAGGCGGCGAAGGCCGCGATCAGGATCGGGATGATCGTTGCCGGAATCGTCACCGTCAGAGTGTTGAAGAAGGCCCGCGCCATGCTGTCTGTCCGGTCGCCCGACAACAGCACCCGCTCATAGTTGGCGGTGGTAAACTCCGGCGGCACCGTGGTGCTCACAAACACCCGCTGCCCGCGCCCGCTGATCTGCTCGTCGTCGCCCTCCCAGCGGTAGTTGCCCTGCGCATCTACCGTAAAGCTCTCGCCATCGCCCAGATCGGCCACATCGCCGGGGCCATAGGCCGAGACATCGCGGCTCGATGTGCCCCATGCGGTGATGTCATCGGGCGAGCCAGCCTCGCCAAAGAAGTTGCCTTCCACAGCATAGCGCCCTGCCCCGAGGTCGATGCGCGCCTCATCCGGGTCGGCGGCGCGCTGCTGAACCACCTGCTCGGTCGGAAACAGTGCCTTCCACCAGCCGGTTGCGCTGATCTGGTCACTGGTGCGGAAGGACGACACAAGCAGCCCCACCGTTGGAAACAGCCAGAGCAGCACAAGCGCAAGGGTGGAGATCTGGACAGCCCAGCTCAGGCCCGATTTCTTGCCAGCAATGTTATCCATGGTTTTCTCCCGTCCGGTCGAGGGCCATCAGCGCATCTCCTTGCGGGCGTTGTGGACGTTCCAGACAAGGATCGGCGTCACCAGCAGCATGATGACCATCGCACTGGCAGAGCCGACGCCCCAGTCGTTCGCCCGGAACAGCTTGTCATACATGTAATTGGCCAAAACCTGCGTCTCCCATTGCCCGTTGGTCATGGCAAAGACGATGTCGAAGACCTTCAGCACCACGATGGTGATGGTGGTCCAGACCACAACGATGGTGCCCATGATCTGCGGCACCTTGATCTTGAAGAAGATCTGGAAGGGGTTCGCCCCGTCCACAATCGCCGCCTCCACCGTCTCTTCGGGGATGCCGCGCAGGGCGGCGGAGAGGATCACCATGGCAAAGCCGGTCTGGATCCAGATCAGCACCGCCATGAGGAAGAAGTTGTTCCAAAACGGCACCGTCAGCCAAGCCGTCGGCTCGCCGCCGAGGCCCACGACGATGGCGTTCAGCACCCCGATCTGCTCTTCGCCCGCCGCACGGTAATCGTACACCAGTTTCCAGATCACCGCCGCGCCAACGAAAGAGATCGCCATCGGCATGAAGATGATCGACTTGGCCACCGCGCCCCACTTGATCCGGTCGGTCAGCTGGGCGGCCAGCAGGCCAAAGGCGGTCGAGAATGCGGGCACCACGATCAGCCAAAGGATGTTGTTGAACAGCGCCTCGCGAAACTTCGGATCGCCCGCCATTTGGGTGTAGTTCTCCAGCCCGGCCCATTCGTAACCGCCCCCCGGCACACGGTTGGTGAGCGAAAGCCGGAGCGTTTCCACCACGGGATAGGCGAGATAAAGACCAAGGGCAAAAACGGCAGGGGCCAGAAAGAGCCAAGGCCGGATCATGTTGGCGCGGTTGATGTTGCGCCCCGCATTGGGGCCGCGGGCGGGAAAGAGCACCTTGTCGATAAACAGGTTCGACGCCCAGAAGTAGCCGATACAGCCCCCCACGCCGACAAAGATGGTGATCAGCCCTTGGAATGCCGGATGCATGGCGCCCCTCCCCCGTTGCCTCTGGCGGATAAACCCGCTCGTAGGGTGGGCAATCTGCCCACCATTGGCGCGCCGCCCCGAGAGAGCCCCGGGGCGGCACTTCAGATCACTTTACAGCGTCCCAGCTGTCCTGAACCTCCTGAGCCACCTGATCGGCAGGCTTGCCGCCCACGTAGTCAACCATCCCGGTCCAGAAGCTGCCCGCGCCCACCGCGCCCGGCATGATGTCGGACGCATCGAAGCGGAAGGTTGTGGCCTCAAGCAGGATGTCATTCATCTTGGCGAGGGTCGGATCACCAAAAGCTTCCTTACTTACGCCTTTGTGCGGAGTCAGAAAGCCTTTGCGTGCCATCCAGATCTCATGGGCCTCTGGGGATTTGAGGAACTCAATCAGCTCATGGGCCGCCGGGCTATCATTGGTGATGGCCCACTGCGTTCCGCCGCCGAGCACCGGCTGTCCAAGATCACCCTCGCCGCTCGCCGGGAAGTAAAAGAAATCGACGTCCTCGCCCACGACGGAACCATCGGGGAAAAAGGAGGGGATGAAGCTCGCCTGACGGTGCATATAGCACTGCGGCGGCGCATCAAACAGTCCCTTGGGGCTCTCGCGGAAATCGACGGAAGCCGCCGCAGCAGAACCACCGGCCACCCATTCGTCATTCAGAACGAACTCACCGAACGCCTCAATCGCCCCCACGACACGCTCGTCTGTGAATGGGATTTCATTAGAAACCCACTGGTCATACACTTCAGGGGGCTGGGTGCGCAGCATCATGTCTTCCACCCAGTCAGTCGCTGGCCAGCCAGTGGCCGCCTGCGAGCCGATGCCAATGCACCATGGCGTCTCGCCGTCCTCAACGATCTGGGCCGAAAGCGCCTTCAGCTCTTCCAGCGTCTCGGGCACTTCGTAGCCCGCATCTTCGAAATTCTCCGGGATGTACCAGACGAGGCTCTTCAGATCGACCTTGTAGAAAAAGCCATAAAGCGCGTCATTGCCATCGGGGCCCGCATAGGTGCCAAGGTCAACCCAGCTCTGGCCCGCGGCGTAGTTTTCCTTCACCCAATCGCCCGTGCCATCGGCCAGCGGGGTCAGAAAGCCACGCTCGGCCATCACGGCGGCGAGGCCGGGCTGCGGGAAAACGGCGACGTTGGGCGCAGAGCCCGCCTCGGCGTCGATCACGATCTGCTGCTCGAAGCTATCGGAGCCGGTGTAGCGCACGTCATGGCCGCTCTGCTCGGCAAAAGCGGCCAGCACCGCCTGCACATGCTCCTCGTCAGCCCCGATCCACGGACCAGCCACGGTGATCTGTTCGGCAAGCGCAGGTCCGCTCATCAGGGCCAGAACGGCGCAGCTCGTCTTGATGGAATGCTTCATGAATATATCCTCCCGGTTGTGGTGCCGAGCGTGCAGCTCGTGTCGCGATTTCTCCCGCGCAAATTTGACTGAAGCCCGAAACGACTCAGGCCTCAAAGCGCTTTGGAAGCTTGAAGCATGGCCTATCCCACCCCACAGGTCAACCTGCAGCTCTCCGCCGACCGCCCTGTTTTTATTGCCAACTTCGCGCCTGCAGCATTTAATCGCTGCGACCCCAAGCCTTTGACGGCGGCGGCTCCAGACGCTAGTCTGCGCCAAAGTTAAAAGCGCTTTGAAAGGCTCCGCGCCCATGAACCTCAAGCAACTTGCCGCGAATCTGGGCTTGAGCCAAACCACCGTCAGCCGGGCGTTGAACGGCTATCCGGAGGTTGCCGAGAGCACCCGCAAGCGCGTGCTTGCCGCTGCAACGCAGCACAACTACCGCCCCAACACCCGCGCCAAAAGCCTCGCGACGGGCCGCGCCATGGCCATCGGTCACGTCATCCCGATCAGCACCAACCACGAGATGATGAACCCCGTGTTTGGCGACTTCATCGGCGGCGCAGGCGAAATCTATGCCCGCGCGGGCTATGACATGATGCTCACCGTGGTGCCCGATGACGATGAAGACACCGCCTATCGCTCCATGGCGCAGCGCAATTCGGTTGATGGCATCGTTATCCACGGCCCCCGCAAGGATGACCCGCGCATCGCGCTGCTCAAGGAGGTCGGCCTGCCCTTCGTCGTGCATGGCCGCGCGCCGGTGGACGACCATGATTACTCATGGGTCGACGTCAACAACCGTCGCGCCTTCGAGCGGGCCACACTCCACCTTGCAGACCTTGGCCACCACCAGATCGCGCTGCTGAACGGGTTGGAAGGCATGGATTTCGCCATGCGCCGCCGCGAAGGGTTTGAGGCCGCGCTCACCGCACGCGGGCTAACCTTCCGCCCTGAGCTTCACCGCTCTGAAGAGATGACCGAGAGCTATGGCTACGAGGCCGCCGCCGAGATGCTCGGCCACTCCAATCCGCCCACCGCCTTCCTCGTGTCCTCGCTGATCACCGCCATGGGCGTGCGCCGCGCGGTCGAGGAGCGTGGCCTTGCCATGGGCCGCGATGTGTCGATCATCACCCATGACGATGATCTCGGATACTTCAAGAACGGCGGCGAAGTGCCTGTTTTCACAGCCACCCGAAGCTCTGTGCGAGAGGCAGGCCGGATCACCGCTGAAATGCTCCTCGGCCTGATTGACAGTGAAGAGTCAGGCCCCCGCCAACACATTATGGAAGCCGAGTTGACCCTTGGCTCGTCCACCGGCCCAGCCCCGCGATAGGAGAACCCGATGCTCCGCCACACCCGCGCCGACTTCCCCGAAGGCTTTCTCTTCGGCACCGCCACCTCGGCCTATCAGATCGAAGGCCATGAGCACGGCGGCGCAGGCCGCACCCAATGGGATGATTTCGCCGCAACCCCCGGCAATGTCGTGGGCGCTGAGAATGGCGCGCGCGCCTGCGACCACTTCAACAAATGGCCGCAAGACCTTGACCTGATTGCCGATGCCGGGCTCGATGTCTATCGATTCAGCCTCTCATGGGCCCGTGTCATGCCCGAGGGTATCGGCCCGGCCAACCCCGAGGGGCTCGATTTTTACGACCGCCTGGTCGATGGCATGCTGGAGCGCGGCCTGAAGCCCGCCGCCACTCTCTACCACTGGGAGTTGCCCTCGCCCCTGCTCGACAAGGGCGGCTGGCGCAACCGCGACATCGCCAAGTGGTTCGCCGATTACACCTACACCGTGATGAGCACGCTGGGAGACCGTATCTGGTCGGCCGCGCCAATCAACGAGCCGTGGTGCGTCGGCTGGCTTTCTCATTTCATGGGCCACCACGCGCCGGGCCTGCGCGACATTCGCGCCACCGCCCGCGCCATGCACCACGTCTGCCTTGCTCATGGCGAGGCGATCGGCGCCATGCGCAGCCTCGGAATGGATAACCTCGGCGCCGTCTTCAACTTCGAATACGCCCAACCCGCCGATGACACGCCCGATGCCGCCCTCGCCGCGCAGCGCTATGACGGCATTTATAACCGCTGGTTCCGCTCCGGCATCTTCAAGGGTGAATACCCCGACGATGTGCTGGAGGGCCTCGGCCCGCATATGCCCGCGAACTGGCAGGACGACTTCGCCACCATCACCGCCCCGCTCGATTGGTGCGGCCTCAACTACTACACCCGCAAGCTCATCTCCCCCGCGCCCAATGAGCCCTGGCCGCATTACACCGAAGGCGCGGGCGATCTGCCAAAAACTCAAGTCGGCTGGGAGATCTACCCCGAGGGCCTCTTCCACTTCCTCACCGACACCGCCTCGAACTACACCGGCGACCTGCCGCTGTATGTTACCGAAAACGGCATGGCTTGGCCCGATACCCCCGGCGTGCCCGATGAGGCCCGCATCGCGTATCTCGATGCCCACCTCGGCGCGGTGCTGCACGCCATCGAGGCCGGCGTGCCGGTTAAGGGCTATTATATCTGGTCGCTGATGGACAATTACGAATGGGCGCATGGCTATGGCCCCCGCTTCGGGTTGGTGCATGTGGACTACGACAGCTTGCAGCGCACACCGAAAGCCTCCTATGAGGCGCTGAAAGCCGCATTGAGGAAGAACGGATGACCGCAGCCGCGCTGATCGCCGATATCGGCGGCACCAATACCCGCCTTGCACTGGCCCACGGGCGCGAGCTGGACGTGGCCAGCATCAAGCGCTTTCGCAATGCCGATTTCGCCAATTTCGAGGCGGTGGTGGCCGCCTATCTGCCGCAGGTCGGCACGCCCGCCATTGATGGTGCCTGCGTGGCAGCGGCCGGGCCGGTGGTCGATGGGGTGGCAGAGCTGACCAACATTGATTGGACGCTGGACATTCCCACCATCACGCGGGCGGCAGGCACCTCGCATGTGGCGCTGCTGAACGATCTTCAGGCCCCCGGCCATGCCATTGGCCATATCGCCCCCGAGGGCCTTGTGCCGGTGATCCCCGCGGCTCAGCCTGCTGCGCCTGAGGCAACCGCGCTTGTGGTCAACGTCGGCACGGGCTTCAACGCGGTGCCCGTTCATACCACCCCCGCAGGCCGCTTCGTGCCGCCCTCCGAGAGTGGCCATGTCAACCTGCCGATCCGCACTGAGGCCGACCTTCGGCTGTCGCATTACGTGGATGACAGTCACGGCTTTCCTGCTGTTGAAGAGGTGCTTTCGGGGCGCGGGCTGGAGAACGTTTATCATTGGCATTGCGCCGAAACCGGGGCCGCGCCCGAGCTGCGTGGCAGCGATATCATTGCAGCGGCGGAGGGCGGCACGAGCCCGCAGGCGGTGGCAGCGGTGCAGACCTTCCTGCGCTTTCTGGGCACGGTTTCAGGCAATCTCGCGCTGGAGCATCTGCCCTTCGGTGGTGTCTTTCTGGTCGGCGGTGTGGCCGTTGGGCTTGAACGGCTGCTGGGCACCGGTGCCTTTGCCGAGGGTTTCCGTGACAAGGGCCGGTTTGCCGGCTTCATGGGTGATTTTTCGGTCACGCTGGTGCGCGATGACAGGGCTCCGCTGATCGGCTGTGCCAACCATCTGCACGAGCTTCACACCGCCTGATCTGTGCCGCGCTGCGCGGGGTTGAAAAATCCTTCGCCCGGCGTGCGATTTCCTCATCTGGCGTAAGTTAATCTTAAGACCTGTCGGGCATCCCTTCCTCATCCAACCGACCGGATGAAGGAGTCGATCCATGCTTCCGCCCTTCGCCCCATACCAAAAGGGGCCTGCCCGATGAGCGATGCCAGTCTGCGCCTGCCGCTTCCCGCGCGGCTCGATCTGCCCGCTGCCGCACCGCTCCGCGATGAGTTGCTCGGTCATGCCGGCAAGCCGCTCGTGCTTGATGCCAGCGCCTGCGAAAGCCTCGGCACGCCCGGCCTGCAAGTGCTGCTCTCTGCCGCCAAAACCTGGCGAGAGGCTGGCGTGAGCCTGTCGGTGGATGCGTTGAGCGCGGAATGCGCGGCACAGCTCGCCATTTTCGGGTTCACCGCCGATGACCTTTGCAGCAAGGAGCTCGCCGCATGAGCCTTTCCATTTTGGCGGTGGATGACAGCCGCACCATCCGCGACATGCTCAAGCTCGCCCTCTCGCAGGCCGGGTTTGCCCCGCAGGTGGCCGAAGACGGGCTGCACGGGTTGGAAGTGCTGGAGGATATGGTCGATGACGGCACCCCGCCCGATGCGATCATCACCGACATCAACATGCCCCGGATGGATGGGTTCGGCTTCATCGACGCCGTGCGCGCCAAGGACCAGCACCGCGCCGTTCCCATCCTTGTGCTCTCCACCGAGAGCGCCGATGAGTTGAAGGCCCGCGCCCGCACCTCCGGCGCAACCGGATGGATCGTCAAGCCCTTCGATCCGGTCAAACTGGTGCGCGCCATCAACATGGTCGCCGGCAAAGGAGCTGCATGATGCCCGAAACAGATCCGATGGCCGAAATCCGGGCCAGTTTCTTCATCGAATGCGAAGAACTGCTCGAAAGCCTGCAAGACGGGCTGACCGCGATGGACGATGGCGACACAGACGCCGAAACCATCAACGTCTGCTTCCGTGCGGTGCATTCCATCAAGGGCGGCGCCGGGGCCTTCGGGCTGGAAGAGCTGGTGCGTTTCGCCCACCGGTTTGAAACCGTGATGGACGAAATCCGCAATGGCCGGCTGGAGCCCTCACGAGACACAATCGCCCTTTTCTTCCGCGGTGCCGATGTACTCTACGATATCGTCCGCGCCTCCCGCGATGGCGAAACTCTCGACAAGGCCACCACAGAAGCGGTGCTGGGCGACCTCGAAGCGCTGGTCGGTGGCGTCATCGAAGAGGAGGAAGCAGAAGAAGAGATCGACTTCGCCCCAATGACGCTCTCCCTTGATCCGCTGGACGCAGAGGAGGAGCCGGAGGCGACAGATGCCTCCACCGCCCCGGCCATCCACGTGCGGTTTCACCCCACTGCCGAACTCTTCGCCTCGGGCAACGAACCACGCCACATGCTGGCCGCCTTGGGTGATTTGGGCGAAGTCACCACCACCTGCGATATCTCAAACCTCCCGCCCCTCGCCGATCTGGTGCCCGAAGAGAGTTCCATCGGCTGGGAGGTGGAAATCGCCGGCACTGCCCAAAAGGACGAGGTTGCCGAAATCTTCGAATTCGTGGACGGTTTGTGCGAACTCTCGATCGAGCAAACCGGCACCCCATCCGCAGGCCTGCCAAACCTCGACACCATCGTCATTCCCGGCACGGTCGATGATGGCGAGGCACCGGGCACAGCATCGGAGGAAGACTCCGAGCCAGAACCGGAGCCCGAGCCAATGAGTGAAATGCCGGCCCCAGAGGCCCCGCCTGCACCCACGCCCGCAGCCGCAAAACCGGCCCCCGCCGCCAAACCGCCCTCGGGCGCTGCAAAGGACGGCAAGCAATCCGCCGCCGGGGCCAAGGCCACCGTCCGGGTTGACCTCGACCGCATCGAGCGGCTGGTCAACCTCGTCGGCGAGTTGGTCATCAATCAGGCCATGCTGAGCCAGAGCGTCGCCGAAGCGGGGATTCCGGCAAATTCCACCGTCGCATCAGGGCTGGAAGAGTTCCTGCAACTCACCCGTGACATCCAGGAAAGCGTGATGATGATCCGCGCCCAGCCGGTTAAATCGCTGTTCCAGCGCATGAGCCGGATCGTGCGCGAAAGTTCCTCCATGGTCGGTAAATCCGTGCGCTTCATCACCGATGGCGAGCAAACCGAAATCGACAAAACCGTGATCGAGCGCCTCGCTGATCCGCTCACGCATATGGTCCGCAACGCGGTCGATCACGGGCTCGAAACCACCGAGGGGCGCATCGCCGCTGGCAAGCCCGCCGATGGCGTGGTCACTCTCACGGCAGCCCACAAGTCCGGTCGCGTGGTTCTTGAAATCAAGGACGATGGCGGCGGCATCAACCGCGAAGTGGTCAAGGCCAAGGCCGAGGAAAAGGGCCTGATCCCACCCGGCGTGCCCATGCAGGACCAGGAGATTGATAACCTCCTTTTCCTGCCCGGCTTTTCTACCGCCAAAGAAGTCTCCGACCTCTCCGGTCGCGGTGTCGGCATGGATGTCGTGCGCAGCTCGATCCAAGCCCTCGGCGGGCGCGTCACCATCACTTCGGAGCCGGGCGTTGGCACGACCTTCTCCATATCGCTGCCCCTCACCCTTGCTGTGCTGGACGGAATGGTCGTCGAAGCCGGAGGCGAAATCCTCGTGGTCCCGCTCGGCTCGATCTCCGAAACCCTCACGCTTCAGTCGAGCGACATGGAACAGCTCGGCGCTGGCACCCAGCTTGTGCGCATCCGTGAAGAGTTCGTCCCGATCCTCGACATGGCGGTGCAACTCGGGTTCCGCACCCCGCTCGACAGCTACGAGGGCAGCTCGGTGCTGCTCATATCGATGGAAGATAACACCCGCTCCGCTCTGGTGGTGGACCGGATCGTCGAGCAACGCCAGGTCGTCATCAAAGGGCTGCAGGAAAGCTATGGCCGCGTGCCCGGTATCGCGGCGGCCACGATTCTCGGCAATGGCCGCATCGCCCTCATCCTCGACCCGGCGGATCTGATCGCCTCGGCGGGCACCTCCCGCAACATGCAAACCTTCGATCTTGCAGGATAATCTCATGACACAAACCGATGACAACGCCCAAGATCCCACCCGCCAGGAGCTTCTCAGCTTTCACGTTGGCGCGCAGGAGTATTCGATT
Source organism: Vannielia sp. ABF1_015 (assembly GCF_056160745.1). Lineage (NCBI taxonomy): Bacteria > Pseudomonadati > Pseudomonadota > Alphaproteobacteria > Rhodobacterales > Paracoccaceae > Vannielia > Vannielia sp. ABF1_015. The sequence continues at coordinate 106,176 of NZ_JBSWXT010000002.1, forward strand.
GATATCATCTCGGTACGCGAGATTCGCAGCTGGACAGAGGCCACCCCCCTGCCCCATGCCCCGCCCTATGTCCGCGGCGTCATCAACCTGCGCGGAACGGTGCTGCCAATCATAGACCTCGCCAAGCGCCTCAGCATCCCCGCAGGTGAGAAAAACGAGCGAAACGTCATCGTCGTGGTCCAATCCGGCGACAATACCGTTGGCCTGCTGGTTGACGCGGTTTCTGATATCTTCGCCGTCTCGGAGGCTGAGCTGCAGGCCCCGCCGGACATGTCCAGCGACGGATCTCTGAAGTGCGTCCGCGCGCTCACGATCCATGAAGAGCGCATGCTCCGCGTGCTTGATCTGGCCGCCGTTCTGCCCAACATCGATGCCGAGGCCGCGTGAGCACAACCCAAGCCATATCTCCAGCGCGCCTGACGCAGCAGGCTGGCGTCGCAGCGCTAGAGCCGATGTCGCCAGAAAAACGCACCCAGTTTGACGCGATTGCGGGAATGGCCCGCGATGCTGCCGGGCTGAACATTGTCCCCGAGAAGGCGGCGATGGTTTTTTCACGGATCGGCAAGCGGCTTCGCGCCCTGAAGCTCTCAGGGGTGGATGATTACATCGCCCTGTTGCAGGGTCCGGAGGCCGGTGAGGAACGCGAGCATCTGATTTCTGCTCTCACAACGAATGTCACCAGCTTTTTCCGCGAAAACCATCACTTCGAACATTTTGCTGCCCGGCATTTGCCCAAGCTCATTGAGAAGGCTCGCGCAGGCGAGCGGGTGCGACTCTGGTCTGCCGCCTGTTCCTCCGGGCAGGAGCCTTACAGCCTCGCCATGGTGGTCCTTGAACAGTTCCCGGATGCCCTTCGTTACGATCTGAAGATCCTTGCCACAGACGTTGATCAGCAGATCCTCGCCGCAGCACGTGCCGCAACCTATGCGCCGGATCTTGTGACCCCACTCAAAACCGGCGGGCGGGATCGCTTTCTGCATCCGGTTGAGGGAGGCGATATGAGGGTGTCCGACGACGTCCGCAGCCTGGTGTCTTTCCGCCACCTCAATCTCATGGGCGACTGGCCGATGAAGGGCAAGTTCGATGCGATCTTCTGTCGAAACGTGATGATATATTTCGACCAACCCACGCAAAACCGGCTGATCTCCCGTTTTTCCGATATCTGTGCCTTCAACGCCGTCCTCTATCTCGGGCATTCCGAGCGGATAGATCCGGCGGCCGGTGCCCCGTTTTGTCAGGTGGGCCAAACGACCTTCGCTTTCGATTCAACGGCCCACCCCCCAGTTTCGCCGCGCCCAAGCGCCCATCAGGAGTAACCAGATGTCCCTCCGAGAAAAGCTCCACGTCATGGTTGTGGACGACATGTCCACAAGTCGCGGCCTGATCCTTCAGGCCCTTGATGCGATGGGTGTCACCAACGTGCGCTACACCGCCGATGGCAACGCCGCCATGGCCGAACTTGAGAAAAAGCCGGCCCATCTTGTCATCTCCGACTACAACATGCCGGGGATGGATGGCCTGCACCTGCTCAAGGCCCTGCGTACCCATGTAAGGTTGAAAGGCATCGGCTTCATCCTGATAACCGGAAAGGCCGACAAGCAGATTATCGACACGGGCCGGGCCCTCGGGATGAACAACTTCATCAAGAAGCCATTCCAGCCAAAGGATCTCCATGCCTGCATGGAAGCCGTGGTGGGCCGCCTGTGAGCGCTGTCGATACTGTTCAAACCGGCCAAGCAGATCTATCGATTTCCGCCCTTCTGACCCGACTGGCCGACACGCTGGATGGGTTGGCGGCCCGCACCTTTCAGATGCAGGATGATCTCGGCAACTTCCTCTCGCAGGCAGGCCATCCCTCCCGCGCACAGCTGAGAGAGCTCCAGGGCCTCGATCTAATCCATCAGACTCTTGATGATCTTCGGGCCGCCGCACATCTTGCGGCAGATGCGGCCGGCCGTAACGACCACATTGACATTGTCGCCCTTGCAGATCTGCTCCGTCTTGAGAGCTGCCGGATCGCATTGCTCCAAGGCGGTGCAGCCGCGTTGGAAGAAGAACGCCCCTGCGGTGAAGTCGACCTGTTCTAAAGAGAGATCTTTTTGCGGTCGCCTCCATGGAATCTCTTGCCCGGTGCAAGGTTAAAGCGCGAAGGCGGGCTACTTTTTGAAACCGCATGTCGCGTCGCCCTCGCCGGGCGCTCTCATCTCATTGGCGATCTGACACCGTAAGGATCAGCCGATGGCCGACCTCAACGGTGCTTGGCCCAAAATCCGATCCGAAAATATGCACTCTACAGAAGCTCAGCCAGCACAGGGGTGGGCCGTAAAATAGGCCCCGCATACATGGATCATGCGGATCGGGAACCTTCAAAACAGTTCCAGCGCATCATCCGCCGGGGCTTTTTCTTGCACTGCGGCGGCCACGGGCTCTTCAAACTTGGCAATCAACATTTGCCGGGCCCGCCCGTTTTCCGGCCAGAACTGAACGCGACGCCCGAGGGTTCCACCCAGCGACTGACCGGTAAGCGGAATATGCTCGCGCTCCAGAAACTCTGTCACAAAGGCCCCATTGCGTGCGCCGATGTCGGAGCTTGCCTTGATCATTCGTGCCCCGCCGAACACTTTTGCTTCGAGGGATTCGCGCCGGGCTCCGGCCTTGAGCATACCATTGATGAGCAGCTCCATTGCATTGGCGCCCGCGGCGGCCTGATACAAATCGGTGCCGCCGCCGCCGGGCAAGAGAATGTGGTTCATTCCCCCCAAACGCGACTGGCGGTCCCAAAGGCACACGGAAACGCAACTGCCGAGGATAGTGGTCAGCATCATCTCAGGGTCTGCAGAAACCCCAAACTCGCCCTGCGCGACGTGCATTGTTGGCCCCCTTCCGGTCATTGCATCGGCACCCGACCACGTCCGCAAAGCGATAGGATTTTGGCGCCCATGCCATTGAGCGGCACCAGCGCTTCGGCGGCACCGGTTTCCCAAGCGACGCGGGGCATGCCCCAGACCGTGCTGCTTTCTCGGCTTTGTGCCAGGCTGCGGGCGCCTGCATCCCGCAAAGCAAGCATGCCGCTAGCGCCATCTCGCCCCATGCCCGTCAGCAAGACGGCCAAACATTGCGACGCCATCGGCTCGGCTGAGAAGAACAATCGGTCGACGGAAGGACGGTGGCCGCTCATCAGCGGAGCCTCCACCATGCGGCAGCGCGGTGCGGCGCGAGGTGTGTGCACCAATTCGAGGTGATGCGCCCCGCCCGGAGCAAAGACCACCATGCCCTGCGTCACCTCCAAGCCTTCACGGGCCAGCGCAACACGTGGAGCGATCAGCCCTGAGAGCCGATGGGCGAGGCTTTCCATGAACTGTGGCGGCATATGCTGAACCACCACAATCGGCGGTGCATTGGGTGGCATGCCTCCAAGGACGCGTTCGAGCGCCTCCACCCCCCCGGTCGAGGAGCCGATCAACACCAACCGCCCGTTCCACCGAAAACTCGAATGATCACGCGAAACAGGGCGCGAGGCGCGAGGCTCAACGCGGGCGAGAGAGGCGTCAAAAATACGGTCGGTCACCTCGGCCGCGCCATCCGGTCGGCTGAACCCGTCTTTCCCGAGGCAGTCGATTGCCCCCTTGGCCAAGGCCTCAACGGCGAGGTCGCTGCCCGGGCCGGTGCCAGAAGACAGCATGACTACGGGGAGCGGACGCAGCGAGATGATCTTTTCCAAAAAGCTCAAACCGTCCATCCGTGGCATCTCGACATCAAGCGTTACCACATGGGGGTTTGTCGCCTTGATGACAGAGCGCGCCTCGTAAGGGTCCGCCGCCTCGCCCACCACGTCAAACCTGCCGTCGGAGGTCAACAACTGGCCAAGGATGGCGCGCATGGTCGTGCTGTCGTCCACAATGACAACGCGCCTCTTTTCAACCATCAAAGTCAATCCTCTTATCCAAGTCCACGCGGGGTAACGCCCTAGAATTCTTCCCAGTCCTCGTCGTCGGGGGGCATGGCCAGCGCGGCCGAGCCATCACTCTGGAGAACAGAGGGGCGTCCACTGCGGAAAGTCGGCGTTGGGGCGGTGGGCGGTGCTGCGGCATCTAACGTGTGGGCCGTTTGGTCGGGTTTTTCTGCCGGTAAGGACGCTACTTCGGCCTCACCTGTCTCTACCGTATCGCTGGCGGGTTCTGTGGCGGCGAGAGGCCGTGTGGCAGGTGCATGAGCCGGGGCTGCGGTGGTCTCCCCTTCCCCTGTGACCTCCGCAACTTTGCCGATTTCAAACCGGCTTACCGTCTTCTTCAAGAGGTCCGCTTCGCCAGAAAGGGACTGGCTTGCGGCATTGGTCTGCTCGAACATCGCTGCATTTTGCTGCGTCACCTGATCGAGCTGGTTCATCGCGGTATTGATCTCGTCAAGGCCGCCCGATTGCTCCTTGGCCGATTGCGCAATTTCCGAAACATGGCCGGCGATGTCGGTCACGCTGGTGACGATTTCCCGAAGGGCCTCGCCCGTCTGACCCACAAGATCGACCCCGCGCTTCACGTGATCTCCCGAAGAGGAAATCAGGCCGGAGATTTCCCGTGCCGCATCCGAGCTACGCTGTGCCAATGCGCGCACTTCCGAAGCGACGACGGCAAAGCCGCGCCCGGCTTCGCCCGCGCGCGCGGCCTCTACCCCGGCGTTGAGTGCCAGGAGATTTGTCTGAAAGGCAATGTCCTCGATCACCGTGATGATCTTGGAAATCTGGTCAGAGCTGCTGGAGATCTGGCCCATCGCCGCAACAGCCTCGCTTACCACCTTGCCGCCCTGCTCCGCATTGCCGCGTGCCTCCGTAACCATCTGGTTGGCACGATCGGCGCCCTGTGCGGCGGAGCGGACGCTGAAGGTGAGTTGGTCGAGCGCGGCGGCGGTCTCTTCCAATGTCGTCGCCTGCCGCTCCGTTCGGCGCGAAAGATCATCGGCAGACGTGGCAATTTCACCCACCTCTCGGTGTATTGCGCCCGCGTTCTCCGTCACCATGGCGATGGCCTCGCGAAGCTTGGAGGCCGCCTCGTTGAAGTTGATGCGCAGCTCGTCATAGCCCTCGGAAAACTGCTCATCGAGCAGCTTGGTCAGGTTGCCTTCTGCCAAGGCCATGAGCCCCACGCGCAGGCTGTCGACCACCTGTGTCTGTGCTTCAGCCACGCGGTTCTGCTCTCGCTCGGCCTCTGCGAGCTTTTCGCGGTCCTCCGTGACGTCAGAACCCATGAACAGGAACATCGCAACCTGCCCATCGGTATCCAGCACCGGGGAAAATCCGCCCTGAAGCCAGCGCAACTCGCCACTCGGGCCGCGCAAGCTGAACAAGCCAAACACGTTCTCGCCCTGCTTCAATCGTTCCAGAACCGTTCCGGTTTTGGTTTCGCTCTGCGGGTCGAACTGGAAGATCTCTGGCGCGCTCTTGCCCTGCAACTCCTCAGCAGTACAGCCAAGAACCTCAGCCATCGTGCCGTTGACTTCAAAGACCTTCGCCTTGCGGTCCATCTTGATGGTGGCCAGGAAACGGTTGATGGAGGTCATCAGCGCCCGATCCATGAATTCCTGTGTCGCGTTCGCCAGCTCCACAACAGTGCCAATCGGGGCACCCTGATCATCCACCACCGCGCCCACGCGCATGGAAAAGCGGGTGTCGTCGAGCCGGAAGAACAGCGTGCGCGGCAGATCTTCTGGCACATCCAGGGCCCGCTGCAGGCTGTCCGGGTTTGGCATCAATTGGTCAATCCCCTGCCCCGTCAGCTCGCCAGTGCCGCTATAGAGTCCGCCCGCCGCAAAGGTTTCGGCGTGTTTGTCGAAGAATGCTTCAACGGCGGCATTGGCGTAGCTGACGCGAAGATCGGAATCGAGCATGAGCATCGGCGCAGAGCTGGCCTGAAAACCGGCGCCACGGAAGATGTTGTCCTGTTCCGCGGCCTGGGCGCTCTGAAGTTTGTCGCGCAGGGTTTCGGCGCTGCGCGCCATCTCGCCAAGCTCGTCCCCGCGTGCGGTGCCGGAAACGGCGTAGGAATATTCGCCCCGCGTCAGCCCCTGCAACCCGTTGCGGACCGCCGTCACAGGCCCGACGATCCCGCGAGACAGGGCGAACCCCACTGCCGTTGCCAGCAGCAGCAATATCGTTCCGCCAATGGCGGCTTCGGTCAGCAATCTATTGATCCCGCCGAAAGCAGCCTCATCGGTCATTTGCGCCGTGACGGCCCAGATAAAGCTGCCGAAGTCGACAGGCCCATAGGCGGCCAGCCCCGTCTCACCGCTATGGATCGGCCCGGTCAGGCGCCCCACTTCGCCTTGCAGCGCGCGGCGAACCGCCTCATCGTCCAGAGGCTCAATCCCCGCCTGCCCCGCCGTGTTACGCTGCTTCATGTCGCTTCCGGCGAAAATCTCCTGAATCCCTGCACTCTGCGATATCAGCGAAGCGACCTGATCGGTTGGCATTTGCACAGCCAGCACACCCTGCAACGTGCCGTCTTCGCGGGCAATTGCGATCCCGGCAAAGCCTGCTGGCGCGCTGTTCGATGGCCCATAGGGGGCGTAATCAACAAAAAACACCCGCTCTTCGGCGCCGGCCTGGGAGACAGCGCCGCGATACACTTCTCCAAGCCCGCTTTCCGCCCAGGGCCCATCCACCACGTTGGTGGCAAAGTCCAATTCCTTGAAAACGCTGTAAATCACGTTGCCATCGGCATCCATGAGGAACACGTCATAATAGCCACGCACCTGCTGGAGCGCCCGAAAGAAGCCGTGATAGCGACGGTGCGCGATAGAATAGCCCGATCCATCGCGGGCGAAGTCGTAAAGGTGTTTTTCCCCCACGGGATGCGGGTTTTCCTCGATGTAAAGCCGCTGCAGATCACTGGCCGGGTCTTCGATCGCGGCAAAGGCACCGGTGAGCTTTTGCAATGCCGAGGTCACCGTGGCTTCGGTGGAATTCACCACGAGATCGCTGCGGATGGTATCCACCCAGCTCTGCAGGGCCGCGCGGTCCTTTTCCAGCGCGGCATCGAGGCGGGCATAGGCCGAGCGCTCCGCGTTCTTCCACCCTTCCATGGCCAAAAGGCCGAGAAATCCGGCCACGGTGACAGCGACGATCAGAAAAATCAGCAGCGGCAGCTTTATCCGCAGTTTCATGTTGCTCAGCATGGGTCTCAAGGTCTCCGGAGCCGTGGCAGGCGGCCCACGCCCATTGCGGGCGGGCCGATTTCAGCTCCGGAAATGCCTCAAGGGTGCTAAAATAGGTTTAACCAACGCCAGATTCTGGCACCGCGCTTCAGGCAGGTTGCCGTATCCGCGCCAGCACCGTCCAGGCCAGCGTTACCGCGCCAATGCCGCAGGCTGCGATGGCCCCCACCATCGGCACCGAGGTGCCATCATGGAACGGCCCCGCCAGCATCACCGCCACCCCGCCGGCCACCATTTGCAACGTGCCGCCGAGGCTGGAGGCCATGCCGGCAATCTCGCCGTGATCGTCGAGCGCCATCACCATCGTCGTGGGGATCACGAGGCCCAAAAAGGCGTTGGCAATAAAGAGCCCGGCCATCACCACCACAAGGCTGCTGCCGCCCGAGGCCACCACCGCAAACAGCACCGAGGCCGCCAGCGCAAAGCCCGAAACCCCGGCCAACACCACGCGCGAAAGCCCCACACGCTCTGCCAGCGGCCCGGCGATCTGGCTCGCCCCAAAGAACCCGGCAGCATTCACCGCGAAGGCGAGCGAAAAGCCGGTTGGCGTAAGGTCAAACTCCTGCCGGTACACATAGGGTGCCAGCGAGATGAACACGAAAAAGCTCGCCATCCCGAGCCCGCCTACAAAGGTCAGCCCCATGAACTTCACATCACGCAACAGCACCCCGCAGGCCCGGCTCAGGGCCTTGACCTTCACATTCACCCGGCGCTCCGGCGGCAGGGTTTCTGGCAGGGCAAAATGCATCAGCGTCACGCAGGCCAGCGCCGCCCCGGCCAGCACCCAGAAGATCGCCCGCCACCCCGCAGCAGCGGCCACGCCTGAGCCAGCAAGCGGGGCCAGCATGGGCGAAACGGAGATCACCAGCATGATCAGTGCCATCATGCGCGTCGCCTCTGGCCCGGTGTGCAAATCGCGAATGATCGCACGCGGGATCACCATCACCGCCGCGCCGCCAAGGCCCTGCACAACGCGCCAGCCCACCAGCGCCTCAAGGCTCCCGGCCATGGCCGCGCCCACCGAGCCAATCGCAAATACCCCAAGCCCGAAATACACCGGCAACCGCCGTCCAGCCTGATCGGCCCAGGGGCCATACACCAACTGCGCAAGGCCGAAGGCGATGAAATAGCCCACAATTGTGGCCCCCATCGCCGCCTCATCCACGCCAAGAGCCACCCCGATCTCGGGTAACAACGGCAGGTACATGTCAATCGCGAAGGGGCCAACCATCGACATGAGGCCCAAGATCAACGCGGAGCGAAACAGCCCCTGAGGCTTCGGCATCGTCTATCCTTTCAGAAACGGGCCGCACAGACGGGCTGCATCGCGGCACGCGGCGGAACCTAGCGATTTGCCGCCCCCCGTCCAGCCCGGGGCCGAAAATTTCTTGCTCTCGTCATACATCTGCTGACAAATGCGACGGATGACCAAGCACCCTGCCCCATTCGCCACGCAGCTCATCTCCGGTTACGGCGGCTGCCCGATCTCGGTGGCCGAGTATGGCGCACCCGATGGCCCGCCCATCCTCTTCGTGCATGGCTGGTCGCAGGCGCACCTCTCCTTTGCTCGGCAGTTCACCTCGCCCGCGCTGGCAGGCTTCCGCATGGTCGGGTTTGACCTGCGCGGCCATGGCGCAAGCGGCAAGCCGACCGATCCCGAGGCCTATGCCGGCTCCGAGCCATGGGGGGGCGACATTGCAGCGGTGATCGAAGCGCTCTCGCTCACCCGCCCGCTGCTGCTGGGCTGGTCGATGGGTGGCAAGGCGCTCTGCGACTACCTCGCGCTGCATGGTGACGCGGCCCTCTCAGGCACCGCCATGATCGGCACCGGCCCCACCTCCGGCAAGTTCATCCCCCCCGAGGCACGCGAGCTGCGCATGGCCGATCCGGATGTGCTGGCCAAAGGGATGCTCTCAGAGGTGCTGGCCGAAAATCTTTCCGCCACCGAGGCCTTCCTGCACGCCTGCTTCCACCAGCAGCCCGAAGCGGAATACTTTGCCACCATGATGGGCTTCAACATGATGTGCCCGCCCGCAATTCGCGGTCAGACCCGCCAGCGCCACGCAGATTATCGCCCCGCCGCCCGCGCCACGCAGCACCCCTGCCTCGTGGTCTGGGGGGCGCATGAACGGGTGATGCCCAAGCCGATTTTCGATGAATGTGCCGCCGAATTCGCCCATGCTGAAGCGCATGTTTTCGAACATTCCGGCCACGCGCCCTTCTGGGAAGAGCCCGAGCGCTTCAACGCCCTGCTGGCTGCCTTCGCAACCCGCCTCTTCGGCGGTGCATCGACCTAAAAGGTAAAGACCTCAAGGTTCGCCCCGCCCCGCGTCTCGCCAGAAAGATCCCGCGTCACCTCCAGCCCAAGCCGCAGCCCGGGCCTGTCCACAATGTTGATGCGTGCGCCAACTTCCAGCCGGTAGCGGTTTCGGGAGCTCGGGCCAACAAAATGCACCCGCCGCAGCGCATTGGCCGCCATGGGAGAGAGCTTCTCTACCTTGCCAAGCAGCACATCCTGCCAGATCAACTCGTCGATGATGTGCTGAATGGCATCCGGGCTATAGATCTTCTCCCCATTCGGCCCCAGTGCGACAAAGCCGAAAGTATCAACATGCACGCTGCATATCCCCGATGACACCGACACATGCAGGCTCGGCACCCCAACCTCACGATAGCCCTGGCCCTGTGTGGCCCCGGCCGCAACGGCATCGCACAGGTGGTTCCGATTGTCGGGCTCAAAGCCCCTGCGTTTCAACGCAGATGCAAAGGCGTCCGCATCGCGCGGCTGAAACTTGAAGCCAACGCCATGTGTCTTCCCGAGCGATTTCACTTCGCTGATATGGGAGGGAAGATTGATGAAGTGGCGCTTGTAAAACCGCGAGCAAATATCCTTGTAGACATCGCTCGACAGCAAGGCCCCCATCCCGACCGTCTTCAGATCTGCCTCTTTCGCCATCCCCGCATCCCCCCATCCACTGTTGGGTGAGTGTAGCACGAAAGCCGTTGTCAGGCCCGGTAAACCGTAATTGCCCGCGATCTGGGGCCTGTCGCCCCCGAATGGTGGCCTCGTTGGCCTGCGCCGCCCGAGCGGCGAGTTTGCAATGCAGCCGCAGAAATGGCTCGCAAGATTCGACTATGCATGGGTTGTGCATCACTTGTGCATAGGATGTTGCCCCGGTAATTTGATACCCCATTTGCACGAGGATCACTGGGTAATTCCCTGACAAATATCAACAATTTGGCATCAAGCGCAGCCTAAGCAGTTCGCGCACTGCCGCATCGCAGAAAGTTTGCAAACTGGATCTAAGGCCCTGATATAGCAGGGTATTCCTCACCCTTCACGAAATCTCAATCGCTTTTGCCTAACATCCAGGTTCCCCGCGGATAAAACGCGTGAAAGGCAAAGGCAAAAAGCAGGTCGTGCGCTACGTCCTCTCCCTTCTCGTTGCGCACCCGGATCATGCCCACATCACGTCCCTTGGCGATTGCGCCGCTGTCGAGGGCGCTCGCCTGCACGCCCGTCCAGTTGATCACAACCCCCGCTTCGCGGATCTCGCCTGCCTTCGCGATCCGCGGCAAGGGCCATGCGCGCTGGCCAACGCGAACCACACGCACCAGCGGCGGAATGCCATGCGGCGGCATTTCTCCATTGAAAAGAAAAGGTTTTTTCGAGCTGTCATACCGCTCATAAGGGTTTGTGCCATAGGGCCGCCCGTGGTTCGGCTCCGCCATCACCTCGCCCTTCGGATTGCGGGTGGCAAAGCTCTCCCAACTCTCCATCCAACTCGGCAGCGGTGATAATTGCGCCCCGGTCAGCTTACCCACAATCGCCTTGCCCGTGGCCTGCTGCCACCAGCTCTCGGTCTGGCGATCATACATGATCATATCCGAGTTCCGCAGCTTGCCCGTCACCCCGAATTCCAGCACTTCCCGCTTGTTCTTCCGGTAGTAAACCAGCGCAGAATTGCAGAGCGGGCAATAGGTTACGGCAATCGGCAGGCCCTGAAACCTGTCATTCACGATCTCATGCCAGATCAAATACCGCAGCGGATAAGCCCGCGCTTTTCCGGCAATCTCCAGCGTAATCACCGGCTCCCGCGCCGCGAGCTTCGCCTTGCTCACCGCAATGAACTTCGGCGCCGTCAGCGCCGGAATCCCGTCTTTCCCCGGCCCGCCTGAAAGGATCTCAACCCAGTTTTCAACGCTCGTCTTGGAAAAATCGGTCCGCGGCCACTCGTTCTTCCAGAATCCCGGGTCCGCCATCGCCACCCCGGTCGTCAGCACCAGCCAAGCCATTGTCCGCAAAAGAAAACCCATGGCACCCTCCCCTTCGTTCAGGTCAAGGATGCCATGGGCTGATCGTTTCACATAGCCTACTCACGCAGGCTTGAGGTCACTCTTGCAGGGTGACGCTCTGCATCACGTCGGGATTTTCCACAACACCGCTGCCGGGCACACCGCGGGTGATCTGGTCAACAACCTCCATCCCCTCGATGACATGGCCCACCACGGTATAGCTGCCGTTCAGATGAGTTGCCGGGGCGAACATGATGAAAAACTGGCTGTTCGCGCTGTCCGGGTCATTCGTGCGGGCCATGCCCACCGTGCCGCGCACATAGGGCTCGTCGGAGAATTCCGCAGGCAAATCAGGCAGTTTCGATCCGCCCGTGCCCGCGCGGCTCAGGTCTTCGCCCTTGCCAAACTCCACGTCGCCGGTCTGCGCCATGAAGCCATCCATCACCCGGTGAAACACCACCCCATCATAGGCCCCGGCCTCCACAAGCGCGGTGATCCGGTTCACATGCTCCGGCGCGAGGTCAGGGCGCAGGTCAATCACCACATCGCCCTTGCCCGCCACCGTGATCACGATGTTCGGCCCATCGGTGTCTTCCGCCGCCTCGGCTTCGCTCACGGTGCCGTTGGTGAACAGGAAGAACGCCGCCAAAAAGGCCAGCCCGACGGCGAAGATGCCGCCCGCAAAGACCTTGCCGTCAGACATCAGCGGCCACCTTCACGCTTTTCATCACGCCCGGGTTCGCAGGCGGTTCGCCGCGCGGGATCGCATCCACATGCTCCATCCCGTCGATCACCCGGCCATAGACGGTGTAATTGCCGTTGAGGAAGTGAACATCATCAAAACAGATGAAAAACTGGCTGTTCGCGCTGTCCGGGCTCTGGCTGCGGGCTGCGCCGATAACGCCACGATCAAACGGCAGCTTGTTGAATTCGGCCGGCACGTTGGGCAGATCAGAGCCACCGGTGCCAGCCCGCCGGGTGTCACCACCGGCCTTGCCATGGGCCACATCGCCCGTCTGGGCCATGAAGCCTTCGATCACCCGGTGAAACACCACGTTGTCATAGGCCCCGGCACGCGCCAGTTCCTTCATCCGCGCGCTGTGCTGCGGCGCCACATCGGGCAGCAGCTCGACGGTCACAGTGCCGCCTTCCAGCTCAATCAGAATGGTGTTCTCGGGATCCTTGATATCGGCCATGCTCGCCTCCTCATGTTCAAAGTCGCGCGCACCCTATGCGCGCACGGGCCGAAGGGAAAGGCCCGCGTTGACCGCGCCGTTCAAACCGGCGAGAACGGGGCAACAGATGGAGGTGGCAATGGCCTGGAAAACCCTTGACGACATGGACCTTGCAGGCAAACGAGTGCTGGTGCGCGTCGATATCAACGTGCCCGTAGACGGTGGCAAGGTGACGGACACCACAAGGATCGACCGGATCGTGCCCACCGTGCAGGACATTCTGGCCAAGGGCGGCAAGCCGATCTTGCTGGCCCACTTCGGGCGGCCCAAGGGCAAGGTGGTGCCTGAAATGTCGCTGGAGGTCACCCTGCACGCGCTTTCCGAGGCGCTCGGCCAAAAGGTCGCCTTCGCCGATGGCGGCTGGGATGCCGCCGTGGCGACGCTCTCGCAAGGCCAGATTCTGCTGCTTGAAAACATGCGCTTCTTCCCCGGCGAAGAGGCCAACGACCCGGAGTTCGCCAAGGAACTCGCCGCTCTGGGAGACATCTACTGCAACGATGCCTTCTCCGCCGCCCACCGTGCCCATGCGTCCACCGAGGGCGTCGCGCACCTGCTCCCCTCCTGCGTGGGCCGCAACATGCAGGAAGAGCTGGAAGCGCTCGAAGGCGCGCTTGGCGATCCGATCCGCCCGGTGGCGGCCGTGGTTGGCGGGGCCAAGGTCTCCACCAAGATCACCCTGCTCTCCAACCTGCTCGACAAGGTCGATCACCTGATCATCGGCGGCGGAATGGCCAACACCTTCCTGCTGGCCCAGGGCTACGAAATTGGCCAGAGCCTCGCAGAGGCCGAAATGACCGACACCGCGCTGGAAATCCTCGAAGAAGCCAAGACCTCGGGTTGCAAAATTCACCTGCCTGTCGACGTGGTCGTGGCTGAAGAATTCAAAGCCCGCGCGCCGCACAAGGTCTGCCCGGCGCAGGAATGTCCGGCTGAAGGCATGATCCTCGACGCTGGCCCCAAGACCGTGGCCAACATCTGCGCGGTCTTCGACGAGAGCGAAACCCTCATCTGGAACGGCCCGCTTGGCGCTTTCGAAATCATGCCCTTCGGCGCCGCCACCTATGCCGCCGCCCGCCAGGCCGGGGCGCTGACCGACCGAGGCGAGCTGATCACCGTGGCCGGCGGGGGTGACACCGTGGCGGCGCTGAACAACGCCAAGGCCAGCTATCAGTTCACCTACATCTCCACCGCAGGCGGCGCCTTCCTTGAGTGGATGGAGGGCAAAACCCTGCCCGGCGTCGCCGCGCTCGGCGGCTAAGGCTCGTTGAACGCCTTCGGCGCCACTCCTCGCCCCCGCGAGGACGCTCCGAAGGACGGACGAGCGCGCCCCGCCCTCACGTTAGCGCAACCACCTTTGCCTTCCCCGGCGGCCCCGGCTATCCCTCTGCGCAAACGTCATTTACGAGGGACGACCCATGCCGAACGCCGAGCAAAAACAAAAGATCGCCGCAGGTCAGGGCTTTATCGCCGCACTCGATCAATCGGGCGGCTCCACCCCCAAGGCGCTCAAGCTCTATGGTGTGGATGAAAGCCGCTATGGCTCCGATGAGGAAATGTTTGACCTGATCCATGACATGCGCTCGCGCATCGCCACTGCCCCGGCTTTCACAGGCGACAAGGTTATCGGCGCGATCCTGTTCGAAAAAACGATGGACCGGGACATTGCAGGCAAGCCCTCCGCCCAGTTTTTGTGGGACGAGCGCGGCGTTGTTCCCTTCCTGAAAATCGACAAGGGCCTCGAAGATGAGGCCAATGGCGTGCAGCTGATGAAGCCCATTCCCGGCCTGTCCGAGTTGCTCAACCGCGCCGCTGAGAAAGGCATTTTCGGCACCAAGGAACGCTCGGTGATCCACGCCGCCAATGCCGAAGGCATCGCCGCAAATGTCGCTCAGCAGTTCGAGCTTGGCGCACAGGTGGTGGAGCATGGGCTGGTGCCAATTCTCGAGCCGGAGGTCAACATCAAGGCCCCCGACAAGGCCGAGGCCGAGGCAATCCTCCTCGCCGAAATCTCCAAGCGGCTCGACGCGCTGCCCGAAACCTCAGATGTGATGCTCAAACTCACGCTGCCTGAGCAGGCCAACATCTACAAACCGCTGGTGGATCATCCGCGCGTGCTGAAGGTTGTGGCGCTTTCGGGTGGCTACACGCGCGCGGAGGCCAATGCCAAGCTTGCGCAAAACACCGGCATGGTGGCCAGTTTCTCCCGGGCGCTCACCGAGGGGCTTTCAGACAGCCAGTCTGATGGGGCGTTCAACAGCACCATCAGCGAAGCCATCAGCTCAATCTACGCGGCCTCCGTCGCGGGATAAACCCCGCTCCCGTGGCCCGGATGATCCGTTCCGGGCCGACGTGTTAACGAAATTGCCACAGGAAAGGTGGTATTTTCATCAGGTTGGGTGATTAAGGGATTCACTTGCCCGCGCTTTCGTGCAAATCTGGTGCGACGAGGCCCGCAAAGAGGCCCGCGAAGACGAGGCACGACGGTATGGCATTTTCCCGCAGACGGCCGGCATTCGGTGTGGTGATCTATTTCGCCGTTGCCCTGTCGCTTGGGCTCTATTTCACCTTCGCGGCGGTTCAGGGCGACTACGGCCTGTTTCGCCGGGTCGAGATTGAGGCCGAAGCGCGTGAGTTGAAGGCCGAGCGCGAGCGCCTGATGTCGGAGGTGGCGGTGCTGCGCAACAAGACGCACCGCATGTCTGACACCTACCTCGACCTTGACCTGCTCGATCAGCAAGCGCGCGATGTGCTGGGCCTGATCCGCGCCGACGAGATCGTTATTCGCTAAGCCCCTCTCTGCGCCGCAGCATTCCCCTGCGCGAAAACCGACACTTTCATTTTAAGCGCCCGCGGCGTTAACCTCTTGTCAACACAAGCGGAATGCTGCTGCTCATAGCTGCGTAAAATTTTCATGTGCATCCCCGGATGGGCGATGGTAAGACATGGTTCAACGTTAAACTACTTTTCTGACTCGGGGAGGAGAAGCTGCAATGGCGGCTCGGAAGACCACCAGGAAATCACCCGCAAAATCCAACACGTCGAAAGAAGAGCTGCTGGCCTACTACAAGGACATGCTGCTCATTCGTCGTTTTGAGGAGAAGGCTGGCCAGCTCTACGGCATGGGCCTGATCGGCGGCTTCTGTCACCTCTACATCGGCCAAGAGGCCGTTGTTGTCGGGCTGGAAGCAGCTGCGGAAGAAGGCGACAAACGCATCACCTCCTATCGTGACCACGGCCACATGCTGGCCTGCGGGATGGACCCGAACGGCGTCATGGCCGAGCTCACGGGTCGCGAGGGCGGCTACTCCAAGGGCAAGGGCGGCTCGATGCACATGTTCTCGAAAGAGAAGCATTTTTACGGCGGCCACGGCATCGTTGGCGCTCAGGTGCCCCTCGGCGCAGGCCTCGCCTTTGCCGATAAATACAAGGATAACAAGCGCGTAACCTTCACCTATTTCGGTGACGGTGCTGCCAACCAAGGCCAGGTCTACGAGACCTTCAACATGGCCGCGCTTTGGAAGTTGCCGGTGGTTTTCGTTATCGAGAACAACCAGTATGCAATGGGCACCTCGCAGGCCCGCTCCACCTCCACCGAAGACATCCACACCCGCGGCGTGCCCTTCGGCATCCCCGGCGAGATCGTCGATGGCATGGACGTGCTGGCCGTGAAGGCCGCCGGTGAAAAGGCCGTGGAGCACTGCCGCTCGGGCGAAGGCCCCTATATTCTGGAAGTCAAAACATACCGTTACCGTGGCCACTCCATGTCGGACCCGGCCAAGTATCGCACCCGCGAAGAGGTTCAGAAGATGCGTGAGGAGCGTGACCCCATCGAAAGGGTCCGCGCTATGCTGCTCGAAGGCAAGCACGCCTCCGAGGAGGATCTGAAGGCCATCGACAAGGAGACGAAAGAGATCGTCAACGCCTCGGCCGACTTCGCCAAGGAAAGCCCGGAGCCCGCGCTCAAAGAGCTTTGGACTGACATTTACGCGGACGTCGCTCCGCAAGAAGAAGACGCCTGAGGAGGAGGTCGAACAATGGCAACAGAACTGCTCATGCCCGCCCTGTCTCCGACCATGGAGGAAGGCACGCTGGCCAAATGGCTGGTGAAAGAGGGTGACTCCGTAAATTCCGGCGACATCCTCGCCGAAATCGAAACCGACAAGGCCACGATGGAATTCGAGGCCGTGGATGAAGGCACCATCGGCAAGATCCTCGTTTCCGAGGGCACCGAAGGGGTGAAGGTGAACACCCCCATCGCGGTGATCCTTGAGGAAGGCGAAGACGCCTCAGCCGCCGAAAACGTCTCTTCCCGCTCCAGCGAACCCACTGAGGTAAAAGAAGAAACCGCCGCCCCTGCTGCTGCCAAACCGCAGGCCGAAGCGCCGACCGAGTTGAAGGTAGACACGTCTCCCGATTGGCCCGAGGGCACGGAGATGGTGCAAACGACCGTTCGCGAAGCGCTGCGCGACGCTATGGCCGAAGAGATGCGCCGCGACGAAAACGTCTATCTGATGGGCGAAGAGGTCGCCGAGTATCAGGGTGCTTACAAGGTGTCCCAAGGGCTGCTCGACGAGTTCGGCGACAAGCGGGTGATCGACACTCCAATCACCGAGCACGGCTTCGCCGGTATCGCCGTTGGTGCAGCGTTCGGGGGCCTGCGCCCCATCGTCGAGTTTATGACCTTCAACTTCGCCATGCAGGCGATCGACCAGATCATCAACTCCGCCGCAAAAACGCTGTACATGTCTGGCGGTCAGATGGGGGCGCCGATGGTATTCCGCGGCCCCAACGGCGCGGCGGCCCGTGTTGGCGCTCAGCACAGCCACGACTACGCCGCATGGTACGCTCAGGTGCCCGGTCTCAAAGTCGTCATGCCCTACTCCGCCGCTGACGCGAAGGGCCTGATGAAGACCGCGATACGAGACCCGAATCCGGTGGTCTTCCTCGAAAATGAAATCCTCTATGGGCGGTCCTTCGACGTGCCCAAGCTGGATGATTTCACCATCCCCTTCGGCAAGGCAAAAATCTGGCGGGAGGGCACGGATGTGACCTTGGTCAGCTTTGGCATAGGGATGCAGTATGCGCTCGAAGCCGCTGAAAAGCTTTCCGAAGATGGGATTTCTGCCGAGGTCGTCGATTTGCGCACCCTGCGCCCGATGGACACCGCCACGGTGATCAAATCGGTAATGAAGACCAACCGCTGCGTGACCATCGAAGAGGGCTTCCCGGTCTGCTCGATCGGCAACCACATCTCGGCCGTGCTGATGCAGGAGGCGTTCGACTATCTCGACGCCCCGGTCATCAACTGCACCGGCAAGGATGTGCCCATGCCCTATGCCGCCAACCTCGAAAAGCTCGCGCTGGTCACCACCGATGAGGTGATCGAGGCGGTGAAAAAAGTGACCTATCGCTGAGGGGGGAGTGATGATCCTGATCGACATACTCGGAACCGGCCCTGATGGGCTGCGGATCGGGCTTGGCCCGGCCCGCGCGCTGGTGCCCAATGCCCTGCTCGCCCGCGAAATCAACGCCGATTACTCTACCGCACAGGCAGAGGAATGGGCCGCCGCGATGAGCCACGACTTGACCGAAGCCATGACGGCGCTGACCTCCGGCAAATCGCCCGATGCGCCTTACAACATGATCCAGCTTGAGAGGGAGGCCTGAGCCATGCCCACCGAAGTTTTGATGCCCGCCCTCTCGCCGACCATGGAGCAAGGCACGCTTGCGAAATGGCTGGTAAAAGAAGGCGATACCGTCTCCTCAGGCGACCTGCTGGCAGAAATCGAGACCGATAAGGCGACGATGGAATTTGAGGCCGTCGATGAAGGTGTGATCGGCAAGATCCTGATCGAGGAAGGCACCGAGGGTGTGGCGGTGAATACGCCCATCGCGGTGATGCTCGAAGACGGTGAAAGCGCCGATGACATTGGGGCTGCCTCATCCGGCAGCTCTGCGCCGAAAGAGGAATCCTCGGCCAAACCCGTGGGCCAGGAACGTTCGGGCGAGCCCGCAGTCAAGTCGTCCGGCGCAGCTGAAAAGTCTGACGTAAAGGCCCCGGCAGCCCCCGAGAAAGATGGCGAACGCGTCTTCGCATCGCCGCTGGCGCGCCGGATTGCAAAGGAAAAGGGCATCGACCTGACTGCCATCAAGGGGTCCGGCCCCAAGGGGCGGATTGTGAAGGCCGATGTCGAAAGCGCCAAGCCCGGTGCCGCCCCCGCCAAGGAGGAAAGCAAGGCCGCCACCCCGGCAGCCGCTGCGGCAGCACCCGCTGGTCCCTCCACCGAGACCGTCATCAAGATGTACGAGGGCCGCGAGTACGAAGAGGTCAAGCTCGACGGGATGCGCAAAACCATTGCCGCCCGTCTCACCGAGGCCAAGCAGACGATCCCGCACTTCTACCTGCGGCGTGACATTCAGCTTGATGCGCTGCTCAAGTTCCGCAGCCAGCTGAACAAGCAGCTTGAAGGCCGCGGCGTAAAGCTTTCGGTGAACGACTTCATAATCAAGGCCTGTGCCCTCGCGCTGCAATCCGTGCCCGACTGCAATGCCGTTTGGGCCGGAGACCGAGTGCTGAAGCTGAAGCCGTCGGACGTGGCCGTGGCCGTGGCTATCGAAGGCGGGCTGTTCACGCCTGTGCTCAAGGATGCCGACACCAAGAGCCTCTCCGCACTTTCTGCCGAGATGAAAGACCTTGCCACTCGTGCACGTGATCGCAAGCTCGCGCCGCATGAATACCAGGGCGGCACCTTTGCCATCTCCAACCTCGGTATGTTCGGGATCGACAACTTCGATGCCGTCATCAACCCGCCCCACGGGGCCATCCTCGCAGTGGGCGCTGGGGTGAAAAAACCGGTTGTCGGGATGGATGGGGAGCTGACCGTGGCCACGGTGATGAGCGTCACGCTTTCGGTCGACCACCGGGTGATTGACGGAGCGCTCGGCGCGGAGTTCCTCAAGGCGCTCACCGAAAACCTCGAAAATCCAATGGTCATGCTCGCCTGAGCGTCACCACAGAACACGAGAAGGGCCGCTCAACAGCGGCCCTTTTTCTTTGCCCTTCGGGAAATTGCGTTAGTCAGCACCGCCCAAGAGCTGGTTCATCGAAACCGAAGGCTGTGAGCAGCCTGCCTTGCCCACGATCTTGGCAGGTACCCCGGCTACGGTGCTTTCTGGCGGCACGTCATGCAACACCACCGAGCCAGCAGCAATGCGCGAGCAGCAGCCGACCGTAATATTACCGAGCACTTTAGCACCCGCTCCGATCAGCACGCCATCGCCGATTTTCGGGTGCCGGTCCTCGTCTTCCTTGCCGGTGCCTCCGAGCGTTACAGAGTGGAGGATTGACACGTTGTCTCCAACCACGGCGGTTTCGCCAAAGACGATGGAATGAGCATGGTCGAGGAAGATGCCCTTGCCGACGCGGCAGGCAGGGTGAATGTCGACCCCGAAGGTCTCCGAGATGCGCATTTGGAAGAAATACGCCATGTCCTGCCGGCCCTGCTTCCAGAGCCAATGGCCAATTCGGTAGGCTTGGATAGCTTGGTAGCCCTTGAAATACATCAGCGGCTGCAAAAAGCGGTGGCACGCCGGATCACGCTCAAAAACAGCCACAAGATCAGCCCGTGCTGCCTGCCCGATCGTTACGTCCGCAGCATAGGCTTCGTCGGCGATCTCACGCAGAAGCTGCTCAGACATTTCACCCGACGCGAGCTTCATCGAAACCCGAAACGCAAGCGCCTGCTCCATCGACTTATGGTGCAGAACACAGGAGTGCATGAGCCCTCCTAGGAGGGGTTCCAAGCTGATCGCTTCCTCACCCTCTCGGATGATCCGGTCCCATACGGGATCCACCTCACTGAGCTTGCTCTTCGTCTGGGCCATGGTCATGTCCTTGCGCGTGCTGCTAGCGTTCTAACGCAAATAGGGCCACGGGGCCAATTGCAAAGAAAGATGGGGAGGAAAACCAATCGTGATGGATGACCCAAGGCAACAAGCCTTTGAAAGGCGCCTGCAAGCGAGGCTGCAGGAACTGTCCGATGGGGAGGTGCTGGGCGAAGACGGAAAGAAAGTTGTGGAATTGTATCAGCAGTCGGTTGGGCGGCTGAGCCGTATGGATGCCCTGCAATCACAGGCAATGGCTCAGGCCGCAAGCCGGATGCGGGCTGCGGAGAAACAGCGGATCAATGCCGCGCTCGCCCGGATGGAGGAGGGGGAGTTTGGCTATTGTGTGGATTGTGGAGAAGAGATCGCCAAAGCCCGGCTAGAGCATGACCCTGCAGCCGCCCTCTGTATCACCTGCGCCCGTGGCTGAGGCTCAGGTCATCACCCCCTGCCCTGTCCGAAACCGCACGACCCCATCCAGCACCATCGCCCAACACTGCGCATAATCGACATCTTCAAAGCTCCGCGCGGGAGCACGCGGCTGCCGACCAACAGCGGCACCAAGTGTGCCGTCGCCCCAATGTTTATGCACTCGCCCAGTTGCCTGCCGAAACCGATCCGCCGCATCCGCGAGCGCGATAAACCGGTCCAGCGCCGGTGCCCGCTGCTCCGCCTCAAGTGGCAAAAGCACACGGGCAACCTCGCAGATGTCACAGTGTTGTAGAGGGCGCATCAGAGGCTCGGCAGATCTATCGTGTAGTAATGCGCTGCCACGCGGATCGCCCCGCCTGTAAAGTCACCACCCACCGCGCTGAGCTTGAGCGGCGATGCCGAGTACCAAGTGGTCGGCGTTCCGAGTAGCCCTGTACAATAGGAACCTTGCCCAAGGCCAAGCCCGGAGCCAAACTGGCTTTCAGATCCGTTGATGCCAAAGGTCCACGCACTCAGCGTCCCGGTTATTTCGGTGATAACTCGCGCGGAGATTGCAAACACCATCGAATTTGCAGGCACCTGCGTAACCGTCGTGTCAGAGGGCCCCGCTGCGATGCTGTGGTCAAACTCCAATATCTGCATCTTGGACGCAGCGCCGGAAGGGCTCGCGGCCATCAGCGGCGGCTGCCACGCCGTTCCGTCCCAAAGCGCGTCGGTTGCTGTGTCGATGATCCAGGCTCGCCACCCGACTTGCGGGTCGACAAAGGCCCAGCCACCGTTATTACCAATGGCAATCTGCCCGCCCTGCCCCGCCCATGCGTTGACAGAGCCGCTCGGCACAAACCAGCATTCCCCATCCACCACAACACCCGGCGGCGTTGTGGTTGTGGCGGACTGAAGCCGAAGTTGCGCCAACCCGTCCAACCGCATGAGCGCGGCGTTCACTGTCACATGTTTCTGCGCCTGACTGGCCTGCAAGAGTGGCAACTTGAGCTGCGTGGTCTCATCCATTGATCTCTACCTTTCCAAAAAGACCCGGCCCATACCGTTCCGAGATCTGGGCCACGTGAATCTCGAAGGCGCCGGTCACGCCGTCACTGGCCTGCTGCGAGGCGGTGTAGGTCCAACCCACCGCGGCTACTGTCACTTCCCGCACCACCGCTTCGGCCTGCACGACTCGCAGCGTATAGGCCTCGCTGGCTTCCCCGAGTGGCACCTCCGGCACATCCCAACTGTCGCCGTCCATCCGCGTGCGCCGGATCCAGCTCACTTCCAGATCCCCGCTTTCATCCCGGCGGCCCTTGAGGTGGACAGGGGCATATGGCCGGAGCCCATTGCCATCGAATGCCTCTTGTCGTTCTACGAACGACGCATCCGTATAGGGCCGCCCTGCAGGGCCAATCCGGTAATGACGAGAAAGTCGCCGCGCAGAACTGGCGAGGTCGATCTGCACAAGGCTGCTGTCCAGCAGCACCACCTGGCTCCCCACGGGCCAGACGTCTGGCATCAGCCCATCCGTGCCAAGCTGCCCCCGCAAGCGTTGCTTCAGCTCATACGTCCGGCTTGAGACGAGGTCCGCCGTAACAAACTGGAACACCTCCCAGTTGCCCGGCGATCCATCCCCAATCGCCACCGCATTGCGACCTGCAAGAACCTGGCCTTCCGTCGCGGAGGAGAGCGCACCCGCGCTGAGGCGCACGCGCAAAGGTTCACCCCATTCCCACTGCCCCGGTCGCCCAGCAACCAAGGGCGTCTCTGTTACGCCAATCGTCGCGCGGGCCGTGAGCAGCCGGTTAAGCTCATAGTCATCGCCCGTGGCGGAACCATACACCGCCACGCTACCCGGCCACGGTCGCGCCGTCGCCGCAACATGCGGCGCATGTTCCACCTCCTCGCCGGTCAGCAACGGCAGGTCGAGAAAAAGCGGATAAACCGGCAAGGGAGGCACGAAGGGAACGAGTGTTGCAGGGGATTCAATCGCATCGCTGGGCTTGTAAACGTTCGGCTCAACCCGCACCGCATCAATAATCTGGCTGCCCGCCTGCTCCACTCGGTCAACGCGGTAGCGGGCCGCGCGGTCCTCCGTCGGTAGCGTGATCACGTCACCTGCCCCGATTTTCAAACGGGATGGCGGCAAAGCAAAGCGCGCGGTGTCTCGCGCAATTCTGCTCTCCGAAAGCCAGCGCTCCACAATGCTCTGCGCCTCGGCCTGTGTCAGTGCTAGCGGCAACTCCGACTGCGCCACCGCGAAGGTCGACTCATCCGGAAAGATCGCCTCCGCCGCCCGCACCTCATAATCGCCGTTGCTCTCAACATAATTGAGCCGCACCTTGCCTGCCGTCTCCGCCGAAGGTGCGCGCACCAGCGTGATGTCGGCGTCAAGATCCTCTGTCACCGCCAGCGTCTCCCGGCTGATGCCGCCCACCGGCACGCCCGTTCGGCTCGCAAAGCGCAAAACCCCGTCTCGCTCCACCGCGTCGAAGCCGAAGGCCAGCATCAAGGGCTGCAATGCGGAGCGCGCGCCGGCAAGATCGGTCACCGTAAAGCCCCGCACCAAGCCATAGAGTTCGCCCAGATCGAGAGCATCCAGTGAGACGCCCGAGCGCAGGCAGATTTCGGCAACCACCGCCGAAAGCGCCTCACTCGTCGCGCGCCCGTTCAGCCAATGCCCTCGGGCGTAGTTTTCACCATCGCTCCAAAGGTCCAACGCCGCCGGGAAATAGGGAAAAGGTCGCGCATCCCAAGCCCAAACATGCGCCCGGCTCATGTCCACCATCGCCCCGCCATACTCTGCCGACACCGGGTTGTTTGCCGGGTTATCAAAATGCGCCGACATTGCCCTCAGGTATTGTGCCTGAATAAGGTCATCGCGCGTGCCATCCGAGTAGTGGGGCAGCCCGCTTTCAGAGCTCTTCGCATCCAGAAACTTGTTTGGTTGATTGGTGCCCTTGTCGAGTGCAGCGCAACCCAGCTCGGTAAACCAGATCGGCTTGCTCTGCGGCATCCACGCAGTCGGCTGCGCTTGTCGCACCCCGCCAACACGCTCAAAATGTTCGTTCTGCCACCAGCTCTTCAAATCCTTGTAGCGAAACACCCAATCCTCACCATGGGCCTGATCCACAATCGGCGTGCGGATCTGAGCATCGCGTGCTGCATCATGGGCGTAATACCAGTCATACCCCTCCCCGCCGGCCACATTGGCCTTCAGGTAATCGAGGTTATAAATCGCGCCCGCCGCCGCATCGGCGTGTTCATCACCCTCGCGCCAGTCAGAGAGCGGCATGTAATTGTCGATACCGATGAAATCGACATTGGGATCAGCCCAGAGCGGATCGAGATGAAAGAACACATCTCCCGACCCATCCTGCGGATGGTAGCCAAAATACTCGCTCCAATCAGCCGCATAGCCAATCTTGCAGGACGGCCCCAGAATGCTGCGCAGTTCGGCCGCCAAAGCCTGCATCTGCGCCACCGCCGGAAAGCCGCTGGCCCCGCGGATCTGGGTCAGCCCGCGCATCTCCGAACCGAGGCAAAAGGCGTCAACGCCGCCCGCAGCAACGCAAAGATGCGCATAGTGCAAAATGAAACGCCGAAATGACCATTCAGCCGGGCCTGTGTAGCTCACCGCCGTTCCGGCCACGCTGAAATCTGAAGCCGAGGCTGTGCCGAAGAACGCGGCAACTTCAGCCTCCGCACTCGCGGTGCCATCTGGCGAACCGTCGCGCCCCGCTGCGATGGATTGGGTGATCCGCCCACGCCATGGCAGCTTCGGCTGATCGCTTGCATCGCTCCACGGGTCTGCAAGGCCGTTGCCTTCCAGCTGATCCATCAGGATGAACGGATAAAAAACAACCTCCTGCCGAGATTCCTTCAGCGCGGCAATCGCCTGGGCCACCGCCTTATCCGCCGGGGTGCCGCCATAAATCGGTCGGCCCTCTTCCGTTTGCGGCGTCAAATCGGCACTCGCCCGGCTCACCCCGCTGACCTTCCACGCCATCGGCTTGCCGTCGTGGTCTGCCTGCTCCACCTTCGGCTTGATCTGGCAAGCACCACATCGCAGGTCATCGCCAAACCAACTGACCACCATTGAAACCGAGCCGCAGGCCGGCAGTTCTTCGTTCAAAGTGTCGAGCGACACCGAGAAGTCCGTCTTGCCGGTTGGCGAGTTGACGTTGGCCGATTGGCTCTCCCCAAGCCCGAAATCATAGTGCACAGGTGTTGTCGCCAAGGCGTATTCGCCGGTGCCGGGCACAAGCGCCACGGCCTTGACCACGCGGCTCAGGCTTCGGGCTTCCGGCGTATCGGCCTCCTCGATCACCGGACGAACAACCTCAAATGAGAGTTGCGGAACGCGGTTGCCAAAATCTCCCAGTTCAAGATCCTCAAGCACCACGTAAGCCACCCCGCGATAGGCAGGCACACGGCCCTCTCCCTCAACGGCCTCCATCTTCGGGTCCGGCAGCTGATCTTCGCTCCCGGTATAAACCCGCATGTTCAGATCATCCGGCGCAAGCTCCACCCCATCGGCCCAAATCCGTCCAACCCGGCTGATCTCCCCTTCACAAAGCGCAACAGCCAAGCTGATCGAATAGGAGTAACTGCGCACGGTTGGGCCCGACGGGGCCCCCTTGCCGCCCGTGTCTTCCTCACGAACGGTCTCCTTGAACTGGGTCGCCCAAATCACCTGCCCACCCACGCGCATCCGCCCGTAGATCTGCCCTATTGGTGCGCCTTCACTGGCGCCCGTCACCCGAAACCGCTCAACCTTGCCGGTTTCCACAACCTGGCTGCCCTGCCCCATCAAGCGCTGGTCGATCACCCGCCCGAGCGTTGCGCCAATCGCACGGCCAATTACCGCGCCCGACAGGCCAAGAAACGTGCCACCAAGCGACGAGCCAAGCGCAGCTCCCGCTGCCGAAAGTATAATCGTCGCCATCAGCCACCCCCTTCGGGAAATTCAAATCGTGCCACCACCCGCCGCATCCACGGCCGGGTAAACGAGCTTTCCACCACGCCATGCCCCGAATAGGCATGGATGAATGAGGCACTCTCACCAACCCGCGCCTGCAGCCCCAAATGCTTGGCCACGGCGCCATCGCGCATCCGAAACAAGATCACGTCCCCGGGCGACGCCTCGGTTAGAGCTTTCTCACGCAGATGCCGCCGCGCTGCGGCCCAAAGCGCTTCTTCGCGCGACGGCTCCGACCAATCGCGGCTGTAGGCAGGCACCTGTTCCGGCTCACGCCCCCAAAGCTCCCGCCAAACGCCCCGCAAGAGCCCAAGGCAGTCGCAGCCGGCCCCTTTGCACGACGCCTGGTGGCGGTACGGTGTGCCAACCCAACTGCGCGCGGCCCATACGGCCCGCGCAGGCATATCGTCCCTTGGCTCACTCATCTTGCAGGCCATCAAGCGCCTCCGACAGGAGAGTCCGGAACTTGCTCCCGCCTTCGTTCACACCGCCGCGTTTCGGATAGCTCATCAGCCAGTCCTCGCCGGGGATGTAGGGGAAGCCGCGAAAATTCAGGAAGTTGTCAAACTTGAGCCTGCAAGTCTCCGCCCGCTTGTCGCAGCCCGCCTCAAGCCGGATCATGTCTCCGGCCTCGATCTGCGCAGGCAGTTGCTCCCAAAGCTCAACCACGCGCCCATCGTTGGAAAGCCTGTCATTCTTGACGATCCCGACAAGCCCCTCCGCCGCGCCGCTCACAACACGCAGGCTTCCGCGCTCAAACCAACGTGGCTCATAGTCATCGAGACCGGCAAACCGAAACACCCTGCCATCGTCCACCGCCTCGACCGCCAGATCGGCGCGATAGCCGGGTGCAGAAAGGTCAAAGCGGCACATCCCGTCACCCAGCACAGCACTGCACTGCGGCTGATACACCCGCCCCTGCGGTTGGTTCAGCGCCTCGGTCAGGCCGCGCAATTCCGCCTCAAAGGCACCATTGGCCCGCGACACCTCGCCAATCGTCCCCCGAAACAGCATCATCCGGGCAGAGGGATCGGCCCAGTTCACCAACCATGCGCGCACCTCGGCCCCGTCATAGTGACCGGCCAAAAGGTCTTCCTCGGTGATCGCTTCGCTCATCAGAGCCCCCAGCGCTTCGGTGTTGTCCACCGCAAGCCCCGTGCCCTGCACCAGCGCCTTCGCCGTCAGCCCGCTGTTGGCCCGAAAGGAGATCTCATCAAACGCAACGCTCTCGTCATGATCGGTAAACCCGAGCACCGCGCCATCAGCCCGCGTGACCGACCAGCAGCGGCAAACCGATGTAATGCCCCCGCCAAGATGCGCATGCAGCGCCTCCGCCCCGCTCACAGCCGCAACTCCACCACCGGCACCGTCGGCACGTCGCCGGCCTTGAAGCTGGCCACGCTGGTCTGAATCCGGTCGGTGTCAAACCGCACCGGCACGTCAAACTCAAACCCCGCCGTCACCGTAAACCCGATAGAGGGCGCATCCTCGAAAGTGATCATCCCGGTCGCCGTATCGACCTCAAAATGAAGCCCCTCCCGGTAGTATGTTCCTTCGATCCCCGCCGTCACCGAGCCAGAAACCGGCTTGCGGATTGGGCGGGTATAAGAGGCGCCACCCGAGGCATAGATTTTCGAAAGCTGAAAGCTCCGGGTCACCCCATCCCCGGTCCCAATCACCTCATCCTGCCAGCCCGGCGTTGCGCTGGCGGCACCAGTCTTGAAGTCCGACCAATCCTTCCAGCGAAACCCATAAAGCTGGCCGCGCCGCGCCTCGAAGAAGGCCAGCAAGGTTTCCACATCATCCAGCGAGCGCATGCCCAGCCCGGCATCATACCTGCGCCGCGAGTGTGCCCAAGGCGTATTGCGCTCCTCAAACCCGTTCGCCAGCGTCACGATCTCTGTCCGCCGTTCCGGCCCGCCGACCGAGCCAAAGCTCAGGCTCGCCGGAAACCGCACCTCATGAAAACCCATCTGCTCCATCCTTCCAATTGCTGCTCTGCAAGCCTCAGCGGTTGCGCTGCCCCTGCGCCAAGGCCCGCGTCATCTGCGCCGCCACCTGCGCACGGCTGCGCTCAAACCCCCTCACATCCGGCGTCGAAATGTTCATCACCACGTTGACAGGCCGCCCCCCGCCCTGGGTCTTCACCCCAAGCGAGCCATCCGCGCCCCGCGCCAGCGGCATGATCGCCTCAGGCCCCGCCTCGCCCATCAGCCCGCGCCCGTTTCGCATCGGGAAATAGGTTGGCGATGAAACCACCCCACCCCGCGCAAAGGGCTGCACCCGCCCCTGCGAAAAGCTGCCTCCCTTCTCAAAGGCCATCCCGCCGGTGATAAAACTCTCCACCCCCTGCCCGATCAGGCTGCCAAAGTGGTTGGTGATCGGCTTCATCGCGGCGTTGTAGGTCGCGTTGATCATCGCTTCGGCAACCGTGCGCAGCGCTTCCGAAAGCCGCATCCCGTCAAAGATCAGCCCGTCAAACGCCTTGCGCAGTCCGCGCCCGATCTGGCTTGAGAGCTGGCCAACATTGGCCTGCGTCACGGTGAGGCTCGACTGCATCCGCATAAGCTCGCCATCAAAGGCCGCAGCCATCTGTGCGGCGCCCACAAAGGCGCCTTCCAACGCATCCACCTGCGCTTCAAGGGCCTCGGCCCCATCGAAATCTGCCATCAGATCATTCCTTCGGTTGGTCAGGGAAAGCGGCGGCCAGTTCGGCCAGCCGTGACCGTGTCAGCGGCGGGGCCGCCTGCTCCAGCCCCAGCATCACCATCAGTTCCACCGGGGTCAGCGCCCAGAACTCGGCAGGCTTCAGCCGCAGCTCCAGCAGGCCCCGTCGCAGCAGGCCTGCCCAATCCACTCAGGCCCCCTTGGGCAAGGCGAAGGCCCGCGCCAGCAACTCAGCGGCAACACGGGCGGCCTCCACAGGCCCCCCGCCGATCTCAACGGTGCGCAGGTCGGCGGCGCTGCCATTCCAGCCACCGCCCCGCAACCCGGCCACCAGCAGCGCCAGCACGTCGCGCGTGCTGAACCGCCCCGCTTCAAAGCGCTCAACCAGCTCCATCAGGGTGCTGGTCTCCAGCGCCTCCTCCAATTCCGCCAACGCACCCAGCGTCAGCTTGCAGCGGTGCTCCGTGCCATTCAGCACCAGCACCGCCTCTCCCGCCCAAGGATTGACCATGGTCAGATCGCCGTGAAACTCAGCGCACCCGCCGAGGCCAGCGCCAACTCATAGGTCGCCTCGCCATCGTGGCTGCCCGCGTATTCCACACTGGTGATCTGAAACGCCCCCTCCACCACGCCAAAATCCGGGATGATGACCTGAAACTCCGGCATCTCGCCGTCAAAAAAGATCTGCCGTGCCCGCTCGTCGCTGTCCTCGTCGCGAAACACTCCCGAGCCACTGATATTGGCGCTCTTCACCCCCGCACCTGCCAGCAGCTCACGCCAGCCGCCCTGGCTCTCAAGGCTGGTGACATCAACGCTCTCCGCGTTAAAGCTCACCCGCGTCGCCCGCAGGCCGGCCACGGTTTCGAACAGCCCGCTGCCGGTCATGTCCATCTTGATCAAAAGGTCTTTGCCGTTCTGGGCAACCATTTGCGTTCTCCTTCAGGATGAAAGGTCAGTCGTCGATCCACGCCGCAAAGCGCAGATCAATCCGACGTTGGTCGCCCTCGCCCACCCTGCGGGCGCGAGCACGTTCAAATTTCAAGCTCACCAAGGTGCCCCGGCTGAGCGAAAGCTCGGCGTCGAGCAGCGCGTCACTGATCGCCCCGGCAATCTGCTTGGCGGTGCCAAACCCCGCCGCATCCGTGACAACGCTCACCGTAAACCGATGCAGCGCCGCCTCCCCCGTGCAGTCGCAACGCGAGAGCACCTCTTCCGGCCCGAGGCTCACATAGGTGCCCGGTGGCGTGCCGGGCGGGGCTGCATCGTAGATGTCACTGCCCACAAGGGCTGCCACACCGGGATCTGTCTGAATATGCTGGTAAACCGCGGCCTGAAGCGCCGCAGAAGCTCCATAACTCATGCCGAAATCTCCTCACGCGCGTAGCAGGTCAGGTAGCGGCCAAACTCATCACGCTCGGCCACCGCCAAGATCCGATAGATCCTCTGCCCCTCCCTGAACCGCTGCTCAGGTTTCGGGCGGCTCATCGCGCCGGGCGGCGCCGCACGCACGGTGATGCGGTAAGGCACAGATGAAACCGTCAAAAATTCATCCGCCTTCTCCCGTCCACTGCCCGACTTGACCTCAGCCCAAAGCTGGCCCAACTCGGCCCATGTCTGGCTCCAGCCTCCCAGCCCGTCCGGCATCCGCTCCGGGGCTTCCAGCACCAGCTTGCGGTTCAATGCGGGGGGCCGTTTCATGTCCGCCCCCCGGTGATCCGAATGGAGCGCCAACGCTCGATCAGCGCAGACACCCCGTAAGGGATCACCCCTTCCCCCGGCCGCGCCTCATGGCGATAGTCGTAGTAGTGCCCGGCCAGCAGCAGCACAGCCTGCCCCAGATCGGCGGGGATATCGCTCCACGCCGGGCCAAACCCCGCATCAAACTCAATCACGATCTTCCCGCCCTTCGGCACCGACGGAAAAGCCGTGCCCGTCGCCCGGATCAGCGGGCGATGGGTGTCAGGCTCAAGCCGGTATTTTCCCGGCTCAACAACGCTCTCCCAATCCAGCAGATCGACAGTTTTCACCGCCGTGATGCCGCTGACCGGGGCCACCGGCAGCGCCATCGTGTCATCTCCCCGCCAATGGGCGAGCACCCATCGAAAATCCCGCTCCAGCAATACCTTGCCAGTCCAGGCCTCCACCGCCGCAAGGGCCGCTCGCAGGAGCAACTCCAGCAGCCCATCCTCCGCACCCTCGTCGGAAAAGCCGGTGCCCATGCGCAGATGCGCCTTGAACTCGGTCACCGGCAGCGCCGCCGCCTGCACCGAGGTCAGCTCGGTCAATATCATGTGTCTGTCTCCCGAAATCACTCAGCCCTCCCCCGCACCTCGCGGGTGGCCACGGGCGCACGCCCCATGCGCCACCCGGACGGAGGGGAGCAGCATCGGCACCGCATGGCGCGCCCGGAAACCCGACCGCCCCGGCGCACGCCCGTGTCGCGTCCCGGGCAGCGCAACCGCGCCACCCGGGCCTTCCCCGGCCCTTAGGAGGCCGAGAACTTCAGGAGCTTGATCGCCTCGAAGTCACTCACGTCGCCGCCGACGCGCTTGGTCGCGTAGAACAGCACATGCGGCTTGGCCGAGAACGGATCACGCAGCACCCGCAGATCGGGCCGCTCGGCAATGGTGTAGCCAGCCTGGAAGTCGCCAAAGGCGATGGCATGTGCATCCGTGGCAATGTCGGGCATGTCCTCTGCAATCAGCACCGGATAGCCGAGCAACCGCGCCGGCTCACCGGCCGCGAGCCCGTCCGACCACATGAAGCGCCCGTCCGCATCCTTCAGCTTGCGGATCGACCCGGCGGTCTTCGAGTTCATCACGAAGGTCGCATTGGCGCGGTATTCCGCCCCGAGCGAATAGACCAGATCAACAAGCCCGTCCGTATCGCCAATGTCGCCATCGGCGCCGGTCGCGATATAGCCCAGCTCACCCCAGGTCTGGGTGCCCTCAGCCACGATGGTGTGCTCCAGAATGCCGGTCGGCTTGTCGCTGCCATCACCGTTGATGAAAGACGCAGCTTCAGCCCGGGCAAACTTCTTGGCAATCCGGTCCGCCAGCCAGCCGTCGATATCGAAGGCCGAGTCGTCCAGAAGCCGCTGGCTCGCCTTGGGCAGGGCCGAGAGTTCGTGCAGCGGAATGGTGATGCGCTCGATCTGCGGCGTATCGGTCTCCACGCTGGCCCCCGTCTCGGTGGCCCATCCCGCGCCAAGGTCGGCCCGGTCGATCAGCACGTCAAACGAGGTCGCCTCGACGGTGACCACATTGGCAACCGCCCGCAGGCTCGCCGTGCTGGACAGAACAGTCTTGATCGTGTCCGACGTCTGCGGATCCACCAGATAGCCCCCATCGCCAGCCACAGCGGTGGAAAGGCCCTTGCCCTCCAACTCCAGCCCGCGCAGCCCATCGTCATCGCCGTTGCGCAGATAGGCATTGAAGGCTTTCTGATGCGGTGCACCGGCCTCATTGGCGGCGGCAAGGGCGGGCCGCCCGGCGGAAATGTTCTTCTTGTGAAGCATAGTCAGTCGCTCTTCCTGTTTCTGAACGCGGGTATCGAGGTCGTTCTGGAACGATTTGAATTCGCCCAGAAATTCCGTGAGTGCCGAGGCCACTTCAGCCACCGGCGTTGCCTGCTTTCGGGTCTTGGTTTCGGGCACGCTTCGCCCGCCCCCGGACCCAGTCTCGGGAGTGCTCATGGCAACCCTTCCTTTCTTGAGATTGGTCGGAAGCCCTGCGGCCTCCGAAGGTTCAGGCCGGCCT
The DNA here is from genome assembly GCF_056160745.1 of Vannielia sp. ABF1_015. Lineage (NCBI taxonomy): Bacteria > Pseudomonadati > Pseudomonadota > Alphaproteobacteria > Rhodobacterales > Paracoccaceae > Vannielia > Vannielia sp. ABF1_015. Next base: position 138,620 of record NZ_JBSWXT010000002.1, read on the forward strand.
CAGCCCGCCAGCGCCCGGCGAGCCGCGCGGAGCGCCTCCGCCAGCTTTTGCCAGCCTTCGTCAGCCTCGGGCGTGAACTCTTCGCCCTTGGCCCCCGAAAGCCGCGCCTCGCGAAGCATCGGAAAGGTCACAAGCGACACCTCCCAAAGCTCCAGATCATGCAGCAGCCTGCGCCCCTGCGTGTCCTTTTCCGCCCGCTTGGTGCGATAGCCAATGGAGAGCCCATCGATGGCCCCCGCATTGATAAGCGCCGCAGCCTCTCGCGCGCGCGCCACGTCCTTCAGCAGGCGGCCCTTTACATAAAGGCCCCGCCGGTCCTCGCGCACCTCGTCCCAAATCCCGATCGGCTCGCAAGGGTCGTGTTGCCACAACATCTTGACCGCCTGGCCCTTGGCGGCAAGCGCCTTCAGCGAGCGCCCATAGGCTCCCGCCACCACCACATCCCCGCCCTGATCCGCAGCGCCGAAAAGCGAGGCATAGCCCGCAATCTCAAAGCTGTCGTCCACCGCCAGTTTGGCCTCCGGCGCACAAAACTTGTGCTCCAACTGCGGCCCGTGATCCTTTGCCATCACTTGCCTTTCTCCGTTACTCATCGCCCGCCTCCACCGGCGGAAGCCCAAGCAGGGCCCGCTTTTCCGCCGCTGTCAGAAACGCCGCATCGCTCACCCGCCGCCACTGCGCCTCGCGCTCTGCGGCCAGTGCAGGCACCCCGTCGAGATCCGGCTTCAGATCGACCGCCTCATTCGCAAGGCCCGAGAGCCAATCCCCCAGCGCACCGGCCACCTTTGCCACCAGCGGCAGCACGGTGAGCCGATAAAAGGCGCGGTTGGCCTCCTGGTAATTGGCATAGGTCGCCTCGCCGGGGATCCCGAGCATCATCGGCGGCACTCCAAACGCCGTCGCGATCTCCCGCGCCGCCGCCTCCTTGGTCTTCTGAAACTCCATATCCGAGGGCGAGAAGCCCATCGGCTTCCAGTCCAGCCCGCCTTCCAGCAACATCGGGCGGCCCGCATTGGCCGCGCCCTGATGGTGCGCGGCCATCTCGTCAATCAACCGGTCGTATTGGTCGCCGCTGAGTTGCCCGCTGCCATCCGCCCCGCGATAGACAATCGCCCCCGAAGGCCGCGCCGCATTGTCGAGCAACCCCTTGGACCATTTCGAAGCCGCGTTGTGCACATCCAGCGCATTGGCGGCGGCCTTGAGCGGCGAAAGGCCATAATGGTCATCCTGCGGATGGAACGCCTTGATATGGCAAACCGGCTTCGCCTCTCCGCTTACATCAAAGCGATGTTTCCGCCCGGCCACCGCGTATTCATAGGCCACCGGCCACCCATCGCTGCCGGGCACCACGCTCATCCGGTCACTGCGCAGCACATGCAGTTCCACCGGCAGCCCGGCGTCGCCCGCCACCGCCTCCACATAGCCATTGCCCGAGAGAAGCAGCTGCCCGTAAAGTGCCTCCAGCAGTTCCGCCCGCCCCTGCGCCGGGTTGGGCCGCCGCAGCAGGTCGGCCACCGGATGCGTCTCATAACGCCGCTCCGCGTCCTGGCAGATGAGTGGCACCGCCGTGGCCGCCTCGGCAATCAGCTTCACCGCCCTGAACCCCACCGGATTGCCGGTGAACCCCGTCTTAGTGAGCGAAACCGTGTCACGCGGGCTCCACGCCACCCGGCCTGCGCCGTGGTAGGCAATCACCGGGCCGGTCGCCGATGCCTTTTGCTCGGGCACAGCGCTACCGCCCGGCTCCCGCTTGAGGAAGTCGAAGACCATCCGTCTCTCCTTTTCGATTGTCCGTAGGGTGGGCAATCTGCCCACCATCCGCCCCGCCTAGAGGCTCCGCATCTTCGGCCGCCGCCATGTGGCCGCCGGGTCTAGGATCAGCTCGGTCAGCGCCCAAACAAGCGCGTCCACCCGGTCCGGCGAGCCACTGCCCTGATAGCCCTGCGCCGTCATCCGGCCCATTTCATCTTCCAGCTCTGTCAGCCCGGCAACATGCCGCACCCGCCCCTGCTCATAAAGCGCCGCCACCGGCTCGGCCCGCGCCGCCTTCCCGCGCGAGGCCCGCACCGCGCGGAAGGCCACCGTCGGATCAATCTGCCGCATCAGTGTTTCAACAAGGTCGCCGCCCTGGTTCACCTCGGCCACCACCCTGTCCGCGCCATAGCGTTCGGCGGCCCTCAGCGCGGCACCAGCCCAGTCCAGCGGCGAAGCGGCCTGCACCGAGGCATCCTCCAGCACCACCGCCCGCCAGTCCTTGGGCTCCGAGCCAGCCGCTTCCAGCCCGGCCACGATAATTCCGCAGGCGTCCGATCCCTTATGACCGGTCACCGGCGGGTCCACCGCCACCACGATCCGGTCAAGTTCGGGCACCTCGCCCAGCCGTGCCGCCTCCAGCGCCTCATGCCGCCACAGCGCGCCCTCAACGTCATCCAGCATCACGCCATCCAGCTCCTGCCGGCCCAGCCGGGTGCCGCCGTATCGCGCTCTGACTTCTTCAAGGAAGGCCGGGGCAAGCCAGGCTCGGTTCGCTTCCGTGCCCGCACGGGTCACAACCGTGCTTTGGCGCTCCAGCAGGTCTCGCAGCAACGCCTGCTTGCGCGGGGTGGTCGTCACGCACATCCGGGGGCTGTCACCGAGCCTCAAGCCAAACTGGAGCATATCCCACGCCTCCTGCGCCTTCTTCCACTTCGCCAGCTCATCCACCCATGCCCCGTCAAACTGCGGCCCCCGCAGCGCCTCCGGATCATGGGCCGAGAAAAGCTGCGCCACCGCGCCGTTGGGCCACTCCAACTGCTTTCGCCCCGCTTTCCACTCGGGGCGCCGGTCAGGGGGCGAGCAGGCCAAAATGCCGCTCTCGCCAAACACCATCACCTCGCGGGCCTGGTCGATGGTCTCGCCCACCAGCGCCATCCGGCGGCATCGCCCCTCGTCAAACGGCCCAGAGCCCTCCACCTGCGCGCGCACCCACTCCGCGCCCGCCCGCGTCTTGCCAGCCCCGCGACCACCGAGGATCACCCACGCTCGCCAGTCGCCCTCTGGCGGAAGCTGATGTGGCAACGCCCAAAACTCAAAGAGCCACGGCAGGGCCGCCAGCGCCTCAGGGCTCAGGCTCTCCAGAAAGCTCTCCTGCATCGCCTGCGGCGCGGAGGCGAGCCAAGCGGCGCCCGATCTCATCCCTTGCGGCGTCGAGGTCGAGCACGCCGTCTGGCTTGTCTCCATCGGGCGCTCCATTGCCGGATCGCCCGATGGCGCGGCTGCCGCCGCCTCGGGTCTGGTGTTCCTCAACAAGTTCTCTCTCCTGATAGGCCGCCAGAAGCACCCGGCGAAGCTGACGGATCTCCGCCAGCCCGCCTCTGGCGCGCCGTGACGTGCCTCCGCCCTTGCGCGCGATGCTCGCCACCAGCGCCCCCGCGCCGTCGGCCAAAAGCTGCTCCGCCGCAGGAAGCATGCCGCCTGCGGCCCCGCCCTCGCGGTCGGGTCGATCATCCATGGTCATGTCTCGCTAGAGGCCGGTGTCCTGCGTAACCGGCAATAAAAAAGCGGCCCACCCCCACAAGGGTTGCCGCGCCCACCTCTCTCATCGTGTCACAACCTATAGAGGAGACCGTTCGCAGAGTCAAGCCAATTCGGCGAGTTGCGCGGGCTAAGCGGTTGTTTCGTTAGGGGTTTCTTAACCATCCCCTCGGGGCTAGAGGGCCCGGCAACCGCCGGACCTCTCGCTATATACTTATTTCCGCGTGCCTCAGAGGGCCTCGGCAGCCGGTGCTAATTGTTGCCCTCGGCCCGCTCCGCCTCAATCTCGCGCCAGCGGGCGACGTTCTCATTGTGCTCTTCCAGCGTCTCGGCAAAGGCGTGGCCACCGGTGCCATCAGCCACAAAAAAGATGTAGGGCGTGGTATCCGGGTTCAGCGCCGCCTCAATGCTCGCCCGGCCCGGGTTTGCAATCGGTGTCGGCGGCAACCCGTCAATCACATAGGTGTTGTAATCCGTCCGCGCCCGCAGCTCGCTCTGCCGTAGGCCCCGGCCCAACGCGCCCCGGCCCTGCGTCACACCATAAATCACCGTCGGGTCGGTCTGCAGTTTCATGCCCCGCTCAAGCCGGTTGACGAAAACGCTGGCAACCTGCCCCCGCTCCTCCGAAACGCCGGTCTCCTTCTCGACGATCGAAGCCATGATCAGCGCCTCTTCCGGGCTGTCATAGGGCAAGCCCTCCGCCCGCTCCGCCCACGCCTCGGCAAGGATCGACTGCTGCGCCGTCTGCATCCGCTCGATCAGCGCGGCCATGTCAGCCCCCCGCCGCACTTCGTAGCTGTCTGGCGCAAGGCTGCCCTCGGCGGGCACTTCGGTTTCGCCCTCCATGAAGCCCCAAACCTTCAGGCTCTCAACCACCTGCCAGCTCGTCACCCCCTCGGCCAGCGTCACCCGAAACCGCACATCAGCGCCAGCGCTGCCCTCTACGTATTCGGCAGGGGCTTCCTCTTCGGCGGGGTTGTACTTGGCCACATCAACGTATTCCTGCGTGGCCGGGTCCAGCTCGCGCATCACCAGCTCGGCCCGCAACACGCCAATCCGATAGTTCACCTCGGTCCCGCAGGTGCTGCGCCCGGCCGTGGTGATGCTCTCGACGATCTCCCGCATCGAGGAGGCCTCGGGCACGAGGAAAGAGCCCGCCTTCAGCAGTTGCGTCCGGTCGGTATATTCCGCGCCCATCCGAAAGATCATGCCATTGCTGACAGCGCCGCGCTCCACAAGCTCGTCACTGACAGCGCCCATGTTCGAGCCGGGCCGGACCTGCAAACAGATCGCCTCCGCCAACGGGCCGGGGCCGGTGTATTGCTTCTGAGCCCAAGTCACGCCCACGGCGAGACCGATCATCAACACGATGATGATTGTCAGGCCATTGGAGGCCAATGAACGCCACATCAGTCGTTAACTTTCCGCAGGATAAGGCAGGCGTTTGTGCCGCCAAAACCAAAGCTGTTAGAGAGCGCCACGTCGATTTCGCGCTCATGCTTGGCATTGGCCGCGAGGTTCAGCTTGGGCGTCACCGCAGGGTTGTCGAGGTTGATCGTCGGCGGCGCCACCTGATCGCGGATCGCCAGCGTCGCAAAGATCGCCTCCACCGAGCCCGCCGCTCCCAGCAGGTGGCCAATCGCGGATTTGGTCGACGACATGGTCGCCTTGCTCGCAGCATCGCCCATCATCCGCTCCACCGCGCCAAGTTCAATGGTGTCGGCCATGGTCGAGGTGCCATGCGCGTTGATGTAGTCAATCTCCGCCGGGCTGATCCCGGCCCGGTTGATCGCCGCTTCCATCGCCCGATAGCCACCCTCGCCATCCTCGCTCGGCGCGGTGATGTGATAGGCATCGCCCGAGAGGCCATAGCCGATCACCTCGGCATAAATCTTCGCGCCCCGCGCCTTGGCGTGCTCGTATTCCTCCAGCACAACGATGCCAGCACCCTCGCCCATGACAAAGCCGTCGCGGTCTTCGTCATAGGGGCGGCTGGCCGTCTCCGGGCTGTCGCCCCGCTTGGTGGAAAGCGCCTTGCAGGCGTTGAAGCCGGCAATCCCGATCTCGCTGATCGGCGATTCCGTGCCGCCCGCCACCATCACATCGGCATCGCCCCACTGAATCAGCCGCGCGGCATCGCCAATCGCATGTGCGCCCGTGGAGCAGGCCGTCACAACCGCGTGGTTCGGCCCCTTGAACCCGTATTTGATGCTCACCTGCCCGCTCACCAAGTTGATCAGCGCGCCCGGAATGAAGAACGGGCTCACCCGCCGCGGCCCGCGCTCCTTGATGAGCACGGCGGTATCGGCAATCGAGTTCAGCCCGCCAATGCCGGAGCCGATCATCACGCCAGTGCGCAGCAGGCTCTCTTCGTCCTCGGGCGTCCAGCCTGCATCCTCAACCGCCTGAATCGCGGCTGCAACGCCGTAGAGGATGAAATCATCCACCTTCCGGCGGTCCTTCGGCGCCATCCAGTCGTCAGCGTTGAAGCTGCCATCCGAGCCATCGCCCATAGGGATCTCGCAGGCATAGGTGGTGGCCAGATGCGAGGCGTCAAACCGGGTGATCGTGCCCGCCCCCGACTTGCCCGCCAAAATCCGGCTCCACGTCTCTTCCACACCACAGGCTAGCGGAGTAACCATCCCCAACCCGGTAATCACGACACGCCGCGTGCTGTCAGCCATCTGCTCGGCCCCCATTCAAGCTCTTTTCTGGTGCTCCAAATACACGGATTTGCACTGGCGCGGCAAGGCACGATCCATGCCGCCGCGCGGCAAACCGCCCTCATCACAGGTATTTGCCAAGGCCAGCCCCAAACCTCGCGTTACCGCGACAAACGCAAAAACGGCGCCCCGAAGGGCGCCGCTTTCAAAAATCCGTCTATGCGGTTTCCGAGGCTTCAGGCAGCTTCGGAAATGAACTTCACCGCATCGCCGAAGGTCTGGATGGTCTCGGCTGCGTCGTCCGGAATCTCGATGCCGAACTCTTCTTCGAAGGCCATGACCAGCTCGACAGTGTCGAGGCTGTCGGCGCCCAGGTCGTCGATGAACGAGGCGTTCTCGGTCACTTTCGACTCTTCGACGCTGAGGTGTTCCACCACAATCTTTTTGACCCGATCAGCGATATCGCTCATGAAAATTCTCCGTCTGTTTCCAGGAGCTTCCGCCCCGTCCGTGTCCCTTGCCCCATTGGCTCTCTCGTGCCGCCGGGCCCTGCCTGCTGACCTGTCATTCTCGACAGACCGCTCGAAATGTGCGCCGCCTATAGCATGTTCTCAGACGGACGCAAACGCTTTCGCGAGGGGCCAAACCAGGCCCTTCGCCGTCAGATCATGGCCATGCCGCCATTGACGTGCAAGGTGGTTCCGGTGGTGTATCCGGCCTCGTCACTCGCCAGATATAGGGCGGCAGCGGCGATCTCGCCAGCATCGCCCATCCGACCGGCGGGGATCTGCTTCATGATCCCCTCCTTCTGATCGTCGTTCAGCTTGTCTGTCATCGCGGTGGTGATGAACCCCGGCGCGATGCAGTTCACGGTGATGTTCCGGCTGGCAACCTCATAGGCCAAGCTCTTGCTCATCCCCACAAGCCCGGCCTTGGAGGCGGCGTAATTGGCCTGCCCCGGGTTGCCCGTAACGCCCACCACCGAAGACACGTTGATGATACGCCCCCAGCGGCTCTTCATCATGCCGCGCAGCACGCCCTTGCAGAGCCGGAAGGCCGCGGTGAGGTTCACCTCGATCACCTGCGCCCATTCCTCTTCGCTCATCCGCATAAAGATGTTGTCGCGGGTCACACCGGCGTTGTTGACCAGAATATCCAGGCTGCCCATCGCCTCGATTGCCTGCTTGGGCAGGGCGTTGACCGCATCTGCATCGCCAAGGTTGCAGGGCAGCACATGGGCGCGCTCGCCCAACTCGGCGGCCAGCGCCTTCAGCGGCTCCTCGCGGGTGCCGCTCAGCCCCACGGTCGCGCCCGCGCCATGCAGCGCCTTGGCAATTTCGCCGCCAATCCCGCCGCTCGCGCCCGTAACAAGGGCGCATTTGCCCGTCAGATCAAACATCTCTCGCTCACTCCTCGTTCAGCGACGCTACGGCCGCCTTTACATCGTCAGGCGAGCCCACCGCACGGGTCGCCACCTCTTTGTCGATCCGGCGGATCATGCCGCTCAGCGCCTTGCCCGCCCCGATCTCCCAGATCTCCGTCACGCCCTCATGGGCCATGAACTGCACAGATTCCCGCCAGCGCACCCGTCCGGTGACCTGCTCCACCAAAAGCGAGCGGATCGTGGTGGGGTTGCTCGTGGCATGGGCCAGCACATTGGTCACCAGCGGTACCTTGGGGTTCTTCATATCCACCTGAGAAAGCGCCACCGCCATCACCTCGGCCGCAGGCCCCATCAGCTCGCTGTGGAACGGTGCCGAAACCGGCAGCAGCATCGCCCGCTTTGCGCCGCGCTCTTTGGCAATGTCGCAGGCCGCTTCCACGCAATGCTTGCTGCCCGAAATCACCACCTGCGAGGGGTCGTTATCATTCGCCGCCTGGCAAACGCCGTTCTCACTGGCATCCTTTGCCACAGCTTCCACCGCGTCAAAGTCCAGCCCGAGGATCGCAGCCATCGCGCCTTCCCCCACCGGAACCGCCGCCTGCATCGCCGCGCCACGCTTGCGCAGCAGCCGCGCGGTATCGGCAAGGCTCAGGGTGCCCGCCGCGCAGAGCGCCGAATATTCGCCCAAGGAGTGACCGGCCACGAATTTGGCCACCGTCACCTCCACGCCTTCAGCCTCCAGCGCACGCATCGCCGCAATCGAGGTTGCCATCAGCGCAGGCTGGGCATTGGCCGTCAGCGTCAGCTCTTCCGCTTCGCCCTCCCAGATAAGCGCACTCAGCTTCTCTCCGAGCGCCTCATCGACCTCTTCAAAAACTGCCGCCGCTTCCGGATAGGCATCGGCCAGCGCCTTGCCCATCCCAATCACCTGAGCCCCCTGCCCGGGAAATACGAATGCTCTCATGGCCCCCTCCTGTAAGTTGCTGCCCGTCCTAGCGTGTCGCGCATGGTGCCACAAGTGCGCCCCGCGCCAGAGGGCTTACGTCCCATGCCTGCGATTTATTCGGTGAGTATTTGCACAAGTCATACGCGCATGCTCCCACTACTTCCCGGTTGCGCACAAGGGTATCTTGCGCCCAACAACCGGAGTTTTTCATGTCGCTCGCCAATACCCAAACCCGCTATGGCACTGTCGCCAAGTCCTTTCACTGGCTCACCGTGCTGCTCATTCTCACCCTCTGGCCGCTCGGATGGTTCGCCAATTGGTGGCCCTATGATACCCAAGCCGCCTTCGACACCAAGTGGCTCCTGTTCTCGCTGCACAAAACCCTCGGCGTGATCCTCTTCGCCGTCGCCATCCTGCGTGTGATTTGGGCCCTCACCCAAACCCACCCCCGCCTGCTCAACGGCGAAAACCGGGTGGAGAGCCTCGCCGCAGAGGTGGTTCACTGGGTGCTCTACGGCTCCATCATCGCCCTGCCTGTCACCGGCTGGATCGAACACGCCGCCTCCACCGGCTACGCCCCCATCTTGTGGCCCTTTGGCCAGGGCCTGCCGTTCATTCCCAAAGACGTCGGTCTCGCAGTGGCCTTCGCCCATATGCATGTCGCCCTCACCTGGGTCATCCTCGGCGCGGTCGGTCTCCACGTTGCAGGCGCGCTGAAGCACGCGCTGATAGATCGGGACGGCATCATGTCCCGCATGTGGTTCACCAAGAAAACACCGCCAACACCGCCCGCCAGCAAAGGCCACGGCCCCGCCCCCGCGCTCATCGCCACCGGCGCCTTGGCGATCGCCCTCGCCTTCCCCTTCATCGCGGGCGAAGAGGCCGCCGCCACCACGGAAACATTCGCCGAGGCCACCGAAAGCGCCGAGGCACCTGCTCAAACGGCTCAATCCACCGAGCCTACCGGTGAAGCCCCGGTCTGGACGGTCGAAAGCGGCACAATCGGCCTGACCATACAGCAAATGGGCCAAGCCGTCAGCGGCACCTTCCCCGAGTTCACAGCCACCATCAGCTACGACCCCGACGCCACCGGCCCCACCAAGGGCGAGGCCTCCGTCGAGATAAACATCGCCACACTCGCCCTCGGGTCCGTCGCGGCGCAGGCCCAAGGTCCGGATTACTTCGACAGCGCCCAGCACCCCACGGCCACCTACAGCGGCCCGATCATCGCAGACGAAAACGGCAACCTGCGCCTTGACGGCACGCTCTCGATCAAGGGCCACAGCGCCGAGGTGCCGCTCCCCTTCACCCTCACCATCGACGGCAACACAGCCACCGCATCGGGCACCACCACCGTCGACCGCCGCACCTTCCACATCGGTGACAGCATGACAGACGAAGGCTCCCTCGCCTTTCCGGTCGAGATCTCCATCGAGATCACCGCCACCCGGTAAGGCGCGTCGCACACCCTCACCAGAAACAAAAAAGGGCCGCCGGATCACCCCGGCGGCCCTCTCTTTTCAAACGCGTGCGCAGGCTTACTCGGCCTTGCCGGCTTCCACCGAAATCTCCACCGCAACCTCGTCGCTCACCATCGGCGCGAAGGCACCGAGGTTGAAATCGCTGCGGGTCAGCGTGGTGGTTGCGCTGAAACCGGCCCAAGGCACACCGGCCATCGGGTGGCTGTCGGTCTGACCGTTCAGCTTGGCATCCAGCACCACTTCCTTGGTCACGCCGTTGATCGTCAGATCGCCGGTGATCAGCGCTGTGTCATCGCCGGTCACTTCGATCGAGGTGGAGGCAAAGCTCACATCTTCCCCCTCATCGGCCCCAAAGAAGTCGCCGCCCATCAGGTGCTGCGTGCGCTCATCCCAGCCGGTGATGAGGCTGGCTTCGGGGAAGGTCACGGTCACGCTGGAGGCTGCCGGGTCTTCCTTGTCCCACATGATCTCACCGTCAAAGCCGGAGAACATCGAGGTGGTGGTGGAAAAGCCGAAGTGATCGTAGCTGAAAACGATCTGGCTGTGGCTTGCGTCCAGCGCGTATTTCTCTGCTTCAGCAAAAACCGGGGTGGCGACAATGGCGATTGCAGCGCCAAGGAAGTGGGATTTCAACACGTTGTGGTCCTCTCGGGTAAATGGGTGTTCCCCCGAGACATCAGACGCCGCGCTGCAGAATGCAACGCGCACCACCGCACAAGACCTGTTGTAAATCGCGCATCATGTGCGCGTGATCAAAGCCTGTCAGCCCTCGGCCCGGCTCCGCAGCAGGTCAGCCCCAATCCGTTGGGCGGCATGCCGCAGCGCATCCGGCGCGCCACGCAGCACGGTGCCGCGCCGCTTGCCCGTCTCCAAAATCAGCACGCCCCGCCCGGCCTCACTGTCCAGATCGAGCCCCGAGATCTCGTCAAAGCTCCACTGCGCCACAAGCCGGGTGCCGCCATCCGTGGTCAGCTCACGCTTGCGCAGCAGGCCCTTCTCAAGGTCCACCTCAAGCTCGCCCCTCGGTGTCTTGCCCGAACGGGTGGCCAAAAAGCCGCCGCCCGCAACCAGAGCCACACCCACAATCGCCTTGCCAATCGCCCCTGCAACCACCGGCAAAGCCAGCAAGCCCAGCCCTGCCAGAATGAAGCTGACACCGATCAGCCGCCCCATCACCCGCGAAGCCACAATCTCACCGTCTTCCGACAGCACATAGCCGCCCGCGCGCTCGGTGGTGCGCAATCCGGTCACCGCAGACTGCAAGGCAGCCCGAACATCGTTCTTGTGCATTTCAATAGACGCCATCGCCAGATTATCCTCTCGCTTATTGTGTCGTCAGCTCTGCTCTCGCGCCCATCTTGCCGCCTAACCTGCCGGATTTAAGGCAAAATGAACGCGCGCCCCCGGCTTCGTTTCCACGCGAGTCCTTTGAGCAACAGCCCCCTGCGCCCAGCCGGGGTTGCATCACGCGCCGCCTCGCGTATAAGGCCGCATCTCTTCGCAAACTTATTCACAGCGGAGCCACTCGTGCCGGGGCCGCGAAGAGACCTCGCCCAGGCTTTGAAGCCCGCTCGAAACAAAAGGAACTGCCGCATGCCGCTCTACGAGCATGTTTTCATTTCGCGCCAGGATCTGTCCGGCGCCCAGGCCGAGGGCCTGATCGAACATTTCTCCTCCGTTCTCGGTGACAATGGCGGCAAGGTCGTCGAACACGAGTACTGGGGCGTGAAGACCATGGCCTACAAGATCAACAAGAACCGCAAGGGGCACTACGCCTTCCTGCGCACCGAGGCCCCCGCGCCCGCCGTGCAGGAAATGGAGCGCCTGATGCGCCTGCATGACGATGTGATGCGCGTTCTGACCATCAAGGTCGACGAGCACGCCGAAGGCCCCTCCGTGCAGATGCAAAAGCGCGACGAGCGCGAACCGCGCCGCGAGCGCCGTTGATCGAAACCTGAGAAAAGGACAGTAAGCTATGGCTACCAAACCGTTTTTCCGCCGTCGCAAGGTCTGCCCGTTCTCCGGTGAGAACGCGCCCGCCATCGACTACAAGGACACCCGTCTGCTCCAGCGCTACATTTCTGAGCGTGGCAAGATCGTGCCCTCCCGCATCACCGCAGTCTCGGCCAAGAAGCAGCGTGAACTCGCTCGCGCCATCAAGCGCGCCCGCTTCCTCGCCCTGCTGCCCTACGCCGTTAAGTAAGGAGAGATATCCATGGAAATCATCCTGCTCGAACGCGTCGCCAAGCTCGGCCAAATGGGCGAAGTGGTGAACGTCAAAGAAGGCTACGCCCGCAACTACCTGCTCCCGCAGGGCAAAGCGCTGCGTGCCAACGACGACAACATTGCTCGTTTCGAAACCGAGAAGGCACAGCTTGAGGCCCGCAACCTCGAAACCAAGAAAGAGGCCGACAGCCTCGCCGCCAAGCTCGACGGCCAGACCTTCATCGTGATTCGTCAGGCCTCCGACGCCGGTTCGCTCTACGGCTCCGTCACCCCCCGTGACGCCGCCGATGCTGCAACCGCCGAGGGCTTCTCGGTCGACAAGCGCCAGATCGCGCTCGCTGCACCGATCAAGGAGCTGGGCCTGCACGACGTGCACATTCAGCTGCACCCTGAGGTCGAAGCCACCATCTCGCTCAACGTGGCCCGTTCCAACGAAGAGGCCGAGCTTCAGGCCTCCGGCAAATCCATTCAGGATCTCGCCGCCGAGGAAGAAGCCGCTGCCGAGTTCGAAATCTCCGAACTCTTCGACGACATCGGCCAAGCCGCCAACGAAGACTTTGGCGACGAGCCTTCCCCCGCTGCCGAAGCGGTTGAAGACACCGCCGGGGACGACGAAGAAAACGCCTGAGACCCACAGGCTAGAGAACAGAAAAGGCCGCTCCATCCGGGGCGGCCTTTTTCGTTTCTAGGGGGTGTCACTGCCTCGGAAATAATTGACCGCGGTCAATAACCGACCATCGCCAGCATCATCCGCATGTCATGGTTCAAAAACGCCCAGCTTCCGGCCCCCGCAACAACCAACCCCGCCAGCGCAGCGCCCTGTAGCACCCTCAGCTTGCACCAGCCCCGCAAGGCCTCCCGTCGCCGCGCCGCCATCACGCCGCGCCCGGCCACCATCAACCCGGCGCCCAGCCCTTCCGCCGCCCGGCGCGCCTCACCCGCGAGGCTGCGCGAGGGATGTAGTCCCGGCGCTTCGCCCACCGGCAAGCCCGGCATCGGCCGCACGAAGGCATTGGGGATGACAAACAGCGCACCGCCCTCATCCCACCCCTCAAACCGCGCCCGCCGCACCACCCGGCGCAGCCTGTGTCGAAAACAAAAGGCCTCCGCCCGCGTCACTTCCAGCGCCTGAACCGTGTAAAACCCCGCCTCAAAGCGCTCCACCAGCCGTGCCATTACCGCTGCCAGCCGCTCATCCTCGCGCGTGCCCATCCAGACCTCTGCGTTGAACAGGCTCCAGAACAGCCGCACCGCATTGGAGCGGTCGAGTTCCCTGCGGCCCACCATCCACTCCAGCGCCCGCGCCTCCGGCGTTCCGCCTTGGCGCTCCAGTCCTCGGATCACATGGGCCCAGACTTCCTGGGATTGGGCAGCCAGCCATTCCGAAAGGCAGGCGCCACTATCCGCCGGTGCCGCCTCGAAAAATGCTTCAACCGTGCCGTGTTGCGCCATGCCCATGCTCTGCCCCTACGAGTCGTTCTTTGGGCCATCCCAGCATTTGAATTGGGGCATTAGTTGGGCAACCGCGCTCCCACCTCGGCAAATTTCCCCCCTGTCACATCAGCACCCCTCGCCAAGCCGCCGCCCCGGTGCCAACCTTGCACCATGACGACTCGCCGCACAGCCCTCGCCCTAATCGCCGCCCTCCCGCTCGCCGCTTGTGGCAGTTCGGACCAAGAGCCAGACACCTCGCGTGACAGTTTCAACCCGCCGCTCTACCCGCAAGAAACCCCCGAGCTGCGCGCGCTGATCAACAAATACGCCGAGATCCACGACATCCCCCGCGAGCTGATCCACCGAGTCTGCATCCGCGAAAGCACCCACAATCCCCGCGCCCGCAACGGCCCCTACTATGGCCTCATGCAGGTTCTGCCCCAGACCGCCCGTACCATGGGCTTTCGGAGCGCCCCCTCCGACCTGCTCGATGCCGAGACCAATCTCAAATACGCCGGGAAGTATCTGAAAGGCGCATGGATCGTGTCCGGAGGCGATATCGACGAGGCGATCGGCTGGTATGCCCGCGGATACTACTACGAGGCCAAGCGCCTCGGCCTGCTCTACGAAACAGGCCTGCGCAGCTGACACACCCCCGTTACAACGCCGCGCCAAACCGGCGGCAACGCTCAACAAGGAGACGCCCCCATGCCCCTCAATCTCTCGCGCCGTAGCTTCCTCGCCTCAACCGCCGCCGGGGGCCTCATTGCCCTCCACCCCTTCTCGCTCCGTGCTGCTGCCGGTCAGGCCCACCTCCGCCTGATGGAAACCACCGACCTGCACGTGCACGTCTACCCCTACGACTATTACGCCGACCGCGAGGTCGATACCGTTGGCCTGTCGCGCACCGCCTCCATCGTCAACGAGATCCGCGCCGAGGCCACCAACTCCCTCCTGCTCGACAATGGCGACTTCCTGCAAGGCAACCCGATGGGCGATTACATCGCCTACGAGCGCGGTATGAAGGAGGGTGATAGCCACCCCGTCATCACCGCCATGAACACCGTCGGCATCGAGGCCTCCACCCTCGGCAACCACGAGTTCAACTACGGGCTTGAGTTTCTCACCAAGGCCCTCGCAGGCTCCGGCTTTCCGGTCGTCTGCGCCAACATCACCAAGCCCGGCAGCTCCGAAACTCTGCTGGAGCCCTACGTCATCCTCGAGCGCGAGCTCACCGATGGCGCAGGCGAGGCCCACCCGATCAAGATTGGCATCATCGGCTTCGTCCCGCCCCAGGTCATGAACTGGGATCGCAAGCACCTCGAAGGCAACGTCGAAGCCAAGGATATCGTCGCCACCGCCCGCGCCCTCGTCCCCGAGATGAAGGAAAAGGGCGCAGATATCGTCATCGCCCTCTCCCACTCCGGCATCGGCTCGGCGGATGAGGCCGACATGATGGAAAACGCCTCCGTGCCGCTGGCCGCCGTCGAGGGCATCGACGCTATCCTCACCGGCCACAGCCACCTCGTCTTCCCCTCCTCCACCTACGCCGATTTTGCCGCCGTCGACGCCGAGGCCGGCACCATCCACGGCAAACCCGCCGCCATGGCCGGCTTCTGGGGCAGCCACCTCGGCCTGATCGACCTGATGCTGGAGCGCGACGGCTCCGGCTGGCGCGTCACCGGCCACAGCTCCGAGGCCCGGCCCATCTCCAAGCGCGAGGAAGACCGCTCAATCACACCGCTGGTTGAGGATGACCCTGCCGTGCTCGAAGCCGTCAAAGCCGACCACGAAGCCACGCTCGCATATGTCCGCCGCGCCGTCGGCACCACCGCCGTGCCGCTCCACAGCTACTTCGCGCTGGTGGCCGATGACCCCTCGGTCCAGATCGTGAGCAATGCCCAAACCTGGTACATCGAGCAGATGATGCAGGGCACCGAATGGGAGGGCCTGCCCATCCTCTCCGCCGCCGCCCCTTTCAAGGCCGGTGGCCGGGGCGGGCCGGAGTATTACACCGATGTCGCCCCCGGCGCCGTCGCCATCAAGAACGTGGCCGACCTCTACCTCTACCCCAACACCGTCCGCGCCGTGCTGATCGACGGTGCAACGGTGAAAGACTGGCTCGAACGCTCCGCAGGCATGTTCAACCAGATCGAACCCGGCGCGCAGGACGCCACCCTGCTCAACCCCGATTTCCCGAGCTACAACTTCGACATCATGGATGGCGTCACCTACCAGATCGACCTCTCCGAGCCGTCGAAATACGGCCCCAAGGGCGAGCTGGAAAACCCCGATGCCAACCGCATCAAGAACCTCCAGTTCAACGGCCAGCCCATTGATCCGGCACAAAAATTCGTCGTCGCCACCAACAACTACCGCGCCTCCGGCGGCGGCAGCTTCCCCGGTGCCGATGGCTCCACCATCATCTTCGAAGGCCCCGACACCAACCGCGACGTGATCGTCCGCTACATCGTCGACAAGGGAGAGATCGCCCCCGCCGCCGATGCCAATTGGACCTTCGCACCGCTCGAAAACACCACCGTGCTCTTCGAGACCGGCCCCAAGGCGGCGGATTACGCGGCCTCGGTGAAAGGCGTGCAGATAGAGCCCGCCGGAGAAGGCGCAGACGGTTTCGCCGCCTTCCGCATCACCCTCTAAGCCAGCAGCGCCCCGTCTCGGCGGGGCGCTACTTCTTGCGGCTGTTCTTCACCACTTTGCGCACCATCTTGCCAAAGCTCTTGTCGCGCATCCGCCGCTCCGAAAGGCTCTCGGAGTTAAACCGCTCTTCCGCCACCAGCTTCTTCCACCGTTTGATCCGCGCCGCGTCAATCTCGCCGCGCTCAAGCGCCGCCAGCACCGCGCAGCCCGGCTCCGTCTCATGGGCGCAATCGCGAAACTTGCAGGCCTCGCCCAGGTCGCGCAGGTCTGAGAACAGGTCGCCAATCCCCGTCTCCGCATCCGTCATCTGCAACTCGCGCATCCCCGGCGTGTCGAGCACTGCGCAACCGCCGGGCACGAAATGCAGCTGCCGCCGCGTGGTCGTGTGCCGCCCCTTGGCGTCATCCTCGCGAATCGCCTGGGTCTCCACCGCCGCGCCCTGTGAAAGCGCGTTGGTCAGGGTCGATTTCCCCACCCCCGACGAGCCCATGAAGGCCACCGTCTGCCCCGGCCTGCACCACGCCGCCAGCGCCTCCGCCACAGCCTCGCCCTTGGCGTTCACCACCACCACCGGCACCCGGTCAGAAATCCTCCGCGCCTCCTCGGCAAAGCGCTCCGGATCATCCGCAATATCGGGCTTGGTCAGCACGATCACCGGGTCCACCTCCGCCTCCATCGCTAGCGCGATGTAGCGTTCCAGCCGCGCGATGTTGAAATCCTGATTGCAGGAGGTGACGATAAAGGCCGTGTCGAGATTGGCCGCAATCATCTGTACCTGCCGCTCCAGCCCCGCCGCCCGCCGCTTGATCAGGCTGGTCCGCTCCAACACCCGGCTCTGCGCCGGGGCCTCGCGGTTCAGCATCAGCCAGTCGCCCACCGTCGCGTCCGGCCCCGGCGGCAGCAGCTCGTCGATGCCATCTCCCACCACATGCAGCCCATTGCGATGCACCTGCGTCACCCGCACCGGCGGCGTCTCCGCCATCTCATCGGCATCGGTCTGCTGGGCAAAGAAGTTGCGCCACCCGAGGCCCTGTAGCGCCGAGCCCGGCGTCTTGCCCGCCCCTGTTGGCGGCGTCAGAAACTGCGAATAGTCGCGTGTAATCGGCCCACTCCCCGCCCTCCGCGCCCCAATCGGGCCGGATACTTCGGTTTAGCGCTCCCGCGCCCCTCGCGCCAGTGCTTCAACCTCAGCCGAACTCTTCCAGCAGCGCCGTAACCTCGCGGTTCGGCGCGCCATAGCTGACCACGGTCACATCCAGCCCCGCATTGCGATAAAGCCCAAACGCCCGCCGCATCGCTTCGGTGATCCACCATGTTTCATTGCCAAAGGCCCCGCCGCCAAGCAGCGTCAAGAACACCGGCACCTCCAGCCGCGCCGCCAGCCCCAGCGTGATCTCATAGGCCTCTTCCAGCACCAGCCGCGCAAACAGCTGCCACGCGCCCGCCCCGCCATAGGCCACCGGCAGAGCCGAGCAATAGACCTGGTGCACATCATGCCCGCCGCGCTCCAGCGTCACCTCCGTATCGCGCTGCAAGCCAACCTGCAGCCGCCCGCGAAATGCATTAAACTGCCCCCGCAGCCGCTCTTCCACGGCCTCCAGCCCGCCCGGGCGTGGCAGCGCGTAGCCGTTGCGCATCTCCCAAAGCGCCCCATCCTCATTGCCAAGCGCCCGCCCCAGCGGTTCCAAGCAGTCAATCTGCCGCTCGCATTGGCCGACATGCCCACTATGCTCCACAAAGTAGTTCCGCCAGATCGTCCCGGCGGCACAGGCCATCGCACAGGCCGGCCCCTGCGTGCGGTCCCACTGATAGCGGGTGATCCCATCCGCCGGGCTCACATCTGGCCCCACCATCTCCAACAGGTTGAACTGCGAGGCCACCTGAAACAGCGCACCCGGATGGGCCAGATGCAGCGCCTGCGCATCCCCGACCACTTGGGCAAACCGGCTACGCCCGCGCTCCGGCACCGGCCCCAAATCGGCCGAGGTCACCAGTTCCAACACCCCGGGTCGCATCACCCGCCCGTTCACCACCGAGCGCAGGTGGCCATCCTCCACCACCAGCTTTTCGCGCACCTCCTCCGGCCCGCGCTCCGCAAACCCCGTCAACGCCTCAAAAAAATCCATCCAGCTCCCTCCAACGCAAAAGGGCCACCCAAACGGGCGGCCCTTCGCTAGATCAATCCGGCAAAGCTCACTCGTCTTCGAGCTTGTCCACCGCATCCTTCAGCTCGTCCTTCGAAACTTCCTTCTCGGAAACCTCAGCCAGCTCAAAGATGTAATCCACAACCTTGTCTTCGAAGATCGGCGCACGCATCTGCTGCTGTACCTGCGCGTTGTTCTTCACGAACTCGAAGAACTCGCGCTCCTGACCGGGATACTGACGCGCCTGCGCCATGATCGCCTGAGTCATCTCGGCGTCAGACACTTCGATCTCGTTCTTGCGGCCCATCTCGGCGAGCAGCAGGCCAAGGCGCACCCGGCGGGCGGCGAGGGTCTTGTGCTCTTCGGTGGTCTCGATCTCGGGGTGATCGTGGCCCTCAACCTCGGGGTTTTCCTCGTGCCACAGCTGATGCGCAATCTGCCCGGCCTCGGCCTCCAGCAGGGTCGGCGGCAGCTCGAAGTCCACCAGCTTGTCCAGTTCGTCCAGCAGCGTGCGCTTCATCACCGCGCGCGAGGCCCCGGCGTATTCCGCTTCCAGCCGCTCGCTGATCTGGCCCTTCAGGGCTTCCATATCCTCAGCGCCGAACTGCTTGGCCAGATCGTCGTCAAGCTTGGCCTTGGCAGGCTTCTTCACTTCCTTGATCTTGCACTCAAACACGGCGGCCTTACCGGCCAGATGCTCGGCCTGGTACTCCTCTGGGAAGGACACTTCCACGTTCTTCTCGTCGCCAGCCTTTACACCCACCAACTGCTCTTCAAAGCCGGGGATGAACTGGCCCGAGCCGAGCGTCAGCGGAAAGTCTTCTGCCGCGCCACCCTCAAAGGCCTCGCCGTCAACCTTGCCGAGGAAGTCCATCAGCACCTGATCGCCGTCCTTGGCCGCGCCCTTCTTGGTCTCAAACGACTTGGCCTGCTCGGCCAGCCCTTCCAGCGCCTCGGTCACGGCGGCCTCATCGGCCTTGACCACGAGCTTCTCCAGCTTCACGCCCTTGAGGTCCACATCGGGGATCTCGGGCAGCGCTTCATAAGACATGGAAACGACAACATCGTCGCCCTCTTTCCAGTCTTCATTGGTCATTTTCACTTCAGGCTGAAGCGCCGGGCGGTCGCCGCTCTCTTCAAAGTGCTTTTCCATCGCGCCGTCGATGGTTTCCTGCATGGCTTCGCCCAAAAGGCGCGGGCCAAACTGCTTCTTCAGGAGGGCCATCGGCACCTTGCCCTTGCGGAAGCCTTTCATCTCGACGTCGGGGCGGGCTTCTTCGAGCTTGCCGGTCACCTTCGCATCCAGCTCACTGGCCGGAATGGTGATTTCGTAGCCGCGTTTCAGCCCTTCGTTCAGGGTCTCGGTGACCTGCATTCCTGCATCCTTCTTCGTATAAGCACCGCAACCCCCTCGGTGCCCGAGGGGGTGATAAATCAGGCGCCTTGTATGTGCAGCATTGCGCCGATGCAACCACATTCCCGCAGCAGCCACGGGCCGGGCCCAAGCGCCTCCGGCGGCGTTTCGCTCACAAGGCGGGCTTTCAAAAAACTGTAGGCTCCCGGTCACCCTCCCGTCATCGCCCGGGTGGAGCGTCCCGGCACCGCGCAGAGCGCAGTCACCAGCATCGCAGCACACGCCAGAGGACAGATATGCCCAAGCTTCACTCCCTTTCCCGCCGCAACCTCCTGATCGGGGGCTCCGCCCTCGCTACCACCCTCGCCATGCCCGCGATCTCCCGCGCCCAGAGCCGCCCGATCTTCACCCACGGCGTCCAGTCGGGCGATGTCGATGCGTCGTCCGGCATGATCTGGACCCGCACCGACCGCCCCGCCAAGGTGATGATGGAAGTCGCCACCACCGAAAGCTTCTCCAACGCCCGTCAACTCGCCCCGATGAACGCCCTGCCCGGCTCCGACATGGCGATCAAGCGGCTGGTCGAGGGCCTGCCCTCCGATCAAGACATCTTCTACCGCTTCACCGCGATGGACCTTTCCGACGTCAACGCCACCTCCGAGCCGCTGGTGGGCCGCTTCCGCACCGCGCCCGCCTCGCGCCGCTCGGTCAAATTCGCATGGTCGGGCGACACGGCCGGTCAGGGCTGGGGTATCAACGAAGACGGCATGGCCTGCTACAGCACCATGGCCTCCTACCAGCCCGATTTCTTCCTGCACTCGGGCGACACCATCTACGCTGACGGCCCGCTGGAAGATGAAGTCACCGATGAGAGCGGCGCCGTGATCTGGCGCAACACGGTCAACACCGACGCCAAGCGCAAGGTCGCCGAAACCCTCGATGAGTATCGCGGCCAGTGGCTCTACAACATGATGGACGAACACGTGCTGGCGATGAACGCCGAAGTGCCCACCTTCTTCCAGTGGGATGACCACGAGGTCATCAACAACTGGTCCTCCTCCCGCTCGATCATGGAAGACGAGCGCTACTCGGAAAAGAACATCCACGTCCTCGCCGCCCGCGCGGCCCAGGCCTTCCACGAGATGGCGCCGATCCGCTACACCCCCGCCGAGCCGGGCCGCGTTTATCGCAAAATCAGCTACGGTCCGATGCTCGACATCTTCTTCCTCGACCTGCGCAGCTATCGCGGCCCGAACACCGACAACATGCAGGATGAGCTGACGGATGAAAGCCGCATCCTCGGGGCCGAGCAAATGGCATGGCTCAAGCGTGAGCTGACCAACAGCCGCGCCACATGGAAGGTCATCGCCTCCGACATGCCCATCGGCCTCGTTGTCGGCGGCGGCGCCGAGGCGGTCGCCAATGGAGATAACGGCCCCGCCAAGGGCCGTGAGCTGGAGATCGCCAATCTTCTGCGGTTCATCAAGGCGGCGGAGGTCAAAAACACCGTCTGGCTCACCGCCGACGTGCATTACACCGCCGCCCACCACTACAGCCCCGACCGCGCCCAGTTCCAGGATTTCGCACCCTTCTGGGAGTTCGTCTCCGGCCCGGTCCATGCCGGCACCTTCGGCCCCAACGATCTCGACATGACCTTCGGCCCCGAGGTCCGCTACGTGAAGGCGCCCGAGGCCGGGCAGGTCAACCTGCCCCCCTCCGCCGGGCTTCAATTCTTTGGTCTGGTCGAGATCGACGGCGCGACCGAGCAGCTCACCGTCCGCCTGATGGACCGGGCGAACACCGAGCTCTGGGCCACCACGCTCGACCCCGAGCGCGTTTAAGCGCTCAAACTCAAGGGAGCGGCCTCGCCAGAGGCCCCTCCCGCCACCCGCTATCCGCCCACGGTCACAAACGGGCCCCAAGCCGCGGGATGCGCGTATCGCGCACGCGCCGGGCTGTCGATCATCTCCAGCATCACCCGCCGCAGAGCCCGCGCACCCGCCGCAGGCCCCGGCTCGGCTTCCGCCATCGCTTCAAACATGCCCGTGGTCAGCTCCACCGTCGCCAGTGAATCCACCGCCCAGTGGCTGACCAGCAATCGCCGCGCTCCAGCATAAAGAAAAGCCCGCGCCAGCCCCGAAAGCCCCTCTGCCCCCTCGCCGCCCGGCCCCAAGGCGGTGTTGCAGGCCGAGAGCAGCACCCAATCCGCGTCGAGGTCCAGAACCGCGATCTCACTGGCGCTCAAAAGCCCGTCAAACCCGGCCCCCGGAGCCGCCAATGCCAGCGCCGGCTCCGAAAGCCCCGCCGCCTCCCCGCCCAGCAGCCCGTGGGTGGCAAAGGCCAGCACCCGCGCCGCACCAAGGCGGATCGCACCGCCCATCTCGGCCTCTCGCGCCGCTTCGCCGGTGACAACTTCCCCCGCGCCACCTGCAACGGCTTGGTTGAGCGCCTCAACCTCGCCCACCGATTCCGGCAATCGCGCCAGCTGAAGCCCGGCGATATCCGCGCCAAAGGCCGGGTCTGCGATCCCCAGAAACGGCAGCGCCCCCGCGCTCGCGCCAGCCTCTCTCCGCAATGCCCTGAGAGACGCGGGCAAGGGTAGCGTGGCAAAGGCATGATGCCGGATCGCCCAGTCGATCTCGCCCCAAGCGGCCCCGTCGTCCGCAGGTTCGGCTACCAGCACACCCAAAGGCAGCGCCTGAAACGCACCATCAGGCACCGCGAGTATCACCGCTCCCTCCGGCACAAAACCCACCGCTGCCCCCAGCGCAGCCCGGTGCAGGTCATGCGCCGTGGCCGGATTAAAGGCGGTCGGTGGGGCTTCCGCAGCCTTCAGGGCAACCGCAGAGCGCTGCGGGCCAGATGGGTCCAGCGCCCGCCGCAACTCGCGCACGCCCCCGCTCACCTCCTCCTCCGTCACCGCCCGGCGCTGCCAGACAACCGTCTCTGGCGTCACGATAAACACATGAAAGCCCCGCGCCGTCTGCAATTGCACCAGCAGCGCCTCGTTCTCACCAAGCAGATCCCGCGCCTCCTCCAGCCCCAAGGGCTCCGGCGCAGCGCTGCTCTTCCATTCCGGCGCCGCCTCGGCCAGCGCGGCCTCGATCCGGTCCAGCTCCGCATCCACAGTCGCCACCTCGGCCTGCCCCACCGGCCCCCGCGCAACCAGCGCCTCGCGCCGCGCCAGCACCGCATCCCTGTCTCGCACCAACCGCCCAACCTCGCCGCCCCCTGCGGCCAGCCGCGCCGTCATCGCCTCAATCGCCCGGCCCGCCGCGCTCTGGCGGGCCGATTGCATCATTCCAAAGGCCTCATCCAGCCTGTCCACCCAGTAATCGCTTGCATCCAGCGGTACATAGCCATCGGTCTCGCGCCACGGAAAAACATAGGGGCCTTTCTGATCAAACCCCTCCACATGCGGCGCGCCCATCGGCCCAATCGGCGGGCGTGCCTCCATCTGGTCATAGAGGGCATCAACACCCCCCTCAAAGAGCGTTGCATAGGCCTCAAGCTGTCGCCGCGCCTCCGCGCCCAGCCGCGACGGCACGGCCTCAACCTGCCCCCGCGCCACCTGCGCCGCACTATAGGCCAGCCCAGAAACGGCATCAGGCCGGTCATGCGGCGCATCCAGCCCAACACGCGACAGTCCGCCAAGCGCGGCGGCCAGCTCGCTCAGCGTCACATCCGCCCGCAATCGCACCGCCTGATAATGCGCCCGCGCCGCATCAAACTGCCCCTCAGCCTCCAACATCCGCGCCAGATCCAGCCGCACCCCGGAGATCAACCGCCGCCCATAGCCATCCTGCGCCATGGTCTCGAAATCCAGCAAAGCCTCCGGCACCTGAAGCGCAGCCACAGCGGGCCGCGCGCCTTCCGGCACCTGCGCCACAACCTCCACAAGCATCGCCATCAACTCCAGCAGATCGACCATATCGGCATGCTGGTACTCCGCCCCCGGCGCCGGGCGGAACGTCTCGATCAACGGGGCCAGCGCCTCCAACTCCGGCACGCCCTCCTCCGTCAGCAGCACCAGCGCCTCCATCAGCGCGCGCCGCTTCGGCCCAAGCCCGCCATCCGCCAGCGCCGCCTCCGCCTCCTTGCGGGCAAACTCTCTCCGCCCCAATCGCCAGTCTGCCAGCGCCGCCAAAGCAAGCAGCCCGGCGCGGCTGTCACTGCCCGCCGCCTGCGCCATATAGCCTTCCCGCGCCGTGAGAAGATCACCCCGGTATTCCCGCATCCGAAGCGGCAGCACCCGCAGCACCGCGCCCCCCGGCTGGGCGATCATCGGCGCGAGCGGGCCAAGCAGCGCCTCCGCCTCCGTCACCCGCTTGCCGCCATCCGCCACCCAAGAGGCCCGCGCCTTCGCATGCACCTCAAACAGCCGCATCCGCGCCCGCGCCGCATCGTCAAACCGCGCCGACCAGCCCGACATTTCCATGAAATCCGCCGCCTGCTCATAGGCCACGCCCGCCTGCAAAAAGAGCCCAAACCCCGAAAGGATCTCCCCGCGCAAAAAAGCCATCTCCGGAATACGCTTCGTCAGCATCGGCTGCCGTGCACCCGCCTCATCAAGCCGCGCCAAGGCCGCGCTCGCCTGTCCGGCCGCGTGATGGGCCAACACCAATGCAAGGTAGATGTCCGAAAGAAGAAACGGGTCTTGCACCCCTTCGGCATCATACCGCGCCACCAGCTCACCCAACCGCACGGCGGCGGCCGGGGCATCCTGCGCAATCTGCCCATAGGCCGCGCCCAGCTCTTCGTAAATTGATCCCTCCGCCCGCGCCCCGCCCGCCAGCAGCACCACAAGCGCCAATGCGGCAAGGCCGCGCGTCAATGTCAAAACAGTCATCCCCATGCCCCAAGGCTATCAGCGCCCCGGGCCGTGCTAAAGACCTGCCATGGAAGAATTGCGGTGCGGGTGGAGGGACTTGAACCCCCACGCCTTGCGGCGCCAGAACCTAAATCTGGTGCGTCTACCAATTTCGCCACACCCGCTTTCCGTGGGAGCGGTATCTAACAGTGCCTCTCGCGGCACGAAAGCCCGAAAATGCAGATCACCCCTCGGAAAATAGTGGCCATCAACAGTTTCTTTACGCTAGCGTGAAAGAAAAACGAGGCAGTTTCAAAAGAGCACCCCATGTCTGATATGAACATGGGAGGCCTGCGCCGGGCAGCGCAGGTGTTCACTCCCGATCTCGGGCCAGCGGGCATATCCGCGTCCGCCCGGATTCTCACCGCCCGTGGCGAGCGCCGTCTTGGCGAGTTGGAGCCCGGTGACAGGATCGTGTCGCGCAGCTCCGGCATGGTCCGGCTCGCAGGCCTGTCGCGCTTCACCTGCGATGTCATCCCGATCGCGCTGGCCCCGCATGCCCTCGGCAACGGAAAGCCGTCTGATCTCGTCCACGTCACCCCGGCGCAAAAGCTGCTGCTGCGCGACTGGCGCGCCAAGCTGCTTTACGGCAGTTCCGCCGCCCTCGCCCCTGCCGCCGCGCTGGTCGACAATGGCTATATAACCCGCACGCCCCGGCTCAAGGGGATGGAGATGGTAACGCTGCTCTTCGACGCGCCCGAAATCCTCTACATCGGCATGCTCGAATGCGCCTTCGAGCCGGACGAGGCCGCCCAAGCCGCCTGACCGCCGCTCCACCCCGTAGGGTGCGCATTCATGGCGCACCTTCCCCGGCCTCCAGCCGCGCCAAGACGCGCGGCAACATCTCCGGCAAATCCTCCGCAATCAGCCCCGGCCCAAACGCACGTGCACACTCCACATGCAGCCATGCCGCCGCTTCCGCAGCCTGCATCGGCGCAAATCCCCGCGCCATCAACCCGGTGATGAACCCCGCCAGCACATCCCCCGCCCCCGCCGTCGCCAGCCAGGGCGCCGCCCGGTCATAAACCGCCGCATTCACCGAACATTCCCCATCCGGCCCCGCAATCACCGTATCCGGCCCCTTGAACAGCACCACGCAGCCCGCCCGCGCCGCCGCCTCCCGTGCTGCATCCACCTTCGAAAAGGCCGGGCCGGTCACCGCCGGGGCCGCCAGTTTCTCGGCAATGTCCGGAAAGAGCCGCGCGAACTCCCCGCCATGGGGCGTGAGCACACAGCCCTCGTGCAGGATTGCAAACAACGCCTCCGGTTCATCCGCAAAGGCCGTCAACGCATCCGCATCCAGCACCGTAGGGTGGGCAATCTGCCCACCACCCCGACCAAGACCCACCGGCACCATCTCCCGCGCCCGCTCAATCCCCAACCCCGGCCCAAGGCACATCGCATTGATCCGCCCATCCTCCAGCACCCGCGCCAGAGTCTCTGCGTCTCCCACCGCCTGCAACATCACCGCATCAAGCCGCGCAGCATTCTCCTGCAACGCCCCCGGCGTCGGCGCCACCGTCACCAACCCCGCCCCGATCCTCAACGCCCCCCGCGCCGCCATCCGCGCTGCGCCACCCTTGCCCGCGCCGCCTGCGAGGATGAGGGCATGGCCGTGGGAAAACTTGTGTTCTCCCTCCTTCGAGAGGCCGCGCAGGGTATCGCTGCCAACAGCCCGCACCGTCACAGCCCGATCCCCTTGATAGCCAGCTTGCCGCAGCCCCTTGGTCCTTCCGCCAGCAGATGCCCCAGCTTCGCGCCGTGGAACGTCACTGTTAGATTCGCCGTCGCACAAACATCAAAGGGGTTATCGCCCGCCATCCCTAGGTAACGCCCGCTGTCGGCACACAGCCCACTCGGAACATCCACCGCCACGACGCGCGGGCTATCGCCCTTCCGCCACATCGCCTGCCAGCTGTTCAATTCCATTTCCACCCGCGCCAGCCCTTCAAGAGAGCGCGACAAGCCGGTGCCAAAAAGCGCATCAACCGCAAGCGCCGTCCCCGGGTGATCCTCGGCATAGCCGCCGATGGAGTCATTCGACAGTGCCCGCACCTCCCCCATCTCCCCCCACCGCTCATAATTCACCCGCGCATCCGGCGGCAGCTTCCCGGCGTCCCCATACAAGAACACCTCCACCTCCCAGCCCCACTCCCGCAGCAGCCGCGCCACCACGAACCCATCGCCCCCATTGTTCCCCGGCCCGCAAAGCACCACCGCGCGGAAACTCCCAGCCGCCAGCTCAGGCCATTCCTCAAACACCGCCTCCACCACGCCCCGCCCGGCGCGTTCCATCAGCTCCAGCCCGGTGGCCTCCCCGGCCTCGATCGCGGCCTGCTCGATGGCGCGCATTTGTGCAGATGTCAGAAGTTCCATGCGCTCTCCGCCCAAAAAGTTTCCAAACCGCCCATGTGCAAATCGACTTGCACATTTTTTCATCACACCTGAGAATTCCCCCGAGACGCTCACCCGCCCGTGAGGCGGCCCCGTTGCCGCCCCCTGCGATAAGTGTTCTCACCCCTAGCGGAACGGACATCAAGGGAGTCGGTCTGTCATGAAAAAGATCGAGGCAATCATCAAACCCTTCAAACTCGACGACGTGAAGGAGGCTCTCCAGGAAATCGGCGTCCAGGGGCTTTCAGTCATCGAGGTCAAGGGCTTCGGCCGTCAGAAGGGCCACACCGAGCTTTACCGCGGCGCCGAATACGTCGTGGATTTTCTGCCCAAGGTTAAGATCGAGGTCGTGCTGGCCGATGACCAGCTCGACGGCGCGATCGAGGCGATCACCACTGCCGCCAAGACCGACAAGATCGGCGATGGCAAGATCTTCGTCTCAACCATTGAGCAGGCCATTCGCATCCGCACCGGCGAAGACGGCGAAGACGCGCTCTAAGCGCCCGGCCGCATCGCCCGAGAAACTTTCAGCAAGGAGAAAGAGAAGTCATCATGAGCAACAAGGACGTTCTCAAGACAATCAAGGATGAAGACGTCGAATACGTCGATATCCGTTTCACCGACCCGCGCGGCAAGCTTCAGCACGTCACGGTCATGTCCGATCAGGTCGACGAGGACTTCCTCGATGAGGGCTTCATGTTTGACGGCTCCTCCATCGCTGGCTGGAAGTCGATCGACAAATCCGACATGAAGCTGATGCCCGATGGCTCCTCGGCCTACATGGACCCGTTCTACGCCGAGAAAACCCTCTGCCTGCACTGCTCCGTTGTCGAGCCCGACACCGGCGAGGCCTACAACCGCGATCCGCGCGGCACCGCCCAGCTGGCCGAGGCCTACCTCAAGTCCACCGGCATCGGTGACACCTCCTACTTCGGCCCCGAGGCCGAGTTCTTTCTCTTCGACGACGTGCGCTTCTCCGTCGAGATGAACAAGGTGAGCTACCAGGTGGACGCAGGCGACGCAGCCTGGAACACCGACGCTGAGTTCGACATGGGCAACATGGGCCACCGTCCCGGCATCAAGGGCGGCTACTTCCCGGTCAACCCGATCGACGACGCACAAGATCTGCGCTCCGAGATGCTCTCGACCATGAAGCGCATGGGCATGAAGGTCGACAAGCACCACCACGAGGTGGCCTCCTGTCAGCACGAGCTGGGCCTGATCTTCGACTCGCTCACCAAGCAGGCCGACGAGCTTCAGAAGTACAAATACGTCATCCACAACGTGGCCAACGCCTACGGCAAGTCGGCCACCTTCATGCCCAAGCCCATCGCGGGCGACAACGGCACCGGCATGCACGTCAACATGTCGATCTTCAAGGATGGCAAGCCGCTCTTTGCCGGCGACAAATACGCCGACCTCTCCGACGAGGCGCTGTATTACATCGGCGGCATCCTGAAGCACGCCAAGGCGCTCAACGCCTTCACCAACCCCTCGACCAACAGCTACAAACGCTTGATCCCGGGCTTTGAAGCTCCGGTTCTGCGCGCCTACTCCGCGTCCAACCGCTCGGGTTGCGTGCGTATTCCGTGGGCCGAAAACCCCAAGGCCAAGCGCGTCGAGGCCCGCTTCCCCGACCCGGCAGCCAACCCCTACCTGTGCTTCTCGGCTCTGCTGATGGCCGGCATCGACGGGATCAAGAACAAGATCCACCCGGGCGAAGCCATGGACAAAGACCTCTACGACCTGCCGCCCGAAGAACTCGCCGGCATCCCCACCGTCTGCGCCTCGCTGCGTGAAGCCATGACCGAGCTGGAAGCCGACATGGACTTCCTCACCGCCGGCGACGTCTTCACCAAGGACCAGATCGAGGGCTACATGGACCTCAAGTGGGAAGAGATCTACGCCTACGAGCACACCCCGCACCCGGTTGAGTACAAAATGTACTACAGCTGCTGATCGCGGCAGGGACAATGAAACAAGAAAGGGGCGCTCCACGGGGCGCCCCTTTTGCTTTCCCCCTTGCGCCTCAGATCGCTCTCCGTTTCCATATGCCCTCGACTAAACAGACCAAGGCCCCCAATGCCCAATTGGCTCAAAGCACTTCTCCCCGGTGCCCGCCCCAAAGCCCTCCCCACCGATCGCGCCGAGCAGAACGTCTGGGTCAAGGCCCGCCACCGCGAATGGCAACTGGCCTGGCATGATCTCTTCGACCAAGACCCGGCCCTGACCGCCGAAGGTAGCCACCGAGACGATCCGCTGCCCGACGATCTGATGCAGGACAACCGCCTGATCCACGAGTATTCCCGAGCCACCCCGGAAACCCGCCGCGCCTGCCTTGCCCTGCTGCCCCTCGGGGCCGAGCTCTTCCGCCGGACGGAGGCCTTCCTCTCCGCAGCGCCCCAACCCCTGCCCGAAGCCGAGGCCCGCGCCCGCATTCCGGCCATCGCCGCGCTGTTTGAAGAGATCGGCCCCAACGAAGAGGTGGATTTCACCCAACTGACCGTGATCGAGCGCTGGACGCAGGAGGGCGAGGCCGCCATGCGCCGGACCAATGACATAACCATCCTGCTCGAAGGCAACCTCTTGGCCTCCACGCCGCCCGAAGCCCTTCCCGGCCAAGCGGCATCGTTTTTCCTCTCAGAGCCGCTTTACGCCGCAGCCGGCAATTTCTACACGCCTGGCGAGTGGATCTGTGCCCCCCTGCACGGCCAAACAGAAGATCGCCTCCACACCGCACTCTATGAGCTGTGGCAAGGCGGCTGGCAGCTCAGGCTGGCCAACGACGGTATCGCGCTCGCCCGATACGTCCGATAACGGCCGCACCGCCTCCTCCACTGGCCTCCCCGACCGCGCCATGGCACCCTCGCGGCATCCAAAACGCGAGGTACGCCAATGCTCCACCTCCTGCTCGTCGGCTCCCGCCCCGACGTCATCGCCCAAACCTGCGCCGCCCTCGCGACCCGCGCCCATTGCCACCCGGCCACCACGCTCGCAGAGGCAAAGGCCGCCATCGCCGCCCACCCGCTCGATGCAGTCATCATGGGTGCAGGCACCCCCATGGCCGAGCGCCTCGCCATCGCGGAAGCTGCGCTCACCGCCCACAAGGGCTGCGCCGTGCACCTGAAAGACAAATCCTCCGGCCCCGCGCGCTTCACCCACTGGGTCGAGGGGCTCATCGCCTTTCACCACGCCATGCATGGGTAACTCCGCCATCCCCAGCCGCGCCTCTGCCCTCACCTCGCCCAACTAACGCCAGATTGCTCCGGCATCACGCGGGCCAAGCAGTGAACCAAAAGAGGCACACAACATGCCCCTCCCCAGCCGGACCGATGCCGCGCTTCTCTATCCCGCCCCGCCGGAGGTGGATTTCGAGGGCATTGCAAACAGTGTCAAAGAAATCATGGCACCCTCCGGCATTGATCTGCAGACCACCATGCACAAGCCCGGCCAAGGCGCGAAACTCGAGGCCGAGGGACTCAGCCTCACCCTTGCGCAGGCGGGCAAACGGCTCACCGAGAGCCGCCTCACCAAGGCGATGGCCTCCGAGTATACCCGCCTCACCGGGATGAACGCGGGCGAGGATGTCGCGGCCCACGGTGCCTTCATTGCCGTGGTGGCCGAGGCCAAGGGCTTCGAGGCGGGCAGTCAGGACACGTTTGAAACCCTGCTCGCCCTCACCCAGATCGCCGCCAGCCACATCGCCATCGAGGCCGAGCCTCTGACGGTCCACTGGGGCCAGTCCGACCAGCTCTTCTCGCCCGAGCGCTTCCTTGCCATGGCCGATGTGCTGTTTCCGTTGCCGCTGTTCTGCCACCCCCGGCCCTTCTCGTCGGGCCGCGTGGCCGAGGGCACACAGGTCATCGGCTTCCGCCTCGATCACGCCGAAGAGGTGCTTGGCCGCCCGCTGCTCTTCCGCGAGGCCCCGGCCCGCCTGCCCTACCTGCTCGACCGCGCCTATGCCTTCATCGACCACTGCCGCGAGGCTGGCCGCATCCTTGGCGAAGGGGCCCAGTTCGGTGCCGGGCCCGGCGAGGTGATTGCCGTGGCCATGAAGCCGCCGTCAGAGGAATATCCCCAAGGCCATATCGAGCTGACCTTGCGAGATCGCGAAGGCGTTTTTCAGCTGCAACCCGAAGGCGCGCATAACCCCGAGGGCATGGCCGACGCCCGCCCCGAAAGCGCCCCCTCCGGCCCCCTGCCCACCGGCGGCAAAACCGGCAACGCGGTGGATGACTTTTTCTCCACCCCCGACGCCGCCGCCCGCGAGCGCATCGGGCAGGCCGGCACCGGCGGCGGCATGGGGATGAGCGGCCTTGGTGGCGGTGGAGGCGGTGCCGCCGCCATAAGCGCCCCGGACGGTCTGGAAAAGCTCCGCGAAGCCTCCCGCGAACGGGTCGAGCGCGACAAGCGCAAATCTCAGGCCCACGTCAAACAGGTGCAATGGGTCGGCTTCCTCTTCGGCGCTGGC
This sequence comes from Vannielia sp. ABF1_015, assembly GCF_056160745.1. Lineage (NCBI taxonomy): Bacteria > Pseudomonadati > Pseudomonadota > Alphaproteobacteria > Rhodobacterales > Paracoccaceae > Vannielia > Vannielia sp. ABF1_015. The sequence continues at coordinate 170,158 of NZ_JBSWXT010000002.1, forward strand.
ATCCCCGGCTGGCAAACCGCCGCCACCTCGCCCGGCATGCAAAAGTTCATGCCCTGGCTCGCCGCCTTTGCCGTGGCCCTCGTGCACCCCATCGCGGCCTTGGTCATCATCGCCACCCACCTTGCACGCCCGCTGCCCTACTACGTCTACGGCGGCATCGCCCTGCTCGTGGTTTTCGGGGCCAGCATGACGGGGGCCGACCCCGCGCTTGGCTATATGGATATCTTCTCGCTGATCATGGGGGGTGAAGTCTCACTCTTCGGCGGCGGCTCCGGGTATGAACCTAACAATTTCGTCCAGCGCGACCAGTATGAATCCTATGGCGAAACCGGGGGCGGCATTGGCGCACTCCTCGGGGGCATGTTTTAAGCGATAGGCCCCCGCACCCCCTACCGTCCAACCAAAGCCCGCTGCGCCGCGCTCAGCGCCGTGGCCTCCACCACCGTCGTGTGGATGGAAAACAGCGTTGCCCCCGTCTGCGGCATCCGGATCAGCGCCTGCCGCTCGCTTCGGAAATATCGCGCCTCGGGCTCCCACTTCGTCTCCGCCACCTCCGCACGCGGATAAAACAGGCTCGGGTCAGAGTGAAAATGCCCATTGGCCCGCCACAGGCCTCGCCCCGGTTTCAGGGCCATCATCATCCGCTCCACCCGCATGTTCAGCTCCTCGCCATACACCTCCACCGGCGCGTGAATGCGCAGCATCGCCCGGCCCATCTTCTCCGCCAGCACCCAGCGGGACGGAAAGCACAGCACGGCCCCCACCAGCACCTGCGCGCCTTCCCGCGCCTCAAGCAGGCAGATATCCTCGGTAATCAGCCGCCCCAAACTGTCCAGCGGATCTTCCTCATCCACCTCCACCCGGCGGCCATCCGGGCAGCGCACGCTCCGCCCCTCCACATGCCACGCGTCCCGGCCAGCGATATGCGCCAGCACCATCTCCAGCGCCTCCAAAGCCACCGGCTCGCGCCCTGCCTCCAGCGCCACAACCTCGTCGCGCCGCTCCGCCAAAAGCCGCTCCCGCTCGGCCATCTGCGCCCCATAGGCCTCATCGACCATGAGCCACCGCTCCATATCCAGCGGCGCCGCGCCCGGCAGCCGCCCAAACCCCGGTGGCAACGCGCCCAACCGCTCCTGCAAGATCACGCTCATCTCCACACGCCTCTCTCGCCGCCGCTCTTACGCGGGCGGCCCCGGCAAGTTTCCGCCATAGCCGCTTTGTGACTTGGCCATTTACAGCCCACCGATTAACCTGTCGCAGACGTCATTTTCACGAGGTATTTTCCGATGTTCAAACCCTTCCTTGCCGCTGCCCTCCTTGCCCTTGCGCCAGCCGCCGCATCCGCCATCGGGTGCGGCAAAAACGCGAATGGTTTCGAAGCCTGGAAGGCCGACTTTGCCAAGGTGGCCCAGCAAAACGGCGTTGGCCAGCGCGGCCTGCAAGCCCTCGCGCAAACCAGCTACGCCAAACGCACCATCGCCGCCGACCGCAACCAGAAGAGCTTCAAATACTCCCTGCAAAAATTCATGCAGGTGCGCGGCTCCAACACCATCATCGCCCAAGGCAAAAAGCGCCGCGCCCGCAATGCCAATTACTACAATGCTCTCGAGTCCCGCTACGGCGTGCCGGCAGGCATCATCATCGCGATCCACGGGATGGAAACAGCTTTCGGCAATTACATGGGCGATTCCAACGTGCTGAACGCCACCGTTACGCTGGCCTACGACTGCCGCCGCCCGGCCTTCTTCCTGCCCCACGCCATCGCCGCGCTCAAAATGATCGACCGCGGGATCATGTCCCCCAATGCCATCGGCGCCAAGCACGGCGAGCTGGGCCACACCCAGTTTCTGCCCGGCAATGCGCTCAAATACGGCGTGGACGGCAACGGAGACGGGCGTCTTGATCTCAACAACCCGTCCGATGCTCTGGCCTCAACCGCCAACTACCTGCGCGCCAAGGGCTGGAAGCCCGGCCAGCCCTACGGTGAAGGCACCCACAACTTCCGCGTCCTGAAGGAATGGAACGCCGCCACCGTCTACCAAAAGAGCCTCGCCATCATGGGCAAGGCCATCGACGGCTGATCGGATTAGGCGCACCCCCGTAGGGTGGGCAATCTGCCCACCCCGCCCCCCGCGCTCACGGCGCAACCAACTCCATAACCACCCCAAAGTGATCCGAACCAAGCTGTGGCCGGATCACCGTCCGCCCGGCCCAGCCTTCCGGTGCCAGCACATGGTCGATCGGAAGCCATAGCTTGCCGCCAAACTGCTCAATGCTCAGCCGCGCCCGCCCCATGTGCCGCGCGCCAATCGCCTCCTCCACCCGTGCCATCGCCCCTGACCATGGCACCATGTTGAAGTCTCCCCCCAAAAACACCGGCTCCTCCAGCGCCGCCAGTTCCGGCAGGGCCTTGGCCAGATGCGCGTGTTGTGAATGGGGCGCAGGCCAGTGCAAGTGCAATGACACCAGCCAAACCGGGCCACCCGGCGCATCCACCTGCATCCCCGCCCAGCCATAGCCGCACCGGCGTTCCAGCTCAGGCCAGCGGGCCATCACCGCCTGCCCCCCAACCGCCGAGAATGCGCAATAATGCTGGCCGGGGTAGCGCTCTGCCAGCGCCGCCATCACCGCCTGGTTCTCCGCATCCACTTCCTGAAGCGTCACCATATCCGGCCCGACAGCTTGGATATCTTCCAACAGCGGTGCCACCGAAGGCATCCGAAAGTTCATGTTCTTCTGATAGATCACCAACGCCGCCGCGCCGCCGGGCTCAGGCCGCCACTTGTCCCACCCCACCGGGGCAAGCGCCGCCAGCACGACCAGCCACAGCGCAGCAACCCAGCGCCACGTCAGTGCGCCTGCAGCACCGCACAGCACCAGCCAGACCAGCCCGCCAAGCCCCACCCAGCTGCGCGCGACCGCCAAACTGTCGCCCCAAGCCCACCAGCGCCCGGCAAAGCTCGCCCCGAGGGCCAAAAGCCCCAAAACCACCACCACCCGCATCACTGCCCGCATGCCCGTCCCCTGCCTGTGTCTCCCGCAGCCTTTACCGCGCCCATCGCCCCGCATTAACCCCAAATCAAGGTTAACGCGCGCCCGCCCCGATTTTCTTGCACCCACCCAAACCTCGCCGCCGCGCGCACCCGCCGAGCCCGCGCACCCCCACTGGACATCCCGCCACCTCACCGCCACTCTCCGCGCCAAAGGAGCACCCATGTCCCCCCGCAAGATCATCATAGATACCGACCCCGGACAGGATGACGCCGTGGCCATCCTGCTGGCCCTCGCCTCTCCCGAGCTGGAGGTTCTCGGCGTCACCGCCGTCGCCGGCAACGTGCCGCTCGCGCTGACCTCGCTCAACGCCCGCAAGGTGGTCGAACTCTCCGGCCGCACCGACGTGCCTGTCTTCGCAGGCTGCGAAAAGCCACTGGCCCACAGCCTCACCACCGCCGAGCACGTCCACGGCAAAACCGGCCTCGACGGGGCCGATCTGCCCGCGCCGCAGCTGCCCCTGCAAAGCGCCCACGCGGTCGATTTCATCATCGAAACGCTCCGGGCAGAAGCACCGGGCACCGTCACCCTCTGCCCGCTCGGCCCGCTCACCAACATTGCCACCGCCCTCCAGCGCGCACCCGACATCGCGCCAAAGATCGCCGAGATCGTGCTGATGGGCGGGGCCTACTTCGAGGTCGGCAACATCACGCCCGCCGCCGAGTTCAATATCTACGTCGATCCCGAAGCCGCTGAAATCACGTTCAAATCCGGCGTGCCAATCACCGTCATGTCACTCGACGTCACCCACAAAGCCCTCGTCACCCGCCCCCGCCACGCCGCCTTTGCGGCGCTCGGCAATGCCGCTGGCGAGGCCGTGGCAGGCTGGGTCGGCTTCTTCGAGCGCTTCGACGTGGCCAAATACGGCTCCGAGGGCGGCCCCCTGCATGACCCAACCACCATCGCCTACCTGCTCAACCCAACCCTCTTCACCGGGCGGCACATCAACGTCGAGATCGAAACCCAAAGCCCGCTCACCCGGGGCATGACCGTGGCCGATTGGTGGGGCGTCACCGATCGCGCACCCAACGCCACCTTCATGGGCACCATCGACGCGCCCGGTTTCTTCGCCCTGCTCACCGAACGTCTGGCCCGCCTGCCATGAGCGCCCAGATCCACCTCGCCGGCCCTGATGACGCCGATCGCGTGCTCTCCATGGTCGCCCGCTTCCATGAGGAATTTGACCTCGACCTCTCCGACGAGCACCGCGCCAGCGCTGTCCTGCCGCTGCTCGAGGGCAACCCGCTCGGCGCGATCTACCTGATCGGCCCGCGCCGCGCGCCGGTCGGCTACATCTGCGTCTGCTTCGGCTGGGCCATCGAGATGGGCGGTATCGACGGCTTCATCGACGAATTCTGGATCCGCCCCTCCGTCCGTGGTCGCGGCATCGGCGCCGAGGCCCTCCACAAGCTGCTGCCCGCACTGGCCGCCGCCGGGGTTCGCTTCATGCACATGGAGGTCGACCGCGATGACGAGAAGGCACAACGCCTCTATCGCCGCTCTGGCTTCGAACTGCGCGAGCGCTACGTCCTGATGTCAAAGGACCTCAGCAAACCCCTCAAGGCATGACCCTCCACCTGCCCCTGACCCAAAGCTACACCGCCCTCGGCCCCCGCTTCTTTCATGCGCAGGAGGCCGAGCCCGTCGCTGCGCCCGAACTCCTGCTGCTGAACGAGGCGCTGGCCCGCGACCTCGGGCTCGACCCCGAGGCGCTGAAATCCCCTGAGGGCGTGGCCCTGCTCTCCGGCAATGCGCCGCCCGCCCAGCACAGCCCCATCGCGCAGGTCTACGCCGGGCACCAGTTCGGCGGCTGGTCGCCCCAGCTTGGCGATGGCCGCGCGCTGCTTCTGGGCGACATCGAGACGCCCAATGGCACCTTTGACCTTCAGCTCAAAGGCTCCGGCCGCACCCCGTTCTCCCGCTCCGGCGATGGCCGGGCATGGCTCGGCCCGGTGCTGCGTGAATATATCGTCAGCGAAGCGATGCACGCCCTCGGCGTTCCCACAACCCGCGCCCTCGCTGCCGTGGCCACGGGCGAAACCGTGCGCCGCGAGGCCCCGCTGCCCGGCGCCATCCTCACCCGCGTGGCCGCCAGCCACATCCGCGTCGGCACCTTCCAGTATTTCGCCGCCCGCAACGATGCCGACGCGCTGGAAGCGCTCGCCGCCTTCGCGCTGCACCGCCACTACCCTGAGGCAGACGGGCCAATGGGCCTGCTCGCCGCCGTCGTCCAAGCACAGGCGCAGCTCGTCGCCCACTGGATGTCCCTCGGCTTCATCCACGGCGTGATGAACACCGACAACATGGCGATCTCGGGCCAGACAATCGACTACGGCCCCTGCGCCTTCATCGACAGGTATCACCCGCAAACCGTCTATAGCTCGATCGACCGGATGGGCCGCTATGCCTATGATCAGCAAGCCAATATCGCCGGTTGGAACCTCGCCCAGCTCGCCTCTGCGCTCCTGCCCATCATGGGCGGCGAAGAGGCCATTCCCGAGGCCACGGCCTGCGTCAACACCTTCCGCGATAGCTATCAGGCCGCCTACCTCGCCCGCTTCGGCGCCAAGCTCGGCCTTGCCACGCCCACGCCCGATGACCTGCCGCTCATCACCGAACTGCTCGAACTCATGGCGCAGGAAGAGGCCGACTTCACCAACACCTTCCGGGCGCTGAGCGAAGGCCACAATCCCCTCCCCGAGAGCCTGCCCTTCGCCACATGGCACGCAAAATGGCAGGCCCGCGCGCCCTCCCAAGAGGTCATGCTGCGGGCCAACCCGGCCATCATCCCGCGCAACCACCGCATAGAAGAGGCCATTCAGGCCGCCGTGTCAGGGGATCTCGGCCCATCCGCCCGGCTGATCGCGGGGCTGGCGCATCCATACAACCCGCCCGAGGGCAGCGAAGACCTCCGCCTGCCGCCCGAACCCCACGAAGAAATCGAAGCGACCTTCTGCGGCACCTGAAGTCGGGTCAGCTCTTCGGCCCTTGCGGTCCTCATCGCAGCTGCGAAGAGGGTCCGAAGGGCCCGATGAGCTGCCCCGTCACTGGGTCCGAACCCGCCCCGCCGGGCGGTTCACCAGCCACAGCCCGGCCGCCACCAGCACCAGCGCCACCAGCACCGCAGGCCGCAGCTCTTCGCCAAGCACCAGCCAGCCCAACACGCCGGCGAACACCGGCGTCAAAAAGCCAAAGCTCGCCACCGAACTCGCCGGGTAAATCTTCAGGATCCACATCCAGAACAAAAACGCCGCGCCCGAGATCACCACGCCCTGCACGCCCAGAATGCCCCAATGCAGCAGGCCCGGCTCCCGCAGCACCGCGCCAAACAGCGGAGCCACGGCCAAGAGCACCACGGCAGAGACGACAAGCTGCCAAAACAGCTGGCTCTCCGCCCGCACCTCGCGCATCCGCGTGCCCCGGGCGATCAAGGCAATCCCAGCCCAGCCCCATGCGCCCAGCAAGGCGCAAATATCCCCGATGATGGCACCCTGCCCGCCGCTCCGCCCGCTCAGCAGCGCAATCGACACGCCCGCAAAGGCCAGCGCCAGCCCGGCCGCCTTCACCGCCGTCATCCGCTCGCCGGGCAGCAGAAAATGCGCCATCAGCGCCAGCCACACCGGCATGGTGTAAAACATCAGCGCCGAGCGGGCCACGGTGGTGAGATCGAGCGCGATGAAGAGCATCAGGAACTCCAGCGAAAAGCACAGCCCCAGCGCCAGCCCCACCCCCCAAAGCGGCCGCCCCAGCTCCATCGGCAGCCCCCTCAGCCGCATCCAGCCGAGCAGGAAGGCAAGCGAGACGACCGAGCGCATCCCGGCAAAAAACACCGGGCCAAACCCCTCATTGCCCACCTTGATGATGACCTGCCCAAACCCGAGCACCAGCGAGAAGGTCACCAGCGAAGCGGCCCCGAAGGCATCAATTCGATCTTTCCGCTCCATCTCCCCCTCGCCTATAACGGCCCAATCCCGGGCCAGCCCCGCCAGATGTTCACAAGCCCCGAGGGGCCGCAAGCAAGAGACGTTCCATGACCCTCCTCCAGATCGCTTCGCTCCTCATCGTGCTCGCCGCCGCCTTCGGCACCATCAACTACTTGGTGTTCAAGCTGCCCTCCGCCATCGGCATCCTCGTCGTGGCGCTGCTGGCCTCGCTCGGCGTTCTGGCCTTTGATTTCATTTATCCCGCCTCCACCGTCGAAGAGAGCATCACCGCCGTTGTGAAGGGCATCGAGTTTTCCGATGCTCTGCTTGAGGGCATGCTCGGCCTCCTGCTCTTTGCCGGGGCGCTCCACGTCAAGATCGCCGATCTGCGCGCCGAATGGCCCGCCGTGCTGATGATGGCCACCATCGGCGTCGGCCTCTCTACCGTCATCGCGGGCGTGGGCTTTTCGTGGATCACCGGAATGCCGCTGATGATCGCGCTCGTGTTCGGCGCGCTGATTTCGCCCACCGATCCGGTGGCGGTGCTGGGCGTGCTGCGCGAGGCCAACCTGAACAAGCGGCTGGAAACCAAGATCGCCGGCGAAAGCCTGTTCAATGACGGCGTGGGCTATGTCGTCTTCCTCGTCCTCATCGGCCTCGCCTTTCCCGGCGCGGGTGGTCATGGCGAGGGTGAAGCCGCGGCCCACGGCGCAGAGCACACGCTAAGCACCGCCGGCGCGCTCACCGGCGCCGCCGTGCTCTTTGCCCAAGAGGCGCTGGGCGGTGCGGCCTTGGGGATGATCCTCGGCTGGCTCACATGGCGGGTCATGCGCCGGATCAACGACTACTCGCTTGAGGTGCTCATCACCCTCGCGCTGGCCTTCGGCGGCTACGAGCTGGCGATCTGGCTGCACGTCTCCGCGCCGATCATGGCGGTCTGCGCCGGGCTGCTGATCGGTGAGGTCAGCTACCGCGATGCGATGTCCTCGGAAACCCGCGAATATGTCGATGCCTTCTGGAAACTGATCGACGAGATCCTCAACGCCGTGCTCTTCCTGCTGATCGGGGTGGAGATCTTCGCCGTCACCTTCGACGCCAGCTTCCTCGTCTCTGCAGTCTCCGCCATCGCACTGGCCCTGCTGGCCCGGCTCGCCGCCGTGGCGGTGCCCGTGCTCATCCTGCGCCCCTTCCGCACCATGCCCGAAAACGTCATCCCGGTGATGACATGGGGCGGCCTCAAGGGCGGCATCTCCATCGCCCTCGCGCTGTCGCTCCCCGATTCGGAATGGAAGCCCCTGATTCTCACCACAACCTACGTGATCGTGCTGTTTTCGATCATCGTGCAGGGCCTCACCGTCGCGCCGTTCGCCCGCCGGTTGAACCGAAACAGCACATCGGAGTGACTGTTTCCAGCCGGTGAACATAGGCGCGCAGGCAATATCTTGGGGGCGGCAACAATCGCCCCACTACGTGAGGTTTATCCCGTAACCCATTGGGCGCATTGGCAACGCCGCCAATTTAGAAGTCGCAAAGGCGTGATTTTTCCTCGCCCTGCGGCAATCTCGCGGTAATCTGACTCTCGCCTGACATAAGGGACCGCCATGCCCTCCACTGCCACGATCCGTGCGCTCGCGCCCGGCGACGAAGTCGCTTGGCGTCGGCTCTGGACCGACTATCTGACGTTCTACAAGGCCACCCGGCCCGAGGAGGTGTATACCACCACCTTCTCCCGGCTTGTGGATGCGTCCGATCCCGGCACCTTCGGCTTTCTCGCCGAAGTGGATGGCGAGGCAATCGGCCTTGTGAACTGCGTGATCCACCGCCACCTCTGGAGGGTCGAGGATGTTTGCTACCTCGGCGATCTCTACGTGGACCCATCGCTTCGCGGCACCGGCTCTGGCCGGGCGCTGATCGAGGCGGTCTATTCCCATGCGGAGGCGCTGGGGGCGCCTTACGTCTATTGGATGACGCAGGATTTCAACACCGAGGCACGAAAGCTCTACGACCGGGTCGGAAAGCTGACGCCTTTCATAAAATATCAACGGAGCGCTGCCTGATGTTGAACCGCTTTCTGCCCGCGGGACTCGCCCTTTTTCTGACTGCCTGTTCTTCTGTCTCCGTGCCGGATGTCGACGTGCCCCAGCGGCGCGAAAGCTACACCGGCTCACTGCCACCCATGCGCACCTTTTCCACCCCCCGCGTGGCGCCCACCTACCGCTCCAACGCGCAGCTTGCCGTGGATTTTCTTGATCTGACCTTCCGGATGGAAAGTGGCCGCCGCCTGCCGCATTTCTCCCGCTTCGAGGGGCCGGTGACAGTCACCGTCAAGGGCAACGCGCCCGCCTCTCTCACCGGCGATCTCACGCGTCTGGTGTCGCGCCTGCGCTCGGAGGCCGGCATTGATATCCGCCTCTCCAAACCCGGCAACCCCTCGCCCTCCATCACCGTTCAGGTCGTCTCCAAGCGCGAGCTGCAACGGCTGGTGCCGCAGGCCGCCTGCTTCGTGGTGCCCAACGTCTCCAGCTGGTCCGAGTTTCGCAAGGCCCGCCGCTCCCGCGCCGTGGATTGGGCCGCGCTGGCCGAGCGCAAGCAGATCGCCGTCTTCATGCCGGGCGACGTGAGCCCGCAAGAGGTGCGCGACTGCCTGCACGAAGAAATCGCCCAAGCCCTCGGCCCGCTCAACGATCTCTACCGTCTGCCGGATTCGGTGTTCAACGACGATAACTTCCACACCGTCCTCACCGGCTTCGACATGCTGATGCTGCGGGTCTACTACGATCCGGCCCTCCGCTCCGGCATGGAGCGCAGCCAGGTCGCCGCGCGCCTGCCCGCCATCCTCGCCCGGGTGAATCCCGCGGGCAATCGTGGCCGCGGCGCCCAGCCGGGCTACACCCCCCGCGCCTGGATCGACTCGATCGAAACGGCCCTCGGCCCCCGGGCCCGCCCCGCCGCACGGCTCGCGGCGGCCAAGAACGCGGTGAACCTGTCCAAGCGCCACGGCTGGTCCGACAACCGCGCCGCCTTCTCGCTCTACGCGCTGGGTCGGCTGTCGCTCTCGGCCGAGCCCGAGCTGTCTCTGTCCAGTTTCCTTGAGGCCTCCCGCCTCTATCGGAACAACCCGGAGACACAGATCCAAGCAGCCCATGTGGCCATGCAGCTTGCCGCCTTCTCGCTCTCTGCGGGTCAGGCAGATGGCACCATCGGCCTGATCGACGAGGTGCTGCCCGCCGTGCGCCGCGCCGAGAATGCCGCGCTGCTCTCCACGCTGCTGCTGTTGAAGGCCGAGGCCTACGAGCTTATGGGTCGCGTGCCCGAAGCCGCCGCTGTGCGCACCGAGGCCCTCGGCTGGGCCCGCTACGGTTTTGGCTCCGATGCCGTTGTGCGTGCCCGGGTGTCCGAAATCTCGGCGCTCAAGCCGCGCGGCCGCACCGCCGTAAACTGAGCCCTGCGGCCATTCCGCCCCAGCCTCAAACCCGCGCTTTCACCGGGGCGTCTTCTGCACTAGAAGGCGCCCCGTAACCTTTCGGCCCATAACCTTTCGAGATGCCAACACGCATGATTGTCCTCGCTGCCCTCGCCCTCGGCGCCCTCGCAGGCTTCGCACACGCCCGCCGCCGCAACGGCAACACGCTCGACAAGCTACAATACATGGCCGTTTATGCCATGATCTTCGCGGTCATCGGCCTGTTTGCCACGATTGCACTGGAGAAGATGCTCTAAGGCGTCGCCGCCCCGCTGCCTGCCACGTCTTGCGCGTCAGCCATGTGCAAATAGGTTTCGTCGTAGCGCTTCGCCAAATGGTCCCCCGCGCGAATGGGCGCGCCAGCGCCCGCCGGCGCAACATCGGCATCCCACTCCGGGTTGAAGAACAGCGGAATCGAAATTCGCTCCTCGCCGCCGCCCCTTACCCGGTGCAACGTCGCCTTCACCCGCCCGCCAGACCACATCTCCAGCATCTCGCCGAAGTTGATCACAAAGGCCCCGGGCTCAGCCGCGACCGGCTCCCATGAGCCATCCCGCCGCAGCACCTCCAGCCCCGGCGCACCATCGGTCGCCAGCAGGGTCAGGCAGCCATAATCGGTGTGCGGCGCAATGCCAAAATCCTTGTCCCCCGCCCAACCGGGCCGCGCCGGGTAGAAGTTGGCCCGCAACAGCGCCATCGGATGCACGAACTTCTGCTGAAAGTAGCTCCGGTCCTCCCCGATCGCCTCAGAGATCGCCCCCAGCAGCTGACGGCAAAAGCCCAGAGCCTCCTGATAATAGCCCTCCACCTCAGCCCGGAAGCCCTCTGGCGCATCCGGCCAGAGGTTGGGCGCATAGTAGCGCTCCGGGGCCCCCGCCTCCGCCGCCTCCGGCCACAGAAAACCGCAGTCGAACACCTCCTTGAGGTCCGGGTTGCTGGCCGGGTCCACCTGCTCCGAACGCATGCCGCCCCAGCCCCGGTTAGAGCCGGTCTTCGCCATATCCACCTTCGCCTTCTCGGCCTCCGGCAGATGGAAGAACGCGCGATAGATCTCGATCAGCCGCTCCATCCGCTCGGGCGCAAAGGGCGTGTTCTCCAGCACCATGAAGCCCGTCTCCAGCGCCGCGCCGCGCACGGCCTCCAGCGCCTCCGCCTCACTGGCCAGCACCGCCTCTGCATCAAGTCTGGGGATCGTCTTCATCGCCGCGCACCTCCTGCTCTTCCGCCCCCTGATGCCGCAGCACCCGGGGGGAGTGCAAGCGCGCGTGGGGCTCAGTTGCCCTGCGCGTCCAGCAGGCTGTCAATCGGCGGCAGTTCCTCGCCCCGCGCCACCGGGTATTCCCGCGCCGTATCGGCTGCGTTCGCTTCGGCACTGGCCCGCTCGCGGCGCACCTCTGCCATCGCAGCGGCCAGTCGCGGCAGAGCGGCAACGTTGCGCACCGCCTCGGCCTGCGCCTCGATCACCTCCGCCTCGCCGCGCACATCGGCCAGCGCCGGATCTTCGGCCACCGCGGCACATCCGCCCTCGCCGCCATCTTCGCAAATCACCTCTGTGCCACGCAGCGCCATCTCGGCCCCGCCCGGCAACCACCCGTTGCCCAGCCCCGCTGCCCGTTCTTCCAGCTCTTCCATCGTCGGAAAGCTCCCCGCGCGGATCACCTGCGCAATCTCGGGTGCCAGATCACCGGCCTCCACAGCTTCGGCCAGCAGCGCCTCCTGCCGCACCTCCGCCGCGCTCGGGCCGCTCTCCTGCGCATTCTCCGCACCGGGCCGCCCCTCGGGGCGGATGGAGGTCGCCACCAACCCTGTCTCGCGCCGGATCACCGGCCCGCGCGGCGCAGCCGCCGCCTGTTGCGGCGCCCGCTGGCGCTCGACGCGAATATCAACGCCCATCTTGCGCCGCATATCCCGCCGCGCCTCTCTCAGGTCGCGTTTGAACTGGTTGAGAAATCCGCCGCCCTGCGCCTCCACCGGAGCGGGCAGATGCACCACAGCCAGGGCCGCAATAACGGTCAAAACAGGGGTCCAGCGTGTCATCAGGGCAGCCTCCACGGGGCGGGCAAATGTGCCCGGCCTTCTCTACTCAACACCATCCCGCGCCGCCGGTTCCAACCCTTTCGCACCGCCCCGCCCGATCCCGCGCCTTTTCGCCCACGCCCCGCACCTTGCAAGCCCGCTCCGTTCGGGGCTAACTCCCCGCAATCACAGAGACAGAGGGAGATAGGGCATGAGACGCAAACTCGCCGCAGGCAACTGGAAGATGAACGGCCTCCGGGCCAACCTCGCCGAGGTCACCGCCCTCACCACCGCCCACAGCGCCCCGGCAGTCGACATCCTGCTCTGCCCGCCCGCCACACTGCTCGCCCCCATGGCCGCCGCCGCCGAAGGCACTGCGCTTGCCGTCGGCGGGCAGGATTGCCACGCCGCCGCCTCCGGCGCGCACACCGGTGACGTCTCCGCCAGCATGCTGGCCGATGCCGGCGCCAGCCACGTCATCCTCGGCCACTCCGAGCGCCGGGCCGACCACGGCGAGCAAAATGAAGACATCTGCGCCAAGGCCGAGGCCGCCCTTGCCGCCGGGCTCACCTGCGTGATCTGCGTGGGCGAAAGCGAGGCCGAGCGCGACGCCGCCAAAACGCTCGACATCATCGGTGAGCAGCTTTCGGGCTCCATCCCTGATGACCTCACCGCCGAAACCCTCGTCGTCGCCTACGAGCCCATCTGGGCCATCGGCACCGGCCGCACGCCCACCCTCGAGCAGATCGGCGAAGTGCATGACTTCATCCGTGCACGCCTTCAAAGCCGCTTTGGCGAGGCCACCGGCGGGGCGACCCGCATTCTCTACGGCGGTTCGGTGAAGCCCGGCAACGCCGCCGAAATCTTCGCCGTGCCCAACGTCGACGGCGCGCTTGTCGGCGGTGCCAGCCTAAAGGCCACCGACTTCTCCGCCATCATCACAGCACTCGAAGCCGCCCCCCAACAGGGCTGATCGCCACAAGCCAACCTGCTTCGGAGCCCTCCGTCGCCTGAAACCCCAAAGGACGGCGGGCGGACCGGGGTCAATGAAAATCGCCGAGGGGCCCCTCCGGGGATACGGCTATTTTCGTTGATGCCGGGCGGCGCGTCGGCCATGCCGGGGTCAGGTGATGGCGGGCGCCCGTGCAGGTTCCTGCTTTGGTGAGTCCCGAGCTGCAACCACGCCGCCATGATCGCAGGCCGGGCATGGCACGGCGGGGTGGGTGGGCGGGAGCTGTGCCATGCCCGGCCCCACCAAACAAAAAAGGGCGCCCCGCAAGGCGCCCTTTTCGCATATCAGCCCCGATCAGTTCGGGATCAAATCCGGCACGATCGAAACGATCCCCGGGAAGGCCCAGAGCAGCGCCAAGCCCACCACCTGGATCAGCACAAACGGTGCCACACCCCGATAGATATGCCCCGTCGTCACCTGCGGCGGCGCAACGCCCCGCAGGTAGAACAGCGCAAAGCCGAAGGGCGGCGTCAGGAAGCTGGTCTGCAGGTTCACCGCAATCATGATCGTCACCCATTTCGGGTCCATCGTCCCGCCATAGATCACCGGCCCCACAATCGGCACCACGATGTAGATGATCTCAAGGAAGTCGAGCACGAAGCCGAGGATGAACATCACCAGCATCACGATCAGGAAGACCTTGAACTCGCTGTCAAAGCTCCTGAGGAACTGCTGGATGTAATGCTCGCCACCAAAGCTGATGACCACGAGGTTCAGCAACTGTGAGCCGATGAGGATGGTAAACACCATGCTCGTCACCTTCGCCGTCTCCCGCACCACCGGTGACATCACCGCGCCGCGGTAAAGCACCCAGACGCCATAGAGCACCCCGAAGAAGGCCACCATGTAGGCGGCAAAGGCCACCAGGAAGGCAATCCACGTCACAAAGGTGACCGTCTCCTGATTGATCCGCAGATCAAAGTTCACCCCCGCGAGGATCATGATGATCGTCGCATAGGTGGCAATCAGGATCATCTGCCCCGAGCGGCCCTCTTCCTTCAGCTTGCGATAGGCCGCCAGCATAATCGCCCCGGCCGCGCCGAGCGCGGCGGCGGGGGTCGGGTTGGTGATGCCGCCAAGGATCGAGCCGAGCACGGCCACAATCAGCACCAGCGGCGGAAAGACCACGCGGATCAGCTCATTGCTGGCCAGGCGCCGTGCCGCATCCCGCATCGCCCAGAGGATCACGATGAGCGGCAGCAGCAGGATCACCAGCGTCTCCGCCGAGGACATCCCCGACTGGATCAACAGCGCATCCGCCAGCAGCATCACCGCAATGCCCCCCGCGCCCACGATCAGCGGAATCGGGCTGGCCGAGGGGGCAACGCCCCGCGCCACCATGAACGTCAGGCCAAAGAGCACGGCCAGCACCGCCACACCCGAGCCAATCGGCGGGGCGTTGGGCACCGGCGCAACAGCCTCGGCCGCGGCCTCGCCGGTTCCGTCAGCAGCCTCCGCGGAGGCGGTATCCTGCACCGGCTCCACACCAGCCGCCCGCGCGGCCACCGAGGCATCCCAGCGCTCCTGCCCGTGCAACTCGATCATCGCCGCCTGACATTGCTCGCTCACGTTGGTGCGCAGCAGGCCGCCTTCGACGCCGCTGGTCTCGGTCTGCGCCGCGCGCACAACCTGGCTGCCGATCACGCCAACCTGCCCAAGCAGCACCGCGCCACCAATCAGCACGACGGGCAGCGCCAAAAACCACGTCAGCCCCTCGCGGCGGGTAATCACCTCACCGCCGGTGGAGCTTTCCAGCTGCACCGAAGGCGCCTTGGAGGGGTTCACCACCGCGTAGCCAAAGGCATAAAGCGCATAGAGCCCCGCCAGCATGACGCCCGGCAGCATCGCCGCCTGAAACAGCGTGCCAACAGAAACAACCGCAGGCCGCCCCAGCAGCGTCAAGGCGTCCGAGCATCCAAGCGACTGCGCCCGCGCTTCCTGCGCCGTGGAGTAAAGATCCCCCGCCAGCGTGCCCAGCAAGACGATCACGATCGACGGCGGAATGATCTGCCCCAGCGTGCCGGAGGCCGCGATCACGCCCGTCGAAAGCTCGGGAGAATAGCCGTTGCGCAACATCGTGGGCAGGCTCAGCAGGCCCATCGTCACCACCGTCGCGCCGACAATGCCGGTGGAGGCGGCCAGAAAGGCCCCCACAACCACGACCGAAACCGCAAGGCCACCGGGCAGCGGGCCAAAGACCTTTGCCATCGTGGTCAGCAGATCCTCGGCAATCTTCGAGCGCTCCAGCACGATACCCATCATCACGAACATCAGCACCGCCAGCAGCGTCTCAATGGACTGGCCCGCAAAGACCCGCTCGTTCATACGGTTGACGACAAAAGAGAGGTTCCGGTTGATCGCCTGCTCCCAGCCACCGGGGAACAGCGGCACCTCAACCCTTGGTAACTCCGGGTATCGGAACACGCTCACATCGTCTCGATGCACCCCTGTGGCAAGTATCTCCCGATAGGCATCGCTCCCGGTATCAATCGCCTGATGTATCAAGATGCCCTGCCCGTCGAGCAGCGCAATGATCCCGAAAGAAATGATCCCCGCCCCGCCAATGGCAAAGGCCACCGGGAAGCCAGAGAGAATGCCTGCGAAAAGGCAGACAAGAACGATCAGTAGGCCGATCTCGACGCCATCAAGTCCGAAAATCATCTGCCCTACCCCTAGTGCGTGCCTTCATAGGCTTCTTCACCCTCACCGAGGGTGTCTTTGTCGAGATACTTGTCGGCGCTCTCAGGCCCTTCGCGGAACTCCAGCAAAGAGCGGTAGAAGTAGGCCACCGCCTGAAGCAGCACGAGCGCGCAGAAGGCCACCATCAGGATCTTGAAGAGGAAGTAGCCGTTGAAGCCATTGGGCGAAAAGCCGATGGTCTCCACGTTCCACTTCACGATCTTGCTCTTGCGCATCAGCAGGTCCAGCCCCTCGCTGGCACTCACCTTCGGCGTGATCAGCGAGCGCCAGAGGAAGAACCACGCGTAGAGCCATGTCAGCACCGCGACCGGCACCATGAAGAACAGCGAACCGAACATGTCGATCACCTTCTTGGTGCGGAACTTCACCACCGAGTAGATCAAGTCCACCCGCACGTGGCTGCCCTGCACAAAGGCATAGGTCACGCAGAGGGCGACGATCATCGCGTTGTAAAGTTTGAGCTCCTCGGCAAACCAACCCACCGATTGGGTGAAGCCAAAGCCGAAGGGCGCAATGGTAATCTCGCCAAACCGAAAGACCGATTGCAGGAAGACGACCATCACCTGCTGGAGCACCATCACAAGGCCAATCCACGCCACCGTGCGGCCCACCCCGTTGGCAAACCACTCCAGCCCGCGCACGACGCCCCACATGATACGCGGCCAGACAATCCCCACCACGGTCAGCAGCAGGAAAATGTCGAACACCGCGAAAAACAGCTCAACCGAGGCCCCGTAGTAGATGAAGCGCATCAGGCTCTCGCCGTTGCTCCAATCCAACCACAGCCCCGGGTGCGTGATCGCGTAGAAAATGTTGTAAAAGCCCATCCCGACATTCTGGATGAACCACACGAGCGCGGTCCCCATACGCCCTGCCCCTTTTATGTGAAATGGCCGCGCGCGTATATTCGCGCGCGGCCCTGTCTTTCAAGCAGCTTTCGCCCTTACATCGCCGCCAGAACGCGGTCGCGCTGAGTGGCGTAAAAGCTGTCAGACACCGAGAGCCAGCCCGAGGACGCCTTCATGCTGTCCATCGCGCTCTTGTGGATCTTGGCGAAGAGATCGTCCGAGGTGTAGCCCTGAAGCAGCTCGACCGAGGCCTTGCCGAAGGCATCCCAAACGTCCGGGGTGAATTCCTTCACCTGCGTGCCGCCCTGCTTCAGACGGGCCAGCGCCGGGCCGTTGTTGGCGATAAACTGGGCGTAGTTGGCCTGGTGAGCGTCGGCACAGGCAATCTCGACGATCTTCTGCTGCGCCGGGGTCAGGCTGTTGAACACTTCGAGGTTCATACCAGCCGACAGGGCCGCACCGGGCTCGTGGAAGCCGGCGGGATAGTAGAAGTCGCAAACTTCCTGCAGGCCCAGCTTCTCGTCCGACCAGGGGCCGATCCACTCGGTCGCGTCCAGCGCACCGGTCGACAGGGCCTGATAGATCTCGCCGCCCGGAAGCACCTGCACCGAGGCACCCAGCTTGGAGAGCGCTTCGCCGCCGAGGCCCGGCATACGGAACTTCATGCCGTTGAAATCATCGGCAGATTTCACCTCGTTGCGGTACCAGCCGCCACCCTGCGCGCCAGTCTGACCGGCGATGAAGCCGCGCACGCCAAACACTTCGCCCAGCTCGTGGTGCAGCGCCATGCCGTCCTGACCGTAGTACCAGGTCATCAGCTCGGGCACGGTCATGCCGAAGGGCACAGCCGTGAAGAAGGCCCATGCCGGATGCTGGCCAACCCAGTAGTAGTCCGCGCCGTGATACATGTCGGCCTGACCCGAAACCACCGCGTCAAAGCTCTCCAGCGCGCCGACGAGTTCGCCCGCGGCCTTCGGCTCAACGGTGATCTGCCCGTCGGTGGCTGCGGTGATGTTGTTGGCGACCCGTTCAACCGAGTCCCAAACGCCCGCCAGACCACGCGGCCAGGTCGTGACCATGGTCAGCGTCCGGTTGCCCTGGGCATAGGCCGGTGCGGCCAGCGTCGTGGCAGCAGCGGCACCGCCACCGAGGGCGGAAGTCTTCAGAAAAGAGCGGCGATCCATGTTGATCCTCCCCTAGTTGCTCTCTTTTTTGTCCCGGCCGGGTTTGCCCCGATCCGGTTTTCGGTGCGGTCAACCTAATGAGATGAAAGCGGTTTGGAAACCAAAAGAGCAGCAGGCCCTGCGCAAAAAGTGGCACTGACCCGGAGGCAGCGGCGCAATTTTTGTGCACAGGCACCCCGCCACAGCCTTTTGGCCCCAGCGCCGTTGCCATTCACGCAATGTGGCCGACACCGGCACCCGGTGCCTCGAATCAACTGCCGAAAAACAGCACGCCTGATGCAGAATACCTGTGAGGCACGCCCGGCACTAAAGCGCGTTCAGTTGATCCATAACGGCCTGCGCGATGTCATTGGCGTCACCCCCAATGAACTCTTCGCAGACCGATGTATCGAACTCTTCGTTCAAAAAGCCGATCAGCCGGTCGAAATTGTTCATTGTCTGGCCACTTGTGGTCAGCCACCACCCGGCATTCAGCTCCGCCATCGCCTCGATAATCCGCTTACAGCGGTTCCAGCGCGCCTGCTCGGCATTGCCGCCATCTTTGGGAGGCGTGCCTTGCGCTTCGGCACTAAGTCGATCTCCCGACCGCTTCAGTGCAATGCCCGCTCCCATGGACGTAAACTTGCTGTCCGACGGCTTCACAACAATTACCACGTAGAAGTCACCGAGATCATCGGCCTCGTGGGCCTTCGCCGACGAGAAAGAAAGCAGTGCGGCAAGGCCTGCCACCAAAAAAGAACGCTTCATGTTCTGTCTCCAAAATTGAATCAAAAGAATGCTCGCTTTGTTATGGAGCCAGAATTGCACGATGACGTTACAGATCAACCCCCTGAAACAAAATTACCCATTCTTCGCTCACCACGAAACTTTCTCCACAAACCCTGTTGACGCCCCTTTCCCCAGACTTTATCCACATCGCACGAAAGCATCAGGAGACCGGGCAAGGTGGATACCCTTCTTGTCATCGTAGGAGAAAGGCGCATGGGCCGGTAATCACCGGAAAGCTCAACACCTTATCCCATGCGCCCCCGATTGCCCTCGGGGGTTTTTTTATGCGAATCGCAGATAGATGACGCCAGAACGGAGAGAGAAAATGGCACGTCAGATGACCGGAGCAAAAATGGTGGTTCAGGCCCTGAAGGATCAGGGCGTTGAAGTCGTGTTTGGCTACCCCGGCGGCGCCGTCCTTCCGATCTACGACGAGATCTTCCAGCAGAACGACATCCGCCACATCCTCGTCCGCCACGAACAGGGTGCCACCCACGCCGCCGAAGGCTACGCCCGCGCCACCGGCAAGCCCGGCGTGGTGCTGGTCACCTCCGGCCCCGGCGCCACCAACGCCGTCACCGGCATCACCGATGCGCTGATGGACAGCATCCCGATGATCGTCCTCACCGGCCAGGTGCCCACCTTTGCGATTGGTTCAGACGCCTTTCAGGAGGCCGACACCGTGGGCATCACCCGCCCCTGCACCAAGATGAACTGGCTGGTGAAAGATACCGACGACCTCGGCCAAACCATCCACGAGGCCTTTCACGTTGCCACCTCCGGCCGCCCCGGCCCGGTCCTGATCGACATCCCCAAAGACGTGCAGTTTGCCAATGGCACCTATACCGCACCCAAGCAGATGCAGTCGCATTATGCGCCCAAGGTGAAGGGCGACGCCGAGGCGATCACCGCGCTGGTCGAGGCGATGGAAGAGGCCGAGCGCCCGATCTTCTACACCGGCGGCGGCGTCATCAACTCCGGCGCGGCGGCCAGCCAACTTCTGCGCGAGTTCGTCGAGGCCACCGGCTTCCCGATCACCTCCACCCTGATGGGCCTCGGCGCCTACCCCGCCTCCGGCAAGCAATGGCTGGGGATGCTGGGCATGCACGGTCTCTACGAGGCCAATCTGGCGATGCATGGCTGCGACCTGATGATCAACATCGGCGCCCGCTTCGATGACCGGATTACGGGCCGCACCTCCGACTTTTCTCCCAACAGCGCCAAGGCTCATATCGACATCGACCCAAGCTCGATCAACAAGGTGATCCACGTCGATATCCCAATCGTCGGCGACGTGGCCCATGTGCTGGAGGATGCCCTGCGCATCTGGAAGTCCCGTGGCCGCAAGGTGAACAAAGCCGGGCTGGAAAAGTGGTGGAAACAGATCGCCGAGTGGAAGGCCGTCCGCTGCCTCTCCTACGAGCCCTCCAAGAAAACCATCAAGCCGCAATACGCGCTGGAGCGGCTGGAGGCGCTGACCAAGGATCATGATCGCTACATCACAACCGAGGTCGGCCAGCACCAGATGTGGGCCGCGCAATTCCTCGGCTTCGAAGACCCCAACCGCTGGATGACCTCGGGCGGCCTCGGCACCATGGGCTACGGCTTCCCCGCCTCCATCGGCGTGCAAATCGCCCACCCGGACGCACTGGTCATCAACGTGGCCGGCGAGGCAAGCTGGCTGATGAACATGCAGGAAATGGGCACCGCCGCCCAATATCGCCTGCCGGTCAAGCAGTTCATCCTCAACAACGAGCGTCTGGGGATGGTGCGGCAATGGCAAGAGCTGCTGCACGGCGAGCGCTACTCGCATAGCTGGTCCGAAAGCCTGCCCGACTTCGTCAAGCTGGCCGAGGCCTTCGGTGCCAAGGGCTTCTGTGTCTCCGACCCGGCAGACCTCGACGATGCGATCATGGAAATGCTGGCCTACGACGGCCCCGTGCTCTTCGACTGCCTCGTCGAAAAGCACGAAAACTGCCTGCCCATGATCCCCTCGGGCGAGCCGCACAACAAGATGATCCTCAACGGCGCCAACACCGCCGATGCGATCAAGGAAGGCGGCAAGGTGATGGTCTGAGCCGGACCACGTGGCGCGGTTGACAAACCCCGCCCCGCGCCGCACCACCATCCCAAGTTCGCAGGAGGAGCCACCAATGGCCGCGCTAAAACTGAAAAAAGGCCTGTCGAAGCACTCGGCCTACGACCTCAAGGATCCCAACGCCGAGGTGATCGAAACCCACACCCTCGCGGTGCTGGTCGAAAACGAGGCGGGCGTGCTCGCCCGTGTCATCGGCCTGTTCTCGGGCCGGGGCTACAACATCGAAAGCCTCACCGTCGCCGAGGTGGACCATGAAGGCCACCGCTCGCGCATCACCATCGTCACCACCGGCACGCCCTCGATCATCGAACAGATCAAGGCCCAACTCGGGCGGCTGGTGCCCGTGCATGACGTGCATGACCTCACCGTCGAAGGCCCCGCCGTCGAGCGTGAACTGGCGCTCTTCATGGTGGCTGGCGAAGGCGAAAAACGCGTCGAAGCCCTGCGGCTGGCCGATATCTTCCGCGCCAATGTAGTCGACAGCACGCTCTCCAGTTTCATCTTCGAGATGACCGGCCCCTCCGAAAAGATCGACGCCTTCGCCGACCTCATGCGCCCCCTCGGCCTCACCGAGATCGCTCGCACCGGCGTCGTCGCCCTCTCGCGCGGCGAGAAGGGCTGAAGAGCCGCGCGCCGGTAGGGTGGGCAATCTGCCCACCAGCCCGCCGCCTCACTCACAGTCCAGCTCTCCGCCAAACTCCGCCTCCGGCCACCCCACCAGCCGCACGCCCCCCGGCGCGGCGCAGATGAGTTGCGGGTAGTTGCCCGCGTCCACCGCATAGTTGCAACTCACCTCTATCCCAAAGAGCCGCCCGTCCAGCCGCCAGCTTTCATGCACCCGCGCCCAGCCCAGCCGCCCCGCCGGGCCATCGCAGCCCTCTGCCGTCAGCCCGGTCAGCCCCAGCAGCTCGCGCCGCAGCGCCAGCTTTTTCTCCATCAGCGCGCCACCCGGCCCGCGCCCCACCAACTCGTAATTCCCCTCGAGAAACTGCAACTCCGGCCCGCGCTCCGGCCCCGCCGCGCAGGCCGCCCCCGCCATCATCACCCACGCCACGATCGCCCGCATCGCCGCACCCCTCTTGTTGCCACCTGCCCCCCAGTGTATCCGAGCGCCGACCGCTGACCAGACGCGAAAGGCGCCTCCATGATCCCTCGCTATTCCCGCCCCGAGATGACAGCCATCTGGGAGCCTGCCACCAAGTTCCGCATCTGGTACGAGATCGAGGCCCACGCCTGCGATGCCATGGCCGATCTCGGGGTGATCCCGCGCGAGAATGCCGAAGCCGTCTGGAAGGCCAAGGATGTCGAGTTTGACGTGGCCCGCATCGACGAGATCGAAGCCGTCACCAAGCACGATGTCATCGCCTTCCTCACCCACCTTGCCGAACATGTCGGCAGTGAAGAGGCCCGCTTCGTCCACCAAGGCATGACCTCCTCGGATGTGCTCGATACCTGCCTCAACGTCCAGCTCACCCGCGCCGCCGACATCCTGCTGGACGATATGGACGGCCTCCTCGCCGCCCTCAAAAAGCGCGCGATGGAGCACAAGGAAACCGTCCGCGTTGGCCGCTCCCACGGCATCCACGCCGAGCCGACGACCATGGGCCTCACCTTCGCCCGCTTCTACGCCGAGATGGACCGCAACAAGGCCCGGCTCCAAGCCGCTCGCGACGAAATCGCCACCGGCGCAATCTCCGGCGCCGTCGGCACCTTCGCCAACATCGACCCGGCGGTGGAAGAGCACGTCTGCGCCAAGCTCGGCCTGCACCCCGAGCCGATCTCCACGCAGGTCATCCCGCGCGACCGCCACGCCATGTTCTTCGCCGTGCTCGGTGTGATCGCCTCCAGCATCGAAAACGTCGCCATCGAGATCCGCCACATGCAGCGCACCGAGGTGCTGGAAGGGGCCGAGTTTTTCTCCATGGGCCAAAAGGGCTCTTCGGCCATGCCCCACAAGAAAAACCCGGTGCTGACAGAAAACCTCACCGGCCTTGCCCGCCTCGTCCGCATGGCCGTCGTCCCGGCAATGGAAAACGTCGCCCTCTGGCACGAGCGGGACATCTCCCACTCCTCCGTCGAGCGCGCCATCGGCCCCGATGCCACCATCACGCTCGACTTTGCCCTGAAGCGCCTCACCGGCGTGATCGACAAGATGCTGATCTTCCCTGAGAACATGCTGGAGAACATGAACAAGTTCCCCGGCCTCGTGATGAGCCAGCGCGTCCTCCTCGCCCTCACCCAAGCCGGTGTGAGCCGCGAAGACGCCTACGCAATGGTCCAGCGCAACGCCCTGAAGGTCTGGGAAGAGCGGGTCGATTTCCGCGAGCAACTGCTGGCCGATGATGACGTGGTGAAAGCCCTCGGCGTCGAGGCCATCAACGAGAAGTTCGACATGGGCTACCACACCAAACACGTCGACACGATCTTCAAGCGGGTCTTCGGCTAAGCCCGGGCGCCCTGCGCGTCTCGACGCTCCGAAAACCAAACACGGGTGGGGGGCCTGCCCCCCACTCCCCGGCCCGCGGGCCTACTTCGGCACCATACGAAACACTGCGCCCTCACCCACCGACATAAACCAGATAGACCCGTCCGGCGCCTCGCGCACATCGCGCACCCGGCTGGTCTCCGGCGTCTCGATCCGCTCAAGCTCTGTGCGCCCGTCCGCCGAGAGCCGTGAGATCATGTCAAACTTCAGCGATCCCACAAACACCTGCCCCTTCCACTCCGGAAAGGCCTTGCCCGAATAGATCATCAGCCCCGAAGGCGCGATCGACGGATCCCAATAATGCACCGGCTGCTTCATCCCCTCCTTGGCCGTGCCCTCGCCAATCCTCGCCCCCGAATAGTGCCGCCCGTATGAGATCACCGGCCAACCGTAGTTCGCGCCCTTTTCGATCAGGTTCAGCTCATCGCCCCCCTGCGCGCCATGCTCCACCACCCAGAGCCGCCCCTGCCCGTCCAGCGTTGCGCCCTGCGGGTTGCGGTGGCCATAGCTCCAGATCTCCGGCTGTGCGCCCTCTTGCTTGACGAAAGGGTTGTCGCCGGGCACCGATCCATCCCGCGCGATGCGCACCACCGAGCCGTTCTCCCGGCTCAAATCCTGCGCCGCAGGCCGGTCGCCCCGCTCGCCGATGGTAAGGTAGATATACCCGTCAGCCCCCTCCACGATCCGGCTGCCAAAATGCCGCCCGCCAGAGCTGCCCGGCTCCATCTCGAAGATCACCTCAAAGCCGTCCAGCGCCTTGCCATCGTCCGAGAGCCGCCCCTTGCCAAGCGCCGTCCCGGCGCCGCTGCCCTGCGGCTTGGCAAAGCTGAGAAACACCTCGCGGCTCTGCGCAAAATCCCGCGGCACCATCACGTCCAGCAAGCCGCCCTGCCCGCTGTCATAAACCTCAGGCACGCCGCTCACCCGCTGCGCCACGCCGTCTTTCACCAGCGTCAGCTTGCCGCCCCGCTCGGTCACCAGAAATCCGCCACCGGGCATAAAATCCAGCGCCCACGGCGCATCCAGCCCGCGCATCACCCGCTCGATCTTCATCTCCTGCGCTCCGGCTCCTGCGCCGGCCAATGTCATCATCGCCGCCACGAGCGGCCCCACAATACGTCCAGTCATTGCATATCTCCCGTTTCCCCAAAGCTAGCCCGCCCCAGCCCCCCGGCCCATTCAACTTTCCGAAAGAACGCCGCGTTGCCAGTGCTTTCCAAAGACAATTTCCCGGTCTAGGCTCCGTTTCAGGACATCAGATCCAATAGGGAGACCAACAATGAAAAAACTTATCCTCGCCACCACCGCGCTGGCAGCCCTCGCTGGCCCGGCTCTGGCAGAAGGCCACAGCTCCGAAATCAAGCTGGGCATTATCCTTGGCTTCACCGGCCCGATTGAAAGCCTCACGCCCCACATGCGCGACGCCGCCAAGATGGCGATGGCCGAAGTGACCGAAAGCGGCGCGCTCATGGGCGGTGCCACCATTACACCCGTCGAGGCCGATTCCACCTGCGTTGACAGCGCCGCAGCCTCCGCCGCCGCCGAGCGCCTGATCACCTCCGACGGCATCTCGGGCATCATGGGCGCCGATTGCTCCGGCGTCACCGGCGCCATCCTCACCAACGTCGCCGTTCCGAACGGCATGGTGATGATCTCGCCCTCCGCCACCTCGCCCGCGCTCTCGACCACCGAAGACAACGGGCTGTTCTTCCGCACTGCCCCCTCCGATGCCCGTCAGGGCGTGGTGATGACCGAGGTGCTGATGGATAAAGACATCAAATCCGTCGCCCTCACCTATACCAACAACGACTACGGCAAAGGCCTCGCCGACAGCTTTCAGGCGGCCTTCGAAGAAGCGGGCGGCACCGTCACCATCTCGGCAGCCCATGAAGACGGTAAGGCCGATTACTCCGCCGAAGTCGCCTCTCTGGCCTCCGCAGGCGGCGACCTTCTGGTGATCGCGGGCTACGTCGATCAGGGCGGCTCCGGCATCATCCGCGCCTCGCTGGATTCCGGCGCCTTCGATACCTTCCACTTCCCCGATGGCATGATCGGCACCGCGCTCGAAGAGAACTTCGGCTCCGAGATCGACGGCTCCTCCGGCCAGCACCCGGGCACCGACAGCCCCGGCAACGCCATGTTCGCAGAGCTGGGCGAGGCCGCCGGGTTTGATCCCACCTCTCCCTTCGCGCCAGAAAGCTATGACGCCGCCGCGCTGATCATGCTCGCCATGGCCGCCGCCGACTCCACCGATCCCAACGTCTACAAGGACAAGGTGATGGATGTCGCCAACGCCCCGGGCGAGCAGATCTTCCCCGGTGAGCTGAAAAAGGCGCTGGAGCTGATCGCAGCCGGCACCGACATCGACTACGTCGGCGCCTCCGCCGTCGAGCTGATCGGTGGCGGTGAGAGCGCGGGCAACTACCGCGAGATCATGTTCGAAGACGGCAAGATCGCCACGGTCAAATACCGCTGATCGCGGTCTGACAAGACAGATGCGGCGGGGGCCGTCCCCGCCGCATCCCATCGGGGACATCGCATGATCCAGGTCGAGAACCTGCACAAGCACTTCGGCGGCTTCCACGCTGTCGACGGGGCCACGCTCACCATCCAGCCCGGCTCCATCACCGGGCTGATCGGCCCCAATGGCGCAGGAAAAACCACTCTTTTCAACGTCGTGGCCGGGGTTCTTGAACCCACTTCGGGCCGCGTGACGATGGATGGTGAAGACATCACCGGCCTGCCGCCCCACGCTCTTTTCTCCAAAGGCCTGCTGCGCACCTTCCAGATCGCCCATGAGTTCTCTTCCATGAGCTGCCGCGAAAACCTGATGATGGTCCCCGGCGGCCAGTCGGGCGAGGCGCTGTGGAACACATGGTTCGGCCGCAAGCGCATCGCCGATGAAGAGCGCGCGCTACGGGCCAAGGCCGACGAGGTGCTGGAGTTTCTCACCATCGAACATCTGGCCGACCACAAGGCCGGACAAGTCTCCGGCGGCCAGAAAAAGCTGCTGGAACTGGGCCGCACCATGATGGTCGACGCCCGCATCGTCTTCCTCGACGAGGTCGGCGCCGGGGTCAACCGCACCCTGCTCAACACCATCGGCGACGCCATCATCCGCCTGAACAAGGAGCGCGGCTACACCTTCGTGGTGATCGAGCACGACATGGATTTCATCGAGCGCCTCTGCGACCCGGTCATCTGCATGGCCGAGGGCAAGGTGCTCGCCGAGGGCACGCTGGCCGAGATCAAGGCCAATGAGCAGGTGATCGAGGCTTATCTGGGCACCGGGTTGAAGCACAAAAAGGACTTCCCCGCATGAAACGCGCCCTAATGATCCCGCTCCTCTCCGCGCTTGTCGCCACCGCCCTTCCCGCCTCCGGGCAAGAGGTGATCGGGCGGGCGCTCGTCGAGGGCAAGATGGTGGAGATCCTCGACAACCAGACATGGCGCTACGCCGGTGCCGAAAGTGAAAGCCCGGGCTGCAAACAGATCCACAGCGCCGTCACCTTCTGCGGTGATCCGGCCACCTGGACATCAACGCCCCCGTCTGCCCCCGATGTCGCCGCCGCATGGCGCCACGACGACCGCCACTATGCCCAGTTCATCATCGAGGGCCTGGGCACGCAAGACGGCCTGACCCGCGAGCAGATGCGCAAGATCGTCATCGACAACGCCGCCTTTGCCACCAACCAGCCCGCCAGCTCCATTCCCACCCTTCTGGTAGAGCCCGCCACGATCGACGGAGAGGAGGCCGAAACGATCGTTTATCAAGTCGATTTCGACGGGCTGAAGGCAGTGTTTGCCAATACCGTCCTGATCCGCGAAACGCTGGTGGTGCAAGCCATCACCTACGCCATCGGCCCCACCTACAGCGAAGATCACATGGCCCTCCACGCTGACTTGTTGGAAAGCACCCGCCTTGACTGACCCGCGCCACACGCCTCGCCTCCATAGCGGGGCCCGCGCGGTCGCCAAGCACTGCCCACGCTCCGCCGTGCGGGAGGCCGAATGACCCTTTTGCGCCCGCTGTGCCTCGCTGCCGCCCTTCTCGCGGCTGCGCCCGCCTCGGCGCAGTCGGGCGATCCCCTCTTCAGCACCGAGTACCGAGGGCATGAGGTCACCGTCTATCCCGATGGCACTTGGGCCTTTACCGACCCAAACGTCACCCTCTCCGATGTCACCCCTTTTGCCGATGGCGGCTGCCTCTCCTCTTCCGGCGGCCGGGTCAGCTACTGCGGCCTGCCTGAAGGGTTCTCCGGCAATCAGGTCGTCAGCGCCTACGGGGTCGAGGAGCACAGCTTTACCGACAGGGCCACCGGCCTCAGGTTCACCCTCACGCTGGGCTCCGACTACGGCCACGAGGGCGATCTCGACTATTACCGCCAGATCGAGTCCCAAGGCGCGGGCGGAGATGTGATGCTCGCTATCGTGGGCTTCCTAACCGGCATGGACATGGAGGGCGAAACCGCCACCGTCCGCAACGGCATCGCCGTGCTCGAAACCGGCTTCTCCTTCGAATCCGAAGCAGGCAACGGCATGTCGAACTTCTCCATTGATGTGATGACCGAGAGCCAAACCCTCACCATTCAGGCCAGCGCCTATAACTCGGCAGAGACCGCCCCGCCCGACATGCAAGACGTGATCGCCCGCCTCACCGCCAACCTCACCATCGACGGCACACCCCTCGCCGCATGGAAGGCCGCCAAATGATCCGCGCCGCCCTTCTCTCCCTCGCAACCGCCCTGCCCGCGCAGGCCGAAGACTGCACCCAGATCACCGCCAGCTTTGATCTCTGCCTTGCAGGCACCACCATGGAAGGCGCCTATCTCGAACAGTACGGCGATGGCTCCCGGCTCGAACTCTCCGAAGTCTCGCTCGACTATATCGAACCCTACGCAGGCCGTGGCACCGGCACGCTGGCCGAGGATATGGCCGCCTTCAACGCCGCCTTCGAGATCCCCGCAGAGGCCGTGCTCCGCCGCGCAACCCATGAAGCCAGCAACCGCGCCGCCTTCATCGAGGTGATAAACGATCCCCACTCCACCCGCCGCAACGCGCGGGCCGTGGTGGAGCTGGAGCGCACCCGCATCCTGCTGATCTACGGTGCCCCGTGGGATGCATGGCCCGAAAGCCTTGAAGAGGGCGTCCTTGAAATGGCAAACGCCCTCCAGCTACGTTGCCCGGGAGGCTGCTGACATGACCGACTATTCCAGCCGCGGCAACGCCGACCGCTCCATCACCAACCCGCGCCCCGCGGGCACCCTCACCGCCTCCCCCGGCACTGGCGAGCCGGTGACCAGTGGTAATGCCTTCCTCATCGGTGACAGCATGACAGGCGGCTACGGCAGCGGCCCCGACATTCTGCACGATTGCACCATCGCCGTGGACCCGGGCGAAATCGCCGTCATCGTCGGCCCCAACGGCGCGGGCAAATCCACCGCGATGAAGGCGGTGTTCGGCATGCTGAACATCCACAGAGGCTCCGTGCGGCTGAACGGCGAAGACATCACCGACCTCACGCCTCAGGCCCGCGTCCGCGCCGGGATGGGCTTCGTGCCGCAAACCAACAACATCTTCACCACGATGACGGTGGAGGAAAACCTCGAAATGGGCGCCTTCATCCGCGAGGATGACATCACCGGCACGATGGAACAGGTCTACGAGCTCTTCCCGATCCTCAAGGACAAACGCCGCCAACCCGCAGGCGAGCTTTCGGGCGGCCAGCGCCAGCAGGTCGCCGTGGGCCGCGCCCTGATGACCCAGCCCAAGGTGCTCATGCTCGACGAGCCCACCGCTGGCGTCTCCCCCATCGTGATGGACGAACTCTTCGACCGTATCATCGAAGTCGCCCGCACCGGCCTGCCGGTGCTCATGGTTGAGCAAAACGCGCGCCAAGCGCTGGAGATCGCCGACAAGGGCTACGTGCTGGTGCAGGGCCGCAACGCCCACACCGGCACCGGGCAAGAGCTGCTGAATGATCCGGAAGTTCGCCAGAGCTTTCTGGGAGGATGAAGATGCTTCGCCAAGCCATTGCAATTGCGCTCCTATCCTCTCCCGCGGCCGCCGCGCTGGAGTGCCTGCCCAGCACCGCCTGCACGGTCGAGGGCACCTGCGAAACCGAGGTCAACGAAGGCCCCTTCCGCCTCTCCTTGCAGGGCGATACGCTGGCCTTCGTCACCCTGCCCGAAGCCGAGCAACCGCCCACCGCGCCCAAAGTTGTCTTTACCGAGGTCGCCCATAACAACGCGGCCCTGCGCGTCTTCACCACCATCCCCTCCGCTGCGGGCGATGCGGCCCTGCTCACCCTCACCAACGAGAGCCACTTCACCCTCTCTGTACACGGCCAGCTCTTCGGCACCCCCTTCGGCCTACTCTCCGAAGGCCCCTGCACGGGAGCGCTCTGATGTCCGCACCAACACCCTTGCCCCCGCAGGCCACCTGCCAAGGCCGCGCCGCCCTCGCTAGCTATTTGGAGGCCCAATCATGAGCCGAACCGCTCTCGCCGCCCTCGCCCTCGCGCTTTGCCCGCTCAGCGCTGCGGCGGCCACGCTCTGCACCGGCACAATCGAATGCCGCAACACCGGCGCCTGCAATCAGGATGACCCGATCCCCCTGTTCCAGCTCGATAGGCAAGGCTCTGGCCTCACGCTCGCGTGGAATCGCCCGAGCGAAAAGCTGAAGGATCAGCTGCAATCGCTGATCGACAAGCGCACCGGCAAAACCGGCCCCAGCACCGATACCGGCTGGAACGGCCCGGGCCGCACCCTGTCGCTCTCTCCCATCGGCCCGCGCAGCTTTGCTGGCTCCGAAGGCGCAGGCGGCTCAACCCTGCTGCTCACCCTCTCCCGCTCCGGCGCCTTCGTGCTCACCAGCCACCGCGCCGGTCAACGCCCCACGGGCAACTCCATCACCGGCACCTGCGAGGGCCAGCCATGACGCGCCTCACCTTCTCCGCCCTCATCCTCGCCCTGTTGCTGCCCGCCAGTCAGGCCGCCGCCGCAGAAGACCGACGCTGCCGTTTCGAGCTGGCAATCTACACCCAGTCTCAACCGCGCAAGATCCGCCGCTCTGTCGTGATTGATGCCGAACGACACAAGGCCCGGGTCCGCGTCACCCGCTCCGGCTCATGGGGCGCAGATCGCCAAACCCTCTCCAACGGGATCGACGTGATCACCTTCGACACCGCCACAACCCGCGATACGCTCCGCATTCGGCCCACCGGCCACGCCCAGTGGGACATCCAATACAAGCGCCCTCCCGCCGCCAAAGACCACGTAAAAGGATACGCAGGCCGCTGCGGCGACTGGAGGCGCAAAAAATGACGGCCCGCCTCACGATCATCCGGAGCCTGACCGGTCTCGCAAGCCTCCTCGCGCCGCTCCCGGCCCTCGCCGTGGGCTATGAATGCAGCTTCACCCGTTACTGCGTCGAAGAGCGCTCCTGCCAGCCCTCTGGCCTCACGCTCCACATCCGCCCGCGCCCCGGCGCCGAACGCCCCGACCAATGGGAGATGGAAACCGGCGGCGCCGCCTCTGCCCGGGTCATCCCCCTCCGCCAAATCCGCGACCCGCTGGGCGACAGCCACAGCTACGTCTCGGCGATGGAATATGACTCCATCCACCTCGTCTCGATCTTCAAACGCGGCATTACCCGCTACTCGATGCACAACTCGGTGGAAGGCATCCAGAGCCAAAACTTCCACGGCACCTGCAAGGTCGCCCCGTGAGCGGCCGGATCTTCCGCACAACCGCCCTGCTGGCCCTCGCCCTTCCCGGCCCCGCCCTATCTGAGGGCGCGCGCCTCACCCTCACCTGCGAGGTCCAGCGCAGCTGCAACGAGGCCGCGGCCTGCGACCCCTTCGGCGGCACCCAAGTCTTTATCTTCGCACCGACCGCCACCGACGAAGACGGCACCGGCGACTGGACCGTGGCGCTCAACAACAGCGAGGCCATCCCGGCCCGCGGCCTCGCCCACACCGGCCCCTGGGTCTGGCAGCCCGGCGATGGCCACCTGCACACCCTGTCGCTCACCGGCGAGGCCTCGGCCCTGCGGATACGCCAATGGCTGCCCACCGAGCGCTATCCCGAAACCTACGCCGAGATCGACATCATGACCTGCGAGGCCGCCACGCCGTGAAGTATGCTTTCCTCACACTCGCCGCGCTTTTCGGCTCTGTTGCCCCCCCGGCTGCCGCCGACCGGCTTGGCACGCCCACCCCTGAAGAGAACGCAGCCATCATCGCCGGGATGGGCAGGGCCTACGTCTGGCTCTGCACCGAAACCGCACAGGAAAACATGTCACCACCCCCAATCCAGTTCGCTATCTATCAAACCGGCAGCGGCGATTCCGTCACCTATACCCACTACATCATCGGCAACGACTATACCGACCGGCTCACCCGCGCCGCCCGCGTGGCGGGCGACCACTTCGACTATGTCAGAGCCGATGCCAGCATCGCCATAGGCCCCAGCGGTGCCATGCGCTCTTCTTTCACCGGCCCCGATGGCAAGGCCATCACCCGCCCCGGCACCTGTATCCTTGGAGACCAAGGCTGATGGACCTGCTCAACGCCTTCGTGGCCCTGCTCAACTTCGTCATCATCCCGGCGGCCACCTATGGCTCGCAACTCGCTCTCGGGGCGCTCGGGGTGACGCTGATCTACGGCATCCTGCGCTTCTCCAACTTCGCCCATGGCGACACGATGGCCTTCGGCACCACCATGACCATCCTCGTCACATGGGCGTTGCAGGCCATGGGCATCACCCTCGGCATCCTGCCCACCGCCCTGCTCGCGCTGCCCTTCGGCATCGCCGCCACCGCGCTTCTGGTGCTCGGCACCGACCGCGCCGTCTATCGCTTCTACCGAAGGCAAAAGGCCGCGCCGGTGATCCTCGTGATCGTCTCCATCGGCGTCATGTTCATCCTCAATGGCCTGACCCGCTTCATCATCGGCGTTGATGACCAGCGCTTTGCCGATGGCGCACGTTTCGTGATATCCGCCCGCGATTTCAAAGAGATGACCGGGCTGGCCGAGGGCCTCGCCCTACGCTCCACCCAGGCCCTCACCATGATCGTGGCCGCCATCTGCGTGGTGCTGCTCTTCTGGTTCCTCAACCGCACCCGCACCGGCAAGTCCATGCGCGCGTTTTCCGACAACGAAGACCTCGCCCTGCTGTCGGGCATCAACCCCGAAAAGGTCGTCGCCGTCACATGGATCATCGTCGCCGCGCTCGCCACCATCGCGGGCGTGCTCTACGGGCTCGACAAGTCGTTCAAACCCTTCACCTACTTCCAGCTCCTGCTGCCCATCTTCGCCGCCGCCATCGTCGGCGGCCTCGGCTCCCCGCTCGGGGCCATCGCGGGCGGCTTCGTCATCGCGTTTTCCGAAGTCACGGTGACCTACGCCTTCAAGAAGGTCGCCACCTACGTCCTCCCCGAGGCGCTCGCCCCCTCCGGCCTGCTGCAACTGCTGACCACCGAGTATAAATTCGCCGTCAGCTTCGCCATTCTGGTCATCGTCCTGCTGATAAAGCCCACCGGCCTCTTCAAGGGAAAATCCGTATGAAGCTGCCCCCCGCCCTCCTCTTCGCCCTCGTCGCGGCGCTCTACATCGGCACCGGCTTTGTCCAAAGCTGGAACTCCACGCTGACCATCCTCAACATGGGCCTCGTCTCGGCGATCATGGCGCTGGGGCTCAACATGCAATGGGGCTTTGCCGGGCTCTTCAACGTTGGCGTCATGGGCTTCGTCGCGCTGGGCGGGCTGGCCTCGGTGCTCATCGCCATGCCCCCGGTGCCCGAGGCCTGGGCGGCGGGCGGTGCGCGGCTCTATGGCGGCCTCCTCCTCGGCGCGGCCTCCGTCGCCGCCGCCATCTTCACCTTCAACCGCATGCCCCCGGGCCGCGCCCGCCTGCTGGCCACCGCAGCGGTGATGCTGCTCGGCTTCGTGCTCTACCGCCTCACTTTCGACCCGGCCCGCGATGCCGTCGAGGCCATCAACCCCGCCGCCACCGGCTACCTCGGCGGCCTCGGCCTGCCGGTCATCTTCGCATGGCCCGCAGGCGGCTTGCTCGCCGCCGGGGCCGCATGGATCGTCGGCAAAACCGCCCTCGGCCTGCGCTCCGATTACCTCGCCATCGCCACCCTCGGCATCGCCGAGATCATCATCGCCGTGATGAAAAACGAAGATTGGCTGGCCCGCGGCGTCAAAAACGTCAACGGCATCCCCCGCCCGGTGCCCTATGAAATCGACCTGCAACAAAGCGAGAGCTTCCAAGGCTGGGCCGCCTCCGCCAACCTGCCAGTCGAAACCGCCTCAACCCTCACCGTCAAGCTGCTCTACGGCTGCCTCTTCGCATCCGTCCTCATCCTCATCATCATCGCCCTGCAACTGGCGCTCAAATCGCCATGGGGCCGGATGATGCGCGCCATCCGTGATAACGAAACCGCCGCCCGCGCCATGGGCAAGGACGTGACACGCCGCCACCTTCAGGTTTTCATCATCGGCTCCGCCATCTGCGGCATGGCCGGCGCGATGATGACCACGCTCGATGGGCTGCTGGTGCCCGGCACCTACCAGCCGCTGCGCTTCACCTTCCTCATCTGGGTCATGGTCATCGTCGGCGGCTCGGGCAGCAACCTCGGGGCGCTGCTCGGCGGGCTGCTTGTCTGGTGGCTGTGGATTCAGGTCGAGCCGCTCGGTCGCCTGTTCATGGAAGCCATCACATGGCCCATGCCCGAGGGAAGCTGGCTCAAGGCCCACCTGCTCGACAGCGCCCAGCACATGCGGTTGCTGACCATGGGCGTGGTGCTCCTGCTGGTGCTCCGCTTTTCCCCGCGCGGTCTGATCCCCGAGCGCTGACCCCGCGTGCCGTCATCCTCGGGCTCGACCCGAGGATCTCCAAGGCCTGCGGTCACAGCATCGCACCTTGCGTTAACCTTCGCCGCCCCCACAAGACGGCCAAAATTCTCCTATGCATAGGTTGTGCATGGGATGTGCATGAGGTGTTGCCCCTTAACCTTCCGGTAACACCTCCCCCCGTTAACCCGCCTGAACGCACCCCAAATCCGACACCTGTTGTCGCAAAACGGCCAGCACCCGCCGCGTGCGGCCCACAGCATTGACCCAACAGCCAAAGGAGTCGGAGCCCATGAAAACCACCACCCGCGTCTGCGTTATCGGCGGCGGCGTCGTCGGCTGCTCGGTGCTCTACCACCTCACCAAACTGGGCTGGTCCGATGTCATGCTACTGGAGCGCTCCGAGCTCACCTCCGGCTCCACATGGCACGCCGCAGGCGGCTTCCACACGATGAACTCCGACACCAACATGGCCGCGCTCCAAGGCTATACCATTGGCTTGTATAAGGAATTGGAAGAGATCACCGGCATGTCCTGCGGCCTCCACCACGTTGGCGGCATCACCCTGGCCGAGACGCCGGAACGCTTCGACATGCTCAAAGCCGAGCGCGCCAAGCACCGCTACATGGGCCTCGACACCCGCATCGTCACCCCGGATGAAATCGCCGAACTGGCCGAGCTGGTAAACCTCGATGGCATCCTAGGCGGCCTCTACGACCCGCTCGATGGCCACCTCGACCCCTCTGGCACTACCCACGCCTACGCCCGCGCCGCCAAGCTGGCCGGTGCCGAAATCGAAACCCACTGCAAGGTTGAAGACCTCCAGCCCCGCCCCGACGGCTCTTGGGACGTGACCACCAACAAGGGCACCATCCACGCCGAGCATGTCGTCAACGCCGCCGGCCTCTGGGCTCGCGAAGTCGGCGCGATGGCGGGCGTCTACCTGCCGCTGCTTCCGATGGCCCACCAATACCTCGTCACCGACGATCTCCCCGAGATCATGAACCGCGACACCGAATTCCCCCATGTGCTTGACCCGGCTGGAGAATCCTACTTCCGCCAAGAGGGCCGCGGCCTCTGTATCGGCTTTTACGAACAGCCCTGCGAGCCTTGGGCGCTTGACGGCACGCCTTGGGAGTTTGGCCACGAATTACTGCCGGACAACCTCGACAAGGTCTCCGACAGCATCGAAATGGCCTACCACCGCTTCCCTGTGCTCGAACGCGCAGGCGTCAAGCGCGTCATCCACGGCCCCTTCACCTTCGCGCCCGACGGCAACCCCCTCGTCGGGCCCGTCCCCGGCTTGCGCAACTACTGGTCCGCCTGCGCCGTCATGGCGGGCTTTTCCCAAGGCGGCGGCGTGGGCCTGACCCTTGCGCAATGGATGATTGAAGGAGAACCCGAACGCGACGTAACCGGCCTCGACGTCGCCCGCTACGGCAAGTGGATCACCCCGGGCTACACCGTCCCCAAAGTCATTGAATTCTATCAAAAACGCTTTTCCGTCAGCTACCCGAACGAAGAGCGCCCCGCCGCCCGTCCGCACCGGACAACTGCCATGTATGACATTTTTAACGAAATGGGCGCAGTCTGGGGCCACCAGTTCGGGCTGGAGGTGCCCAACTACTTCGCACAAGGCAATGAGCCGGGGTATGAAACCCCAAGTTTCACCCGCTCCAACGCTTTCGAAGCAACCGGCCGCGAGGTCCGCGCCGTGCGCGAAAGCGTCGGCATCAATGAAATTCAGAACTTCGGCAAATTCCGCGTTACCGGCCCCAAGGCGCGCGCTTGGCTCAACAAAACCATGGCAGGCCGCATCCCCAAGGAAGGCAAACTCGCCCTCAGCCCCATGCTCTCGCCCAAGGGCCGCATCATCGGAGATTTCACCATCTCCTGCCTCGGGCCAGAAACATACGCCTTAACAGCCAGTTACGGCGCACAGTCAATGCACCTGCGCTGGTTCGAGCAACATGCTGAAGAAGGCGTTAACATTGAGAACGTCTCCGACCGCCTCACCGGCTTCCAACTCGCAGGGCCAAACTCACGGGCGGTCCTGCAAGCCTGCACCGATGCCAATGTCGCCGCGCTCCCCTTCCTCGGCGTCGCGCAAATGACCGTCGGCCAAACTGCCTGCACCGTCCAGCGCGTCAGCTACACCGGCGACTTAGGCTATGAGATCTACTGTGATCATATGGATCAACGCGCCCTCTGGCACAGCCTCTGGGCCGCCGGACAAGTCCACAACATCACCCCCTTCGGCATGCGCGCCATGATGTCCCTGCGGCTGGACCGCTTCTTCGGCTCCTGGCTGCGCGAATATTCCCCCGATTACACCCCGGCAGAAACGGGGCTGGACCGCTTCATATCCTTCAACAAAAACAGCAACTTCATCGGCAGGGCTCACGCAGAATCCGAGCGCGGCGCCCCGCCCCCACGCCAACTCGTCGCCTTCATCGTCGAGGCCGATAACGCCGATGTTCACGGTTATGAACCTGTCTGGATCAACGGCATAGTCGTCGGCTTCTGCACCTCCGGCGGCTACTCCCACCACGCCCGCCAATCCGTTGCCCTCGCCCTCATCCCCCGCGAATACGCGGTTGAGGGCCAAGAGGCCGAAATCGAAATCCTCTCCCAAATGCGCCCCGCGCGCCTCACAACAACCCCGCTCTTCGACCCGGAAGGCACCGCCCTGCGTGCTTGAGCCAAACCCCCGGCAGGGCTACACAATCACATGACCCTGCCCATCCTCATCCTCGCCGCCGGCGCCGCCACCCGCATGGCCCCGCGCGACAAGCTGCTGGAGCCGATCAACGGCAAACCGCTGCTCACCCGCGTGGCAGAAATGGCAAGCAAAATCAGCGACTTCACACTCGTCGCCCTGCCACCAGACCGGCCCGCCCGCTTCGCCGCGATAGAAGACACAAACGCCCGCCCGCTCACCGTTCGGGATGCCGCCGAAGGCATGAACACCTCCCTCCGCGCGGGCCTTGAAGCGCTCCCTGAAGCACCCGCCTTCATGCTCCTGCTCGCCGACCTCCCCGAGCTCACAGAGGACGACCTGCGCGCTGTGATCGCAAGCCACAAGGCCCACCCCGAGGCCCTCATCTGGCGCGGCGCCACAGAAGACGGCAAGCCCGGCCATCCGGTCGTCTTCGCCGCCCCGCTCTATGAAAAAATCGAGCGCCTCCAAGGGGATGATGGGGCGAAGTCAGTCGTCGCCGCCGCCGGCGACAGGCTGCACCTCACCCCGCTCCCCGGCCAACGTGCCCGGCTCGATCTCGACACGCCCGAGGCCTGGGCCGCCTGGCGCGCAGCCACCGGAACGCCGCGCTAACCCCATTTTCTTGCTGAAAATATCTCCCGCCGGAGGCCCAATAACTCTTTTGGCACGACCTCAGCCGTCAAAGGCCTTCAGCCGCTTGATAAGCGAGGAAGTATCCCACCGTCCGCCGCCAAGGCTCTGAACATCCTTGTAAAACTGGTCCACCACAGCCGTCACCGGCAGGGCAGCACCAATCTCGTTGCCGGTCGAAAGGCAGATGTCGAGATCCTTGCGCATCCAGTCAACGGCAAACCCGTGGGTAAAGTGGTCATCCACCATGGTCTCGTAGCGGTTCGCCATCTGCCAGCTTCCGGCCGCACCATCCTTGATCACCTGCACCACGGCCTTGGCATCCAGCCCGGCCTTCTGAGCAAAGTTGATCCCCTCCGACAGCCCCTGCACAAGGCCGGCGATACAAATCTGGTTCACGCATTTGGTCAGCTGGCCCGCGCCGCTCTCGCCCATCAACTGGCAATTCTTCGCGTAGGCGTCGATGATCTTCTCGGCCCGCGCATAGGCCCCCTCATCGCCGCCACACATCACCGCGAGCGCACCGTTCTCTGCGCCCGCTTGCCCGCCCGAAACCGGCGCATCCACGAAGCTCACCTGCCGCTCATTGGCAGCCGCATACATTTCGCGGGTCACGGCGGCGCTGACGGTGGTGTGATCCACAAAGACAGCGCCCGCAGACATTGCTGCCAACGCGCCGCCGTCGCCCACGCATACGGACCGCAGGTCGTCGTCATTGCCCACGCAGGCCATCACAAAATCCTGCCCCGCAGCTGCCTCTTCAGGGGTTTTCGCCGCCTTGCCGCCGTGCTGACCCACCCATTTTTCCGCCTTAGCGAAGGTGCGGTTATACACCGTCACCTCATGGCCCGCCGCCGCCAGATGTCCTGCCATGGGGTAGCCCATGACCCCAAGTCCGAGAAATGCTACTTTCGCCATGTCTTTATCCTCCCGCGGGGTTCCATTACGCTTGCTCCCTGATTACCCCGCAGGGGCAGAAGGTCAACCGAGGGACATCCATGGCACGCATCTTTCGCTGGCTCCTGCGGATCGTCACGGCGGCGTTGCTGGTCACGTTCCTTTTCGCCTGCGTCACCTACTACCTCGCATCGCGCTCCCTGCCCGACTACAATGCAAGGCTCACCGTTGCAGGCTTGTCGGGGCCGGTCGAGATTGTGCGCGACAACGCAAATGTGCCGCATATCTTCGGCTCCAGCGATGAAGACGTGTATTTCGGCCTCGGCTTTGCCCACGCGCAAGACAGGCTTTGGCAAATCACCATGGCACGCCGCGCGGCACAGGGGCGGCTTTCCGAATTGTTCGGGGTGCGCACGGCCAAGACAGACGAACTCTTGCGCCGGTTCGGGCTTTACGAGGCCGCCTCCGCCTCCCTCTCGTCGCTCGATGCAGAAACTATCGCGGCGCTGGAGGCCTATTCGGCGGGGATCAACGCGTGGATCAACGCGGTCAACGAAGGGGCGCTGGGGCGCGGCGCGCCAGAATTCTTCCTGTTTTCCCGCGAGATAGCCCCTTGGCGGCCCACCGATACGGTGGCCTTGGGCAAGGTCATGGCCCTCCAGCTTTCCGGGCAATTGCCAAGCGAGGTGCTGCGCGCCCGGGTCTCGCTGCAACTGCCAGAAGCCCGGCTGGCCGACATCCTGCCCGACGATCCCTCGCGCGGCACCGCCGCCCTTCCCGATTACGCCAGCCTTGTGCCGATCGACGGCCCCCAAGGCGGCTGGACGCAATTCGCCCTCGATCCCCTCTCCCCCGTCAAACCACCCGCCTTTGCGGGGGCCTCCAACGCATGGGCCGCAGCCCCCAAACGGGCGGCGGCGGGCAAGTCTCTTCTGGCAAACGATCCGCATCTTGAGCTGACAGCCCCGACAATCTGGTATCTCGCCCGGATCGAGCTTTCCTCCGGCGGCGTGATCGGGGCCACCATTCCCGGCGTCCCCTTCGTGCTTTCGGGCCGCTCCGACGCGCTGGCTTGGGGCGTCACCTCGGCCTACCTCGACGATCAGGACGTGTTCATGGAAGAGCTGAACCCGGCCAACCAACAGGAATACCGCACGCCCACGGGCTGGAAGCGATTTTCCACCAAAAGCTCGATCATTCGGATCAAGGACGCCGAGCCCATCACCATCACCCTGCGCCGCACAGAGAACGGGCCAGTTCTTCCCGGCTCGCATTACAACCTGTCCACCGTCACCCCGCCCGGCCACGTTGCCGCGCTGGGGTGGACGGCGCTCTCACCCCGCGACACCTCGATGCAAGCCGCGCTACGGCTGCAAAAGTCCAAAACCATCGAGCAGGCCATCGACGCGATGGAGGGCTACATCGCCCCGGCGCAAAACCTCACCATCGCGGAGCCCGGGCGTGTCGCGCTCAAGATGGTGGGCGCAATGCCCAAACGAAACCCCGGTCACGCCAGCCAAGGCCGGATGCCGGCGCTCGGATGGCGCGCCGAGAACCGTTGGTCAGGGCGCATCCCCTACGCCAAGAACCCCGAGTTCATTGACCCGCCCGGCGGCATTCTCGGCAACACCAACAACAAGACGGTCGACAGGCCCTTCCCCGATCACGTCGCTTTCCGCTGGGGCGACACGCAACGCATCCAGCGCTGGACCCGGCTCATGCAGACCCGCGAAGTGCACACCCGCGAAAGCTTCATCGACGCGCAGCTCGATACCGTGAGCTTTACGGCGCGCGCGCTGCTGCCTCTGATCGCCAAAGACTTGTGGTTCACCGGAGAGGCCGCGCCGGAGGGCACCGCAGAGCGGCAACGGCAACGGGCGCTCGAATTGCTGGCCAACTGGAACGGCGAGATGAGCGAGCATCTGCCCGAACCACTGATCTTTGCCGCTTGGCTGAAGCACCTGCAAAACAGGCTCATCCGCGACGAGCTGGGGCCGATCGCTGCCGAGTTCAACCACCCGGAGCCGCTGTTCCTTGAACGGGTATACCGCGATGTTGACGGGGCCGCCGTGTGGTGCGACGTGGTGCAATCAACCGCCAAGGAAACCTGCACCGATATTGCCCGCATCGCGCTCGACGAAGCCTTGCTCTGGATCGGCGAAAACTATGGCACCGCGCTGGAAAGCCTGCGTTGGGGCGATGCGCATGAAGCGCTTCACGACCATCAGGTCTTGGGCGACGTGCCGGTGCTGAAGTGGATCGTGAACATCCACCAAAGCACCTCTGGCGGCGATTTCACCCTGCTGCGTGGGCGCACCAAGGGCACGGGGCCCCAGCCCTATGCCAACGTCCATGGCGCAGGCTATCGCGGTGTCTACGATTTTTCGGATCCCGACAGTTCAGTCTTCATCACCGCCACAGGCCAATCCGGCCATCCGCTCTCACGGCACTATGACGACCTTGGCGCGCTCTGGCGCCGTGGGGAATATATCCCGATGTCGCTGGACCCGGAGCTTGCCCGCGCGGCGAACGTGGGGGTGACGGTGCTCACGCCATCAGAATGAGCCTCTCAGGGGGCCTCGCTGCGCTCGGACGATGGGCCCTCTTCGCTGCGCTCATCGGCCCTGTGAAAGCCGGTGCAATCTGCCGCTAGCGCTCGTCGCGCGCCCGCTTGTCCAGTGCCTTCCGCGTACCGAAATAGCCGAAATCCTTCACGACCGAGACCAAATCACCGTTCTCGTCGAAGCCCGCGTAGATATCGGCAGAAAACGTCTCGAAGCTGGGATCAATCAGCAGCACATCGCGGCCCTCGGCCGAAAGGGTAGCAAAAGGCACCGGGCCGGACGCGGCTGAGAGCGCCGCTTTCACCGCCTCGCCCTCAAGCGCCGCCACGGCCTCCACATCGCCAAGCGCAACCAGCTCATCGGTCGAGAAGTCGAAGTCAATCGGCCGGTTCTTGCGGCCAGCCCTCTCCCAACGCGCCACCGGGGCCTGCGACAGGTGCAGCGCCACCATGCCAATCACCTTTGGCTCCTCCTCCGGGCGGTAGATCTTTACCCGGTAGCGGCCTTCCGGCACGTCGAGGTCAAAGGCGGGGCGATCAGCGGATTCGATCGGGTCGGTCAGGGTCAGCCCCTCCGGCCCCACATCAACCTCGCCCGCCTCGATCACCACCGCGCCCTGCGCCACAGGATCGCCCGTGATAACCTCGGATGAGGGAAACACCTCCGTCTCCAGCGCATCCCCCAGCCCGGTGCCCTCGCCCCGCAGGCCGGCAATCAGCATAAAGGCGCCGCCAGCCAGCATCAGCGCCGCCCAGAGACCGCCACCGATCCAGTAAAAGTGTTTCTGGCTTTTGAGCACAGTGCCTCCGGTTTTGCAGTGTCGCCAAGCTGGCGCGATGCGTTGCAAATGTCTACGGGCTCGCCCCGCTCAGAGCTTTGAAAACTCGGCCTTCTGGCGCGGCGTCCAGCGCAGGTGCACCTGCCAGCCTGCCTCGGTTTCCTCTTCCCGCTCCACCACGCCGCGCTCAAACAGCCAAGCCCGGGCGCGGCCTTCGCTGAACGCGAGTGTAATCACCTCTTCGGTGCGCACGCCTTCAAGATGGGCCGTTACAGCAGCCTGCAAATCGCCAAGCCCCTCGCCCGACACGGCGGAAATCACCAGCACATCCTCGCGCCGGGCCGCCTGATTGCGCAGGGCTTCGGCGGCGTCGGCAGCCAGCAGGTCTGCCTTGTTCCACAGTTCCAGCTTCGGCACGGTCTCAGGCACGCCGAGACCGTCCAGAATGGTTTCAACGTCGCGCGCCTGATTTTCGGTCTCGTCAGAGGCAATATCGCGGACATGGAGGATGAGATCAGCCTCCAGCACCTCTTCCAGCGTAGCGCGGAAGGCGGCGACCAGCTCGGTGGGCAGGTTGGAGATGAACCCCACGGTATCGGAGAGAATAACCTTGTCACCGCTGTCCAGCTCAATCGCCCGCATCGTCGGGTCCAGCGTGGCAAAGAGCATGTCTTTCGCCATCACCTCCGCCCCGGTCAACCTGTTGAACAGGGTGGATTTTCCGGCGTTTGTGTAACCAACCAGCGCGACCACGGGAAAGGGCACCTTGGCGCGGGCTGCGCGGTGCAGCGCGCGGGTTTTCGTCACCTTGGAAAGCTGACGTCGGATACGGGTGACAGCCTCGTCAATCGCCCGCCGGTCCGCCTCGATCTGGGTTTCACCGGGGCCGCCAACAAACCCGAGGCCACCACGCTGACGCTCAAGGTGGGTCCAGGCGCGCACAAGACGCGTGCGTTGGTAGGACAGCGCGGCAAGCTCAACTTGCAGCACACCCTCGCGGGTTGCGGCGCGGTCGGCAAAGATCTCAAGGATCAGCCCGGTCCGGTCCAGCAATTTGACCTTCCACGCCTGTTCCAGATTGCGCTGCTGCACGGGTGTGACTGGCCCGTCGATCAGCACGAGGCCAATGTCTTGAGCCTGCATCAGAGCCTTGAGCTCATCCATCTTTCCGCTGCCAAAGAGTGTGCCGGGCTGCGGCTGGCGCAAAGACACAACCTCTCCGGCGACAACCTCCAGCCCCGGCAGCGCCAGCGCGAGGGCCATCGCCTCTTCAAGCGCGGGCCCGGCGGCAGGGCGCTCGGGGTCTGTCTGGATGTCGGGGTGGAGCACCAACGCCCGCGTTGGCCGCTCCGCGGTATCGTGAAATTCCGCTATTCTTCGCCCTCGTAAAGGCTGATCGGCTGGGCCGGCATGACGGTTGAGATCGCATGCTTGTACACAAGCTGCGATTGTCCGTCGCGGCGCAGAAGGACGCAGAAGTTGTCAAACCAGGTGATAACGCCCTGAAGTTTCACCCCATTGATGAGGAAGATGGTCACCGGAACCTTGGTCTTCCGCACATGATTGAGAAATGCATCCTGCAAATTCTGTTTGTCGTTGGCCATTTCAATGCCTTGTTCTTGTCGTTGATTCAGTCACGCACGCATTCAGGCGCCCTGCCTCAGACCGCGAGCCCCCGTCCACGGGGTCACTATGGAGGCTGTCCCTGCAAGATTCCACCCCCAAATTCAGAGCGCTAGAGAGGGTGAGGCAGCAGGGCCTCAGGCGCGCCAGAACTCGGGGTTGAGAAGCGCGATAAGCGCCAGCGCCTCGATCCGGCCAAGCACCATGGCCCCCGCCAACACCGCCTTGGCCACATCGGTGATCTGCACGTAGCTGATTGGGTCGCCCCCGCCCACCTCGGCCAGCTGCCCGGCCGTGGAAAGGCCCGAGAGAGACAGGATCATGGATTGCTCAAAGCTAAGGCCCGTCGCGGCCAGCATCGCTGAAACACCCGCCAGAGACAGGGCGTAGAGCATGAAGAACAGCCAAGCAATATAGGCCCCCTGCCGGCGCATGTGCCGCCCGAAGGCCCCGCCCGATCCGCTGACAGAATGAGGGTGCACAAGCCGCTCCATCTCGCGGTGGCCGTGCTTGTAGAGCGCATAGACCCTAAGCAGCTTCACCCCGCCCGCCGATGTCGCCACACCGCCCCCCACCAGCGCCAGCCCCATCAGCACCATGCCGGGCGTTTGCAGGCCCGACCATGTTTCGGTGCCGCCCCACTCAGAGCTGGTGAACCCGGTGGTGGTCAGGAAGCTCGCCACCGAAAAGACCGCGCCCCAAAGCGCGCGCAGGGCGGCATCAATGTCGGCCACGTCATCCACCTCGAATGCCCCAATCCAATGGCGCAGGAACAGCGCTGAGGGGATGAGGATGATGGTGTAAAAGGCAATCCGCGCCTCAACATCCCGATACACGGCGCTCACGCGGTCAACGCTCATGCCATAGCCGGGCGAAAACGTTTTGCGGCTGAAGGCGAAAACGAAGAACAGCAGGATCAGCACCTCGCCCGCCAAGCCGCTCTGCGCCTGTGAAAGCCCGTCCACGGGGGATATTCCGGAGGTGGAAAGCACACTCATCGCGTGACAGATCGCAATCAGGGGGTCTTCGCCAGCCCCGACAAGCGCCACCCAGAGAACCCCCGTCAGCGCAATGTAGATAGGGCCCATCTGGCAGGTCAGGGCCAACAGCCGCTCACGCGGGTCCGTCTGGGCGTCGGCATCCAGCA
The DNA here is from genome assembly GCF_056160745.1 of Vannielia sp. ABF1_015. Classification (NCBI taxonomy): domain Bacteria; kingdom Pseudomonadati; phylum Pseudomonadota; class Alphaproteobacteria; order Rhodobacterales; family Paracoccaceae; genus Vannielia; species Vannielia sp. ABF1_015. The sequence continues at coordinate 214,927 of NZ_JBSWXT010000002.1, forward strand.
CCCTGTCTCGCCGCGCACCGGAGCCGGGCCGTGCCATCGAAGTGACCTCAAAGCCGCCGAGGTTGAGGGGGGCCATGATCGCCGCAGCCGTCACCCAGATAAAAAGCCCCCCCATCCAGCCAACCATAGCCCGCCAGAGGTGCAGGGTTTCCCGCAGCCGCTCAGGCTCGAAAAGGGAGGCGCCGGTGGTTGTGAAAGACGAGATCATCTCGAACCACGCATTAAAGAACGTCGTGTTCTGAACCGCTTCGTAGAATGGCCAGGCGAGCATGACCGGCAAAAGCGCATAGGCCCCGACCAACGCCGTCAGATGGCTCCGGGCAACACTGCGCGACCTCTTGTGGTGGGTGGCGATGCTGAGAAAAATGACCAAGGTCAAAAACAGCGTGCCTGCGTAAAAAAAGCTGCGGGCCGAAAGCCAGTCCCGCACCGTGACCGCGTGAAAGACCGGCAGGTACATCAGCAGCGCCGACACCCCCATGAGGATCACGATCAACGGCAGTTCGAGGAGGCGGCGCATCCGGCGGCGGCCTTAGAAGAAGTCGATGGAGACCTGCAACAGCCGCTCCACCTCGGGCACGTCGTCTGCCATGGCAAAGAGAACAATCACATCGCCCTCGTCGATCCGTGTTTCGGCAACCGGCTTGATGTATGTGTCGCCCCGAAGCAGGGCGCCAACGCAAACGCCTTCGGGAAACTCGATATCGCGGATGCGCCGTCCCGAGAGCGGCGAGGTCGAAAGCACCTGCGCCTCAATCACCTCGGCCTCCGCATCGCCGATCGAGTAAACACCGCGCACCCGCCCGTGGCGGATGTGGCGCAGGATCGAGCTGACGGTGGTGGCGCGCGGGTTGATATAGGCATCAACCCCGAGCGGGCGCATCAGCGGCACCAGCGTTGGGTCGTTCACCAGACAGATCGCCATCGGGCAACCATTGGATTTGGCCCGCACCGCCGCAAGCAGGTTCACCTTGTCATCATCTGTGACGCAAAGCACCGCGTCGGCCTTGTCGATGTTGGCTTCGATCAGCAACTCACGTGACAGCCCGTCACCATTGAGCACAATTGTCCGCTCCAGCGCGTCGGCCGCCCGCTCGGCAATGGGGCGCGAGCGTTCGATCACCTTGGCCCGGATGCGCTCCACACGCTTTTCCAGCGCCGAGGCCACCGCAAGGCCTACGTTGCCGCCGCCGATAATCACCACCCGCTCCTGCTTGCGCAGCACCTTGCCGAAAATCTCCATGGTGCGGGTCGTATCGTCGGTATTGGCGCAGACATACACCTGATCCCCGGCGAAGAGCTGATCGCCCGGATCGGGGGCGAAAAGCTTGTTCTGGCGGCGCACCCCGACAACGATGGCTCGCAGGGTAGAAAACAGATCGGTCAGCTGGCGCAACGGCGTGTTGAGAACCGGGCAATCATCATCAAGCTGGATGCCAAGCAACTGGGCCCGCCCACCCAAAAACCGCTCCGTGTCGAAAGCGGCAGGCGCGGCGAGGCGTTGCAGCGCGGCCTCGGCCACCTCGCGCTCTGGGCTGATCACAACGTCGATCGGCATGTGATCGCGCCGGTAAAGGTCGGAGTAGATCGCCGTGAGGTAGCTTTGCGAGCGCAGCCGGGCCACTTTGCGCGGGATCGAGAACACCGAATGCGCCACCTGACAGGTGACCATGTTCACCTCGTCCGAGTGGGTGGCGGCGATGATCATATCGGCATCCCGGGCCCCTGCCCGGTCGAGGATATCAGGGTAGCTGGCGTGGCCTGCAATGCCCTGAACATCAAGCGAGTCCGTCGCGCGGCGCACGAGTTCGGCGTTGTTGTCCACCACCGTCACGTCGTTTCGCTCGCCGGAAAGGTGCCGCGCAATCTGCCAGCCAACCTGGCCCGCGCCACAGATGATGACCTTCATGGATGCTCCTGCCCCGTTCGGGCCTCGCCGTTATGCTGGCCCTTTGCTTGGCACTTCGGCGCGGCAGGGTCAATCCGGGCAAGACGACGGGCCAGGCAAAAAGCGGGAGCCGGGCAAACAGGCCCGGCATTCACCATCATCACGCCGCGCAAGGCTGGTTTACTGGGCGCTGGCCATCTGAACCGGCTGCGGCAGGATAAACCCGTCAATCCGGTAGGGGCTGCCAAACTGGCCCGGGTTGCTCTCCACAGTCACGAGAGACCAGTCATTCGCCGGGGAGATGTCCTTGACCTTCATCCCGAGGCTGATCTGGTTGCGATGCCAGTTGGCATGGTCGATCTCGATCAAACGATCATCGTGGATGCGCGACACCACGGCCACATGGCCCATCGGTAGCTTGCCGGTGCCCGAAAACGCCATGACGGAGCCGACATGGGGATCCTTGCTGCGCGGATAAAGACCAGCGGCCTTGCCCCACCAAAACTCGGCATTGCCCCGGATCTGAATGCCCGAAGCGTTGCGCGCAAAGGGCACACACCAAACGCGCGCGCCCGTGGCCCGCAAGCTCCGGGCCTCGGAAATCGCAAAGTCCAGCAGCTCGGGCTTGAGCTGCGGCGCAGTCATGGTGGAGAGGGTCTCATTGCTCTGCTTAGCCCCGCAGGCCGCCGTCATCAAAAGCGCGGCGCAAAGCATCGGAAGCCTCAGGGCATTTGCCCGCTTGAAAGTGCCCAACCTCATCTGTCCCTCGAGTATTTTTTCTCGCTGGTCTTTGTGTTCACCGAATTAGGAACAAATTTCAAGTTAGCGTGTTAAACGTGACGCACAAAACACACGAATGGGCGAGTTTCCGCCAGTTTGTGATGTGTTTACCGGCCTGAACAGTGGCAGCGGCAATCGCAATCGCTTGGCGCCCGGGCGGAAGCCTGCCCGCCTCAGAGCGCCAGAAGTTCCTGCCCTACTCCGCCGCTTGGCTCTCGATATGCGCCACGCGTGCGCCCGCCTTGGTCGAGGTCACAACCCCGAGCGACTTCAGTTTGCGGTGCAAGGCCGAACGCTCCATGCCCACAAAGGTCGCCGTGCGAGAGATATTGCCGCCGAACCGGTTGATCTGGGTCAGCAGATACTCCCGCTCAAACAGCTCCCGTGCCTCGCGCAGCGGCAGAGTTGCCAGCCCGCCCGACAGCACGACGCGGCCATCGTCGTCTTCCTGGCTCTCACCGCCTTGCAACTCCCGCGCATCAATCGGGTCCGTGGTTTCGCCAAGGATCAGCGCCCGCTCGATGATGTTCTTGAGCTGCCGCACGTTGCCCGGCAGGTGCATGGTTTGCAGCAACGCATCGGCTTCTTCCGAAAGCTCCCGCGCCGAAAGGCCCTGGCTGGCGTTGAATTCGGCGATGAAATGCCGCGCCAGTTCCGGAATATCCTCGCGCCGCTCTTCCAGCCCCGGCACCCGGATCGGCACGACGTTGAGCCGGTGATATAGCTCTTCACGGAAAGTGCCGCGCGCAATTTCGGCCTCTAGGTCACGGTTGGTCGAGGAGATCACCCGCAGATCGACCCGCACCTTGTCGGCGCCCCCAACCCGTTGAAACTGTTGGTCAACCAGCACCCGCAGGATTTTGGACTGGGTGCCAAGCGGCATATCCGCGACCTCGTCGAAATAGAGCACGCCGCCGTGGGCCTGTTCCAGCAGGCCCGGCTCCACGCCGCGGGCATCGCTCTCGCGGCCAAACAGCACCTCTTCCATCCGGTCGGGCTCGATAGACGCCGAGTTGACTGACACGAAGGGCGAGGAGGCGCGTGATGAATTGGCGTGAATGTAGCGCGCCGCCACCTCCTTGCCCGAGCCAGCCGGCCCCGTCAGCATCACCCGCCCGTTGGACTTGGTCACCTTGTCCAGTTGGCTCTTCAGTGCTTTGAAGGCGGTGGAATTGCCGACCATATCGGTGACGCTCACCTCCTTGCGGCGGAGCTGCGAGTTCTCGCGGCGCAGGCGAGAGGTTTCCATCGCGCGGCGGATTACCACCATCAACTGGTCGATGTTGAAGGGCTTCTCGATAAAGTCGTAGGCCCCCTGCTTGATCGCGGCCACGGCGATCTCGATGTTGCCATGCCCCGAGATAATGACGATCGGAATATCAGGGTTGTCGCGCTTCACCGTTTTCAGGATGTCGATTCCATCCATCCGGCTGTCTTTCAGCCAGATGTCGAGGATCATCAGCGCAGGCGGCGCTTCGTTGATCTCGGCCATGCAGTCGTCGGAGTTGCCCGCGAGACGGGTCTGAAACCCCTCGTCGCGCAGGATGTCTCCTACCAATTCGCGGATGTCGCGCTCGTCGTCTACAATCAGAATATCGGTCATCGCTGCTCTTCCTTCCTTTCCTGTCATTCGGCGGCTGCGCTGATCTCTGCGCTGCGCGGAAGCCTGACAACGGCCAGAGCGCCGCAGTGCGCCCCTTCCGTGAAAGGCTCGGCATCGGTGAGTTCGAGGCTGCCGCCATGTTCTTCGATGATCTTCTTCACGATAGGCAGGCCGAGGCCGGTGCCCTTTTCCCTTGTCGTCACGTAGGGCTCAAAGAGCCGTCCGCGGTCTTCCGGCAGGCCGATCCCGTTGTCGGCCACTTCCACCACCGCCTCCCCGGCGTCGGTGTATAGTCGGACGCGCACAATGGGCACATGGCCCTCTGGCGCGCCTTTTTCCTGCAAGCTTTCAATGGCTTCTCCGGCGTTCTTAATCAGGTTGATCAGCGCCTGGCTCACCATGGTTTCATCCAGATCAGCCATCACGCCGCCGGTTTCATCTTCATACTGGAGCCCGTCACCAAGGCTCTCGCGCTGCAACAGCACCGCATCCCGCAGCACCTTGGCCAGATCAACCGGCTTGCGGTCCGGCTCGGGCATCCGGGCGAACTTGGAGAACTCATCGACAATACGGCGCAGATCCCCGGTCTGGCGCACGATCACGCCGGTAAGCTGATCAAGGCTCTCGGCCTCTTCGCCCACCATGGGCGTGAACTTGCGGCGAATGCGCTCGGCCGACAGCTGAATCGGCGTAAGCGGGTTCTTGATTTCATGGGCAATCCGGCGCGCCACGTCGCCCCAGGCGGCCATCCGCTGTGCTGTCACCAACTCGGACACATCATCGAAGGCCACCACGTAGCCCTCAATCTCGCCCTCCTCGCCGCGCCGCCGGGCCATCCGCACCAGCAGCGTTTCGAGCTTGCCCTTGCGGCTGATCTTGATCTCCTCGCGGGCCACTTCCTTTTCACCGGTGCGCAGGCGCTCCAGCAATCCCGCAAACTCCGGCACCGCCTGCCCAACTGCAACCAGCGGCTCACTCTCATCGTCGAGGTCCAGCAGCGTGTGGGCCGACCGGTTCATGAATTCCACCTGCCCGTTGGGATCCAGCCCGATCACACCGGCGGTGACAGAGGACAGCACCTGCTCGAACAGCCTTCGGCGCTCTTCGATCCGGGCCGAGTTATCCAGCAGCCGGGTGCGTTGGCCTTTCAGCTGGCGGGTCATCTGGTTGAAGATGCGGCCCAGCATAGCGATTTCGTCATCGCCCGAATCCTCGATCACCCGCACATCAAGGTCGCCCTCGCCCACGCGTTGCGCGGCGCCGGTCAGGCGACCGACGGGGCGGCTGAGGCGCTCGGCAAACCACAGGCCGAGCCAGATCGAGGCAAGGATCAGGATCGCGGCAAAGCCCAGATAAATAACACCAAACTCAAAGAGCCTGCGCCCGCGCTCCTGCTCCAGCTGGTTGTAAACCGTCACTGTCTCTTCGGTGTCGTCGAGCAGCCCGAGCAACTGGCCATCCACCTCGCGGGACACGTAGAGGAAGCGATCGGGGAAGGCGCTCAGCCGCAAGAGTGCGCGAAATTCGCTATTCTCCCAATCTTCGATGATCACGGTTTCGCCCGTCCGCGCCGCCTCCATCTGCGCTTCGGTCGGTTTCTCGAAGTCGAAGAGATAGGAGCGCTCGCCGCGAGCCCGCAGATCGCCCCCGCCGTCGATCACATAGGCCTCGCGCAACCCGCGCTGCACCTGCGCCTGCCCCTGCCCCAACACCTGCCGGATTTGCCCGTCGCTCACTGCGCCACGGGCCGCGCGCGCAACGTTGAGGTAACCGGCCAGCACAGCGGCGTCTTGCTCCAGATCGTGCCGGTGCTCTGCCTTATAGGCCTGAGCGGCTTCCAAGGACGCGCCCACCACCTCGCGCACCCGGTCAGAAAACCAGCTTTCAAGCCCGAGGTTGATGGTGAGGCCCGCGAAAACCGCCACAAGAACGGTGGGCACGGCGGCAATGAGCGCGAACACCCCGGTGAGGCGCAGGTGCAGCCGCGACCCGGCCGATTTTCGGCGCCGCGCCGCGACCAGCTTGCCGACCTGCCAAAGCACGAGCGCGGCCACGATGAGCACGTAAACGATATCGGCCAGAAGAATCGCCCGAAGCGCGGGCGAGTTCGCGCCCTGCCCGAACGGGCCGAGCGTCAGGTATGTACCGATTGCCAGCGCAGGGCCAAGAACGACAAGCGCGAGCGTCGCTGCATTGCGCAACCGACGCAATCTACGCAATTTAACAAGGCGTTCCCACCCAAACGCTCGTGCGGAGGATCCCACCGCATGCCTCACATATCTAGTGCCCCCGAAAGGGCATACCGCCATATCCCGTGATCTCACCGGGGGCCTGAGGCCCCTCTGCCACGGCTATGTTGCCCTTTTACATCAATTTGCGGCGGCGTGTCACCTGAATATCGAGGTCATTTATCTTCTTGCGGAGGGTATTTCGGTTGATGCCCAGCAAATCGGCGCATTTGGCCTGATTGCCACCGGTCGCATCAAGCGCAATTTCGATCAGCGGAAGCTCCACCTCCTTGAGAATCCGGGTGTAGAGCCCGGGCGGCGGCAGCGCGCCGCCATGCAGATCGAAGTAGCGGCGCAGATGTTTCGCGACCGAAGACGAAAGCTTTTCACCGTCGCCCCCGCCCACAAGCGGCTCGATCTCGGGCTGCGAGCTTAGCACCGCCTCAACATCGGCAAGGCCAACCTGCTCTTCGGTGGCCGTCACCACCAACCTGCGAATGGTGTTTTCCAACTGCCGCACGTTGCCGGGCCAGCTGTAGGCGCGGATCAGCTCCATCGCGGGCGGGGCGATGCGCTTGGCAGGAGCCCCTTCCCTGTCGGAGCGGGAGAGGAAGTGCTCGGCCAAAAGCGGGATGTCATCGACCCTCTCACGGAGAGACGGCACATTGATGGTCACGCCGCCGAGCCGGTAAAATAGATCCTGCCGGAAGCCGCCGCTTTCCATCCGCTCCATCAGGTTGCCCTGCGAAGTGCTCATCACCCGTGGCGCGGAATCTCCGAAGGCATCGAGCATGCGCACGATCCGTCCCTGCGCCTCATCATCGAGGTCGGCGATTTCATCAAAGAGCAGCGAGCCGCCCCGGGCGCGGGCCACCACCTGCGCCGGGCCATCCGCCCCTTGCAGATCGCCGGGCGACACCACCACGAAGGGCAAGGTGCGCCTGTCGGAAAAGTCATGAATTGCACGCGCAATCAAAGACTTACCCGTCCCACTCTCGCCCGTCACGAGCACCGGAAGGTCAGTGTTCATGACCTTTGCCACCAGCCGGTAGAGCCCCTGCATCTGCGGGGTGCGGCCCACCAGCGGCAGGTCACTATCGGTCTGCGGCACCTCGGGCGCTTCGGCCCGCTGCGTTGCAAGGCGTCGTCTGCTCTCAAGCGCCCGTGCGGCGCGTTTCATCAGGTCTGGCAGGTCAAACGGCTTCGGGAGGTAGTCGTAGGCCTCCGCCTCGGCGGCCTGAATCGCCGTCATGATGGTGTTTTGCGCCGAGATCACGATCACCGGCAGGCCGGGCCGCTCGGATGAGATTTTTGGAAGTGTTTCCAAGCCGTTGCCGTCAGGCATAACAACATCGGAGATCACCAGATCGCCCTTGCCCTCCTCGACCCAGCGCATCAGCGTGACCAGCGACGAGGTGGCATGCACCCGGCAGCCAGCCCGGGTCAGCGCCTGCGTGAGCACGGTGCGTATCGTGCGGTCGTCGTCAGCTACCAGTACCGTTCCGTCCATCGGTCGTTGCTCCTAGTAATATTCGCTGTTGCTCAGATCGGGTGCCACCTGAAGTGACACCCGGAACACTGTCTTGCCTGGCACCGAATCCACCTGAATCCAGCCGTGATGCTCGCCTATGATTTTCGTGACCAAGGCCAGCCCAAGCCCGGTGCCGTTTTCGCGGCCCGATACGAAGGGCTCGAAGATCTCATCCGAGATCTCTTCGGGCAGGCCCGGCCCATTGTCGGTGATCTCCACCTGCAAAGGCACCGCAGCGCCCTTGCCATCCTTGCCCCGCAGCCTCAGCGACAGGTCATAGAAGGTGCGGATCCTGATGATGCCTTCGTGATTGGGGCCAAGCTTTTCAGCGGCTTCGGCGGCGTTCTTGAAGAGGTTGAGAAACACCTGAAGCAGTTGATCGGAATCCCCCAATGTCGGCGGCAGCGAGGGGTCATAGTCATCTATGAAGGTCATCCCCGCCGCATAGCCCACCTCGGCAGACTTGCGGGCCCGGTCGAGAATATCGTGGATGTTCACCGGCTTCATCAGCGGCGGGCGCACGTTGCCAAACTGCTCCACCTGCTCCAGCAACTTCACGATCCGGCGGCTTTCGGCAACGATTAGGTCGGTCAGTTCCAGCTCGGATTTGGGCAGGTTCATCGAGATCAGCTGAGCCGCCCCGGTGATGCCCGCCAGCGGGTTTTTAATTTCATGCGCCAGCATCTCGGCCATGCCGATCGCGCTCTTGGCGGTGGCATGCACTGAATGCGCACGGCCCAGTTTGCCGGCAATCTCGCGCGGCGAGATCAGCATGATCAGGCGCTTGCTGTCATCGTTCAGCGGCGCGATCTGCAGGTTGCAATGTACCGGCGGGCGCTCTCCGGTGCCAAGGTCGACGTCATTGACGAAGAGCGCCGACTGGTTCTTGCGCACCCGCTCAAAGCCGCCCTCAATAGGAGCGGCAACCATGATCTTGTCCCAAACATGGTGGCCCTTGAGCGAGCGCAACGAGGTGTTCAGAAAGGTCTCTGCCGCCGGGTTGATATCGTCGATCTGATCCTTGTCATCCAGCAGGATTGCAGGCACCGGCAGCGAGACCCAGATGATGTTTTCGCGGTCCATCATGCAGCCTCACTCTGGCGGGCGGGGATATCGTGGATAAAGGCGCGCACGCGAGCCGGGTCGGTTTCCGTCAGGATCTCGCGGCGCAGCGCGGGCGCGGTTTGAGCCTGGTCCATATACCAACCGAGATGTTTGCGGGCGACGCGGTTGCCGAGCGCGGCGCCGTAGAAGTCAATCATCGCGTCGTAGTGGCGGCAGATCATCTGTGCGAGGTCCGCGCCCTGCGGGATGGTTGGGGCCGGCCCCTGCCCCAACGCATGGGCAATTTCGGCCAGCCGCCATGGCGCGCCCTGCGCCCCGCGCCCCACCATCACGCCATCGGCGCCAGACGCGGCTAGCGCGGCGCGGGCCGAGGCGGCATCGGTGATGTCTCCGTTGACGATAACCGGGATCGACACCGCCTCTTTCACCGCGCGGATCGCGGCCCAGTCGGCCCGGCCTTTGTAAAACTGGCAGCGCGTGCGGCCGTGAACGGTGACCATCTTCACCCCGGCCTGCTCGGCGCGGGCAGCCAGCTCTGGCGCGTTGATCTGACCGTCATCCCAGCCGAGGCGGCATTTCAGCGTTACCGGCACGCGGACCGCGGCGACAACCGCCTCGATCAGCGTGAGCGCATGATCGAGATCCTTCATCAGCGCCGAGCCAGAGAGGCCGCCTGTCACCTTCTTGGCGGGGCAGCCCATGTTGATGTCGATGATATTTGCGCCGTTCTCTTCCACCATCGCGGCGGCGCGGGCCATCCACTCGGCATCGCGGCCCGCCAGCTGAATCGAGGTTGCCTGTTCGCCAAACCCCAGCTCGGCCCGCTCGCGCACGCCGGGCTTTGCCTGCACCATCTCTTGGCTCGCCACCATCTCTGACACCACCAAACCCGCGCCGAAGCTGGCTACCAATTGGCGGAACGGCAGGTCTGTGATGCCCGCGAGCGGGGCGAGGAGAACCGGAGGGTCTAACTTTATATCTGCCACGGAAACGGACAAATGCTTAATCCTTGAGCAACTCTTGCTACATATCGGCGGTTCGCCCCCGAATGCAAAGCCTTCGGCGTGGGTTTTCACGGTCCAGACATGAAGCGATTAATTTTTGTGCAGCCCTTTGCGTTGAGGGGTCTTCTGTTGCCCCCGGTAGCGGCAGGGCGTAGAGGGGTCTGGTGCCAAAAGACACCGTGCATATCGCCGCGCTGATTGTCGCCGCCGGGCGTGGAACCCGGGCTGGGGGCGCGATTCCCAAACAATACCAGAACCTTGGCGGAGTGCCGTTACTGGCCCGCACGTTGGATGTTTTCTTGCAGCACGAAAAAGTGGCAAGCGTCACGGTCGTGATTGGCGAGGGCGATGAAGCCTTGGCGCGCGCGGCGCTGCCCGGCGGCGTTGCGCGGGTAGTCGGGGCTGATAGCCGCGCCCGCTCTGTTGCTGCAGGGCTCGCGGCGCTGCCGGATGATGCGACCCATGTGCTTATCCATGACGGCGCGCGGCCCTTGGTGTCTACGGCGCTGATTTCACGGGTGATTTCTGCTCTGGAGCAGTCCCCGGGCGCGGCCCCTGCCCTTGCGGTCACCGATGCGCTCTGGCGCGCCGGAAATGGCGTGGTGCAGGCGGTGCAACCGCGCGACGCCCTTTGGCGGGCGCAAACGCCGCAGGGGTTTGAATTGGCGGCCATTCGTGCGGCGCATGAGGCATTTCAGGGCACGGCAGCGGATGATGTAGAGGTGGCACTGGCGGCCGGGATGGGCGTGGCGCTGGTGACGGGTGAAGAGCGGAATCTGAAGGTGACACACCCCGAGGATTTCACCCGCGCAGAGAGAATTTTAAAGGAAGATCAAATGGCTATCCGGGTTGGCAACGGGTTTGACGTGCATCGCTTTGGCGCGGGAGATCATGTGGTGCTTTGCGGCGTGACGGTGCCCCACGGGCGCGGGCTTCAGGGCCATTCGGATGCCGATGTGGGGATGCACGCGGTGACCGATGCGATCTATGGCGCGTTGGCCGAGGGGGATATCGGGCAGCATTTCCCGCCTTCCGACCCGCAGTGGAAGGGTGCGGCGAGCGAGATTTTTCTCAAGCATTCCGTAGAGTTGGCCAGCGAGCGTGGCTTTGTACTCGGCAATGTAGACCTCACGCTGATCTGCGAGCGGCCCAAGATCGGGCCGCATGCGCCAGCGATGCGGGCAGAGATGGCGCGGATCATGGGGTGTGAGCTTGGCTGCGTTTCGGTGAAAGCCACCACATCGGAGCGGCTCGGGTTTACCGGGCGGGAAGAAGGGATCGCGGCGATGGCGACGGTTGTTCTGGTGCCGAAATGAAGGCGCTAACCCACGGGATCGCCACGTTTTTCTGGGTCGGCCACCTGAGGCCTGCACCGGGAACCTGGGGCTCACTCGCCGCGCTTCCGGCGGGCTATGTGATTGCGCTCTACGCAGGCTTTTGGGGGTTGGCGCTGGCCACGCTCACGGCCTTCGCGCTCGGCCTTTGGGCCACGGCGGAAGAGACGCGGGGCGCGGCGGATCATGACCCCTCCGAAATTGTGGTCGATGAGGTCGTCGGCCAGTGGATTGCCTTGTTTCCAGTGGCTTACGGGGCCATCGCCGCCGGTCAGGAGCTGCATCGCCTCTGGCCCGGGTGGCTTGCGGCCTTTGTGCTCTTCCGGCTGTTCGACATCACCAAACCCTGGCTCGTCGGCTGGGCAGACCGGCGCGGGGATGCGCTGGGGGTAATGCTGGATGACGTGATCGCAGGGGTCTTCGCAGCGGTGGCCGTGATGGCGCTGGCCGGTTTGGCCCATGGGGTATTGATGTGAGCATTGCCTCTGAATTTCTTGATATTGCACGAAAATCTGGCGCTACACTCGCCACGGCAGAAAGCTGCACTGGTGGAATGATTGCGGCGGCGATCACCGATGTGGCCGGGTCTTCGGATGTGTTCGACCGGGGATTCGTGACCTACTCTAACGCCGCCAAACAGGAGATGCTCGGGGTCAAAGGCGAAACCCTTGAAGCGCATGGCGCGGTTTCCGAGGAGGTTGCAGCAGAGATGGCCAAGGGTGCCCTCGCTCGGTCGGAAGCATCGCTGGCGGTGTCGGTCACGGGCATCGCGGGGCCAGGCGGTTCTGAGCACAAGCCGGAGGGTCGGGTGTGCTTTGGGCTGGCGTGGGGCGATTATGTGATCACAGAAACGCGGGAGTTTGGCGCTCTGGGGCGCGACGCGGTGCGCAAAGCAACTGTTAACCACGCCCTACGGCTCATGATGTCAAAACTCTCGCCGCAATAACAGCGCGTTACGAGCCTTTCTTAACCCCGTATAGTTCATCGGCCCGCGCCTCGAAGGCCCGCACAATGCGCTGCATGGCCTCGTTGAAGAACATCCCGGCCGCCCCTTGCAGCAGACGGTTCTTGAATTCGAAGTCCACCTCGAAGTGCACGTCGCAGCCCTCCGGCGCGGGCGTCATCTGCCAGACAGACCGCATATGCTTGAACGGGCCGTCGATGTAGCGCGTTTCGATCCGCTTTGCCTCCTCGAAGAGCCAGACGCGCGACAGGAAGGTTTCACGGAAAACCTTAAACGAAATGACCAGATCGGCCTCCATGATCTCGCAGCGGCCAAACCGCTGCTGGCCATGCTCCAGCTCGTCCACCGGCACCTCGCGGCGCGACCGCACCCGTGCCGCTGCCGTCCAAGGCAGAAACTTGGGGTAGGAGGCCACATCGGCAACCAGATCATAGATTTCCTGAGCGGAATAAGGGAGTTGGCGGGTCTCTGCGTGGCGTGTCATGAGGCCTGTATCATCGCGGCTGGATGGGCCATGATGAGCCCGAACGCGCCGGGGATTGCAAGGGGAAGCCATGCCGCAGCGACCGTATGTCATCGACCAGATGATTTCTGCCAAGGCGATTGCCGCCAAGATCGAGGAACTGGCCCGCAAGATCGAGGCCGAATTCAGCGGCACCGACAAGCTGGTGGTGATTGGCCTCCTGCGCGGATCATTCGTGTTTATCGCCGATCTGGTGCGCGAGATGGATCTGCCGCTGGAGGTGGATTTCATCGAGGCGTCCAGCTACGGCGACGCGATGGAGAGCAGTAAGGAAGTGCGCATTCTCAAAGACTTGCGCGGCGAAATTCATGGGCGCGATGTGCTGGTGGTGGAGGATATCGTCGACACCGGCTTTACCCTGCACCACGTCATCCACATGCTGAAAGCCCGCGAGCCTGCCCGCCTGCGCACCATTGCCCTGCTCGACAAACCATCGCGGCGCGAAGTGGATTTTGCCGCCGATTTCATAGGCTTCGACATCCCTGACGAGTTTGTCGTGGGCTATGGTATCGACTATGCCCAGCGAAACCGCGACCTGCCCTATATCGGCAAGGTCCGCTTTCCGGACGAAGGTTAATTTCGCGGCGTTAACCCCAAAAAGCGAAGGGCAACATCCTGTGCACAAGTGATGCACAGGCGATGCACACGTCAAATGACATAGGACGTGTTAATCAACCCATCGCGCGGCCCTGTGATCACATCACTCCGCGCCAATGCTCTCGGCAAAGCGTTTGGCCGCGTCTTCCTCTTCCACGGTCAGGTATTCCACCAGCGGCTCGCAGGTTTGGATGAAGTTTTCACGGTCGCTGTCGGCGGCGTTGTTGATGCCCCAGAGGCAGTAGCCATAGCCTTCTACCGGATCCTGCCACCAGCCCTCGGTGGAGGTGGCAAATTCGCCAAGGTTCACCCCCGCAAGCGCAAGGCCGCCGTCAATCGCCTTGCGGAAGGCCAGATAGGCGGCCTCGGGGTTGGGCGCGCCAACCATGCCGTGCTGATTGAACAGCGCGACGGCGTTCCAGGCCTGCGGATGGCCTGCGAGGGCGGATTCGGTGTAGAGCTCAAGCGCGCGATTTAGGTCTTCCTCCACGCCCTGCCCGAGACGGTAGTAGTTGGCGAGGTTGTAAAGCGCGTGCTTTTCGCCCGCCTCGGCGCCGATCTGGTAGTATTCGACGGCTTTGGAGAGGTCTTTTTCCACCCCCTCGCCGCGCTCATACATCAGGGCAAGCCCGTTGGCCGCCGCGCCATAGCCCGATTCGATGGCCTGCTCATAAAGGGCGCGGGCCTTGTCGAAGTCTTGCGGCACCCCTTCGGCACCGTTCTGGTAGAGATGGCCGAGGTTATACATGGCCTTCTGGTGGCCCTGCGCGATCGCCTTTTCATACCAGCCAATCGCCGCTGGCGGGTTTGCCTCGGTGCCTTCGCCGTCTTTCAAGGCAATGCCATAGACGTTTTGCGCATCGGGGTGGCCGGCCTCGGCGGCGGGGATCAGCACAGTCATCGCCAAATCCCAATGGCCGTCGTTATAGGCTTGCCGCGCGGCTTCTACCTCATCGGCGGTTTGCGCGGCGAGCGGGCTGGCGAGAAGGCAGAGGGCAAGGGCTGTGGCGCGCATGGGCGGCTCCTTTCAACGGGTCTTGGAAAACTCGGCGCATGCGGCCCGCTCGGCCTTGGCCATGGTGTTGGGTCGGGCGATGGTGAACGGACGGTGCAAAGCAGAGCTTTCGTAATAGCGGCTAAAATTTCAGCCCGAGTGTAGCAGCCTGCCCTGCTGAAGAAAGTGAAAGTCACTGTCATGTCATGCAGATAACATCTAAGCGAGCCACCGCCTGCCGAAGCGGAAACCGCTTGCCGCCGTGCGTGGGTGGAGGCCAAGCTGTGCAGAACCGCACCATTCGGCTGCGGAAATGACAGAAAGAGCAGGTACGGGTGCTGGTGTAGCCTCGAGCCACGTCGATCAACAGTTGGAGGAATTCATGAAGACCACAGCTAAGCGCATCAGCTTCGTTCTTGCCGCGACCCTCGCGGCAGGCAGCGCTTTTGCCGCCAGCCATGCGATGGAGCAGCAAGAAGCCCGCGAAGCCCTGATGAAAGAGATGGGCAAGAACCTCGGCACTCTCGGCAAAATGGCCAAGGGCGAGATTGATTTTGACTCAGCCGCAGCCAGCGCCGCCGCCACCGCTTTGCATGAAGCCTCCGTAAAGGCGCTTGCCGATGACATGTGGAGCGAAGGCTCTGACAGCATGTCGGTCGACGGCAGCCGCGCCAAGCCTGAGATCTGGGACAACTACGCAGATTTTCAGGAAAAGGGTGCGACGCTGATCGCCGCTATCGAAAGCGCTCAGGCGGCGACCGGTGAAGGCTTGCAGGCCGTGCAGGCTTCGATGGGCGATCTGGGTGGGGCCTGCGGCGGCTGCCACAAGGTCTACCGCGCGCCGGAAGAATAAATGCATCCGCTGTTTCGCTGGATCATCGCGGTGGCGCTCGTGGGCGCCGCCGTTTTCTGGGTTGTGACCATTCCGGGCGATGTGCCCAAGGAGGATCTCGCCGGGCTGGAAGGCGATCCGGCACGCGGCGAGGGCCTGTTTTGGGCGGCGGGCTGCGCCAATTGCCACGCCGCACCGGGCGCGGAGGATGAGGCGCGGCTGGTGCTGGCGGGCGGGCAGAAGTTTCCCTCCCCCTTCGGCACCTTCCTTGCGCCCAACATCTCGCCCAGTGACGAGGGCATTGGCGGCTGGAGTCTGCATGACCTTGCCCGCGCGATGGTGAAGGGGGTGAATGCCGAGGGCCAGCACCTTTACCCCGCCTTTCCCTACAACTCCTACGATGGCATGGCGCTGCAGGACGTGGCCGATATTCACGCCTATATTCAGACCCTGCCGCCCGACACCACGCCAAGCCAGCCCCATGAGGTTGGCTTTCCGTTCAACATCCGGCGTTCGCTGGGGGGCTGGAAGCTGCTCTTCATGCGCGAGGGCTGGCAGGTTGAGGGCGATCTGACCGAGCAACAGCAGCGCGGGCGCTATCTGGTTGAGGCTCTGGCCCATTGCGGCGAGTGCCACACCCCGCGCAACGTGCTTGGCGGATGGACGGGAGAGTGGCTGGGCGGCGCAGCCTCGCCAGACGGCAAAGGGCGCATCCCCAACATCACCCCGGGTGGGCTGGACTGGTCAGAAAGCGATATTGCCGAATATCTGAAATCCGGCTTTACGCCCGAGTTTGACACCGCAGGGGGCGAGATGGCCGTTGTGGTGGAAAGCACCGCGAAGCTGACGGATGAAGACCGTGCGGCGATTGCGGCCTACCTCAAGGCCGTGCCTGCGGTTGATGACTGATCCTTAGCCAGCCGTGCCCTGGCCGCCCTGCTCGGGCGCACCGGGGTGCGGCTGGCGCAGCGCCGCTGGTGAACGCGTTACTGGCCCGTGCTGGGCCGGACTGTTCGCCCGCACTCGACCTTCCACAAAAAAAACCGCCGCGCGCCCTTTCAGGCGGCGGCGGAAGGTTAGGACGGATGCAGAGACCGGACGCCGGGCGGGGAAGCCCGTGGAGTGGCGCTCGGGACAGGCAAGTGAGCGCGTGCATCCCTAAGTTGGGGACAGGTGGATGCAACGCGCCCGGTCTCTGGACCGCAGGCAAGCCGGGTGACAAGAGGCAGATGCCACCCCGCAGAGAAACTCTAAAGCAGCGACGGCAGATGCAGCCCCCCAACCAGCATGACGATCAGGGCAACGGCGCCGATAGCGTCTTGCGCGAGAGGCGTGATGCGGGAGGAGAACTTGGCGATCATGGTCGGTGATCCTTCAGGCGTTTCGTTGCACCTTTGTTCTCATATGCAGGCCAACCTGTCCAGAACTTTTTGAGAACATTCGTGAACAAAGCGCCATTCCGGCGTTAACCTTTTGCAAAAAGAGAACAAATCAACCGACCGAAAGCAGCCGGATCGCCCTGTCTTGTTCGGTCAGCCAAAGCAGCATTCTGGCGGCCGTGCCGCGTGTGCCCGAAAGCTCCGGATCGGCTTCCAGCAATGCGCGCGCATCGCTCTGCGCCACCTGCGCAAGGCCCACCATCCGCTCCATATCGGCGATGCGAAACCGGGGCAGCCCGGATTGTGCGGTGCCCAGAACATCACCCGCGCCGCGCATTTCAAGGTCCACCTCGGCAATGCGAAAGCCATCCTCGGTTTCGCGCAGCGTGGTCAGCCGCTTGCGCGAGGTCTCTCCTAACGGTGCTGTATAAAGCAGGATGCAAGTGCTCTCCGCCGCGCCTCGCCCGACGCGACCACGCAGTTGGTGGAGTTGCGCAAGGCCGAAGCGCTCGGCCTGCTCGATCACCATGATCGAGGCATTGGGCACGTCCACCCCCACCTCGATCACCGTGGTCGCAACCAGCACCCCGGTTTCACCAGACAGGAAGCGAGCCATCGCCGCATCTTTCTCGGCGGGGGGCATCTGCCCGTGCACAAGCCCCACCACGCCCTCGCCCAGCGTGGCGCGTAGTTGCTTGAAGCGTTCTTCGGCGGCCGTGGCCTCGCTCACCTCGCTCTCGCCCACAAGCGGGCACACCCAGTAGCACTGCCGCCCCTCGGCCACCGCGCTGCGCAACCGCTCCACCACGCTGCCCAGCCGCTCGGCGCTGACCATCGCGGTCACCACCGGCGTCCGCCCCGGCGGCTTTTCATCGAGCACCGAAATTTCCATATCGCCATATTGCGTCAGCGAGAGAGAGCGCGGGATCGGGGTGGCCGACATCACCAGCACATCCACCGCCGCGCCCTTGGCCCCCAGCCGGGCGCGCTCGTTCACGCCAAAGCGATGCTGCTCGTCAATCACCGTCAGCCGCAGATCGTCAAAGCGCACCGCATCCTGAAACAGCGCATGGGTGCCCACCACGATCTGCGCCGAGCCATCGGCCAGTGCCGCCAGCTTGGCCTCGCGCTCCGGGCCCTTGTCGCGCCCGGTCAAAAGCTCCACCCGCAGGCCTGCGGCTTCGGCCAGAGGGGTGAGCGAGGCAAGGTGCTGACGGGCCAGAATTTCGGTGGGCGCCATCATCACCCCCTGCCCGCCCGCCTCGACAGCGATCAGCAGCGCCATCAGAGCAACCAGCGTCTTGCCCGCGCCAACATCGCCCTGCAACAGCCGGTTCATCCGCCGGTCACTGGCCATGTCACCGGCAATCTCCGACACCGCCCTGAGCTGGGCGCCGGTTGGCGTGTACGGCAGGGCGTTCAACACCTTGTCCTGCAAGGTGCCGGTGCCCTTGGTGGCAATCCCGGGCTTAGCGCGGCTGGTGGAGCGGGCCAGCGCGAGGGTGAGCTGATGGGCAAAGAGCTCGTCATAGGCGAGGCGGCGATGGGCGGGCGCGGTATCGGATACATCGGCGGCGGTCTTGGGCAGATGCGCCGCCTCCATCGCGTCACGCCACGCAGGCCAGCCCTCGCGCTTGAGAAGTTCGGCGTCGATCCATTCATCCAGCTCTGGTGCGCGCTCCAGCGCTGCCTCGGCAGCCTTGCCCATCACCCGCTGCGTCACCCCGGCAGTGAGCGGATAAACCGGCTCATGCTCGGGGATCTCGCCCGCCTCTTCGATGCGCAGAATATGATCGGGATGCACCATCTGCGCCATCCCGTCAAAATGCTCCAGCTTGCCCGAGATCACCCGGCGCTGGCCGGTGGGCAGCTGCTTTTCGATCCACTTGCTGCCGCCCCGGAAGAACACCAGCGTGATGGTGGTTTCGGCATCTTCCACCTCCACCCGATACGGCCCGCCGGGCCGGGAAGAGCCGCGATGGCGCCCCACGGTGACCTCCACCGTCACCACAGTGCCGGGCGGCACCACTTGAACGGTGGTGCGCCGGCGACGGTCGATCAGGCCATGCGGCAGGGTAAAGAGCAAGTCGCGCGGGCGGGTGATGCCCATGCCCTCCAGCGCGGTGGCGGTTTTGGCGCCAATGCCCGGCAGCGTATCGACCCCGGCAAAGAGCGGGAAGAGGCGCGCCGGACGGGTGCTCATGCGTCGCCTATAAGAGAAAGCCAGCCGTCTTCGTCGATGGTTTCAACGCCGAGGTCTGCGGCCTTCTTCGCCTTGCTCCCCGCGCCCGGCCCCGCCACCAACAGGTCGGTCTTGGCGCTGACGCTGCCCGAAACCTTGGCCCCCAACGCCTCGGCGCGCGCCTTGGCCTCGGCGCGAGTCATCTTTTCGAGCGTTCCGGTAAACACCACCGTCTTGCCCGCCACGGGGCTGCCGGTGGCGCGTGCCTCGGGAGGCAGCGGGGTGAGCTGCGGCAGGAGCCTGTCCATCGCGGCGCGCTCGTCGGGGTTGGCGAAGGCGTCGGAGAGCGAAAGCGCCAGCGTGGGGCCGATGCCATCGGTGCCGATCAGGTCGGCCCAGGCCTCGGCGGCCTCTTGCGGCACGTCACCCGCCACGGCGGCCCGCGCCTCGGCCAGCTTTGCACGGCGTCCCTCTTCGGCGGCGGCGGCGCGTTCGGCCTCTGCCGCCTCATCGGCCTTGCGATGGGCCAGCGCGGCGGGGCGCGCCACATCGAGCGCCTGGGCCATCGCCTCCCAACTGCTGTAGTGGCGTGCCAGATCCTGTGCGGCCACCTCGCCCACATGGCGGATGCCAAGCCCGAAGATCAGCCGCGACAGCGCGATTTCTCTCTTTTCATCAATGGCTTCAAAGAGGTTCTTTGCGCTCGTCTCTCCCCAGCCATCCCGGTTGGCGAGCTTGGTGAAGGCCTCGGCGTCACGTTGCCGGAGGGTGAAGATATCGGCAGGCTCCTTCACCGGCAGTTGGTCGTCACCATAGAAGGCCTCAACCTGTTTGGCCCCAAGCCCCTCGATATCGAAGGCGGCGCGGGAGACGAAGTGCTTGAGCTTTTCCACCGCCTGCGCCGGGCAGATCAGCCCGCCGGTGCAGCGGCGCACCGCATCGCCCTCTTCGCGGATCGCCGGGGAGCCGCATTCGGGGCAGGTTGTCGGGAAGCTGTAGGGCGTTGCCTCTTCGGGGCGCTTTGACAGGTCCACATCCGCGATCTTCGGGATCACGTCACCCGCGCGATAGACCTGCACCCAATCGCCCTCGCGGATGTCTTTGCCCTCGCGAATGCGGCCGCCCTTGGCGTCGCGCCCGGCGATGTAATCTTCGTTATGCAGCGTCGCATTGCTGACGACCACGCCGCCCACCGTCACCGGGGTCAGCCGCGCAACCGGGCTGAGGGCGCCGGTGCGGCCCACCTGAATTTCGATCTTCTCGAGCCGGGTCCAGGCCAGCTCGGCGGGGAACTTGTGGGCAATGGCCCATCGCGGCGTGGTAGAGCGGAAGCCGAGCCGGGCTTGCAGGGCAAGGTCGTTCACCTTGTAAACAACCCCGTCGATGTCATAGCCCAAGGTCGCGCGCTTCTGTTCGATTTGCGCGTAATGGGCCAGCAGCGCCTCGGTGCCCTCGCAGCGGGCGGTGAGCGGGTTGGTGGAAAACCCGAGGGTTTCGAGCCGCTGGATGGCTTCATATTGCGTTTCTGCCAGAGGAGCGCTGAGCTCGCCCCACGCGTAGGCGAAGAAACGCAAGGGCCGGGCGCGGGTGATCTCGGAATCCAGCTGCCGCAACGAGCCCGCCGCGGCGTTTCGCGGGTTGGCGAAGCGCTTGGCGCCAGCGGCCTCCTGCCGTTCGTTCAGCGCGGCAAAATCCTCGTGGCTCATATAGACTTCGCCACGTACCTCCAGCACCTCCGGCGCGCCTTGCAGGTTTTCCGGTATGTCCTCGATGGTGCGGGCATTCGCGGTGACATTTTCGCCGGTCTCGCCATCGCCCCTTGTGGCGGCCTGGATCAGTTTGCCGTTCTCGTAGCGCAGAGAAAGCGACAGGCCGTCAATCTTGGGCTCGGCGGTATAGGTCAGCCCCTCTTCGCGCCCGAGGTAGCTGCGCACCGAGCGGTCAAACTCGGCCACGTCCTCGGCGTCAAAGGCATTGCCAAGCGAGAGCATGCGCACCGCGTGGCGGATCTTCGAGAAAGTCTCGGAGGGGGCCGCGCCCACTTGGTCGGAGGGGGAATCGCTGCGCTTGAGGTCGGGAAAGGCGGACTCGATCGCCGCATTGCGCCGTTTCAGCGCGTCATAGTCGGCATCGTCCATCTCGGGCGCATCGGCCTGATGATAGGCGGCGTTCGCCTTGTTCAAAAGCTCTGCGAGCCGGGCAAGCTCGGCCTCCGCCTCGACGGGGCTCAGCGATTTCACGTCTTTTGTTGTGGTGGATGTGGTCTCAGACATCCCTGTCCTCCCCGAAGGCTGCCCTCGATTGATAGGAGGCAGCACCGGGGAGGTCCAGAGAGGGAACGTGAGTGGGGGTCGTTATCCTGTCACCCGGTTGCGAGGGCACCCGGGGCGTTTCTGTCTGGCCGGTCAGGCGCCCACGGCAATCCGATTGTCGCCGCCATCCTCCATCGGCTCCGGGTCGCGCAGCACGTAGCCCCGGCCCCAGACCGTTTCGATGTGGTTGTCACCGCCGGTGGCGCTGGCCAGCTTCTTGCGCAGCTTGCAGATGAATACGTCGATGATTTTCAGCTCGGGCTCATCCATGCCGCCGTAGAGATGGTTGAGGAACATCTCCTTGGTGAGCGTTGTGCCCTTGCGCAGGCTCAAAAGCTCCAGCATCTGATATTCCTTGCCCGTCAGGTGCACAGGCCGGTTTTCAACCTCAACCGTCTTGGCATCGAGGTTGACGACGATCTTGCCGGTCTTGATGACCGATTGCGCATGGCCCTTGGAGCGGCGGATGATCGCATGGATGCGTGCCACCAGCTCTTCTCGGTGGAACGGCTTGGTCAGGTAGTCATCGGCGCCGAAGCCAAAGCCTTTGATCTTGTTCTCGGTGTCATCGGCCCCCGAAAGGATCAGGATAGGCGTGTCGATCCGCGCAAGGCGCAGCTGGCGCAGCACCTCATGGCCTGTCATGTCGGGCAGGTTGAGATCGAGCAGGATCAGGTCGTAGTCATAGAGCTTGGCAAGATCTATCCCCTCCTCGCCAAGATCCGTCGAATAGACGTTCAGATTGGCGTGGGTCAGCATCATCTCAATGCTTTTGGAGGTGGTGGGATCGTCTTCAACCAAGAGTATACGCATCGGAATGCTCCGTTCATCTGCTGTTCAGCTATGACCATGCAACACAATGGTTAATTGCCGGTTACCAATGGTAAACAGTGTCCGGCTACAACCTTGCGTTGTCCAGTTCGCTATTTTGGGGGAGTAGGCATTGGAGAAGTTCAGCGCGCGGCCAGATGGCTGCACGCGGGTGCTTAGCGGAACTTTTGCAGGCTGGTGGCCTTCAGGGCCTGTTCGCCATGTTGCTCGACAGCGTGGGACCAGCTGCCATATTCTTCCTCGGAGATGCCGTAGGTTTCCATACAGTCTTCCAAGGAAATCAACCCGTTCTGCACCGCACGGACCACCGCCGCCTTGCGGCTGGCAACCCAGCGGCGCGTATCCGATGGCGGCAGGTCGGCCCGGGTCATCACCGAGCCGTCGGGCAGCGTCACCGCGCGGGGGCCATCTATGCGTTTGAGGAACATATCCGTCTCGTCATTCGCCTGAACGGATGCACCTTACCCACGCGTGGCTTAACGGGTCGTGAACCCACCCTTGAGAGTGCTTAGGATTTTCCTATATTCCCTCCTTCTTCCTCCGACTCAGGGCCACCCCATGCCGCTTGATGCGCTCAACTCCCTCGGATTTGCCAAACCGCCCGCCGAAACGCGGGTGGTCGTTGCCATGTCAGGCGGGGTCGACAGCTCTGTTGTCGCCGCCGAGCTGGCGTCTCAGGGCTATGATGTGGTTGGGGTCACGCTCCAACTTTATGACCACGGGGCTGCGCTGGCCAAGAAGGGTGCCTGCTGCGCGGGCGTCGACATTCACGATGCGCGCCGCGTGGCCGAGGAGATGGGCTTTCCGCATTACGTGCTGGATTATGAGAACATCTTCAAGGACGCGGTGATCGAGGAATTTGCCGAAAGCTACCTTGCCGGGGCCACTCCTGTGCCCTGCATCCGCTGCAACGAGCGGGTGAAGTTCAAAGACCTGCTGGAAACCGCGAAGGACTTGGACGCCGACTGTATGGCCACCGGGCATTATATTCAGCGCAAGATGGGCGCGACCGG
The DNA here is from genome assembly GCF_056160745.1 of Vannielia sp. ABF1_015. Lineage (NCBI taxonomy): Bacteria > Pseudomonadati > Pseudomonadota > Alphaproteobacteria > Rhodobacterales > Paracoccaceae > Vannielia > Vannielia sp. ABF1_015. The sequence continues at coordinate 237,987 of NZ_JBSWXT010000002.1, forward strand.
CCCCGAGCTGCATATGGCGGGCGATCCGAACCGGGATCAGAGCTACTTTCTGTTTTCCACCACGCCCGAGCAGCTTTCTTTTCTGCGGTTTCCGCTGGGCCACCTGACCAGCAAGGCTGAAACCCGCGAACTGGCGCAAAAGCATGGGCTAGCAGTGGCCGACAAGCCCGACAGCCAAGACATCTGCTTTGTGCCGAACGGCAACTACGCCAGCGTGATCGAAAAGCTGCGCCCCGGCGCGGGCGAGCCGGGCGAGATCGTCGACATGGACGGCCGGGTGCTGGCGCAGCACAACGGGGTGATCCACTACACCATCGGCCAGCGCCGGGGCCTTGGCATCGGCGGGCTCTCCACGCCGCTCTATGTCGTGAAGCTGGACCCGGAAACGCGGCAGGTGATTGTCGGCCCCAAGGAGGCGCTGGCCAAACGGACGGTGCCGGTGCGAGAGATCAACTGGCTGGGAGATACCCCGCTGGAGCCCGGCCAGGAGATCGAGATCCGCACCCGCATCCGCTCCACCCGCCCCCCGGCAGAAGCCCTGCTGCGCCCGCTGGCGGACGGCACGGCGGAGGTGGAGCTGTTGGCGGCGGAAGAAGGGGTTTCACCCGGGCAGGCCTGCGTCTTCTATGCGCCGGAGGGCACACGCGTGCTCGGCGGCGGCTGGATCTGGCGCGGGGCCTAGCGCGCGGCGAGAGACATCTGCACCCGCGCGCGCTCTACTGTCTCACCTGGCAGCGCCACGCCCTCGAACAGCTCCTCAACAAGGCAGGAAATCAGCTGGCCCCGGCTGGTGAAGCCCGACTTGCGATACACCGCGTTCATCTGGCTCTTCACGGTGGAGGCGCTGGTGCCACGCAAGGCGGCGATTTCGCCGTTGGAGAAGCCCTTCATCGCATAGACCGCAACGCTCATCTCGCTCTCTGACAGATCCCACTGCGCAAAAAGCTCCTGCAAGTGTTGTGAAAAGTTGCCAGAGGCCACATCGACCTGTCGATTCAACTCCACCACCCGCCGCTGGCTGCGGCGCAGGTAAAGGCCCGACACGACGAGGCCGATGACCAGCCCCAGCGAGGCGAGCAACTGGATGACCTCTTGCCATTCATAAGGGATCGGTGCGGTCCGCAGGCCAAGAATTTCGCTCCAAAGATCGCCTACGAAAAAAAGCGCGCCCAGGGCCTGCAGGGCGAGCGCAATGTAAAGGCTGCCACGGCCCGCCATACGGGCAAATCCGGGGGAAAGGCGCGGGGTTACGCCTGTTTCGGGCAAGCCGCTACGGCGCCCGAAATCTGCTGGAAAGTCAGTTGCCAAGGCTCACACCAACGCCGCCGCCGCCTACCGAGACGCTTGCGCCGCCAACACCGACTGAAATGCCGCCGCTGTCTACATCGACGGAAACGCCGCCGCCGTTTTCATTGCCGACACCCACCGAAACACCGCCGCCCGTGGAGCCGCCGGTGGAGCCTCCTGTGTTGCCGCCGCCGCCGGTGGCGGGTGCATTTACTGCGCCGCGGATGCGCTTGCCGGTCTTCTTGTCTTCACGGCGGGCCTTGAACACCTTCAGGATCACATCATGCTTGATCTCGCCGGTTGAACGGCTGACGACGATTTCCCGCAGGTGCACTTTGTTCTGGGCGAGGATCTTCACGCGGCCGAGCATTGTGCTCGACATACTGACAACGCGGTATCCGTTGCGTTCCAGCACCGCGATGACATCGGTGTAGTTCTGCCGCGCAAGATATACACGTTCGGTCGGGGCACCGCGCAGGCCGCTTGCTGCCGCATAGGCGGGGCCACTTGGAGTTAGGCTTATCGCGAGCGCCAAGCCGGTGCACAGGATGGCAACTCGGCTGTGATCATTGGTGGTCATGGCAGTCCCTCCTGATGATTCGAGGGTGTCCCCGAAATACGGCAAAGATGCGGTATTTGAGTGATTAAAGATCGCCTTTAAGGAGTATTTTCGGCGTCTCCACCCTAGGTACGATCAACGAATTTGGCAGAGATACGGCGGTAGGAAGCAACGGTGAATCCTCTATTTCCTGAGTTTTCTCTTAGGCCCTAGGGTCGAAAGCGGCTTCTTCCTCCCATTGGGCAATTCCGCTCAGTGCCAAGACGTGGCGAGCTTGTGTCATCACCAGCCGTGGCCCCGATCCACTGCCCCGGCGCTCCGACCAAACCGCGCTCTGCGCAAAGAAAGGAACGCACGATGACCACACCGAGCCCCCTCGCCAACCTCGCCCGCGAAAACCGTAAAACGGCTCTGCTCGCGGCCAAGCTCTTCAAGCATGACAACGTGGTTCGTCTTTCCCGCCGCGCTGTGCCCACACGGCGCCCGGTGTTTCCGGGTGATCTCGGGATGCGGCAATTCCTTCCCGTGCGGACCAACGCATATTTCTCTGCACTGGCCGCCTGACCCCGGCCAGAACACCCCCAATCTTTCCACGCCCCCGATACGATACAGGAGAGTCCACGATGAAATTTTTCTCTACCCGCGCCCGCCAAAACCGCAAGGCCGCTCTGAAGGCCCTCGCGGAGCAGCGAAAGTGCGCCAATCTCAGCCCGGCCCTCGATGATAGCCGCGAGGTTTCGCTCCCGGTGCTGGATTTCGGTGCAAGGCGTCGGGCCTGCCCCGAGCTGGCAAGCGTGCCCTGCAAGAAGGCCGCACCAGCCCGGATGCCCAAACTTGTGCTCGTCGCTGATGCATCGCACGCCCAGGTTGCCTGAGCATCAGTGAGGGAGAGGCGCGGCCCCCGCCGTCCTCTCCCACCCGTCCGCCGCGTTCCGGGACTTTACCGGTTCGACCGGAGCCGGCGGACGGCCCTCCAAGAAGGCCTCTATTGCGAACCGAACCTGTATATCTCTACCTCCAACCAGATCTCCGACCCGGGCAAGGCCCCGCCTGCCCGGGTCATATCGATCCGAAAACGCCCCACCATCCGCCCGCCCCTTGGCGCTGTATCGCCACCGCGATAGCTCCGGTGCCCGGGCTGGCCCGGCTCAGTATCCACGGCCCATGTTTCCAGCATGTCCTGCGCCCCGCGCAGAATAAGCGGGCCGAGGTTTCGCCCCCAAAACACCCCTGCCCCCTCACATGTCAGCCGCGCCACTGCCCCGCCGGGCCACGGGCGCAGGCCGGGCGCGCGGGCGGCGATCATCGCGCGATGGCTCTCATGCCCGTGGCGGCTGCAGGTGAGGCTGAGGCCGTGGCGCGGCGTGGCCTCCATGCCGGGGGTCTGAAACACCGCACTCCAAAACCACGGGTCGCCCTCTGTCACCGGGCCGGGGCCGCGCCCGATGATCCGGCTGCCGCGCCAAGCCGCGTCAAGCTCGCCCAGCACCGCATCCGCCTCGCCCACCGGCAAATCGAGCAGCACCGCCAGCGTGCCCTCCGCCTCGATGCCTTGCGCCAGCGCCATCGGGCCGGTGAGGCTGTAAAGTGCAAGTGTGATGCTGGCAAACCAGTGCAAGGCGCGCCTCCCAAGGGGTCATGCTGGCTGCAAGCCTAGGGCGCGTTGACGCTACGTCAAAGCTCAATCGTGGCCGCGCTTGGTGCCTTGGCGGGAGAAACTGACCGCAGTCAGCCTAACCAATGCGCTCCAGCACCGAGCGCGCGGCCCGCAGCCCCGGTGGCTCTTCGCCCCGCCCCAGCCGCGACATGGTGAGCGCCATCGCCTCAAGCTGCGCCCCCGGCGCGGCGAGCACGGCCTTGAGGCCCTCGGCGATCTTGGCAGGTTTGCATTCGGCCCCAATGAACTCGGGGATGGTGCGGCTTTCTGCCACGAGGTTCACCAGCGTGACCGTATCAACCTTCAGCATCCGGCTGATGATCTGGCGGCTGAGCCAGCTCATATCATAGGCGATCACCATCGGCAGCGCATTGGCCGCCAGTTCCAGCGACACCGTGCCAGAGGCCGCCAGCGCCACATCGGCGGCCGCGAAAGCGGCACGCTTCTCCGCCTGCGCCGCCTTGGCGTCCTTCCCGCGTGGATCGAGCAGAACCGGCGCACCGGGCCAGCGGGCGGTGAGATCCTTCACCAACTCCGCCGTGGAGGCGACGCAGGGCACCACGACCCGCGTGTCAGGCCGCTCTGCCACCAGCGGGCGCAGCGCCTCGCCAAAGATCGGGGCCAGCCGGTTTACCTCACCGCGCCGCGAACCGGGCAGCGCCATGACCAACGGCGCATCCCCAATGCCATGTTCCGCGCGGAAGGCCGCGCCATCCTCTGCATTGGCCACCGGCTCAGACACCACCGGATGGCCGACGAAATCGCAGCTCATCCCGGCGGCCTCCATGTAGGGTGGCTCAAAGGGGAAGAGCGCGAGGACGTGGTCGATCACTTGCGCCATCTTCTCGGCCCGGTGCGGACGCCATGCCCAGACGGTGGGGGCCACGTAATGCACGGTTTTCACATCCACCTCGGCCTTCACCCGCCGCGCCACCCGCAGGCAAAAATCGGGGCTGTCGATGGTGATCAGCACATCGGGCTTCCACGCCACCACCTCGGCGGCGCATTGCTTTATCCGCCGCATCAGCGCGCGATACTTGGGCAGCACCTCGGCGATGCCCATCACCGAGAGCTCCTCCATCGGAAACAGGCTCTCCAGCCCTTCGCCCGCCATGCCGCTGCCGCCCACACCACGAAACTCCACGCCCGGAGCCAACGCCTTCAGCCCGCCCATCAGCGCCGCGCCCAGCCTGTCGCCCGAGGGCTCGCCCGCTATGATGAAGACCCTCACGCCCGCGCCTTTGGTCGGATCCAGATGAACATGCCCACCGCATCGGCCATGGCAATGCAGGTGTCGACATCAATCACCATGACACCGCCCGCCTCAACCACAATGCCGGTCAGCCCGGCCTCGGCGGCCCGCATCACCGTTTCGGGGCCGATCACCGGCAGGTCGGCGCGGCGGTCTTGCCCCGGTTTGGGCGCTTTATAGAGCAGCCCGCCGGGCGGCAGGCCCGGATCGCGCTCTGGCAGGCGGGAGCCGTCCTTGGGGGCGAAGAAGTCGGCAAAGTCGCCGAGCCAGTCCATCGCCTGATCCATAAGCGAGGCGCCCTTCAGCACCTCATCCTCGCGGCGCTTTGCCTCTTCCGGCGTGCGCAGCAGCGAGCGCAACATCCAGTCGGTGCCGCCAATCGCCTCGACCGCCAGCGCCTGCCCGGAGCCAACCACGCAGGCCTGCCCCACATCCGCCGCGCCCATCGCATCCACGATCTCTTCGGCGCGGGCGGCGTCCGACACATCGCGTGCCCCCGGGCCCGCCTTGGTGAGCACGCCCGAGCCGGGCAGCAGTGCTGGCGCAATTTCATGCGCGGCCCGCACCACCAGACCGGCCTCTTCAAAGATGGCGATGATTTCGCGCAGCGCGGCATCGTCGCCCTGCAAGACCGCGCCCTTGATCCGGGGCACCAGCGGCAGGGTGGCCTCGTCGATCTGCTGGGGGTCCAACGCGGGCCGCCGGACGGCGCCTGCCATGCAAACCTCGCTCACGCCGCGCTGCTTGAGGCCATGGATGAAGCTGCCCAGCCGCTCCAGCCGAAAGCGTTCATCCACCTCCAAATGCGCGGGGGTGAAGCCCTCGAGCGCGCAAATCCGCACCGGCCCCTTTGCGGCAAGCGCAATCCGGGCGGGCAGTTGGCCCTGCCCTGCGATCAGCGCCAGCAAGGGGCTACTCCGGCGTCAGGAAAGAGCGGTCGCTCTCCCCGGTGACAAAATCGACGATCCGGCGCACGTAATCGCTCTCGGTCTCTTCGCCGAGCCGCTTGGCGCGATCCTGAAACGCGCCCTCGCCTTGTGCCAGCATCTGGTAGGCGGCGCGCAAGGCGGTGATGTCGGCCCGTGCCACCCCTGCCCGCTTGAGGCCCACAAGGTTGAGCCCGTCGAGCTTGCCCCGGCTGGCTTCGACCAGCCCGTAGGGGATCACATCGCGCGTCACCATGGTGACCGCGCCGATGATTGCGCCCTGCCCGATCCGCACCCATTGATGAATGCCCGAAAGCCCGCCGATGATGACATCATCCTCAATCACGCAATGGCCTGCCACGGCGGCGGAATTGACAATCACAACCCGGCTGCCAACCTGCGCGTCATGGGCCACATGGGCACCTGCCATGATCAGGCAATCGTCGCCCACACGGGTCACGCCGCCACCGCCCTCGGTGCCGCAGTTGATGGTTACATGCTCGCGGATCCGGTTGCGCGCGCCAATCACCAGCCGGGTCTCTTCGCCAGAAAACTTCAGATCCTGCGGGATCTCGCCAATGACCGCGAAGGAAAACACCGTGCACTCCGGCCCAACCTCGGTATCGCCGGTGATCACCGCATGGCTCTTGATCTGGCAGCCATCGCCGATTTTGGCCTTGGGGCCGATATAGGCAAAGGGGCCAATATCGACGCCGGCCCCGATCACCGCGCCTTCATCAACGCAGGCGGTGGGGTGAATGGTGGCGCTGGAGGCGACGGTCATTTGCCCTCCGCAGGCATATCCATCATCGCGGTAAACTCAGCCTCCGCGGCCATCTCGCCCTCTACGCTGGCTTCGCCGCGGAACTTCCACACCTTGCCGCCGGGCTTGCCCCGGGTGACGGTGACATGCAGTTCCAGCACATCGCCCGGCACCACCTTGCGGCGAAACTTCACGCCTTCCATGCCCATGAAATACACCAGCATGCCCTTGTCCTGCAGGCCAAGCGAGGCCCCCACCATGACCGCCGCCGTCTGGGCCAGCGCCTCGATGATGGTGACACCCGGCATGATCGGCGCACCGGGGAAGTGGCCCTGAAAATGCGGCTCGTTGAAGGTGACATTCTTGATGCCAACCGCGCTCTCGCAAAACTTAACGTCGCGCACCTTGTCCACCAGCAGGAAGGGGTATCGGTGCGGGATAATCCGCTGGATCATCTCCAGATCAACGGTTTCGGGGGCGTCGCTCATGCTATTGTCCTTCTTCTTCGGTCGGCGCTTCGCTGCCGTCGCCTTCTGATGTTTGCTCGGTGTCGTCTTCCGGCGGCAAGGGCGGAATCGCAATTTCGCCGCCGTCCCCCAACAGCCGATCCACCCGCATGCGGACCAGATCGGTCACGTCTATGTCGGAGATCGCCAGAAGGATAGCACGGGAGTCGAGGATCACGGCGGCCCCGCGCTCTTCGACCACCTCTTTCACGACCGGGCCGATGGCCGCGTTGAAAATCTGTTGATTGCGCTCTTGCAGCCGCTGAAGCTGCCGGGTCTTGCCCTCTTGCTCGGCGCGGATGGCGGTGACCTTCTCGTCAAAGGCATCGGCCAACTCGCGGAAAGCATCCGGGTCCATTTCGGCGCGCTGCTCGGTCAGGCTGGCCTCTTCGGCCTCCAGATCTTCCTGAATGCGGGCGTTCTCTGCGATCAGATCAGACCGTGCCTCGTTCAGCTCTCGCTGCAAACGCTGGCCCAGCAGCGTGGTTTGAAACAGCCGCTCCTGATCAATCGTCAGCACAGAGCTTGGCGTGGCCCCGGCCTGCTGCCCGATGCTGGCAACAGGCGCGAGCCCGAGGCAAAGCGCAACAACAGCGGCCAAACCACGCATCCCGACCGTCCCGCGCCTATGTGCGGGCCCGAACATCAGAAGTCGGTTCGGATCGAGATGTCGAAGCTGCGCTCCTTGTCGTAGTCCTCTTTCATGATCGCTTCAGAGAAGTTGAAGCGCAGCGGACCAATGGGCGTATCCCAGAAGATCGACACACCAACCGCCGAGCGCCAGTGCAGATCATCGTCAACCGGGTCGGCGCCGGTGGGGCCGCCGCCGGTGTTGTCGAGCCCCCAGACGGAGCCGATATCATAGAACACACCGCCCGAGATGCCGTATTCTTCCGGCAGACCCAGCGGGAACTCGGCCTCCAGACGCGCCACAAAGAAGAAGTTGCCGCCAAGCGCGTCTTCATTGGTGACGTTCAGGTCACGCGGGCCGGTGCCATTGGCCTCGAAGCCCCGGATCTTGCCGTTGAGCGTGAAGCGGTCCAGCACCGTCGAGCCGCCGGTGGAGTAGTGCAGCGCACCGCCCTCAAGCTCGGCGCGCAGGGTCACCTCTTCGTTCCACACCTTGGTTTGCGCGGTCAGTGAGGCGATGGTCTTGATATACTGGTTCTCACCGTCGAGCCCGCCAAAATCCTGTCCGAAGGTAAAGCGGATGGCCGCATTCGGGTTTAGGCCGGTGATCCGGCTGTCGTAGGTGTAGGTGTAGCCAAGGCTCACATCCCAGCGCTCGCCCTCTTCCTGCCGCAGGATAAAGGAGGAGCCGGTATCGCCGCCCGGGCCGGGGTTGCCCTCGGGATCGCCGAGGTCCAGCCCCGAAAGCTCCTTGTAAAGCAGCGTGGTGCGCACCTGCAGACGGCTGCGATCACCCAGCGGGAATGCAAAGAGCGGGCGGAAGGAGCCGACAGCAGAGTCGTAACGCGTGTTCTCAGATTCCGACGCCCGGTAGGAGGCATCGAGCCCGAAGGTCACCTCACGGCCAAGGAAGGCAGGCTCGCGGAAGGAGAAGTTCAGCCCGTTGGCCGCGCTGGTGGTGTCGAAGCCAAAGTTGAGCGATTGGCCACGGCCCAGAAAGTTGCGCTCCGAGAAGCTGACGTTGAAGCCCAGGCCATCGTCGGAGCCATAGGAGGCCCCGAAGCCGAGCGAACCGGTGGGCGCTTCCACCACGTCGACATCGACCACAACCTGATCGGGCGCGGAGCCTTCGCGGGCGTTCACATCGGCGGTTTCGAAGAAGCCAAGCGCCCGGATGCGTTCTGCGGCCTCACGCACCTCGCGCGGGTTGAACGGGTCGCCTTCCACCACCTTGAACTGGCGGCGCACCACCCTGTCGAGCGTGGAGGCGTTGCCCTCGATGTCGATCCGCTCAACAAAGATGCGCGGGCCCTTGCTGATGGCAAAGTTGATGTCGAGGGTCAGATCACGCTCGTTGCGGCTGATCTGCGGCTCGACCCGCAGAAAGTTGATGCCCTTCTGCGCGGCCAGCCGCTCCATACGGCTGATGTTGGTTTCCACGATCTGCGGGTTGTAGACCTTGCCGCTGCGGATGCGCAGGGCCTTGCGGAACTCATTGGCATCGGCTTCGGGCAAGCTCGACGTTACCGTCACCCGCCCAATGCGGAATTGCTGCCCCTCTTGCACGTTGAAGGTCACAAGGAAGGCATCACGGTTGCGGGTGATCTCGGCGGTGGCGCTCTGGACGCGGAAGTCGATGAAGCCACGGCTCAGATAGAAGTCGCGCAGCACCTGCTTGTCAAAGTCGATGCGCTCTTCCACCAGCGTGTCGCGCTGGATGAGCTGGCGGAACAGGCCGGCCTGCTTGGTTTCGAGCGCGCCGCGCAGGCGCCGGTCGGAGAAGCGGCGGTTGCCGACAAAGCTGATGCGCTCATTTTCAACCGTCCGGCCCTCGGTGACCTCAAAGACAAGGTCAACGCGGTTGCCTTGGCGGCGGATGACCTTTGGCGTGACGGTCGCGGCCACGCGGCCCTGCACCCGGTAGAGCTCCACGATCGACGCCGCATCAGATTCAACCTGGCTGGGCTGGAACACCCGGCGCGACTGGCTGCGGATCACCCCGGCCATCGCCTCATCTTTCACCCGCTTGTTGCCTTCAAAGGCAATGCGGTTGATCGTCGGATGCTCGCGGACGTTGATCACCAGTGTGGAGCCGCGCGGCACCACTTCGACGCTCTGGAAGAGGCCGGAGGCAAGGATGTTTTGATAAGCGTCGTTCAACTGCCCCGCGCTCACCGTCGCGCCACGAGCGATTCCGGCGTAGGAGACGATGGTGGCCGCATCAACCCGTTGGTTGCCGTTCACCTCGACCCGGCTGAAGGTAAAGCTTTGCGCCACAGCCTGGCTTGGCGCCACGGCGTATGCCACTGCAAATCCAGAGAAAATCAGGAACGTGAAACGCAGCGCAAGCGCCTTGGCCACGTTTAGCCCCTTCACGGTCTCGCGTGCTCGAAACATGCCCACAGCCCTCAGTATTACCGCCTTTTGTTGTCCAACTTCACTAGCCGGTATTGGGGGTGGTGTCAAAGCACGCAAAAGCGCCCCGGGGCGCTTTTCTGCATTGCGTTTTGCAGCCTTGCGTCAGTTGAAGAGCGATCCGATCCAGGCGCCGCCACCGAGGGCGGTCAGGATGGTTGCCACATAGAGCATACGATCCGAGTTGAGCCGGACGATCAGGCTCAGGCTGCGGTATCCTTCGGTCATGGTGTGCATGGGCTGGCCCTGCGTCTCCGGTTCAAGTTCCGCTCGTGCTTAATGGCCGACTATGGCCCCAATTGGGCGAACCGGCTGCGGAATGTGGCAAAACTGAGGCAGCAGCCCCCTGCCCCGCGCTCAGACGAACCAGCTGCGGATTTTCCAGAAAATTCCACCTTCGCAGAACAGATCGTTGCCAAGCGCAAAGACCATGAGGCTCAGGATCAGCGTCAGGCCGATGGCCATCAGCACGTTGAGCAGCTTCTCGGGCGGCGGCTTGCCGGTGACGGCCTCATAGGCGTGGAACACCAGATGCCCGCCATCCAGAACCGGGATCGGGAAGAGGTTGAGCAGGCCCACAGCCGTCGAAAGCACCGCGACAAACCAGATAAAGCTCTGCCCGCCCTGGCTGGCCATCTGGCCTGCGGTGGTGGCAATCTTCAGCGGGCCCGAGAGGTTGCAGCTCGAAATTGCGCCAGAGACCATGTTGTAGAGGCCCGAGATCGAGCTGGTGACGATAAACCAAGTTTGCCGCACGCCGTATTCCAGCGCCTTGAGCGGGCCGAGCCTGTCGGTCGCGGGTTCAAAGGCGAGGCCGCCGTTGATGCCGATCAGGTAGCGGGTTTCAAATCCGCCATCGGGCGTTGGCAGGTCTGTGCGGCGCGGAGTCATGGTGAAATCGAGCACCTCGCCCTCGCGCCAAACCTTGAGCGCCACCGGCTTGCCCTCGCCCTCGCGCACGATGTCCTGCAATTCCTTGAAGGCGGTGATCGGCTCACCGTCGATCGCGGTGATCACATCGCCCACCTGCAACCCGGCGTCGATCGCCGCCGAGTTGGGGCTGACGGCGGAAATCAGCGGCGGAAAGGGCGTGGTGCCCTCCACGATCATCTCCGCGCCGTTGCGCTCGATCCGGTAGGCCACGGGGCGGGTGAGATCGAGTTCGGCGGTCGCGTCATAGAGACTGCCGATATCGGTGATCTCCTTGCCGTCGATCTGCAGGATCGTGTCGCCCGCTTCAAGCACGCGCACCTGTTGCGGCAGCGGCTGAAGCGTGCCCACCTGCACCGGCTCGCTGGGCACGCCGCGCACCGTGACGATGGCGCTGAAGATAAGGAAGCTGAGGATGAAGTTGAACACCGGGCCAGCCGCAACCGTCGCGGCGCGCGCCCAAAGCGGTGCGCCCGGCATGGTGCGGCGTTTCTCGGCCTCGCTGAGGCCCGCCATCGCCTCGCCATCGACTCCGGCCGAGGCGGCATTCGCATCACCCATGAATTTTACGTAGCCACCAAAGGGCAGCGCGGCCACCTGCCACTCGGTCCCGCGCTTGTCGGTCCGGGTGTAGAGCACCTTGCCAAAACCGAGGCTGAACACCTCGGCATGGATCCCGCACCAGCGGCCAACGATGTAATGACCGTATTCATGCACCGCCACGATGATCGAAAGCGCCACGATGAAGGCCACGACGTAGCCCGCCGTGCCTCCCAGAATGCCGAAGAATTCCATGCCTAGCCCGTTGCCTCACTCGTATTTTGCATGGCCTCACGGGCCAGTTCTCGTGCCATCTGGTCTGCCTGCAGCACGTTATCAAGGGTCATCATGTCATTGTTAAGGCCGGTTTGCGAGGCCATACGGCCCATCACCGCCTCCACAACGCGGGCCATATCGGTAAAGCCGATGCGGCGGGCGATGAACCCATCCAGCGCCGCCTCCTTGGCCGCGTTGAAGACCGCGCCCATCAGCCCGCCCGCCGCCATCACCTCCTGCGCCAGCCCCAGCGCCGGATAGCGCGCCGGATCGGGCGCGGCAAAATCCAACCGCCCGAGGGCGGCAAGGTCCAGCCGCGCCACTGGCAACTCGGCCCGCTCGGGCCAGTGCAGCGCATAGCCGATTGCATGGCGCATATCCGGCGCGCCCAGATGCGCCATCATCGCCCCATCGCAAAAGCCCACCAACGCATGCATCGTGCTCTGCGGGTGGATCAGCACCTCGATCCGCTCTGGCGGGATCGCAAAAAACTCATGCGCCTCAATCACTTCCAGCGCCTTGTTGAACATGCTGGCCGAGTCGATGGTGATCCGCTGGCCCATATCCCAATTGGGGTGGGTTGCCGCCTGCTCCGGGGTTGCCCGCGCCAGCTTTTCCAGCGGCCAATCGCGGAAAGCGCCGCCGCTTGCGGTGATCACCACACGCTCGACCGCGCTCATCTCTTCGCCCACCAGCGCCTGAAACACCGCCGAATGCTCGCTGTCCACCGGCAGCACCTGCGCCCCCGCCTCACGGGCCGTAGCCATCAGCAGAGGGCCGGCGCACACGAGGCTTTCCTTGTTGGCTAGCGCCAGCGTGGCCTCGGCGCGCACCGCCGCCAGCGAGGGTTGCAGCCCGGCCGCGCCGACGATGCCGTTCAGCACCAGATCGGCGGGCTGCGCCGCGGCCTGCGCCACCGCATCCGCGCCCGCGGCCACGTCAACGCCGGTGCCTTCAAGCCGCTGGCGAAGCTCTTCATAACATTCAGGAAAGCAGGTGACCGCCAGCTCGGCGCCAAGCTCCACCGCCTGCTCGGCCAGCCGCGCCACATTGCGCCCGCCCGTCAGGGCTACGGCCTGAAAGCCGCCGCGCCCGATCAGATCCACCGCGCTCTCGCCGATGGAGCCGGTGGCGCCAAGCAGGCTGACCCGTTTCAAATCCGCACCTCGGGCACGTCGACGATGAGCGCGACCACCAGCATCAACAGCGCCGCGCCGAGCAGGCCATCAAACCGGTCGAACAAGCCGCCGTGGCCGGGAATCAGGGAGGAGCTGTCTTTCACCCCCATCCGCCGCTTCAGCGCGCTTTCGGCGATGTCGCCCATCTGCGAGGCGAAGGCGAGCACGGCGGAAATCCAGATCAGGTCGCGCCCGGCATTGGTGAAGGTCAGAAAGAGCACGCCAACCAGCGCCGCGCCAAACCAGCCCGCCACCGTGCCGCTCCATGTTTTCTTGGGGGAGACCTTGGGCCAAAACTTCGGCCCGCCGATCATCCGCCCGGCGAAATAACCGGCCACATCGGTGACGACGACCACGAAGACCAGCCAGAACAGCCATGTGCCGCCGTGTTCCTCACGGAAGGTCACCAGCCCCCAGCCTGCCGCCATGATACCAAGGGCAAACAGGAAAAACGTCAGCCGTTCGCGCGGCATCATCGCCGTGCCCACCACCGGCGGCAGGAGCAGGAGCAGCATGGCCCAGCTGGCCTCATGGGCCAGCAGCCCCGAGAGAACAGAGGCGGTGATTGCGGCGAGCAGCATGGCGCTTTCGCCCTCGCGCTTGATCATGCTGGCCAGTTCCCAGACCATGACGGCGGTGACGAAGACCGCCAGCATCTGAAACCAGATCCCCCCGGCCCGAATCCCCGCAACGCCGACCACAACCATCACCGCCCCCGCGATGACCCGTGGTGCCAGATCGTCCCATTTTGCGCTCATGCCTTCACTGCCCCAAACCGCCTGTCCCGGGCGGCGAACCCCTCGATGATTTCGGCAAAACACGCGGCGGAAAAGTCCGGCCAGAGCGTGTCGACAAACTCGTATTCCGCATAGGCAGACTGCCAGAGCAGAAAGTTGGATATCCGCGCCTCCCCGCTGGTGCGGATCACCAAATCAGGGTCGGGCAGCATGCAGGTGTCGAGGAAGCGGCTGAGGGTTTCGGCCCCAACCTCCTCGGGCTTGATCCGCCCTTCGGCCACCTCCACCGCAAGGCGCTGGGTGGCGCGGGTCACCTCGTCGCGCCCGCCGTAGTTGAGCGCGATGGTCAGATGCACCTTGGTATTATGGACTGTCAGCGATTCCAGCTCATCCATGAGCGCCACCAGCTTGGCATCCAGTTTCACCCGGTCGCCGATGAAGCGCACGCGCACGCCCTTGGCCAGCAGCCGCTGCGCCTCCTTGGTGATGTAGCGCCGAAACAGCAGCATCAGCCCGGCCACCTCAACCTGGGTGCGCTTCCAGTTCTCGGTGCTGAAGGCAAAGATGGTAAGGTATTCCACCCCCAGATCGGGGCAGGCCTCGACAATCTCGCGCACCCGTTTTGCGCCCGCCTGGTGGCCGAACAGACGCGGCCGCCCCCGGCGCGTGGCCCATCGCCCATTGCCATCCATGATGATGGCGACGTGTCGCGGTGCAGAGCCTTCGCTCGCCTGTTTCGCCATGCTGCGGCCTCCTTGCCGATGAACGTTCTGCTGTATCGGCACCGCCGTCTTTAACGCGCTACGGGAGCCATTGCCAGTTTGCGCTGACACGCCCGGCATAGACCTTCTGTCTTGCGATTGGGTTACTTCGGTTTAAATGCGGCATACTCGGAGTGATGCGCCCGCCGCCCTAACCGCCCTGCCCCCAAGTGCCATCCCGCAAATCCGCCCCGGTCGGCAGCATCCCCAGCGCATTCAGCGCCAGCTCCAGCTCTTGCCCGCGCTTCACGCCTGCGCGGTCGGGCACATCCCAGAAGCGCTCTTGGGTCGCGATAAAGCTCCCCCTACCCATAGGCTCGATGATGGTGCCCTCGGGCAACGCCGCCGGCTCCGGCCGGAACAGAACCCACCCCGCCCAGCCGAGGCCGGTGCAGCGCAGCCCGATGGGAGACTCCTCCATCGCATAATACGGGTCCATGATCGCCAGATGCTGAAGCGGCGCCCATTCGATCAGAAGGGCCACAACCGCGCGTGCCAGGTCGAGCGACAAAAGGATTTGCGCGATATCCAGCATCAGGCCAAGTTCGGGAGCCTGCTTACCCCCGAAGTGAACGGCCAGGAAATAATGGTCCGGAACAGTAACTCCTTGCGCATTTTTCGCCGCGCTTTCAGCCAGGATCGAGTAACTCTCGAATTGCTTTTGTTCGCGGCTCATCTCGGAGAGTTGCAACTCGTAGAATGCTCTCTCGTTATCCTTGAGAGGTAATCCATCGGCCGCCCAACCTGATGCGAACGCGGGCAGAGCGGACAACCGCCCGAACAGCTCGTTGCAGGCCGATACCCCCTGCTCGAAGGTCATGGGCTGCGGTTTGAAGGTTGCATTGAGCTTTGCAGGCAGCATTCAGCACTCCGGCGCAGAGCCATGTCCTGCGTTATCGCAGCGGTCCCTAATCACTATTCCCCCACGTGCCATCCCGCAAATCCGCCCCTGTTGGCAGCATCCCCAGCGCATTCAGCGCCAGCTCCAGCTCTTGCCCGCGCTTCACGCCCTCCCGGTCAGGCACACGCCAGAACCGCTCCTGCGTGGCAATGAAGCTCCCCCGCCCCATCGGCTCCACGATGGTGCCCTCCGGCAGCGCCGCAGGCTCCGGCCGGAACGGAACCCACCCCGCCCAACCGAGGCCGGTGCGGCGCAGCCCGATGGGAGACTCCTCCATCGCGTAGTAAGGGTCCATGATCTTGAGGTGTTGCAGCGGTGCCCAGTCGAGACAGACCGCCACGATCTGCCGGGCAAGGGCGAGGGTCATGTCTTTGGGTAAGAAATCGAGGCGCATTTCCCGCCGCGGACTCCTTGCGCCCCCGACATAGATATCCGCGAAGTATTGCTCTATCGGAATGGCGACACCATCGAGATGACGGGCGCTCTCCGCAAGCACGCCGTACTGCTCGAACTCGAGGTTCTCCGCCGTCAGTTCCTTGCGCTGAACCTCAAGAAACTCTGCTTTGTCGGAAGCAAGCACAACTCCCCTCGCCTCCCAACCCGGCGCAAAAACCGCCAGACGCGATAGCGCAGTCAGAAGTTCGACACAGGCTTCCAAGGCCGTGTCGATATCGAATGCGTGAGGCGTAAAACGGGCAAACAACTGAGATTTCAGCATTCAGAACTCCGGCGCGGGAATATGCAGGGCCGCAAATCGCCACTCTTCATAGAGTGACAGGCCCCCGCGTTCATGGAAATAGGCCCGTGAATCCGAATTGGAAAACGACCAGATCAACCCCACTTCGGGCGTCGGTCGGAGTCTATCAATCTGTGCCCTCGCTTGCTCCAGGAGCTTACGAAATGTCCTGCGAACCTGCCACTCCCGCCCCGGCTGCGGAATGGTTCGGTATCGGGTGTCCGTGCCGCCTCCATCCGTAAGCACCTGCTCGTAGGTATGGCTGAGCAAGCCGCCATACCCGTACTTCGCCTCCAGCATCACGCATCCCGGTGGCAGGTGGCCGTCCCAGGAATAGGCAGCGAATTTCCACTCCACGATCTTGCTGCGCGGCGGATCGTAGGGCAGCCCGCAGATCATGTGCTGATAGTGGTAGCCGTTCCAGCTGGATTCCTCCACATACTCGGCATCGTCCGGCGCGTAGTTCGTCCAGTCCGGATAGCCCTGAACAGTGGGCGCGCACTCTTCGCAGCCGGCGGTGCAAGGCTCGGTGCCATCTTCCGCCATCTCTGCCGCTTCGGCGGCCACGTCGGGGTGGGGCTGCGCCTCGGGCCATTCATCGGGCGGCGCATCGGGGCCGACAGTGATACCGCCCTCCTCGCCGGTGTCGATCTCACCGGTCTCGCCCGAGCCGGGCACGCCCGGTATCTCGATGCCCGGAAAATCCTCAACGTCCGGTGCTGGAGGCAGCAACCCCCAGCATCGGTGGGTCTGATAAAGGTTTCCGTCAGCGCCGACGAATGGGTCACCAACGGGTCGGCAGACCTGCAAGAAAGAAGTCAATCCCAGCATCTACCACCACACCTCGTCACCCCGGCCATTCTGCCGGTAGGTGATTTTCATCAGCTGAAACACATCCTCCGCCTTCGCATCGGGCGTGCCCTTTGCCTTATCGAAGTGCTCCACCACGTCAGGCAACTCATAGAATTGCGGGGCGAGCAGCGCATCGGCCATGATCCACCGCCGCACCAACCGCCCGTCCCTGAGGCCGAACCTGCGGGCCGAGCGGCGCGAAAGCCGCACGATCTCGGCCAGTTGCGCATCGCTGACAGCCCGCACCGGATAGGGCCGAAACGCCCTGATCCGCCGGGCCATGGCCAGGTTTTCCGGCCTTTCCACCAGCGCGTTCAGCCCGTCGATTTCATGTTCCGAAAGGATCACGGCCAAACCCGCTCCACCATGCACCACACATCAGGGCAAGCGAGTCACTCGCCGCCCGGTTGCAGCCTGCGGCGAAATGGCTGAATGGTCAAACAGCTTAGGCCTGGGAGGCAGCCCTCACACCTGCATGATCTCGCTTTGCTTGTTCTCCAGCGCCGCGTCTATGGCCTTGATGTGGCTGTCGGTCATGTCCTGCACCGCGCCTTCCCAGAACTTCTGGTCATCCTCGGCCAGCTTGTCGGCCTTCTTGATCTGCTGCATCCCGTCCTGGCGCACGTTGCGCACACTTACCCGGGCGTTCTCGGCATATTGCGCGGCCACCTTGGTCAGCTCGCGGCGGCGCTCTTCGTTCAGCTCGGGGATCGGCAGCATGATGATGGTGCCGTTCATCTGCGGGTTAATGCCGAGGCCGGAGTTGCGGATGGCTTTTTCCACCGCGTTGACCAGCCCCTTGTCCCAAACGTTGATAGTCACCATCCGGGGCTCGGGCACGTTGACCGTGCCGACCTGGTTGATCGGGGTCATCTGGCCATAGGCCTCCACCTGCACCGGCTCCAGCATGCTGGCGCTGGCCCGTCCGGTGCGCAGGCTGGCAAACTCGGTGCGCAAATTGGCAATTGCCCCGTCCATCCGCCGCTCAAGGTCGTCGGTATCAAGCTCGAAATCGTCAGACATGTCTCTGTCCTTCCCCGCAAATATCCTGCTGCGGTTCTAAGCCAGAGCGCAGGCGATTGCCAGATGGTTGCGTCAGGGCTGCTGCCCCCAATCCCCGCGCGCCAGATCATCGGCACTGGGCAGCACGCCCAGCAGGTTCAGCCGCCGGTCCACCGCCTGCGCGCGGGCCAGGGCCTCGGGGTTCTCATGCGGGGTCCAGTAGTCTTCGTTGGTCACGATCAACGCCCCCCGCCCCAGCGCCTCCACCCGCGCCGCCTCGGGGACGTCGCGCTGGGTGAGCGGAAAGGGCACCCAGCCGATCCAACCGATGGCGCGGCGCGTGATATCCACCGGCCAGTGCTCCGTCCGGTAGCTCCAGAAATAGAGCGCCACATGCTGCGCGGGCCGGAAGGCCACAAGCGCCTTCACCACCTCAATCAGCGGGCCGGGCTCCATGCCCCATTTCGGATGCGGCTGGGGGAACTCCACAGTCCCGTGGCAAAGCGGCTTGCCTGCAGGCAGGGTGGCCGGCACGTTGGCCCGGTTCCACTCCGGCACCGTCCACTCCAGCTTCGCGCCGTAGCTGCGCGAGGCATAGGGGCCCGGCTGATCGGCATGGGCTGCGGGCGGCATCATCGGCGGCTTACCGTTGTAGCCGGAAGCCTTGTAGCGTTCGAGAAAGAAATCATGGGTGGCAATACGGTTCTCGAACGGGTCGAAGCCGGAGGTGTCTTCCTCGTCTTTCGGGGTCGGAACGAACCAGCCGTCACCGGTGCGCTTGGCCTGACCGAGCGCCTTGAGGAAGGCGAGATACTGGGCGATCCCCTCTTCGAACGTCAGGTCATCCGGTACAAAGTCAGCGTGGGCATCGAAGGACATAAGCGCCTCAAAGTCAGGGAAGATGGACGGTGTTGATCGTCAGCGCGAGGCCATTGGCCAGCAGCCACTCGGTAAAGTAGATCTTGAAAACCATGTGGCTGAAGTGCCAGGTCAGCGTCACCTGTGGCATCCCGCCAACCGCACCGGCCTGCGCGGTGGCCTCGGCGTGGATCTTCACCAAGAGCACATCGCGGTGGAAGGGCGAAGCTGGCTGCGGCCGTCCGCCCGGCCCCCAGTTTTCGACAAACCAGCTGGAGTGGTCTGCCTTGGCCTCCAGCAAATGGCAGAGCGCGGCCACTAAGCCGTCCCAGCGGATGCCGCCCCAGGTCCACTCGGTAATAGTGCCGCCGGAATAGGGAAAGAGGCCGCCAACGCCATAGCTGCTGTTTACCCGAAACTGGTAGGCAGCACCCTTTGCCCCTGCATCTGTCCCGGCCACGGCGAAGGGCGCCAACGCACCGGCCTGCGGTGGGCAGTCCGGGCAGCCTGCAGTGCAGGTATCTGTGTCGGTGTCAGCGGTGCTCTGCTCTTCGACCTGCGTACCAGTGCCCGTTCCGGTGCCCGTGCCTGTCCCGGTTCCCGTGCTCGGCGCTGGTACCGGGGGCGGCGGCGGCAGGCCGGGGCCTTTGCAGATCGTGCCGACGATAACGTTGACGCACCAGTCGTAGAGATTTCCGTCCGGTCCTACCGTGGCCATCTGTTCCTCCCTACCACCAACATTCCTGCCCTGCTCCCGCATCGCGCAGCGCCGCCTTGACCGTGGCACAGATATCGCCAAAGCGCACCTCCGGCGTGCCGCCGGGCCGGGCCATCAGTTTTTCTGCTTCCGGGTGCGTCCAGAAGCGCGGCACGATCAGCACATGGATCATGATGAACCGCGCGCGCATCCTGGCATCCGTGAGGCCCAGATCATTCGCCGCCAACCGGCCCGTGCGCACCTCGCGCACCAGCTCTGCATCGCTCTTGTCAGCCAGCCACTCGGGCCGATAGGCCCGCATCCGGGCGGCAAGCTCCACGTCTTTCCCCGCGCTCGTCAGCGCGTTCAGCGCCTCGAGTTCCTCGCGAGAAAGGTCCACTCGCCAGCCTCAGCCCTTCACAACCGTGCAGGTGCCCTCGCCCGCGAGGATCGAGGTGAAGCCGCCCGGCTCATCGAGCGAAAACACGATGATCGGCAGGTTGTTGTCACGCGCCAGCGCAATGGCGCTCGCGTCCATCACCTTGAGGTTCTTCATCAGCACCTCGTCGTAACTCACCTTGTTGTAGCGCTTGGCCTCGGCGTGCTTCATCGGGTCCATGTCATAGACCCCGTCCACCTTGGTGCCCTTGAAGATCGCCTCGCAGGCCATCTCGTTGGCGCGCAGCGTCGCGGCGGTGTCGGTGGTGAAATAGGGGTTGCCGGTGCCCGCAGCAAAGATGCAGACGCGCTTCTTTTCAAGGTGGCGCACGGCGCGGCGGCGGATGTAGGGCTCGCAGACCTGATCCATCGGGATCGCGCTGATAACCCGGGTGTGCACGCCCAGCTCTTCCATCGCGCCCTGCATCGCCAGCGCGTTCATCACCGTGGCCAGCATTCCCATGTAATCGGCCGTGGTGCGCTCCATCCCCTGCGCGGCGCCCGCAAGCCCGCGAAAGATGTTGCCGCCGCCGATCACCATGCAGATCTCGACGCCGAGATCATGCACGCTCTTCACCTCGCGGGCGATCCGCTCCACCGTGGGCGGATGCAGGCCAAAGCCCTGATCGCCCATCAGCGCCTCGCCCGAAATTTTCAGCAAAACCCGCCGATACGTCGTCTTCGCCCCGTCTGTGCCTGCATCCATCATCACGCTCTCCTCGGGGCCACTTGCATCTGGCGCGCAAAATGTCGGAATTTGGCAGCAGGTTCAACGGCGGAAATCGGCAAGCGGCATGATCGACTGGAAATCGCTCGACGCGGAGCGCCCGGTGCTCATCGCCGGGCCCACAGCCTCGGGCAAATCGGCGCTCGCGCTTGAAATCGCCGCCCGCTCCGGCGGCGTTGTTGTAAACGCCGATGCCTTGCAGGTTTTTGCCAACTGGCGCGTGCTCACCGCCCGCCCCTCGCCCGAGGAGGAGGCCGCCGCGCCCCATGCGCTTTATGGCCATGTGCCCGGCGATCTGGCCTACTCCGTGGGGCATTGGCTGCGCGATGTTGCCCCCCTGCTGGCTGGCAAGGGCCGCCCGATCATCGTGGGGGGCACCGGCCTTTACTTCACCGCGCTCACCGAAGGGCTGGCCGAAATCCCCGAAACACCTGCCGAGGTGCGCGCCAAGGGCGATGCCCTGCCCTTGCCCGAGTTGCGCGCTGCGCTGGATCAGGCGCAATTGGCGCGGATCGACACCGCCAACCGGGCCCGCGTGCAGCGCGCATGGGAGGTGCTGCAATCCACCGGCAAGCCGCTCTGGCGCTGGCAGGACGAAACGCCGCCGCCCCTCCTGCCGCTTGCCAAGGCCCAGCCCTTCCTGATCGACGCCCCGAAAGAGTGGCTCACCCCGCGCATCGAAACCCGCTTCGAGACGATGCTGAGAGCCGGTGCGCTGGAGGAGGCGCAGGCGAATCTCCCCGGCTGGTCGCCCACCCTGCCCTCGGCCAAAGCCATCGGCGCGCCTGAGCTGATCACCCATCTCAGGGGCGAACTCAGCCTCCCCGACGCTGCCGAACGTGCTAAAATTTCAACACGGCGCTACGCAAAACGGCAAAGAAGCTGGTTTCGCGGCCGGATGAAAACGTGGGGATACGTCTCAGCGGCGGCGCTCTAGCCACCCGATCTGGTGGCACCGGCGCAGCGCCCCGCCAGATATCGCCCTCGCCCCGTGGATTGCGCCCGAAACCGCAACAAAACCGCCCAAACCGGCCGATTTGCACTAATCCAACATGCCCCTTGATCCGCACCGCGGTGCGCGGCAATCATCCTGCCATCTGCTTGCCGCCAACCTGCCACAGTGCGGCCATTGTTCTGTTCTGCCACCGGGAAACCTGCTGCCGCCATGCTTCCGCGTTCCACCTCCCGCCCCGTAACCGGGCCTCTAACGCCAGCGCTGCCCAAAGCGCCGATCGAACTGGTGCCGCTGGCGCGGCTGTCCACCGGCGGCAAGTGGCGCACCGAGGCGATGCGCAGCTATCGCACGCCGCTGATGCTCTGGTTCACACGCGGTCAGGGCCGGATCACCGTTGCCGGGCTCACGCGCGGCTACGGGGCGCATAACGCTGTCTTCATTCCGGCGCGCACCATGTTTGGCTTCGAGGTGACGGCGCAGGCCTATGGCACCGCGATCTTCTTTCACGAGAACGCCGAGATCACCTTGCCCGAGGCCCCCTGCCACCTGCGGGTGCGCGATGCGCTCTCTCAGGGCGAGGTGACCACCATCCTTGAAAACATGCAGCGCGAGATCGACGGCGACCGCCCGGCGCGAGACAAGGCCCTGACACATCACGGCGGGCTACTCTCTGTCTGGATCGAGCGTCAGCACGCCGGCAGCCAGGATGCCGCTGCCGACACCGCCGCCCGCCGCCTCGCGCGGCGTTACACCGATGCCGTCGAGCGCGGGCTCTATACCGGCCAGTCGGTGTCGGACTATGCCGAAACCCTCGGCGTCACCCCCACCCACCTCTCGCGGGCCTGTCGGCAAAGCTGCGGGCGCCCCGCTTCGGCCATCCTCGCAGACCGGCTGGGCTACGAGGCCCGCCGCCTGCTGGTGGAAACCGAAATGCCCGTGCGCCGGGTGGCCGAGATGCTGGGTTATCGCTCTTCGGCCTACTTCTCCCGCGTCTTCCATGAGCGCACCGGGCAGACCCCTACCGATTTTCGCACCACCCGGCGCGGCTGAGGACCTCCTCCACCCGGGCGCACCGCCGCCAACCCGGCGCCGCCAAGCCTTTGAAATGTCGCCCATCCACCCGGATATGACGGTTTTTGGTGTATTCCGTCGCACATGTCGTTTTTGGCTCGCACCTATGTCGTATTTGTTACATCCTATGGCGGAAAGCGACGTTGACGCAGGCGGGCCAGTCAGGCCTCATGGCGTCATCAGGGGGATGCTGCCTGCGGGCTTGGATGCTTTCGCGCTGCCGTGCCAACACGGCCGCCGCGCATTCTCCGACAACAAAGCACAAGGCGCCGCCAAGGTGCCCCCACGCCATGTGTCACAGGGAGAACAAGATGACGCACCCCACCAAAACCACCGAAGCGGTCCACAGCGCCGCGCGGATGTATGCCGCCGAGCACCTCGAAGGCAAACTCGACCGCCGCGAATTTCTGACCCGCGCCACCGCGCTGGGCGTCACCGCCGCCGGGGCCTACAGCCTGATCGGCGCCAAGCCCGCCAGCGCCGAGAGCCACGGCATGGAGCCGCAGATGGGCGGCACCCTGCGCGTGCAGATGGAAACCAAGGCCCTGAAAGATCCGCGCAACTACGACTGGTCGCAAATGGCCAACTTCTCGCGGGGCTGGCTTGAGTACCTCGTGCGCTACAACAACGACGGCACCTTTGAAGGCCAACTCATCGAAAGCTGGGAGGTCAACGACGACGCCACCGAATACACGCTCAAGGTGCGTGAAGGCGCCACCTGGAACAACGGCGATCCTTTCACCGCCGAGGATGTCGTGTTCAACATCAACCGCTGGTGCGAGAAGGGCGTCGAGGGCAACTCGATGGCCTCCCGCATGTCCTCGCTGATCGACGAAGAGACCGGCA
This sequence comes from Vannielia sp. ABF1_015, assembly GCF_056160745.1. Taxonomy (NCBI): domain Bacteria; kingdom Pseudomonadati; phylum Pseudomonadota; class Alphaproteobacteria; order Rhodobacterales; family Paracoccaceae; genus Vannielia; species Vannielia sp. ABF1_015. Next base: position 261,487 of record NZ_JBSWXT010000002.1, read on the forward strand.
CCGCCCGCGAAGGCGCGATTACCATCGTCGATGCCAACACCGTCAAGCTGACCTGCGCGGCCCCCGACATCACCCTCATCGCCTCCATGGCCGACTACCCTGCGGCGATTGTCCACCAGAGCTACGATGGCGGCGATCCCTCCGAGAACCCGATCGGCACCGGCCCCTTCCTGCCGGAGGAGAACGAGGTTGGCGTCAAGCAGACCCTCGTGAAGAACGCCGATCACAACTGGTGGGGCGGCGAGGTGTACCTCGACCGGATCGAGTTTATCGACTTCGGCACCGACATGGCCTCATGGATGGCCGCAATGGACGCCGATGAGGTGGATATGACCTATCAGTCCACCGGCGAGTTCATCGAAGTGCTCGATGGGATCGGCTTTACCAAGTCCGAGGCCGTCACCGCTGCCACGATCTGCGTGCGCTTCAACCAGTCCAATGCGCCCTATGATAACGTCGATGTGCGCAAGGCGCTGCAACGGGCAACCAACAACGCGGTCGTGCTCGAACTGGGCTACTCCGGCCTCGGCACTGTGGCCGAAAACTTCCACGTCTGCCCGATCCACCCGGAATACGCCGAGATCGAAACCCCGGCGCCGGATGCCGCCGAGGCGATGAAGCTGCTGGAAGGCGCAGGCCATGCCGACACCGAGTTCGAGCTGATCTCGATCGACGATGAATGGCAGTCGGCCACCTGTGACGCGGTCGCCGCCCAGTGCCGCGACGCGGGCATCAACGTCAAGCGCACCATCCTGCCCGGCTCCACCTTCTGGAACGACTGGCTGGCCTACCCGTGGTCGGCCACCGAGTGGAACATGCGCCCGCTCGGCGTGCAGATCCTCGGGCTGGCCTACAAATCCGGCGTGGCCTGGAACGAAACGGCCTTCTCCAACGCCGAGTTCGATACTCTGCTGGCCGAGGCCATGTCGATCGCCGATGCCGACAAACGCTCCGAGGTAATGGCCAAGATCGAAGCCATCATGGTTGACGAAGGTGTTGTCATCCAGCCGTACTGGCGCTCGCTCTTCCGCCACTACAAATCAACGGTCCACGGCACCGAGATGCACCCGACCTTCGAAATGCACCACGACAAGTGGTGGATCGAACAGGCCTGATCGGCCGCCTCCAAGACCGGGCGGGGCCATCATAGGCCCTGCCCACCCATCCAGACCGCGCACCTCACGACAATCCAAAAACCCGCGCGGCCAGACAGGGACGACCCATGGGACTATTCCTCGCCCGACGCATCGGGACGATGCTGATCACAGCGCTTTGCCTCAGCTTCATCGTCTTCTACCTGACCAATCTCGACAGCAATCTCGAGAAGCTGGCCAAGTTTCAGGGCAACAGCAGGATGACCGATGAAGAGGTCGGCAACTGGCTCGAAAACAACGGCTTCGGGCAGCCGATGGTGGTGCGCTACGGCGAATGGCTCGGCGTGGTGCCCGGCTGGACCCGCGAGGACGAGGCGGGCGATGTGGTCGCCGGGCGCTGCACCGATCTGGCCGAAACACCCGCCGAGGCGCCCTCCTTCTGCGGTATCCTGCAAGGCTACTGGGGCGAAAGCACAGTGTTCCGCGACTCTGTCGCCTCGATCATCGGCACAAGGCTGGGCCTGACCGCCAAGCTGATGTTCTGGGTCATGGTGCTGATGGTCCCCTGCGCCCTGCTGATTGGTGTGCTCGCCGGGATGCGCGAGGGCTCGCGGACAGACCGCACGCTCTCCACCGTCTCCATCGCCACCACCGCCATGCCCGAATACGTCTCTGGCGTGATCCTGATCGCGGTCTTCGCCAGTTCCGCCGTGGGGCTGAAGTGGTTCAAGGGCACGGCCACCTCCGCGATGGATGGCGCCAACTTCGAAAACTTCTTTCTGCCGGTGCTCACCATCGCGCTCTATGGAATGGGCTACATCGCCCGGATGACGCGGGCCTCCATGGCCGAGGTGATGACCGCGCAATACATCCGCACCGCCCGCCTCAAGGGGGTGAGCTTTCCCAACATCGTGATGAAGCACGCCCTGCGCAACGCCCTCATCGCCCCCTTCACCGTCATCATGCTCCAGTTCCCATGGCTGCTGAACGGAGTGGTGATCGTCGAGAGCCTGTTCAACTACAAGGGCTTCGGCTGGGCTCTGGTGCAGGCCGCTGGCAACAACGACATCAATCTGCTGCTGGGCGTCTCTGTTGTCTCGGTGCTGGTGGTGCTGATCACCCAGCTGATCTCCGACATCGGCTACGTCTACCTCAACCCCCGCATCCGAATTTCCTGAGGAGAGAGACATGGACCCGCTTACCTGGACAGGCTCGCTCTCCTTTCTCAACCCGGTCTTTCTGACCGCCGGGGCGCTGCTCATCATCGCCTTCCTCCTGCAATTCCTCCTAGGCCTCTTCGGCATGAAGTCCGGCGAGCTGGTGATCCAATCCGATGGCACGGCCCTGCGCACCCGCACGCCGATGGATTACATCGGTTTTGTCACCATGGGCGCCCTGCTCGTGGCGGTGGCCTGCGTGGTGGGATACCTGCTGGTGGGCATGCTCCTGCCCGGCGAGGCGAAAGGGATCATCGGCCATGTCTCGGCGCGGCTCATGCCGGTCTGGGTGGCCATGGCACTGGTGTTTTCCCTGTCCTACACCTTCAAGCGCCGCCTCGGGCTTTACGGCAAGCTGTTTGACAGCACGGTTGGCATGATCGGCTTCGGGATCGTGCTGTTCTGGGTCTTCACCGCGCTCTTCCACCAGATGATCCTCACGCATGACCCGCTCACCGCCGTCTCGGGCCTCAAGAACAAGATCCCCGGCACGCCCACGCCCGACGGCACCGACGGCACCGACGGGTTGGAGTGGTATCTGCTCGGCGGCGACAACCTCGCGCGCGATGTCTTCTCCCGCATGGTCGCAGGCGCATGGGAGGTGATGAAGATCGCACCCTTCGCCACCATCTTCGCCTTCATGGTCGGCATCACGCTGGGCCTGCCGGCGGGCTACTACGGCGGCAAGCTCGATACCGTCCTGAGCTTCCTCGCCAACCTCATCCTCGCCTTCCCGGTGATCCTGCTGTTCTACCTGCTGGTGACGCCCGAAATCGTGGCAAGCGGCCTGCCCCGCTACATGGCGGGCGTGCTCTTCCTCTTCCCGATCCTCTTCCTCGTGGTGCTGTTCAACTCGCGCTACTTCACCGACCCAACCAAACGGGCCCTCTACATCGGCCTCTCGGTGGTAATCGGCGGCTATATCTACCTTGGCGTGGCGTGGGACGCAGACCCCTTCGGCCTGATCTCGATGGAGGGCAACATCCTCGTCGTCTTCGTCTCGGTCGTCTTCGTGAACTCGCCCACCGTGTTCCGCATTGTCCGGGGCCTCGCGCTCGACATCAAAACGCGGGACTACGCGGCGGCGGCGCAAACCCGCGGCGAAGGCCCGTGGTACATCATGCTCTGGGAGATCCTGCCCAACGCCCGCGGCCCGCTGATCGTCGATTTCTGCCTGCGCATCGGCTACACCACCATCCTGCTCGGCACGCTGGGCTTCTTCGGCCTCGGCCTGCCGCCCGACAGCCCGGACTGGGGCACCACGATCAACGCGGGCCGCAAGCTCCTGTCGATCTACCCCCACCCCGCCCTCGCCCCGGCGCTGGCGCTGATGAGCCTCGTCCTTGGCCTCAACCTGCTGGCTGACGGGCTGCGTGAAGAAAGCCTGAGGGATTGAGCGGATGCGTGGCTTCAACCCCGCCGGCCTTGCCATCGGCATCGCCATCGGAGCCGCCTTCGGCGTGGCGCTGGATAACATCGCCGTTGGCATTGGCCTCGGCGCGGGCATCGGCATTGCGCTGGGCATTGCCATGGGCGGCAAAGGAGGCGGTGATGAATAACCCCCGTCAACCCGCCGCGCACGCCCGGTTAACGCCTTCCCGCCGCCCGAAATCTCGTAGGTATGGATTGTGCATAGGATGTGCATCACTTGTGCCTGTGTTCTCAAAACCACTTAACGCCGGAGGCCCTCATGGCTGAAGAAACCTATGACGGCCCGATCCTTGAGATCGACAAGCTCTCCATTTCCTTCTTCACCCGCCTGCGTGAAATCCCGGCGGTGATGGACTTTTCGGCCAAGGTGATGCCCGGTGAAGCCCTTGGCCTGGTTGGAGAATCCGGCTGCGGCAAGAGCACCGTCGCGCTCGGCGTGATGCAGGATCTGGGGGTCAACGGCCGGGTCGTGGGCGGGTCGATCAAGTTCAAGGGCGAAGACCTCGGCCAGATGTCGGGCGAGCGGTTGCGTGACATTCGTGGCAAGGAAATTGCCATGATTTATCAAGAACCTATGGCCTCCCTGAACCCGGCAATGAAAATCGGCAAACAGCTTATGGAAGTGCCGATGATCCACGAGGGCATCGGCGAAAAGGAGGCCTGGGCCCGCGCCCTGGAGGTGGTAACAGACGTCAAGCTGCCCGACCCGGAGCGCATGCTGAAGAGCTACCCCCACCAGCTTTCCGGCGGCCAGCAGCAGCGCATCGTGATCGCTATGGCCTTGATGTCCAAGCCTTCTCTCCTGATCCTCGACGAGCCCACCACCGCGCTCGACGTCACGGTGGAGGCCGCCGTGGTCGAGCTGGTCAAGGACTTGGGCAAGAAATACGGCACCTCGATGCTGTTCATCTCCCACAACCTCGGGCTGGTGCTGGAAACCTGCGACCGCCTGTGCGTGATGTATTCCGGCGAGGCGGTTGAACGCGGCTCCATCGCCGATGTGTTCGACAAGATGCAACACCCTTATACACAAGCGCTTTTTCGCTCCATCCCGCTCCCCGGAGCCGACAAGAACGCCCATCCCCTCGTTGCCATTCCGGGCAACTTCCCCCTGCCCCACGAGCGCCCGCCGGGCTGCAATTTTGGCCCGCGTTGCGACTACTTCGAGAAGGGCCGGTGCGACGGGCAAGAGATCCCCATGTTCGACGTGCAGGGAGACGACCGCCACGCCACCCGCTGCCTGCGGTTCGAGGAGATCGACTGGAACGCCCCCATCGAGGCCGGGGTCACCCACGTCAAGAACGAGCCCGGCGATGTGGTGCTGAAAATGGACAACCTCAAGAAGTATTACGAGGTCGCCTCCAGCGCGCTTTTCGGCGGCGGTGATACCCGCGTGGTGAAGGCCAACGAGACCCTCAGCTTCGAGGCCCGCGAAAGCGAAACCCTTGCCATTGTTGGTGAATCCGGCTGCGGCAAGTCCACCTTCGCCAAGGTGCTTATGGGGCTGGAGACGGCGACCGAGGGGCAGATCCTGCTCTTCAACCAAGACATTCAGGATACCCCAATCGAGGCCCGTAACCCCGATACCGTGTCCTCTGTTCAGATGGTGTTTCAAAACCCCTTCGACACGCTGAACCCCTCGATGACGGTGGGCCGCCAGATCATCCGTGCGCTGGAGATTTTCCGCATCGGCAACAACGACAAGGAGCGCGAGCAGCGCATGCTGGAGTTGCTCGATCTGGTCAAACTCCCCCGCGCCTTTGCCGACCGTATGCCGCGCCAGCTTTCGGGCGGGCAAAAGCAACGGGTTGGCATCGCCCGGGCCTTTGCGGGCGGGGCCAAGATCGTGGTTGCGGATGAGCCTGTTTCGGCGCTGGACGTTTCCGTGCAGGCCGCCGTGACCGACCTGTTAATGGAAATTCAACGCGAAGAGAAGACAACGCTCCTGTTCATCAGCCACGACCTCTCGATCGTGCGCTACCTCTCTGACCGGGTGATGGTGATGTATCTCGGCCATGTGGTCGAGATCGGGGCAACCGATCAGGTCTTCGCCCCGCCCTATCACCCCTACACCGAGGCGCTGCTCTCGGCGGTGCCGATTGCCGACACCAGCGTGACGAAGAAACATATCGTGCTGGAGGGCGACATTCCCTCCGCCATGAACCCGCCGCCCGGCTGCCCCTTCCAAACCCGTTGCGGCTGGAAGAGCCGTGTGCCCGGCGGGCTTTGCGAGAAAGAGGTGCCGCCGATGCGCCAAATGGCGACGGGACATCAGGTAAAATGCCACCTCTCAGAGGAGGAGTTTGCTTCGATGGAGCCGGTGATCAAGATGGCGGCGGAGTGAAGATCGCGATGTAAGGGATTGATAAATAGCGCCTAACCGCGCCTCAACTCCTCAATCATCCGCTCTATCCTTGCCTTGCGTGCCGGCCCCTTGCGGGCAGCTTCGATCCGGCTGACGTAGCTAATCCTCCTGTCCGCCGGCGCGGCACCGTAACGGGCAAGCAAGCCGTGCTTTGAGAGTTCTGCGCGCATGTCAGCGGGCATGGAGCGGGGCGGCGGCGATGTGGCCATGGGAAACCTCTTTGCAGGTGCTGCCCCGGCATTTAGTCGAGCGATCATCCACCTGCCAGATGGGTCAGACCAGCTTAGCGATAAGTGACCGATGGCACCGGATGCCTTCGGCTACAATCTGCCAATCTATCTGATAATACTGGAATAATTTTCTGCGCCTTGGCGCATCAAATCTCCCATTCCTCTTGCCCCGGAGGCGGTGCGCCAAAGTGGAAGCGTGCGATTTTCCACGCCTCCCGCTCTTTCACCAGTTGCACGAAAACCGGCAGCACAGAGCCGTCAGCCCGGGTGTAGCTGCCCTTGATCCGCGCAACCTTCCCCGCGATGTTCCGACTGCTGAAGGAGAACTCGCCAGCATCGCCCCAGATCCGCTGGGCCCGAAACTCGCGCTCGAACTCCTCGGCAGAGACGGTCTGCTGCAAGTCTTGCGCCAGAAACCCATAGGCTTCTTCGTCGCTGTTGGCGTTCATCGCCGCATGCATCTCTATCACCGGGTCGTCCACCTCGGTGAACACGCCAACCAGCCCGGTCACGCCGCGATAGACCGTCCACGCGATGCTCCCTGCCCCGATAAGGAGCACGACGATAACGAGAGGGATCAACCACTTGCGCATCACGGTCGGCTCAAGAGCCCCAGATGACCTTCACGTAGTTCTTAGTTTCGCGGTAGGGCGGCACGCCGCCGTATTTGTCTACCGCGCCGGGGCCGGCATTGTAGGCCGCCAGTGCAAGCCGCCAGCTCTTGTAGCGATTGTACATGAGTTTCAGATACTTGGCGCCACCTTCGAGGTTTTGCTTCGGATCATGCGGGTCCACGCCCATCTTCTTGGCCGTGAAGGGCATAAGCTGCGCCAGCCCGATTGCCCCCTTGTGGCTCTTGGCCTTGGGTTTCCAGCCACTCTCCTGCTGGATCAGCCGCAGGAACAGATCTTCGGGCACCCCATGTTTGGCCGCAGCGGCCTTGGCCATGGGCAGGTAGACGCCCCGGTAAGAGCCGGTAAAGCGCGGTCCGGTGTCGTTCTTCGACGGGGTGTTCACCGTCGGCGGCTGCAAACGCACCGAGGCGGCGTATTGGCTGGCCGCCCGGCTGTCGAGCAGCTTGGTCTGGTTCAGAAACAGCTTTTTGCGTGATTTGGAAGAGACGCTCTCGCCCACCACTGGCGTGGCCATGCATAGGCACACCACCGCCGCTATCGCTCGCTTCATGCCCCTCGGCCCCGTTTCTTGCAGGCCCCGAGGGCCCCCTTGCAGCCCGCATTCTAGCGAAAATCGCTCTCGCTGCCACCCCGCAATTCCGCACAACTTCGTTAGAGGCTCTGGGGCGGCGTAAACTGGTTTTTAACCACGTTCTGGTGGTGTAGCGTCAGCGAAAGATTCGAACCACAAGATATGGGGAGGACGGCAGCATGGCCGGTTCCGTCAACAAGGTTATCCTGATCGGCAATCTGGGCCGTGATCCCGAGACCCGCACGTTCCAGAACGGCGGGAAGGTCTGCAACCTGCGCATCGCGACCTCCGAGAACTGGAAGGATCGCAACACTGGCGAGCGCCGCGAGCGGACCGAGTGGCACTCGGTGGCGATCTTCAACGAGAACCTCGCCCGTCTTGCAGAGCAGTATCTGCGCAAAGGCTCGAAAGTCTATGTCGAGGGCAAGCTCGAAACCCGCAAGTGGCAGGACCAGAATGGTCAGGATCGTTACTCGACCGAGGTTGTGTTGCGGCCATACGCGGGCGAGCTGACCTTCCTCGACAGCCGCGAAGGCGGCAGCGGTGGAGGGGGCGGCAACTACGGCGGCGGCTCCTCCTCGGGTGGCGGCTACGATGACCGTGGCGGTTATGACGACCGGGGCGGCAGCTCAGGTGGCTACGGCGGCGGCAATGCCCCCGCCGGTGGCGATATCGACGACGAAATTCCCTTCTAATCAAAGGCTTCGGGCGCGACCTTAAACAAGATCGCGCCCACTTCTACGCTAAAACCAATCCGCGCGTCAGCGCCATTCCCGCATGCCAGCGACGGCGGACCAGTTGAGCAGCGGCATCGGCTTGACCGCAGCGATCCTGAGAACACCGGGCACGACCGATACCCCAGCCACCGCCGGAACGAAGAGAACAGCCCAGGCATTGTGGCCCTCGAAGTAACCGCAGAGTTTGGGCAATTGGTTTTGGTTCTCCCGCGCGATGCGGATTTGCTCGTCTTGTCGGATGACCTTTGTCGGCGCTTCGCCCATCGCGGTGGCCCCATGAGCGCCCATCATGCCGCTCCAGACCGCCTTGGCGCGGATCGTGCCGTCGGATTCCGGCGTGTTATCGGTGCCGACATGGGCCACAGAGGCCCCGCCGGCCGACTGATAGCGAAACAGGTAGCAGCCAGACATCGGCCCGGTGAGCACACCGCCAGCGAGGGCACAGGTAGTCACCTCGCCTGCGCAATATTTCAGGAAGGTAAACATCCACGGCGTTCCGCCGACGAGGTTGCGAGGGTCAGCGCCCACGTTGACCGCCGCCATTGCGGTTTGGCCCGCCATAGGTGCCACCGGGCCCGGATTGTCGGCAGCTGATTGTCCCGGGTCGATCTGATAGGAAATACACTGGCCGATGAAATTTGTAGGATCTGGCATGACGCCCCCTTTTATCACGTCACGGCGCACGCCCTGCCGAGCGTCCCCGCTGGGTTGAATTGAGGATCGGGAGTGGTCTCATGGTCTCCTCGCGGAGCCCTGGCCTGAAAATACCTACTTGATCAAAATGACCGAGGCCCGTGCCGAGCCTCGGGATGTCTCCCATTCCAAGGGGAGCCTAGCGCGAAAGGTAAGCCCTGTCGTCAACAAAATTTCCCTAGGGGAAGTTATCGCTCCAGTTGATCGCGCAGCACCCCGAGCACAGCCTCGCGCGGCACATCGGACGTGACAAAGGCCTCCCCGATCCCGCGCGCCAAAATGAAGCGCAGCTTGCCGTCGACCACCTTCTTGTCTTGCCCCATCAGCTCCAGCAGCGCTTCGGCGGAGGGCAGATCGCCGGGGATGTCGGCCAGATCCTTCTTCATCCCCATCGCCGCCAGATGCGCCCTCACCCGGCTTGGCGCCTCCTGCGCGCACAGGCCAAGCCGCGCGGAAAGCTCGAAGGCCAGCGCGCAGCCAATCGCCACGCCTTCGCCATGCAGCAAGCGGTCGCCATAGCCGGTGGCCGCTTCGAGCGCGTGGCAGAAGGTGTGGCCGAGGTTCAGCAGCGCGCGGTCGCCCTGTTCCGTCTCGTCGCGCAACACGATCTCGGCCTTCATCTCCACCGAGCGGCGCACTGCATAGGCCCGCGCCTCGCGGTCGCCCGCCGCAAGGGCGGGTCCGTTCTGCTCCAGCCATTCAAAGAACCGGGCGTCGCCGAGAAGCCCGTATTTTTGCACCTCGCCGTAGCCTGCAAGAAAATCCCGCGTGGTGAGGCTTTCCAGCGCCAGAATGTCGGCCAGCACGAGGCTGGGTTGGTGGAAGGCCCCCACGAGGTTTTTGCCCAGTGGCGAGTTGATGCCGGTCTTGCCGCCCACCGAGCTATCGACCTGCGCCAGCAGCGAGGTTGGTACCTGGACGAAGCGCACGCCTCGGCGCAGAACGGCGGCGGCAAAGCCCGCAAGGTCTCCGATGACGCCCCCGCCAAGGGCCACGACGACATCGCGCCGCTCGACCCGCTCTGCGATGAGCCACTCAACGGTCTTGCCCAGATGCTCCCAGTTCTTGGTTGCCTCGCCAGCAGGCAGCACGAGCGACGCAAGCTCGATGCCTTCAGCCTGCAGACCGGCCTCCAGCGCGCCAAGATGCGCCTCCGCGACATTGCTGTCGGTCACCACGGCCACACGCTTTCGGGCCAGCAAGGGCGCAATTTCCTTACCCGCTCCGGCAATCAGCCCCTCGCCGATCCGCACGTCATATTCGCGGCCCGGCAGTGCGACAGGCACGGTGGTGGTCATAGGCTTTACCTCATGCTTTCAGTCTGTTACGAGCACATCTTCACGCGTGGCCAAAACCTTAGTGACCTGCTCCACCATATCGGCGATGGAGTATTCTGCCCGGGCCTGCGCGGTTAGCTCAGCCTTGGCGTAGGCGGGCTCGCGCGTGGCCACGAGCTCCTCCAGTGTGGCGCGCGGATTCGCGGTGCGCAGGAGCGGACGGGTGGTTTTATGTTTGACCCGGCTCCACAGCAAATCGGTATCGGCCTTCAGCCAGAGCGCCACCCCTTTGCGGTGAATCACCTCGCGATTATCGGCCGACAGATAGGCCCCACCGCCAGTCGAGAGGATACCCACCTGCCCCTGCAGCAGCCGCGACAGCACCTCCGCCTCCCGCGCCCGGAAGAAGGCCTCGCCATCGCGCTCGAAGATCTCGGCAATGCTCATGTTCGCCGCCTGCACGATAGCCTCATCGCTATCCAGAAACGGCACGCCCAACCGCTTGGCCAATGCTGTGCCAATCGCCGTCTTGCCCGAGCCCATCATACCCACGAGGGCCACTGTCTTTTTCAGCCGTTCCGCCAATCTCTTGGCACCTTCCTGCCGGTCAAAAAAATTTGTCGCCCTCAATGGCGTGAACTCGGGCGGATTGCCATATATAATCGTGACAATCGGGGGGCGAGGCAAAATAACAAGGGCAGGACAGCAGGGCATATGGTCCGATTTCTCAAACTCATCGTGGTACTACTGGTGCTTGCCTTCATCGGGCTGGTAGGGTTTGCCTATCTGGGCGATCTCAGCCCCGAGATGGAAGAGGTGCGCGAGCCGGTGGAGCTCGACGTGGATTGACGATGAAAATTTCGCATGCGTTCGGGTGGGCAACGGTCGGGGTGATGAGCCTCGGTGCAGGAGCAATGGCTCAGGACGCGCCGATTTCTTCCATCGACTGGCTGTCTGACAGCCTTGCAACGCCGGTTGTGGCAGTTGCGCCTTCCAATGAGCCGCCAGTGGCCAATTCGGCCGGGATCGAGACGGTCACCGTCTCGCCGCTTGGCGCGCCGTCGCCTGATGGCATTGGCCTGATCGGACGCCGTGAGGCGGGATTTCCGGGCAACCTCTGGGGCGATTCCGAGCTGGACAGATTGCGCCGGCTGATTGCGGAGATGCCGATAGAGCCGCTTCCGGCCCAGCAGGAGCTGATCCGTCTACTGCTGCTGACCGAGCTTGACCCGCCTATCGGGGCCGGGCCGGAGGGGCTGTTGTTTCAGGCCCGTATTGATGCGCTTCTGGCCCGCGGCGCGGTGGACGAGGCTGCCGAGATGCTGAAGCGGACAGGCTCGAAGGCTCCGGCAATCTTTCAGCGCAGTTTCGATGTGGCCTTGCTTCAGGGGCATGAGGATGCCGGTTGCCAACAGCTTCGGGCCACGCCGGGCATTTCTCCCAGCTATTCGACCCGCATCTTCTGCCTCGCCCGCACGGGCGATTGGCAGACAGCCGCGCTCACCCTCGATACGGCAAAGGCGCTTGGGCACCTCGATGCAGAGGAAGACGCCTTGCTGGCCCGTTTTCTGGACCCGGAGCTGGCCGATGGCGCTGCGCCCCTGCCAGCGTTCAAACGCCCGTCGCCGCTGATTTACCGGATGCTCGAAGCCATTGGAGAGCCGGTGCCAACGGCTCAGCTGCCGCTTGCCTTCGCCCATGCCGATCTGCGTGAAACCGCTGGTTGGCGGGCGCGGATCGGGGCTGCGGAGCGGCTTGCACGGGTCGGCAGCCTTGCGCCCGAGCGGCTGCTTGAAATCTGGTCGGAGCGGCAGCCTGCGGCTTCGGGCGGGGTTTGGGACCGGGTTGATGTGATGCAGCGCCTTGATGCCGCGCTGAGCGATGGTGACGCAGATGCGGTGGCCAAGCTGCTGCCCGGGGCATGGGCGCAGGCCGAGAGCGCTCATCTGGAACTGCCTTTTGCGGGCCTCTTCGGCACCCGGCTGGAGGATGTGGTGCTGAGTGGTCAAAGCGCCGTGCTGGCCTTCCGCATTGGCCTGCTGACCGATGGCTACGAGCGGCTTGCACTCACCCAACCCGCACCGCCCGGCGCATCAGGTGCCTATCTTTCCGCGCTCGCCCGTGGACTGCCGCAAGACGCCAAGGCGCCAAACAGCCTTGCCGAGGCGATCACCGAGGGCTTCACCAGCACGGCCCTGCCCGAAGCACTCTCCCGCCCCATCGCGGACGGGCGGATTGGCGAGGCCATCCTGCTGGCGATGGAAACCTTGGAGAATGGGGCCGAGGGCGATCTGGACGATGTTACCACCGCCATCGCCTTCCTACGCAGCGTCAGCCTTGAGGACACCGCACGCCGCTATGCGTTGCAACTGATGCTGCTTGACCGGCAGGCCTGAGGCCAATGGACGCCACCGCACACCGCTGGATCAGCGCCTTTCTCGCAGCGCAAGCCGCCGAACTGGATGCCGCCAGGAACACCCAGCTGGCTTATGGCCGCGATCTCACTGATTTTGCCGAGTTTCTTGACCGGAAGGCCAGCCAGATAGACAGTGCCGACAGGTCGGTGATTGAGGAGTATCTCGTAGATTGCGAGGCGCAGGGGCTGGCAAAATCCACCCGGGCGCGCAGGCTTTCGGCCATCAAGCAGCTGTATCGCTTTGCCTTTGAAGAGGGCATGCGCCCCGACAACCCCGCGCTTCAGATCAAGGGGCCGGGCCGCTCCAAGGCGCTACCCAAAACGCTGTCACCTGAGGAGGTGGAACGGTTGCTCGCCTCGGCCCCGGAAACCGGGCGCGGCGATGACCGGCTGCGGAACGCCTGCCTGATGCAGCTGCTCTATGCGACCGGGATGCGCGTGAGCGAGCTGGTCTCTCTGCCGATCCAGGCCGCACGCGGCGACCCAAGGATGTTGCTGGTGCGCGGCAAGGGCGGCAAGGAGCGAATGGTGCCCCTCTCGCCGCCTGCCCGCGCGGCCCTTTCGACATGGCTGCAGGCGCTTGATGCCTCGCAGGAGCAGGCCAAGCAGGAGCGCGGTGTGGTGCCCTCGCGCTTTCTTTTTCCGTCCACCTCGAAAGAGGGCCACTTGACCCGGCATCGCTTTTACGCGTTGATCAAGGAGATCGCCGTGGTGGCCGGAGTTTCGCCTGCGAAGGTCACGCCGCACCGCCTGCGCCACGCCTTTGCCACCCATTTGCTGGCTGGGGGCGCTGACCTGCGGTCCATTCAGGTTCTGCTCGGCCATGCCGATATCTCGACGACCGAAATTTACACCCATGTGCTGGAAGAGCGGTTGAAAGAGCTGGTGCTGGAGCACCACCCGCTGGCGAAGGGCTAACGCGGATGGCGGGCGTCAGCCACTGCGGTTACTGCGGTTACTGCGGAAAATAGATCAGCGACGAGGCGTCCCATTCCAGCCGCGCAGATGTGCCGCGCTCCAGCACCGGGCGTCCGGCGCGGTTTTTCATTGAAACAGTCAGCCGCTCTGGTGCGCCGGGAAGGGCGATTTCGTAATAGGTCATGTCGCCGTAGTAGATCACCTCGGCCACCTCGCCCTCGGCCACTTCGCCCCGCGCCTGCTCACCCTCGAACAGAACCTGAAGGCTCTCGGGCCGCACGCCCACGGCCCCAGAGCCGTTGACGAAACCTGCGGGGCATTGATCCTGCTCGATGACGGTGCGCCCAAGACCGGCGATATCGACCACAATATCGCGGCCCTCTTCCAGCTTCCCGTCTGCGGGAAGGAAGTTCATAACACCGATGAAATCCCCGACCCGGCGGTTGACCGGCCGGCGGTAAAGCTCCTGCGGCGGGGCGAGTTGGGCGATCTGGCCATCAAACATCACCGCGATGCGATCGGACATGATGAGAGCTTCTTCCTGATCGTGAGTCACAAGGATGAAGGTAATTCCCACCTGCCGCTGGAGCCTGCGCAGCTCGCTTTGCATCTGTTCGCGCAGCTTTTTGTCGAGCGCTGAGAGTGGTTCGTCGAGCAGCAGCACCTTGGGCTCGAGAATCAGGGCGCGGGCCAGCGCCACCCGCTGGCGTTGCCCGCCCGAAAGCGCATGGGCCGCCCGGCCGCCATAGCCACCAAGGCCGACCATCTCCAGCGCGGCCTCGATCTTCTTGGCTTTCTCCGCTGGGGCCAGCCCAGAGCGCCGCAGCCCGAAGCCCACGTTTTGCGCCACGGAAAGGTGTGGGAACACGGCGTAGGACTGGAACACCATATTGGTGGGGCGCTTGTTGGCAGGCACCCCCGCCATATCTTGCCCGTCGATCAGCAACGCGCCTGTGCTGGGTGTTTCGAAGCCCGCGATGATGCGCAGCAGCGTGGTCTTGCCGCAGCCCGACGGCCCAAGCAGCGAGAAAAACTCGCCCTCGCCGATTTCGGCTTCGATGCCCTTGAGCACTTCGACATCGCCGAAGCTCTTGGTGAGGCCCGAAAGGCTGATGAGTGGTTTCATGTCAGAGGAATCCCCCGGTGTCCTTGGCCCCTGCCCGCTTCAGCCCGCGCCGCCGCATGAGTTCGGCCAGCGTCAGCAGCACGACCGATGCCGCCACCAGAATGGTGCCAAGGGCCATGATGATGGGCAGCTTTTGCGGAAAGCGGAGTTGCGACCAGATGTAAACCGGCAGCGTGGGCTCCGCGCCGGTGAGGAAGAAGGCGATTATGAACTCGTCGAGCGAGATGGTGAAAGAAATCAGCAGCGAGGCGATTATGCCGGGCATGATCAGCGGCAGCGTGACAAGCCGAAAGGTGCTGGCGGGCGTTTCGCCAAGGTCGATTGCGGCCTCTTCCAGCGAGGTGTCGAGCGATTGATAGCTGGCGTTGAGGATGGCCACGGCGAAGGGGGTGCAGATGAGCGTGTGGCCGAGGATCACCGTCCAGCTGGAGAGCGGCGCGCCGAGGATCGAGACGATCACCACCAGCAGCGAGACACCGACGATGATCTCGGGCAGCACCAGTGGCACCATGATCAGCCCCATGATTGTGCCCTTGCCAGGGAAGCGATAGCGCACCCCGGCCCGCGCCGCGCAGAGGCCAAGCAGCGTGGCCAGCACCGAGGAGGTGACGGCGATGATGAGCGAGGTTTTGACCGAGCCTGTCAGCGCCGGCACGCCGGTGAGGCCCTTGAACCACTCAGTGGTGAAGCCCTGCAGCGGGAAGGCGATGACTGAGCTTTCATTGAAGGCGAAGAGCGGCAACAGGAAGATCGGCGCGTAGAGAAACACCAGATAGGCCACTGCATAGAGCCAGAGCCACCCGCCGCGTTTTGCCAGCCAGCCACTCATTTGCCCCCCTTCACCCAGCGCATCGTGGCCAGCACGATACCGAGCGAAATGAGCGAGACAGAGAGCATGGCGATCACCGCCAGCGCGGCCCCCATCGGCGCGTTGTTGAGCTTGAGAAACTGGGTTTGGATCATGTTGGCAATCATCAGCCCGTCCGGCCCGCCAACCAGCCGGGGGGTGACGTAATCTCCGATGGTCGGGATGAAGACGATGAGGATGGCCGCGACCACCCCGGGCATCGCCAGTGGGAGGGTGACACGGGTGAAGGTGCGAAACATCCCTTCGCCAAGATCGCGGGAGGCCTCGAGCAGGGAGCGGTCTATCTTTTCCAGCGCCACGAAGATCGGCAGGATCGCGAAGGGCGCGAAGGCATGGGCCAGTGTGATCACCACGGCGTTGGCGTTGTAGAGGATGAAGGTGAGCGGTTCGTCAATGATCCCAATCCCTTGGAGCGAGGAGTTGAGCACGCCGTTGTATCCGAGGATCACCTTCCAGAGGAACACCCGGATCAGGTAGCTGGTCCAGAACGGGATGGTGATCAGGAAGATCCAGAGCGATTTGCGCTCGGGCCGAACGTAAAAGGACACGAAATAGGCGATGGGGAAGGCCAGCACCACGGTGGCAAGGGTGACGGCCCCCGAGATCAGCAGCGATCGGCCGAGCAGCAGCATGTAGAGCGGCTCGGTGAAGGCCTCGCGGTAGTTCTTGAGAGTGAAGGTCCGGTCGAGCGTCAAAAAATCCTGCGACCAGAACGACAGGAGCAAAACGGCCCCAAGTGGGACGGCCAGGAGCAAAACGGCATATAGCCCGGGCGGGGCCGCCAGCAGCAACCCCTTCTTCGCGTCGCTCAGACCATGGCCTGCGCTCAATCCTTCATCCCCCGAGAGCATTACCGTCGTTCGCATGAGGTTATGCGAAACACAGGCATGCTCAAGGGCTGATTTGCGGCGGTGCAGCAGAGGGTGGGGGAGGAATCAAATGGGGCGTGCTTCCAATGAAACACGCCCCAGGAGATCGTGAATAGATATAGGTCAGGAATGCAGCCCTGTCAAGGGATCGTCATGTGACGCAGCGTCAGGAACATGCTTGGAGTGGGGCCTCCGTTTGTGCTCTGGCTCCCGCTAGGGTGCGAAAGGGTTGTGAGCGCAGTAAATCAATATACCAATGCAGAGCAACGATTTACCCGGGGGTTATACCATGCAGCGCAACACCGCTTTCTCTTTGTTTCTTACTGCGGCGGTCGCCGTGCTGGCTGGCCCGGCGCTGGCGCACACCGGCGAGGGCTTGGCGGGCGGCCTGCTTTCGGGCTTCCTCCATCCGATCCTCGGCTGGGATCACGTTGTGGCCATGGTGGCGGTTGGACTTTGGGGCGCGGTGCTGGGTGCGCCCGCGATGTGGGTTTTACCAGTTGTGTTTCCGCTCGTGATGGCCTTCGGTGGGGCGCTTGGCGTGATGGGTGTGCCGATTCCGGCGATTGAAACCGGCATCGCGCTGTCGGGCGTGGTGCTGGGGCTTTTGGTGGCCTTCTTCGTGAAAGCGCCGCTTTGGGTGGCGGCGGTGATCGTGGGGGCCTTTGCCATCTTCCACGGGCATGCCCATGGCACCGAATTGCCAGAAGCCGCCAACCCGCTGGCCTATGGCGTAGGCTTCGTGGTGGGCACCGGGCTGCTTCATGCCGTTGGCATCGGGCTGGGCCTCTTCACCGGCCATTCCGCGGGCCGGATGGTGGTGCGGGCCGCTGGTGTGGTGATTGCTGCCGTGGGCGGGTTGTTTTTGGCCGGTCTGGCCTGAGCGTGAGGCCTTTTGGAGCTTGCGCTGCCGGTGCGGCGGCCTGCCTTGCCACGCTGATCTTCGCCGCACCTGCGTGGGCGCATGAGTTCACCGCCGGGGCGGATCAATATGCCAGCTTTGTCGAGGGGGCCTCGGTGCCGCTGTCATGGCCCCCTGCCCTCGTATGCCTGATATCCTTGGGCATTCTGGCCGGGATTTGGCACAGGCTGGGCGCGCGGCCTGTCTTTGCGGGCTTGCTGGCGGGCATTGCCGTGGGCGTGGCACTCTCCATACTTCAGCCGGGGTTTGCCGCCCTCGCCCCGCATGTCGCCGGGCTTTGCGTGGCCTTGCTGGCCGCCTCGGGGCTTCGCCCGCACAAGGCGCTTGGCAGTGCGGCGGGGTTTGTTGTGGGCGGGAGCGTGCTGCTGGGCGCGCTGGATGAGCACCCTTTCGGCACGCTGCCGGTTTCGATCTACGCCGGGATCTGCTTTGCCACCCTGCTTATGGCCGTCGCCATCACCGCCCTTGCCAGAATGAGCTTTGACCGCTGGGGCGAGGCCAAGTGGCTCGCGCTCACATGGCGCACCGGCGCGTCGTGGTGCGCCGCGATGCTGCTGCTTGCACTGGCTTTCGAACTGCGACCGCCCGTCTGAGCGCTCAATTGGCCTGCAACGCCATGGCCTCCAGCGCGTAGACGCTGTTGGCGTTCAGCGGCCATGCGGACTCGGCCTTGAACCTGTCAGCAAACTCCCCGATCCAGAAGGCGAGAAAGTCGCAGGTCTTGGCGTTGCCATAGAGACAATCGGCCACGAGATTATCCAACATGGTCTGGCTGAAGCGAATGCGCTTGTCTCCGCGCTCGGCCCGCCAGCACAGATCTGGCTCACCGCTGATGTCGCAGCCGCGCTGAAACAGCCGTTGCCCCTCGGCGTTTTGGTCCTTGGCATATGCGAAGGCCCCACCGTTGCGGCAGCCGAGGGCTGCGCCCGCATCGCAGGCCCGCGCGTAGTAGTGCAGCGCGTCCGGGTCTTCGGGGCGGCGGGCCATGCCGTTTTCCGCCACCAGGATGCAACCCCAGGCCTGGCCTTCGTCACAAGCGGACCGCAGGGCCTCGCCAGCGGCCAAGGCATCGCTGTAGATCACCCGCTTGCCCTCCACCACGAGGCAGGCGATGGCCTCTCCGGCGGTGCAGGCGGTGTCCATCCGGTCCAGCCGGGAGCTGTCAGACACGGCGGAGAGCAAGGTGTTGCAGGTGAAAGCGTCACCCGCCTTGCAGCCCTTTAGGATCAGGGCGAGATCATCGGGTGAAGCCGTAAGCGGTGGGCGGATGGAGGCGTCAAAAGCGCCGCCGAACTGGCGACAACCGATGGCATCGCCCAGCTCGCAGGCACGTCGTTCCAGTGCCAGTTCATCCCCCTTGATCCGGCCACGGTTGACCCACCATGCCAGAAGACGGCAGGCGCTGCCGTCGCCATAGAGCTCGCAACCTCGGGTGAGCGCCTTGGCGGATGCGGCAAAGCCGGGCTCTTTCACAAGCAGCAAGTGAGCCGAAAAGGTGATGCGGCAGGCCTCCGCGCTTTCGCAAGCGTCCGGGTCTCCGGGCACATCGGGCTGGCCGGTGACGCCTGGCGCACCCGCTACGTCCGGCTCAGGCCAGGACACACCGAAAGCCAGAAGCAAAGTCAGGGCCACGCCCCCCACGATCCAGCCCCATCGCATGTGACACACCTTTCAACCCAAGTCGGGCGGAACCTAACCCTCGGCCCAGAAAGAGAAAAGGCCCACCGAATGGCAGGCCCTTTCCAGAAATTCTTGAAACCAGACTCAGCGCTTGGAGAACTGGAAGCTCTTGCGGGCCTTCGGCTTACCGTACTTCTTACGCTCGACGACGCGGCTGTCGCGGGTGAGGAAGCCGGCGGCTTTGAGGGCGCCACGCAGCGAGGGTTCATAAAGCTGCAGGGCCTTGGAGATGCCGTGCTTCACCGCGCCGGCCTGGCCGGTGAGGCCGCCGCCTTTGACGGTGGCCATCACGTCGAACTCGCCTTCAACGCCAGCAACCTGGAAGGGCTGGCGCAGGATGAGTTGCAGCACGGGACGGGCAAAGTACTTGTCCTGGTCCTTGCCGTTGACGATGACCTTGCCGGAGCCCGGCTTGATCCAGACACGGGCGACTGCATCTTTCCGCTTGCCGGTGGCGTAGGCACGGCCCAGCTCGTCGCGCTGGGGCTCGCGGTTGATGATTTCTTCAGCGACGGGGGCCGAACCTTCGGCGACCGTGCCCAGCTCTTCGAGCGAATTCACTTGGTCAGCCATTTATCAGACCCTCGTGTTCTTTTTGTTCATGGATTTTACGTCCAGCACTTCGGGGCTCTGGGCCTCGTGCGGGTGCTCGGCGCCGGCGTAGACACGCAGGTTGGTCATCTGCACGCGGCTCAGCTTGTTGCCGGGCAGCATGCGCTTGACGGCCTGCATCACCACGCGCTCGGGGTACTTGCCCTCGAGGATCTGGCCGGTCGTGCGGGACTTGATGCCGCCCGGGTAGCCAGTGTGCCAGTAGTTCGGCTTTTCACGCTTGTTGCCGGTCAGCTGGATCTTGTCGGCATTGATGATGATCACGTTGTCGCCCATGTCTTGCGACGGGGTGAAGGTGGCTTTGTGCTTGCCGCGGAGGCGGTTGGCGACGATCGAGGCGAGGCGACCCAGAACCACGCCTTCGGCGTCGATCAGGATCCACTTCTTGTCGATGTCTGCCGGGGTGGCAGTAAAGGTTTTCATGTGTCGGTCCTCTTGCGCCGCACGAGCGGGTGCGGCTGTAGCATTCGATTGGGCCGTTCTAAGCATTCGGGGCGGCCAGTCAAGAGGCGCAAGGTGGAATAAATAGAGCTATTTCAGAGTCTTATAATTAAGGTATTATTTTACCCCACATTTGGAGCCGGTTTTGGCGGGATCGCGTAGGTCAGGCTGGCGCGGGCAACCACCGCCGCCTGCCCTTCGGAGCGAATATGGCACTCGCCCACGGCGAGCGAGCGGCCCAGTTTCAGCAGGCGCGTGGTGCAGATCAGGTCGCGCCCGGCTTCGGGTTTGCGCATGAAGTCGATCGCGCAATTGGTTGTGACGGTCAGGGCGACCGGGCCGATGCGCGACAGAACGGCGAAATACATGCCCACATCCGCAAGGCCAAACATGGAAGGCCCCGAGATGGTGCCGCCGGGCCGCAGGTGCTTGTCTTGCGTCAGCAGCCGAACCACCACGCCATCGGCGGTGACCTCCTCCACCGAGAAGTCGCCGATCACCTGTGTAAACTCGGTTTCGACGAAGCGCTCCAGCGCGGCCTTGTCCATTACCGTCTTGTCCAGCATTCCGCTCCCCTTGCGCTTTTCCGGGCTGCGGCCCAGAGTTTCTGCCAATGGGGAGAATGGCAAGATGAGTGAGCCTGTGCTGACCCGGGTTGACCGGGGAAACGTTGCGGAACTGACACTGAACCGGCCGGGCGCGCTCAATGCGCTTTCTGACGGGCTACTTGCGGCGCTGACAGAGGAGATCGCCGCCTTAGGAGAGGATGGCCGCATTCGGGTGGTGATCCTGCGGGGTGCGGGCAAGGTGTTTTGCGCGGGCCATGACTTAAAGGAGATGCAGGCCGGGCGGCAGGCAGAGGACCGTGGCCGGGCGTATTTTGAGGATCTCTTCGCCCGCTGCTCCGCCGTGATGATGGGGCTGCAGGCCCTGCCCCAGCCGGTGATTGCGCAGGTGCATGGCATCGCCACCGCCGCCGGGTGCCAGTTGGTGGCTAGTTGTGACATGGCGGTGTCGGCGGAGGGCACGCGGTTTGGGGTGAATGGCGTCAACATCGGCCTGTTCTGTTCCACCCCCATGGTGGCGCTGTCGCGCAATGTGGCACCGAAGGTGGCCTTTGAGATGCTCACCACAGGCGAGTTCATCGACGCGGCGCGTGCCCGCGAGGTGGGGCTGGTAAACCGCGTGGTGCCCGAAGCCGCGCTTGAGGGCGAGACCCGCAGCCTCGCCGAGACCGTCGCGGGCAAGCTCACCGCCGCCGTGAAGATCGGCAAGCGGGCGTTTTATGACCAACTCCCGATGACAACCGCCGAGGCCTATGCCCATGCCTCAGCGGTGATGGTCGAGAACATACTTTGGCGCGACACCGACGAGGGGATCAAAGCCTTCATCCAGAAGCGCCCGCCCGATTGGCAGGGGTGAGAATGGCGTAAAGGGTTTACGAAGCGTTTGAGCGGGCGGGCTGGACGTGTACCGTCTCGCCAGCAAACTCCCCTGCCCCACGCAAGCCGTGCAGCGCCGTCCCGTGGGGGTGGCGCTCGCAACGGCGGTTCGTGCCACTTTATGGTTGGGTGGTCATCTCACGTCAGGGGTAGGCGCTGACTTGGACGAAGCGCCGCCCCGGGGGACGGGACGGCGCTGCACGGCGCCTTTGGCTTGATTCCGTGCGGGGTCATTGCTCAACCCTTGGCTGGCACCGCCCGCACTCTTGGCGCAATGCCCCGGTCACAGCTTGTAGATCTCCCCGAACTTCTCTTCGAGGTAATCCAGCAGCGGCGCTTCAGACGGCTCGAAGCCGCAGGCGTGGGAGATGGTTTCGCGCGGGGGGCGCAGCCCGCCGTGCTGTTGCAGGTTTTCGCGCAGCCATGTGGTGGCCGGGGTGGCATCACCCGAGGCCAGCGCGGCATCGATGCCCGGCACGGCCTCGCGCAGCGCCTTCATCAGGCAACCGGCGTAGACATTGCCGAGGCTGTAAGTCGGGAAGTAGCCGAAGAGGCCGACGGACCAGTGCACATCTTGCAGGCAGCCGTTGGAGGGCTTGTCGACCGGGTAGCCGAAGTCGCGCTCGAAGCGGGCGTTCCATGCTTCTTCGAGGCCTGCCGCTTCCAGCTTGCCTGCCACGAGGTCGCGCTCAAGGTCGAAGCGCAGGAGGACGTGGAGGTTGTATTGCACCTCGTCGGCCTCGGTGCGGATGTAGCCGGGCTTCACCTTGTTGACGGTGGCATAGAAAGCATCGGCATCAAGACCGAGCGGGCCGAAGGCCTCTTCCATCTGGCTGTGCAGCCAGCCGGTGAAGGCGCAGGAGCGGCCCATTTGGTTTTCATAGATGCGGCTCTGGCTTTCATGCACGCCCATTGAGACCCCCTGCCCCATCGGGGTGAGCAGGTAGTCTTGCGAGATGTTCTGCTCGTAGCAGGCGTGGCCGACCTCGTGGATGGTGGAGTAGAAGCAGTTGAACGGGTCATCCTCGGCGACGCGGGTGGTGATGCGCACGTCGTTGCCGGAGCCGGAGCTGAAGGGATGCACGGCCTTGTCGATCCGGCCACGAGTGAAGTCGTAGCCGAAGGCCTCGGCCAGCTTGTTGGAGAGCGCAAGCTGCGCGGCCTCGGGGTAGCTGCCGGTCAGCTCGGCGGGCTGGTGATCGGAGCCGAGGACGGCCTCGCGCAGGCCGACGAGGCGTGGGCGGAGCGCGCCGAACATCGCCTCAAGGTCAGCGGCCTTGGCGCCGGGCTCATAGTCATCCAGCAGCGCGTCGTAGAGATCGCCGCCATCGGCCAGCGCGGCGGCCTCCTCGCGCTTGAGCTTGAGCACCTCGTCCAGCACGGGAACGAAGGCCGCCACATCTTCGGCGGCGCGGGCCTCGGCCCATTTGCCTTGGGCGATTGAGGTTGTTTTGGCCAGCGCGGCGGCGAGTTTGGAGGGCAGTTTGGTGGTGCGTTCGAAGCTGCGGCGGATCAGGCGGAGGGCCGCCTCACCGGCCGCGTCGGGGGCTTCGGCAGCCGCCAGCCAGTCGCCCAGGCGGGGGTCGATCTTGCGGGCGTGCAGCACACCGGAGAGTGCCGCGATCTCGTCGCCACGCTGCTCGGCGGAGCCGCGGGGCATCATGGTTTCCTGATCCCAGCCAAGGCGGCCCATGACTTGGCCAAGGGCCTCGGTCTCGCGGCTGTGGGCCATGAGGTCTTCAAATGCGGTCATGTCAGAGTCCTTCGCGGAGCGTTCCGGCCTTGGGGTAGCCCGCAAGGAAGCGGGCACGGATGATAACGACCCAAAGCGCGACGCCGAGCGCCTGATGGGTGATGGCGATGTGCCAGGGGGCGGAGTGCATCACGGTGACGATGCCGAGCACCACCTGCCCGAAGAGCAGCACCAGCGCCCAATCAAACGCGCGGCGGGTGGCGGCATAGGCGGAGCGGCGCGACCTGATCCAGGCGAAGATGGCGAAGGCGAAGAGCGCGTAGGCCACCATGCGGTGGATGAATTGCACGGTGCCGTCATTTTCAAAGAGGTTGCGCCAGAGCGGCTCGATCTCCCACATGCCGGGGGGCGTGAAGCCGCCCGCCATCAGCGGCCAGTCGATGTAATTGCGGCCCGCGTCGATGCCCGCCACCAGCGCACCGATGAGGATCTGCAGAAAAGCGAAGTGCATCAGCCCTGTGCCCAGCCCCCAGACCCGGCGCTCACGGGCGCGGCGGGCCTGCATGATCTCGCGCTCGGGGCGCGACAGAAGCAGGATATACCACGCCAGCAGGCCAAGGATGGCGAAGGCGAGGCCGAGATGGGTGGCGAGGCGGTAGGAGGCAACGTCGGTCATCTCGCCGGAAAGGCCGGAGTAGACCATCCACCAGCCGATAGAGCCCTGAATGCCGCCGAGCACGCCGGGGATCAGCAGGCGGAGCTTCCAGCCGGTGGGGATTTGGCCGCGCAGCAGGAACCAGAGGTAGCCGACCGCCCAGACTAGCCCGATCAGGCGGCCAAGCTGGCGGTGCCCCCATTCCCACCAATAGATGGTTTTGAACTCGGCAAGGCTCATCCCCTTGTTTTGCAACTCATACTCGGGGATCGTCTTGTACTTGTCGAAGGCGATGGCCCAATCGGCCTCGTTCAGCGGCGGGATGGCGCCCTTGATCACGTTCCACTCGGTGATCGAAAGGCCGGAGTCGGTGAGCCGGGTGAGGCCGCCGACGATGATCATCACCACCACGAGGGCGAAGAGCAGCATCAGCCAGCCCCGGATGGCAAGGCGTGCGCCGCCCCGGCTGCCCTTGTCGATCAGCCCGGTTTCGCGGGGCGTTGTGCGCGGGGTCTCGCCCTCGCTGACCTCTTCGAAGATGCTGCGTTTTCCGGCCATGGTGGGTCCTATGCTCGGGGCCTCTTTCGCGCTCTCAGGTAGCGCGGGGAGGCCGCGGCCTCAAGAGCCGCCGCCGGACGACTTGCCGCGCAGCAGCTGGCGCAGGGCACCGTGGAGCATTTGCACATCCGGGCGGGTGAGCATGAGACGGGGCCACATGTTGCGCAGGACCAGCTTCATCCCGGCAGCTTTCTCGGCGGGAAAGAAAAACCCGGCCTCCTCCAGCCGTTCCTCCCAGTGATCGCCGAGCTTTTCGACCTCTACCGCAGAGGCGGGCTCGGCGGGGGCCTCGGTGCCGCGCGGAAGCGTGTGGCGGCCATATTCATAAGCCATCAGCAGCACGGCCTGGCCTAGGTTGAGCGAGAAGAACTCGGGGTTCACCGGCACGGTAATGATGGCGCTGGCGCGGGCGACATCCTCGTTTTCCAACCCGGCGCGCTCGGGGCCGAAGAGCACCGCTACCTTCTGGCCAGCAGCGGCGCGGCGGCGGGCGTCAACCATGGCTTCTTCTGGGGTCAGAACCGGCTTGGTGAGGCCCCGCCCCCGGGCCGTGGTGGCATAGACCATGCGGCAATCGGCCACCGCGTCGGCCACGCTTTCATGCAGGTCTGCGCCGTCGAGCACCCGCCCTGCGCCGCTGGCGAGCGCTGCCGCACGCGGGTTTGGCCAACCGTCACGCGGAGAGACGAGGCGCATTCTGTCGAGGCCGAAGTTCCACATTGCGCGGGCTGCCGCGCCGATGTTTTCGCCCATCTGCGGGCGCACGAGCACAAATACCGGGTCTGCCATTTGCTGCGCCTTTCTTGCCTCGCACCACGGCGCGGGTGATACGATGGGACGCAGGGCCAGACAAGCGGTGCTTTGGAAGGGAGCGACAATGGCGTGGGACGAGGAGGTGGCCGAGCGGCTGCGCGAGGGGCTCATGGGCGTGCCGGAGGTGAGCGAGCGCAGGATGTTTGGCGGGATTTGCTTTATGATCCGGGGCAATATGGCCTGCGTCGCCTCGGGGCGCGGCGGTGCGTTCTTTCGGGTGGGCAAGGCACGCGAGGCCGAGGCGCTGGCGCTGCCGGGGACGGCGCGGATGGTGATGGGAGGGGCCGAGAAGCCCGGGTTTGTTCATGTCGACCGGGGCACTCTGGAGGAGGAAGATATTTTCGATGGGCTGATGCGGCTTTGCCTGAGTTTCGTGGAACCGATGCCGGCGAAGTAGCCAAGCCCGCAAAACCCCGATATAGGGCCTGAAACCGAAGATAATGGAGCCGAAAATGGCCGATGCGCCCGATGTGCCGCAGATCTACCTGATCACCCCGCCGACGCTGGAATTGTCGAGCTTTCCCGCCAAGTTGGCCGGAGTTCTTGATGCCGTAGACGTGGCCTGCGTGCGGCTGGCTTTGGCGACGACGGATGAGCGCGAGGTGGCACAGGCGGCCGACAGCCTGCGTGAAGTGGCCCATGCCCGGGATGTGGCGCTGGTGATCGAGGCGCATGTGCAGATGGTCGAGCGACTGGGGCTGGACGGTGTGCACCTGACGGATGGGGCGCGCAGCGTGCGGGCCGCGCGCAAGGCGCTGGGCGAAGATGCCATCGTTGGCGCCTTCTGCGGCGCATCGCGGCATGACGGGATGAGCGCCGGTGAAGCGGGCGCGGATTACGTAAGTTTTGGCCCGGTTTCAATGACTTCGCTGGGAGACGGCACCCAGGCGGAAGACGAGCTTTTTCAGTGGTGGAGCCAGGTGATCGAGGTGCCCGTGGTGGCCGAGGGCGGCCTGAGCGCGGGGCGCGTTGCGGCGCTTGCAAGCATGACGGACTTCTTTGGAATCGGCCCGGAGATCTGGGCCGAGGACGATCCGGCCGCCGCGTTGAAGAGCCTGATGGCCGGCGCGCTCTGATCTGTGCATTTTTGCAGGTTTCCTGCTCAAAAGGGCGTTGACCGCAAATTTATCACAGGCACACCCTATGCACATACGATGCACATCCTGTGCATCCGCGATTTTCGCACAACGCCGATTTCCTAACCCGGCGCACGCATCTGGCTGCCGCCCTGTTCCGGCCCGCCCTCGCCGCCCCTCCTTGCCTGAATTTTCCTAAAGTGATCATTTTTCGACCATCTGGTCAAAAACTTTGCCCTGCGGCCCAAAACGAGCCGGAAAATCGTTGACTTTGAATCGGTGCCTGATGACGTTTTTGTTGACTCAAAGATGTTAGGGGACGCCGTGCAGACCACACTCGCAACACGCTTTACCGGCCTTGATTTCGTCAATCCTTTCGTGCTGGCTTCGGCCCCGCCGACGGAGAGCAAGCAAAAGATCATGCGGGCTTTCGAGGCGGGCTGGGGCGGCGTTGTTACCAAGACCATAGGGTTGCACCCGGTCGAAAACGTTGCCGGACCCAAAACGATCTATCAGCGCACCAGCGAGCAGAAGCCCTATGTCTCGCGGATGAAGCGGCCCGACACGGTATCGCACTCGTCGTGGAACTGGGAACTGATCTCGGACCAGCCGCTGGAGCAATGGCTACCCGATCTTGAAGAGATCAAGACCACCTACCCCGACCGCATGGTGATTGCCTCGATCATGGCCGGATGCGGCAATGAGGAGGAGATGGAAGCCTGGCGCAAGCTGGCCCGCTCGGTGGTTAACGTGGGCTGCGATGCGCTGGAGCTGAACCTCTCCTGCCCGCATATGGACCGCAAGGACATGGGCGCGAACATCGCGAACGACGAGGACATCATCCGCGCCATCCTGAATGCGGTGAAGAGCGCGGTGGATGTGCCCGTTTGGGTCAAGCTGACGCCCGCGACCTCGACCCTCGTGGATGCCGCCGGGGCGGCCTATGAGGCGGGCGCGGCCTCGATCTCGCTGTGCAACACCTTCCCGTCGTTGCCGCTGATGGACCCGGAGACGCTGAAGTTCGAGGTGGAGGTCGATGGCCTTGTCACCTCCGGCGGGCTGGGCGGGCTGGCGATTTTGCATCAGGCGTTGCAGCGGGTTTCGGACATCTCGCGCGCCTATCCCGATCAGTCGATCTCGGGGATCGGCGGGATCAAAGGCTTCCGCGAGGCCTTCAACTTTATCGTCCATGGCGCGGGCAACCTGCAGGTTTGCACGGCGGCGATGGAGGAAAAGGGCAGCGGCGGCGTGGGCGTGAAGCTGATCCAGGAGTTGAAGGACGATTTGAGCGACTACATGGAGCGCATGGGCCATTGCTCGATCGAGGATTTCCGCGGGATCGCGCGGGAGCGGATCGTGGAACACGCGCAGGTGCGCCGGAAAAGCGAAGAATACAACGGCGGCTACGCCCAGTCGGCGTGACCGTTTAAAGGTTAACGGCCCGTCAGCCCTCCGGTGCAGAACGACGCTTTTCCAGCCCTTCACGCACCGCTGCTTCGCAGGCCGCCGCCAGTGCCTTGCGGCTCCCTGCCCCGGCGACCGAGATTGGCGCGTGAAAGACGATCTCGACCGCGCCCTGACGCCGCGCGCCGAGCACGCGAAGCAGGCCGGAGCCGAAGTCCATGTCTCCCCACCAGCCATAGAAGCGCGGGTCTTCTCCCGGCGGCGCTTGGTAGGCGACTGTGACGGGCTGGATGTGCAGGATCTCGGGCATGTCGTGGGTGTAGAAAGCCTGAAACAGCGTGGGCTTGAAGGGCAGCACCCGGAGCCCGTCGGTTGAGGTGCCCTCGGGGAAGAAGAGCAGACGGTGGTTCATCCGCAGCCGCTCTTCGAACACCGCTTGCTGGGCCTTGGCCTCGCGCCGGTCGCGCCGGATGAAGACGGTGCCGGTGGCCCGCGCCAGCCAGCCGATGCCGGGCCAGCCTGCAACCTCGGCTTTGGCGACGTAATAGATGCGCTGGGGCGCGTTGAGGGCGTAGATGTCGAGCCAGCTTGCGTGATTGGCGACGATCGCGCCGCGATGGCGCATGGGGGTGCCGTGGGTGCGGTGCTTCATGCCAAGGCAGAGGAACGCCGCCTTGCAGACGAACTGCGTGATGAAGGGCGTGACCGGGCGGTGGTGGCCGCAGAGCGGACGCTCGACAAGGCGGACCAGCAGGAGCAGCGCGAGGCAGCCGAAGGTGATGAGGCCAAGGGGCAGACCGCGCAGTATGACCCGCGCCCAACCGAGCGGACCGAGACGCGGAGGCGGCAGCGGGGATGCGCCTTGCCAGAGCGGACCCTGGCTGGGGCTTTGCTCGGTGTGGTGCTGGTTCAAGGGGCGCGGTCTTTGCGGTAGATCGCCACTTGGCGCGGGCTGACCTGCGTGGCGTCGAGCACGAGGCAAACATCGGTGGTGTTGAAGGCGTGATCGAGAAAGGCCCCCTGCCCGACCCAGCCGCCGAGACGCAGGTAGGCCTTGATCAGCGCGGGCACGGCGCGCATGGCCTCGGGGCGGTTGAGCTGGGCTTCGGGCAGGATGTTCATGGCGCGGCCATTGGGGGGCAGCACCTCGGGGCGGAGCGCGGCGGGGGCGAGGTGGCTGTGGTGGAGCAGGGAGAGCGGTGCGGCGAGGGCTTGCAGATCGGTGCCGTGGAAGGAGGCGGTGCCAAAGAGCACCTCGATGCCGCGCGCCTCGACGTAATCCCACAGGGCGCCCCAGAGGTGGAACATCGCCATGCCGCCACGATACTCGGGTGCGAGGCAGGAGCGGCCAAGCTCCAGCAGATTGCGGCCGGAGGTTTTGAGCGGGGTGAGGTCGTATTCGCCTTCGGTGTAAAAGCCGCCTGCGGCTTCGGCCCGGGTGCCGGGCAGCAGGCGATAGACGCCTACGACCTTGCCTTCGCCCTTACCCTCGCCACCGCCGTTCCCTTCGCCATCGCCCGCACCTTCGCCCGCGTGGTCGATCAGCAGCAGGTGGTCGCAATGGGCATCGAAGGGGTCGGCCTCTAGACGGGCGTCATGATCAACCATCTCGCCATCGCCACCAAGCTCGGCCACGAAAACCTCGTAGCGCAGGCTTTGGGCGGCGCGCAGGTCGGCCTCGTCAGCCGCCAGTCGCAGCTCGAATTTCGGCGCTTCGGCGTCCATCCTGCGTGCCCTTCGGCCCTCCATTGCCGCCCGTCTCCGGGCTTTTAGGCAGCCCGCCGCGACGGCGCAACCCGGGTGGGCTCTGGCTGGCACGGGGGTCGCATTAATGTCATGTTAACCAAGACCCGCGTAGGTCATCGGTTAAAGACGATTTCCAGGAGGATGCGCTTGCCGTCGATTGTCACTTTGCCTGCGTGCTCGAAATTCACGGTGATGCGCCCGCCGATGTTTGATTGCACCTGTCCCAGCCCCCAATCGGGCTCATCAGGGTGGCGCACCAACATGCCCGGTTCGAGGATTGCGTTGAGATCTGAGGCCATTGGGCTTTCTCCGGAGGGCGACCATGGACGATGACTTCGACCTGGCGGCGCGGTTGGCGTCGCGGATCTGCCACGACCTGATCAGCCCGGTTGGGGCCATCGGCAACGGGGTGGAATTGCTGGCGATGGCAGGGCTGCAAAACAGCCCGGAGCTGGCACTTGTAGATGACAGCGTGAAGAATGCGCAGGGCAGGATCAAGTTTTTCCGCATCGCCTTTGGCCGCGCCGAAGAGGGACAGGCGGTGAGCGAGGCGGAGATACTGGCCACGCTTGCAGAATATCTTGGCGGCGGACGTGTGCAGGTGGATTGGCCGGTGCCCGGAACGGTGGGCCGGGCGGAGCTGCGGGCGATATTTCTGGCGATCAACTGCCTTGAGATCGAGCTGGCCTATGGCGGCGTGATCGAAGTGCGGCCCGGTTGGGAGGTGGTGGCGCGCGCGCCGCGAATGCGCAATGAGGCCGCTGCATGGGAGGCGTTGGAGCGCGGAGATGGCGCGGGGCTGAGCCCGGCACAGCTGCAATTTGCGATGTTGCCCAAGGCGCTGGCGGCCTTGGGGCGCGCGGCTGAGGTTGCGCGGCTTGAGGAGGAGGTTGCGATCCGGTTTTGAGCCGGAGATTGCGCGGCGGGGGATGACCCCCGCGCGCTGTGATACCTTGGGCAAGACCGCCCGTGGGTTACGGCCGCGTGGTGCCGTTGCCGGTGACGAGATATTTGAAGCTGGTCAGCTGGGTTGCCCCCACCGGGCCACGGGCGTGCATCTTGCCGGTGGCGATGCCGATCTCTGCGCCCATGCCAAACTCGCCACCATCCGCGAATTGGGTGGAGGCGTTGTGCATCAGGATGGCGCTATCGACCCGCTGGAAAAAGCGCGTGGCAGCGGCCTCGTCTTCGGTCAGGATCGCCTCGGTGTGCTGCGAGCCGTAGGTGCGGATGTGGGCGATGGCCTCGTCAATGTTATCAACCACTTTCGCGGCGATCTTCATGTCGAGGAACTCCTTGCCGAAATCCTCCTCGGTGGCCGGGCGGGTGCCGTTCAGCCCTTGGGCGTAGACCTCTACCCCGGCCTCCATCAGCGCATCGACAAGTTTCTGACCGAGGTCAGTTTGGCTTGCATGCACCAGCAGACATTCGGCGGAGCCACAGATGCCGGTGCGGCGGGTCTTGGCGTTGAGCACGACCTTCATCGCCTTTTCGGCATCGGCGGCGGCATCGACATAGACGTGGCAGATGCCCTCAAGGTGGGCGAAGACCGGCACGCGGGCCTCGCGCTGAACGAGGCCGACGAGGCCCTTGCCGCCGCGCGGCACGATCACGTCGATATAGGCGGTGGCGCGAAGCATCTCGGCCACGGCCTCGCGGTCGCGGGTGGGCATGAGCTGGATCGCGTCTTCGGGCAACCCGGCCTCGCGCAGCCCGGCTTGCAGGGCGGCGTGGATGGCGCGGGCGCTGTGATAGCTCTCGGAGCCGCCGCGCAGGATCACCGCGTTGCCGGATTTGAGGCAGAGGGCCCCGGCATCGGCGGTGACGTTGGGGCGGCTTTCGTAGATCACGCCGATGACGCCGAGCGGGGTGCGCACGCGGCGGATGTGCAGGCCGGAGGGGCGATCCCACTCGTCGATCACCTCGCCGAGCGGGTCGGGCTGGGCGGCGATGGCGGTGAGCCCGTCGACCATGCCCTGAATGCGGGCCTCGTCGAGCATGAGGCGGTCCATCATCGCATCGGTCAGGCCCTTTTCGCGGCCGTAGTCCAGATCGCGGGCGTTGGCTTCGAGGATCTCGGCTTGCGAGGCCAAAAGCGCGGCACCGGCGGCTTTGAGCGCGGCGTTGCGGGTCTCTGGCGGCGAGAAAGACAGCTCCGCAGCAGCGGCGCGCGCGCGCTCACCCATCTCGGTGACGAGGGCGGGGATGTTGTGGCTAAGGTCTTTCATCGCGTTGGCTCCTTTGGTGAGAGGGATGTAGCGCGATGGGGGGCGCGGCTCAATGGGGTTTGCGGTGCGGGCGGATTGCTGGTCTGGTGGCGGGGCGCATCAGCGGGAGGGACAAGATGGCAGCGGCAGAAGAAGATCAAAGGGTTGGCGTGGCCTTGCTGGGGGCCGGGATGATCGCCAAGAGCCATGTGGCGGCACTTTCGGCGGCGGGGGACAGGCTGCGGCTGGAGGCGGTGGTTTCACGCCATCCGGAGCGGGCGGACTACCTTGGAGCGCTCTATGACGGGCCGGGGCCGAGGTTTATCTCTCAGATTGGCGAGGTCATCGACGACCCGACGATCCAGATGGTGATTGTGGCCACACCGCCGAGCGTGCGGGCCGAGGTAATTGCGCCACTGGCGGAAGCGGGCAAACACATTTTGCTGGAGAAGCCGGTTGGGCGGACGCTGGGCGAAGCCGAGGAGGTTGTGGCGATCTGCGAGCGGGCGGGCGTGGCCCTTGGCGTGGTGTTCCAGCACCGGGTGCGCGCCTCATCGCGGGCGGCGGCGGAGTTGATTGCCAGCGGCGCCCTCGGAGCGCTGGGCGTGGTGGAAATCGCCGTGCCGGCGTGGCGCGAGCAGAGCTACTATGACGAGTTGGGGCGCGGCACCTATGCGCGGGACGGTGGCGGGGTGGTGATAACCAACGCGATCCATTCGATTGACCTTGCACTTAGCCTGACCGGGCCGGTGACGCAGGTGCAGGCGATGATGGCCACATCGAAGCTGCACCGTATGGAAGCCGAAGATTTTGCCGTGGTAGGCCTGCGGTTTGCCAACGGTGCGGTGGGATCGCTGGTGGCCAGCACGGCGATGTTTCCGCAGCGAAGCGAGACGGTTGCGCTGCATTTCGAGCAGGCGTCGTTGCGGATTGGCCGTGACGGGGTGGTGGTGAACTGGCGTGACGGACGTGAGGAGGCGCTGGGGGCCGAGGAGGTGGAAAAGCACGATTGGCACCAGAGGGTGATTGAGGATTTTGCCGCCGCGATCCGCGAACAACGCGCGCCGCTGGTGACAGGGCGCGAGGCCTTGGCGGCGCATCGGCTAATTGAGGCGATTGAGGCCTCTTCTCGTGACGGCAAGTCGGTGGAACTGTCTGGCTGATCTGGGACACGCTTTACCGTTAGCGGGGATCGTGTGTGCGCCCCGCGAGGTTGCTTTTTTGGGCGTTTCTCAGCCCGGCCCCTCTTGTTCTGAAATGGCATCGGCCACGATCTTGTTGACCGTGGCCAGATCCACACCGGCGTGGTCGGCGGCCTGTTGGCTTGAATAGCCGCGTGCATAACACTCCAGCACGCGGGCAGTGACTTCCTTTGCGGGCGGCTGGGCTTGGTTGGTGCTGCTGCTGTGGGCGGACTGGGCCACCGGCTTGTCGTGCGTCATTGAAATCCCCTGCCCTTATGCGTCAATCGCTGCGCTGTTGTTGCATGTTAGGCCATTGAGTGCGGCGGTGCCGCAATGAAAAAGGCCCGCCCATTTCTGGGCGAGCCAATCTTGTCACTGATAACGAGGGATATCGGATCAGTTGAAGCTGTAGACCAGCGACACGCCGAAGGTGTTGTCGGTGTTGTCGTCACCCGGCAGCGGATCGGTGTGATATTCGGTGGCGATGGACGTGCGCAGCGCCAGGGCGTCTGTCATCGAGACGTTCACGCCGAGGTCGTTGTAGATCACGTTGTCGGACTCCGAAAAGATGAAGTCGGTGTCGTTGGTCAGGTAGACCGTTTCGGTGAGCTTGGTCGAGAAGTTGGAGCCGATGGAGGCGGCTTCTTCTTCGATCTCGGTGCCATCAGACAGCTCGGCCCAGCGGTAGCCGGGGCCTGCCGACACATACCAAGTGGAGCGGGCGTTTTCGACGACCTTATAGCCCACACCGAAGCCCGCGAAGGTATCGCGGCGGTAGGAGGCGAAATCGTCTTGGCTGCCTTGGATCTGGCCGTAGGCATACCAGCGGTCGCCGAAGTCACGGGTGTAATCGAGGCCATAGAGCAGGCTTTCGGTGTCTTTCACATCGTTGCTCTCGCCGTAATCGTAGACGATGTTGAACTCGACGCCGTTGGTGCCGTCATACCAGCCGAGGTTGGCACCGAGGCCCACGTCGAAGCTTTCGGTGTTGCCGGATTGGGCGGTAGAGCGGAGCGAAACCGAGCCATCAAAACCGAGCTTGCGGCCGCTGTTGCCGAAGGCGTCGACGTCACGATCGTAATCGTCGGTGATGTCTTCCTGCAGATCTTCGAGACGCTCTTCGGCGGCGTCGCGGTTGTCGAACGTCGTGGTCTGCGCCAGCGCGGCCCCGGCGGAAAAGCTTGCAACGGTGCCGAGCGCGAAGGCGGCGAACGTGGTGGTGTTTTTCATTGTCTCCTAATCCTTCTCAGAGGGTTTGACCGCAACCACGAGGGCTGCGGGACGGCTGGAAAGTAAGAGGGTTGGAGAGAGTTATAAGGACCCGGGGCGGACACGAAATTGTGCTTGGGCACCGCGTTGTATCAATAGCACATCGGCGGAGAGTTGCCGGGTGTTTTTTACTTCATTATCAACGGGTTCCACATGTCGTCGCGTAAGCTCACGGCACATTTCACGGCGACATGATGGGGCAATGTCTTGGCACTATTGAAGGCGAGTGCGGGGCCGCAGGATCTTTCAGCTTCCGGGCAGGAACGGCAGGTCTGTGATGCCGGGATCGAGGCCGATGGAGGTCAGCATGGCGTGGACCTGCCCACGGTGGTGGGTTTGGTGGTTGAAGAGCTGGGTGACGCAGATTGCCATCGGTTTGCGGTAGTCGGCGTTATAGGTAGGCGAGTGCCATGTGAGATCGCCGACGAGATCAAGCTCGCGCAGACTGGCGGCCCAGACCTTGATGCGCCCGTCGAGTTGGAAGCGCGCCGCCTCCCATGCGCCGATGGTGAGGCAGTAGCGGGTGTTTTCTTCCACCGGCACCTCGGGGCCCGGCCCGCCATCGAACCGGCTCATCCACGACGTATCGGCCCAGACCATGTGGTTTAGGGTGGCGAGGATGGAACCGAAGAAGGCACCACGGTCCTTTGTCAGCTCATCGGGCGGGAGGTGGCGCACGCAGCTCATTACCTGCTCGTTCTGCCAGGCGTTGTAGCGGGCCATCATCCGCACCCATTCGACACCGATCATGTTGCGAAATCTCCTCAATTTTGTGCAAGTTTTGCCGGGGCTTGTGCTTGTGTCAATCAACGCGCCCCCGCCCCTGCCCCGCCGAGGCCTTTCCTCGTATTTTCCCTTGTGGGCAAGGCGTGGCGCGGCTAGCGTTTCTATCCGAAAGCCCACCGCCAACCAAAGGACCACCACATCATGGCGCGATATTTCTCTGCTGCTGCGGCGCTACTTCTTTCGACGGCCTTCACTGCTCATGCGGCGGATGAAGAGCTGTTGATCTTCGACTGGTCGGGGTTTGAAGAGCCCGGCTTCTTTGGCGAATACATCGAGAAGTACGGCGACAATCCGAGCTTCACCTTTTTCGGGGAAGAGGAAGAGGCGTTTCAGAAGCTGCGCTCTGGCTTCAAGGCCGATATCGCCCACCCCTGCTCGCAGTCGGTGGACAAGTGGCGGCAGGCCGGGCTGATCGAGCCGTGGGATATCAGCAAGATCCCGCGCTATGAGACTGTGGCGGAGAGCTACAAGACCGACCCGATCTTTACTGATGGTGATGATGTCTACTTCATCCCCGCCGACAATGGCTCGACCGCGATTGCCTTCAACGCCGATGAGCTGAGCGCCGAGGATGTGGGCAGCTTGCAGGTGTTCAAGGATCCGCAATATGCGGGCCGGATTTCGCTGCCCGACAACGTGGATGACATCTATGCGCTCGCCTATCTGGCCACCGGCGTGAGCGACTGGACGAAGGCGACGCAGGAAGATTTTGAAGCCGCCAGCGCATGGCTGCGCGAGGTGCATCCCAATGTGCGGGCCTATTGGGCCGATGGTGCGGAGCTGGCGCAGCTGATGAGCACGGGTGAGGTGCTGTTTTCATGGGCGTGGAGCGAAACGCCCGCCTCGATGCGCGGCGATGGCCACAACATCGGCTTTCAGCGCGAGGCCGAGGGCGGGTCTTCGGTGTGGTTCTGCGGCTATGTGAACCTCGTCGACGGGCCGGGCAGCGAAGACAAGGCGCATGATTTCGTCAACGCGTGGCTCTCCCCCTCTTCGGTGGAATACATCGTGAACGAGTGGGGTTATGGCAACTCCAACACCGAGGAGATGGCCAAGATCTCGAGCGAGACGCTTGACGAGGTGGGCCTTGGCGAGGTCAGCGCCCCGGTTCTGGCGCAGCTGCCGATGGACAACGCGCTGCGCGAGCAGATGATTGCCGAGTTCGAGAAGATCAAGGCCGGGTTCTGACCGCCGCCGGATATTGAATGGGGAAACGGCGGCTTGCGGGCCGCCGTTTTCATTTTGCGGTCAGGGGTGCGGGGCTTCCATCGGCAGGATGCGGCCCCATTTGGTGTCACGCGGGGCACCGGCCACCTCGAACCCCGCCTTGCGGTAGGCGGCGATGGCGCGGGCGTTGTCGGGGTGCGGATCGGTGCAGATGACCGGGGCACCGGCGGCGTAGAGCGTGGCCATGTGCTGGCGGATGAATGCGGGGCCGTGCCCCCGCCCCAGCAGAGCGCGCAGGCCGATGAACTGGTCGATCCCGCGGGCGCCGGGCGGCAGGTGGCGGAAGGGATGATCGGGCCAGCCGTGCACATCATAGTCCTGTATGTAGGCGAAGGGCGTGCCAGATAGGGCAATGATGCGGGGCACAACGCGGGTGCCTTGCAGATCGGCCGCATCGAAGGGGTCATCCTGCCCCCACCAGAGCCGCACCTCGGGCACCGCCAGCCAGCCGCGCAGGAGCGGCAGGTCTGCGAGCGTGGCGCGGCGGAAACTGTAGGCGGCATCTGGCATGAGCGCAGCGTAGCCTGCGCGCCGCGCGCCCGGAAGCAGCATGCCATCTTGAACCTGCGCGGCCTCGCCCCCATAACGTGTAGGTCATGACACAACCCCGGCTTACCCCTTGATCGACACCGCATTCTGGCTGACCGCTGGCGGCATTGCGCTGCTCCTGGTCTGCTCCGCCTTCTTTTCCGGCTCCGAAACGGCGCTGACCGCTGCGTCACGCGGCAAGCTGCGGGCGCGCGCCGACAAGGGCGAGCGCGGCTCTGAGGTTGCGCTTGAGGTGACGGAGGACAACGAGCGGCTGATCGGCGCTGTCCTGTTGGGCAACAACGTGGTCAACATTCTTGCGGCCAGCCTCGCCACCGCGCTTTTCACCCGGCTTTTCGGCGAGGGCGGCGTGGCGCTGGCGACATTGGTGATGACGCTGCTTGTGCTGATTTTCGCCGAGGTGCTGCCCAAGACCTACGCGATATCCAATGCCGAAACCGCCGCCTCCCGCGTGGCCCGACCGATCAGCCTGCTGGTGCGAATACTTGCGCCGGTGGTGCAGACCATTCAGGCGCTGGTTCGGCTCATCCTGCGGCTCTTCGGGGTGCAGACCGACCCCGACAGCCAGCTTTTCAGCGTGCATGAAGAGATCGCCGGGGCGCTGGCGCTGGGCCATTCGGAAGGCGTGGTGCTGAAAGAAGACCGCGACAGGTTGCTGGGCGCGCTCGATCTTGGTGACCGGACGGTGGAAGAGATCATGCTTCACCGCTCGCAGATCGAGATGATCGACGTGGATGCCCCGCCCGACGAGGTGCTGGCGCAGGCGCTGGAGAGCCGCCACACCCGGTTGCCGCTGTATAAGGACGACAAGGAAAACATCGTTGGCGTGATCCACGCAAAAGACCTGCTGCGCGCCATCCACCGGGCTGCGCTTGCCTCGGGCGGTGCACCGGAGGCGCTGAGCAGCCTTGATGTGCTGGATGTGGCGATGGAGCCCTATTTTGTGCCAGAGACCACGACGCTGGATGACCAGATGCGTCAGTTTTTGCGGCGCAACACCCATTTTGCGCTGGTGGTGGACGAATACGGCACGCTGCAGGGGCTGATCACGCTGGAGGATATCCTTGAGGAGATCGTTGGCGAAATCACCGATGAGTTCGACATCGACGAGGACCACCCGCTGCGCAAGACAGATACGGATGACTGGATCGTGGACGGGGCGATGACGATCCGCGATTTGAACCGTGCCAATGACTGGAGCCTGCCCGACGATGAGGCCAACACGGTGGCGGGGCTGGTGATTCATGAGGCTCAGGCGATTCCGACCGTGGGGCAGGTGTTTTCGTTTCACGGCTTCCGGTTCGAGGTGATTGCGCGCAAGGACAATCGCCTGACGCGGCTGAAGATGCGCCCGCTTGCCACGCGGGCGGGCTAGGCCCCGGCTTCGGCAATGGCTGCCGGGGTTTGCTGGTGGCTCATCAGCCGCCATCCGTCGCCATCATCCACATAGGTTGAGGCACAGAGCGCCACGAAGGTTTCGTCTCCCTCTCGCTCGGCATGGGCCTTGTAGGCCAGCACGGCCACCGGGCCCTGATGGGTGAAGCTGCGATCGTGGAAGGTGACAGAGCGCCAGGGCGCGGCGCCGTCGAGCCCTTTCATCGAGGCTTCGGCGTTGAGGATGCCCGCCGGGTAGGGAAAGACGAACACCGCGTCATCACGGGTGACGCTGCGGGCGTAATCACTGCCGCCGGTCCAGTACTGCTCTTCCATTTTCCAGAATTCCGCTTCGGTCATCTTGGGCCTCCTTTGCTTGCTTAACGGGCGGGCTGCCGCCGAGGTTCCGGATGACGGGAACGTGAGGCGGCGCATCGGCGGCATAGTGCTAGCGTTTTGGCGGGATGACGCGGACCTTCGTGAACAGGGAGACACCGACATGAACAAGCCAGAACGCCGGATGACGGCGGAAGACTTTCACCCCAAGC
This sequence comes from Vannielia sp. ABF1_015, assembly GCF_056160745.1. NCBI lineage: Bacteria > Pseudomonadati > Pseudomonadota > Alphaproteobacteria > Rhodobacterales > Paracoccaceae > Vannielia > Vannielia sp. ABF1_015. The sequence goes on from NZ_JBSWXT010000002.1 coordinate 300,120, forward strand.
TGCTCGAAATGTACGACGGCTACGTGCACGGCAAGATGAGCAAGCGCGACTTTCTGGCCGGTGCGGGCAAGTATGTGGCTGCTGGTGTGACGGCGGCGGCAGTGCTGGAGAGCCTGCAGCCGAATTATGCGCTGGCCCAGCAGGTGGCGCCGGATGACCCCGACATCGAGGCCGAGTGGGTGGAATATGAAAGCCCCGAGGGGCATGGCACCATCAGGGGCCTGATGGCGAAGCCCGCCGGCGTGGAGGGCAAGCTGCCTGCGGTGTTGGTGATCCACGAGAACCGGGGGCTGAACCCCTATATCGAGGATGTGGTGCGCCGCACCGCCAAGGCCGGGTTTCTGGCGCTGGGCCCAGATGGGCTGACCCCGGCGGGCGGCTATCCGGGCAATGACGACGATGGGCGCACGATGCAGCGCGAGCTCGACGGGGCGAAGTTGATGAACGACTTCTTTGCCGGGTTCGAGCATTTGATGAACCACGAGGGCAGCACCGGCAAGGTGGGCGCGATGGGCTTTTGCTATGGCGGGGGCGTGTGCAATGCGCTGGCGGTCGCCTATCCGGAGATGGGGGCGAGCGTGCCGTTTTATGGCCGGCAGGCGGCGGTGGAGGATGTGCCGAAGATCCAGGCGCCACTGTTGTTGCATTACGGCGAGCTGGACGAGCGGATCAACGCGGGTTGGCCGGAGTATGAGGCGGCGTTGAAGGAGCATGGCAAGACCTATGAGGGGCATATCTATGCCGGGGCGAACCATGGCTTTCATAACGACACGACGCCGCGCTACGACGAGGATGCCGCGACGCTGGCTTGGGAGCGGACCGTGGAGTGGTTTACCAGGTATCTAACGTAGGGAGTAGGCTGACTCCACCCTACGGTATTCCGCGAGTGCGATATCGGTGAGGGAATGGCCCCGCCCGGTGCGCGCCGTAAGGCGCCGGGCAGCGCCGTCCCGCCCCCCGGGGCGGCGCTTGGGTGAGGTCAGTCGCGACCTCTGAGGGAAGACGACTGCTGCGCCATAAAGTGCCATCGCCCACCGGTGGGAGCGCCACCCCGCGGAACGGCGCTGCCCGGCTTGCGGTGCGCGTTGGGCGAGTGGTGGGTTGACACCCACCCTACGGCATGTTCACGGCGCGCATCGGGCAGGGCCACTTTTTAACGGTGTGTCAGAGGCATCGGGAGAAGTCCCGCCCTATCGCCCCGAAAACAGCGTGCCGAAGATGCCCCGCACCAGCGCCTTGCCGGAGCGGGTGCCGAGCTGGCGGGCGAAGCTTTTGGCGAAGGTCTGGCCTACCGTATCGGAGCGCGATGATCGTTTGCGGGTGGGCTTGGAAGTGGAGCGCGAGACGCGGCTGCCTGAGTAGCGGCGGGCGGCCTTGAACTCGCGTTCGGCCATCTCGGCCTCTTCCTCTTGCTCCTCGGCCGCTTCGGCCTCTTTGGCTGCCGCCTCGGCCCGTTTAGCGAGCATCTCATAGGCGCTTTCGCGGTCTACGGCGGTGTCATATTTGCCGGCCACGGGGGAGGCGTCGATGACCCCACCACGCTCGGCGGTGGAGATCGGGCCGAGTTGCGAGCTGGGCGGACGGATCAGCGTGCGCTCGACCACGCCGGGGGCGCCCTTGCGGATGAGGAAAGAGGTGACGGCCTCGCCAGTGCCGACCTCGCGGATGGCGTCTTCGGTGGAGAAGCGGGGGTTGTCGCGGTAGGTTTCGGCGGCCTGCTTCAGCTCGCGGCGGTCTTTGGCAGTGAAGGCGCGCAGGGCGTGCTGCACCCGGTTGCCGAGTTGCCCGAGGATATCCTCGGGCACATCCGCCGGGTTCTGGGTGCAGAAGTAGACGCCGACGCCCTTGGAGCGAATGAGCCGCGCCACCTGCTCGACCTTGTCGACCAGCGCCTTGGGGGCATCGTCGAACAGCAGGTGCGCCTCATCGAAGAAGAACACCAGCTTGGGCTTGTCGGGGTCGCCGACCTCGGGGAGCATCTCGAAGAGTTCGGAGAGCATCCAGAGCAGGAAGGTGGCGTAGAGCCGGGGTGCGCCCATCAGCTTGTCGGCGGCGAGGATGTTGATGCGGCCCCTGCCCTGCTCATCGGTCAGGAAGAGATCATCGAGCGAGAGCGCGGGCTCGCCGAAGAATTGCGTGGCGCCCTGATTTTCGAGAACCAAAAGGCGGCGCTGGATGGCACCGATGGAGGCGGTGGAGACATTGCCGTAGCGCAGGGAAAGCTCGCTCCGGTTTTCACCGACCCAGACGAGGAGTGATTGCAGATCCTTGAGGTCAAGCAGCGGCAGCCCCTGTTCGTCGGCCACGCGAAAGGCGATGTTGAGAATCCCTTCCTGCGCTTCGGAGAGTTCCAGCAGGCGGGACAGCAAGAGCGGGCCCATTTCTGCAACGGTGGTGCGCACCGGGTGGCCCTGCTCGCCGTACATGTCCCAGAAGGTGACGGGAAAGGCGGCGTAGCTGTAATCGGTGAAGCCGATCTTGGCGGCGCGCTCCATGAAGGGAGCATGCAGCTTGCCCTCGGGAGAGCCCGATTTGGCGAGGCCGGAGAGATCGCCTTTGACGTCCGAGAGGAAGACCGGAACGCCATTGGCCGAGAAGCTTTCGGCAAGGATTTGTAGCGTGACCGTCTTGCCGGTGCCGGTGGCCCCGGCGATGAGCCCGTGGCGATTGGCGTAGTTCAGCAAGAGTGCCTGAGGATCGGCGTAGTTTTCGCCACCGCCGCCCACGAAAATGCTGTCGCTCATATAGCCCTCCAGATCGGTTTCGGACCCAACATAAAGTATTAACCTTTCTCTGCCAGTGTTCATCTTGTTCGGGCCTAAGTCCTCTTGGCCCGGATTGACTTCCTCCCTGTCAGACTGGCCGCGTCACCTTGGTGGCGCGGCTTTTTTCTTAGCGTGTTCAAATTCTTGAGGGGTGTTCTTTTACCTGTTGACGGCTGCGGCAAGTTGCCATAGCGTCCGGTCATCAAGTCGGCCAGTCCGGCAGGGAGAACCTAAAATAGCGACTGTAAACAGTCGTTCGGGCCGATCAACGGACCCGCACAAAAGGGCCTCTCGGGGCCCTTTTTCAGTGGTCGGGCCCGGCTTCGCCGTGCGCCTCGCGGGCGTGTTCACAGCCCCGTCAGCGGCTCCGCTTTTCTCCCTGACATCCCCTGCGCCCTGTGCTAGACGGCCCCACGAAATTCAGAATGCGAGAAGGTTGTTGAGGACCATGCAGAACCTGACGAAAGCCAGTTTTCTGGCGCTAATGATCGCCGCCACGCCCCTCTGGGCACAGGACGCCGCGACCGAAGAAGCTCCCGCTGAGGAAACCACCACCGAAGCACCCGCAGAGGGCGCAGCCGAGGCGGCCGAAGAGGCAGCCACCGGTGAGGCAGAAGAAGCCACCAGCGAAGCGCCGGCTCCCGGCTCTGACCTGAACATGGGCACCCCCGAGGGCGAGGAAGCCGCCGCCGCACAGCCCGGCGCGCCCTACACCAAGGAAACCCACGGCGACTGGCAGCTGCGCTGCGCCAAACCCGCCGAAGACCAGCCCGAGCAGTGCCAGCTTTACCAACTGCTGAACGACGAGCAGGGCAATTCGGTGGCCGAGATCAACCTCTTTGCCCTCCCCGCAGGGGGCCAAGCCGTGGCCGGTGCCAATATCGTCACCCCGCTGGAAACCCTGCTGACCGAGCAGATCACCCTTTCGGTGGATGGCGGTCAGGGCCGTCGCTACCCCTACACCTTCTGCACCCGGATTGGCTGCGTGTCGCGGATTGGCATGAGCCAGGCGGATGTGAACGGCTTCAAGGCCGGCAGCGCGGCCACGCTGACGCTGGTGCCCGCCGGGGCCCCGGACGAGCGGGTGCGCCTGAAGGTTTCGCTCTCCGGCTTCACTGCCGGGTTCAACGCGCTGGCCGCGCTGAACAACTGAACTGAGAGGCCATAAGAGGCCCAAGTAGCGCCGCCCTTCGGGGCGGCGTTTTGCGTTGGAAAAGGGCTTGCCCTCAAGGGCACTTGAGGGCGCAGGATGGGTGAAACCTTCGCTGCCGGAGAGCCCGCGATGACAGACAGCCCCCACATCACCCCGATCCTGCGGGTTGCCCGACCGACCGATGACATCGCAGCGGTGCTACAGTTGTACCGTGACGGGCTGGGGCTTGAAGTGCTGGCCCAGTTTACCGATCACGCCAGGTTTGACGGCGTGATGCTGGGCCATCAGGGCTTTCCCTATCATCTGGAGTTCACCCGATAAGCCGGGCATCCCGCCGGGCGGGCCCCGGGGCAGGACAACCTGCTTGTCTTCTACCTGCCGGATGGCGCCGCGTGGCGGAAGGCCTGTTCCCGGATGGAAGCGGCGGGCTACGCGCCGGTGGTGGCGTTCAACCCCTATTGGGACCGGCAGGGCCGCAGCTACGAGGATGCCGATGGCTATCGCGTAGTTTTGCAGAATGCCGGGTGGGAAACCTAGCCTAGCCCGCGTCGGCCTGCAGAATCCGCAAGACGGCGGGCGCGAAAAGTGGGCGCATGGCCTGTGCCAGTGCCGGGGTCAGCGGCACCCAGCGATAGGCGAAGATGAGGCCGTCTTCGGCGGGGCTGCCTTCGGCCACGTGATCCCAAGTGTCGGGCAGGCCGGGCGGCGCTTCGAAGGTGAAGAGGTGCCAGAGCTGGGGGGCGGTATAGCCCTCCTCCCATGGGCGGGGCCACGTGCCGATCGCCCTGGGCGCGGCGAGGCGCAGGCCGGATTCTTCATGCAACTCGCGGATGGCTGCGGTGGAAGGGTCTTCGCCGGGCTCGATGGTGCCTTTTGGGAGTTGGTCGCCGGTGAGCGGATGGCGGAAGATCAGCAGCTCGCGTGTGCCGGGCGGGCCGCGCAGGACGGCGGAGAGGGCCTTGGGGATGGGCACTGTCATTGCGCGAGTCTGGCGCGCGTGTCGTGGTTTGCAAGGGTCGGAGTGGGGGTTTCACACCCCCACACCCCCGTGGAGATATTTGCGGCAAGAAAATGCACAGGGGCGCATTTGAATCAAACTGTTCTGATTGGGCCGCGCTGGTGCTCGCCTGTTCGGCGGGAGGCCCATGTTCTGCAGTGTTTCTGGGGCGTTTCAGGGCGCTTTGCGCAGGGCGAGCACGGCGTTGAGGCCACCGAAGGCGAAAGCGTTGGAGAGCACGGTTTTGACCTTGGCGTCGCGGGCCTCGTTGGGCACCACGTCGAGCGCACATTCCGGGTCTGGCTCCTGATAGCCGATGGTGGGGGCGATCACCCCGTCGCGCAGCGCCATGATGCAGGCCAGAAGCTCCACCGCGCCGGTGCCGCCGATCAGGTGCCCGTGCATCGATTTGGTGGAGGAGATCATCAGCTTGTCGGCGTGGGAGCCGAAAACATCGGCCACAACGGCGCATTCTGTTTTGTCATTGGCTGCTGTGCCGGTGCCGTGGGCGTTGATGTAGCCCACCTCCTCGGGGTTGATCTTCCCATCCCGCAGAGCGCCACGCACCGCCCGCGCCGCGCCCTGTTTGGAGGGCATGACGATGTCGGCGGCGTCCGATGACATGGCGAAGCCGACCACCTCGGCGATGATCTCGGCGCCGCGGGCCTTGGCGTGTTCGAACTCTTCAAAGACGAAGACCGCCGCGCCCTCGCCCTGCACCATGCCGTTGCGGTTGGCCGAGAACGGGCGGCAGGCGTCTTTGCTCATCACCCGCAGCCCCTCCCAAGCCTTCACCCCGCCAAAGGAGAGCATGGCCTCGGCCCCGCCGGTGACCATTGCGCGGGAGGCGCCGGAGCGGACCATTTGGAAGGCCTGCCCCATGGCGTGGTTGGAGGAGGCGCAGGCGGTGGAGACGGAATAGCTCGCGCCTTTGAGGTTGTATTCCATGCTGACATGGGAGGCGGCGGCGTTGTTCATCAGCTTGGGGACGACGAAGGGGTGCACGCGGTTTTTGCCGTCTTCATAGACGGTGCGGTAGTTTTCGTCCCATGTGTTCACCCCGCCGCCGGCGGTGCCGAAGATGGCCCCGGCCTCGTCGGCCAGCAACCCGTGAAACTCCAGCCCCGCCTGCCCGAGCGCCTCCTTGGCGGCGAGCATGGTGAACTGGGTGAAACGATCATAGAGCGCGATTTGCTGGCGGTTGAAGTGCGCTTCGGGATCGAAGTTGCGCACCTGCCCGCCGATCTGCACCGAGAGGCGCTCGACGTCACGGATGTTGATGGGGGCGATGCCGCATTTGCCCTCGGCCATTGCGGCGAAGGTTTCGGGCACGGTCTTGCCCAGGGCATTGATCGTGCCCATGCCGGTGATGACAACGCGTTTCATTGGCCTGCCTTGCAGATGCGCCCGTTCAGGCCGCCTGTTCCTTGACCAGCCCCTGCACCGCCGAAACGATGGCCGCGACCGAGGAAATATCAAAATCGCTCTCGGAAGGCTCGTTGGCGTTGAAGGGCACTTGGATGTCGAAGGCCTCTTCGATGGCGAAGATGCTTTCGACCAGCCCGAGGCTGTCGATTCCGAGGCTTTCGAGGGTGCTGTCCATCTTCACATCGGATGTGTCGAGCACGGCCTGCTCTGCGATGATCTCGATGACCTTGTCTTTCACTGCGTCCGACATACCGCCCACCTGTCTGTTACGCTCCGTTGTTCATTTATGTGTTCGGGTCTTGTTTGGAAAGGTTCTTTCTCAGTTCTGTAACGTCTCTATGAAGCTTTGGCAGACGGCGCAGGCCCTTGTAGGCTTCGATGCTGGCTTTCATCTCCATGGCCGGATTGCCGAGCATCACGCGGCCCTTGGGCTGGTTGGTGCGCAGGAGGGTGCCCGCCGCGGCGATGACATCATCGCCGATGTCGAGGTGGTCGGTGACGCCCGCTTGGCCGCCGAGAACAACACGGTCGCCCAGACGGGTGGAGCCGGCGATGCCGACCTGCCCGCAGAGCAGGCAATCGCGCCCGGTGCGCACGTTGTGGCCGACCTGCACGAGGTTGTCGATCTTGGTGCCGGTGCCGATTTCGGTGGGGTGGATGGTGCCTTGGTCGATGCAGGAGTTTGCGCCGAGTTCCACGTCATCGCCGATGATCACGCCGCCTAGGGAGTGGATGCGGGCATAGGCTTGCTGGCGGGCCTCGCCCCGCTCGCCCAGCGTGCTGCGGACGGCCTCGACTGCCCCGGCCTCGGGGGTGACGAAGGAAAAGCCATCGCCGCCGACGACCGCGCCGGGCTGGGCGATGAAACGATCACCGACGGTGACGGAATGGCCGATGCGAGTGCCTTCGCGCAGCAGGCAGTCTGCGCCGATTTGTGCGCCCTCGGCGATGGAGACATGGGCGGCGATGCGGGCGTTGGGGCCGATCACGGCCCCTGCCCCGATCACCGCGAGCGGGCCGATCGCCGCGCCTTCACCGATTTGGGCGCTTTCGTCGATCACCGCAGACGGGTGGATGCCGGGGGCGATGCGAGGCCCCGCGTCGAGCATGGCGGTGAGCCCGGCCATGGCGTAGCGCGGGCGGGGCGCGAAGATGACCGCGGTCAGGTTCATCGCCTGCCAATCGGCCCCCTCCCAGACCATCGCCGCCTTTGCGGCCCCCTGCCCCAGCCCGGCGGCGAACTTCGGGTCCATCGCAAGGGCCAGAGCATCGGCCCCAGCGCGCGCGGGCTCGGCGGCATGGGTAACGGTAAATGCACCATCGCCCTCGAAGCGGGCTCCGAGGGCGATGGCGATGTCTTCTATGCGGAGTGAGGTCACGCGATCAGCTTTCGACCCCGCGCAGCTTTACCCCCATGTCGGCAAGGGCATTCCAGATCCGGGCGTCGCGGCCGTAGATGTCATTGCGGTAGTTCATCTGGCCTTTCGGCTGGGTGAAGGCTGTGCGGTAGATCAGGTGCACGGGCACTTGGGCCTCAAGTTTGACAAGGCTTTCCGCCCCGGTGCGCAGGCGCGAGTGGAAGGCGCCCTTTGGGTCATCTGTTTGAACGGCGAGCAGCGCGTAGGCGAAATCGAAGGGATCTGCCAGCCGGATGCAGCCGTGGGAAAAGGCACGGACATCACGCTTGAACAGGCTCTTGGAGGGCGTGTCGTGCAGGTAGATGTTGTGCTTGTTGGGGAACATGAATTTTACCAGACCGAGCGCGTTGCTGCGCGACGGCGGCTGCTTGATGGCAAAAGGGAAGTTGCGGGCGTTGTAGGCGCGGAAGTTGACAGCGCCACGCGGCACCACGCGGCCCCGGCGGTCGATCACGCGGAGGTGGCCGACGGCATGCGGATTGCGTTGCAGCAGCGGCAGATATTCTTTGGTGGCGATGGAGCGCGGCACGTTCCACGTGGGGTTGATGACCATGTGCTCCATCACGTCGGAGAACTCGGGCGTGCGGCGATCGGAGACGTTCTTGCCCACAACGGAGCGGGTTTCGAAGGTGACCTTGCCGTCGTCGATGATCTGGGCCTTGAAGTTGGGGATATTCACCAGCACGTGGCGCTTGCCGCGCGGGCGGTTGAGCCAGCGCTCGCGCTCCATGGCAACGATCACCGATTGCAGGCGTTTGACCGGCGAGACGTTGATTGCAGAGATCGTGCCCGGCCCGGCCACCCCATCGGGGTTGAGGCCATGGTCGATCTGGAAGGTCTGGACGGCGCGGGTGATGGCGGTGTCATAGCTTTGGCTTGCCGAGCGGGTCATGTAGCCCATGGCGATGAGCCGGTTGCGCAGTTGCACCACGGCGGGCCCCTGCTGGCCGGGCTCCAGCGCCTTGGCCTGCACCTCGGGGCCCCAACCGCCACGCGCGACTGTCTTTTCCAGCTCCAGCTTGCCGCGCATGAGGCGCACATATTCGGGCGTGCGGGGCATGAGGGCGCGGAAGAACTGGGTGGGCTCGGACTTGGCGAAGGCGGCGAGCAGCGCGTCGGGTGCGCGGCGGGGAATGTCGCGGACAATGCCGCTATCTATCTTGCGGGGCTCGGTGGCGCCGGTTTGCAGATCCCGCGAGAATTGCACCAGCATCTGCGCGGCGAGAACCTCGACGCGGCCAAGATCGCGCACCGAGCGGGCGGACCCGAAGGCGGCGCGCAGCTCTGCGGGCTCGTAGCGGGTGGAGGGCAGCCCATGGTCATCGGCCATCTCCAGCGCCCGCAGCAGCGCCGCACGGCGTGCACCGTCGGCCTCGCCGGTGAAGAGCGGGGCGTAATTACGGGCACGGTAGAAGGCGGCAACACCCTCGTTGCGCGCAGCAGCCTCGGCCACAGCCTGCTTGAAGGCGGTGACCTCGAAAGAAGAGGTTTCGGTGGCCTGAGCGGGCTGCGGAAGGGCGGTTAGGGCGGCGCATCCAATGAAAAGGGCGGTAAGGCCGGCGTGCGCGGGGCGCAACGTCTTGCGAAGGGTCATATCGTCCTCGGGACTAAGCGTGTGTTCAGCAATATCGTTACCTTGAGATTGCCGATGCTTCCATGAATGTCGATTCACATTTGAGTCGTCTGCGGGGCAGTTTGGCAGGACTGCAACAGGGGTGGGAGAAAAATACCGTTTCGAATCAGCAGATTGGGGCCAAAAGATGGCGCATTCGGCTGTTGCGCCAAAGTCGCGCCGCCCGGCGGACTTTTTGCGGGCACAAGCAACGACATTTTAAGCAATTTCCTGCTTATTCGGGCCCGAAATCGTGGCGCGACAGAATTGCGTCTTGGCCGGAGAATCGCTTTGTGGCATAAAAATCCTGCATCTGGGGATGAGATGACAACGCGGTCAGCCGAAAAGGCGACCAGGGGCACGGGGACAGGCATGACGACCGAGACAGGATCTTCCAAAATCTCGCGGCGCGGGCTGCTTGGGGCATTTGCTGCCACAGCCGTTGTTGCTGCACCAACGTATTCCAAGGCCGCTGGGTTCCTTCGGGGCGCGGGCGATATTCGCCGCCTCAAGATGTACAACGGCCGCACCGGCGAAAGCATGGATGCGATCTACTGGATCGAAGGCGACTACATTCGCGACTCGATCAAGGAAGTGAACTACTTCATGCGGGACTGGCGCCGCGACGAGGTGAAGGCGATTGATACGCGCACCCTCGACATCATCGCCGCCGCTCACAACCTGCTGGACGTTCGCGAACCCTACATGCTGCTCTCGGGCTACCGCTCGCCGGCGACCAACCGGATGCTGCGCTCCCGCTCCTCCGGCGTGGCCAAGAACTCGCTGCACCTCAAGGGCCAGGCCGCTGACCTGCGGCTGAACTCCCGGTCGGTGAATCAGGTGGCGCGTGCCGCCGCAGCCTGCCGCGCGGGCGGTGTTGGCAAATACCACGGCTCGAACTTCGTGCATATGGATTGCGGCGTGGTGCGCACTTGGGGCGGCTAAGGCCCCTGCCCTTGCAACTCCCTGAAAACACGCCCGGTTTCGACCGGGCGTTTTCATTTTGAGCATAGCTTTGCCCCGGTGCGTTGCTCTTGCTTCGGGTGGCCCTAGATTGCGGGCGACGCAACAGAAGGCCAGCTGATGACCCCCTTTTCCGTGCTTGATCTCGCGCCGGTGCCCAAAGGCGCCACAACCGCCGAGGCGCTCGCCAACACCGTTTCCCTCGCACGCCACGCCGAGGCCTTGGGCTACCGGCGCTACTGGCTGGCGGAGCATCACAACATGGTGGGCATCGCCAGCGCGGCAACGGCGGTGCTGATTGGCCATGTGGCGGGCGCAACCCAGAGCATTCGGGTTGGCGCGGGCGGCATCATGCTGCCCAACCACGCACCGCTGATGGTGGCGGAGGCCTTTGGCACGCTGGCGACGCTTTACCCCGATCGGATTGACCTTGGCCTTGGCCGCGCCCCGGGCACCGATATGGCCACCGCCCGCGCCCTGCGCCGCGGCCTTTCGGGGGGCGATGAGTTTCCGCAGGATGTGGTGGATCTGATCGGCTTTCTTGGCGAGGCCGAAGAGGGCCAGAAGGTGCGGGCCGTGCCGGGTGCGGGCACGCAGGTGCCGGTGTGGATGCTGGGCTCTTCGCTGTTCGGCGCGCAACTGGCCGCACACCTTGGCCTGCCCTATGCCTTTGCCTCACATTTTGCCCCCGGCGCACTGGATGACGCCCTCGCCACCTACCGGCGCAACTATCGCCCATCGCAGGCACACCCTGAGCCGTATTTCATGTTGGCGATCAACGTCTTTGCCGCCGAAACTGATGCGGAGGGGGCGCGGCTGCGCAGCTCGATGCAGCAGGCATTCCTCAACCTGCGCAGGGGCACACCGGGATACTTGCCACCGCCCGTGGAGGACATCGCCGCAATCGCCAGCCCGGCAGAACTGGCGATGGTGGAGGAGGCGCTGAAGGTGAGCGCTGTGGGCAGCAAGGCAAGCGTTGCCGCCAAGCTGGACGCGTTGATTGCCCGCTACGCGCCCGATGAGGTGATTTTGACCGGGCAGATCCACGATCACGCCGCCCGGCTGCGCAGCTTTGAAATTGCCGCCGAGGTGCTTGCGGGCTGAGCTGATGTTGCGCCAATGCCCGGGGCCTGCGCGAATACACCCCGCGCGGCCCCGCCCCGCCTTGGCCCCCTGCCCTGCGCTCGTGTAGGCTGGCCCGAAGACCCGCGGCACCACGCGTGGCGAGAGTAGCCAGGAGCAGCGACATCATGCGCGTCACCTCGATCACCCCGATGAAAAACGAAGGGCCATACATTGTTGAATGGGTGGCGCACAATCGTGCGATCGGCATCAACGACATGATGGTCTTTACCAACGACTGCACCGACGGGACCGACCATATTTTGGACCGGCTGGACGAGATGGGCCTGCTTCGACACATGCCCAATCCCTCGGTGCGGATGAAGAATCCGCGCCACCACATCGAGCTGATCCGCTATGTCAACGAGATGGGGCGCCTGCGCCGGTCGGACTGGGTGACAAACCTCGATGCGGACGAGTTTCTGCGCATCAAAACCGGCAAGGGCCGCGTGGAAGACCTGGCCAACGCGCTGCCGAGCGCCGATGCGATCACGCTGTCGCTGCATACCTTTGGCTGCGGCTGGGTTGACGAGATTGCGCCCGAGGGGAAGCTGGTGACAGAGACCTTTCGCTATCGCGGCGCAAGCGAGACGAACCGGAGCCCGGTGAAATATCTCGCGACCGGAGGCTTTGGGTGGAAGGAGTTCCACAACAACGCCCCGGTTATTGCCGAGGAAGACCTTGATCGGGTCACTTGGGTGAACGGCGATGGTGAATCGCTGCCCCGCGAGAGGATTGCCTCGCCGTTCAAGGCGCTTTCGCCAATGCTGGCGGGGTTTGGCCTTGCGGATGTGGCGCATTACACGATCCGCTCCTATCAGGGCTTTCTGGTGCAGCGCGACCGGGGCAATGCCAACCCCATCAAGGGGGCGCCGCCGGTGGGGTTGGATCTGGAAAACGCGATGCGCTACTGGAACAAGTTCAACCGCAATGATGTGATGGACGACAGCTTCACCCAGCTGCCCGGCCTGCGCGATGCGGTGAGCGAATTGCTGAAGGATCCCGAACTGCGCAGCCTCCACGAGGCCGCGCTCTCGTGGCACCGCAATCGCGCCAAGGCCCTGCTGGAGCGGCCCGATTACCGCGAGCTTATGAGCCGCATCAGAGAAACCCCAAGCGAAGCGCAACGCCCGGTCGCCTGAGGGCGCGGTTTACTTTGGCAGGTGTGTGGGAGATCTGGCGGACCCAAGAGGATTCGAACCTCTGGCCTCTGCCTTCGGAGGGCAGCGCTCTATCCAGCTGAGCTATGGGTCCGCGTGGGGGTTCGTATAGCTGGCCCGTCCTGCTGCCGCAATCGGGAATTTCAGGGGCGGCTGGCCTGCGTGAGCATGGTCATCTTCGGGATCAGCGGGGCCACCGTGACGGCCTTGAAGCCTGCTTCGCCCAGTTGGTTTGCGAGGGTGCCCGCGTCGAGCGAGCGGGCCTCGGGGGTGAAGGCGGTGTGCTGGAGTTGCCAGAGCGCAGCGAGTTTGGGGCCTGTGCGGTTGGCCTCGACGATGAAGTCGTGGATCAGGTAACGCCCGCCGGGGGCGAGGTGGTCAAAGGCACGGGAGATGAGGCCGGCGTGGGCCTCTGCCGGGACGCCTGAGAACAGGTAGGACATCAGGACGAGGTCATTTTCGCGCGGCCAGATATCTTCGCGGCCATCGCCTTCGACATAGGTAATGCGGTCTGACAGCCCGGCCTCGGCGACATAGGCCTTGCCGAGCGCAGCGACATTGGGAAAGTCGACGATGGTGGCCGTTAGCTCAGGGTTGGCACGGCAGAGCGTGATGGCAAAGGCGCCGGTGCCGCCGCCGACATCGAGCAGGTGCCGCGCGCCGGAGAGATCGAGCATTTCGGCCATTTGTCGCGCCGGGCCGAGCGAGCCTGCGTGCTGGCTCTCGGAGTAGAGCCGCGCCTCCTCCGGATCGGAGAACCATTGGGCGTAGGAGGCGGTGGCCTCTTTCGGGAGGGTGCCGGTGAGCGCCTGTTCGATCTGGTCCATCAGCGGATACATCTGCTGGGCGACCTGACGGTGCAGATAGTCGGAGAAGTCGTATTTGGCGCCGCGAACTAGAAAGCTCTCGGCGGCGGGGGAATTGGCGAAGCGGCCATTGGCAACCGTCACCAGCCCCAGCCCGGCGAGCGCGGTCAGCAGGGTTTCTGCGCGCGGGGGATCGAGGGCTGTGGCGCTGGCGAGTTCGGCGGCGGTCTTGGGGCCGGTGGCGAGGTGGCTGAACACATCCTCACCTATGGCCGCGAAGAGCGCCTTTGAGCCCATGAAGCCGAAGGCAATTTCGGAGATTTCGTCGGCTTGGGTCAGCGCCATTGGGGCCTCTTGTCTTGCTGCAATGCGGCAAGACTAGCAGGTGATGGCCTGAATACGACCCCGAATGTCGCAATCAGGCGAAAAGCTCGTGGCAGAGTTCGAGCGCGGAGACCAGCCGATCCACCTCTTCTTCGGTGTTGTAGAGCCCGAAGGAGGCACGGCAGGTGGCGGAGACGCCCATATGCTCCATCAGCGGCTGGGCGCAGTGGTGGCCCGCGCGCACGGCCACGCCGCGTTTGTCGAGCACGGTGGAGATATCATGCGCGTGGCCTGCGCCTTCGAGGGTGAAGGAGAAGATGGCGCCCTTGCCCGGCGCATCGCCCTGCACGGTCAACCAGTTGAGGCCGAGGAGCTTTTCACGCGCGTAGTCGCGCAGGGTGGCTTCGTGGGCGGCGATGTTTTCCATCCCGAGATCCATCATGTAATCGAGCGCGGCACCCATGCCGATGGTGCTGACGATGCCCGGCGTGCCGGCCTCGAACTTCATCGGCGGGTCAGTGTAGGTGACCACGTCGCGGCCCACGTCGCGGATCATGTCGCCGCCGCCCATGAAGGGGCGCATCTCGGCCATGCGCTCGGAACGGATGTGGATGGCGCCGGAGCCGGAGGGGCCATAGAGCTTGTGGCCGGTGATGGCATAGAAGTCGGCGCCGATCTCCTCGACGTTGACGGGCATGTGCACCGCCGCTTGGGAGCCGTCGATGAGGGTGGCGACGCCCTTTTCGCGGGCCGCCTTCGCGATGGCGGCGACATCCACGACGGTGCCCAGAACGTTGGACATGTGGGTCACGGCGACGAGCTTGGTGCGGGGGCCGATGGCGTTTATCACCTTTTGCGCCGGGAGCGAGCCGTCGGCCTCGGGCTCGACCCATTTCAGCACCACGCCCTGCCGTTCGCGCAGGAAGTGCCAAGGCACGATGTTGGCGTGATGCTCCATGACCGAGAGCACGATTTCATCGCCCGCTTCAAAACGGGGAGCGGCCCAGCCGTAGCTGACGAGGTTGATGCCCTCGGTGGTGCCGGTGGTGAAAACGATCTCTTCTTCGCGCTTGGCGCCGAGGAAGCGGGCCACCTTGCCGCGCACGGCCTCATACTTGTCGGTCGCCAGATTGGAGAGGAAGTGCAAGCCACGGTGTACGTTGGCATATTCCATCTCGTAGCCGCGGGTGACGGCCTCGATAACCGCGCGGGGCTTTTGCGCCGAAGCGCCGTTATCAAGGTAGCTCAGGGGCTTGCCGTTGACCTCGCGGGCGAGGATTGGAAAGTCGGCGCGGATTGTGGAGACGTCATACATTGGTCGGGAGTCCGGGAAGGGTGACGCCTGCGGCGGCGAGAATGATGGAAAGGATGATGGAGAGGCCGAAGATGGCCCCGAGACCGGTGAGGAGGATGCCCAGAAACACCAGCGGCGGCTTGGTGAAGCCGTGCAGCGCGGTGGTGAAGCTGGTGAGCAGGTAGAAGAAGGCGAAGATGTTGAACAGCAGCACACCGGCGGCAAGGGCCGGTATGATGAACATCAGCAGGATTTCGATGGCCTGAAGGACAACAAGCGCGAATTGCAGCAGCGCCATCAGCAGGATTGCATCTTCGAGCCGCCCGGTGCCCCCGAAGGCCCGGCCGACCCAGTGGATACCGAAGACCATGAGCACCAGCAGGCAGCCCTGAATGGCTCCGAGGAGGATCGGGTTGAGGGCGAGTGCCGGGCCAAGCGCGCCCTCTGGCACCTCTACGGGGCCGAGCATGAGGCCGAGGATCTGGGCGAAGATCAGTTCGATCACCAGCACCAGTGCGAAGACCTGCCAGGCGACCGGAGAGGACAGCTGGAGCGCCTTCACGGTTTCCATTGCCTCGCGCGGGCGGCGGGCGGAAAGCTCAAGCAGTTTCAGCAGGCTGGGCGCATTTGTCATGCTGTGGCTCCGTTTGCGGCTGCGCCGAATTCGGCCTCGGTGAGGCAGAGCGCCCAATGGGCGAAGAAGCCGATGACGACAAGCGCTCCCACCAGCGTGGCCTCCGGCCCCTCGCCGATGAAGCCCCGGGTGAGCCCGTAGAGCAGCATCAGCGGCGAGACGACGAGCACCGTCCAGAACAGGGCCAGCCGCGCGCCGTAGCCGGTGCCTCGCCCGCCGAAGGGTTTGAGCACGAGATGGGACAGCGCCGCGAGGGCATAGAACACGATGGGCATGATGAAGAGCCAGGCCAGCAGGGTGCCACCGATGAGCATTTGCAGGGGCTGCTCGGCCTCTTCTCCCAGCCGCTGGGCAAGCTCGGCATCACGCGCGAGGCGCGGCCATTGCGCCACGAAGATCACGAGGCAGCCAGCCATGAGCAGCATCAGCGCCCGGTCTTCACGCTGACCGGCGGCAAGCATCCGGCGCAGCGTGGCGCGCGGGGCGCGCCAGCTGGCCAGAATATTGGTGGTGACGGCCATCGCCCCTGCCCTCTCAGCCGCGGTGCCGTTCGAGCCAGGCCGCGAGGCGCTCGGTCAGCTCTTCGGCGAGATCCTTGTTCTCGATCTCTTCGATGGCCTCGGCGACGAAGGCCAGCACCAGCAGGTTCTCGGCTTCGCTGCGGGGGATGCCGCGGGAGAGGAAGTAGAACAGCGAATCCTCGTCGATCGCGCCGGTGGTGGAGCCGTGGGAGCAGGCAACATCATCGGCGTAGATCTCCAGCTCCGGCTTGGCGAGGAACTGGCTGTCGTCATCCAGCAGAAGCGACTGGCTGATCTGATAGCCGTCAGTCTTTTGGGCGCCTTCCTTGACGAGGATCTTGCCCTGAAACACGCCGACCGCGCCGTTGCGAAGCACCTTTTTGAAAACCTGCCGGCTTTCGCAGTTTACCGCATCATGGGTGATGAACACCGTGTCATCATGGTGGAAGGCGCCATCACCAAGGCAGGCCCCGGCGATGTGGGCGGTGGCATTGTCGCCGGTGAATTCGATGACCGCCTCGTTGCGCGTGAGCACGCCATTCACCGTGAGGGTGAAGCTCTTGAAGGTGCTCTCTTCCCCGAGACGGGCGAAGATGTGGCTGGCCGCGCGGCGCTCGTGATCGCGCCCCTGAGCGCGGATGTGGTGGAAGGTGCCTCTATCGGCCACGTCGACCTCCATCACCTTGTTGAACCGGGCTGCGGCGGGGCCGTTTTCCAGCAGGGTCAGCTCTGCGCCTTTTTCCACCTTGATGACGTGATGCAGGATCGCGTCGGAGGCGGTTTGCTGGTGCAGGTAGGTGATGTGGACCGGCTTTTTCACCACGTCGGTTGCGCGGATCAGGATGCCATCGGTGGCCAGCGCGGTGTTGAGCGCGGCGAGCGGGCGGGCCACGGGGTTTTGGCCACGGGCCTCCAGCGCACCATAGAGCCCTTGGGCCCAGTGGATATCGGCACCTTCGGCCTCGGAAAGCCTTGCGATTTCAATCCCCTCGCCTTCGAGGCTGTCGGAGGCATCGGCATCAAACACACCATCGACGAAGGTGAGGTGCAGCCTGTCGACATCGCCGAAGATCAGGGTTTCCTGCGGATCGAAAGTGGCGGCCTCGACCGGCTCGGGCTGGCTGAGCGTGGTCGGGTTGGTGAACTTCCAATACTCATCGCGCCGATGCGGCAGGCCGAGGTCGATGAGGCGGCTCAGAGCCTCTTGGCGCGGTGCGGCGGACCAGCCGGCGGCGGCGGGCATGGGCGTAGCGGCCAGACGGGCCTCTGCCTGTGCCCGGCGATCGGCGGCCATGATGTCTTTTCGGGATTGCACTGCCATCAGGCCATCTCCGCCAGAATGTCGGCGTAACCGTTGTTTTCGACCTCAAGCGCCAGCTCGGGGCCGCCGGTTTTAACGATACGGCCATCGGCCATGATGTGCACCACATCGGGTTTGATGTGATCCAGCAGGCGCTGGTAGTGGGTGATGACGAGGAAGCTGCGGCCCTCGGAGCGCAGTGCGTTCACGCCTTCGGCCACCAGTTTCATGGCGTCGACATCAAGGCCGGAGTCGGTTTCGTCCAAGATGCACATCTTGGGAGCCAGCATGGCCATTTGCAGGATTTCGTTGCGCTTTTTCTCGCCGCCGGAGAAGCCCATGTTGACCGGGCGCTTCAACATGTCGGCGTCGATCTGGAGGGATTTGGCCTGCGCGCGCACCTCCTTGAGGAAATCGGTTGCGCTCATCTCTTCTTCGCCACGCGCCTTCCGCTGCGCGTTCACGGCGGTGCGCAGGAAGGTCATGTTGCTGACGCCCGGAATTTCGACCGGGTATTGGAAGGCGAGGAACAGACCCTCGGCGGCGCGCTCTTCGGTTTCGAGTTCCAGAAGGTTGGCGCCTTCCATGATCGCGCTGCCTTCGGTGACTTCATAGCCTTCACGGCCTGCGAGCACGTAGGAGAGCGTGGATTTGCCAGAGCCGTTGGGGCCCATGATGGCGTGCACCTTGCCGGTTTCGACGGTGAGGTCGACACCCTTGAGGATCTGCTTGTCCTCTTCTTCAAGTTTGACGTGGAGGTTTTTGATTTCCAACATTTTCTTACCTTTTCATATGCGGATGCCCGGCCGCCCCAAGGGGCGCCGGGTGTGTGTGAGTGCCGGCTTGTGAGCCGGTGCGAATTTGGGAAGGCCGTTGCCAGCCGGGCCGGGCGCTGCGGTTACACCGGCAGCCGCTGCAGCAGGTGCCCGTAGAGCACCATGTTTGGGTCGGTCGTGGTGACCACCGCATTCACCCAGGCCGGGCCGAAGACCTGCATGAAGAGATCGGGCGCGCGATGCACTGCCATATGCATCGTCATTGCCCCGGCGGAGACGCCGAGGGCGGACACGATGACCTGCGGAATCGAGCGCATCGACACGATTTGGGCCAGAACGAAACTGAGGACCAGCGCCAGAACCGCATCTATCAGCAGCGTTTCTGTCAGCACATTGCCCCCCTCGGGCAGACCGCTGACCGCAAGGCGGGCATAGCGGGCGATGCTCATGGCGATCAGACCGATACCGAAGGCCATGGGCAGCGAAACCGTGTGAAAGAACCGCGCGATCGGCCCGTGACGCCCCTTGCGGATCTGTGCCTGCACGGGCGTGTGCACGACCCCATCGGGCGCCCACTGCTTGCCCTTGTTGATCCGGTTTATCCGGTTCTGGAAGGTTTCGGTGTTTGCCACGACCCCTGGGTGCCTCGATGTTCAACTCTTGCGTTAACGAACTGTTTACCAATCGATTGGGGCGGGATTTTGGTTTGGACGTCACGTAACGAGGACGAGGCGACCCTATGAGCGACACATTTCGGCCCTCTTGCCCCAATTTCGAGACGCGGGCCACCGCCGGATTTGCCGCCAGCACGGCTCCGCCCGCGGCATCCCGGGGGATGCGCGCCGATGCCAGCGGGTCGAGCCGCAAGCGGGGGCTGTTGGAGGCGGAGGGGAGCATGGGGTTGCCTTGTTTATGAGAGGGTGACAGCGGTGCCGGAGGCCGAGACCATCAGCATGTTGTTGATGACCTCGTAGTCGAGATCGACGCCGACCACCGCAGTTGCGCCAAGCTCGGCGGCGCGCTCTTCCATCTCGCGCAGGGCGGTCATCCGGGCCTTGCCGAGCTCCTGCTCATAGGCCGCCGAACGCCCGCCGACGATGTCGCGGATGCCAGCGAAGAGATCGCGGAAGATATTGGCCCCAAGGATGGCCTCGCCGGTGACGATGCCCTTGTAGCCGGTGATGGACTTGCCCTCGACGGAGGGGGTGGTGGTGGTGATCATTTACATCTCCTTGGCTCAGGGGAGGTCATGCCGGTGCGCCTCATCCATCTTCTGTCACAAGGCGCTCAAAGTCCGTCCCACCCATCTGTTCTGCGAAGACCCGGAAGAACGCGAGGGTTTTGTCCTCTGCCCCATTCATCAGAAACTTCACGATTTTCGCGAAGGGAAAGACCATCACATCGGTTTCGTCATGATAGATGGCGCCCGTCAGCTGGGCGTCTACATCACCGCCTGCCGCCAAGACACCGTCTTTGTCCCTCTCCATGATTTCATGCGGGAGAAGCCAGCGGCAGCCAGCGATGTTTTCTATGAAACATTGCCCGACATAGCTGCCGGCATAGGCGATGAGGTTGCGCAGTTGGCGCAGGCTTTCGTCGTCGGTCTTATCCGCACACTTCAGATGGACCTTCAGAAGATAGGAATCGAGATGCGCCAGCGCGTCTTCGTCCCACCCCAGTATGATTTCCTCGTCCAAGGTGTCGGCGAGAGGCACGTCTGGGCGCGGCAGGTCATGCATGGGGCCCGCCATGAATATGGCGGCCCAATCTAGGTAGGCGTCGGCAGAGTCGGCCACAAACATGTTCTCCGCCGCCACGATGGACGGATGCACCGCGACAGGCGGCAAACCGCGCCATCTACGGATAAAACGGGACAGAAAACTGGACATCATGCAGGCCTCAAACTACCCCACCGACCCTTCCAGCGAGATCGCGACAAGCTGCTGAGCTTCCATGGCGAATTCCATCGGCAGGGCTTGAAGCACCTCCTTGCAGAAGCCGTTGACCACGAGGGCGACGGCCTCCTCTTCGTCCATGCCGCGCTGGCGGCAATAGAAGAGCTGGTCGTCGTCCACCTTCGATGTGGTGGCCTCGTGCTCAACGCGGCTGCTGTTATTTTTGACCTCGATGTAGGGCACGGTGTGGGCGCCGCAGTCGGAGCCGATAAGGAGGCTGTCGCACTGGGTATAGTTGCGGCTCTCCTTGGCCTTGGGGTGCATCGAAACGAGGCCGCGATAGGTGTTCTGGGCCTTCCCCGCCGAGATGCCCTTGGAGACGATCCGGCTGCGGGTGTTCTTGCCGAGGTGGACCATCTTGGTGCCGGTATCGGCCTGCTGGTAGTTGTTGGTGATGGCGATGGAGTAGAACTCGCCCTGGCTTTCATCGCCGCGCAGGATGCAGCTGGGGTACTTCCACGTCACCGAGGAGCCGGTTTCGACCTGGGTCCACATCACCTTGGCGCGGTCGCCGCGACAGTCGGCGCGCTTGGTGACGAAGTTGTAGATGCCGCCCTTGCCGTTCTCGTCGCCGGGGAACCAGTTTTGTACGGTGGAATACTTCACCTCGGCGTCGTCCATCACCACGATCTCAACCACGGCGGCGTGCAGCTGCGAGGTGTCGCGCTGGGGCGCGGTGCAGCCTTCTAGGTAGCTGACGTAGGCGTTGCTGTCGCAGATGATGAGCGTGCGCTCGAACTGGCCGGTGTTTTCGGCGTTGATGCGGAAGTAGGTGGAAAGCTCCATCGGGCAGCGCACGCCGGGGGGGACGTAGACGAAGGAACCGTCGGAGAACACGGCGCTGTTGAGGCAGGCGTAGAAGTTATCGCCCTGCGGCACGACGCTGCCCAGATACTTTTTGACCAGCTCCGGGTGCTCTTTGATGGCCTCGGAGATGGAGCAGAAGATCACGCCCTTGCTGGCGAGTTCGGCCTTGAAGGTGGTGCCCACGCTGACGCTATCGAACACCGCATCGACGGCGACCTTGCGGCCCTCTGCCGGCGCCTCATCGGCCCCCTCGACGCCCGCCAGAATCATCTGTTCTTTCAGTGGGATACCGAGCTTTTCGTAGGTGGCCAGCAGCGCCGGATCGACCTCGTCGAGCGACTTGGGCTTTTCCTTCATCGAGGCAGGTTTGGCGTAGTAATACTGGTTTTGGAAGTTGATCTCGGGGTAGTCGACCATGGCCCAGTCGGGCTCTTCCATTTGCAGCCAGCGGCGGTAGGCCTGCAGCCGCCAATCGGTCATCCACTCGGGCTCGCCGTTGTTGGCGGAGATCAGGCGGACGATCTCCTCGTTCAGCCCCATCGGGGCGAAATCCATCTCGATGTCAGTGTTCCAGCCGTATTTATAGGCCCCCATGGCCTTCACGGCTTCCACGGTTTCGGCGTCCACGCCTTCTTTCACGTCAAGATCGTTCATCGTCTTTCCTTTCAACGGCTTGGGGTGCGTTCTTCACGCAACCCGCGCCTGGTGTTTTCTGTGTGCGGCGGCCCAGCTTTCGGCAAAGCGGGCGATATCTTCTTCAGTGGTGTCCGGCCCCAGCGAGACCCGGATGGCGGAGCGGGCAATGGCCTCATCGAACCCCATCGCGCGGAGCACCCGGCTTTCCTTCACCTTGCCCGAGGAGCAGGCGGAGCCGGCGGAGATGGCAAAACCGGCGAGGTCCATCGACATCACCTGGGTTTCGCCCTTCCAGCCCGGCAGGGCGAAACAGGCAGTGTTGGGCAGGCGCCCCGGGCCGTCACTGGCCTCTTGCCCTACGAATATGGCTTCCGGTGCGGCCTCTTCCACCATCGCTTCCAATTTGTCGCGGACCTGCGCGACGCGCGCCCAATCGCCCGCCTCAAGCCGCTTTTGCGCCGCTTCAACCGCAGCCCCGAAGCCCGCGATTCCAATCACGTTTTCGGTGCCGGAGCGGCGGCCCATTTCCTGCCCGCCCCCCTTGAGCAGCGGTGCAATGTCGAGCCCTTCACGGACGATCAGAGCGCCCACGCCCTTGGGGCCGCCCAGCTTGTGGGCCGAGAGGATCGCCAGATCGGCGCCCGACCATCCGAAGGCGAAGGGGATGCGGCCCACGGCCTGGGTTACGTCGAGCAGCAGCAACTCGCAGGGGCGCTCCTGTGGCACTTCCGAGATCACCCCGGTTTCGCTGTTGGCCAGCCCCATTGCGTAGACCCGGCCCTCGGGCGCGTTGTGGGCCCAGAGCGCATCATGGGCGGTGGGCTCCACCACCGCGCCACCGGCCAAAACCTGTGCGGCCTCGGTCGCGCCACCGGTAAAAACAACCTCCTGCGGCTTACAGCCAACGCCCGCCGCCACCTGTGCGCGCGCCCGCTCGACCGCAGCCTTGGCGGCCCGGCCTTCGGCGTGGACGGAAGAGGGGTTGCCCGCAATCTCCATGGCCTGAAGCATCGCGGCGCGGGCCTCCGGCAGAAGCGGGGCGGTGGCGTTGTAATCGAGGTAGGTTCGGCTCATGCCACGAGCCCCCGGCTTTTCACCGCGGCAGTATAATCGGCCAACAGACGCTCGGCGGCCTCCAGCGGCAAGGAGAGCCGACTGGCCGCAACCACGCCTTCGGGGCGTTCATGCCCCAATACGCGCATTACCGTCAGCAGCACTGCGCCGCTCAACTCGACCTGTGCAGGATTGGACCCGGTCATCGCATTGTAGAGCCGCCCGAACAGCCCGGACGACCGCCGCCGCGCGTTCACCCCCTCGGCCACCCGGCGGTGGAGGTATTGCAGCGACAAGCCCTCATCCATGCCGACGGTGTCAGCGGTGTCAGAAAAACGCCGCACGAAGGGCGCAGCCCCGGTTACCAACGGGGTGGCCACATTAGCGGTGAACTTGCCTTGGCGGGGCACAGAACTCACGCTTCGGCCTCCGCCTGTTCCTCATCGACCACCAGAAAGAAATCGGGCACGGCCGGGCATGTGGCCATGGGCTTTTGGATCACCGACTCAAGCGTGGCCTGGTGCAGGTAAACGTAGACATGGGCCGAGAGCCCCTCCCACAGCCGGTTCACGAGGCTTTGCGCCTTGGAGCCCGAAACGGCGCCCTTGGCCCCTGCCCCGGTGTGCAACGCGCTGACGGTTTCATCCACCGCTTCCAGCACCTCGGACACGCGGATCTCTGCCGGTTTAAGCGCGAGGCGATAGCCGCCGCCCGGCCCGCGCACGCTTTCGACCAGCCCGGCTTGGCGGAGCTTGACGAAAAGCTGCTCTAGATAGGAGAGCGAGATGTTCTGCCGTTTGGAGATTTCGGCGAGCGAGACCAGCCCGCCCCCTTCCGGCCCGGCCTGCGCCATGGCCAGATCTGCGAGCGCAACCATCGCATAGCGTCCTTTGGTCGAAAGCTTCAAAGTTCCGATCCTTTTGGCTGAGGGCCACTGAAAGGCCAAATTGCATTGACGAGGAAGGCTTTGGCAATTACCTCCATCGCACCCGTCCGGGTGGGTTCGCGCCGATTTAGAATAATTCTAGATTGAGCCCGCGAAAGCGTCAACCGCCCCCGGGCATAAAAGAGGACAAAAAAGGTCAGGTATGCCCGAAGTGATTTTCCCCGGCCCGGAGGGTCGGCTCGAAGGCCGGTATCATCCACAGCCGGTAAAAGATGCCCCCATCGCCATCATCCTGCACCCACATCCGCAGTTTGGCGGGACGATGAACAACCGGGTCGTCTACAACCTGCATTACACCTTCCACAAGATGGGCTTCACAGTGCTGCGCTTCAACTTTCGCGGTGTGGGGCGCTCTCAGGGGGAGTATGATCAGGGGATTGGCGAGCTTTCCGATGCCGCCTCGGCGCTGGATTACCTGCAGTCGATGAACACCAACGCCAAGCATTGCTGGGTTGCAGGCTTTTCCTTTGGCGCGTGGATCGGCATGCAGCTGCTGATGCGGCGGCCCGAAATCACCGGGTTCATCAGCGTCAGCCCGCCTGCCAATATGTATGACTTCTCGTTCCTTGCGCCCTGCCCCAGCTCGGGCCTGATCCTGAACGGCACCGCCGACCGCGTGGCGCCGCCTAAGGACACCCATACGCTGGTCGAAAAGCTGCACGAGCAGAAGGGCATCACCATCACCCACACCGAGATTGAGGGTGCCGGGCACTTCTTTGAAGACCCGTATATGGATGAGATGCTGGGCGAGGTTGACGGCTATGTGCGTCGTCGCCTGACAGAGACCAGCCGCTGAAGCAACCGAATGTCAGGTGGGCCGCGTGCCCGCCTGAATATCACGCTCAAGCGCGTGGCGCGCGCCGGAGCGGAAGGTTGCGAGCGCGAGGCAGAGCGCAGCGAGGGTGAGGCCGTAGGTGAGTTGCGCCGGCAAGGTCTGAAGCAAGGGCACTGGCGCGGCTTCCCCGAAGAGCCCGGTGAAGAGCATGGGCTGCCAGATCGCCAGCGCGAAGAGCACAGCGGCCATGACCCCCAGATGCCCCAGAAGCGCGAGGCCTGCCGGGCCCTGCCCGATGCGGCCTGCATAGGTTTGCCCGGCGACATATCCGGCCACGCCTGCGGCCATCAGCCCGGCAGCGGGCAGGCCCTGATCCATCGTGCGCAGAAGGATGATCTCGGCCACTCCGAGGCTGAGAGAGATGGCAGCGCAACATAGCGCGAAACAGGCCGCGACGACCACATGGGCATTCATTTTGCGCACTCCTCCCGATGCGACCAGAGAGAGCCCTTGCCGCTTGTACTGTACGAACAGCGGCACTTTAGCCTCAGAAATGCGACCGAACTCTGGCAGGGCCGTGCCGGGGGCAGGACCATCCCCGCCGCCGCCCAAAGTGACGCAGCGTCACTACTTTTTGCACCCGGAATGGGCGGTTGCCATGCCGGCGCGAGGGGCGTGGTGCAGGGGTTGCACTTGGCGGCGCTTTCCAAGCAAATACGGCCATCACAAACAGCCGGGAGAGCAGCCATGGGCGTTTTGGAAGACCTTGCAGACAATCTGGCGAAAGACACCATCGCCCACGCGGCCAAGCTGGGCGACGAGGACGAGGTTATTCGGGCCGTAGCCAAGAAACTGGGCACCTCCTCGACCACGATGGAAGAGACATTCATGACCTCGATCCGGGTGCGCCTTGCAGAGCGGCGGGCGCGGCAGTTTTTGGATGAGCAGATCAAGCAGGGATTTCTGGCCAAGGACACCGGGCCGCAGCTTTTGGATGATGGCCATTGAGCGCTGATCTTGACCGGCAGGCGGCCTTTCTGACCGAGGCGTGCAAGCTGCGCTCGGTCGAGCGGGCCTCGAAGCTGGCGGATGGGACGCGCTACGAGAACTCCGGCGAGCACAGCTGGCATCTTGCGCTGGCGGCGCTGGTGCTGGAGCGTGAAGCGCCGGAGGGGGTGCAGATTGACCGGGTGATCCGGATGGCACTGATCCATGACCTTGTGGAGATCGACGCGGGTGATGCGCCGATCTTTGAGGCCGGTCTGGACCAGGAGGCGATTGAGGCGGCAGAGCGCAAGGCGGCGGACCGGGTCTTCGGGATGCTGCCGGGCGATCAGGGCGCGGAGCTGCGCGCGCTTTGGGACGAGTTTGAAGCCGCAGAAACGCCGGATGCGCGGTTTGCCAAGGCGCTCGACCGATTTCAGCCTCCGCTGCTCAACCTCGCCAATGGCGGGGCCAGCTGGACGCCATACGGTGTGGATTATGCCCGCGTGGAGGCCCGGTTGCGGCCGACGATGGAGCGTGGGGCGCCCTCTCTATGGGCGTGGATCGGGCCGAAGGTGCGGGCTTTCTTCGAGCGCGAAGAGAGCTAAGCGCGGCGCAGGCAGGCTCCGGCGCCAATACCTTCAGATAGCGCCGATCGACATGTTCTGGGCCATGCCCCAGAGCGCGGTGACGAAAATCGACAACACGCCGATCACTTGGGTGATGAAGCGTTGCCGGTGCATCCTGTCATAGAGGCCCTCGCCATCGGCGGCGCGAATCCCGCGGGCGCAGCGCACGCCAAGGCCCAGCACGAGGCTCATGGGCGCAGCCATCAGGAACACCGCTTGGCTGAACTCCGACGCATACCAGAAGCCGATGATGGCCAGTGAGGACAGGGTGAAAAAGGTGATGGCGATCAGCCAGAGCCCGGCCTGATCTGCGATGTAGAGAATGCGGTTTACGTTGACGCGGACCATGTCATGCAGATCAGCCTCGGCATCGCCGCCATTGCGCTTGGCCCTCTGCACCAGATCCCACGGCACGCCGAGGACGAAATGCGAGGAGGTGGACCACATCACCGCCAGCGCAATCCAATACCACAGGTTGGAAAACGACCGCATGTCGATCAGCTCGAATACGGTTTCGTACCAGTCCAGCACCTGTTTCTGCCCCTTCGGCCTGTTGTGACCTGTTGTCGAAGTTGGCGCAATCTAGCCAGCTTTGCCGGGAATGGAAGCCTTGTCGCGGCGCAAAATCCATGGCACCCGCTTGTGTGGCTGAAAAACGAGGCAATCCCATGCGTCCTACCGTCGCCCCCTACCCTGCTGCACGTCTGCGGCGCACCCGAACGAGCCCTGCCATGCGGGGATTGGTGCGCGAAACTGCAGTGACCGTCGATGATCTGATCTGGCCGGTGTTCCTGCGCGATGGCGAGGGCGAGCGCACTGCGGTGCCCTCGATGCCGGGCGTGGAGCGGCTGACGGTGGATCTGGTGGCCGAGGCGGCGCAGGAGGCTGCGAGCCTTGGTATTCCGGCGATCTGCCTCTTTCCCTACACCGGCGCGGAGGCGCGGACGGAAGACTGCGCCATGGCGTGGGATCCCGAGAACCTGACCAACCGGGCGATCCGCGCAATCAAGGCGGCTGCGCCCGAGGTTGCGGTGATGACCGACATCGCGCTCGACCCCTACAACATCAACGGCCATGACGGCTTTGTGGTGGAGGGCGAGATCGTCAACGATGATACTGTGGAGGCGCTGGTGAAGATGGCGCTGGCGCAGGCCGAGGCTGGGGCCGACATTCTGGGCCCGTCAGACATGATGGATGGCCGGATCGGCGCGATCCGTTCGGCGCTGGAGAAGGCCGGGTACAGCAAGGTCTCTATCCTCAGCTACGCGGCAAAATATGCCTCTGCCTTCTACGGGCCGTTCCGCGATGCGGTGGGGGCCTCGGCAGCGCTCACGGGCGACAAGAATACCTACCAGATGGACCCGGCCAACAGTGACGAGGCCCTGCGGCTGGTGCAGCGCGACCTCGCCGAAGGGGCCGATATGGTGATGGTCAAGCCCGGCCTGCCCTATCTCGACATCATCCACCGCGTCCGTGAGACATTCGGCGCGCCCACGTTCGCCTATCAGGTGAGCGGTGAATACGCGATGATCGAGGCGGCGGCGGCGAACGGTTGGATCGACGGCGAGAAGGTGATGGTGGAGAGCCTGATGGCCTTCAAACGCGCAGGGTGCATGGGGGTGCTGACCTATTTCGCGCCTCGGATGGCAAGGCGGCTGAAGGCGGGGTGAGTCTGCGACACGTTCGCGCTATGGTTGAGCTATTCGCGACCAAGCACTGGAGTTGGGGTTTTGTGGTATCGAGTGAAGAGACTTGCCCGATGGAAGGGCGGAAGCGGTCAAACCTTGCTTTCCTTGGCCTCTGTCGTTGTCGCGGTGATCGCACTGGGTGTATCTTGGAACACTGCTACCAAACAAACTTACAGAGATCGCATTGATGCGCGCATCGCAAACTGCGCCACCGTCGCTGGGCTATACGCCTCGCAGAGTTGGGCGTACCAAAGCGGTGAAAAGGTTCCCGACAAAGACCTGCAGGAGTACTCTTCGAAAGCAATAAAGATTGGCCGCGCCGCTCAGCTCTGCCGGAACAAACATGACTCCGTCTCAAGACTTCGCGATTGTATTGACACTCTGGTGGATGGCGAAGAAGCGCACAAAGTTACTGACAGAGGCACCGATGGAAAAGACTATCTCAACCTCGTTTGCTGACGCTGAGGCGAATGTAACCGCAAAACAAACCGGATGAAGCGCAGCGCGGCCAAAATCCGCCCATATCACCTCAACTTGTGGTGACAAGCCTGTCTGACGCCCCTATAGATAGACAAAACCGGCGAAAACAGCCGGGTGAGGCTTAAGGACAGGCGGATACCATGAGCAAATTCCCCAATCGACGTGTATTTCTTGCAGGGCTTGGTGCGACCACCGCGCTTTCGGCCTGCGGCAATGGCGTGGGCACCAACAATGGCGCGAAGATCGACGCGCGGGTGAACAGCACGCGGAACTACCTGTTCTCGCGCTACCCCGGCACGGCCGAACTCGAGCAGAAGGCGGCGGGCGTGCTCTATATGCCGCTGGTCACCAAGGCGGGCTTTGGCGTGGGTGGCAGCTACGGGCGCGGGGCGCTGCGGATCGATAATGTGACGGTCGATTACTACAACGCGATTCAGGCCAACTTCGGCTTGCAGATCGGGGCACAGCAATATGCCCATGCGCTGTTTTTCATGACCCCGGCGGCGCTGCGCGAGTTTCGCACCTCGACCGGCTGGTCGGTGGGCGCGGATGCCGAATATGCGTTGAACGACAATGCTGGCAACCTCTCTGCCGAGACGCTCACCGCGCTGGCACCGGTTATCGCCGTGGTCTTTGGCCAAGCCGGGCTGATCCTGGGCGCGACGCTGGAAGGCTCCAAATACAACCGGATCATTCCCTGATCCTGCTCTTGAGGCCGCGATAAGGCACGGGCTGTGCACCCCCGCGGGGGTGTGCGGCGTCTTCGTGCTATACAAAGCGCGTGCCAGCCTGTAGAGAGCGCGGCTTACGCCCTCTCTCCCCGGACAATCACCTTGAAACAAGCTCTCGCCGACGCCATCGCAGACCGTGGCTATACCCAATTGACCCCCGTGCAGGAGGCCGTTGGCGCTGCCGAGCATGAAGGCCGTGACCTGTTGGTTTCGGCGCAGACCGGCTCTGGCAAGACGCTGGGCTTCGGGATTGCCATCGCCCCGCGCCTTCTGGGTGAGGCGGAGACCTTTGAGGAGGCCGCCGCCCCGCTTGGCCTTGTCATCGCCCCCACCCGCGAGCTGGCGATGCAGGTGAAACGCGAGTTGGCGTGGCTCTATGCCCGCACTGGCGCTGTGTTGGCCTCGACCGTGGGCGGGATGGACTATCGCGATGAGCGCCGCGCTCTGGCGCGTGGAACGCATATCGTCGTCGCCACCCCGGGCCGCCTGCGCGACCATATCGAGCGTGGCTCGGTCGACCTTTCGTCGCTGCGTGCGGTGGTGCTGGATGAGGCCGACGAAATGCTTGATCTGGGCTTTCGCGAAGATCTTGAATTCATCCTCTCCCAAGCGCCAGAAGAGCGCCAGACGCTGCTGTTTTCGGCCACCGTTCCGGCTTCTATCGCGGCGCTCGCCAAGGGCTATCAGCGCGATGCTGTTCGGGTGGAGAGCCGCGCCGAGACCTCGCAACACGCCGATATCGACTATCTCGCTATGGCCGTCGCCGAGCGCGACCATGAGAACGCGGTGATCAACCTGCTGCGCTATCACGAGGCCCCGAACGCGATTGTCTTCTGCAACACCCGCGCGACGGTTTCGCGGCTTACGTCGCGGCTTTCCAACCGGGGCTTCCGTGTGGTGGCGCTGTCTGGCGAGTTGTCGCAACAGGAGCGCACAAATGCCCTGCAAGCCATGCGTGACGGCCGTGCACGTGTGTGCGTGGCCACCGACGTTGCGGCGCGTGGCATCGACCTGCCCAATCTGGACCTTGTGGTGCATGCCGAGCTTCCCGGCAGCCATGAAACCCTGCTTCATCGCTCCGGGCGCACAGGCCGCGCCGGGCGCAAGGGCACCTCGGCACTAATCGTCACACCCCGCGTGCGCA
Source organism: Vannielia sp. ABF1_015 (assembly GCF_056160745.1). NCBI lineage: Bacteria > Pseudomonadati > Pseudomonadota > Alphaproteobacteria > Rhodobacterales > Paracoccaceae > Vannielia > Vannielia sp. ABF1_015. The sequence goes on from NZ_JBSWXT010000002.1 coordinate 330,221, forward strand.
AGAAGGCGCTGCGGGTGCTTGGGGCTGCCAAGCTCACCGCACGCTGGGCCGAGCCGCCCTCTGCCGAGGCTGTGGCCGCGCGCGACTGGGAGCGGATGCTGGAAAGCCCCGATTGGCAGGAGCCGGTATCGGACAGCGAGGCCGCGCCTGTGGCCGAACTGGTGGCCCGTTTCTCGCCTGAACAGATCGCTGCGGCCTACATGCGCCTGCATGCCACCCAGCATTCCGCGCCAGAGGAGCTTTCGGGCGAAGACCCGGCTCCGAAGCCGCGCGTCGAATTTGGCCCCTCCGCATGGGTGAGCATTGCGCTTGGGCGCAATCAGCAGGCCGAGCCGCGCCGCCTTTTGCCGATGCTCTGCAAGGCCGGTGGGCTGACCAAGGGCGACATCGGTGCGATCCGCATCGCGGGCGACGAAAGCTTCATCGAGATCCGGCAGCCGAGCCTCAAGGGCTTTCTGGATCATCTGGGCAAGGAGCGGAAGGTTGAGGGGGCCGAGGTGCGCCAGCTTGATCGCCCGCCCGAGGGGCTTGACCGTCCGCCTGCTCGCCGCCCTGCCCCGCGCGGCGACAAGCCTGCGCGCCAGGAGAAGCCCGCCCGCCCACCGCGCGCCCCTCGCCCACAGAGCGAGGCCAAGGCAGCGCCTCAGGCGCTCGTGTCGCCAGCTCCTACGCCGGAGCCGGAGGCCCCGCATGTGCCGCGCCAAAAGGAACGCAAGCCCCGAGCCAAAGCCGGCGCGGCGGAATCGACTCGTCATCGCCCCGGTGCGGCAAACCCCTCGGCCTCGATGAAGCCCGGGCGAAAAGGGCCGCCGCCGCCCAAGGGCAAACCTTCGAGCAAGAAGAACAAGGCGCGCGCTGAGGGCCGCGCCGAGTTTGGCAAAGGCCCCGACGGGCCTCCGCGCCGCTCCGGCAAAGGCCCCGGAAAGCCGGGTGGCAAGCCGTTTGGCAAACCCGGTGGCAAGTCTTTCGGGAAGCCGGGCGGCAAACCCACGGGCAAATCCACGGGCAAGCCGCACCGGGGGAAGAGCTAAGCATCTTCTCTCCCGGTGAGGCCCGAATTCGCGCTGACAAGGCCCGGCGCGGGCGCTAAGATACAACCAGGAGGAGAGATTGCCATGAGACTTGCCCCACGCCGCGCAGGGGCCGCCTGCGCCCTCGCCATTCTGATGCCCGGCACCGCCGTGGCGGCCACGGACTGCGCCGATATGGCCGGAACCGCGCCCGCAGGGGTGACGATCACCGAAGCCATCGCGCTGCCCGAGGGCGATGACCATTCGATGGTGGCGCAATGCCTGCTGCGCGGCACAATGGCTGAACGCATCGGCGCGGACGGCAGACCCTATGCGCTGCGCTTCGAGCTGCGCTTGCCAGCGGCTTGGGAGGGGCGCTTTCTGCACCAGTTCAACGGCGGCAATGATGGTGAGGTAAAGCCTGCAACCGGCGCAGGCACCGGCGTGGGCGTGCCTGCCTTGGAGCGGGGGTTTGCCGTTGTCAGCTCGGACGCGGGCCATGATGGCAAGGCCAACCCCGAGGCCGGGCTTGTAGGCGGCAACCTCTTTGGCCTCGATTTTGAGGCGCGGCGCGACTACGGCTATGGGGCCGTGGCCAAGCTACACCCGGTTGCCCTGGCACTGACCGAAGCGCACTACGGCACGGTGCCCGCCTATGTTTACGGGTACGGAACCTCCAATGGCGGGCGTCATGCGATGGTGGCCGCTGAGCGGATGCCGGAGGCCTTTGACGGGCTGCTGGCTGGCTACCCCGGCTTCCGCCTGCCCCGCGCGGCGATTCAACATGCGTGGGATGTGCAGCAGCTACGCTCGGTCGCGCCGACATTGGCCGAGAGCTTCAGCCCGGCGGAACTGGGGCTGGTGGCCGAGAAGATCAACACGGCCTGCGACGGGCTCGATGGGCTGGAAGATGGCGTGGTGGCCGATACGGCGGGGTGCCAGCAGGCCTTCAACCCCGCCGATATGGTATGCAAAACGGGCCAGAACTCCGCCTGCCTGAGCGCCGAGAAGGTGGCGGCACTGGAGGCAATGCACGCGGGGCCGACGGACGGGGCTGGCACGGCGCTGTACAGCGATTGGCCGTGGGATCCCGGCATTGCTTCGGGCAACTGGCGGTTCTGGAAGATTGAAAGCACGGTGCCGCCTTGGGGCATGCGGCCGATCATTGCGGTGATGGGCGCGGGCAGCCTTGCGCATGTGTACTCCACCCCGCCAACGATGGTGGAGGGCAGCCCCGAAGCGCTGGAGGCCTACCTGATGGGCTATGATTTTGACAGCGAAGCCGCCAAGGTGGATGCGGTGACCGAGGCCTTCCCCGAAAGCCCGATGCAGGTGATGAGCCCGCCGGGCGCTAGCAACCCGACGCTTGAAGGGCTGGAAGCGGCGGGCGGCAAGCTGGTTGTCTTTCACGGCACGGCTGACCCGGTGTTTTCGTTCAACGACACCGCCACCTGGTTTGAGAAGCTGACCGCAAACACGCCCGGGGCCAGTGCCTTTGCGCGGTTCTACGCGATCCCCGGCATGCCTCACGGACGCGGAGGCAACGCTGCCGACAGCGCCGATCTGCTGGGGGCGCTGATGGCTTGGGTGGAAGGCGATACGCCGCCGCAGGCCGTGCCAACCACATTTCGGGCCGGAAACGTGGAGGCCGGCGAGAATGCGGGCGGCGAGCGTATGCTGTGCCCCTGGCCGCAGGTTTTGCGGTTTTCGGAAGGGGTGTTTGCCTGCGCCGAGTGAGCGCAGGCAGGCCCGGGCGGGCCGAGAGCCGCCCGGTTAGTAGAGGAGCGCGGCCACTTCGCGCTTTTTCAGCGACATCCGGGCGGTGACGACGGCATTTGCATCTTCACGCAGTTCGGGGAAGATCTCGAAGATTTCCTCGCGCTGTGGGTCATCCATCTCACCCATGACATGGGCACCCGGCTGGTAGCTTTCGGTCCATGCGCCTTCGGCCATGACGATTTCATGGGCGTCGAACATAATGTGGACGTAAACCACCTCATCCACCGTCACCTGTTCAATCCCGGGCAGCCCGACCAGATGGACGGCCGAAACCAGCACCTCATGCTCGCCAAAGAGCATTTCGGCGCGGGCGTCGGAGATCAGCATCTTGTGCTGTGGGCTGACCATGATGTCACGCTCCGGCAGGCCATAGCCCAAGGCACCGGCCTTGATCCGCACCGGCTGAAGGCGCGGGTTGGCGGCGAGGTGGTGGGTGTTGAGCAGGCGCTGGCCGACCCATTGCAGGCGCTTGACGCCGTTGTCACGGGTCAGCACCCTGTCGCCCGGGCCGAGGTCTTCCACCGGGCGCGGGCCATCGGGCGTGGCAATCAGGGTGCCCGGCGTGAAGCAGGGGATGAAATTGACCGTCTCGATCTCGGAGAAGGTCATGGTGCCGGTGACGTTGCCGAACCCGTCGAGGAACTGGACAGTGCCGCTTTCGGGATCGTTCTCGTCGTAGAGAACCCGCGTGGGGCCTGCTGTTGTGAGGTCGAGCACGTCGGCATCCGCGCCGCCTTCACCGCCTGCCACGTGGTCGCCGTTGCCCGCGATGAAGGTATCGGCGTCATCGCCGCCGAGCAGAATATCGGCGCCTGAACCGCCCACCAGCACGTCATTGCCTGCACCTGCATCTGCGGTGAATCCTGCAGTGTTGGCAGTGCCGGTGATCACATCGTCACCCGCGCCGGTTTCGACCCGCTCGATCTCGGAGAAGCTGGCCGTGTCGGTGCCATCGGTGATGGTGCCTGCTTCTGCGCCCGTGAAGGTTACGGTGGCGTCGCCGGTAAGGGCGGTGGCATCGAGCGTGTCGCCCGTGGTTTCGCCCGCCTCGCCGCCAAGGATGTCATCGGCGCCGAAGCCGTCTTCGAGCACAATGGTATCATCGCCCGCGCCAGCGTCGATCTCGTCAGCGCCCGCGCCGCCATAGATGGTGTCATCTCCGGCGCCCGCTTCGATGATGTCATCATCCACGCCTTCGCCGGGTAGAATCTCGTCACCTGCGTCGACCATGTCGCCGTGCGGATCGCCATCGTAGGAGGCGTCGATCACATCGTCGCCTGCGGTGCCGGACACGATGCCATCGCCCGGAATGCCCGCTGCGATCAGCCACATCGGATCGCCGGCTTCCACCGGATCCACCCCGACAAGGGTGACGCTTTCGCCGCCCGGGAAGCTCAGCACCGCGTTGCCGGAGCCGTCATCGGTGACGGTCACATCGTGGACAGACACCGGATCGCCGCCCGCGTCGGTCATGCCGCTCACATCAAGCTGGTCGGTGCCGTTATAGGTGCCGTCACCGTTGGATGTGGGGGCGTCGAAGTAGTGCACGGTATCGGAGCCGTCGCCATCGCCCATCACAAGGGTATCAACGTCGCCGTCACCCTGCCCGGTGCCATCGCCAAGGTCGATCTCGTCGTCGCCCGCGCCTGCCTCGATGGTGTCCGCACCGGTACTGGTGGCGAACATATCGTCGCCCGAAGAGCCGGTGACGGTATCATCGCCAGAGCCGGTCACGACCACCTCGACTTCGGAGAAGGTCACGGTGTTGGTGCCGTCGGTCAGCGTACCGCTCTCTGGCGCGCCGGACATATCGACCGTCAGATCATTGGTGACATCTGCGGCCCAGAGCGCATCGGTATCACCTCCGCCAGCATCTTCTCCGGCGGTAAAGCTGTCATTGCCGAAGCCATCGGAGAGTTGCAGGCTGTCGTTGCCTTCGCCGGTGACAACCACGTCATCGCCGGAGCCGCCGATAACGCCGTCATCCCCTGCCCCGGTGTCGAGGTTGACGCCCGAGGTGGTGGTGCTTGCGTCGATGGTATCGTTGCCGCTGCCGGTCGCAATGCGCTCGATTTCGGAGAAATCTGCCGCATTCGCGCCCTGGGTCACGGTGCCGCTTTCGTCGCCGGTGAAGGTGACGTCGACGCCAGAGGTCATGCCGCCCGCATCGAGCAGGTCGCCTGTGGTTTCGCCGCCTTCGCCGCCGGTGATGGTATCGTTGCCGAAGGCCTCGCCCAGCGTGATCACATCGTCGCCGCTGCCAGCATTGATGGTATCTGCGCCGGTGCCGAGGGCGATGGTGTCATCGCCTGCGCCGGTATCGACCGTTTGGTCGCCCGCGTCGCCGGTGACGGTATCGTCGCCCGCGCCGGTGGCCACGTTTTCGATCTCGGAGAAGCTGGCCGTGTCGGTGCCATCGCTCAGTGTGCCGGCTTCAGCGCCGGTGAAGGTTACGGTTTGATCGCCCGTCACCTGCACGGCGCTCAGGGTGTCGCCATCAGTTTCGCCGGTCTCGCCGCCGACGATCGTGTCAGCACCGAAGCCATCTTCGAGCATGACAGTATCGTCACCCGCCTCGCCGAACACCTCGTCATCGCCCAGACCGGCATAGATCGTGTCATCGCCTGCGCCGGCTTCGATGATATCGTCGTTCGCCGCCTCGCCGGGGAGGATCGCATCGCCATTGTCGACCATGTCGCCATGGGGATCGCCGGCATAGGCGGTGTCGATCACATCATCGCCTGCGGTGCCGCTGACGATGCCGTCACCGGGGATGCCCGCCGCGATCAGCCAGTTGGGATCGGCCGCGTCGGTGGCACTCACGCCCACCAGCGTCAGGCTCTCGCCATTGGGGAAGGTCAGAACGGCCGAGCCGAAGCCATCATCGGTGACAACCACATCATGCACCGAAACCGGGTCGCCGCCCGCGTCTTGCATGTTGCTCACGTCGATCTGGTCGGCGCCGGTGAAGGTGCCGTCGCCGTTGGGCGTGGGGGCCTCGAACTCGAAGACGGTATCGGCACCGTCGCCATCGCCCATCACCACGGTATCCACCGCGCCATCGGCTGCGCCGAGGTCCACGGTATCATCGCCCGCGCCCATCTCGACAGTGTCTGCCCCTGCCCCGGTTTCGATGTAGTCGTTGCCGGTGGAGCCGGTGACGCTGTCGTCACCAGAGCCGAGGCGCACGTTCTCGATCTCGCCGAAGGTGGCGGTGGCGGTGCCATCGCTGATGGTCCCGCCCTCCGGATCAGAGAAGGTGACTGTGAGGTCGTCGGTCACGGCCGTGGCGTCGATCTCGTCGCCAAAGGTTTCGCCGGTTTCGCCGCCGGTGATGGTGTCGTTGCCGAAGTCGTTCTCGAGGATGAAACTGTCATCCCCTGCCCCGCCTGTCAGAATATCGTCGCCCGTGCCGCCGGAGATATCATCATCGCCCGTGCCGCCGTCGATGGTGTCATCGTCGCTGCCGCCATCGAGGGTGTCATCGCCGCCGTAGCCATAGATTTCGTCATCGCCAGCGCCGCCGGTGACGGAATCATCGCCTGCGGTGTCGTCGGGGATGGTGGTGAACTCAACATCAGTGATCCAGAGCGCCTGCCCCTGACCACCGCCGTTCTGGTAAGACACGACAACCTGAGCGACCGGCCCCTCTACCGTGATAAGGACCGAACCGCCTGCCCCTCCAGGGGCATCGCTGCCTGCGCCGTTGATCGTGTCGGCGTCGTACATGGTTTCGTCGCCGTCGATCTGAAACGTGACGGGCACTTCGTTGCCGTCAGCATCATAGGCGACAACGGTGACGAGGTCGTCCCAGCCGCCCTGGTCGATATCGTTGATCCGGAAGGTGACATCGCCCACCTCATTGGCCATGCCGGACCCGGCAACCGGATCGAAATCGAGCGTAACAGTCGCGGTGTTGGCAAAGCCGCTTGTGTTGCTGCCACTGCCACCGAGATAGAGCGACGAATTGGTAGCGAAGGTCTCGCCGGCGCCGGTGTCGACATACTGGGTGTCGCTCGATACCTCGGCGTTGTTCAACCCGCCATCATCCGTGATGCCGACGGTCACGTTCATTGTGCCGGTGTTCTGGGTGAAGCCGCCGCTAACGTCGATGCCGTCACCTGCGTGGGTCGTCCAGCTGAGCGTTTCGCTGGTGGCGCTGACGGAGGCGTTGTCGGCATGAATCACATCATTGCCGCCGCCGCCCGAGATCGTGTCAGACCCGCTACCGGCGTAGATGCTATCTGCGCCGGTGCCACCATTGATCGTGTCATCGCCCGCGCCCGCAACGACGGTGTCATTGCCACCGCCTGCGTTGATCGTCTGGCCGGTGTCGTTGATCTCATCGCCCTGAGTGTCTTCAAAACGCCCGTCGATAACATCGTTGCCGCCGGTGCCATCGACCGGGCCGGGCGCGTTGGGCGTGTAGGTTGGCGCAGAGTTGGCTGTGGCCGAAGTGACAGTTTCGACGAAGTAATTGTTCGGCACAAAATAGACGAAGCCGTCGGACCCAAGATAGTAGGTGCCGGAATCGGTGATGTTATTATAGTTTGCGCCGTTTCCGGTGTAGGTGCCGGACCATGTCCAACTGCCGGTGCCGATCGTTTCGTCAATCGAAAACGCCTCCATCCCACCGACGATGGAGTCGCCGCTGTTCAGCGTTCCGTTACCAAGGCTTACGCGATACCCAATCGGCATTTTTTCTTCGTTCCTGCTTGCATCAGCGGTCGCCCACGAACCGCTTCGTTTCCGTTACATCTGGTCTTCTGGGTTAGGCGCAAAACAAGATTAGCCCCACGAGAAGAGCGCCTTTCAGCCGCCCGTATGGAGGACTAAAGCGGCAAGACTTTGATAAAACCTGAAAATGGCCGGGCAATTGCGCGGCAGAAATGTGGCCGCGTCCGGAAAATTCGCTTACTTTTCAGGCACAAAGCAGCATTGCGGCACGAGTTGCTTCGCGCCGCTCCAGGCATTGTTTGACTAAGGTCTTAACGGGCCCGTTTACGGGCGATTAAGAGCGTCATGTCACGCCTTCAGCAGAAGCGCCTCGTGGCGTTTGAGCGAGCGGCGCGCAGCACTGTAACCCTCGCGACCCTCTTTCTCCTTCAGTTCGGGGAAGAGCGAGAGGAGTTCCTCGCGTTGCTCGTTGTCGAGGCCCTCAAGGGTGTAGTCGCCGGGCTGGAAGCTTTCGGTCCAGGCCCCGTCGGAGAGCACCACCTCGTGCTGGTCGAACATGAAGTGGATGTAGGTCACGGAGGCCACATCCTGCGCTTCGGCAATGGCTTCACCGTTCATCAGGTGCTTGGCTGCGACCAGAACTTCACGCTCTTCAAAGTAGAGCGCGGCACGGTCGGAGGCCACCAGCACGCGGTGCTGCGGGCTTACCAGCATGTCACGCTCTGGGAAGTTGGCGCCGAGCGCGCCTTGGGCAATCCGGATCGGGCGCAAATGGGCGCGCAGCAGCAGATCGGCTGCGGACAGATCGCGCCGTCCGATCCAGCGGATCGGCTGCATCCCGTGGTCGCGGGTCATCACCATGTCACCGGGTTTGAGATCTTCCACCAGCACCTCGCCACGCGCGGTTGCGATGCGGGTGCCGGGGGTGAAACAGGGGATCACCTCTTCGATGTCGGTGAAGTTGATATTCACCGTTTCGCCGGTGTCGGGATTGACCATTTGAACCTGGCCGCTGAACCCGGGAGTGCCATTGTTTTCAGGGTTTTGCACGAGGTTCGTGATCTGGTACCCCTCGCTGCGGAGCGCGCCGAGGTTGAGCACGTCATAATCGTCGCCACCCGCGCCGCCATCGACGGTCGTGTTGCCCGGGGTGTCGACGAAAAACGTGTCACGATCATCGCCGCCCGAGAGCATATCATTATCGCCGCCGCCGTAGATCGTATCGTTGCCTGCGCCGCCTTCGACCTCGTCGGTTCCCTCGCCCGCCGTGAGCACATCATCGCCGGTGCCGCCGTCGATCACATCGTTACCAGTGCCGCCGTCTATGGTGTCGTTTCCGCCCTGACCGTAGAGCGTGTCATTGCCGTCACCGCCAAAGATCGTGTCGTCGCCATCAGGGATCGGCTCGACCACCGCATCGTCGATCAGGTCGCCGTTCATCGAAAAGCCCGACGGCGTGCCACGAGTGGTTAGCGTGAACTCGATGGAACTGCGGTTGTCGAACTCGGCCGAAAACCACGCGTCCTGATCGGTCGGACTATTCTGCTCGGTGCCTCGCGCCGTTACGAAGCCGGGGCCGGAACTGACCTGAAGCGAGGTGTCGGCGGATGTGCCGTAGGCGCCAAAGCTGTTTGCGTCCAGCGTGACGGCCTCAAAATCGTTGCTGCTGTTCTGATCGAGGTCGTTGAATGTGGCGGTGGAGTTGAGCGCAATCGGCTCGCCGGTTGCCGGATCGAAGAAATCCAGCCGGAAGGTGGCCTCTTCTCCCGCACGGGAGCTTCTGCCAGATGCGTTGAGCAGGATCTCGAAGCCCTGGCCGCTGGCGAGGTCCACATCCAGCCGGGAGTTGGACATGCTCACAAGGGTGAGCCGGGCCGAAACGCTGGTGCCATCCTCCAGCGTGGCGACGTTGTCATAGATCACCGAGTCGCCGGGCTGCGCATCATTGGCGCGGCCAGCCGTTTCACTGCCCGGGCGGACATTGTTGATCGACAGATTCAGGGGCGTTGCATCGTTGCCCGGCGCGGTCCCCTCGCCCGCATCGCCGAATACGGTGTCATCGCCGCTGCCCGCGTCGATCACGTCATCGCCGCCCTCGCCGGAAATGCGGTCATTTCCGCCGTTCCCGTTGATGACGTCATCCTCGGACGAGCCTTGGATGTTCTCACTGGTGTCATTTCCGTTGACAGTGGCCATGGCAGAGCCCCCTCAATCGTAGATACATGGTACAGCCCAGCAAAAACCGGCCCGGAGCAGAGCTGCCTCTAATACATCGCAAAGCTGCCGTGAATATCGCTCATTTTAGTTACGTTGCGGAATCTTGCTTGGATCAGCTCACGTTCGCTCAATTGCCGGTGAGACTTGGGCTGGAGGGTCATTCTTTCGGCACTGCAGCGACGGCACAGCCGCACAACACCTAAGCCATGAAACGCAGATGTCCGCGGGGCTCTCACCACGCGGACAAGCTGCATATGTCCCCTCGGGGATCGCCCGTTTCGGCTGCCTACCATGGGCCCTTGCGGGCCCGCCCCAAGGCAACCGGGGCGCGGATGAGTTGGAAGTCTCCCCAGCCGAAACATCCGGCGTGGGGGTGTGGTGCGCCCGGCGATTAACTGGGGTCGCCGGGCGCGTGCTCCGTCACTCGCTGAGCAGCAGAGCCTCGTGTTTTTTCAGGGTCTTGCGTGCAGCGGTGTAACCCTCGCGGCCCTCTTTCTCCTTCAGCTCGGGGAAGAGCGACAGGAGTTCCTCGCGTTGCTCGCTGTCGAGCCCCTCAAGGGTGTAGTCGCCGGGCTGGAAGCTTTCGGTCCAGGCCCCGTCGGAGAGCACCACCTCATGCTGGTCGAACATGAAGTGGATATAGGTCACGGAGGCCACGTCCTGCGCTTCGGCAATGCCTTCACCGTTCATCAGGTGCTTGGCTGCGACCAGAACTTCACGCTCTTCGAAGTAGAGCGCCGCACGATCGGAGGCAACCAGCACGCGGTGCTGCGGGCTCACCAGCATGTCACGCTCAGGCAGGTTGCCGTCGAGCGCGCCTTGGGCAATGCGAACCGGGCGGAGTGCGGGGCGCTTCAACAGCTCCACCGTGTCCACATCGGTCCGGCCCAGCCAACGGATCTCTTGGATGCCGTTGTCGCGGGTGATGACCTTGTCGCCGACCTTCAGCTCTTCGACGGCCACTTCGCCACGCGGCGTCGCAATCAGCGTGCCGGGGGTGAAGCAGGGGATGACATTTTCGATTTCCTCGAAGGTCATCGTGCCGCCGTCCTCGAAGTGGACGATACCGTCTTCTTTATCGGGCGAAGTGTACTCGATGTAGTCGACGTTGGAGCCGGTCAGGTCGAGCGTGTCGAAGTCATCGCCGCCGTCGCCGCCGTCAACGTGGTCGCCCGCGTTGCCGCCGATGAAGGTGTCACGGTCGTCGTCGCCATAGAGCTCGTCTTCGCCCTCGCCGCCGATGATCGTGTCATTCCCGGTGCCGCCGTAGATTTCGTCGTCGTCCACACCGCCGTCGATGATGTCGTCACCCTCGTCGCCGTAGATCAGGTCGTCATCGTCCTGGCCGTAGATGGTGTCGTTGCCGGCACCGCCGTGGATGACGTCATCACCGTTGTCGGGGCGAAGGTCGCCCTCTTCATCGGGGATGTTCAGCACGTCAGGGAAGGCCGGGTCCAGACCACCGTAAATGGTGTCGTTGCCGTCACCGCCGTCGATGATGTCGTTGCCTTCGCCGCCAACAATGTAGTCATCGCCGGCACCACCAAGCACGGTGTCGTCGTCGAAGCCCGCGTCGATGGTGTCGTCGCCGTCGCCGCCTTCGATGTAGTCGTCATCGTCGCCGGTGATGATGGTGTCGTTGCCGGCACCCGCATAGACGGTGTCTTTATCATCGTTCGGATTGGCATCAGGCGCCCAGATGCCCGGGTAGCCCTGGTCGGGCGAACCGGAAACGCCGAAAGCGTCGATATTGCCGGAGGTGTCGATGTAGTCGTCACCGGAGCCCGCATCCACAGTGTCATTGCCATCACCACCAATGATGGTGTCGACGTTGTTGTGGCCGATCAGCTCATCGTCACCTGCGCCGCCGTCGATGTAGTCATTACCGCCGCCGCCGAGGATGTAGTCGTCGCCTTCACCGCCGGTGAGGGTGTCATCGCCGGACATGCCGTCGATGGTGTCATCGCCGTCACCGCCTGCGATCACATCGGCATCTTTGCCGCCGCGGATCCAGTCGTCGCCCTCGCCACCGTCGATGGTGTCGTTGCCACCCTGACCGTAGATGATGTCGTCGCCCTCACCGCCGTCGATGGTGTCATCGCCGGTGTTACCACGGATATCGTCGTTGCCGGTGCCACCGTCGATGGTGTCGTTGCCGCCACCACCGCGGATGAAGTCGTCGCCAGCGCCGCCATCAAGGGTGTCGTTGCCTTCACCGCCGTCGACCTCGTCATCACCTTCGCCGGCCATCACGATATCGTCGCCAGCGCCTGCGTGGATGATGTCATCGTCGGGGTTGCCGCCGAAGATGTTGTCGCCGCCGTCGACCACATCGCCTTCCGGGTCGCCGGTGTAGCTGGTGTCGATCACGTCGGCACCCGAGGTGCCCTCGACGATGCCGTCCTTCAGGGTCAGCGTTACGGTGGCCGTGTCGAAGCCGCCGTTACCGTCGCTAACGGTGTATTCGAAGGTCACATCGCCATCGACCGTGCCATCGGGCGTGAAGGTGACGGTGCCATCGCCGTTGTCCACCACGGTGCCGCCCTCGGCGGGCTGGGTGATGCTGTCGATGGTGAGCGTGTCGCCATCCGCGTCGGTGTCGTTTTCGAGCACGTTGATTGTGACCGGGTTCAGAATGTCGCCGCTGGCAACATCGTCTTTCGCGTCGGGATCTTCGTTCACGTCATTGACGGTCACAGTCACGGTGGCGGTGTCAGTGCCGCCCTGCCCGTCGCTCACCTCGTAGGTGATGGTGTCTTCACCGGTGAAGCCGTCATTCGGTGTGTAGGTGATGGTGCCATCGCCATTGATCGTGACGGAGCCGTTCCCGGCAGAGGCATCGGACACGGTGAGCGTGTCGCCGTCCACGTCGGTGTCGTTCTCAAGCACCGGAATGTCGATGCTTTCGCCCTCATCCACCTCGGCCAGATCGTCATTGGCTTCCGGATCGTCGTTCACCGGGTTCACGGTGACGGTGACGGTGGCGGTATCGGTGCCACCCTGACCGTCGCTTACCTCATAGGTGATCGTGTCGGTGCCGTTGAAGTTTTCGTTCGGCTCGTAGGTGATCGTGCCATCGGCGTTGACGGTCACGGTGCCGTTGTCGGCATCTGCGCTTTCAACGGTGAGCGTGCCGCCATCGGGATCGCTGTCATTGGCAAGCACGGGGATGGTAACGGAGCCGTCTTCATCCACCTCGGCCAGATCGTCATTGGCGACCGGCAGCTGGTTGACCGGCGTGCCGTTGATGTTTTCGATCTCGGTGAAGGTCATGGTCTCGCCGGTCGGCTCGCCGTCCGCATCGAGATAGACGACCGTGCCGTTCCAGCCATTGCCGTTGGAGTCTTCTTCCAGATCGGTCAGGTAGAAGGGATCGCCGAGAGACAGATCGAGGGTGTCGTTGTCGTCGCCACCGGCACCGCCGTCGACCACATCGCCCGCACCGCCGATAATGGTGTCGGCATCGTCGCCGCCCAGCACCGTGTCGGCACCTTCGCCACCGTCGAGGGAGTCTTCGCCGCCGTTGCCTTCGATGTAGTCGTCGCCAGCGCCGCCGAGGATCACATCGTCACCGGCCTCACCCGAGCCTTCGCCCTCGGTAATGGTGTCGAAGTAGATGTCGGTGACGTTCACGCCGCTGTCGCTGTGGCCATCCTGAACATGGGTGATGACGATTTTCGCCACCGGCCCGGGAATGCTGACCAGACCGGAATAATCCGGCGAAGTGTCAGCTGCGCCGCCGCCGTTGGAAACGGCAGTCTCGAAGCCGGCCACGCCATCGTTGTCTTGCAGGGTCACCCCGCTGCCCGCTGAGATATCGACCGGCACCTCGTTGCCATCGGCATCATAGGCGGTCACCACCACGGTGCTGTCAAAGTCGATGTCATTGACGCGGAACGACACGTTTTCGGCGTCTTTTTCGAACTCCAGCGTGTAGGTCTGGCTGTCGCCCTCGTAATCCAGCTCGCTTTCGAGCGAGGAATGCGGGTTGGCGCCGGGCAGCTCGCCGGTGTCGATCGAGTGGACCTTCTGCTGATCGGTCGAGAACCGGTTGTCGTAGGACGTTTCCAGCGTCAGCGTTACCGTGTTTTCGCCGGTGTCCTGAGTCTGGCTGGTGATTTTCTCGCCGTCAGACAGATGGCCGCCGTGTTTGTCGTCCAGTTCAGACCACTTGAAGACCTCTTGGGTCTCGGTGCCAGCGCCAGCGCCGTCGCCATAGTCCCCGCCGTCGTCACCGATCAGAATGTCGTTCCCGTCGCCGCCCTCAAGGTGGTCGGAACCGCCGTTGCCATAGACCTCGTCGTCGCCCTCACCGGCCAGCACCGTGTCGTCGCCGTCGCCGGCCACCACGATGTCGTCATTGGAGCCGACGTTGCCGATCAGCGCGTCGTTGTTGTCGATCATGTCGCCTTCGGGATCGCCAGTGTAGGTGACGTCGATCAGGTCGTCGCCGCCCGTGCCTTCTACGATACCGTCACCTTCGGGCGCGGGGGTGGTGTACGACACGTTGTCGACCGCGCCTGAGCCGTTGAAAACAACCTCAACCCTGCCAACACCTTCAATGTTGCCGAAGTCCACGTTGCACTGGCCGTTGTTGGCCGTGGTGACGTAATGATAGCCCATGTAGTGGCCATCATCGTCGTAAAACTTGATCTTGGCGCCCTCTTCCACGTCAAGCAGGGTCAGCGAGTGGAAGGTGACCTCGTCGGTGAAGTCGAACACAAGCTTGCCGCCGCAGGCTTCGTCATCGGGGTCGTTCGAGTCGCCATCTTCGGAGATGATCAGAACATTGCCGAGGTTTGAGGTGGCCAAGTCATAGTCGCCGCCCGTCGGATTGGACGAGTCGAAGATCATCGCCGGGCTCTTGTAGTAGTTCACCTTGCCGTCCACGACGGAAGATATGGTTACCCCTTTTGCCGCGTACTCGTCATCAATGACGGTGCCTGCACTCTTCCCTTCGAAGTCCAAAGTTACTTTGGTCATCAGATCTTCCCCTGCAGTCTAGCGGATACGGTCAGCAGCGACCCCGCGCGTTTCATCTCTAGTTCGGTCTCTCCAGCGAAACCGTATTGAATACTTTGGGATCGAGGCAGCTGGGCGTGTGCGCCTGGCGCCTCCGCTGAAATGAGCTTTGCTCTCTCTGCCGTTTCCATCGTCATCCAAACGTTCCTTCACCTTCACCCGATCGAGCGGCGTTTCCGGCCAATAGCGGATCCGCGCGACGTGCACTCACAAGCCAAAGGGGAGCGGTGACCGGAACGCGAGTAAACGCGCCGGTTTGTACATTGGAAGCGTGCGGCCCAGGGGCCTATCGCTTCCGCAGCTATCGTGTTCGGCTGTCAATTCGGGACAGCAGACACGCACCGAACCCGCAGAAACTTGTCCTGCGTCGTCGTGCGGCCGCCCCCGCAGCCAGCAAACATCGCCCCCCAGTTGGGCAAGGTCGGTATACCTTCGGGTAGCGCTGCGCCGGAAGCGAAAAGTGGCGCGATTGGGGCGGAAGCGTGCCGGGCGCCGCTGGTCTTGCCCTGATCTTGACCTTTTTCTGACGCTCGGTGAAGACCGTCGCCACATTTCATCATGGGCTGGAAGGTAAGGCCAAGGAGTCAGGTTTTTGTTTTTTTTCAGCGCTTTAAGAAATGTTCGGCGACTTCCCGCCCGCTGCGGTGCGGAACACAATATACGAACTTTGCCGAACTTTGTTTCACTGACTGCAACAATTAACCGAACACATCACATTTTTCGCCTGACACATTGCGGCAGGACTGTGGCGGCCAGAAATGTTCTCGATTTTGCATCAATCCCCGGACAGAGCGTCGATTGGCGGCTGAGCACGGCAAATTTTACTCGAATCGATTCTCGTGACCCTCCGGGAGAGACCGTGCGCGCTGCTGCAAGGCATTGGCGAGGCACGCCTTTTTCACACAACCATAGCGGTTCCCCTCCCGCCCGGACGGAGAGGTGGTGATTTTTCAATACGGAAAAGCTGGTGCCGGTGGAGAGACTCGAACTCTCACGATGTTGCCATCGGGGGATTTTGAATCCCCTGCGTCTACCATTCCGCCACACCGGCCAGCGGGTGCTTCCTAAGCTGCGCTCCCTGCCCCGTCAACGACTCGCTTGCAGGCTTTTAGAGCTGAGAAGCGCCAAAAGTGTCGCAGTCTTCCACCGCGCCGCGGTTATACCCCCGGGCAAACCAGCTTTGCCGCTGTGCAGCGGAGCCGTGGGTAAAAGTGTGCGGCATGGGCGTGCGCCCGGCGTTTCGCTGGAGCACGTCATCACCGATCGACCGTGCCGCGTTGAGCGCCTCATCCAGATCGCCCGGCTCAACCGTGCCCAGCCGGTCTTCAGCGAAGCGCGCCCAGACACCGGAGAGGCAATCGGCCTGAAGCTCGGTTTGCACGCTCAACTCGTTGCGCCGCCGCTCGCCGGCGACGGCCTTGGCCTTATTCACCTGCCCGAGAATCCCAAGCTCGTTTTGCACGTGATGGGCAATTTCATGGGCCACGACATAAGCGGCGGCAAAATCGCCCTTGGCACCGAGGCGGTTTTGCAATGTGGCAAAGAACTGCGTGTCGAGGTAGGCGCGCCTGTCGGATGGGCAGTAGAACGGGCCTGTGGCGGCGCTGGCCCCGCCGCAGCCGGAGGCGACCCTGCCAGAGAAGAGCACGAGATGCGGCGGGCGATACTCGCGCCCCAACTGCTCGGGAAAGATCTGGCTCCAGACCTCCTCGGTATCGGCCAACACGACCGATACGAATTGCCCCGCGGCCTCTTCCTGCGGGCTCAGCTCGCGGCTTTCACTGGTTTGCACCGGCACGCCGCCGCCGCCAAGGAATGGGGTGACATCAATGCCGAGATACCAGCCGACCACCAGAACGATCACCAGCCCAATGCCACCGAGGCCGCCCGCCTTGCCCGCGCTCACCCCGCGCCGGTCGATCACATTTCGGCTGCCGCGCCGCCCTCTCCACTTCATCGCATTCTCCCTTCGGGCACCGCCGCCCTTGACCTCTCGGGGCCCGCATGGTCACTGGCCGCAAATCAACAACAGGCCACACGCATGTTGCGTTCCCTTTATGACTGGACGATTTCGCTGGCAACAAGCCGCTATGCGCTTTGGGCGCTTGCGGTGGTGGCCTTTATTGAAAGCTCGGTCTTTCCGATTCCGCCCGATGTGTTGATGATCCCGATGATCCTGGCCACGCCCCATAGGGCATGGTTGATCGCCGGGGTGGCGACCGTGTCTTCGGTGCTGGGTGGGCTGCTTGGCTATGCCATCGGGGCGCTGCTGTTTGACAGCGTGGGTCAGCCGATCCTCGCCGCGCTCGGCAAGGGCGATGCGGTGGCCGAGTTCAACACCCGTTTCAACGACTTCGGGTTTTGGGCGGTGCTGACGGCGGGGCTGACGCCCTTCCCCTTCAAGGTGATCACCATCATGTCGGGCTGGACGGGCATGCCGCTGGCCACCTTCATCATCACCTCGATCATCGCGCGGGGCCTTCGCTTCTTTATCGTGGCGGCGCTGCTGTGGAAGTTTGGCACACCCATTCGTGACTTCATCGAGAAGCGGCTGGGGCTCATGTTTACGCTGTTCGTCGTCATCCTAGTCGGAGGCTTCTTTCTGGTGAAATACATCTGATGCTTAAACGATTTTCTGCCCTCGCCGGTCTCGGCTCGCTGGCCATGGTGCTTGGCGCATGGGTCTTTCAATACGGGTTTGGCATGGCGCCCTGTGCGATGTGCTTCTGGCAGCGCTACCCGCATTGGGCGGCCTTTGGGATTGCGGTGCTGATCGTCGTGCTACCCGGCATGCATGCCGGACACCGGCTGCTGGCCTGGCTGGGCGCTCTGGCGGCAGCGACCACGGCGGGAATCGGGGTGTTTCACACCGGGGTCGAGCGCAAGTGGTGGGAGGGCCCCTCCTCCTGCACCGGCTCGGGACTGGGCGATCTCGATGGCGGCTCGCTGATAGACCCGACCGGCGCTGCGCCCGTGATGTGCGACCAGTCTGCTGGCGAGTTCCTGATGCTGTCGATGCCGAGCTGGAACGCGATCTTCTCGCTGATCCTCGTGGCGATCTGGATCCGCGCCGCAACCCGCCGCGCGTAGGGTGGGCAATCCTGCCCACCACCAGGTCAGTGCAGGGTGAACTCGCCCGTCACATTGCGCCATTCGCCCGATGCAATCATCTTGCGATGGGTGAAGCGCACCGAATGGAGCGGACCTTCGATCTCGTCCTGCCAGAATTCGATGAACTTGAAGAGCCTAGGGTGATCTGGCGCGAGGTCATACTCCTGCCAGATGAAGGTGTTGATAACGCTCTGAAAATCGGGCATCCGGTAGAACAGCTCTGCCGTGGTGAGCCCGTATCCTTTGAGCATGAGTTCGGTTTCCGATTCCGCCATTCTGCGTCTCCTATCCGCCTCTCGATGTCTCCCCCCTGTTACAAAGCTTGCCACGAACCAATTACTTTTCAATAAAAACAATGTTCTACTGTGCCCCTGCGTTGCAGTTTTGCCTAATAGGGCGGCGCAGGTTGCACCCCATATCGTGTTGACTGTATAAATCGCCAACAAAATCTAGAAGCGCCCAAGCCATGCGGCGCCGATGCGGGAAACCTTATGAGCGACACGCCAGAACCTCCTGAAAATACAGAGGATAATCCGCCCGAACGGCCCGAGCACCACGGGCCGTCGATTACGATTGAGGAGGAGATGAAGGCCTCCTACCTCGATTATGCGATGAGCGTGATCGTCAGCCGTGCAATCCCCGACCTGCGCGACGGGCTGAAGCCGGTGCACCGGCGTATTCTCTTTGCGATGCACGAGGTGGGCAACACCCACGACAAACCCTACCGTAAATCCTCGCGCCCCGTGGCCGATGCGATGGGTAAATATCACCCGCATGGCGACCAAGCGATCTATGACGCGCTGGTACGGATGGCGCAGGACTTTTCGATGTCGCTGCCGCTGCTCGATGGGCAGGGCAACTTTGGCTCGATGGACGGCGATAAGGCCGCGGCCTTCCGTTACACCGAGGTCCGGATGGACAAGTCGGCTGGTGCGCTGCTGGCTGACATTGATAAAGACACCGTCGATTTCATCGACAACTACGACGGCAAGGACCAAGAGCCTGTCGTCCTCCCTGCCCGCTTCCCCAATATGCTGGTCAACGGCGCGGGGGGCATTGCCGTGGGCATGGCCACCAACATTCCGCCGCACAATCTTGGCGAAGTGATCGACGCGACGCTGGCGCTGATCGAAGACCCGGACCTCGATTCCATGGCGCTCACCGAATATGTGCCTGCGCCCGACTTCCCCACCGGCGGCATCATCCTTGGGCGCTCCGGCGCGCGGAAGGCCTATCTAGAGGGGCGTGGCTCGGTTGTTATCCGTGCCAAGACCCGCACCGAGGAAGTGCGCAAGGACCGCTACGCGATTGTCGTCGACGAGGTGCCCTATCAGGTCAACAAGGCGGCGATGATCGAAAAGATCGCCGAACTGGTGCGCGACAAGAAGCTTGAAGGCATTTCGGGCATTGCCGACGAATCCGACCGGCATGGCGTGCGCGTGGTGATCGAGCTGAAGCGCGATGCCACGCCCGAGGTGGTGCTGAACCAGCTGTTCCGCTTTACCCAGCTGCAAACCTCCTTTGGCTGCAACATGCTGGCGCTGAACGGCGGGCGGCCTGAAACGCTGACCCTGCGCGGGTTTCTCACGGCCTTCATCGGCTTCCGCGAAGAGGTTGTGGCGCGTCGCACCGCTTATGAGCTGCGCAAGGCGCGGGAACGCAGCCACATTCTGTGTGGCCTTGCTGTGGCGGTTTCGAACGTGGACGAGGTGGTGGCCACCATTCGGGCTAGTGCCGATGCCGCCGAGGCCCGCGAAAAGCTGATGACGCGCCGTTGGCCGGCTGAGGCGATTGAGGGCTACATCCGGCTGATCGACGACCCCAGCCACACGATGAACGATGACGGCACCTATAACCTGTCTGAAATGCAGGCCCGGGCCATTCTTGAGCTGCGGCTCCAGCGGCTGACCCAGATCGGGGTGAAGGAAGTCACCGACGAGCTGGAAGAGCTGGCAGGCAAGATCAAGGATTACCTTGATATTCTGCGCTCGCGTGACCGGATCATGGAGATCATCTCCAACGAGCTGAAAGAGGTGCGCGACGAGTTCGCCGTGCCGCGCCGCACCGAGATTGTCGACTGGTCCGGCGACATGGACGACGAAGACCTGATTGAGCGCGAAGAGATGGTCGTGACCGTCACGCAATCGGGCTACATCAAGCGCACCCCGCTGGCCGACTTCCGCGCGCAGAAGCGCGGCGGCAAGGGCCTTTCGGGCGGCGACCTCAAGGAAGAGGATGTTGTTACCAACCTCTTTGTCGCCAATACCCACACGCAGCTGCTGTTCTTCACCACCGATGGCATGGCCTACAAGCTGAAGACATGGCGCCTGCCCCAAGGCGGGCGCACCTCGCGCGGCAAGGCGATCGTGAATATCCTGCCGATTCCGCAGGGCGTTTCGGTGGCCGCCATCATGCCGGTGGACCGCCCCGAGGAAGAGTGGAACGACCTTCAGATCATGTTCTGCACCGATAAGGGCACCGTTCGGCGCAACCGCCTGAGCGACTTCACCAACGTGAAGGCGAACGGCAAGATCGCCATGAAATTCGAGGATGAGAACGCGGGCATGAGCTTGATCAATGCCCGCATCTGCTCGGAAGACGATGACGTGATGCTGGTGACCGACGCTGGCCGGGCCATCCGCTTCCCCACCACCGATGTGCGGGTGTTCAACTCGCGCAACTCGGTCGGTGTGCGCGGCATCAAGCTGGCTGAGGGTGACAAGGTGGTATCGATGTCGGTGATCCGGCACTTCGAGGCCAGCTCCGAAGAGCGTGTGGCCTACCTCAAACAGCGCCGCCTCATGGCCGGGCTGACCGAGGAGGAAGAGCCCGACGAGGAAGAGGAAGCCGTGGCCGAGGGCCAGCTTTCGCAAGAGCGTTATGCAGAGATGTCGGCTGCGGAAGACCTGATCCTGACGATCACCGCGAGTGGCGCAGGCAAGATCTCATCGTCGCATGATTACCCGATCCGGGGCCGTGGCGGCTTGGGCGTGACTGCATGGACCAAGGGCATGCCCCATGGCCCGATCGTAGCCTGCTTCCCGGTTGATATGTCGGATCAGGTGATGCTCGCCACTTCCACCGGCCAATCCATTCGGTGCCCTGTTGATGGCATCTCGTTCCGGTCGCGCTCTGCGGGCGGGGTAAAGGTGTTCAACACCGGCAAGGGCGAAGAGGTGGTTTCGGTTGCTTGGATCGCCGAGCAGGATGAGGACGTGGAAGAGGCAGGCGCCGACTCTGCGGGCGGCAGCGAGGGAAGCGAGCAGGAATGATGGCAAACGGCGGCGCGCTTCAGATCGTGTTGGCCTTCATCCCCCTGCTGCTGCTCGCCGCCATTATTGGCGGCGTGCTCTTTGTGACCGGCCAGCGCGCTGCGCGACAAGCCAAGCTCCTTCAGCGTTTGCTGGAGGAGAATGAGCGCCAGACGACTCTTCTCAAGCGGGTCGAAGCGGCGCTGAATTCAGGCGAACGCCACTAGGCTTTCACTCCCATGATCGGAGCGCCGCTCCTTACGCCGAGTAAAGCTTCACGTAAAATTCGCACTTTTTCAACACACTATATAGTTGTGCGTAGCTTTTGGAAGACAGCCTATTGTAGGGGGTCGCACATTAGTGCAAAACCGTAATGTTAAAAAGTGAAGCCTTGATTCGTAGACAGCGGAAACCTCTGGACTGGAAGTCAAAATGCCAAGCTGGGACGATCTCAAATACGCTCTTGCTCTCTCGCGCCATGGCCGCATGAACTCGGCGGCACAGAGCCTTGGGATCAATGTCGCGACCATGTCACGTCGGATCGAGCGCTTGGGCGAAGTCTTGGGTCAGCCGCCGTTTGTCAAAAAAGCAGACGGTTGGGAGCCGAGCCCAACCGTTTTGGGGCTACTCGAGATCGCGGAAGAGCTCGAGCAGAGGCTCGAAACCGAGATGAACAGCATCCACGCTGGCACAGCCGGACAAAGCACCCGCCTTTCTATCGGTTGCCCGCCCATTGTTTCGCTAATGATGCTTTACCCGAACATCGGCAACCGCGACCCCAGCCTGAAGAACGTAAACTACACTTTTACCCAGCGGGTGATGGAAGACGGACTCGGCGAGAACGATTTGGTCATCCAGTACAAGCGTCCAGAATCGGGCCGCGTGATCACCCAGAAAATTGCCACACTCACGTCCAGTATATACCGGCGCAAAGGCACGGCTGGAGAACAGGGCTGGGTCTCGCTGAGCGAGCATTTCGATGCCACGCCGTTCAACCAGAACACCTATGCGTATTTTGGCACCCCTCCGGCAATGCGGGTGCAATCAATGTATGAGCTTTACGAGATTGTCGTCGGCACCGACATTCAGGGCCCCCTGCTCGATGCCATCGCCCACGACCATCCGGAGCTTGAGCGCGTTCCGGGCGGAGAAGAGATTTCTAGCGCTGATATGTATTTGCTCTACCATGTGTCGCGGAAGGGCGACCCGGTTGTTGAGGGCACCGTTGCTTGGATCAAGGACAGTTTTGCACGGGTACAAGCACATGGAGGCGATGTTATTCGGCTGAAAACAGCTTAGGCGCGAGTTTCGCTGGAGGCTTGAAAACAAGGGGTTTGAAAGCGTGCAGCAAGCACGGATATGTGCGGAATACACATTTTGCGTTTTCAGGTTTGCATTATTTTCTATTTTCAGGATCGACTTATAGGGCCATGCTCAACTCAACGATGAAAAATCATCACTTGAGGCAGTGTAGAAATGACCCTGACACCTATGGTGCAATGTGCCTTCCGGCTCGCGTTTGCTTTCCTCCTGGCAAACCAATCCCTATCAACGCTCGTCGTGCCCTCGCTCGCGGCCGAGGCCTCCACTGGAACTTCCGAGTTCCGGGCCCCGATCGAGACAGCACAGTTTATCGCCGTTAACGCGCTTCTGATCGTAATTGCGATCTGGGTCGCTTTTGGCATTCGTACCCGCCTCGTCGCGGCCATCGGCCTGACGATTTACACGGGTTACACCCTCGCAAGCGGTGGAATTCAGGCTGATAACCTCGGCATTGGAATCTTCGTGGCATTCGGTCTTGCGCTTCCGCTCATCGTTGCGGGCGGCGGGGCCTTTGCTCTCTACCGTAAAGGATGGTCCGGCTTGACTGATCTCTAGCATCATAACCGCACTGGTCGAACGGACTTTACTCAGGGGTGTCGCGTGTTTTGCGACGCCCCTTTTTTCTTGGTTTGGAGGGGGGCCTTGATTGGTTGGCCCAGTTGGACGTCTGGTGAGGCAGAACCATTTGCATGCGCGTCGTAGCTCGGGAGTCAGAGGGTAGAAATAAGCTCCTACCGCCCTGCCCGCCGCGTCTGACACGACACCATCGAGTAAAAATGACCGCAGTCATAATTTACTCCGGTTAACCAACTTTCTCAAAATTCATTCAAATTTGGCAAGTATCGCGGCAGAAATGGAGCTGCACGACAGAGCTGGTGATAGGGGCTCCGTCTCTCGACCTGAGGATCACACCATGAAGAGCCGCTTCACCACGGCAGCCATTGCCGTGGCCGCCCTTCTGTTGCCTGTTGGAACCGCCGAGGCCCAAAGCTCCGGCATCGGCTTTTCGGGCGCGGAGCTCTCTCTTGGCCATCTCTCGGGTGACACCCCCGTTACGACATTCGACGGCACTGCCGATTTTATGATTACCGCCCAGCACGGCTTTCAGCTGGATGTCGGGATTGCGGATTATGGGGATGTCTGGTTTGGGAACCTCGCCGCGCATCTCTACCTGCAACCAAGTCCCAGTGCCAAATACGGCCTGTTCCTCGCTTATTCGGACGCCAATGACACCGAGGCGAGCACAACGGAGATGGGGGTGGAAGGGATCTGGAGCCTGTCGCAGAGCGCCACTTTGAGTGCGCGCGCAGGTTTGGGCCGGGCTGACCCTTCTGAGATCGACTATATCTTCGCTTCGCTTGGCACCAGCCTTGCTGCGACAGAGCACCTCGCCCTTAACGGTGCGCTTGGGGTGGTTGATACAGAGGAGGCGAAGACTGCGCTGACGGCGGTGACGCTGGATGTTGGGCTGAGCTATGTGCTGCCTCAGGCGCCGGTTTCGCTGCATGTTGGGGCAATCCACACCCGGATATCCGGCACGCGCGATGCAGAGGACACCCGCCTTGCGGTGGGGCTGACGGCTGCCATTGGCGGGGCGCGCGGTGCCCGTGCACCGGCGGCGGCGCGCAACTTTGCCCCGGTGCGGCCCCTCCGCCCCCTGCTGGAGCGCGCGATGGTGTGGGAGTTTGTCGGCACCCGCTGAGGGCTTTCCAAATCGGGGCGGAGCGCCTATCTCCGCCCCATGACCAAACCACTCCATATCATCGGCGCAGGCATGGCCGGCTCCGAGGCCGCGTGGCAGGCCGTGACAGCCGGCCAGCCCGTGGTGCTGCACGAGATGCGCCCTCACGTTGGCACCTTTGCCCACCAGACCGGCAACTTTGCCGAGATGGTCTGCTCTAACTCCTTCCGCTCGGACGATGACGAGCAGAACGCCGTGGGGTTGCTGCATTGGGAGATGCGCGCCGCGCAGGGCCTCGTGATTTCTGCCGCTGATCGCCATGCGCTGCCTGCGGGATCGGCGCTCGGGATCGACCGTGAGCCCTTTGCAGAATGGGTGACAGCGCAGCTGAAGAACCATCCGCTTGTCACCGTGTCGGAGCGCGAGATCACCGCCCTGCCGAAGCCGGAGGACGGGCCTGCCATAATCGCGACCGGCCCGCTGACCTCAGGTGCGCTGGCCGAGGCGATTGCCGCCGAAACCGGCGCTGAGGCGCTCGCCTTCTTTGATGCCATTGCGCCGATTGTTCATGCCGATACCGTCGATATGTCGGTTGCATGGATGCAATCGCGCTATGACAAGGGCGAGACCGAAGAAGAGCGCACCGCCTATATGAACTGCCCGATGAACAAGGCGCAGTATGAGGCCTTCATCGACGCGCTGCTGGAGGCCGACAAGACCGAGTTTCGTGAAGGCGAGACGGCGAAGTATTTTGACGGCTGCCTGCCGATTGAGGTGATGGCCGAACGGGGGCGCGAGACGCTACGCCACGGGCCGATGAAGCCTGTGGGGCTGACGAACCCGCATGACCCCGAAGAAAAGGCCTATGCCGTTGTTCAGCTGCGGCGCGACAACAAGCTGGGCACGCTCTTCAACATCGTCGGTTTCCAGACGAAGATGAAATATGGGGCGCAAACGACTGTTTTCAAAATGATCCCCGGGTTGGAGAACGCCAGTTTTGCGCGCCTTGGCGGCATTCATCGCAACACGTTTCTCAACTCGCCCACGCTGCTGGATGCCGAGATGCGGCTGAAATCGCAGCCTCACATTCGCTTCGCAGGCCAGATCACCGGGGTGGAAGGCTATGTGGAAAGCACCGCGATGGGCCTGCTTGCGGGCCGCTTTGCGGTGGCCGAGCTGCGCGGCGACACGCTGCCCCCGGTGCCGCAGACCACCGCGATGGGCGCGCTTGTCACCCATATCACCGGTGGTGCCGAGGCGAAGACCTTTCAGCCGATGAACGTGAACTTCGGGCTCTTTCCGCCGGTTGAGGCCAAGGGCGGGCGGCGCGGGCGCAAGGACCGCTACAAGGCCTATACAGACCGCGCCAAGGTTGATTGGCAGGGCTGGCTGAACGCTGCCGCCCAACCCGTTGAGCCCGCGTGACATTTACCACCCGCTTCGCCCCATCGCCCACCGGCCCGCTGCACCTGGGCCATGCCTATTCGGCGCTGCTCGCGCATGACAGGGCCCGGCAAGCGGGTGGGCGTTTCTTGCTCAGGATTGACGACTTGGATCAATCCCGCTCGCGGTCTGAGTGGGAAGCCCAGCTGAAGGGTGATCTGGCCTGGCTCGGCCTTACATGGCCCGAGCCTTGCCGCCGCCAATCCGAGCATTTGCCGGACTATCGGGCAGCATTGGAGCGGCTGAGCGCCAAGGGCCTTACCTACCCTTGCCGCTGTTCACGGCGCGACATTGCCAGCGCGGCCTCGGCCCCGCAGGAGGGCGCGGCGCATTTTGGCCCGGACGGGCTGATCTACCCCGGCACTTGCCGTGGGCGGTCGATGAGCGAGGCCGAGCCCGGCGATGCGATCCGCCTCGACATCCAGAAGGCTCTTGGCGAGGGGCCACTAACCGGATTTACCGAAACCGGCCGCGCCCATGCTGGCCAGCATCTGCTGACCGCAGATTACCTGCTCACTGGAATAGGCGACCCGGTGCTGGCCCGCCCCCACATGGGCGCGAGTTATCACCTGTCGGTGGTGGTGGATGACGCGGCGCAGGGGGTCACGGATGTGATCCGGGGCGAAGACCTGTTTACAGCCACCTTCCTCCACCGGTTTCTCCAGATGCTGCTGGATTTGCCGGTGCCGCGCTACCATCATCATCTGTTGGTGCGGGACGAGGCCGGAAAGAGGCTGGCAAAGCGCGATGATGCCCGCGCGATTGCCCGCTACCGGGATGACGGGCTGAGCCCTGATGCGATACGCCGCAAGGTCGGGCTTTAGCCCTTCATCGGGGCCATGATCTCCACTTCCGCGCCGTCTCGCACAGCGGTGTAGAAGCAGCTGCGCCGGTTGGTGTGGCAGGCTGGCCCTTCCTGCTCCACAAGCACCAGAAGGCAATCGCGGTCGCAGTCTACCCGTAGTTCCACCAGCTTTTGCACGTGGCCCGAGGTTTCACCCTTCACCCAAAAGGCCGCCCGTGAGCGTGACCAATAGGTGACCTTGCCGGTTTCCAGCGTTTTGGCCACCGCCTCGGCATTCATCCAGGCCATCATCAGCACCTCGCCGCTTGCGGCATCCTGCGCGATGGCGGGGATCAGCCCCTTTGCGTCATAGACCAATGTCTCGGTGTCAAACGACATGCCCGCTCCTTTGCAATCGCTGCGCCCGCCGCTATCTATGTTGAGCACGTGCCGGAGGCCAGCCATGAATGCCGAAAACGACCTGATAAAGCTCTATTCGGGCCGTATCCTTTCGCTTGCGGGGGATATCCCGTTGACCGAGCGGCTTGCCGAGCCTCAGGCAACGGTGAAAAAGCGCTCGCCGCTCTGTGGCTCAACCGTGACGGTGGATCTGGTTGTGGAGGGCGGAAAAATCACCGCGTTTGGGCAGGATGTGAAAGCCTGCGCCTTGGGGCAGGCCTCGGCGGCAATTCTTGGTGCGCAGGTGATTGGGCGCACGGCGGAAGAGATCACCGCCGCCCGCGATCAGCTCAAGGCCATGCTGACGGAAGACGGGCCAGTGCCGGAGGCCCCGTTCGAGGGGTACGAGGTGCTGCTGCCGGCGCGTGGCTACAAAAACCGCCATGCCTCGATCATGCTGTCACTGGAGGCCACTGCCGAAGCGATGGCGCAGGCCACGGGCTGACTCGGCCAGCCCTTTCGGAGCAGTTGACGCCCGATGGCAACGACATCACGTTAGAGCCTATCCAACCCCTCTTTCAGAGCGGCCCAGAGCGGCTCTTGCGGCTCGCAGCCGACTGAAAGCCGCACGAAGCCGGGGGCAACATCGTCGCCCCAGCGCGCCCGGCGTTCGGCAGAGCTATGGACTCCGCCGAAGGAGGTGGCGGGGCGCAGGAAGGGGCAGCCGTCGATGAAAGCCTCGGCCATTGCGGCGTCTTTGAGGGTGAGGCCGATGAGGAAGCCGTTGGTTTCCATCTGAGTGGCCGCGAGATTATGCGAAGGGTCGCCGGGCAGGCTTGGGTGACGGCAGAGGGCGATGGCCGGGTGGGCGGCGAGACGGGGGGCCAGCGCCTCTGCCGTGGCACACATGGTTGCAAAGCGGAGCGGCAGGGTTTCGAGGCTGCGGTGAAGCAGCCAAGCCTCGAAGGGGCCGGGAATGCCGCCCGCAACGGTGCGCCAGCTGCGCACGCGCTCCATCAGCGCGGGATCGCGGCTGGCGACATGGCCCATCAGGTTATCGGAATGTCCGCCGGGGGCCTTGGTATCGGAGGCGACGACCATATCGGCCCCCAGCTCCAACGGGCGTTGGCCGAGCGGGGTCATCGTGGTGTTGTCAATCACGGTGATGCCCCCTGCCCCGCGTACGGCCTCGCAGGTGGCGGCAAGGTCCACCAGATCAAGGCCGGGGTTAGAGGGGGTTTCGATGAAGACGACAGAAATGCCCTCGAAGCCGCCCTCGGCAAAGGCGGCTGTGGGGCGTTCGATGACCTCCACTCCGAGGCCGCTCAGGAAGAGATCGGCCAGCTTGCGCACGTTGTAATAGCCATCCGAGGGCACCAGCAGCTTGTCGCCCGCGTGGAGCGTGGCAAAGAGCGCCGCCGAGATTGCGCCCATGCCAGAGGGGAAGAGCAGCGCGGGGGCGTCCTCCAGATGCGAGAGCAGGTGTTCGGTTGCTTCCCATGTTGGCTGGTCAGCGCGGCCATAGCCCGGCACGCCGCCCGGCTCGCCGGGAAGGTGATACATGGAGGCCAACGTGATCGGCGGGGCTATCGGATCGCCCTTGGTGAGGCTCTGGCCCCGCAGGTGCAGGAGTTCGGCGGCTTTGGTCTCGGTGGTCATGGGGGCCTATGGCATGAAGTTGCAGGAAAGGAGCCGGCTCATCGCCGCGTCGCTCTCGCTCACGGCAAAGCGGGCCAGCAGTTCGATATGGGGCGTGGCATCGGGCTGGGCCACAAAGACGGTGGGGCCCTTGAAGATCTCGCTTACGAAGTGCTCCATGTCATCGAGGCTCGCGAAGAAATGCACGAAGCTCCCATGATCGTCCCAACTGCGGAGCCTGCCGGTGATCGGCGTGCTTCTTTTGCCCAGCGAGGCGAAGGAGAGGAAGGTTTTGCCATCGGGCACGCCGATGGTGGCCCGGGTGCCCTTGGCGAGCCGCATCATCAGGGTGAAGCGGGATTTGCGCCCACGGTCATCGAACATCGAAAGCTCGATGGTGGCGCCATTGTCGGCCGTGGCGGTGAGCGCGCATTCGCCCGCCCCGGTCCCGGCGGCGGGGCGCTTGATGAGCTTCCAGCCCTCGGCCTGCGCGGCGGGAGCCGTAAGGATGAGGCCCAGCAGGGCTGCGAGACATCTCTTCATTGCAAGCCTTCCGGGCTGGGATCACAAGCGAGCAGCAGGGCGAGCGCCTCTTCGGCCCCGTCCTCAGTCACGAAGCCAGCTAGAACACCCGCCTCGGGATGAAAGATCGTCAGCCGCCCGGCGCGGGTGGCGAGCATGAAGCGGGCGGCGTCCTGCACCGAAGCGAAGGCGTGCGAGAAGCGCCAGAAGGCGGCATCGGGGGCGAGGGTGCCTTCGAGCTGCACAGCGGCGGCGCCTGCCGGACGGAAGGCCATGGCCGTGTCGCCATCGGGCAGCGGCAGCAGCTCGCGCAGACCAGCAGAAAGCCAGAGGTCAAGCCGGAAGGGCGGCGTGTCTGGGCTGGCCTCTGCCACGGCGGGGGCGATGATGGCCAGCGCTGCGCCCTCCTCAGAGGTCAGTGCGGCGGTGCATGTGGCCTTGGCGGAATCGGTGCTTACCGTCCAACCTGCACCGGCGCTCTGGCCCGTTGCCGGGGCGATGAGCGAAGGGAAGAGTGTGGCGCTCGCGACGAGCGCAGCGATGAGCCCCCTGCCCGTCATGCTCCGGCGAGTTTGGCCAGACGGTTCTCGCGCAGGCGGGCGAAGTCATCCCCCGCGTGATAACTCGACCGGGTGAGCGGGCTGGCGGAGACCATGAGGAAGCCCTTGCCGTAGGCGGCTTTTTCGTAGGCGGCGAACTCCTCTGGCGTCACGAAGCGATCCACCGCGTGGTGCTTGGGCGTGGGCTGGAGGTATTGGCCGATGGTCAGAAAGTCGATGTCGGCGGCGCGCATGTCTTCCATCACCTGAATCACCGCCTGCCGATCCTCCCCGAGGCCGACCATGATGCCGGACTTGGTGAACATCGTCGGGTCCAGCTCTTTCACCCGTTGCAGCAGGCGCAGGGAGTGGAAATAGCGGGCACCGGGGCGGACCTCTGGGTAGAGGCCGGGCACGGTTTCGAGGTTGTGGTTGAAGACGTCAGGCTTGGCCTCCACGACGATTTCCAGCACCGAGGGGTCTGCGCGGATGAAATCGGGCGTCAGAATTTCGATAGTGGTGCCGGGCGCCTGCTTGCGGATGGCGCGGATCGTCATCGCGAAGTGCTCTGCGCCGCCGTCCTCCACATCGTCACGGTCCACGGAGGTGATGACGACGTGGTTGAGGCCCAGCTTCTTCACCGCATCGGCCACCCGGCCCGGCTCGAACACATCGAGCGCCTCGGGCGGCTTGCCGGTGGCGATGTTGCAGAAGGTGCAGGCGCGGGTGCAGACCTCGCCCATGATCATCATGGTGGCGTGGCCCTGGCTCCAGCACTCGCCCACGTTGGGGCAGCCCGCCTCTTCGCACACCGTTGTCAGGCGGTTTTCGCGCATGATCTTGGCGGTGGCAGCATAGCCCTTTGAGGTCGGGGCCTTCACCCGGATCCAAGCCGGTTTTTTCGGCTGGGGATTGTCGGGCTTCTTCGCCTTCTCGGGGTGGCGCAGGCGGGGTGGGCTTTGGTCGGTCATCTTGTCGGGCCTTTCGGGGCGCGTTTGGCCCCTAGATAGCGCGTGGGCAGGCCCGGGGAAAGGGCCTGCGACGGCGGCCATGCGCGGGGTGCAGGGCTGGGGCGAGGCTTAGGCAGGGCTTGTCCAGAGATGCTCGACATTCATCAGCCCGGAGCCCTCCTCGCGCTCGCGACACAGCTCGACAAAGCCCTCGCGGCGGTAGAAGCGGCGGGCGGCGCGGTTCTCTTCATAGGACCATGCGATCATTTGGCTTTGGCCGGCGCGGGCAAGGGTCAACAGCTGGAGGCCAACACCCCTGCCCCGCGCGGCGCGGGCCACGTAGAGACCGCAGAGGTGGTAGCCTTCCCGGTTGGAGAACCCGATGACCTCGCCCGCCGCCTCGGCGATCCATGTGGGGTGCGCGGCAAAGACCTCGGCCCAGAACGCGGCCATCGGCTCCAGCGCATCCATCGGGTCTATCCAATCCACCTCTGCGCCCCACGCGCGGATGATGCGGGCGCAGGCTGTTGCGTCTTCAGCGGTGCCGGGGCGGTAGGTGACGGGCATGGATGCAGGCTACCGCGCCGCCCTCGCCCGGTCTACAGCGGGACGCTCGCCGCGCAAGCCATGCGTTGCCTGCATGGGTTGCGGTGGAGCGGTTGCGGGGCCGTTGGAATCGTTCTAGGCAGAGCGCGAGGAGGAGTGCCGCCCCGATGGGGTGGCGTATCGGATGAAACAGGACCGGTTGCTTCTCGCTATGGGTTGCGCCGGACGAGCTATGCGAGGCAAGCCCATGAAAACCGGAATGAAACTTCCCGATGTCACCTTCCACACCCGCGTGCGCGACGAGGCCGCGGGCGGCCCCAACCCGTTCCGCTGGGAAGACAAGACAACGGCGGATTACTTCGCCGGCAAGCGCGTGGTGCTGTTCTCCCTGCCCGGTGCCTTTACCCCCACCTGCTCCACTTACCAGCTGCCCGGTTTCGAGAACGGATTTGCCGATTTCGCCGCCGAGGGTGTGGATGCGATCTACTGCATGAGCGTGAACGACAGCTTCGTGATGAACCAGTGGGCCAAGGCGCAGGGGCTGGAGAACGTGCAGGTCATCCCCGATGGCTCGGGTGAGTTCACTCGCCGCATGGGGATGCTGGTGCGCAAGGACAACCTCGGCTTTGGCCTGCGCTCGTGGCGCTATGCGGCCGTTGTGAAGGACGGCGTGGTGGAAGCGTGGTTTGAAGAGCCGGGGCTGTGCGACAACCACGGGGAAGACCCGTATGGCGTGAGCTCGCCGGAGACCGTGCTGAACTGGCTGAAAGAGGCCAACGCGGCCGTCGCGGCTTAAGGGCTTTTGCCGTGGTGGGCAGATTGCCCACCCTACGGGCGCGGGGCTTTGGCTTCGCGCCTTTTCTTTTGCGTGCCGCGCTTCAGGACGAGGCCCGACCTGAGGGGCTATCAGACGGTGGCGCGGAAGGCGGCGGCGCGGTTGGGGGGGATTGCCTCGATCTCCAGCCCGGTGAAGACGTGGAAGGTGCCAAGATCCTCATCCACCACCCCATGATCGGAAACCCAGCCGCCCAGCATCAGGAAACTGCGCAGCAACGGCGGCATTTGCAGGGTTGCGCGGCGCTTGTCGGGGGTGTGGTCGGGCAGATCGGCAAAGCGATGCACCTGCGATGATTTTATCTCTGGCCGCCACTCCGGCGGGCCGATGTGGCGGGCCCGCAGCAGGGCGAGCGCATCCAGATGCTCCGACAGATCCGTGCCGTGGAAGGAGGAGCAGCCGAAGAGAAAACGCACATCATGACTGTCGATATAATCGGTCATGCCGACCCAAGCGGTGCGCAGAATATGGGGGTCGCCCCGGAAATCGGGGTTGATGCAAAAGCGGCCCATTTCCAGCACCGGCCCTTCGTAGCTGGCCAGCGGCGCGGTGCCATAGAACTGCGCGGTGTAGCCCGAGGCAATTTCGGCCCCACCTGAGAGCGACAGAAGGCGAAAGCAGCAGGCGAGTTTGTTCTGGCTCAGGTCTTCGACCAGCACATGCAGCGCGCGGGCATCGAAGGCATCGGCGTCTGGCGCGTCGGCATCGCCGCGAAACACCGCGCCGCGCAGGGCGAAGATGGCAGGCAGATCTTCTTCCCCGGCCAGTCGCACCTGGTAACGGCCTTTTGTCAGCGCCCTCATCTGCCCGGCCTCCTCGCGTGTTTGCGAAATCTGGGTGTGCCCCTAGATATGGTTGGGCGCGAAGATAGGCGCAAGTTGTGACGGGAATATGGAAGGGCGAGCATGGCCGAGATCGAGAAAACGGACGAGGAATGGCGGGCGCAGCTTGGCGATCTGGCCTATAAGGTGACGCGCAAGCACGGCACCGAGCGGGCCTTTACACATGACGACTTTCCCAAGGATCCGGGCGTTTTTACCTGCACCTGCTGCGGCGCTCCGCTTTTTGACCAAGGTCAGAAATTTGACAGCGGCACCGGCTGGCCGAGCTTTTGGGCCCCGAAGGAGGGTGCCCAAGTGGGTGAGAGCGTGGACCGCAAGTTTTTCATGACGCGCACCGAGGTGCATTGCGCGCGCTGCGAAGCGCATTTGGGCCATGTTTTCCCTGACGGTCCGGAGCCGACCGGGCTGCGCTATTGCATCAACGGGGTGGCGCTGGAGTTTGAGCCGGACGCGTGAGTGCAGCTTGGCCCCCAACCTGCCGCAGATGCGTCGGGTTGGGGCGGATTTCGCTTAGTCGAGGAAGTCGGAAGCCTGGAAGCGCCCGAGGTTGCCCAGCAGCTGGCGCAGGAAGCTGACGCCCTTGACGTTGCTGACGGTCACACGCCGCGACAGGGCCACAACATTGCCGTCCCGCAGGGTGAACCGCTCGATATTGCTGACGCGGCCAGCCTCGGTGAAGGAGATTGCCACAAGCTGACGGTCAACAAACTCGGGCTCGCGCGGCCCCCATGTGCGGGTCCGGGCGGAGAGGTAGTAATAGCCGCTTTCGCGCAACACGCCGTAGCCCGCGGGCGAGCCCACTGCCTCGATCACGCTTTCGCGGGTATCTACACCCACTTGCAGCGCGGCAAGATCGGCATCGGAGGGCGTGTAGCCGTGATTGCGCATGCGCGCCGTGCAGGCCGCAAGTGACAGCACAAGTGCCAGAAGCACCAGCCCTCTTGCTGCGCCGGAGCCTGCCCTCGACAAAGCCGCCATCTTCCCCTCGTGCCTCAGTTTCTTTTGTCTGGTAATCGGCTTACAGAAGGATGGTGCCTACATCAAGAAAGGAAGCACATGGTCTCTGCACGTGATCCGGCCGGGAATCCCGACATGATCCGCCTCTCTGACCTGCCTGTGAAGCGGCCCACGCGATTTGCGCTGGAGCCGGAGCAAGGCGAGCTTGCGAAGTTCGCTGACGGGCTGGGCCTGCTCGGCCTGCGCAAGCTGCGCTTTGCCGGAACACTCTCGCCCATGGGCCGACAGGATTGGGCGCTGGAAGCGGACCTGGGTGCAACGGTTGTGCAAAGCTGCGTGGTTACACTCGAGCCGGTGACAACGCGGATCGAGGAGAAGGTGGTGCGCCGCTACCTCGCCGAGTTTTCCTTCCCCGAAGAGGAAGAGGCGGAGATGGGCGAGGATGACGAGGCAGAGCCGCTGCCTGCCGTGCTCGATTTGACAGAGGTGATGCGCGAGGCGCTTGCGCTTGCCCTGCCCGCTTTCCCCCGCGCCGAGGGCGTGGAATTGGGGGAAGCGGTGTTTACCGAGCCGGGCGCGGAGCCGATGACCGAGGAGAAGGTGAAGCCTTTTGCCGGGCTGGCCGAGTTGAAGAAGCGGATGGAAGAGTAGGCAGGCGGCGGAGCCTCGCTGATGCGGCTGGCTCGCGGCGGATAGGTGAGGTCGGCAAAAGGGCCGGGTGCCGCCGTTGAGAACGGGGTGCCACGCCCGCTCGCCCACCAAAACTCCGGGCTTGCTTTTCAAGAAAACTTTCGTATTTTGCCGCCTCCCTGCGGATCGGCGCTTGATCGGTGCTGCGGGGCGGCGTATGACGCGCCGGACGAGATTCCCGAAGACGCCGGGGCCGCAGATGATGTGCCCTGCCCAGACCCGAGGTTGAGACATGGCTGTCCCTCAGAATAAGATCACGAAGTCGCGCCGCAACATGCGCCGTTCGCATGATGCGCTCGTGGCCGACAATCCCGCCGAGTGCTCCAACTGCGGCGAACTCAAGCGTCCGCACCACGTGTGCGGTGCCTGCGGCCACTATGCCGACAAGGAAGTTGTCGCTGCGGCCGATGAGATCGACTTCGACGAAGACGCTGCTTGAGTGTGAAGGATCGCGCGCGCGGACATGAGTGACGCCGCCGAAACCCAAGCTCCAATGCTCCCGGCCCTTTCGGGCCGGGTTGTCATTTCTGTTGATGCGATGGGGGGAGACCTCGGCCCGGCTGCCGTTGTGGCCGGTATTGCGCAATCGGCAGACAAGAACCCCGACATCGGTTTCATCCTGCATGGTCCTGCCGACGAGCTGCGACCGCTGATCGAGAAGCGGCGGCTGGCGTCGCGCGTTGTGATTCGTGATGCAACGGGCGTTGTGCAGATGGACGACAAGCCCAGCCACGTGATGCGCCACGGCAAGGGCACCTCCATGTGGTCGACCATCGAGGCCGTCAAAAAGGGCGAGGCCGCTGTGGCTGTGAGCTGCGGCAACACCGGCGCGCTGATGGCTGTGAGCATGCTGCGGCTGCGCAAGATCGAGGGCGTGAACCGCCCCGCCATTGCCTGCCTCTGGCCGTCACGCAACCCCAACGGCTTCAACATCATGCTCGACGTTGGCGCCGATATTCGTGCTGACCAGCAGGACTTGCTGCAATATGCTCTGATGGGCATGAGCTATGCCCGCAACGGCATGGGGCTGTCGCGCCCGCGTGTGGGGCTGCTCAATGTCGGCACCGAGGAAACCAAGGGCCGCGCCGAGCTGAAGGTGGCCCATGACCTCATCGACGAAGCGGCGGTGAAGAACGACTTTGACTTCGTCGGCTTTGTCGAGGGCGGCGACATCCCGAGTGACCGGGTTGATGTGATCGTTACTGATGGGTTTACCGGCAATATCGCGCTGAAAACCGGTGAGGGCACCGCCAAGCTGATCGGAGACTTGCTGCGGCAGGCCTTCAAGCACACCCCGCTTTCGCGCCTTGCCGCCCTGCTGGCGCTGACCTCGCTGAAGCGGCTCAACAAGCGGATTGACCCGCGCCGGGTGAACGGGGGCGTCTTCCTTGGGCTGAACGGCACGGTCGTCAAAAGCCACGGTAGCGCTGATGCCACCGGGGTCTCCTCCGCGATCAAACTGGCCTTCCAGCTGGCCCAGTCGGGCTTTACCGAGCGCCTCGCCGCACGCCTTGCATCGGTGGGCCACGCGGGGCAGGATGCGCCGCATAACGAATGAGAAGAGGCAGCTGAGAGCATGGTGGTTCGGGCCGTTGTAAAGGGCGTCGGGCATTATCTGCCCGACCGCGTGGTTCCGAACGCTTGGTTCGAGGATCGACTGGATACATCCAACGAGTGGATCGTTTCGCGTTCTGGCATTGAGCGGCGGCATTTTGCGGCGCCGGGCGAAACCACGAGCCAGATGGCCGCCAAGGCCGCGCGCGCCGCACTGGCGCAGGCCGGGCTTGAGCCCTCGGACATCGACGCGATCGTGGTCGCCACCTCAACGGCCGATTTCACCTTCCCCTCTGCCGCGACGATGGTACAGGCCGAGCTGGGCATGGAGAACGGCTTTGCCTTTGACATCCAGGCAGTGTGCGCGGGCTTCGTCTTTGCCTTGTCCAACGCGCAGGGGCTGATCCTGGGTGGTCAGGCCAAGCGGGTGCTGGTGATCGGCGCCGAAACCTTCAGCCGCATCCTCGACATGGAAGATCGCTCCACAGCGGTGCTGTTTGGCGATGGCGCCGGGGCGCTGGTGCTGGAGGCCGAAGAAGGCGCTGGCACCTCGGAGGACCGGGGCGTGCTGGCGACCGACCTCAACAGCGACGGGCGCTATCGTGAGTTGCTCTATGTTGACGGCGGCCCCTCGGCCACCCGCACCACCGGCTTTTTGCGGATGCAGGGCAAGGAAGTGTTCCGCCACGCGGTGGAGAAGCTTGCTGCCACTGCGCATACCGCGCTGGATAAGGCCGGGCTGGCTGGTGGAGACGTGGACTGGCTGGTGCCACATCAGGCCAACCTGCGGATCATCAGCGCCACCGCCAAGAAGATGGGCCTTCCTATGGAGAAGGTGGTGGTGACGGTGCAGGACCACGGCAATACCTCTGCCGCCTCGATCCCGCTGGCGCTGTCGGTGGGCGTGGCCGAAGGCAAGATTCAGCCGGGGCAGGTTGTGGTCTGCGAGGCCATCGGCGGCGGTCTGGCGTGGGGCGCGGTGGTGCTGCGCTGGTAGGCCGGCCCATTGGCGGGCCTTCGCTTGATTCCATGCTCACAACGCAGCCCGTTTCGGCACAATCTGTGAACACGCCAGCCCCGAGGGGCGTGAACCGGCTAAATCCAGTGAATAAACAGCACCTTCCAACCTGCTGATATTGACTCGGAATTTCCTCTGCCCCATCCTCTCCCGAAACCAACGGGGGACTGAACATGGCCGGCAAGACACTGACGCGGATGGACTTGAGCGAAGCGGTGTTTCGCGAGGTCGGCCTCAGCCGCAACGAAAGCGCACAGCTGGTAGAGAGCGTTCTGGCCTATATGTCAGACGCGCTGGTGGCCGGTGAGAGCGTGAAGATCTCGTCCTTTGGCACCTTCTCGGTGCGCGAAAAGGCCGCCCGTGTGGGCCGCAACCCCAAGACCGGACAGGAAGTTCCGATCAGCCCCCGCCGTGTTCTCACCTTCCGCCCTTCGCACCTGATGAAAGATCGCGTGGCCGACGGGAACCGCAAGTAATCCTGCCGCAGACGCAGGCTGGCACGAGGGAACAGAGCAAGGGATAGCCCATGGGAAAAGCGCCCGACGCCTTTCGCACGATCTCCGAGGTGGCCGACTGGCTGGGCGTGCAGACCCATGTTCTGCGCTTCTGGGAAAGCAAGTTTTCGCAGGTCAAACCGCTGAAGCGCGCCGGAGGGCGGCGCTATTATCGCCCTGCCGACATGGAATTGCTGGGCGGAATCCGCAAGCTGCTGCATGAAGACGGGCTGACGATCAAAGGGGCCCAGAAGTTTATCCGCGAGAACGGTGTTAAGGCGGTGGCCGAGCTGTCGCCCCCCGTGGACGGGGCCGAAGCGCCTGCGGTGGAGCCTCCTGCCTCTGGCCTAGAAGCTGCGGCGGCCATGGTGCCGGAGACGGAGGCTGAGGTGCATGTACACCCGGCGCCGGAGGAGCCCGCGCCTGCCGTGGAGGTTGCCGGAGAAGAGCCAGCACCTGCGGTAAGTGAGCCGGAGCCCGATGTGTTTGACAGTGCCGTCAGCATGGAGGGCGAAGAGCCCGCCCCGGCTGCCGAGCTGCATATTCAGCGCGATGGACCGGGCGAGGCGGTGGATGTGACCGGCGAGGAGCCCGCACCCGCTGTGGAGCCGGAACCCGATATATTCGATAGCGCCGTCAGCATGGAGGGCGAGGAGCCCGCCCCGGCTGCCGAGGTGCATATTCAGCGCGATGGGCCGGACGAGGCGGTGGATGTCACCGGCGAAGAGCCAGCGCCTGCTGCTGAAGTGCTGGTGCTTGATGCGGGCGAGGCGGAGGCTGCGCCGGAGCAGAAGGCCAACATCTTCGGCGACGTGGACGGTGACGGTGACGACGAAGACGAACTGGAGCTGCCCAGCTTCATTCGCAAGCCGATGGAGGGGCGCGAAACCACCATCCCCCCCGTCACCCCCGGACCGCCGCCGTTGGCGGAGACAGAGGCAACAGCCAAGGAGGATGCGCGGTTTGAGGGCGTTGGAGCCGGGTCTGTGCCAGACCGTGAGCCGCCCGAGGAGACCGAGGCGGTTGAGGAGAGCGTGGAGCACGAGGCTGACACCCCTGCCCTCGCGCCGGTAGACTTTGCTGCCGCTGCTTCACCTGACACGGAGATGCCTGTGCCACCGCCATCGAGCGCCACGCCCGAGGCGGACATTGACCGGGCTCAGATCCTCCCGCTCTACGAGCGTTTGCTGGCGTTGCGGGCGCGGATGGGATGAGCGAACGGCGGAGAAACGAGGGCAACCGATCTCCCCTTGCATGGGACGCAGAATCGTCTAAAAAGCCCGAACGTCGGGCTATGGCGCAGTCTGGTAGCGCGTCCGTCTGGGGGACGGAAGGTCGCAGGTTCAAGTCCTGCTAGCCCGACCAACAGTTTCACGAACGCCCGCACCCGAAAGGGTTGCGGGCGTTCGCTTTGAAGGGGAGCGATAGGTGAGCGACGAGCCCTTGGGCGTGCTGCCCGGACAAGCGATTGCCGCGATGATCGCGCGGGGCAGCCTGCGCGGCGAACCTGCAGTGGGTGACGCCCAGATCCAACCCGCTAGTCTGGATTTGCGTTTGGGAACCGTGGCTTACCGGGTGCGCGCCTCCTTTTTGCCGGGCAAGGGCGCCAAGGTTTCGGAGCGTCTGGATGAGTTCGGGATGCATGAGGTCTCGCTAGAAGGCGGTGCGGTGCTGGAAAAGGGCTGCGTCTATCTTGTACCGCTGATGGAGAGCCTCGCGCTGGAGCCGGGGCTGACGGCGGTGGCCAATGCCAAGAGCTCCACCGGGCGGCTCGATTTGCTGACCCGGCTTGTGACCGACGAAGGCGTGGAATTCGACAGGGTGCCTGCGGGATACGAAGGCCCGCTTTATGCAGAGATTTGCCCGCGCAGCTTTTCGGTGCTGGTGCGGCCCGGGATGCGGCTGAACCAGCTGCGCTTTCGCCGGGGCCAAGCTGTGCTGGATGACGCCGCGCTGCGCGCCCTGCACCAAGAGGTGCCGCTGGTGGACGGACCTGCGGTGATCGACGAGGGCCTCGGCTTTTCGGTCGATCTGCAGCCGGGAGAGGCCGGGCTGGTAGGCTACCGCGCCAAGCCGCATACCGGCATCATTGATCTTGACCGGATCGGCGAATACCGCGCGGCGGAGTTCTGGGAGCGGATCGAGACCGACGAGCGCCGGATCATCCTTGATCCCGGCGCGTTTTATATTCTGGTCAGCCGCGAGGCGGTGACGATACCGCCGATGTATGCCGCCGAGATGGCCCCCTACCTTGCATTGGTTGGAGAATTTCGGGTGCATTATGCGGGCTTCTTTGACCCGGGATTCGGCCACGCGGAGTCGGGCGGCGCTGGCTCCCGGGGCGTGCTGGAGGTGCGCTGCCATGAGGCACCGTTCGTGCTGGAGCATGGGCAGGTTGTGGGGAGGCTGGTGTATGAGCGCATGGCTGAGCGGCCTGAGCAGCTTTATGGCGCTGATATTGCCTCGAACTATCAGGGCCAGGGGTTGAAGCTTTCAAAGCATTTCAGGGCCTGACGCGGCGCGCACTCCGGCTCACACCGGGGCTTGCGCAAGCCGGGTTTGCCCCGCTTCTCGGAGGATCTGTGCAAGGCCGCTGAACCAGCCGTCATCCATCGCGGTGCGTCGGCGCAGCAGGCCGATGCGGCGGGCAGGTTCGGGCGCACCGAAGCGGCGTAGGGCGAGATTGGGGGAGGCCGCGCATTCGGCTGCGGCGGCGAGCTCTGGCAGGAAGGTAAAGCCAAACCCCTCGGCCACGAGGCCGGAGAGGGTTGCGAGAGAGGAGGCACCGAGATCGACCCGGGTATCGGTGCGGCGCAGGGCGCAGACCTCCAGCGCCTGATCGGCGAGGCAGTGCCCCTCCTCAAGCAGCATCAGGCGGCCCGGATCGAGCGCCACGGGGCGCAGGCCCGCGCCCTGCCCTGCCAGCGTGGCGGCATTGCCTGCGAGCAGGAAGCGATCTTCGAATAGCTCTTCTTCCACAAGCCCGGCACGCCCCGAGGGCAGCGCAACCACCGCCGCGTCCAGACGCCCGGCTTCGAGCGCATCCAGCACCCGCTCGGTCTGGGCCTCGCGCACGCGAAGCTCCAGCCGCAGGTTGCGTGAGCGGATCAGGGGCAGAGCGACTGGCAACAGGTAGGGCGCGATGGTGGGAATCACCCCAAGAGACAGCCGACCGCCCAGCCCCTCCTGCCAGCGGGCGGCCTGTTCCAGCGCGTCCATCGCCTTTAGCACCGCCTTGGCATGGGCGAGAAGCTCGTGGCCAGCCGGGGTGAGCACCGCGCGGCGTGGCTGGCGCTCCACAAGGCGGAGCCCTGTTTGGCTCTCCATTTCCTTGATTTGCTGGCTCAGGGCGGGCTGGGAGACATGCACGATTTCTGCGGCGCGCACGAAGCTGCCGGTTTCGGCAAGAGCCACGAAGTATCGAAGTTGGCGGAGCGTGAGGTTCATAAGGCCATCTAATGGCCTTGCTCGTCACATGCAATTTTTGATTATGATCGGCGCGTGGCATGTTGCTCGCTGCGCGCTGGGTGGCACCCGTCGCTTGACCTCGCGCAAGGTGCTATGCACGGGGCTGAGCAAAGCTGCAGATGCTCTGACCAATAAAGCGAGGCATCCTCCCGCCATGCGCCTGACCCCACACCTCAAACAGATCACCTATGGTGGCAATGACGGCATCGTCACCACCTTCGCCATTGTGGCGGGTTTTGCTGGCGCAGGGGCCGACGGGGCGGCCGGGATTGGCGCGCTGGCGGTTTTGGTTTTCGGGCTGGCCAATCTCTTTGCCGATGGGGTGTCGATGGGGCTGGGCGAATTTCTATCGACCCGCTCGGCGCGGGCGCTCTACCGGACAGAACGGGCGCAGGTGCTGGCAGGCGCGGATGCGGCAGCGCTCGTGCGGATGTTGCAGGCGCGGGGGCTGAAAGAAGAAACAGCCGCGCAGGCCGCCGCCTACTTGAAAGAAAGCCCCTCGCTTGTGGCCGACTTGCTGGCCGGCGCGGGCGTGGCCATGCCCGACATGCGCGGCGCTCAGCCCGCGCTGGATGGGCTTGTGACCTTTCTGGCCTTCATCGCCTTCGGCTTTGTTCCACTGTTGCCCTTTTTGCTGGCCGGGCCGGAGGCGGGCAGCCTTGGCACCTCTGTTGCCGCGTCCTTGGCAGCGCTGGTCGCGCTTGGTGCCTTGCGAGCCCGGGCCACCGGCGAGGCGCTGTGGCTGGCGTTGGCAGAGGTGCTGGGCGTGGGGTGCCTCTGCGGCCTTGTGGCCTTCGCGGTTGGGGCTCTGGTTGGCTAAAAAACCCGCGCAGGGCGCACCCCGCGCGGGCTTCTGGGGAAGAGGCTGCTCACCTCAATCCATTAAACGGAGCGATCAGCCGATCATATGTGCCTCGGGGCCGTAGGCATCTTCATAGTGGCGCTTAAGCCGTTGCAGCGCGATACGGAGCACGATCTTTCCGGACCGGGCAGACCAGCCCATCCGCTTTTCTGCGGCCTCCAGCCCTTCGAGAAAGCAGCAGCACCGCAGCACCATATCACCAAGGCCGGGGCCAAGATCGCGCAGGGCCTGCGCCACGCGCTCACGGCTGGCCGCCGGGCCATTGGCCGGGCCGCTGGAGCCGCCAAACTGGCCGCGCGTGCCTGCGGTGAGGAAGTTATCCCAGTTCTGGGCAACGCGCGGGCCCATCTGCGCCATCTCGAAGTCTTCGCGCAGACGCTCGGCAGCGGCGACGAGATCGGCGGAGAGGAAGGGTTTGCCATCTTTCTCGCGGCGGCGGGAAAGCGCGGTGACAGGGCTTTCGGCGCGGTTGTAGCGAATCTTGCGGGGCCGGTCCTCGCCAGCGTCACGTGCCTCCATATCGGCGTGCTGCATGGCGAAGGGTGTCATCGCTTCGGCAAAGCCCCCTGCCCCGCAGTCGGTTTCAGCGAGCATCCGCTTGAGTGCGGTGCGGCCCGCAGCGGTGATGGCATAGCTGGCCACCCGGCCCGGCTTGCGCAGGGCAATCCACTCTTTCAGCGCGAAGGCCTGGGCCACTTCACGGTCGACAACCGCGGTGCGCGTTGAGCGGCCATCGGCGAGGCTGCGCACAACAGCGGCCTTTTCCATGTCAGCTGCGATGGCGAGCACCGCACCGCTCTCGGACAGGCGGCGCAGGATGCGGCGGCCTTCGCGGGCCACGGTTTCTTCGTCACAGATCTTGCGGTCGGGGGTGAAGTGGCGGCTCATGGTCAGGGTCTCCTTGGCGGCCCGGGTCTGCCCCGTGGCGTCGCTGAACTTGAAGTGAGCTTGCCCGAGGCTGGCAAGAGCCTCATCGACAAGCGGGTCATCACGACGCTGTTCAAACCGCCTGATCCGCCTGAGCATGGTGGAGGCGTGTACCCCTTCTGATCGCGCGAGCCCGCGGATCGTCC
Source organism: Vannielia sp. ABF1_015 (assembly GCF_056160745.1). Classification (NCBI taxonomy): domain Bacteria; kingdom Pseudomonadati; phylum Pseudomonadota; class Alphaproteobacteria; order Rhodobacterales; family Paracoccaceae; genus Vannielia; species Vannielia sp. ABF1_015. The sequence continues at coordinate 372,906 of NZ_JBSWXT010000002.1, forward strand.
GGCCTGCCTCGATATGGCTCAAGTAGTTCAAGGCACTTCTGGGCACCCAATCTGGCACCATCTCGGAGTCCTCCACGTCTCCGTGAATTCCGGTCATTCCGTCCGTCCCCTTCGGCAGTCTTAACTCTTTATATATGTCTCCAGCATATACAACCTAGAGGCGAATTGGTTACCCAGAAGTTAACAATGCGTCGTAAGGCTAAGAATTGTCTAAAATTGATGAGAAATGCCTGCAGGTCCGTGCGCTCTCCCACAAATCGCGCAACACCCGCTTAGGTTGTGTGAGGATGCGATGGTCAAGCACAGGAGATAGACCATGGCCGACGACACCCCCATCTGCAACAGCGACGCAAAAACCGGAAACCAGAAGCGCAAAACCCTCGGCCCGCTCAGCGGCCTGCGCCGCCCAAGCCTTTTGATCCGCGCGGCGCGGCTCGGACTGACAGACTACTCCCGCACCCGCGACCTGAAGCGGATCATGCGCGTCACCACCCTGCCCGCCCCGACCCGCGCTGTGCGTGACCTGCTGGAAACCGAAGCCGCGATGGAGGAAGGTCGGCAGGAGGGCCTTTCGACCTATTCGGTCATTCGCCACGTTGAGGTGATGATCGCGCTGATGGCCGAGGCCCGACTGCTGCCGCAGGGGCCGGTGGAAAGCTGACGCCCAGACAGCTGCAGGCCGCCTCACATGCGGTGCCAGGCTCTGTCAGATTGCACGGCTGCGCGCTGTCTGGCGCAGCCTATGCCAGCGCCACTAGGCGGCTGGTGCGGGTGCCGTAGGCGGATACCTCATATCCATTTGCCGTGGATTGCTTTTGGATATGAGGGGCTTAAGAGCACAAGTTCTCTCCGCCTCGGTGCTCTGTATCAACAACGATTACGACATGGAGTCCGGCAGCACTTCCTTGCGCTTGGCGACGAAGGACTCGAGCTCTTCGCGGATGCCGGCGTCGAGCGGCGGGGCCTCGTAGGCGGCGAGCAGTTTGGTGACGCGCTCGGAGGCGAGGGCTGCGGTATCGCGCCCGCCCTCCTCTTCCCAGGTCTCGAAAGGTTTGTAATCAAGCACTTCGGACTTCCAGAAGGCGGTTTGGTAGTTGGCTTGGGTATGGGCGCATCCGAGGTAATGGCCGCCGGGGCCGACTTCGCGGATGGCATCCATCGCCTGACCGTTGTCATCCACCGCCACCGGCGCGGCGAGACGGTGGAGGATGCCGAGTTGGTCGGCGTCCATCACGAATTTTTCGTAAGACGACACGAGGCCGCCTTCGAGCCAGCCGCAAGCGTGGAGCATGAAGTTGACGCCCGAGAGCAGGCCCATGTTCAGCGAGTTCGCGGTTTCATAGGCCGCCTGCGCGTCGGGCAGCTTGGAACCGTTGAAGGAGCCCGAGGAGCGGAACGGCAGGCCCATGCGGCGGGCGAGCTGGCCCGCGCCATAGGTAACTTGCGAGGCCTCGGGGGTGCCGAAGGTGGGGGCGCCGGAGTTCATGTCGATCGAAGTCACGAAGGCGCCGAAGATCACCGGCGCGCCGGGTTTGATGAGCTGGGAATAGGCCACGCCCGCCATCACCTCGGCCAGCACCTGGGTGAGCGTGCCGGCGACCGAGACGGGGGCCATCGCCCCGCCGACGATGAAGGGCGAGATGATGCAGGCCTGCCCCGCCTCGGCATAGGCCTCCAGCGCGCCCATCATCACCGAGTCAAAGGTGAGCGGCGAGTTGATATTGATGAGCGAGGTCATCGCGCAGCGCCCATCGAGGCCACCAAACAGAATGTCGGCCATGGCGACGGAATCGGCGGCGCGGGACGGCTCGGTGACGGAGCCCATGAAGGGTTTGTCGCTGAGAGTGATGTGGCTCATCAGCATATCAAGGTGGCGCTTGGCGACGGGAACATCGGTTGGCTCACAGACCGTGCCGCCAGAGTGATGCAGCCATTTGCTCATGTAGCCCAGTTTCACGAAGCAGTTGAAATCATGCATCGTGGCATAACGGCGGCCGCCCGAATTGTCGCGCACGAAGGGCGGGCCGTAGACCGGAGCGAGCACGAGGTTCTTGCCGCCGATCTCGACGTTGCGCTCGGGGTTGCGAGCGATTTGCGTGAATTGGCCGGGCGCGGTGGCGCAGAGCTTGCGGGCAAGGCCACGGGGAATGTGGACGCGCTCGCCCTCAACGGTGGCCCCGGCCTCGCGCCAGCGCTCCAGCGCCTTTGGATTTTCGACGAAGGCCACGCCAATCTCTTCGAGCACCGTTTCGGCGTTGGCCTCGATGATCTCCAGCGCTTCCTCGTTGAGGATTTCGAGATTGGGAATGGCGCGGGTGATGAACTTCGCCGCCTCGATCTTCATCCCCGTCCGCTCGGCCCGGCGCGCCGCTCCGCCGCCCGAGCGCCCGCGCCGCCTGCCTGCCGCTGCTTCGACCATATGCGAATCCTCTCCCTGAAAAGGGTTGCCTTTTGAGCCTGATAGCCGATGGCGGGGCCGCACCGAGGCCGGATTGCGCCACCTCAGGGGGAAATGCGACATGTGGGCCCGGCCCGCCCACTTTGACCGAAGCCCTCCGCCTGTGCACAATGGCCCTCCATCGCGGAGGGAGGCCGCCATGACAGCACCCGCCACCACCGCCCCATCGCGGGAGGCGCGGCGCGGCACCGAGGAGCGGCTGACGCTGACCTCCCCGGAGATCACCGCGCTGGCGCATCTCTATCGCGGCGAGGTTTATCGCAGCACGATCTGGCGCACCCGGCTCGATACCACCACCAACTGGGCGGTGGTCACGCTGGGCGTGGCGCTGTCGATTTCGTTTTCCTCGCCCGGTGCCTCACCGCTGCCGCTGGTTCTTGTGGGCGTGTTGATCCTGTTGTTTTTGATGCTGGAGGCCCGGCGCTATCGCTACTTCAACGTCTGGCGGGCACGGGCGCGGTGGATGGAAACCCACTTCTACGCCCCCATGCTATATGACGGCGATCTGCACATGGAGGATGAGTGGCAGAAGGTTCTCAGCGAGGATTACCTGCGCCCGCGCTACCATGTGTCGATGTTCGTGGCGCTGGGGCGGCGCATCAGGCGCAACTACCTGTGGATCCTGCTGATTCAGTCGTTGGCCTATGGTGGCAAGCTGGTGGTGCACCCGACCTCGGTGGAGAGCTGGCAGCAGGTGATTGCGCGGGCCGACGTGGGGCCGCTGCCCGGTGAGGTGGTGATTGGTGTGGGCGTGTTTTACGTGCTGAGTTGGGCGGGGATTGCGTTTTGGAGCTATCGCCACGATGCGGCGCTTGCCGAGCGGCGAGGCAAGAAGAGTTCCAGCTCAATGGGCTAGCAGCGTGGTGGGAAAATTGCCCACCCTACGGGGCCTCGCCCGGTGCTTTGCAGGCTTGCACCCTGCCCCGCAGCGCAATATTGCCTCAGCCATGAGCACGATCCATCCCGAGCGCCACCACGAGCGCCTTCTCATCATCGACTTTGGCAGCCAAGTGACACAGCTGATCGCGCGTCGCCTGCGCGAGTTGAATGTTTACTGCGAGATCCACCCGTTCAACACGGTGGACGATGCCTTTCTGGCCGAGTTCGCGCCCAAGGCCGTGATCTTCTCCGGCGGGCCGGATTCGGTGACCCGCGAAGGCTCCCCGCGCCCGCCTGCCAGCGTTTACGAGCTTGGCGTGCCGATCTTGGGAATCTGTTACGGCCAGCAGGCCATGATGGACGACCTCGGCGGCACGGTGCATGGCGGCAAGAACACCGGCGGCGGCGGCACGGCGGAATTTGGGCGGGCGAAGGTGACGCCCTCGGACGACAGGCTGCCCCTGCTTGAAGGCTGGTTCCTCGACGGGCCGGAGCAGGTGTGGATGAGCCATGGCGACCACGTGGCCAAACTGGCCCCCGGTTTTGCCGTTTACGGCACCTCCCCCAACGCGCCCTATGCGATCACCGCCGATGTGAGCCGCAACTTCTTTGCCGTGCAGTTCCACCCAGAGGTGCACCACACGCCCAACGGCAAAACGCTCTACCAGAACTTCGTGACGCTCGCTGGTTTTGCCGGCGACTGGACGATGGGGGCCTACCGCGAGGAGGCCGTGGCCAAGATCCGCGAGCAGGTGGGCGATGCAAAAGTTATCTGCGCGCTGTCAGGCGGAGTCGATTCTTCGGTTGCGGCGGTGCTGCTGCATGAGGCGATTGGCGATCAGTTGACCTGCGTGTTCGTGGACCACGGGCTGATGCGCAAGGACGAGGCCGCCGAAGTGGTTGGCATGTTCCGCGAGCATTACAACCTGCCGCTGATCCATGCCGATGAGGCCGACCTTTTCTTGGGTGAACTTGACGGCGTAAGTGACCCGGAAACAAAGCGAAAAATCATCGGAAAACTCTTCATCGACGTGTTCCAGAAACATGCCGACGAGATCGAAGGTGTGGAATATCTTGCGCAGGGCACGCTCTATCCGGATGTGATCGAGAGTGTCAGCTTCTCCGGCGGGCCTTCTGTGACAATCAAGAGCCACCACAACGTGGGCGGGCTGCCCGAGAAGATGGGGCTGAAGCTGGTGGAGCCGCTGCGCGAGCTGTTCAAGGACGAGGTCCGTGCGCTTGGGCGCGAGTTGGGCCTGCCCGACAGCTTCATCGGCCGCCACCCCTTCCCCGGCCCCGGCCTCGCCATTCGCTGCCCCGGTGAGATCACCCGTGCCAAGCTCGACATCCTGCGCGAAGCCGACGCGGTTTATATCGACCAGATCCGCAAGCACGGGCTTTATGACGAGATCTGGCAGGCCTTTGTGGCCATTCTGCCGGTGCGCACCGTGGGCGTGATGGGCGACGGGCGAACCTATGACTATGCCTGCGCTCTGCGGGCAGTCACGAGCGTCGACGGGATGACGGCGGATTACTATCCGTTCAGCCACGACTTCCTAGGTGAAACGGCCACGCGGATCATCAACGAAGTGCCCGGGATCAACCGGGTGACCTATGACATCACCTCGAAACCGCCGGGGACGATCGAGTGGGAGTGACCGCGTAATCGTAACTGTGTTTCCGGTACATCGCCGCCGGGAACCTCGTGTTGTAGAGGGGCGGAGGCGAAATGGGGGGCAAGAAAAACTCCGTTTGGAAACGGTTGGTTACGTGGGTGCGCATTCGGCTTGGCGCGGTTAAGCCCTATTTGGCTGAACACTTTGGGTGGTTCGTAACCAGCTCCTACTACGGCCCCAAGCTGGTTTCGAACCGAGTTGACCAGACCTTCAAGTTTTACCTGCGCGGCAGCTACGGCAATTTTTACTGGGATCGCGTCACTGCCTTCAGCACCGCTTTCGTTTACCTTGATATCGGTGCCAACCAAGGCCTCTATACAATCGGCGCTGCGCAAAACCCGAACTGCGTTGGCTGCTTCGCCTTCGAGCCCGTGCCGCTGTCTTTTCGCTTTCTGCAAGCAAACGTTGCGCTCAATGGTCTGACCGAACGCTGCACCCTGATCAACAAGGCAGTATCCGGGAACGCAGGCACCGCCGAAATTGCTATCCAGCCAGCGCATAGCGGCGCCGCGAGCCTCAACCACGCACAGGGCACACCTGATGCGCCCTCCAAGAGCCGCTTGCAAATTCAGACCCTCACAGCGAAGGAACTAGACGCTTTACTGCCGCAAGACGGCCCGCCGATCTTTGTAAAGATTGATGTGGAGGGGCATGAGCCCGTTGTATTGGAGCAATTGCTCCAAACCCATTTTGCCAAGCGTATAGCCGAGATTTTCTTTGAGGTGGACGAAACCTGGTATGATATTCAACCGATCAGGGCCTTGCTGACGGGGCGGGGATTTTCCAAGCTGCATCGGCATGGTGAAGGGCACCACTATGATATGCTTGCACTGCGCGCCTAGCGCCGAAAAAGCGGCTTTGCTCGGTTTCCCCAGGAGCGAGGGGAGAGGTGAACCATGGGAACAGTGAACGTTGCCTATATGTGCGACGGCGGATTCGCCGCGCTGACGATAGTGTCTGCTTATTCCCTGCTTCAACGCTGCAGCCGACCCGTAGAGGTGACGATCTTCCTCTCGGAGGACTGCCCCGAAGCCTGTGCATGGGCCGGACGCCTCGATGCCGCCTTCCCTGCCGCTACGGTGCGCACGCGTCAGGTTGATCTGGAGCCTGCCCCGCCAAACTACCACGGGCGACTGCCGATTTCATCCTACCTCCGGCTACGTCTCGTAGAGTTCTTTGACAGGCGCACGCTCTATCTGGACGGCGATACGCTGCTGCGGGCAGATGTGAGTGAGCTTTTTTACGCCGATCTGGGCGGACATCCCCTGGGCGGGGTGCAAGATATCATATTACTGCGCGCCATCGAGCGGGAGAAACGCCGTTGGCTGCCGTTCGGACCCAAACGCACTGGTACGGACCGTCAGGCGGCGTTGTTGCGCCAATGGGTCGATCTGGCGCACTACGTAAATACAGGCGTTCTGCTCCTCGACCTCGAAAGCGAGGCAAGCCGGGCCCGACATCACGCGATGAACGATTTGCCTGCCGCGCTCGAGTTCAAGTTCAAGACGCAGTCAATCTATAACGATCAGGATTGGCTGAATTATCGGCTGGAGGGCGACAAGGCCAGTTTGCCCTATGCGTGGAACCTTCTTGCCTCGATGGAGCCCCGGAAGCTTAAGCAACTCCCTGCGCGCGATCGGGCGGAGGTGCGAGAGGCGATGCGTGCGCCGAAACTACTCCACTTTGTTGGAGACACAAAGCCCCACCTTCATGCCGCGCCGCCTGCGGGCGAGCCTAACGCCAGTTGGTGGCATTGGTTTCATGAAGAGCTCGACGCGCTGACCAAGATCACCGGCCCGGGCGTGAAGCAAGCGCTGCTAACGCCTAGCCTCGCGTCTTGAACCTGCGCAGATCATGGATTCCCTGCCGTTGGCGTGGGTCTTCTCCGGGGGCGAAAAGCGCGTGTTTCTGCACTTTCTGGGTGCCCGTGACCGGGATGTCCTCCACGAAGAGCACCCAGCCCGGCGGCTTGTAATAGGCCATGCGAGCGAAGGCCGCGTTGAAGATGGCGCGGGCGGTTTCGGCGTTTGGCGCGTGCCCGTCGGCCAGCTTGATTGCGGCCAGCACCTCTTCTTCGCGGGTCTCGTCGGGGCATGGCACCACCGCCACATTCTGGACCGCCGGATGCTCGAAGAGCACGTTTTCCACCTCTGCGGCGGCGATGTTCTCCCCTGCCCTTCGGATAATATTTTTCTTGCGATCCACGAAGGTTATAACGCCATCTTCACCCATCATGACGGTATCACCGGTATGAAACCAGCCACCTGCCCAAGCCTCTTCGGTTGCCTCCGGCTTGCCGAGGTAGCCGGAGAAGAAGCCGCGACGCGGGGTGCGCGCCGAGTGACGGATGACCATCTCGCCTGGGGTGCCGCGCGGGCACTCGCGGCCTTCGTCATCCCAGACCTGCACCTCAAGATCATCGCGGGCCCGGCCCATGGCGCGGGTCTCGGGGTGGCGCGGCTCCTCTTCCATCGAGAGCACCCGGCACATCTCGGTCATCCCCCAGAGCTCCACTAGCGGGATGCCAAAGCGGGCCTCAAAGCCGAGGTGCAGCGCCGGCTCAACCCCTGCGCCCAACCCGACTCGCAGCCTGCCCAGCTTTGCCGGACCGGCATCGCGGTCGGCCATCAGCACCGAGATCACCACGCCGAGATAGTGAAAGACGGTCGCCTGCGTCTCGGCGCAATCCTCCCAGAACCGTCTGGCCGAGAACCGTTTCGGCTGGATCAGGCAGCCGCCCGCCAGCATCACACCGAAGAAGGTCAGCACCCCTGCGTTCACGTGGAAAGCGGGCAGCGGGTTGAACACCCGGTCGGCTCCCGTCACCGCCATTGCGCCTTTGGGCCGAAGGTAAGAGGCGCCCATCAGCAGCTCGTAGTCATGGCTGAGAATGCAGCCCTTGGGCCGCCCTGTGGTACCAGATGTATAGAGCAGGCTGGCCTCGCTCTCGGGGGTGAGCACACCGCCCGGCGCGGGGGTGCGCGCATTTGGAACATCAAGGCCGCCCGTAAAGATACTGATAAGGGGCGGTTTTTCCATCTCCGACATGGCGGAGCGCACCAGCGCATCATGGGTTGGCCCGGCGATGATCAGCTCCACGCCGGAATCCTCCAGCACATAGGCCAGTTCGCCCGGGCGGTAATCGGGGTTGATCGGGACGAAGGAGATGCCGAGGGCGTTCATCGCAAGTTTCAGCAGGTAGTGAGTGGGCTGGGTGCCGACGAGCACCGCCACGCGATGGCCCGCGCCGTAGCCTGCGGTTGCCAGCACCGCCCGCATTTCTTCGACGGACTCGGCCACCTCCCGGTAACTCAGTGAAACGCCGCCGGGGGCGGCCAAAAACTCTGCCTCGGGGGCCCGTGCCACCGCCTCGGCAAAGACCTCGCCGATGAGCCGACCTTCGATTTGCAGCATCCTCTGTCCTCCCCGCGGCAAATCTGCCGCGAACTCTGTTGCTCTACAACTTGCATTTCATCGGGTCGCGCTGCCGCCCGCCCCGCATCTGCGGGCCGAAGACGCCGCCGGGCAGCCCACCACCAGCGGGTCGGTTAACAACCGGGCCCCTTGCCTTCGGCTTGACCTTCACTGAAGCCCGCCCCACCTTCGCGCCACCAGAGGGAGGGCATCATGGGAAAGATCCAAGTCACCGGCAGGCTCATCTGCACGTCCGAAGCAGATGCAGAGATTGCCCGCACCCATTTGCCGGAGCATATTCGCCTATCGCGAGCCGAGCCGGGCAATATTCGGTTTGATCTGACCCAAGGCGATGATCCGATGATCTGGCACCTCGATGAGCTGTTTGAGAGCCCGCAAGCCTTTGAGGCACATAAGGAACGCACGAAAGACAGCGCGTGGGGCCGGGTCTCTGCCAGCATCACGCGGGACTTTATCGTCACCGAGTTAGAGGCGTGAGCGCCACGCCTCCTTCTCCCGGCGAGATCGCCCCTGCAGGCACGGCAACCCGCCCCCGCGGCCCGGAGGCGCATGCGGTGCTTCCCGCGATGGCTTGGATGGTAGGGGCGATTGCCTCTTTTACCACCATGGCCGTGGCCGGGCGCACGGTGAGCGAAGAGCTCGACACGTTCGAGATCATGACCTACCGCAGCTTTGTGGGCATCGCCATCGTGGTGGTTGTCGGGCTGGCGACCCGGCAGTTGCGCCAGATCAGCACCCACAAGCTGCACCTGCACTTTGCCCGCAATGTCTTCCACTTCGCCGGGCAGAACCTGTGGTTCTTTGCCATTGCCTCGGCTCCGTTGGCGCAGGTGGTGTCAATCGAGTTCACCTCGCCGATCTGGGTGATCCTGCTGGCCGCGCTGTTCTTGGGCGAGCGGTTTACCGCCTTGAAGCTGGCAACCGCCGGTATGGGCTTTTTGGGCGTTCTTGTCGTCGCCCGCCCGGATTTTGCCAACCTCGACCCGGGGCTGACGGCGGCGGCCGGTGCTGCCATCGGCTTTGCGCTCACTGCCGTCTTTACCAAGGTGCTGACCCGGCAGGCCTCGGTGCTGTGCATTCTGTTCTACATCACCACGATGCAGGCCGTTTTCGGCCTGATCTGCGGCTTTCTTGACGGTGAGATGGTTTGGCCCTCCAGCGCTGCAATGCCTTTCGTGGTGCTCATCGGCATTGCCGGGCTCTCGGCTCACTTTTGCCTCACCCGCGCACTCTCTCTGGCGCCTGCATCCATCGTCATGCCGATGGATTTCTTGCGGCTGCCCCTGCTGGCCTTTGTCGGCATGGCCTTCTATGGCGAGTCGCTCGATGTCTGGGTGGTGCTGGGCGCGGCGCTGATCCTGACCGGCAACTTCATCAACCTACGCGCGAACGCACGGTAGCGCCCACGCGGGCTGGCATGTGTGCCCAAAGGCACGCATAGTGCAGAATTGGCACGACCTCGGGGCAGTTTTGCGCTCTGACGCAGGGTAACAAATTGACGACAAATCACGCGCTGCTCAAAAAGGTGTTAGTTGGGAAATACTTCGGGGAGGAGACCGAAATGAAACGCACCATATGTGCCGCCACGGCCCTTATGGCCACCGCCACCGCCGCCTCTGCCGGCGGAATCGAGCGGACCACTCAATCCATCGGCTTCATGTATGAGCCGGGCAGCTACGGCGAATTTTCCATCAGCCGGGTCAGCCCCGATGTGTCTGGTGTCGCAACCAGCGGCCTTGGCCCCTTTCCGGCCGGCCCCGACTCGGGTGACATGACGGGCGACTACACCTCGCTCTCTTTCGCCTTCAAGACCGATGTGAACGACCGCCTTTCCATCGGCTTCATCTACGAGATGCCCTACGGTGCAGATGTCTACTATCCTGCAAACACCGGCTACGCCTATGCAGGGTCCAACGCCGACCTCAACGTCGACGAGATCAAGCTGATCGCCAAGTATAAGCTTGATGGGGGCTTTTCGATCCACGGCGGCCTGCGGATGCAGCAGGTCAAGGGCAACGTGGCGCTCTTCAATGGCTACACTCTTCAGGCCCCGACGAGCTCCGAGCTGGGCTATTTCATCGGTGCGGCCTATGAGAAGCCGGAAATCGCCATGCGGATCGCGCTGACCTACCACTCCGCGATCACCCATGAGCTGGCAGCCATCGAAAACGGCAACCCTTCGCTTCCGTTTGAAACCACCTTCCCGCAGTCGCTGAACCTTGAAGCACAGACCGGCATTGCTGAAGGCACCCTGTTGCTCGCCTCGGTCCGCTGGGTCGACTGGTCAGAGTTCGATATTACGCCCTTCGGCTACAACCTCCAGACCGGCAGCTCGCTGGTGGATTACGAGGATGACGTGATCACCTACACGGTGGGCGTTGCGCGCCGGTTCACCGATAACTTCGCCGGGATCGCCACCGTCAGCTACGAGGCCCAGAACGGCGGGTTCTCGGGCAACCTCGGCCCAACCGATGGCCGCACCTCCATCGGCCTCGCAGGGCGTTACACCGTTGGCAACGCCACCATCACCGGCGGCGTGAACTACAGCTGGATCGGCGACGCCGAAACCGAAAACCCCACCGCCCCCGGCACCACGTTCGGCGACTTCTCCGGCAACACCGCCGTAGGTGTCGGCCTCCGCGTTGGCTACAACTTCTGATCGCCGGTCGCGACAGAAAGAAACAGGGAAAGGCCCCGGGCAGCACGCCCGGGGCCTTTTCGTTTGGCGCAATTTCCGGGTCGCTCCGCCATGCGCGCCGCGCTAGTCCACACGCATGACCCAATCCACCGAGATATCCACCCGCGCCTGGGCCGAAATGCTCTTGCTGGGCCTGATCTGGGGTGCCTCGTTTCTTTCGATCCGTGTCGCGCTTGACGAAGTGAGCGTTCTCTCATCTGTATGCCACCGGGTCGGTTGGGCCGCACTCGCCCTTTGGGTAATGGTCTGGCTGCGTGGAGAGACAGTGCCGCGCGGGTTGGCGATTTGGGGGAGTTTTGCGGTGATGGGGCTGCTGAACAACGTGCTCCCCTTCACGCTGATGGCATGGGGGCAGCTCTCGATCGAAAGCGGGCTGACCTCGATCCTCAACGCCTTCACCGCTGTGGCCGGGGTGCTTGTGGCCGCGCTGGTCTTTGCCGACGAGCGCCTCACCGCCCGCCGCCTCACCGGCGTTTGCCTCGGGTTTGCCGGTGTCGCCGTCACCGTTGGCCCGGCGGTGCTGGCGGGGTTTTCGCTGCGCTCGCTGGCGCAGCTAGCGGTGTTGGCGGGCACGCTCTGTTACGCATTTGCCGGAGCCTGGGCACGGGTGCGGCTGCGGGGGCTCTCGCCGCTGGTGGCCGCGGCGGGCATGCTCACCAGCTCCACCCTCATGCTGATCCCCCTGACGCTGGCGCTGGAGGGCGGCATCGACCTGCCCGCCACCGCTCGGGGCACCGTCGCCATCGCCTATTACGCGCTGATCGCCACTGGCTGCGCCTACCTGCTCTACTACCGCGTGCTGGCCATGGCGGGCGCGGGCAACCTGCTGCTCGTGACCCTGCTGATCCCGCCCGTGGCCATAGGCCTCGGGGCGCTGGTGCTGGATGAGGCACTGCACCCGCGCGCCTATGCGGGGTTTGCCCTGCTCGCGGCCGGCCTTATCGTGCTTGATGGGCGGCTCCTGCGCCGCCTGCGCCCTGCCCCATCCTGAAACCGCTGGACGCTCCGCCTGCCCCGCGCTACCCAACAGGGCAAAAGACGAGGGACGGCATGATCTACGACACCGCGCAAGACTGGCTGGATGCGCCGCGCAAGAAGGTGCTGCTCTTTGGCATGTCGGGGCTCGGCAAGACCCACCTCAGCCAGCTTTTGCGCGACAGTGGCGATTGGTTTCACTACTCGATAGATTATCGCATTGGCACCCGCTACATGGGCGAGCGGATCACCGACAACGCCAAGCGCGAGGCGATGAAGGTGCCGTTTTTGCGCGAGCTGCTGATGAGCGACAGCATCTACATCGGCTCCAACATCACCTTCCACAACCTCGCCCCCGTCTCCACCTACCTCGGCAAGCCAGGCAGCGTGGCCAAGGGCGGCATGGAGATGGCCGAATACACCCGCCGTCAGTTGCAGTTCCGCGAGGCCGAGGAAAACGCCCTGCGCGACACCGGCTACTTTATTGAACGGGCCGAAGCGCTTTATGGCTACCCGCATTTCATCTGCGATACCGGCGGCTCGATTTGCGAATGGGTGGACCCGGAGGATATGGCCGACCCGCTGCTCAGCGATCTGACGCAGCAATGCCTGATGGTCTGGATCGAGGGCAGCGAGGCCCATACCGCCGAGTTGATCCGCCGCTTCGACAAGGCCCCCAAGCCAATGAGCTACCGCCCCGATTTCCTCGCCCGCGTTTGGGGCGAGTATCTGCGCGAGAACAGCCTGAAAGAAGATGAGGTCGACCCTGATGACTTCATCCGTTTCACTTACGCCCGCGCACTTGCCCACCGTCAGCCGCTTTATGAGGCGATGGCCCGCATTTGGGGCGTGCGCATCACTGCCGAAGAGGCAAAGGATGTGACCACGACCGAAGACTTCAACGCACTCATCGCGCGTGCCATTGATGCCCGCAGCGCCCGCACCTAAATTCATCACTCCCCGGAAAAGCAGCCCGAACCCATGCCCATAACCTTGCCATCAGACCTGCCCGCCTTCGCCGTTCTGGACCGTGAGGGCGTCATGGTCATGGGAGATGAACAAGCCGAGCGGCAGGACATTCGCCGCTTGCGCATCGGGTTGCTCAACCTGATGCCCAAGAAGATCCAGACGGAAACGCAGTTTGCCCGGCTGATCGGTGCCACGCCGTTGCAGATCGACTTTCAGCTCATCCGGATGAGCGAGCATGAAACCAAGAACACCGCCGCCGAGCATATGGAAAACTTCTACCGCCCCTTCACCGAGGTGGAGGCGAGCGGAGAGAAGTTCGACGGGCTCATCATCACCGGCGCGCCCATCGAGCACCTGCCCTTCGAGGAGGTCACCTATTGGGATGAGCTGACCCGGGTGATGGATTGGACGCAGACCAACGTGCACTCAACCTTCGGCGTTTGCTGGGGTGGTATGGCGATGATCAACCATTTCCACGGTGTCCCAAAACACCTGCTGGATCAAAAGCTCTTTGGCTGCCTGCGCCACGCCAACCTTGCGCCCGCCTCCCCCTACCTGCGCGGCTTTTCCGATGATGTGCTGATTCCGGTCAGCCGCTGGACAGAAATGCGAGCCGATGAGGTGGAAGCGGCGGGGCTCGACATTCTAGTCGGCTCCGACGAGGCTGGCCCCTGCCTGGTGGAAGACAAGGCGCATCGTGCGCTCTACATTTTCAACCACTTTGAATACGACAGCGGCACCCTGAAAGAAGAGTATGACCGTGACGTTGCCAATGGGACGCCAATCAACGTGCCGGTGAACTACTACCCCGAGGACGATCCCTCGCGGCAGCCGCTCAACCGCTGGCGCAGCCATGCCCACCTGCTCTATGGCAACTGGATCAACGAGATTTACCAATCGACGCCCTATGACATCGCGCAGATCGGTGAGGGCTGAGGCGGGTTTTACCCCGCGCTAGGGTCAGCCCTAGGCTGGCCCGCTTGAGCCATACTCCAGCCACGCACGCTGCTCGGGCGTGAGATGGGCGTCCATCATCGCGTCATAGGCCGCCAACTCTGCATCGCTTAGCCTGCCCTTCCACTTGCCGCTCGTTCCGCTGTGGAAGAACTCTGCGTCGGACTTCATGAAGCCCTTGCCTCCTGATGGGGCAAAGCGCGCCGCATGGGCCTTCATGTTGTCAAAGCGCGCCGTCTGAACCAGCCGCTCCATGACCGGAGCGGAATGGCTTATGCCCAGCATATCCGCCAGCGTGGCGAAGGTGCCCACCAAGTCTCGCGTCATGTCTGCGTAGTGGAACAGTGCCACGTTGGGCCGCTCCGCAAGGGCCACGGCGGCTTGGTAGTGCCTGAGGATATGCGCAAGCGCCATTGCATCGCCGTCAAACCCTTCCGGCCCGCCATCCAGAAAGCGGCGGAAGGTGATGCCCTCGGTATCGTCCTCGGGATACCAGAGGCCGAAGAACGGCATGGGCAGGTTAAGCAGGTGCTTGCGGTACGAGAAATGCGCATCGAGCGGGTGCCGGAAGACGCAGATATACTGCGCATGATCGTCCAGCGGCAGCCCGTCCATTGGCGTGTGGCTCTTCAAACTGCGCCGGTGCTCCATTGCCTCCAGCCGCGCGGCCACCTCCGGCATCTCACGCAGGCGAAAGTCGACCCATGGCATTTTGACCGACAGTTCCGTTTCCACCTCCGGATCGCCGGTAAGTAACAGGGCGATGATCGTTTGCATCCATGTGGTGCCGCACTTTGGCGGGGAGACAACCAAGACATCGTCGGGGCGGATGTTGACCATATCCCAGCGCCGGTTATCGGTTAGCGGGCCGAGGTAAAGCTTTCGGGGGGGCATCGCTGACGTCTCCTCCATGGGCATGTGGATACGAAAGGCCGCGCCGCGGCGGAAGGCAACGGAAAATTTGGCCAGTTTACGAGGGAGAGCGATGTGCGGCAGCGCGTGCTGGGCCCGGCAAGTGGCTTCGCCCGCCCCCCGCGCGGCCTCCTCTGTTGATGCGCAATCTGCTATGGCGGCGAACCGGCTTTGATCGCCAGAATGAAACTATCCGTGCCTGTCCAGCGTAACATCAGGGACAGGATTGCAAGTGAGGACGGACAGAAGATGATGCCGAAAGCGATAGTGGCCGTGTTGAGCCTTGCTGCCGTTGTTGCTGCGCTGGCCGGGTGCAGCGCCAGCCAGAAGCGCAGCGCCGAAGCCGCCTATCCGCCCGTTGGGCCGGTGGTGGAGGTTGCGGGCAAGCGCGTGCACTACGTAGAGGCCGGACGCGGGCCGACTGTTATCCTGATCCATGGCGCGGGCGGAAACCTGCGGGATTTCACCTATCGAATGGTCGGCGCGCTCGATAACCGCTACCGCGTTATTGCCGTTGATCGCCCCGGTCTTGGCCATTCCGAGGCCATCGCGGGCGGTGGCACGCCGCAGCAGCAGGCGGCCATCCTCGATGCGCTGGCCGCCAAGCTGGGCGTGCGGCGCGCGGTGATCGTGGGGCACAGCTACGGCGGCGCGGTTGCTATGGCCTGGGCCGTGGAGCACCCCGAGCGCGTGGCTGCCGTGGTATCGCTCGCCGGGGCGACAATGCCGTGGGAAGGCCCGCTAGACGGGTTTTACTCGCTCACCGGCTCCCCCGCCGGGCGCACTTTCGCCGTGCCGGTGATCTCGGCGCTGGCCTCCGAGGCGCGGATTGAAAGTGCCCTGGCCGACATATTCAAACCTCAAGCCCCACCGCCGGGCTACCTTCAGCATGTCGGCGCGCCGCTCACCGTGCGAGCCTCTACGCTGCGCAACAACGGCCAGCAGGTGCTAAAGCTGAAGGCCTCTCTCCAACGCCTGCGCCCGGCCTATTCGTCGCTACGCATCCCCATCGAAATCGTCCACGGCACCGCCGATACCACAGTGGGCATAGACATTCACGCCCGCCCCATGGCCAAACTCATCCCAACGGCGCGTGTTACCGAGTTGCCCGGCGTCGGCCACATGCCTCAGCACGCCAACCCGGGCGCAACACTCGCAGCCATCGACCGCGCCGCGCAGCGCGCCGGATTGCGCTGAGGCCCAGCCGCCCCCATACTGCCCAAGCCTTTTCAACCGCTTGGACGTGACCCATGACCAACCTCCCCTTTGACGGCGCGATCTCGAAATTCTTCAAGGAAGACGCGCCAAAGGACGTGCGCGACGCGGTGAAGGACGCCAAGGGCAAGACCATCCTCGAGGGCTATCCCTACGAAAAGCGGATGGACAAGGACGAGTATGAAGACACGCTGGAGGCGCTTCAGATCGAGCTGGTGAAAATGCTCGCTTGGGTCAAGGAGACCGGTGCGCGCGTGGCGGTGGTATTTGAGGGGCGCGACGCGGCCGGAAAGGGCGGCACGATCAAGCGGATGCGCGAAAACCTCAACCCGCGCTCGGCCCGTGTTGTTGCGCTCTCCAAGCCCTCCGACAAGGAAGCCAGCGAATGGTATTTCCAACGCTACGTGCGGCAGCTTCCATCGGGTGGCGAGTTTGTGATGTTCGACCGCAGCTGGTACAACCGTGGCGTTGTGGAAAAGGTGTTTGGCTTCTGCACCGACGCGCAGCGGCAGCACTTTTTCACCCAGCTTCCCGGCTTTGAGCAGATGCTGACAGAGGACGGCATCCATCTGTTCAAGATCTGGCTGAACGTGGGCCGCGCCGAGCAGCTTGGGCGCTTTCTGGCGCGTGAGAAAGACCCACTGAAACAGTGGAAACTCTCCTGGATCGACGTTGAAGGGCTGAAGAAGTGGGAGGAGTATTCGGCGGCCATCCGCGAGACCTTCGCCATGAGCCACACCGCCCGCAACCCGTGGACAGTGATCCGCTCGGACGACAAGCGCCGCGCCCGCATCGCCGCGATCCGCGCGGTGCTCTGCCGCTTGGATTACGCGGGCAAGGACGAAGCGCTTGTCAAAACGCCCGACCCGAAAATCTGCGGCGGCCCGGAGATCTGGTCGGCCTGATGCCCCGGCGCGGCTACCATCATGGCAATCTCCGACAGGCGCTGGTTGAAGCAGCAATCCGTCTGATCGACGAGAAAGGGCCGCAGGGTTTTACCCTGTCGGAAGCCGCAAAGGATGCGGGCGTGACCCCTGCTGCCGTCTACCGCCACTTTGAGGGGCGCGAAGACCTGTTGGCCGAGGTGGCCAAGCAGGGCTACGCGATCTTCGGGGATCTGATGGAACACGCCTATGAAACCGGCCAGCCCTCGGCGATCCGCAGTTTCGAGGCAACGGGGCGCGCCTACCTTGCCTTTGCCCGCAAGTTCCCCGGCCATTATCAGGCGATGTTCGAAGCCGGCCTGTCGCTGGCCCGCGATCCTGATCTTGCCCGTGGGGCCGCCCGCGCCCAAGCCGTGCTGGAACGTGCCGCAGCGGGCCTCGCGGAGCGGCTGCCCCCCGAAAAGCGCCCGCCCGCGGCGATGTTTTCCGCCCATATCTGGGCCATGTCGCACGGGGTGGTAGAGCTTTTTGCCCGTGGCAGCCCGGGAACCCGCGCGCCCTTCCCGCCCGAGGAGCTGCTGGAGACGGGCATTGGCATCTACCTGCGCGGATTGGGATTGATCGAACCAGACGAATAGGCTGGCAGACACGCTTTGGCCGTTCCGCGCGGGCCAAGCGGCATCAGCCGTCCGGTGCGCGCAGGTCCGCGTCGAAAGGGCGGAGCGATGGGGGCCTGTAGGACGGGATTTCATTATAGCGCTGCCGGGCGGGTTTGGAGATATCCCACACGTAGTCTGGCCCAATCGCCACTTCACTGGTGCCTCCGGTGGCCGGGTCTGGCACCTCCATGCGGCCCACACGATCCAGCACGCGGCGGCGCAGCATGCGGGTGAAAAAGCCGGGCGTGGCGGATTTGTTGAAGAGCGACGGCTCCAGCGGGTTTTCCTGCGCCTCGAAGACGGCAAGCTGGGTTGGGTCAAACTCCAACCCTTGGTCTTGCGCCCCTTTCACCACCCAGCGCAGGGTGATGTGAGACAGCCCGACAATGTCACCACCGCCGCCAACCGAGCCATGGTCGCCCGCGAACCAGAGCTGCTGGTAGCTGCGCTTGCGGTTGGGGTTTTCACGGTTGAGCTCGCCCAGGTTGCCCCAGAGCGTGGGCGGAAAGGCCTTTCGCCGCTCGTCGATCGACACCGCATGACGGGCGGCCATGACCATTGAGCTGAGCTGCGTGTCGTGAAAGCCTTGGCTTCGGTTGAACACCTGCGCCAACCATTTGTAATAGCTCGGAATCCCGAGCGCACCGACCGTATCCCAGATGCCGAGGTAGGTGACCGTGAGCATCGGTGGCACCGGATGGCCCTGCGCGGCGCGCCAATCCGCCTCCTTCTGAGAGGTCACGACATCGGGCGAGAAGCCGAGCCGAAAGCGGTGGCTTTCCTCGCTGGAGGGTTTGGTGGAAGGGGCGTTGTCGCGGTAGCGCTTGAGAGCCTCGGGGGCCTTCCATGCCTCGGTGTGGCGCGGCAGGCCCGAGGCGCGGATGAGGCCCACCAGCGAGCGGGCGGTGAAGGCCCCGCGAGAAAAGCCGAAGACGTAAATCTCATCGCCCGGCTCGTATTGCTCGATCAGGAAGGTGTAGCCCGCGAGGATGTTCTTGGTGACGCCAACGCCGAACACCCCGCCTGTCACCTTGTCGAACCTCTTGCGCCAGCCTGTTTTGCCAAAGCCGGTGCCGACGCCGGGGATGTATTTGAGGATCTGGGAGGTGCCATCGGCAGCGGTGCGCCGGGCCATGCTGTGGAGGTGGAAAACATTCGTCGGATAGGGCGCATCTGGTGTGTTCCAGGTGCCGTCGCAGAAAATCGCGATGCGTTTCATGGGGTAATGCTCCGAGGTCAAATGATCCGGGCGGGCCCGGCGGGAAATATCGGAATTCTACCATAAGATGTGCGCGCTGTCGCCGGTTGGGTGACAGCGCGGCAGCGCGTGGCTAGGGTGGCGGCGGAACTTGCAGGAGGTGCGCGCGTGTCGAACACGGCCATCATCATTCTGGTCACGATGGTCTTCTTTGGCCAGATCGCTCTGGTGGGTGCGCTGCTCTGGTGGGCGAAGAAGCGCGAGGCTCTGCTGCGTGCTCATTGCGCTGCGGCGGGGTGGCAGTTTTCTACCGGGCGGGAGGGGCGCAAGACCGTGACCCGCATCAGCAGCCCGCGCGAAGAATGGATGTTGCAGATCGTGGTGCAGCGCTCAGGCGGCTCAAGCTCCAGCAACACCACCCGCTACACCGAGTGGCAAGACCCAAGCCTCGCCCTGCCCCACGGCCTGTCTATCCTGCCACTCGACATCGAGGGCAGCCGCGCGGCGGATGTGGAGCGTTTTGCGGGCATGTTGGGCGGCGGGCTGGCGCAGGCCATGTTGGGCCGGCTGCTGGGCAGCATGGCCGAGGAGGTGTCCGACCTGAAGCCAGTGCCACGGGGGGGTAGCCCCGCCCTGCTGATGGCCACCCCCGGCGCGGAGGACGCGCTGCGCCCCATCGCGCTGCACCCCGCCATCCCGGCAAGCCCCCTGCCCCGCAACGCGCGCCCGGCGATCATTCGGGGCCGCGAGGGGCTCTCGATCCGCCTGAATGGCGCGCTGAAACGGCCTGACCAGATAGATACGGTGGTGGAGCTTGGGCAGACGCTTGCTGCCGCCCTGCGGGCCTCGGAAAGCTAGGGCTGCGACAATCGGTATACAACGGCATACCTTCCATGCGCGCAGGATATGAGATAGGAGAGCGGCAACATCCCGATTCCGCGCCGCAGCAGGCGCGCGGCGGGCCTTAACAACAGCTAGCGAGGGGGCTCCAACATGGCCGACAGCAACACGCCCGATATCATTTACACCAAGGTCGACGAAGCCCCGGAGCTGGCCAGTGCCTCGCTCCTGCCGATCATCCAGCGCTTCGCCAAGGCGGCGGGCATTACCGTGGGCACCAAGGATATTTCGCTGGCAGGCCGTATTCTGGCGACCTTCCCGGAGTATCTGAAGGACGATCAGTGCATTGCCGATGACCTCGCCGAACTGGGCGAGCTGGTGAAGACGCCCGAGGCGAATGTGATCAAGCTGCCCAACATCTCGGCCTCCGAGCCGCAGCTGGTGGCCGCGGTGAAGGAACTGCAAGCCAAGGGCTTTGCTCTGCCCGATTACCCCTACACCCCTGAAACCGATGAGGAAAAGGCGGTTCGCGCCAAGTACGACGGGATCAAGGGCTCCGCCGTGAACCCGGTCCTGCGCGAGGGTAACTCCGACCGCCGCGCCGCCACAGCCGTGAAGAACTACGCCCAGGCCAACCCGCACCGCATGGGCGAGTGGACTGCCGACAGCAAGACCCGCGTCGCTTCGATGGAGGGCAACGACTTCCGGTCCAACGAAGTGTCGACCACGCTGGGCGCCGCTGCGACCGCCAAGATCGTGCTTGAGGGTGCCTCCGGTGAGACCGTGCTGAAAGAGGGCGTGAGCTACCCCGCTGGAACGGTCGTGGATGCCACCTACATGAGCGCCGACGCGCTCGATGCCTTCCTCGCCGACGAGATCGAGAAGACCAAGCAGGAGGGCGTGCTGTTCTCGCTGCACATGAAGGCCACGATGATGAAGGTCTCCGACCCGATCATCTTCGGCCATGCGGTCAAGGCCTGGCTTGCTCCGGTCTTCGAGCAGTTCGGCGACAAGCTCGTCGCGCTCGGCGTCAACCCCAACGGCGGCCTCGGTGCGCTGCTCGACAAGGTGAAGGACGAGCCCGACATCATGGCCGCCATCGACGAGGTCACCGCTGCTCGCCCGCCGATGTATATGGTGAACTCCGACAAGGGCATCACCAACCTGCACGTGCCGTCTGACGTGATCATCGACGCCTCCATGCCCGCCCTCATCCGCGCGGGCGGCAAGGGCTGGGGCCCCGATGGCAAGGAGGCTGACACCGTATGCGTCATCCCCGACAACAGCTATGCGCCGGTCTATGACGAGACGATCAAGTTCTTCAAAGAAAACGGCAAGTTGAACCCGGCCACCGCCGGCACCGTGCAGAACCTCGGCCTGATGGCCCAGAAAGCCGAAGAATACGGCTCGCACCCCACCACCTTCGAGATCCCCGAAGACGGCACGGTGAAGATGGTGCTGGAAGACGGCACGGTGCTGCACAAGCATGACGTCAAAAAAGGCGACATCTGGCGCTCCGCCTCGGCCCGCAAGGCGCCCATTGAAGATTGGGTCAACCTCGCAATCGCCCGCCAGCAAGCCACCGGCTATCGCTCGATCTTCTGGCTGGACGAGACCCGCGCCCATGACGCGCAGCTGATCGCCATGGTCAAGCCGATCCTCGAAGCCAAGGGGTTGGCGGACAAATTCGAGATCATGGCCCCGCGCGAGGCGACCCGGGCTTCGCTGGAGACGATCACCAAGGGCGAGAACACAATTGCCATCACCGGCAACGTGCTGCGCGACTACCTGACCGACCTCTTCCCGATCCTCGAACTGGCGACCTCGGCCAAGATGCTCTCCATCGTGAAGCTGATGCAGGGCGGCGGGCTGTTCGAGACGGGCGCGGGCGGCTCGGCCCCCAAGCATGTGCAGCAGCTGCATGAAGAGAACCACCTGCGCTGGGACTCGCTTGGTGAATTCTGCGCGCTGGGCGAGAGCTTCCGCTTCCTCGCCGATGTGAAGGGCAACGCGAAGGCCCGCGTGCTGGGCGATGCGGTGGATGCGGCGACGCAGGGCATCCTCGACCATGATCGCTCCCCCTCCCGCAAGGTCGGCGAGCCCGACAACCGCGACAGCCACTACTGGTTTGCCCGCTACTGGGCCGAGGCACTGGCCGCGCAAAGCGCCGACGCCGAGCTGGCCGAAGAGTTTGCGCCCATTGCCAAGGCACTGGCCGAGGGCGAGGCTCAAATTACCGGCGAGCTGGCCGCACCGCAGGGAAGTCCTGCCGACACGGGTGGCTATTACATGAACGAGCCGGGCAAACTGGCCACGGTGATGCGCCCCAGCGAAACGCTGAACGCGATCATCGGATAAGTCACACGCGGCGGCCCAAGTGGCCGCCGCAGTTTTACCGGCGCTTAACCAGGTTGCGCCAAGGATGCCGAAGGCCTCAAGGAGACGCGCGAATGTCGAAGATCAAAGTCGAGAACCCCATGGTCGAGATCGACGGCGACGAGATGACCCGGATCATCTGGGATTTCATCAAGAAAGAGCTGATCGAGCCCTATCTCGATATCGACCTGCTCTATTACGACCTCTCGATTCAGGTGCGCGACGAGACCGACGACCAGATCACCATCGACGCCGCCGAAAAGATCAAGGAAGTCGGCGTTGGCGTGAAATGCGCCACCATCACGCCTGACGAAGCGCGGGTGGAGGAATTTGGCCTCAAGAAGATGTGGCGCTCACCCAACGGCACGATCCGCAACATCCTTGGCGGCGTGGTCTTCCGCCAGCCGATCATCTGCAAGAACGTGCCGCGCCTCGTGCCCGGCTGGACCTCGCCCATCGTGGTGGGCCGTCACGCCTTTGGTGACCAATACAAGGCAACCGACTTTCACTTCCCCTCCGGCGGCAAGCTGACGATGAAGTGGGAAGGCGCCAATGGCGAGGTGATCGAGCGTGAGGTCTATGATGCCCCCGATGCGGGCGTCTACATGGGCATGTACAATCAGGATGAAAGCATCCGCGACTTCGCCCGCGCCAGTTTCAACTACGGGCTCAACGTGGGCTGGCCGGTGTATCTGAGCACCAAGAACACCATCCTCAAGGCCTATGACGGCCGCTTCAAGGACCTGTTTCAAGAGATCTACGAGGCTGAATTCGAAGAGAAGTTCAAGGCCGCGGACATCTGGTACGAGCACCGGCTGATCGACGACATGGTCGCCTGTGCGCTCAAGTGGAACGGCAAGTTCGTCTGGGCCTGCAAGAACTACGATGGCGATGTGCAATCCGATACCGTCGCCCAAGGCTTCGGCTCGCTTGGCATGATGGCCTCGCAGCTGATGACGCCGGATGGAAAGATCGTCGAGGCCGAGGCGGCGCACGGCACGGTGACGCGCCACTACCGGCAGCATCAGGAGGGCAAGAGCACCTCCACCAACTCCATCGCCTCGATCTACGCCTGGACCGGCGGGCTGAAGCACCGCGCCAAGCTCGATGGCAACGTGGCGCTGCGGGCCTTTGCCGAGACGCTGGAACACGTGATCATCGACACGGTGGAAGCAGGGCACATGACCAAGGATCTCGCCCTGCTCGTCGGCCCCGATCAGGGCTGGCTCACGACAATCGGCTTCCTCGAAAAGATCGACGAGAACCTGCAAAAGGCGCTCGGCGGATAAGATGCGATGCGGGCCGGGGCCAGTGTGCCCCGGCCCGCCCTTCGCCTATCGCCCGAAGTAGGCGTTTACAGTGTCGCGGGCGACTTCCTGCAGGAAGGCCGCATCTTCAGCGCTCACTTTGCCGAAGTACTCATACTCGTTGCCCACCGGATCCGCGCCGTAGAGCGTTGCATAGGCCGTCGCCGCCGCAAGGAAGCTGCCCAGCAGGCTGGGGTGTGAGCCGTCGTAAGCCTTGTGCAGCGCGATCTCGGGGCGGCGCTTGTAGGCCTCCTCGAAGGCCAGTGCGACCGGGATGACGATGGCGTCAATCTCGTTGCCTGCCTCGGTATAGAAGCGCGCGTTGGTGCGGATGTTTTCCGGATCGGCGCTCTTGTGGGGATCCACGTAGGCATGTGGCATGTAGAGCGCCACCTTGCCGCCGCGCTCTTCGATCAGCGCCGCGGCGGCCTTCACCCCATCCATGTAGCGTTTGGCGTTTTTCTCAGAGAGGGCCGCATTGGAATGGCCCTGAAGCAGCACCAGTTCAAACGGCTCTTCCACCCCGATGGCCCCCGGCGTTGTGAGCCAGTCCATGTTGTGGTGGTCGATCCGCGCGCCGCCGATCGTGGAAGACTTGTACTGCGGCTCCACCTCGGTGCCCGCCATCACCATCCGGCGTAGGTGATTGTGCAGACTGTCGTTGTAATACAGGTAGCTGTTGCCCACGAGCAGAACGCGGGCCGGATTTTCGGCCTGCGGCTGGGTGACCTCGGGGGCGAGGTCTTGCGCCACGATTGGCTGAAGCGTGAGGGACGTGAGACATGCGGCCACGAGGGCCGCTCGGAGCATGGTCCGGCGGATCATTAGGTTTCCTCCCTTTGGGTGGCCTGCGTTGGTCGCAGGCGGTGTGGCAGAACCTTCCTCAACTCTCGGGTATGTGACAATCAAATTGCGTGCTGAGAGCAGGTACTTTGATGAACGTCAATTTTATCAATGTGTTGCAGCGGAATCCTCATCTCACGGCCCAAAGCCAGTGTGTGGGTTTCCACACAGTTTCCGCGGGAAACCGTGCGACCTGCCGCACAGTGCAGGCGTCAGCGACTCGCCTCTGCCAGCGCTGTGAGCTAGGGAGGCAACAGGCGGCGCGGTGGTGCCCGCCCGCAGCCCCCTTCAGCACCGGTGCCCCCATGCCCAAGACCTACCTCTTCCTCGTGCTCGCCATCCTTGCCGAAACCATCGGCACCGTCGCCCTGCCCGCCACACGCGGCTTTACCCGGCTGGCTCCGGCAGCGCTGGTTGTGGCGGCTTATGCGGTGTCGTTCTACTTTCTGTCCCTCACCGTGAAGGTGATGCCTGTGGGCGTTGTCTATGCTATCTGGTCGGGTCTCGGCATTGTGCTGATCGCGGTCATGGGCCTGCTGATCTACGGCCAAAAGCTGGACCTTCCGGCAGTGATCGGCCTCGCCCTCATCCTTGTGGGCGTGCTCGTCCTGCATCTTTTCTCATCGGCAACGCCGCACTAGCAGGCAGCCACCCCCGCTATCGCGCCCTGCCCCACCGGCAGGGTTTGACCGCGCATCGCTGCACAGGCCAGATCGCCCCATGACCACCCCTGACGACACCCCGCATTACACGCCCATCGAGGATGCCCAAGGGCTGCTGGTCGCCTCGGCGCAGGCCGCGCTTGGCGTACACCTTCTGAGCGCGGCGGGGCTGATCTCAAGCGGCACTGCGGGCACGGCGCTGATCATCTCCTACCTCTCTGGGTGGTCGTTCGGGCTGGTGTTCTTTGCCATCAACATCCCCTTCTACGCCTTTGCATGGCGTGCGCGCGGCCCGGTTTTCTGCCTGAAATCGCTCGCCGCCGTCACGCTGCTTTCGCTCATGTCCACAGCGCTCGCACCGCTCCTGATCATTGCCGATGTGCACCCGGCGGCGGCGGCCGTGCTTTTTGGCGTTGCAGCGGGCGTTGGCCTGCTCGGCCTGTTCCGGCACTCGGCCTCGCTTGGCGGCGTGTCTATCATCGCGCTGATCCTGCAAGATAAATACGGCTTTCGCGCCGGTTGGACCCAGCTCATCCACGATATCCTGCTCTTCTCCGTCGCGGCCCTCGTCCTGCCGCTTACGGCGGTGCTCTGGTCGCTGCTGGGCGCGGTCATCCTCAACTTTGTCGTGGCGTTCAACCACCGACGAGACTGGTACGTCGTCACTTGAGGCTGGCCATTCGCCGCAGCGCAGGATATGCGCGGCGCGAACGCTTTTGAGGACAGAAAATGGACCTGCGCAATATCGCCATCATCGCCCACGTCGACCACGGGAAAACCACCCTTGTGGACGAGCTGCTGAAGCAATCGGGCGCCTTCCGCGAGAACCAGGCGGTGGCCGAGCGGGCGATGGACTCCAATGACCTCGAGCGCGAGCGCGGTATCACCATCCTTGCTAAATGCACTTCGGTCGAGTGGAAGGGCACCCGCATCAACATCGTCGACACCCCCGGCCACGCCGACTTTGGCGGCGAGGTGGAGCGGATCCTCTCCATGGTCGATGGCGTGGTGCTGTTGGTCGATGCCGCCGAAGGCCCGATGCCGCAAACCAAGTTCGTCACCTCCAAAGCGCTGGCCCTTGGCCTGCGACCCATCGTGGTGCTCAACAAGGTCGACAAGCCCGATGCCGAGCCCGACCGGGCGCTGGACGAGGTGTTCGACCTTTTCGCCGCGCTCGATGCCGACGAAGACCAGCTCGACTTCCCACACCTTTACGCCTCCGGCCGCTCCGGCTGGTGCGACCCCGAGCTGGACGGCCCGCGCAAGGATCTGGACGCGCTGTTCAAGCTGATCGTCAACCACGTGCCCGCCCCCAAGCAGCAGAACCACGCGGATGAAGACTTCCGCATGCTGGCCACCACGCTGGGCGCCGATGCCTTTATCGGGCGCACACTGACGGGCCGGGTTGAATCGGGCCGCATCAAGGCTGGCGCAACCGTGCAGGCCCTCACCCGCAACGGCCAGAAAATTGAGCAATTCCGCGTTTCCAAGATCCAGGCCTTCCGCGGGCTCGGTCTGCAAGAGATCGACGAGGCCGTGGCAGGCGATATCGTTACCCTGGCCGGCATGGCCAAGGCCACCGTCTCCGACACCATCTGCGCGCTCGCCGTCGAAGAGCCGCTCGATGCGCAACCGATTGATCCGCCGACGATTTCCGTGACCTTCGGAATTAACGACTCGCCGCTGGCGGGCCGCGACGGCAAGAAGGTGCAAAGCCGGGTCATCCGCGAGCGACTGATGCGCGAAGCCGAGGTGAACGTGGCGATCAAGGTCACCGACACACCGGGCGGCGAGGCCTTCGAGGTCGCCGGTCGGGGCGAATTGCAAATGGGCGTGCTGATCGAGAACATGCGCCGCGAGGGCTTTGAGCTTTCCATCTCGCGCCCGCAGGTGCTGATGCGCGAAGAGGACGGGCAGCGGCTGGAGCCGGTCGAGGAAGTCACCATCGACGTGGATGACGAGCACTCCGGTGCGGTGATCGAAAAACTCACCGGCGCTCGCAAGGGCGACCTTGTGGAGATGCGGCAGGCGGGCGCGGGAAAGACCCGGATCATCGCTCACGTGCCCTCGCGCGGGCTGATTGGCTACCACGGCGAGTTTCTGACCGACACGCGCGGCACCGGCGTGCTCAACCGTGTT
This sequence comes from Vannielia sp. ABF1_015, assembly GCF_056160745.1. Classification (NCBI taxonomy): domain Bacteria; kingdom Pseudomonadati; phylum Pseudomonadota; class Alphaproteobacteria; order Rhodobacterales; family Paracoccaceae; genus Vannielia; species Vannielia sp. ABF1_015. The sequence goes on from NZ_JBSWXT010000002.1 coordinate 399,985, forward strand.
TTCCACGGCTGGGCGCCGCACAAGGGCTCTATCCCGGGCCGCCGCGCGGGCGTTCTGATCTCGATGGATGCAGGCGAGGCCGTGGCTTATGCGCTGTGGAACCTCGAAGACCGGGGCCGGATGTTCATCGGGGCGCAGGCACCAGTGTATCAGGGCATGATCATCGGTGAGCACAGCCGCGAGAATGACCTTGAGGTGAACCCGTTGAAGGGCAAAAAGCTGACTAACGTGCGCGCCTCTGGCTCGGACGAAGCGGTGCGCCTTACCACGCCCATCACCATGTCGCTCGAAGAGGCCATCGCCTACATCAACGACGACGAGCTGGTCGAGGTCACGCCCAACGCGGTGCGGCTGCGCAAGCGCCACCTTGATCCGCATGAGCGCAAACGCGCTGCGCGCTCAGAGGGGTAGCCGGGCGGCCTCCCCCGCCCTAGATTTGGGGCAAAGGGAGGCCTACCCATGCAAAAGATCCAATCCCAAGGCGTGCATCACATCACGCTGACTGGTGCCGACCGGCAAACATCCATCGACTTCTGGGAGGGCGTGCTTGGCATGCCCTTCATCTTCGAGCAGCCCAACCTCGACAATGCCGACGAAAGCCATCTTTACTTCGATCCCGGTGACGGGCGGCTCATCACCATCTTCACCAACGAGAGCCGCAAGGCAGACCGGCGGCGCACGCCCACCGAGCCGGGCTGCGTGCATCACATCGCCTTCATCGTCTCCAAGGCCACGTGGAACCAGGCCGAGGCCCGGCTGGAAGCACGCGGCATCGGCCATTCCGGCCCGAAGGACCGGGGCTTTATGGACTCGCTCTATTTCAAGGATCCGCTTGGCCTGCTGATCGAGTTGGCCTGCTACAAATTCGAGCCGCCAGCGGGGTGCACCCACGCCGAGGTGCTGGCCGAGGCACACCGCCTGAGGGTTGCGGCTGGGGATGAGGCGATTGGCGACATGCACCTCGCCGATGCCATCGAAGCGCTGGTGGCGCGTAGCACGGGCTCACTCTCAACCGACAGGAGCGCACAAAACCCCTACGGCTGAACGCCCTACTCGGAGGTTTCCACCACCACCAACTCGCGCTCGGAGGCGCCGCGCGCGTGGCTGAGCGCCTCCTGATACTCGGGCGAATTGTAGCACTCCACCGCAGCGTCGACGGAGGGGAACTTTGCCACCACATTGCGCGGACGTTCCTTGCCCTCAAGCTGCACAAACTTCCCGCCGCGCGCAACAAAGCTGCCGCCGTGCTTGGCAATCGCAGGGCCAGCCAGCTCGGCATATTTGCCGTAAGCCTCGGCGTCGGTGACAGTTACATGAGCGATCCAGAGTGCGGGCATCTTATCCTCCTATGATGGCTTCGGCAGCGGCAATGGCTTCGGCGGATTTGGAAGGGTCTGCGCCTCCGCCCTGCGCCATGTCAGGCCGTCCGCCCCCGCCCTTGCCGCCAAGCTCTGCCACGGCGGCCTTGACCAGATCGACGGCAGAGACGCGCTCTGTCAGATCGGCAGTCACGCCAGCAGCGACGGCGGCCTTGCCTCCCGCATCTGCGACCAGCAGCACCGCGCCGGAGCCGAGCTTTTCCTTATGGGCGTCGATGAGGCCGGGCAAATCTTTGCCGGTTACGCCAGAAAGCGCTTGGGCGATGAAGGCTATGCCATTGATATCCTTAACCTCAACCTGCGCATCCCCACCGGCCATGGCCAGTTGCTGGCGTAGTTGCGCAACCTCGTTTGTCAGGCTCTTGCGCTCATCCAGCAGAACCTTGAGCCGGCTGATCACATCGGGGCCGGAGGTCTTCAGTAGGCCTTCGATCTCGCTAAGAGCCACATCACGGCCCCGCAGTTCGGCCAGCGCGGCCTCGCCGGTGAGCGCCTCAATCCGGCGCACACCGGCAGAGCTGGCCGCCTCGGAGGTGAGGGCAAAAGCGCCAATATCCCCTGTGCGGGCCACATGGGTGCCCCCGCACAGCTCGATCGACCATGCCTGGCCGTCGCTGCCCTTGCCAGTATCAGCGCGCCCCATGGACACAACACGCACCTCGTCGCCGTACTTCTCGCCGAAAAGCGCCTGAGCCCCGATGGCGCGGGCGTCATCCGGCGTCATAATCCGGGTTTCAACAGGCGTATTCTGGCGCACATAGGCGTTCACTTCGCGCTCGATGCGCGAAATTTCTTCCGGGCTGAGCGCCTTTCCGTGCGAAAAATCGAACCGCAGCCGGTCGGGCGCATTGAGCGAGCCGCGCTGTGCCACGTGGTCGCCAAGCGCGCCGCGCAGGGCTTCGTGCAACAGGTGCGTGGCCGAGTGGTTGGCGCGGATCAGGCTGCGGCGGCTGTGATCTACCGTCATTTCGGCGCCCTGCCCCACGTCCAGCGTGCCCTCCTCAATGCGGGCAAAGTGGATGAAAACGCCAGCCACCTTGCGGCAATCCGTAATCACCGCGCGCCCGGTCTCGGTCTTTACCGCGCCGGTATCGCCCACCTGCCCGCCGGATTCGGCGTAAAACGGTGTCTGGTTTACCACCAGCTGAATCTCGTCACCGGACTTGGCAGATTTCACCCGCTCGCCGCCGTTCACCAGCGCGAGGATTTGGCCCTCGGCGACCTCGGTGTCATAGCCAAGAAACTCGGTTGCGCCGCTTTCATCCGCAAGGTCAAACCATAGCGCATCATCGGCCGCCTCGCCGGTGCCGGACCAAGCCGCGCGGGCCTTGGCTTTTTGCTCAGCCATGGCCGTGTCAAAGCCCTCGGTATCCACCGCACGGCCCTTCTCACGCAAAGCGTCCTGCGTGAGGTCGAGCGGAAAACCATAGGTATCATAGAGCTTGAACGCCGTCTGGCCCGGCAGCTCGGCGCCTTCAGGCAGGCTGCCAAGCTCGTCGTCCAGAAGTTTCAGGCCCCGGTCCAACGTGGTGCGGAACCGCGTTTCCTCGGCCAACAGGGTCTCTTCGATCAGCGCCTTGGCCCGGCCAAGCTCCGGGTAGGCGCCGCCCATCTGCCGGACCAGTTCAGGCACAAGGCGGTGCATCATCGGGTCTTTGGTGCCCAGCAGGTGAGCGTGTCGCATCGCGCGGCGCATGATCCGCCGCAGCACATATCCGCGTCCGTCCGACGAGGGCATCACCCCATCAGCGATGAGGAAGGAGGTGCTGCGCAGATGATCTGCGATGACGCGGTGATGCACCGAGCCCTCACCATCCGGATCGGTCGAGGACGCATTGGCGCTGGCCTCGATCAGGGCACGCATCAGGTCGGTGGCATAGTTGTCATTCGTGCCCTGCAGAAGCGCAGCGACACGCTCAATGCCCATGCCGGTATCAATCGACTGGGCCTCCAGCTCGCGGCGCGTGCCATCTTCAAACTGCTCGTATTGCATGAAGACGAGGTTCCAGATTTCGACAAACCGGTCGCCATCTTCCTCGGGCGTTCCCGGCGGACCGCCCCAATGCTGCTCGCCGTGGTCATAGAAGATTTCCGAGCACGGGCCGCATGGGCCGGTAGGGCCCATCATCCAGAAATTATCATTCGTGGCGATCCGAATGATCCGCTCATCCGGCAGCCCGGCCACTTTCTTCCAGAGCTCCGCCGCCTCGTCATCGGTGTGATAGACCGTCACAAGCAATTTGGAGGGGTCGATGCCCAATTCCTTGGTGACCATCTCCCATGCAAAGGGGATCGCCTGCTCTTTGAAATAGTCGCCGAAGGAGAAATTCCCCATCATTTCAAAGAAGGTATGGTGCCGCGCCGTGTAGCCAACGTTGTCGAGATCGTTGTGCTTGCCCCCGGCGCGCACGCATTTCTGCGCGGTGGTGGCGCGGGTGTAGTCGCGGTGCTCGACCCCGGTGAAGAGATTCTTGAACTGCACCATGCCGGAATTGGCAAACAGCAGCGTGGGGTCGTTACGGGGCACCAGTGGCGAGCTGTCGACAACCTCGTGCCCTTGACGGGCGAAGTAGTCGAGAAAGGTGGTTCGGATGTCGTTGAGCGTGCGCATGTTCTTGTTCCGAAAGGGCGGAAATGGGTTCGGGCAGGTTTAGCCCCCTGCCCCGGCACTGTCCACGGGCGAATGCGAAAAGGGCGGCCGCAGCGGACCGCCCTTTCAAAACATCTATTGCTGGAGATCAGCCTTCAAAAAGGTCGTCATCCCCGCCAGCGGCGGCCTTTTCACCGCCCGGCATGTCGAAATCGAGCCCGTGGGAGGCGCGAATCTTGTCTTCGATCTCAAGCGACATGTCGGGGTTGTCCCGCAGGAACTGCTTGGCGTTTTCGCGACCCTGGCCGATCCGCTCGTCACCGTAGGAGTACCAGGCACCGGATTTCTCGACGATACCGGCCTTCACGCCCATATCGACCAGTTCACCCATCTTCGAGATGCCCTCGCCATACATGATGTCGAATTCAACCTGCTTGAACGGCGGGGCGACCTTGTTTTTCACCACCTTCACCCGCGTCGCATTACCGACCACCTCGTCGCGATCTTTGATCGAGCCGATGCGGCGAATGTCGAGACGGACAGAGGAGTAGAACTTCAGCGCATTACCGCCGGTGGTGGTTTCGGGGCTGCCAAACATCACGCCGATCTTCATGCGGATCTGGTTGATGAAGATCACCATGCAGTTGGAACGGCTGATCGAGCCGGTGAGCTTGCGCATGGCCTGGCTCATCAGACGGGCATGCACACCAACGGAACTGTCGCCCATGTCGCCTTCCAGCTCTGACTTCGGCGTAAGCGCCGCCACCGAGTCGACGACAACGAGGCTGACGGCACCGGAACGCACCAATGTATCGGTGATCTCAAGCGCCTGTTCGCCAGTGTCGGGCTGCGAGATGAGCAACTCGTCAAGATCGACGCCGAGTTTGCGGGCATATTGCGGGTCGAGCGCGTGTTCGGCATCGACGAAGGCGCAAACGCCGCCCTTTTTCTGCTCTTCAGCCACGCAGTGCAGCGTGAGCGTTGTCTTCCCCGAGCTTTCCGGGCCGTAGATCTCGATGATGCGGCCCTTTGGGAGGCCGCCGATTCCCAGTGCGATGTCGAGGCCAAGCGAGCCGGTCGAGGTGGCTTCAATGTCCTTGAGCACATTGTCGCCGCCGAGCTTCATGATGGAGCCCTTGCCGAACTGCCGCTCGATCTGTGAAAGTGCGCTGTCGAGCGCCTTTTGCTTATCGCTGTTGCCTGCTTTGCCCATGTCCAGAAGTTTCGCTGTGGCCATTGTTCCCGTCCTTATTCCACATGCCGGTTGCACCGGCAATGACTGCTGTTGTTCACCCCTTGTTCCGCAGGTTATGCGATCAAAACGAGAACAAAGCAAGGTGAATCTTGCTGACATTGATCATGGACTCCCCTTGGTTAATGAAGCGTGAACGTTTACCAAATGCCCCGGACTGCAGGTGATGAGGGTTTGAATGCTGGTTTTCTGGGACGCACGACTGGTGCTTCTGGCAACGCCCAAAACGGGCACGCACGCGTTGGAAACGGCCCTTGGCAACGAGGCCGATATCGCCTTCCGTCATCCGCCGCTGGTCAAGCACATGGGCGTTGGCTGGGCAAACCGGTTGATGCCGCGGATCGTGGGCGAAAAGGAGTGGCCGACCTTTCGCACGGTGGCCGCCATGCGCGAGCCGCTCGACTGGTTGGGCAGTTGGTATCGCTATCGGCGGCGCAATGATCTGGTCGGACAGAGCAATTCAACGCGAGACATGAACTTTTCGAGATTTCTGCGGGGCTACTTACAGGATCCGCAACCTGACTACGCAAGGCTGGGGCGGCAGTGGAAGTTTCTGCGCCGCGAAGACAATCGTGTCGGGGTCGACTATCTCTTTGCCTACGAGCAGTTCGGCGAGATGGTCGAGTTTCTCGAAAATCGGCTCGATCGAAAGATCACGCTGGACCAGGAGAACGTTTCACCCAAGGCAGAGCTGGAGGTTGACCCGGAGCTCGCCCCGCCGCTGGCGAAGGCCCTTGAGAAGGACTTCCGTCTTTATGACGCCTTGATCGGCGGGGGCGACTGGAAGAACGTCTGATCCGGTCCTGCGGTTAAGCTTATCAAAGACGTTGCGGCGGCTACATATCGGTGGCAGCTGCTAGTGGATTTGATCGTGCACTGTCGCGGTCAACTCGTTCAGCGAAAAGGGTTTCGGCAAGAAGACGGAGTTCGGAATCAGCGCCTGCTCATTGTCGAAACTGTCTTCCGCGTATCCCGATACAAAGACGACCTTCACATCGGGCCGCATCTCCAGTGCCTTTTTCACCCAGCTCGGGCCATCCATTCCAGGCATTATGACGTCGGTGACAAAGACATCGACCTTCAGCTCGATATCTTCCAGTACACGAAGTGCTTCTTCGGCATTCTCGGCCTCCAGCACGGTGTAGCCGCGCATGCGCAAGGCTCGTGATGCAAAGGCGCGGACGGGGGCTTCATCTTCGACCAGCAGAACAACGCCCTCCCCTTTGCCTGAGGCTTCGGTCGGGAGGGAGTCGAGCGCTTGGCGAGGTGCCTCTTGGGGGCGCTCGTAAGCAGGGAAGAAGAGCGTAAAGCAACTGCCCTGCCCCGGCACGGAATCGGCAAATATGTATCCTCCGGTCTGCTTGACGATGCCATAGGCGGTCGAGAGGCCGAGGCCCGTGCCTTCACCGGGGCGCTTGGTTGTCCAGAAGGGTTCGAAGATTTTCTCTATCTTGTCGGGTGCGATTCCTGTGCCCTCATCCGCGACCGAAACAACGACGTAAGAGCCCGGCGGCACGGTGGCGCGATCGCGGTGCAGTTCTTCATCAAGCGTGCGGGTCTGGGTCTCAACGGTGATGGTGCCGCCTTCCTTCATCGCATCCCGCGCGTTGACCACGAGGTTCATGATGACCTGCTCCAGTTGCCGCTTGTCGGCCCTTATCGCAGGCAACTCCGGGTCGTGATTGAGCGTAAGGCTCACGCGCTCCCCCACCAGCCGATTCAGCAAATGACCAAGGTCAGACAGCGTATCACGCATGTCGAGCACCTCGGGCTGCAGGTTTTGTTTGCGGGAGAAGGCGAGAAGCTGGCCCACGAGGCTGGCGGCGCGGTTTGCGTTTTGATTGATCTGGACAAGGTCGCCGTAATCCGGATCGCCCTGATCGTGCCGCAGCAGCAGCAGGTCGCAATGGCCGGAAATCGCCGTGAGCAGATTGTTGAAATCATGTGCCACACCGCCCGCAAGCTGGCCAATGGCCTGCATTTTCTGGCTTTGCACGAACTGCGCTTCGAGCGTCTTGAGTTCGGTTGCGTCGTTCAACACGGCCACCAGTGAAGGTTCACCATTTTCGACCACGCGGCTGAGGGAAATCTGCAGGAAAATATCCTTCACCGGCAGCTTTGCTCGCGCAACCTCTGCGCGCAACGGGCCGCGTCCCTCGGTGGCCTCGGTGATCCAATCCCGCACCGAGCGCCCAAGCCCTTCGACCAGATCAGACACCGGCATGCCGATGACATTCTCATCCCCCAAGAGCTCCCGCGCGAGGCGGTTGGCCATCGTCAGGGTGCCATCCCGGCCGATCCGCAGCAACGCAACGGGGAGGTGATCGAGCAGATCGGGGGGAGCATGCGAGGCCGCAGTTACGGGCGCGGTGGCCGCGGGCCGATCGGCAGTCTGCGCGGCAGGGAGCAGATACACTTCGCGGCGCCCCGCCTGGCCAGCGATTTCCACCGCGTAGCACTTCAACTCCCCCGCCGGGCCGATAATGCGCTGTGGGCCCGTCAGCCCCTCGTTGTCTGGGTCAACCAGCACGTCTTCCAAGCGTTTGGCCCGCCCACCCAGAACTCTGCGAAGGGCCTCGTTCATGAAGAGGACAGCGCCGGTTTTGTTGATCGTCATCATGGGCAGGCTGAGACTTTCGGCGCCGCGCCCGCCTTCGCGCTCAATCAGGTCTTCCATCCGCCACAGGTAGCCGTCATCCCCGAGCCGATGCACCACCAGCCGCATGTGGCCCTTGCGGGTCACAACATCCTCACAGGAATTGCCACGGGATTCGGCGCGGGTTTCCAGCCGGCTAAGCAGCGCGGCAGGGTTGGCAAGAAGCTCCCGCAGAATGCGCGGCAGTGTTTCCCCCGGCTCGGCCGAGAACCGCTTGCGCGCGCTCGCGTTCAGATGGGTCACTGCCCCGTCGGGATCCGTGGTGAAACAGGGCGCGGAATCCAGCTCAGTAAACCCGGCGACCGTTTCTGCAAGCGCCCTCTCGGCAGTCGCCTGACGCCCGGCCAGCAACTGCATCAGCACCACCAGCGCCATCAACGTCGAACCGGAAGCCAAAAAGACGAGCGACACCGGCTGGGCCGGCAGCGCGATGCCGGCACCGACACAGAGAACAGCTGCTCCGAAGACATACCAGACCCGCCCCTGAAAGGCCCGCGCGATACGCGCAAGCGGAGTGGGCGTCAGCGCTGGGTGCGACACAGGTATGTTCTCCCTTCGATTCGTTGCACAGCAGAGTCGCCCGAAAATCGTTAATCGGCGATTAAGACTGATAAGGTTCTGCCTGCTCGAAGAGTCTCAGCTTCTCCCTGAACGCCGGAAAACCGCAATAAAAAAGCCATCTGCGCCATCCAGAGGGGTCAACCGGCGTTGATGTTCCAGCTCCCATTCGGGATGCCGCGACAGGAAGGAGTCGGCCTGCGCGGTGTTTTCGGCGGCCAGCAAAGAGCAGGTGACATAGGCCAGCGCCCCGCCCTTCGGCACGAAGGCGCTGCACTCATCCAAAATCTGCGCCTGCAACTCTGTCAACGCCACCAGTCCATCGCGATCAAAGCGCCACTTAGCCTCGGGCTGCCGCCGCCACGCGCCGGAGCCGGAACAGGGCACGTCGGCAACCACCAGCTCGAACTCCCCCTGCGGGCCGGTCGAAACCTCGATCTGAGCGCCTGCACGGGCCGCGCGCGGGGGCAAATCATTCATCCGTTGCGCGTGCGCATCATGGGCGATGTAGCGCAGCGAGGGCGCACGCGCAGCAAGCGCAAGGCTTTTGCCCCCTCCGCCCGCGCAGTAATCCAGCACGGCCCCGGCGTCTGGCAGGGGAATATCCTCGCAAATCGCCTGAGAGCCTGCGTCCTGAAGTTCCACCATCCCATCGTTGAACGCGGATGAATTGCGCAATCGGCGCGCCCCCGAGGTAACGCGGAGCGCCATCGGGGCGAGCGCATGAGGCTCAGCGGCGATCCCTTCTGCCGAGAGCGCGTCGCGAGCCTCCTCGCGTGTTGCCTTCAGCGCATTCACCCGAAGAAACACATCAGCTCTGGCCTGCATGGCCCTGCAAACAGGGGAAAATTCCACCCCCAGCGAGGCTTTCAAATCGGCGGCGATCCAATCAGGCAGATCCAGCGCCTCGGCGCCGGTTGGGGGGTGGCCAGCAGCCGCTTCATCAGCCGTCAGCGGTGCAGGAGCGTGGCCCTCTCCCGAGAAAACCTCCGCCGGGTCACGGCCCTGCGCGCGGAGCATCCCCAGCATCAGCGCCCTGCCAGACGTGCCCCCACCCAGAGCCGCAAAGCTGCGACGGCAGCGCAGCGCATCAAACACGTGATCGCGGATGGCCGCCCGGTCGCCCGAGCCCGCAAAGCGGTTGGACCAGCCCCAGCGGCTGAGGGCCGGTTCGGCAGCGAGGCCCCCGGCGATGGCGTCCAGCACCTCGGCGGCGGCGGCGATGCGGGCAGCGGGGGTCATGCTACTTCAACTGCAATCCGCAAAGCATTCACCCAATACGATAATTCGGGCTCTCGCGGGTGATCTGCACGTCATGCACATGGCTTTCCTTTAGCCCCGCCCCGGTGATTTTAACGAAGCTGCAATTGCGGCGCATCTCCTCGACGGTGGCGCAGCCAGTGTAACCCATCGCAGCCCGCAGGCCACCGACGAGCTGGTGGATCACCGCGCCTGCCGACCCCTTGTAGGGCACCTGCCCCTCAATCCCTTCAGGCACCAGCTTGTCGGAGGCCGCATCCTTCTGGAAGTAGCGATCGGCCGAGCCACGGGCCATGGCACCAAGGCTGCCCATGCCGCGATAGCTCTTGAAGCTGCGCCCTTGGTACAGGATCACTTCGCCGGGGCTTTCGTCGGTGCCGGCAATCATCGAGCCGACCATGGCGCAGCTTGCCCCGGCTGCGATGGCCTTGGCAAAATCACCAGAAAACTTGATGCCGCCGTCAGCAATAACGGGCACATCGCCTGCCGCCGCCGCGCAATCCATCACCGCAGTGAGCTGAGGCACGCCAACGCCCGCCACCATCCTCGTGGTACAGATCGAGCCCGGGCCGATGCCCACCTTCACCGCATCCGCGCCTGCACCGATCAATGCCTTCGTCGCCTCGCCCGTGGCCACGTTGCCCGCAATCACCTGCACCTCGTTGGACAGCCGCTTGGCCCGCTCCACGGCGGCAATCACCCCCTCGGAGTGGCCATGGGCGGTATCAATCACCACGATATCCACGCCAGCATCAATCAGCGCCTCGGTGCGCTCAAAGCCCGCATCGCCCACCGAAGTTGCCGCCGCCACGCGCAGGCGGCCAAGGCTGTCTTTACAGGCGGTGGGGTTCAGCACGCTCTGTTCGGTGTCCTTCAGCGTCAGCAGCCCGGTGAGCTTGCCCTCGGCGTCCGTCACCAGCAGCTTCTCGATCCGACGGGCCTTCATGAGCGAAATCGCCTCCTCCCGGTCGGCGGGCTCCCGAAGGATCGCCAGATCATCGGAGGTCATCATCACCTTCACCGGGGTATCGTCGGAAGTGGCAAAGCGCATGTCACGGTTAGTGACGATCCCAACCACGCGGTGCTGGTCGTCCACAACCGGAAAACCGGTGAAGTTGTACCGCTCAATCAACGCCTTGGCGTCTGCGAGGGTCTGATCGGGGGTGAGGGTAACGGGGCTGTAGACGATGCCACTCTCAAATCGCTTGACCCGGCGCACCTCGCGGGCCTGCTCCTCGACATTCAGGTTCTTGTGGATCACCCCGATCCCGCCCGCCTGCGCCATGGTGATAGCCATGCGGCTCTCTGTCACCGTGTCCATCGCCGAGCTCAGCAGCGGAATGTTCATGGAAATGGCCCGCGTCACCCGCGTCGCCGTATCGGCGGTTGAGGGCAGCACCCGGCTCTCTGCCGGAACGAGCAAAACATCATCGAAGGTCAGCGCCTCGCGAATCTCCATCACGGCTCTCCTTGTGAGGGTTCGGTTGGCGCTTCCCTATTTCATGGATGCTGCAAAAGCGAAAGGGCTTATTGTGGCTGCCTGCCTGAGGGGCGCTGCATCTGGTGATCAGTTGGCGGCGACGCGCGCGGCAAGGTCGGCAAAAATATCTTCGGGCTCGGGCCGCGCCACGGTTTCGGTGACAAAGCCCCAGGAAAACAGCGCCTCGCTCTCATACTGGCGATTGACCCTCAGATAGAGCGGCTGCAACTCCGCCGGGCGAATGATGCCCGTTGGCGGCAACTCTACCAGCATATGCACGCCTTTGAGCCCCGCCGGGACCGGTGCGGGATACCATGTTGGCGGATCAAAGGGCGCGCCCTCATACCAGATCTGAGGCACCGAGATAAAAGCGTAGCGGAAGCGCCCTCGCGTGGCGCGGTCGGGCGTGGGGGCGTTGAGGTTGACGCGCTCCACCAGTTCGCCCCGGTTGTCGATCAGCATCGGATAGAGGCTGACGGTTTCGGCCTCGGTCACGAAGGGCAGCGCCGCGAAGTCGCAGGGGCGGCAGGTGATGCCATAGTGGTTGCCGTCATGAAGGTGAATCAGCGCCCCCGGCTCCAGCGCCAGTTGCGCTTGTTGTGGCTCTGCGGCGGTGAGGCGGGCGGTAATGCGCGCATCTTCGAAGCGCTGAAGTACCGGGGACACGCAGCTTGCCGCCAACGCAAGCCCCAGCCCCGCCAACCACCCCCACCAATGACGGCCATTCAGCAGCCAGATCAGCAGGCCCAGCACGCCTGCCACCGCGAGGGTCAGCAGGAAAGCCGAGATATACGGCAGCGCCACGGCGAGAAAATAAAAGACAGCCATAACCGTGCCTTAAACCGCGCGCGCAGGCACCACAAGCCGCCGGGCCGCATCCGCCATCACGGTGCACCGGCCTCCCCTGCGCTTGAAGGCTGCAAGGCGGTGCGGCGGTAGGCAAGGGTCAGCACGCTGGCCCCGATCAGCACGTTGAGCGCGTAGACGGCGCTCAACGCGAAATCCAGCACGGACAGCCACCCACGCGGCGGCGCCTCCTGTCCGAGTTCCCAGGCCAACGTGTCGATCGCCAGAAAAGCTACGAAGAACACCGCCACCACAGGAAGCCATAGCAACAAGGACCAAGCGGCGGCGGAGGCAAACCAACGGCGGCGGGCGGCTCTTGCCTGCGGCGCCACCTGATCTTCCTTCTCGATCGCCACCGCAGGCAGCGATTTGGCGAGGTTGAAGAAGACGAAAACCAGAACCCAGGCCACTGGAAGCAGGGCCAACAGGCTTTCAGGGCCGCTCAAAAGAGAAAACGGAAAGCTCAGTTCTGGCTCATAGGGAGCCAGGCCCAGGTCAGGGCTGGCGCTGACGAAGCCTTTCACCAGGCCGATGAGCCAGAGGAGCAACACACCTACCCCCAGGGCAACGATCGCCGCCCCGCACACGGCCAGGAACCAGCCGGTCGCATAGCGCGTCACCGGCCCGCGATGGCGCGTGCCCACTGGCCCCGGGGTTTCCTCCAACAGCACCGCGCGATGCCAGCCAACCGCTGCCCAAGAGAAAACCCAGAAGTCTAGGATGGCCGGCAGAAACCCGTAGCCGTCCGGCTGAAGCCGGTAGTAGATTTCGTAGGTCAATGCGGAGATGAGGAATGGCAGCCAGATCACCCGCAGCGCCGTACCGCGCCGCTGCCAAAGCTCCCCGACTGCGGGCCAGAATATACCGCTCGATTTCATGCTCTGCTCAAACGTATCTCATCTGGCCGCAACATGCGGGAAGGAGGGAGCGGTCGCAAGCCGCCCCCTGCTTTGGCAGATCAGCCGAGATAATCTGAGCGTTGCAACCCGTACTTCGCCATCTTCTCGTTGAGCGTGCGGCGCGGCAGGCAGAGCTCTTCCATCACGTTCACGATGGAGCCTTTATGGCGGCGCATGGTGTTGTCGATCAGCATCCGTTCAAACGCCTCGACATACTCTTTGAGCGGCTTGCCTTCGGTCGTCATCACCGGTTGCACCTCGCCCTCATCGTTCATCAACAGCGAAGCGATGGTACCCGATCCACGGCGGGCCTGTAGCACGGCACGCTCGGCGATGTTGATGAGCTGACGCACGTTGCCCTGCCAAGGCGCCTGAAGCAGCTGTGCGGCCTCCTGTGCGGTCACCGCCGGGGCATCGCAGCCGTATTCCTCTGCAAAGCTCTCAGAGAGGCGCGTAAAGAGCATCAGGATGTCTTCACCGCGCTGGCGCAGCGGCGGCAGGGTGATCTTCATCGCCGCAAGGCGATAATAGAGATCGGGGCGCAGCATGTCTTCGCTGGTCTTGCCCTGCTCTTGCAGGTTGCTGACCGCCACGATTCGGGTTTCGGCAGGCGTGCCCTGCTCATTGATGAATTGCAGGAGGCGGGCTTGGAGTGCAGGCGAGAGGGCCTCGATATCCTCAAGGCAAAGCGTGCCGCCGCGCGCCTCTTCGACCAGCGGCAGGCGACCCTTGTCGGAATTGCCCTCAAACAGCTGCGCGGCCAGTTCCTCTTCGTCAAAGGCGGCGCAGGAGACGATGACGAACTCCTTGGAGGCGCGCGAGCCCACCGCATGAAGGGCATGGGCGGCAAGTGTTTTGCCGGTGCCAGTTTCGCCGTCGATCAACACATGGCCGTCAGCCTGACCAAGATCGAGGATATCCTCGCGCAGACGCTCCATCACCGGGGAGGCCCCGATGAGCTTTTTCATGATCGTGGTGCCGCCGCCCAGCTCCCGGCGCAGGGCGCGGGCATCAAGGCTCATCCGGCGGCGTTGGGTGGCCTTCTTGGCAAGCGCTGTCATCCGGTCGGGGTTGAAGGGCTTTTCCAGAAAGTCGAAGGCCCCCACCCGCATCGCCTCCACCGCCATCGGAACATCGCCGTGGCCGGTGATCATGATGACAGGCAGGGCGCTATCCTGCGCCATAAGCTTTTTCAGCAGCGCCATGCCATCCATGCCGGGCATCCGGATGTCGGAGACCACGGCGCCGGGAAAGTCTGGGCCAATCCCCTTCAGCGCCTCTTCGGCGGAGGGGTAGGTTTCTGTTTCGAATCCGGAAAGCGCCAGCCATTGGCTGATAGATTGGCGCATGTCCTGTTCGTCGTCGATGATCGCGATTTTCATAGCCTGTGCCATGTTGTTGCTGGTGTCCTGCTCTATTCCGCCGCCGTGGCGCTGTCTTGTTGCAGCATCGGCAATTGTAACTCGAAAACGGCGCCGCCTGCCCGTCCGTTCCGTGCCGTGAGACGTCCGCCCAACTCGTTGATGATCCCCGAGGAGATGGCAAGCCCCAGACCGACGCCATCGCCGGGGGCCTTGGTGGTATAAAATGGCTCGAACAAATGCTCCAGATCCTCGATCCCGTGGCCATTGTCGCGCAGCGTCAGCGTGGCCGTATCGCCGGTGGCAAGGATCAGTTCAAGCGCGGGCTCGGCCACCTCGCGGGTGGCATCCAGCGCGTTGCGGAAGAGGTTGACGAGCACCTGCTCCACCCGCAGCCGGTCGGCCCGGATCATCACCGGCGCACTCGGAATACTGCGTGAAATCACCACGTGCCGCGAGCGCAGTTGGGGCTCCATCATCGAGAGCGCCGAACTCACCGCATCCCTTAGATCAAAGGGTTCGAAGGCCACGTCGCCCTTGCGCGCGTAACTTTTGAGCTGGCGGGTGATGGCCCCCATCCGACCAATCAAATCGTCGATCCGCTGGAAGGACGAGAGCGCCTCATCCGGCCGCTTGCGTTGCAGCAGCAGCTTGGCTCCGGCGAGATAGGTGCGCATGGCGGCAAGCGGCTGGTTCAACTCATGGCTGACAGCTGCCGACATCTCGCCAAGCGCGGCCAGCTTGGAGCTCTGCGCAAGCGTCTGTTCGGCCACTTCGAGGCTGCGCTCGGCCTTTTCCCGCTCAGCGATTTCCCGCTGCAGCCTCAGGTTCAACTGGCGAAGTTCTGCCGACTCCCGCAGCGCGACACGCCGCTCGGAGCGGGCCTTGCGCGACAACACCCAGAACGAGCCCGCGAGCAGCAATGCGAAGCCCATGATCTCCAGCGCCAGAACGCCATTCACTCGCTCACGCACCGAGCTGTAGGCGGTGAAAGAGGTCATCCGCCATCCCTGAAAGGTGATCCGCGCATCCGTGCGCATGACCGCCTCGCCAAATAGGTAGGCATCCGGCGGAATGAAGCTCCAGTCGGCCGTGGCCTCGATGGCGCGCTCGATCGCCGAGGGGGGATCCTGCTCGGCCAGTGCCTCGTCTATAGGGTGCCCGCGCCAGCGCGGCTCGGTCGACAGGATGACCATGCCGGTGCTGTCCGTCACCAGAACCGCATCGGAAATACCGGCCCACTGCCGCTCGAACTTGCCGAGATCGACCTCCACCACGATCACCCCGACACCCTGATTGTCATGCCGGATCAGCCGGGAATAGGCGAACTCCATAGCGTTGTTTTCCTGCAAATGCAGGGTGAACACGGTGCCATCGGAGCGCTGCGCTTCCACGAAATAGGGCGCGGTGCGGTGGTTGGAACCAAGCAGGTTACGGTCGGTCGACGCCACGGCGCGGCCCGACGTATCGAGCATCAGGATCGACTTGGCCCCGATCTCGTCGCGAAACTCGATAAGCCGCTGAGAGGTTGTCAGAAAATCCGAGGTGTTGAGCGCCCCGATTAGCGAGGGGTCGCGCGAGAGCAGCAGCGGCACCACCTGGCTGCGCTGCAATTCCGAGATGATGTTGCCCGCGTAGAGCGCTTGTCGCAATTCGGCCTGATTGCGGGTGGTCTCGGTGAAGCGCAGGGTGAGGTAGTGGTTCGTCAGCCAGACCGTGACAATGGCCAGGGCCAGGATCAACACCCAGCCCAGCCGCATCAGATACCGGCGCAGCCCGCGCCGCCGTGTGGCCTCCTCACTCATGTCGCAAGTCTAAGCGCTGCCGCTGCATTGGGAAAGCCGATCCCGGCTCAGGTGCCGAAGAGGTGAGGCACGTTGCTGGCTGCCTACCCCGCGAGGAAAGCACGAAGGCTTGACGAGCCTGCCCCCCTTCGCCGCCGTTCAGGCCGAAACAAGAGCCTCGGCAAGACCGGCGAACATCGCCGCCCCGCCAGTGCCGCCGTGGCACTCATCCACCGCACGCTCCGGGTGCGGCATCATGCCAAGTACGCGCCGGTTTTCCGACAGAACGCCGGCAATATCGCCCATCGAGCCATTGGGATTGTCGGTGTAGCGGAAGGCCACCCGCCGGTCGGCCTCCAGCGCCGCCAGCCCGGCCTCGTCGATGTTGTAGTTTCCATCGTGATGCGCCACCGGGATCACCAGTTCGTCTCCCAGCCCATAGCCCGAGGTAAAGGGGCTGTCGTCGCTGGCGACCGTCAGCCCGACATTGCGGCAAACAAACTTGAGCCCCGCATTACGCATCAGCACCCCGGGCAGCAGCCCAGTTTCGCATAGCACCTGAAAACCGTTGCAGATGCCAAGCACAAAGCCGCCCGCCTCCGCGTGGCCCACCACCGAGCGGCAGATCGGCGAATTGGCGGCAATGGCACCGCAGCGTAGGTAGTCGCCAAAGGAAAAGCCCCCCGGAATGCCCACAACATCCACCCCAGAGGGCAGTGCGGTGTCCTTGTGCCAGACCCGGGTCACATCAAACCCCGCCTGCTCGAAGGCCACCGCAAGGTCACGGTCGCAGTTGGAGCCCGGAAAGGTGATGACGGCAGCTTTCATGGCGATTCCTCTGGCATGTATGGCGCTTTTGCTCCCCTTAGCCCGGATCGCGAGCTAAAGCCAGTTGCCCATCAACACGAAGGCCGACCAGAAGTAGGGATGGGCAAAATCATCCACCGCACCCGCGCCGTTGTTTGCGTTCAGGGCGGTTGCAGCGCGATTGGCCCCCTGCCCCTCACCGCCGCCCCGCAGCATGGCGATTTGCGCCCGGCGCAGCGCCTCGGCCTTATCCTCGCCGCGCTCGTAGAGACCGGCGTAGAAATCGCCCATCAGCACCGGGGTTGCCGCGTCGGCCACCGGCCAGAGCGAAGCAAGCACGGCGCTTGCGCCCCCCATCAGGGCCGCCGCGCCAAAACCGTCGATCTCCGAGCCATCCCCGCCCCGTGCCGTCTGGCAGGCCGAGAGGGTGAGCAGGTCCACCCCCGTCATGCGGAACTTGCTGGTCCGCAGTTCCGAAAGCGGCAGCCGCGTACCGTCGCCCAGCAGCAAAAAGCTGTCATCATCCTGCCCCGGCCTCAGCGCGAAATGCGAGGCAATGTGGAGCAGCTCGGGCGGGTTGCGCAGGGTGCGGCGCAGGGCACGGGTGTCAAAGGCGCCGTCGAGCATGGTCTGCCCCGCCAGAACGCCCTCCCCGTCTGATGCGGTAAATAGGCTCTCGATCTCGGCGGCCACGCCCGGCAAGGCCGAAAAGCCCTCATGCGCCTGGGTAACCCCAAAGCCTGCCGCGCTGTCCGGCGCACGCGGCGCACGGGCGAACTGGGTTTGCACTGCGGCCACGTAGAGGGCAAAGGCATAGTCCTCCACCAGATAGCGCTCTCCGTCATGCAGCGCCGCAAAGGGCACGTAGCGCAGCACCCCGTCGGCGTTGATCATCACCACCTCTGTGCCCGCCACCTCCAGCGCCTCGCGCACCGGGGCAAAGAGCACCGCGTAGAGCCCCTGCAAATGCGCCTCGGCCTCCGGGCTGCGCGCCTCGATGGCTTGAAGCGTGTCAAACACCTTGCGGCGCATCTCGGCACGGGGGATCTCCACTTTCTCATGCACCGTCGCGCCGGGTAAGGTGAGGAACAGGTGGGTGGCGTCTTCCAGCATCGCCAGTTGCAAGATGGCGCTCGGGCGCTCGCGAGCCTCCAAAATGGCCTGATAGGCCCCGGTGGCATCAAACCTTGCGGCAAATCCTGCCCGGCGGGTTTCTTCCACATCGGCGAGAAAGGCTCCAACCTCCGCCTCAAAGGCAGCCTCGGCCTCGGCCATCGCATCTTCGAGCAGAAAGAGCTGGTCTTCCTCCTCCGCCGTCCCCTCGCCCGCATCGAGCCGGGCCGACAGGGCTTCCCAAGCCGCACGCGCCTCTACCGGCTTCAGCGCGAGCGCGGCCAGCTTCTCGGCATCGCTGGTTTCGGCATCCGTCAGCAATGCCACCGTATCCCGCAGATTCGCCTCGCCATCACGTTGCAGGAACTCGAAGGCCTCCTGCTCCTTTTCCATGTTCAGCACCGCCTGCGCCTCGGAAAACCGGCCCTCCTCGAT
The DNA here is from genome assembly GCF_056160745.1 of Vannielia sp. ABF1_015. Taxonomy (NCBI): domain Bacteria; kingdom Pseudomonadati; phylum Pseudomonadota; class Alphaproteobacteria; order Rhodobacterales; family Paracoccaceae; genus Vannielia; species Vannielia sp. ABF1_015. The sequence continues at coordinate 418,405 of NZ_JBSWXT010000002.1, forward strand.
CATCAGATCGGCAAGGTCGCGGTAAAGCCGGCTCCACTCGGCGCGCAGCCCTTCGGTGTCTTCGTCGGAAAGCCCCTGATTGAGCGCGCGGATCTCCTGCTGCGCATTCACCGCCATCTTGCCGAACAGGATCGCCCTCTCGCGCTGCCCCCGGGCGGCGAAGATGTTGCGCATCAGCTCGAAGGTCCAGCGCTGGTTGTTCAGCGAGGACTTCGGGTTCGCGGCGAAATAGGGCAATATCTCGACCGCCCGTCGCATCGCCTCCTCCTCGCGTCCCATATCGAAAGCGATGAGCCCGAGGTTCACCCGCACCACCGAGGCCCCGTAGCTGTGTGGCCCCCAATGCTTGTCGATCAGCGGCAGCGCCCGCATCGACCAAGCGCGCGCAGGCTCCAGCTCCTTGAGATACCAGTAGGAGGCGCCGATATTGGCAGTAATATTGGCCACCCCCTCACTTTCGGGCCCGGCCACGCGCTCGTAAATATCCAGTGCATCCTCGTTCAGCCCAATGGCCTCCCGGTGCCGCTTGAGCCCGTCGAGCGCATTGGCCTCCAGCATCAGCGTGTTGGCAACGTAGAACTCCCGCTCCGGCTCCTGCTCGACGAACATCTTGTAAACCTGACGCGCCAGCCCGGCGTATTCGATCGCCCGCTCGTAATCCGACAGCTCGTTGAGGGCGACCACGGCGCTTTCGATACAGCCCCCCAGCGTGAGGTTGACATCCTTCTCCTCCCAGCGGTCCCCGATGTGGCCGATGCAGCGGTTGGCCCAGGCCAGCGCCAGCCCGTGCTCGGCCAAGGCGGAGTGAACCTGGGTCAGCAGCCCTGCGGCCATGCCGGCGTAATGGGCGCCGGTCGGGTCGTCATGGTCATATCCGGCATAGGCGAGCTGGAGGTAGCCCAGGATCTGGCGGCGCTCGGCGTCTGTCAGGTCCGGCGCGGAGAGCAACGGCAGGACGTAGTTGAACGCCGCAGTGGGCTCACCCGTCTTGGCCGTCTCGTAAAACTCCTGCGCCGCACCGGGCAGATGCGGAAACTCGAAGGGGGCCGGCTCCTCAGCCCGCGCGGCCGCGGTGAGGCACAGAAAGGCGAAGAGAAAGACGAGGGGTCTCATAGGCAGCCATGATGATCGACGCGGCTAGCCTAAGCGATGGGCGGCAACGGACAAAGTGACAATTCCCGTGTCCCGCCTCAGCCCTGCACCCCTCGCCGCCGCCAGCGCAGCAGAAACAGGCTGACAAGCGCCGCAGGCAGCGCCGTGCCCAACCCGAGAACGGCAAGCGCGCCGGGCACGATCCAGTTCCAAGGGCCGGGAATGCGCACATCTCCGTTAACGTCCGGATCGTAGAGGATGGTCCGGCGCGAGCCGACGGGGAAGTTCCACGCGCTGTGGGACATGCCAGCGCTGGCGCGCAGTTCTCGCCCGTCTGCGTGCGTATAGCTGAAGACCGGAGCGTAATTGGTCACGTCCCCCTCCAACGGCGACCATCCCTCGTATTCGCGAAGCTCCACCACCTCGCCCTCCACCTCAACCATGCCCAGCGGGGCAATCAGCGTTTGGGCCGCAAAATAGAGCGCTGCGCCCAAAAACAGCGCTGGCGTGACCCAAACCAACAGCCACATCCGTCCCGAAATTTCGCGGACCCCGTCATAGCGTGTGCGCATGAAAAAGGCGTCTGACATGAACCGAAGTTTGGCGTCTGCGGCGGGCCACGTCCAGATGGTCGTTCAGCGCGTGCCAAACGCCTCTGCAAGAGCCTTGCCGGAAGGCCCCAAGAGGCTTATCTGCATGGGTATCGCGACAGGCCTTCAAAGGGCCCCGCGCAAGACTCATCGAAGTCATCGCCCTGAAGCGTGTCACGCAACCCTGATTTTCCTGAGGATCGGTCCGTTCGGCATGACGCCGGCACGGTATTTAACCTGTGAGGTCGTAATGGGAAAAGGCAACAACAAGCGCGGAAACAAGGAAGCGAAGAAACCCAAGCAGGAAAAGCTAAAGCAACTGGCGATTGCGAATTTCGGCGCAAGCAAGCCCATCTCGCTTGGCGAGAAAAAGGGCAAGTAAGGTATGAGGCGGTTGGGCGGGCCTGCGTGCTCGCCCTTCCCCACGCGGCCAAGGCCCTTACATGTGGATCGCGTAGCTCTCGATCACTGTGTTGGCCAGCAGCTTCTCGCACATCGCCTTCACATCGGCCTCTGTGCTGCCCTCGGCCAGCTCAAGCTCAATCACCTTGCCCTGCCGAACACCCTCAACGCCGTCAAAGCCCATCGCTCCAAGCGCCGATTTGACGGCTTCGCCCTGCGGGTCGAGCACGCCTTGTTTCAGCATCACGTCAACGCGAACCTTCATGCGCGTTCTCCTCAGTTGATCAGGGTGGGCTTGCCCATGGCCGCGGGGCCGCCGTTCGGCAGCACGCCAAGGCGGCGGGCAACTTCGGTGTAGGCATCCGTCAGGTTGCCGAGATCGCGGCGGAACACGTCCTTGTCCAGCTTCTGGCCGGTCTCCAAGTCCCACAGGCGGCAGCTGTCCGGGCTGATCTCATCGGCCACGATCAACCGCATGAAGTCATTGTCCCAGATCCGGCCAATCTCGATCTTGAAGTCCACCAGCTTGATGCCGACGCCATACATCACGCCGCTCAGGTAGTCGTTGACCCGCAGCCCCAGTGCCACGATGTCATCCAGATCCTGCTGCGTCGCCCAGCCAAAGGCGATGATGTATTCCTCGGGCACCAGCGGATCGCCGAGTGCATCGTCCTTGTAAGAGAACTCGATGATCGGGCGCGGCAACTGCGTGCCCTCTTCCAGCCCCAACCGCTTGGCCATGGAGCCTGCGGCGAAGTTGCGCACGATCACTTCCAGCGGAATGATCTCGACCGAGCGGATCAGCTGCTCGCGCATGTTGATCCGCTTGATGAAATGCGTCGGCACGCCGATGTTGTTCAGCCCGGTCATGAAAAACTCGGAGAGCCGGTTGTTCAGCACCCCCTTGCCCTCGATCGTCGCCTTCTTCTCGGCGTTGAACGCGGTGGCGTCGTCCTTGAAATACTGCACGAGAGTGCCCGGCTCGGGGCCCTCGTATAGAATCTTCGCCTTGCCTTCGTAGACGAGCTTGCGTCGTGCCATGGGGTCCATTCCAGATGCGGGCTGTGGCGGCACCGGAGAGTGCCGCGGCTGTCCTCCGGGGCTATAGTGCAAGGGCTGGCCCGCCGCAAGCAGAGCGAGGTGCGCCGGGGGCGCGGCGGAGGCCTTGGCGGCGCGGCGCAAGGCGGATAGGGTCGCGCTGGTTTACAATGCTGGCATCCGGAGGGGGAGATGGCAGAAGATTTTGCAGTGCTTGATTTTGCACTGGTCGACGCGCCGCCGCGTGAGGTGGCGCGAGCCATGGCAAAGTGCGAACCGGCGGGCGATGCCCCCGAGGCCGCCAGCACCGGCCTGCTCGGGCGTTTGTTTGGCGGTCGGCGCAACAAGGCGGCCCCCGAGCCCGCCGCTCTGCTAATTCAACCCCACGGCACCCTGCCCCAAGGCGTGCTGGCCCGCGAGATGCTGGATGACATGGGCTTTGGCGGCACCGACCACGAGGCCCGGCTCTCTGCCCCGGTCGGCACCGACGGGCTGACACTGATCGAACTGCGTGAACGCACCGATGGCGCCCCCTCGCCCCGGCTCCTTGCCCTCAGCCGCGCGCTTGGCAAGGCAGAGGTTCTGGCCTTTCGTCTCAGCGGAGGCCGCCACTCGGGCGGCGAGTTTGCCTTTACCGTTTACAGCGGCGGAAGTGTTACGCGGCGCCTTCAGGTTTACCGCACGAGCGGCGAAGCCGAATGGCAGCCCGCACAAAGCGGAGCGGCCAATCCGCTGGAGGCCAAAGCCCCGCCCGAAAGTGACGCCCCGGGCGATCTGATCCCCCCAAGCCGGCAAGCGGCTCTGCTCGCGCAGTTGGGCATCGACGCTGATGAACTCTTGGTCAACCGAAGCGCCTACGCTGAGGTGCTGGAGCTTTCGACCCGCCCCGGCGGAACCCCGCCCGCCGATTTGCCCGAGCAAACCCCGGCCTCGCCTGAAGCCGACACCCAAGACCGGGGATCATGGGAGGATGAGGTCACGCAGCTTCTCGTCGACGCCGTGGGCGATGCCCTGCCCGAGCACGAACAGGTGCCTTGGCTCGATGCCCTGACCGCAGATCTTGAGGCTGGCCACACCCGGGCCGCGTTGGAGCGAGCCCGCGAGCTTCTGGCCCGCGGCAACCGGCCAGAAGCCCTGCGCCGGGCCACAGCGCAGCGCCTCGCGCAGCTCTTCGGGCTGGAGGATTGAGCCGCACTGCGCTTCAGGCCATTTCTGCGGCCATTCATGCCTTCCCATCCCGCCGTCAGCCACTTACATAGGGGCAAGGATTCAAACCGGGAGGCCCCCATGTCCACCTTCGACGACCGCGAAAACGCCTTTGAAAACAAGTTCGCCCACGATGCCGAGATGCAATTCAAGGCCGAAGCGCGCCGCAACAAGCTGCTTGGCCTCTGGGCTGCGGGCCTGCTGGGAAAAGCCGGCGACGAGGCTGTTGAATATGCAAAAGAGGTCGTGAAGGCCGATTTTGAAGAAGCGGGCGATGAGGACGTGTATCGCAAGGTCGCCGGTGACCTGGGCGATCTGGCCGATGAGGCCACCATTCGCGCACAGATGAAGGCGATGATGGCCGAGGCCAAAGCCCAGCTGATGGAAGAGAACTGAACCTTCCTTCCGCCCCTCTAAGCTGCGAACAACGGCCGGCCCTGCCCGGCCGTTCTGCTTTTTGGGGCCGGGGTTAAGCCATTGGTCACAGGCGGATGATAGCACCGCGCTTACGTGCACGATCACGGGGGCATGCCTTGCCCTCCGAGCTTTACGTCACGGCGCAACCTCAACATCATCTTGAGCCATTCAACATTGCGCCCCGGCCCTGCCTGTGGCACCCAGCGCCCATCCTATCACCGGAGCCCCAGATGTCCGACGCCCTTTCCCGCCTGCTCGCTGATCGCCCGTTTCTGCTGACCGATGGTGCCACTGGCACAACGCTCTTCAACATGGGCCTGCAATCCGGCGACGCGCCCGAACTCTGGAACGACGAACACCCTGACCGGATCGCCGCGCTCTACAAGGGCGCTGTGGATGCGGGCTCCGATCTGTTCTTGACCAACAGCTTTGGCGGCAATGCCTCCCGCCTCAAGCTGCACGACGCGCAAGACCGGGTGCGCGAGCTAAACCGCAAAGCCGCCGAGATCGGGCGCATGGTGGCCGACAAAGCGGGCCGCCCGGTTGTTGTGGCCGGCTCCATGGGCCCCACCGGCGAGATCATGGGCACGATCGGCACGCTGTCTCACGAAGACGCGGTGGCGATGTTCCACGAGCAGGCCGAGGGCCTCAAGGAAGGCGGAGCCGACGTGCTCTGGGTCGAAACCATCTCCGCCCCCGAAGAATACAGGGCCGCAGCCGAGGCTTGCGCGCTGGCTGGCATGCCCTGGGTCGGCACCATGAGCTTTGACACAGCCGGGCGCACCATGATGGGTGTAACCTCCTCCGACATGGTCAAACTGGCCACCAAACTGCCCACGCCCCCGCTCGCCTTCGGTGCCAACTGCGGCGTTGGCGCGTCTGATCTGCTGCGCACGGTAAAGGGCTTCCTCGCCGAAGGCCCCGAGATCCCTGTGATTGCCAAGGGCAACGCTGGCATCCCCAAATATGTCGATGGCCACATCCACTACAACGGCACGCCCGAGCTGATGGCGGATTACGCCTGCATGGCCCGTGACATGGGTGCGCGCATCATCGGTGGCTGCTGTGGCACCACGCCCGAGCACCTCGCCGCCATGCGCGAAGCGCTCGATACCCGCCCCGCCGCCCCAGCGCCGACGCTGGAAACAATCGCCGAAAAGCTTGGCGGCTTCTCCTCAGCCTCTGACGGCACCGGCGACGAGCCCGCCCCGGAGCGCCAACGCCGTGGCCGCCGCAGGGGCTGAGATGCCCGATCAGCCGCACCGCCCGCTCGGCCACCTGCTGCTGCAAATCGCGGGGATCACGCTGTTTCTTCTTAGCGGCATTTGCATGGTCGTCTGGATCATCGCCTATAACGTGATGACTGGGCTGGGCTGCGGCCATACAAACCACACCCCACATTGCCCCACGACCTCACCGATGGATCTGAGCCGTGAAGACTTCCTTCTGCTCGTCGTCGCGCCCGGCCTGATCACTGGGGCAGTCTTCACCCTCGCCCTTGTTGTCATATCAGTCTCGAAGAAGCGCCACGCCAAATGGCTAGAAAGTCAGAGCGAGGCCTGAGGCGCGTCCAACCTAGCCAAATAGGTCCAGTTGATCCCCCGGCTTTGGCGGCACCTTGAACAGATCGCAGCGCAGCGGCAGCAGGTTGCGCTTCAGCCCCAGCCGCTTGCTGGCCACCTCAAAGCGATGCGAGAGCAGCGCCGCATGGGTGCCCTGCCCCTTCATCCGGCGGCCCCACTCCGGGTCATAATCGCGCCCGCCGTGCATTTCGCGCACCCGCGCCATCACGCGGCTGGCGCGATCCGGCACATTGGCTTCCAGCCAGTCACGAAACAGCGGCGACACCTCGCGCGGCAGCCGCAGCACGATATAGCTCGCCGCCACCGCACCCGCATCGCGCGCCGCCTCCATGATCTTTTCCAGCTCGTGATCCGTCAGCCCGGGGATCATCGGCGAGGCCATCACCCGCACTTGCACCCCCGCCCCGGCCAGCCGCTCAATCATCTTCAGCCTCCGCGCCGGGCCGGGAACTCTCGGCTCCATCTTGCGCGCCAGCCCATCGTCCAGCGTGGTGATCGAGATGCCAACCCGCGCCAGCCCCTCCCAGCCCATATCGCCCAGAATATCCAGATCACGCTCGATCAGGCTGCCCTTGGTGACAATGCCCACCGGGTGATTATGCGCCCGCAGCACCTCCAGCAGCCTCCGGGTAATCCGATGTGTGCGCTCGATTGGCTGATACGGGTCGGTATTGGTGCCCATAGCAATCGGGGCCACCTCGTAGCGTGGATTGCGTAACTCGGCCGCCAACCGCTCCGGCGCATTGGGCTTCGCCACCAGCTTGGTTTCAAAATCGAGGCCCGGAGAGTAGCCGAGGTAGGCATGGGTTGGGCGGGCAAAACAGTAGATGCAGCCATGCTCACAACCACGATAGGCGTTCACCGAGCGGTCGAAACTCAGGTCGGGCGAGCTGTTGCGGCTGATGATCCTGCGTGGATTTTCCAGCGCCACCTCGGTGCGCAGCGGCGGCAGCCCCTCCTCCGCCCCGCTTTCCCATCCGTCATCCACACGCTCAACCGCGTAGGCGTCAAACCGATTGGCCACATTCGAAAGCGCCGCGCGCCCGCGCCGCCGATGCTCTGGCATGGTCCACCCGCCAGCCGCTGACTCCTCAAATCCCATAGCCGCACCGCGCTGCTTGGGATGAATATAGAACATATGGCGAACATTTGAAAGAACCGCATGACCTTCATGCATATTTTTCGCGCCACACTGGCGCAAATCCCCGCTATAAGTCGGCAAAAGCGCGTGCCATGTCGCAAATCGGAAAGTGCCCGCACAACATTCTGGCCATGGCAGAATAGTACAAACCGCAAGAGGCCCCGCCCGGGCCCCACAAAGGAAATGCCCATGTCTGCGGATGAAGAAGACGACATCATCCTTTCGGAACTCTCCGACGAGGATCTGACCGCCCAGATGCATGATGACCTTTACGATGGCCTCAAGGAGGAGATCGAAGAAGGTGTGAATATCCTGCTGGAGCGCGGCTGGACCCCTTATGACATTCTGACCCAAGCTCTTGTTGCGGGTATGAAAGTGGTGGGCGACGACTTCCGCGATGGCATCCTGTTTGTGCCCGAGGTGCTGCTGGCGGCCAACGCAATGAAGGCCGGCATGCACATCCTCAAGCCGCTGCTGGTGGAAACCGGCGCGCCGCGCATGGGCAAGATGGTCATCGGCACGGTGAAGGGCGATATCCACGACATCGGCAAGAACCTCGTGTCGATGATGATGGAGGGCGCAGGCTTCGAGGTGGTCGACCTCGGCATCAACAACCCGGTCGAAGACTATCTCGACGCGCTCAAGCGTGAAGAGGCCGATATTCTGGGCATGTCCGCCCTGCTCACCACCACCATGCCCTACATGAAAGTGGTGATCGACGCGCTGGTCGAACAAGGCATGCGTGAGGATTATATCGTGCTCGTCGGGGGCGCCCCGCTGAACGAAGAGTTCGGCAAGGCGATTGGTGCCGATGCCTATTGCCGCGATGCCGCCGTGGCGGTGGAAACCGCCAAGCAGTTCATCTCGCGCAAGCACAACCAGATGGCGGGCTGAATGCCAGCCGGGTCAGCCCGGCGGCATCAGAAAGGCCTCGACATGGGCCGCCAGTGCCTTGCCCGGATCCGTTGCTTTTCCGGGCCGGGCGACGTGGCGGGCCATCGCCATGAGCGTGAAGGCGCGGATACCCTCCGCCATCACCTTCGGTGGCAGATCGGTGCGAAAGGGCGGTGCCCCGAAAAGCCCGCCAAACCAGCCGGTCAGGATGATATCCAACCGCGAAAGCGCCTCTGCAATCGGCCCATCTGCAAGGGAGGCCCGTTGAACCAGATCGAAGACATATCGCTCGCAGGTCAGCAGATCGATGATCGGGCCAAGCGTGGCCGCCAGCCCCTTGGCGCTGCTGGGCCGACGCGCGGTTTGCAGCGCATCGAGCAGCCGCGAAATGCGCCCGGCCACGAGCCGCTCCATCAGCACGTCCTTATCCGCGAAATGCGTGAAAAACGTGCCCTTGGCCACGCCCGCCGCCTTCACCACCTGCTCTACACGCAAACCGCCAAACCCCTCTTGGGCCACGATGGCTTCTGCGGCGGCTGTCAGATTTGCACGGGTGGCGCGGGCACGGGGCTGAATAGGCTCTGTCATGCCTGCTTCGTGCCGCTAAATCTGACCGCGGTCAATTCGATTTTGCGAGCCCCGCAATGAAACTTCCCAGCGATAGCAAACTCACGGAACAGGGCCTTGCTCCGGAAGGCCAAGGCAAACTGCTGCTCATCGCCTGCGGTGCCCTCGCCCGCGAGATCCTTGCACTGATCGAAGCCAATCATTGGCACCACATGACGCTTACCTGCCTACCCGCGATCCTGCACAACCGCCCCGAGGGGATCCCCGATGCGGTAGAGGCAACGGTGCGCAAACACCGGGAAAACTTCGAACGTATCTTCGTGGTCTACGCCGATTGCGGCACTGGCGGGCTTCTGGAGGCGCGCTGCGCGAAACTGGGTGTCGAAATGGTGCCGGGGCCGCACTGCTACAGCTTCTTCGAAGGCAACGCCGCCTTTGCCGCCCATGACGAAGAGATCACCGCCTTCTACCTGACCGACTTCCTCGTCCGCCAATTCGATGCCTTCGTGACCAAGCCGCTGAAGTTCGACAAGCACCCGGAACTCAAGGAAATGTACTTCGGCCATTACGAAAAACTGGTGTATCAGGCGCAAACGGATGACCCGGAGCTGACCGAACTGGCGAAGAAACACGCCGATACCCTCGGCCTCTCCTTCGAGCGGCGGTTCACTGGCTATGGAGACTTGGAGGTGGCGCTGGCGAAGGCGTAAGCCGGGCTGCTCTTTGTGGCCTCATGGCCGCTCATCGCATGGCCGGGGCAGTGACGCAGAAGCTGCGAAGAGGCCCGAAAGGGCCAATGAGCTGCCCTTAGAGCGCCATATCATCCCGGTGGATCAGCGCGGCGCGCCCCGGATACCCGAGCAGCCCCTCGATCTCTTCCGAACGGTGCCCTGCAATCACCCCGGCCTCCGTCGCGGTATAACGCACCAGGCCCTGCCCCAAATGCCCATCCGGCCCGACAATCTCCACCGGATCGCCCCGCAAAAACGCGCCCTCAACGCCGCGCACCCCGGCGGGCAACAGGGATTTCCCAGCCGTCAGCGCTTTGGCCGCACCTGCATCCACCATCACCACTCCGCGCGGCTTCATCGAGCCGATCCAGCCCTTGCGGGCGGCTTGCGGCGTGGTTTGGGCGGTAAACCACGTGGCATTCGCGCCCTCTTCGAGCCGCCGCAGCGGGTTCAGCGCAAACCCATGCGTGATCGCCATGGTGCAGCCCGCTTGGGTGGCGGTGCGGGCGGCCATCAGCTTGGTTTTCATTCCACCGCGCGACAAGCCAGAGCCCGCGTCCCCGGCCATCGCCTCAATTTCCGGGGTGATCTCTTTGACCACGTCAAACCGCTCCGCCGCCGGATCAGTGGCCGGGTTGCCGGTGTAGAGCCCGTCCACATCCGAAAGCAGCACAAGCGTATCGGCCCCCACTGTCACCGCAACTTGCGCGGCGAGCCGGTCGTTATCGCCAAAGCGAATCTCGTCGGTGGCCACTGTGTCATTCTCGTTGACGATCGGCAGCACACCGAGGCTCATCAGCGTTTCCAGCGTCGCCCGCGTATTCAAATAGCGGCGCCGCGAGGCGCTGTCTTCCAGCGTCAGCAACACCTGCGCCGCTGTCAGCCCATGCGGTGCCAGCGCCTCCTCATAGGCCCGGGCCAGCCGAATTTGCCCCACCGCCGCCGCAGCCTGGCTTTGCTCCAAAGCCAGTTCGTCCACCCCGAGGCCCAAAACACCGCGCCCCAGCGCAATGGAGCCGGACGAAACCAAAAGCACCTCGCAGCCGCGCTTTCTGAGCGCCGCAATATCCTCGGCCAGCGCCACCAGCCACTCCTGCCGCAGCGCGCCGGTTTTCCGGTCGACGAGCAGCGCCGATCCGATCTTCACCACCAGCCGCCGTGCCGTGCTCAGCCCCGCTGCTACGGCTTCCACGGCGCGTCCTCTTCCTCTTCGGCGGCCTCCGCCTTGCGGCCTCGCTCAATGGTCGCCCGAAGCGCCCGCAGCACGTCCTGAATGCCCTCACCCGCGACACCGGAAATCTGAAATGGCCGCTGCCCCGCAGCCTCCTGCAACTCCGCCTGCTTTTCGGCCCGCTCCTCGGCTGAGAGCGCATCCACCTTGTTGAGCGCCACGATGCGCGGCTTGTCGGCAAGGTGGCCACCATACATTTCCAGCTCATGGGTGATGGTGTGGTAATCTTCCGCTACCGTCTCCGATGTGCCATCGACCAGATGCAACAGCACCGCACAGCGCTCGACATGGCCAAGGAAACGGTCGCCAATCCCACGGCCCTCATGCGCGCCTTCGATCAGCCCCGGAATATCGGCCATGACAAACTCATGCCCATCCACGCCCACCACCCCAAGGTTGGGATGCAGCGTGGTAAAGGGGTAGTCAGCAATCTTGGGGCGGGCATTGGAGGTGGCCGCAAGGAAGGTGGACTTGCCCGCATTCGGCAGGCCCAGCAGCCCGGCGTCGGCAATCAGCTTGAGCCGCAGCCAAATCGTGCGCTCTACCGCAGGCTGGCCCGGGTTGGCACGGCGCGGGGCCTGATTGGTCGAACTCTTGAAGTGCAGGTTGCCAAAGCCGCCGTTGCCACCCTTGGCCAGCACCACGCGCTGGCCCTCTTCGGTGAGGTCTGCAATCACCGTTTCCTCGTCTTCCTCAAGGATTTCGGTGCCCACAGGCACCCGCAGAATGATGTCTCCGCCATCCGCGCCGGTGCGCTGGCGCCCCATGCCGGGTTGGCCGTTCTTGGCGAAGAAGTGCTGCTGATAGCGAAAGTCGATCAGCGTGTTGAGGTTGTTCACCGCCTCGGCAATCACATCGCCGCCGGTGCCCCCGTCGCCGCCATCCGGGCCGCCGTATTCAATGTACTTCTCCTTGCGGAACGAGATGCACCCGTTACCGCCCGCGCCGGAGCGGATGTACACCTTTGCCAAATCTAGGAATTGCATTGCTGAGCCTCGAAAGCGTTTCGCGTCAGGCGATATAGGGTGATGGGCTCAGGCTCAAGCCTCAGCGGGTTTGTCGCGCGGTCATATCCGGTCTGCACAAAGCCCAGACGACGCAGGATGGTGCCCGAAGCGGGGTTGTCATGAAAATGGTCAGCCTCCACAGCATCAAGCTCGAAGCGTGGGAAGGCCCATGCCAGCAGGCCCCGCGCCGCCTCGCTTGCATAGCCGCGCCCGGTGTAATCACCGGCAATGAAATACATCAGCGTGGCCGGCGTGCCGCCAAGCCCGATGATGCCCACAAGGTCAGGTGAACCGCGTTCCTGAATGGCGAGCCGAAAGCCCGGGCGGCCGCGGTAGCGTGACGCCTCGATCCAGCGCAGCACTGCCTCTTCAGGCCACGGTGACTGAAAGCTGAGCATCATCCGTGCCACATCTGGCGTCCCCCCGAGGCGCGACAGGCGCGGCGCGTCGGCGGCCTCCAACGGGCGAAGGCGGAGCCGCTCGGTCCGAATGTCGAGCCGCTCCTCTGTCATGGATTCAGCCGAATTTCTTGAGATAGGTCCAGGTTGGCACCGTGCCCGCGCGGCTCACAGAGAAGGCCTCGGCATCGCCAAGGTATTCAAAGCCCGCATTGGTCAGCACCCGCGCCGAGGCCGGGTTGTCCTGAAAGACCTCGGCAAACATGGTGTCGGAGTCTTGCGGGTTCGCCTCGACCATGGCCGCCACCGCTTCGGAGGCAATGCCGGTGTTCCACATCGCAGGCGCAACCCAATACCGGATCTCGCTCTGCTTGCGGCCCTTCTCGGCCTCCATCAGCGCCAATGCGACAATCCCCACCAGCTCACCCATGCCTGCGGCGGTGCCATCAATCGCCCAAACGTGCTCACGCCGGTTTTCGGCGTGGGAGCCCCGGATGAACGCTTCGGCGGTGCCGGGCGGCAGGGGATGCGGCAAATGGCGGGTGGCGCGGGCCACACGCTCATCACTGGCGTAGAGCGTGATCAGGCCCGCATCGCTTTGTTGCAGCGGGCGCAATGTCACGCGCTCTGCGGCAATGACGGGCTGTCCGGTGATCCGGTCCTGTTGCATCGGTCGTTACTCCTCCGGTGTGCCGGGTTTCCGGCGTGCGGCAGGGTCCCCTTCCCTCTCCGCCGGGCCAACTATGGCCCAAAAACGCAGCGGGGGGGATCGGCGCCTGCCGTCCCCCCCGGAAATGTGATTTCGCTTCGGGTCCGGCTTACTCAGCGGCCTCCGCCACCGGGAGAACCGAAATAAAGGTGCGGCCTTTGATGCCCTTGTGGAACTTCACGTTGCCTTCGGACGTCGCAAAGATGGTGTGATCTTTGCCAAGGCCCACGCCCTCGCCCGGCCACCACTTGGTGCCGCGCTGACGCACGATGATGTTGCCGGGGATGACGGCTTCGCCGCCGAACTTCTTGACGCCGAGGCGACGGCCTGCGGAGTCGCGGCCGTTACGGGAAGAACCGCCTGCTTTCTTGTGTGCCATATCTCTCTACTCCTTCTCGGCTCAGGCCAGCTTCTTGGCCTGCTCGACCCAACCTTCACGCTCGATACGGCCCTTGAACGAAAGCTTCTCGTCCATTGCGGCAATATCGTCTGCGGTCCAGGCGGCGATCTGGGCGAAAGTGGTCACGCCCGCTTCATGCAGTTTCTTCTCAAGCGCCGGGCCAACACCCGAGAGCTGCTTGAGATCGTCGCCACCCTCGGCCTTGGCGGCTTTCTTGGGAGCGGCTTTCTTTTCTTCTTTCGGAGCCTCGGCCTTCTTGGCGGCGGGCTTCTCTTCGGCCTTCTTGGCGGCCTTCTTCGGCGCGTCCTTCACGGCAGCGGCCACGGCGGCACCCGAAACGGAGCCAGCGCCGATGGCGGCCTTCACACCAGACTTGTCACCACCCTTTTCGAGGATGTCGGTGACGCGCAGCAGGGTCAGCTGCTGGCGGTGGCCCTTGGTGCGCTTGGAGCCGTGCTTACGGCGGCGCTTGACGAAATGGATGACCTTTTCGCCTTTGATCTGGTCGATCACTTCGGCCTGCACTGCAGCGCCGTCAACCATCGGGGAGCCGACGGTGGAACCAACCATGAGAATCTCGTTGAACTGGACGGTTTCACCCGCCTCTGCGGCCAGCTTTTCGACGCGCAGCACATCGCCGCTCGCCACCTTGTACTGCTTGCCGCCGGTTTTCATAACCGCAAACATCTGATCTTCCTTACTCTTTCGCGTTCCTGCGGTCCCCCTCCACGGGGCGTTGCCAGCCTATCGGCCACCTCGAACAGCGTGCCCTTCAAATGGGCCTTGTTACGTGCATTTTCCACCCTTTACCGGGTAGAGCGCGGCTTATCGGGCGGAAAGCCCTTCCTGTCAAGGGGGCGTCGTGCCTTAGGGCGGGCAATCTGCACCCCCTCGCGCCGGGCCCTCAGATGTCTTCACTGACCATGAAGCGCGAGGCGGCAAGGCCGAGGTCGCGGGAGATATCGGCAAAGAGCTTATCGAAGGCGGCAAACATCGCCCGGTTCAAAGCCCGCCCTTCCGGCGTTTTCGAAATAGCGGTGTAGGCCTCTATGTCGGCATCTTCCAGCGGACGATAGGCCAGGGCGAGGTAAGACCAAACCCAGCTTTCCGTCTCTTCCCGAATATCAGGCTCCTGCATCCAGACATCGCGCAGCATGGCTTCTTCGCTCATCTCAGCCGGCAGCGCCCCGCCAGCCGCAAGGCCCTGATAGAACGCAAAATTTGCGTTGAGCGCCCCGGCAATATTGCTCTCAACCAGATCGTTTGCCTCGATGTAGCCGCGCAGGGCGTCCAGCCGGGGCGACTCTTCACCACGCAGCTCGTCATAGGCATCCCGGCTCATCTGCTCGACCGTCTCGTCCAGCAAAGCCTCGCGGGCGGTCACTTCCAGCGTCACGATCCTGCGGCCACGCTCGCTTGTGAGAAACTCCATAAGCGGCGCAACGTCGACCCCGGCCATCTCCTCTGCCAGATGCCGCGCCATCACCCTGTCGAGCCGGTCGAGGGCGTAGATCTCGCCCACCATCCCCTGCCACGCCTCTCCACCTGCACCGGGAAACAACTCGCTCTCCAGCGCCTTGGAATAGGCAAGCCCCTCCTCGCGCAGGATCGGAAACAGCTTGTCCATTCCCAGCGCCTCAAGCAGCGCCTGCGTTTCATCCGCCGCCAGCGGTGCAGGCTCCGCACCGGCTTGGGCCTGCTCGCTGCCCGTGGTCTCGGCAATGGCCAATTGGCCGGGCGCACCCAGCAGGGCCGCCAGAGCAAGCGCAGCGGCGGAGCAGGAATGGGCAAGAAAACGCAACATGAGCGATGGAGCTCCCGAAAAAGGGCAAGGTTGTCGTGCAGTTGTTATGCAATAGGCCCTTGGCGGCGCATTTCCAAGCCAATGCCAATAATTTGAGAAAGATGCTTCCAATCGCTCGCCCCGGCATCTTGGCAGAACACACACCCTGAAAATCAACACGCCGGAAGGCGCATCAATAGGGTTGCGCCCGCCGCGACGCTCTTATACATCCGCGCCACCTGAGACCACAGGAACGCGGAGAGGTGCCGGAGTGGTCGAACGGGGCGGTCTCGAAAACCGTTGTGGGTGCAAGCCCACCCAGGGTTCGAATCCCTGTCTCTCCGCCATTCCCCCCACGGCCTCGTGCCGCCCTCCTTCAATGCTTTCCCCTGCCCTTGCGTCACTTCACGCAATCGCCGGATTTCGTGAAGGAACGGTCCCGTCCCGCCGGCGTTCTCCCTTCGACGCAGCAATAAGGACAGAGGACCATTCCTATGCGTAAGATCATTCTCACAAGCCTCACCCCGGTCGCCTTGACCGCGGTGCTGGCCGCTCCCGCCCTCGCAGGCAACCTTGAAGAGCCCGTCGTGGAAGAAGTCGTAACGGCTCCGGCCCCCGTCGTTGACCTCGGCGCAGACTGGACCGGCTTTTACACCGGTCTTTCGCTCGGCACCGGCAGCGGCTCGGTAGAAGGCGACGATGACGAAGCCGACTTCGACATCAACAACTCTTTCGGTGCCCAAGCCGGCTATCTCTGGGACAACGGCTCGCTCGTCTACGGCGGCGAACTGGCCTACCAGAGCCTGCAGCTTGATTCCGGCGGCTCCGAATCCGATGGCGACGTACTCGCCCTGAAGGGTCGCCTTGGCTATGACGCTGGCAACTTCCTGCCCTATGCGACCGCAGGCTTTGCCAACCTCAACGCCGATGGCGAAAGCGGCGACGGCTACGTGCTCGGCGCGGGCCTCGAATATGCCGCAACGGAGAACATCCGCCTGCGCGGCGAGTATCTGAACCATCAGTTTGATGACTTCGGCGATACCTCGGGCAACGATGTCTCCGCAGACACCTTCTCTCTTGGCCTGAACTACGCGTTCTAAACCGAGCGACATGACAATGCTAAAAAGGGGCGGTGCCACGGTGCCGCCCCTTTTCCGTGTCGCATTACTACGCAACACCGTCGAAAGTCTGCTTTCCGCTTCGTGTGATTTCCTCCTAGAGTGCCGCTTGACGGCCCGAGGGAGGGGCACGCTGCCATGTCTGCATTCCGCGAGGCCATTTCCGAAGCGGCCGGGCTGATCGTCCGGGCCGATGCCGATTTCCTCGAAATTCTGGCGCTTTCCGCGCAGGTCACCGGGCTTGCCGTGCTCATTGCCTGCGCCATCGGCTTTCCGCTCGGGGCGCTGCTTGCGGTGGGCCGGTTTCGCGGGCGCGGCGCGCTTTCGCTGATGGTGTCCTCGGCCATGGGGCTGCCGCCGGTCGTGGTTGGGCTGGTGCTTTACATGCTGCTCTCACGCGCCGGGCCGCTTGGAGTGCTTGGGCTGCTCTACACGCCAACTGCAATGGTGATTGCGCAGGTTGTGCTGGTCACCCCCATCATCGCGGCCCTCACCCGGCAGATCGTGGCCGACCTCGATGTCGAATTCTCCGAAACCCTCCGCGCCCTCCGGGCCACCCGTGCGCAAGCCATGGCGACCCTTCTGTGGGAGGCGCGGCCTGCCTTGGTCACGGCGGCCCTCGCCGGGCTTGGGCGCGCCATGGCCGAAGTTGGGGCGGTGATGATCGTGGGCGGCAATATCGACCACCTGACCCGGGTGATGACAACCGCCATCGCGCTGGAAACCTCGCGCGGCGAACTTGCCCTCGCCCTCGCGCTCGGGATGGTGCTGCTGGTGGCCTCGCTTGCCATCAACGCGGCGCTCATGGGGCTACGGCAGCGCATCGGGGAGCCCGCTCATGGCTGAGCGCCGCGTCATTCCCCTTGCCCGCCCGGAAGTGGAAGGGACCGAGCCCGGCATCGCGGTGCAGGGCCTCCACCTCGCACTCGGCGGGCGCGCGTTGCTGCGCGGTGTCGATCTGTCGCTGGGGGCCAACGGCATCACCGCGCTGCTCGGCCCCAACGGCGCGGGCAAGAGCCTTCTGCTACGGGCCATCGCAGGGATGATCCGCCCGGATCTGGGCGACATCTACCTTGCCCCGCGCCTCGCGCGCCCCGCGCTGGTGTTTCAAAAGCCCGTGCTGTTGCGCCGCTCCGCGCGGGCCAATCTTGCACATGCGCTCAAACTGGCGGGCCTGCGTCGCGCCCTGCGCGCACCTCGCGTGGCGCAGCTGCTCGAACAATGCGATCTCACCGCCCTTGCCACGGCCCCGGCCCGCACGCTCTCAGGCGGTGAGCAACAGCGGCTGGCCATGGCCCGCGCCCTCGCCGCCGATCCTGCCCTTTTGCTGCTTGATGAGCCGACCGCCTCGCTGGACCCGAAGGCGACCGCAGCGATTGAGGCAATCACCCTGCGGGCCGCCGGCAACGGGGTAAAGGTGCTTCTGGTCACCCACGACCGCGCGCAGGCCGAGCGGCTGGCCGGTGATGTGGCCTTCCTCCACGAAGGGCGCGTGGCCGAGCACGCCCCCGCCTCCCGCTTCTTTTCTACCCCTGCCTCGCCTCAGGCGCAGGCCTACCTTGAAGGACGACTCATCCTGTGACTTCGCTGATCCGCCCCCTGCTCGCCGCCCTCCTGCTCGCCGCTGCACCCGTTTCGGCCCAGCAGAGCCACCTGACCGTTCAAAGCACCACCTCCACGCAAAACTCGGGGCTCTACGAGCACATCCTCCCCATTTTCGAAGCCTCCTCCGGCATTGACGTGCGCGTGGTTGCCGTTGGCACCGGGCAAGCGCTGAAGAACGCAGGCAATTGCGACGGCGACATGCTCATCACCCACGCCAAAGCCGCGGAAGAGGCCTTTGTGGCCGAGGGCAAGGGGCTGGCGCGGCATCCGCTCATGTATAATGATTTCGTGCTTGTTGGCCCAAAGGCAGACCCGGCAGGCACGGCGGGAGATGATATCGTCGCTGCCCTCACCCGCATCGCCGAGGCGCAGGCCGCCTTCGCCTCCCGCGCCGACGACAGCGGCACCAACAAGGCCGAAAGGGCGCTCTGGGCCGCAGCGGCCACCGACCCCACGGAAGGCTCTGGCGCATGGTATTTTGAAACCGGCTCCGGCATGGGTGCCACCCTCAACCTTGGCACCGCGCAAAGGGCCTATGTGCTCACCGACCGGGCCACGTGGGATACCTTCGCCAACAAGGGCGACTTCGAGATCCTCGTTGAAGGCGATCCCCGGCTCTTCAATCAATACGGCATCATCATCGTCAACCCCGCCGCCTGCCCCTCCACCCGGATCGACGAGGCACAAAGCTTTGCCCGCTGGCTCCTAGGCCCCGAGGGACAAAGCGCCATTGAGGCCTTCGCCCCCAACGGCAAACAGCTGTTCTTCCCGAACGCCAGTGAGTGAAAGCTGCCAATCACAGGGCTGTCGCACTGAACCCTTGAAATGACTTGGCGGCAGAGGCATCGCGCACGCAGGCCGCAAAAGCCTCTGCCCGCCCCTCAGCCTCTTGATGTCATTCGTCCTCGTCGCGCCCCTTGAAGCCGGTCGCGACCACGAACTTCTCGGAACTGTCGGCGCGGCTGGCGCCCGGCTTGACGTTCACAACCTTGGTAAAGCGCTTCTTCAGCAGCTTCTGAAGCTCCCCTTCCGCGCCGCCGGCCAACACCTTGGCCACAAAAGTGCCGCCCTTGGCCAGCACGTCAAAGGCCAGGTAGCCTGCGGCCTCGCAGAGCGCGATGATGCGCAAATGGTCTGTCTGCTTGTGGCCCGAGGAGGCGGCGGCCATGTCGGACATCACCACATCGGCCTCGCCACCAAGCCAGCCCTTCACCGTGTCATCCGCGCCGTCTTCCATGAAATCCAGCACGTGCAATTCGGCCCCGGCAATCGGCTCGACCTCCTGAAGGTCTACCCCAATGATCCGCCCCTGCGCCTTGCCGCTCTTCTCGCCAAGCGCGTTGATCCGGGGCACCGCCACCTGACACCAGCCGCCGGGCGCGCAGCCAAGGTCCACCACCCGCGCACCGGGCACGAGAAACCGATACTTGTCGTCCAGTTCCATGATCTTGAAGGCCGCGCGGCCCCGATAGCCCTCGCGCTTGGCGCGTTGCACGTAGGGGTCGTTCAACTGCCGCTCAAGCCAGAGCGTCGACGACAATTTGCGCCCGCGCGCAGACTTCACCTTCACGCGAAGGTCGCGCATCCCCCGTCCGGAGCTGTTCTTACCTGTGGGTTTCTTCACCATGCCGCCTAGGTGCGTCGCGCTTGGGGCCAAGTCAAGCCGTAGGGTGCGCATTCATGGCGGACCTTCAGAACGGCCCGTCTTCCAGCACCCCATCCGCGCTCATCTGGGCATAAAGCAGGCCCTCGCGCAGCCCCCGGTCGGCCACAGAGAGCCGGTCGGTCGGCCAAGCCCGCATCAGCGCCTGCAGAATCGCCGCGCCCGACATGATCAACGCCTGCCGGTCCCGCCCGATGCGCGGATCGGCCCGGCGCCCGGCATCGCCCAGCATCAGATATCCCCGGATCACCGAGTCGATCTGGGTCGATGTCATCCGCAGCCCATCCACCTTGTTGCGGTCATACCGGCGCAGACCAAGGTGGGAGGCGGCTACCGTGGTGACGGTGCCGGAGGTGCCGATGATCTGAAAGCCCTCGCGCCCCACACCGGCCTGATAGGGGGTGAACTCGGCCAACATGTCCTCAAAATAGCAGGACATCAGCGCAAACCGCGCGCCATCCCCTTTCACGTCACGAAACTGGTCGCGCAGGGTCGCCACGCCGAGCGGGATCGAGATCCAATCCACCACCTTGGCGGCGGCAAACGGCCCCGGCTCGGCGACGAAGCCCTTGTGCAGCCGCATGATCGCCTTGGGCCGATCGGCACGCGGCACGCGGGAAATGTCGATCCAGACCAGCTCGGTCGAACCACCGCCAATATCGACAACCAGCAGCTGCTCGGTCCGGGTGGAAACCAGCGGCGCACAACTGACAACGGCAAGGCGGGCCTCTTCCTCAGGCTGAATGATCTCCAACTCTAGGCCGGTCTCGCGCCGCACCGCCTCGATCAGCTCAGCCCCGTTCTCAGCGCGGCGGCAGGCCTCTGTCGCCACCAGCCGCATTCGCTCAACCCGGTGCTTCTGAAATTTCTTGCGGCAGATTCGCATCGCCTGCACCGTCCGCCCCATCGACGCACGGCTGATCCGGCCAGAGGCCTCAAGCCCCTGCCCCAGCTGGACAGACTTCGAAAAGCTGTCAATCACGTGGAACTGGCTGCCCTTTGGCTGGGCCACCAGCATCCGGCAGGAATTGGTGCCAAGGTCCAGCGCCGCATAGGTGGCAACTGGGTCGGCAACCGGCGGTGCAGGTGGTTCGACCGCTTTGGGGAACGCGCCCGCACCAGTGGGACGCTTCGCGGGCATGACGCCCTCCATTTCGAGTTGGCTCCAGCGTAACGCCCATTGCGTGCCGATAGCAACTGTTTTGCCGGGGCACAGCCACCTCATGATTAACATGAAATTTTTGGCACCCCTCCCGCCTTTAACCACACCGCAACCCCCGGTAGGATTGAATGCGACGGGCGCTTGTCGTTTCCGCTTCTCACCATGTCGAAATTCGCGCGTGGGCAGGCGGTGATTCCGCGTAGACGGGATTTGAGAGGTGCCCATTTTGGCAAGCGAAGGGACGGGCTGAATGGCCGAAATCACCGTGGTTTACTGGCGGGACATCCCCGCACAGGTCATCGTCGGCAAGGGCCGGCGCGGATCCAAAGCGGTGCTGCCCGAGCGCTTTGAGCAGGCGATTGACCGTTGCGCCATGAAGATCGGCGCGAAAGACAGCGATGCCTACCTCTCGGAGTGGCGCAAGGTGCCCTCGGGCACGGCAGAGGGTGACCCCGATACCGTGGCGAAGGAAACCGCCGAGCGTCTGGACAGCGAGCATGGGCCGGATGTGATCCGCGCCCTGATCGCGAATGATGGCTGGGCCAAATCGGCCTGACATGATCCGTTTCTGGGAGCGCGCCATGAACATCCTCAACTTCCGCCGCAAGAGCCCCGCCCCGCAAACCGGCGACGTGGCAGGCTACATTCAGGGCTATTCGATCGAGGTGATGCCGCGCACCGCCGAGAAGGTGGAAGATTTCCGCGCACTCCTGCCCAAGGGCACCCGGATTTACATCGCCCATATCGACGGCACCCCGATTGATGACATGGTGGCCACTGCCGCCCGGATCGCCGATGAGGGTTTCGAGGTGATGCCCCACTTCCCGGCACGGATCATACCCGATGCCGCCACGCTGGAAGACTGGATCGCCCGCTATCAGGGCGAGGCCGGTGTGACGCAGGGCCTGCTGCTCGGCGGCGGGATCAGCACACCCCACGGCGAATTCTCCGACTCCATGCAGCTGATGGAAACCGGCCTTTTCGACCGCGCCGGCTTCAAGCGCCTGCACATCGCTGGCCACCCCGAGGGCAACCGCGATATCGACCCGGACGGCGGCGTTAAGAACGTCATGCAAGCCCTTCGTTGGAAACATCAATTTGCTGAACGCACAGATGCCAAGATGGCCATTGCCACCCAGTTCTGCTTCGAGGCGGACCCGGTGGTGCAGTGGGCCGATGATCTTGCCGCCGCGGGCATCACCCTGCCGATCCACATCGGCATCGCGGGCCCGGCCAAGCTGCAAACCATGATCAAATTCGCCATCGCCTGCGGTGTCGGCCCCTCCCTGCGCGTGCTGCAACGCCGCGCGAAGGATGTGACCAAGCTGGTCCTGCCCTTCGAGCCCTCCGAGGTGCTCTCTGGCCTTGCCGCTGCCCGCGCCGAGGGCCGCGCCACCAATATCGAACAGGTCCACTTTTTCCCGCTCGGCGGGATCAAGACCTGCGCCACATGGGCCGCCGAAAACGGCGCGCCTGCGACTGCCCAAACCGCCTGACCCCACAGAAAGAGCCACATGACCCGCACTGTCATCGAGTCCAAGACCAAGACCGTCACCATCGGCTTCGACGAGCCCTTCTGCGTGATCGGCGAGCGGATCAACCCGACGGGCCGCAAGAAGCTGGCCGCCGAGCTGGAGATGGACGATTTCTCCACCGTCGAGCGCGACGCACTGGAGCAGGTCGCCTGCGGGGCCACGGTGCTGGACGTGAACTCGGGCGCCGTCTTCACCAACAAGATGGCCGAAGACCCGCGCTACGCCGATAACAACTTCGTCGAGCCGATGCTGATGAAGCAGCTGATCGAAAAGGTGCAAGCCGTGGTTGACGTGCCGCTCTGCATCGACAGCTCTGTGCCCGGTGCGCTGGAAAACGGCCTCGAAATGGCCGAGGGCCGCCCCCTGCTCAACTCGGTGACGGGCGAAGAAGAACGCCTCGAACTCGTGCTGCCGTTGGTCAAAAAATACAATGTTCCGGTTGTGGCGATCTCGAATGACGACACCGGCATCAGCGAAGACCCTGAAGTGCGCTTTGCGGTCGCCAAAAAGATCGTCGAGCGCGCCGCCGACTTTGGCATCCCAGCGCATGACATCGTGGTCGACCCCCTCGTCATGCCCATCGGGGCCATGGCGACCGCCGGGCATCAGGTCTTCACCCTCGTGCGCCGCCTGCGTGACGAGCTCGGCGTCAACACCACCTGCGGCGCCTCCAACATCAGCTTCGGCCTGCCCCATCGCCACGGCGTCAACGCCGCCTTCCTGCCAATGGCGATCTGCGCAGGCATGACCTCGGCCATCATGAACCCGGTGCGCGCCGTCGAAATGGAGGCCATCCGCGCCGCCAACCTTCTGATGAACCACGACCCGAACGGCGGCGCGTGGATCGGCTTTTCCCGCATCCTTGACGCGGTTGAAGGCGGCGAGAGCTTTGCAGAGGCGTCCAAAGCAGCTTCCGCAAGCGGCACGGGCCGCGGCGGGCGTCGTCGGCGGCGCGCCTGAGCGGGATTTGATGCAAGTTTTCAGGGCTAAAACACCCACGGCAGCAGGCACGGTTAACCGCCCGTTAGCTCTTGAGGCGCAAGTTAGACACCATGGACATGGGGGGCCGCATCGCCCTCGCCGCCCAGAACGGGCCTGCACTTCACCCCCGCACCGCTCAGCTGTGTCTGACCGGGGGCAATGCGGCCCACTCTTGCGCCCTTGCCCTTCGCGGCGCCCTCACTTGCCACCCCGAGGGATTCGTCGCAAGCTCTCTCCCAATGTCTGCACAATCTTCTCCAAGTGGGACGGCCGCGCTCGTTCTGGCCGTCATCGCAATGGTGGCCACCTTGGCCGCATCCCTTGCGATCCCCTTCCTATCCTGGCTCCACCGGCCGGGCTTTTCAGCTGCCGAGCTGCAAATGCCGATGGAATGGACGCACGACGGGGTGAGCTACCGCGCCAACCTCGCGAGGGGCGGATGGTGCCGGTTGCAAGTAACTTTGGACGTGCTTTCGCCGCCAGAGCGCAAGGCCGAGTCGCGCGAGTGGAGCTTGATCATGCGCGAGTTGGGCGACGCCACACTGCTCATGGCTCCCGACGCACCGATGGGCCTGCCCGCCGCCCTCATCACCCGGTCCCGCCACGGCGAGGAGTTTGTGCATACCTGTCGAACCGGAGCCGGTGCCGCCTGCAGCCCGGCAGAGCGTGGCAGCGCAATCATCCCGATTCCTGCCGAGCTGACCGAGCATGCCCAGGCCATTCTCGACGACCTGCACGCTCAGATACGCGACTGCCGCAGCCCGATCTGATCCGCCCCTTGCCAGACGGTCCCCAAGCGGGCATCCAAGGGCCGTCCGCCCGGAGGCCCGCCGCGTGAAAATCGCCATCCTTTCAATCTCTGCCCTGTTCGTCCTCGGCGTGGTCGCCGCGCTGGCCCTCGGCCTTGCGCGCCGCAGCCAGACATCAGGCACGGGCGAAGACGAGGCCTTTCCCACTCAGTGGAGCGCCGGGGAGTTCACCTACCAGACCGATTATACCTTGGCCAAATGCGAGTTGAGGATCACAACGCAAGTCATTGATCCAAAAGGATTTGAGTCTGAAAATCGCGTGCTCATCGCCCCGCTCGCCGCGCTGGACGCGGAGCGCATCGAAACCACCTCGCGCAACCCCGTGCTCGGCCTGCCCGGCCTTCTCACCTTCCACACCCGCCCCGGCGCTCAGGTGCGTTGCGAGTTGCTCGCGGGCGGTCCTTGCCCCACCGCCAGCCGCGACAAGGCCGAGCTTCAGTTGCCCCCCTTCTGGGCCGACCGGCCCGATGACCTCTCCCGCCTGATCCGGGCTGAAATTGACGGATGTATTGCCCAATGACAGACCCCCTCGTCATCTTCACCCCATCCGGCAAACGCGGCCGGGTGCCCGCCGGAACATCGGTCCTTTCGGCTGCCCGCAAACTCGGCGTCGATCTCGACTCCGTCTGCGGCGGGCGCGGAATCTGCTCGAAATGCCAGATCAGCCCGGGATATGGCCAGTTTTCCAAGCATGGCGTGACAGTGGCCGAAGACGCGCTTTCGGACTGGAATGATGTCGAAGCACGGTATGACAGGGTGCGCGGCCTCAAGCAGGGCCGCCGCCTTGGCTGCCAGGCCCAGATCAACAAAGATGTCGTGATCGACGTGCCGCCCGAGAGCCAGGTGCATAAGCAGGTGATCCGCAAGAGCGCCGACACCCGCGCCATTCAGATGGACCCGGCCACCCGGCTCTACCTGGTCGATGTTGAAGAGCCCGACATGCACGCCCCAACCGGCGACCTTGAGCGGCTAAAGGCTGCGCTAGAGAAATCATGGTCGATCAGAGGCTTGAAGGTTGCACCGGAACTGCTGCCTCAACTTCAGCCCACGCTGCGCAAGGGCAACTGGCAGGTCACCTGCGCCGTGCATGATCCGGGCGATGCGCCCCGCCTCCTTGCCCTCTGGCCCGGGTTTCATGAAGGGCCACTGCACGGGTTGGCGATTGACCTTGGCTCCACCACCATCGCAGCGCACCTCTGCGATCTCGAAACCGGTGCAGTACTGGCCTCCTCCGGTGTGATGAACCCGCAAATCCGCTTTGGCGAAGACCTGATGAGCCGCGTCAGCTACGCCATGATGAACCCCGGCGGCGACAAGGAAATGACCGAGGCTGTCCGCTCTGCCCTTGCCGACCTCGCCCGCGCCTGCGCCGCGGAGGCCGGGATCGAACCGGAAACGATTTTCGAGATCACCCTCGTCTGCAACCCGGTGATGCACCACCTCGCCCTCGGCATCGACCCGGTGGAACTGGGCCAGGCCCCCTTCGCGCTGGCCACCTCCGACGCAATAGAGCTGCCCGCCGCCACCCTCATGCCCGAGGCCATCCACCCGCAGGCCCGCGCCTTTGTGCTGCCCTGCATCGCCGGCCATGTCGGGGCGGATGCCGCCGCCGTGGCGCTCTCTGAAGCCCCACACAAGGCCGAGGAACTGACCCTCATCGTCGATGTCGGCACCAACGCCGAGATCCTGCTGGGCGACAAGCGCCGCGTGCTGGCCTGCTCCTCCCCCACCGGCCCGGCCTTCGAGGGGGCACAGATCAGCTCCGGCCAACGCGCCGCGCCCGGGGCCATCGAACGCGTCGAGATCGACCCAGCCACCAAAGAGCCGCGCTTCAAGGTCATCGGCTGTGATCTCTGGAACACCGAAGACGGGTTTGACCTTGCCGTGGCAACCACCGGCATCACCGGTATCTGCGGCTCCGGCATCATCGAGGCCGTGGCCGAAATGCGCATGGCCGGTCTGCTCGACCGTTCGGGCCTCATCGGCTCAGCCGAGGCCACCGGCACCACGCGGATCACCGCACAAGGGCGCACCTTCGAATACCTCATTCACGACGGCACCGAAGACGGCGGCCCCCGCGTCACCGTCACCCAAGGCGACATCCGCGCGATCCAGCTCGCCAAATCGGCGCTCTATGCAGGCGCACGGTTGCTGATGGACGAACTGGGTGTGGATGAGGTGGATCGCGTTGTACTGGCCGGGGCCTTTGGAGCGCATATCTCGCCCAAGCACGCCATGGTGCTGGGCATGATCCCCGATGCCCCGCTCGAAAAGGTCTCCAGCGCCGGCAACGCCGCTGGAACCGGCGCCCGCATTGCCCTGCTGAACCGCGCCGCGCGGGGCGAGGTGCAAAAGATCGTGCGCGAAATCA
Source organism: Vannielia sp. ABF1_015 (assembly GCF_056160745.1). Taxonomy (NCBI): domain Bacteria; kingdom Pseudomonadati; phylum Pseudomonadota; class Alphaproteobacteria; order Rhodobacterales; family Paracoccaceae; genus Vannielia; species Vannielia sp. ABF1_015. The sequence continues at coordinate 444,838 of NZ_JBSWXT010000002.1, forward strand.
CCAAGGTCGAAACCGCCATCGAGCCCCGCTTTCAGGAGCATTTCGTCGCCGCCAACGGCATCCCCCACGCCACCGCGCCCTTTCCTGAACTGGCCAAGGTGGCCCCCCTGCCCGATCCATCGTTCAACACCGGCGGCAGTGGTGAAAGCGGCGGGCGCAGGCGGCGTCGCAGGGGCTGAACCAACCTGAATCTCCCGGCTTTGGGAACATGACGGGCTTTGTCATTGGTAAAGCGCCACCCACTCCCCCATATCTGTTTCATCGCAGCAACAAGCGACTGTAGTGAAACATTTTCAAGGAGTTACAATTGTGACCAAGGTCATTTCCACCTGCCTCGCCCTCACCCTCGCCGCCGCCCCGGCGCTCGCCTCTGGCACCGGCTCGGGTTCGGGCACCGGCTCGACCTCCAACATCCTGTCGTCCGGCCATACCACCGGCGTCAAGAGCAAGACCGTCACCAAGGCGCCTTCGCGCACCGACAGTTTGAAGATCGGTGACATCAAGGGCGAATGAGTTCTCCCTCCGGCGGCTGACGGGCGGCATTCCCCCAGTCATCCTCCCCTGAATGGCCCGATATCTCCGCGGGCCGGGGGATGCACCCCGCGCCGGACCTTGCGGGGTGGAGCGTGGCAGGTCAGGCCCTGCCCCTCCGCCCCGCCTCTTTTTCCAACCTTGACGACGCCCCCGCCGGGGCCTATCCCAGCCTTCGCGGCGGGTATGATGTAATGGTAGCCTGTCAGCTTCCCAAGCTGAACGCGCGGGTTCGATTCCCGCTACCCGCTCCAGATCCGCCCCTGCGCCCCTTAACGCTTTTTTAACAGATTTCTCGCAACCGCCCGCGCGCGGCTGCTGTTACCCTCTGTCCTGCGCCGCAACTGATTTCAGCGGCGCGTTGCCAATTTTGAACAACAGGACAGATAACATGACCAGGATTTCCCTGACCCTCCCCGCCCTTCTCGCGCTCTCTGCCCCCGCAATGGCCGGCGATGTGCTGATTCAGCGCTGCAACGCCCATGTCGGCGGCGGCAAATATGTAAGTGGGCTCTGGGTGACAACCGCCCAAGGGCGCAGCTATCACCCCTCCGGGGCTGGCGGGCTCTCCGAAAATGCCACCTACTCCCGTGACAAGGCACTGACGTGGCTGGCGACACAGATGCCGATCAACCCCGCCCGCACAGTTTATTCGGGCTCCTGCAACCCCAAGGCCGATCATCTCGAACCTGCAGAGGAGCGGCCCAGCACCGTGGTTGCAACCGCTGCAACCGATGAACCGGCCGACACTTCCCTGGAAGAGAGCGACTGCACCCGCGCCAATTGAGGAGCATCGCCCCGGCCGCGCCGTTGGCCGGGGCAGAATAGCTCACCGTCGCATGCGGATGTAATCCACCAGCATCCGGGTGCTGTCATCCTTGTCTGCCCCATCGGCCTCACCCGCCACAACGGGCTGCAGCGCCAGCGCCAGTTCCTTGCCCAGCTCCACGCCCCATTGGTCAAAGCTGTTGATGCCCAGTATGGCCCCCTCCACGAAGACCCGATGCTCATAGAGCGCGATGATCATGCCCAGCACTTCTGGCGTCAGCTCGGGGTAGAGCAGCATGGTGGAGGGGCGTGAGCCGGGGAAGACACGGTGGCGCGCCTGCCGTTCCAGCTCCTCGCCTTCAAAGCCCTTGGCGGCCATCAGCGCGGTGGCCTCCTTCAGTGACCGCCCGTTCATCAGCGCCTCGGCCTGAGCGAGACAATTGGAGATCAGCAACTCATGCTGATGTGCCAACTCGCTCTCGTGGCCACGCGCAGCCACCATGAATTCGCAAGGCACCACACCGGTGCCCTGATGGATCAGCTGATAAAAGGCGTGCTGCCCATTCGTGCCCGGCTCGCCCCAAACGACGGGGCCGGAGGGCACCTTTAGTTTCTCGCCATCCATCCGCACCCGCTTGCCATTGCTCTCCATCTCCAACTGCTGGAGGTAGGCTGGAAGCCGCGCAAGCCGCTGATCATAGGGCAGCACCGCGCGGGTGGGATAGCCGCACAGCTGGTGGTGCCAGATGCCAACGAGGGCCAGCAGAACCGGCAGATTTTCTTTGAACTCGGCGGCGCGGAAGTGCCTGTCCATCGCCTGTCCGCCGCGCAGGAAGGCCTTGAAGCCCGCCGGCCCGATCGCCAGCATCAGCGATAGCCCGATCGGCCCCCAAACAGAGTAGCGCCCGCCCACCCAATCCTCGAAGCCGAAGACCCGCTCAGGCGGGATGCCAAAGGCCGCCGTCTTTTCAAGGTTGGTCGAGAGCGCGGCAAACTGCGCTTTCGGGTCGCCCCCGCCCTCGCTCATCCAGGCCTTTGCGGTGGCGGCGTTGGTCATGGTTTCGATGGTGGTGAAGGTCTTTGAGGCCACAATCACCAGCGTGTGCTTGGGGTCGAGCCCGCTGAGCGTGTCGTGCACATCGGCCCCGTCCACATTGCTCACGAAGTGGGTGCGCGGCCCGTCGTGGTAGGGCGCGAGCGCAAGGCAGGCCATCGCAGGGCCAAGGTCAGAGCCGCCGATCCCGATGTTGACCACATCGGTGATCCGCCCGCCCTCACCCGCAAAGCGGCCCTCGCGAACCTCATCGGCAAAGGCCTCCATCTGCCCGAGCACCTGTTTGACGCCCGGCATCACATCGGCCCCGTCCACCAACACCGGGCCGCCGTCGATGTTGCGCAGCGCGGTGTGCAGCACGGACCGGCCCTCAGTGTCGTTGATCTCTGCACCGGCAAACATCGCATCGCGCTTGGCCGCCACGCCCGCCTCCTCGGCGAGTTGCATCAACAGCCAGAGCGCCTCGGTGTCGATCGAGGTCTTGGAGAAATCGAAAAGCATGTCGCCAAAGCGGGCCGAGAAGTTCTTGGCCCGGTTGGGTGTGGCGAAGAGCTTGGCGATGGGACGGCGGGCATGTTCAGCCTGATAGGCCTTGAGTTTCTCCCACATGGGTTCTCGTCCTTCTTTCAATCCGCCTTACGGCCTCTATTGCGTCAAATAAGTGCAGGAAGGCTTAACGCCCCCTGTTCACGGTGCCCAATGCACGGTGGCATCACCCAAAACCGCGCGCACCGGCGCCTCCTCCACAGAGAGGCCGCGCGCTCGATGCAGCGCGGCCAGCTTGGCCTCTCCGGTGATGAGAATATGGGTCGAGAGGGCGCCCTGCAGCACGGGTGCCGAGAGGGTGATGCGCGGCTCATCCGCCGCCTCGGCCCGCATCGGAAGCAGCACCGGCGCATCGTCCGAGAGCGCCTCGCTAAGCCTGTCGGCACCGGGAAAGAGCGAGGCCGTGTGCAAATCCGCCCCCATCCCCAGCAACAGCACAGAGATCGGCAGATGTGGCTTGATCCCCTCGGCCAACGCCTCCATCGCATCTTCTGGCCGCTCGGCCTCGGCATAGAGCGGCACGTAGTTGGCCGCCTCCGCCGGGCCGGTCAACAGCCGCTGCCGGATCAGCCGGGTGTTGGAGCGGGGGCTGTCTTCGGGAACCCAGCGCTCGTCGTTCAGAAAAACCGTCACCCGGCTCCATTCCAGCGATGTGCGCCCCGCCAGCATGTCAAAAACCGGCCCCGGCGTTGTGCCGCCCGGCACGCAAATGCTGGCCCGCTCATGGGTTTCCAATGCCATGGTCAGCTCCGATGAGATCTGGTCGGCCAGATCCATCATCATCATCTCGGAGTCCGGATATTCGCGCAGTTTCATACCTTTATATCCCGCCACTTGCGCCCGTCCCGGTGCATCAGCGCCAGCGCATCCTCCGGCCCGGTGCTGCCCGCGTCATAGGTCTTTGGCACGTCATGCCGGTTGATCCAGCCCTCGATGATCGGATCGGTCCAGGCCCAGGCCGCCTCCACCTCGTCGCCCCGCATGAAGAGCGTCTGGTTGCCCCGGATCACATCCATGATCAGCCGCTCGTAAGCGTCGGGCACATCCTCGGCATCCGGGCCGAGCGCATCGGCAAACGACATGTCGAGGGGCACATCCATCAGGCGCATGCCCCCCGGGCCGGGCTCCTTGATGGTGACGCCAAGCTCCATGCCCTCATTGGGTTGCAGGCGGATCGTCAGGATATTGCGGTGCAGCCCGGCCTCGGGGCCGAAGATCGAATGCGGGGCATCCTTGAACACCACGGCAATCTCACTTGCCCGCGCCTTCAGCCGCTTACCGGTGCGCATATAAAATGGCGTACCCGCCCACCGCCAGTTGGAGATGCCCACCTTCATCGCCACGTAGCTCTCGGTGCGGCTGCGCGGGTCTTCCACATCTTCGCGGTAGCCGGGGCCGTCAGGGCCCTCGTCATACTGGCCACGAACGATGTGATGGGGGTCCACCTCATCCAGCGCGCGGATCACCTTGAGCTTCTCGTCACGCACCGCATCCGGGTCAAACTTGGCGGGCGGCTCCATGGCGATCAGGCACAGAAGCTGCATCAAGTGGTTCTGCACCATATCGCGCATAGCGCCCGACTTGTCATAGTAACTGCCGCGCCCACCCACGCCGACCGTCTCGGCCACGGTGATCTGAATGTGATCAACATATTGGCTGTTCCACAGCGGTTCGAAGAGCATGTTGCCAAAGCGGACGGCCATCAGGTTCTGCACCGTCTCTTTGCCAAGATAATGGTCGATCCGGTAAATCTGGGTCTCATCGAAATGCGCAGCCAGATCGGCATTCAGCGCCTTGGCCGAAGCCAGATCATGGCCAAAGGGCTTTTCAACCACGATGCGGCTGCGCTCGGTGGCAATCCCGTGGCTCTTCAACCGCTCGGCCAGATCGCCAAACAGGCTAGGCCCGACCGAGAAGTAATAGGCCCCGATCACACCGGGCCGCATCTTGCCTTTCAGCTCTTCCCAACCAGCCTCGCCACGCGCGTCGATCGCCACATAGTCGAGCCGCTCCAGAAAGTCGCTCACCCCGGCCACATCGCTGGCGTGCTTGGGGTCGCCAAACTCCTCGATCGCCTCCTTCACCATCTGCTGATAGCCCGCGCGGTCTAGGTCGGAGCGGGCCGCGCCGATGATCCGGGCCTCCGCAGGCATCTGCCCCGCAGCCATGCGCCGATAGAGCCCGGGCAGGATCTTGCGCCGTGCAAGGTCGCCCGTGCCCCCGAAAATCACCAGGTCGAACGGATCGACGGGAATGACGCGTGATACCATGGGATCTCCCTGCGGAACGGTGCCTTTTGGGTGGCGTTAGCGCTAACGGCCCCGGTTTATCCGCAGACCTCACCAAAGTCTAGCACCCTGCCTCGGTCCGACAACCCGCGAGATGACGGCAAGCGGTGTCGCGGGAAGAAGGACGCCGCACTGGGCAATCCGCAGGTTGAAAGACCTCCCCACAGGCAGTCGGTCAACTTTTTCCCACAGGCCCCGGCGCACACGCCACGCAAGGCCCCACATCATTGCGCCCCTTTTGCCCTCGCCGCCCTGCTGCTAGAAGCCGCCACGTTGATGAGTGGCAGGGACCGGACGCCAGAGCATGATCGAACAAAAGACCCTCTCCGACGGCCTCCCTCTCGGTCAGTCCACCGATGTGGACCGCAAACTGCCGCCCACGCTGGAACGGCTGCTCTTCACCAAGGATACCCGCCTTTTCGCGGTGCTCGATGCCGCCCGGCTGCCTGCGCTGCAATCCATCATCGAAAATCTGGAGCTGGACAGCCGCTGCCTGTTTTTCGGTGACCTTGCCGAAAGCGCAGGCGAGGCCGCGCCGTGGCTGGTCGAACTGCCAAAGGACTGCCCCCTGCTCTTCCGCCTGCTCACCGATGCCGGGCCAGAGGGCGGCACCGTGCTGGGCCACTGGCGCGCCGAGCCGGGCATCCTGCTGCGCACCAGCGGGCTCGATATCGACGGGCTGCGCCGCCATCTGCGTCGCCTCATGCGGGTGCAGGACGAAGACGAGCGCTGGTATTTCCTGCGGTTCTGGGAGCCACGCTCCATGGCCACTTATCTCGCGGGTCTCACCGACCGCGCTGAAACAGTGGCCCGCTGGGTCTTCCCGCGTGAAACCGGGCAGATCGACCTCTTCGCTCTTCCCTATCTCAAGGATGGCACAACGCCCGTGCTGCAAGCCTTCCGTCCCCACCCCGATCTGCCCGAAGAGCGCAAGCACTACGGCATTTTCACCCTCTCCGAGCGCGATATCTCGTCCTTCGCTGCCCTGCGCTGGAAGCGCGATTGCGAGGGCATCGCCGCGCGCCTGCGCGCCACCTTCCCCGAGCCCGCCGAGGCGCATCAGGGGGCCGCGCTCAACGGGCTGTGCGACGATGTCATGCGGCGGATGCACGGCTACGGGCTGCGCCACCTCGCCGCGCTCTTCTCCTGCTGCGCATGGGAACTGCACTTCGGCCCGCAGTTCGAAACCCGCGACCCAACCGGCAAAGCCGCCCGGATCCTCGCAGATGACGCCCCGCCCGAGTTGCGCTTCACCCGGCTGTCCGAGCATATGGAGGCACTGGAAGCGCAAGGCGCTTTCAACGCCGCCTGAGCCAGCGCGCTCTACTTGGCCTTGCCGGCCTCGTTCCAGTAGATCTTCCGCTCGAAACCCGCCCGGCCCTCGGGCGCGAGCCTTGGCGACATACCAATGCTGTCGTAGTTAGATGACATGTGCCCGAACTTTCGCAGCGCAGTGCGCTTCATCGCCTCTGACGGGCGCCCCCCCGCGCGCAGTATCGTCGCCATCGGCTGCAAATCCCCCGGAATGGTGTAGGCCTCCGTGCCCGGCAGCCCGTCCAGCGGAACTGAGGCGGCAAGCGCCTTGTCATGCATGATCGCCAGCGCGATACGCGACAGGCCAAGCTGCACCTCGCGCTTCAGCCATGCGCCTGTCGTGTAGGTGTAAGTCTTCGAAACAAGCCCCGCGAGGCCCGGCGCGCGCCGCTCGATGATCTGGCTCGGCTCGTTGCGCAAGGCCCCCTGCGGGTCGCCCGGCTCAATCCAGCCCTCGCTGACATAGAAGCTCTCCAGCGAATTTCGCTCCTGCAGCGCCCGCGCCGCATCAACCGCCCGCGCGGCCTCGGCCTGCTCGCGGGTGTAAAAGGTGCGGGTGCGAGCGCGTTCCACCAACACCTCATCCTCGGTGCTCGAATAGCCGCCACCAATGTCAGAATGGGCCCCCGGCAACTCCTGATAGGGGCCGCCGCCCGGGTGGTTGTGGTTGAGCCGAAAGTTGGTGCGATACTCGTGCTCGGCGGTCAGATGCATGATCGCATCCGCCTGCGCCGTCTTCATATGCACGTTAACATCGCCATTGTCGTCATCCGTCCCGTCCCCGATTGCCGCAACCGTGTCGAACACCCCGACAAAGCGGATGCGCACATTGCGGCCCTCCGGCAGCGAGGCCTTGTTCCCGTTGTAAACGATGTAGCCCTGCCGGAAGCAGTTGACGAAATAACGTGCCGCCGCCGCGCCCCGGCTAAAGCCGAAGACATCCAGCACCACCTCCTCGGGCTCCACCCCGGGCGACAGTTCCATGATCTTGGTGCCCACGTCGAGGCAGGCGGCATAAACCCGCGATTCCACCCCCGTCGGCCCCATACCCACGGCCGCGCCATACTTGTTGGTGGGCCACCAGTCGGATTCTCCGGCGGTGGTGCCAATCCCCTCCTTGTAGATCGCCCCGCGTTTGATCGCGTAACCGCAACTGTTGCGCGGCCAGCTGGCAGAATCGATGATGTAACGGTCGTGCAGCAGCACCACGTTTGAAAGCGCCGAGTTGTAGCTGTCGGAAATCCGGCTCGACGGGCCGCGCACGTTGGCCGCGTTGTTGCCGGTGCCGTCGAAAAACACGCCAATCTCCAGCGTCACCCTCGGGCAGCTTTGCGCCACGGTGCCTGCGGCATTGTCCATCCCGGCAGAGGCTTCGGCGGATTGCGAGGTCACGCTCATCGGGCAGGCTCCGGGCAGTCAGTGGTCTCGGGAACGGGCGGGTAGCTATAGCTAAAGAGGCGGGCGAGTTTCGGCTCGCTGCCGGTCTCGGCCCGCAGATCGCGGTCCTTCTCCGGCGCGCGCGTGCCGCAGGTGCGGGCAAGGTTTCGAGGCGGGCCCTCACTCGGCAGCGGATCACTGGCCACCAGCAGCAGGCCGTTCGGCCCAACGATCACCCCGATCCGCGCCGCGCCCGAGGCGCTGCGCTCCAGCGCACCCATGTCCACGGCGGTCTCTGCCACCCACGCCCGCCCGGTCAACAGCTCAACCCAGCTCACCCGCACCGGCACCTTGCCACTGCCGCCGCGCCAGCCGAGATACATCGAGTTCTGCGTGCGCGGCTCCATCTCATCAGCATGGCCCGCCATCGCACCGGGAAGCGACAGGTATTGCCCGCCGTCCAGCGAAACTTCGGTAAAAAAGGCCGGCGTGGCGCGATAGGTGCCGCGGGTCAGCTCGATCTCGGAAGGTGCCGCGCCTCCCAAGCACCCCGCCAGCAGTGCCACGGCCAACGCAGCGGCGGCGCGCGTCAGGCGTGCGGCCCGGCGGCTCATGCGGCAGCCCCGATTTCACGAATGTTGAACCGCCGTGTCGCCATATCCGACAGATACCACACCTTCGAAGCCGCCCGCTCCTCCAGCCACTCCGGGTAATGGGCCGCGTAAAGATCTTCAAAGTCCGGGATCGGCTCCGCGCTGGCCGCCGCGCCGGGCGCATAGATCACCATGCGCGGCAAAGGGTCGAAGGCCTCCTGCGCGCGCTCCAGCATCGGCTGTCCTCCGCTATCAACCATGTCCAGCAGCGGCCCCTCGGCGGCCAGCCCCCAGTCCAGCGCCACCCGGTCGGGCTGGCTGCGACTCTCGGGGCGGTGCAAAAAAGGCGCCTCGACAAGGCCCTGCACGACATCAACATAGATCAGCCAGTGGCGCTCGCTCCACAGGAAAAGGTTGCCGAAGGCGGTATGAGCGAAGGCATGCACATCGACCCGACGCTCCTCGGGAAGGCTGAACTCCGGATCGCCGGAAAAGAGCCTGTCAACCGCGCCGCGCAGTTCGCCGGGCACGCAAAGCCGCAAGGCTCCCCCGGCCAGATCGCCCACGCCGTGATCTTCCCAAAGGTCCAGCAGGATCGGCGCAACGCGCCCTTCATGCAGGGTGATCTCGGCAGCCGTGACCGGTGCCCTCATCTCCAAGGGGCCGCGTGCCTCGATCAGAGCGGCCAGTTCCTCCGCCGCCTCCGGAAGCTCACTTCTTCCACTCATGCGCGCACACTCGATCCCTGTAATTGCTCTACCGGAGGTGGCAAAAATTGCCTTGCAGGTCAAGCCCTTGTGCGCAAGCCCCGCCCCTTGCCGATCGCTTCGGAGGCAAAGATGAACGTATTTGTCACACCTGCGCCGTTGCCCGAGGGCCGGGCCATGGTCATACTGAAACAAGTTGATTTTAGGACCAATTCACAGGAGCCCCGCATGACCCCTGCCCTGATCCGCCTGTCTCGCGCCACGCTGCTCAGCCTCGCGCTGGCATCACCGGCCTTGGCCCAATCCGCGCCGCCGATGATCGACCAGTCCTCACCCGTCCATGTCGCCGATATCACCGGCACCCTCACCCAGATGGGTTTCAAGGTTTCGCCGATCGACATGAACGCGCCCTGGGCCTTTCTCGCCGAGTACAAAGGCACCAAGATGATCGTGCGCCCCGAAGGTTGCACGCAGGGCAAGGGCTGCCGCTTCATCACCCTCGAAACCCGCTACAATTACCCCACCGCCTTCGAAGCCGCCGACATGGAGGATTTCAACCAGCGCTCCTATTGCTGCAAAATGATCCAGCCCGCGCCCGGCAAGGTGCATATGACGATGACCCTGCCCTTCGGCAAAGCAATGACGGTTGAGTATTTCGTTGAAAGCGTCGCCACCGTCTATGCGATGCACGGGAACGCATTCAAAATGCTGACAGAGTGGCACGAGCGCGGCCCGCGCACCGCCGCCGCCGCACCGGCCCCCGCAGCCCCCGCCGATGCGCCCAAAGCGCCCGGCCTCGGAATCGGCAAGGCCGATATCGACGCCTCGGCCCCCAAAAACCCGCCCTCGCTTGGCGTCGGCGTGGGCAGCTTCTCGCTGGAGGAACTGATGCGCTAAGGCACGGGCGGGGCCACGCCCCTCGCCCCGCTCCCCAACCCGACCGGCGGCACCCATTCAGCATGCCGGTCTCGATTTGAAACCAATCCCTTCCCACCTTGCCACCGGCTCGGTCCAGCCATTCAAGGAAAGTCCATGTTCCTCCGCCACACCCTGTCGGCCACGGCCCTCACCCTCCTCCTTACCGCGCCCCTCACCGCCCAGGAGGCCCCCGCCACCCTGCCCGAGGGCTTTGCCGCCCTTGCCGCCGAGCAAGGGCTTGCCTTCGACATGGCAGCAGGCACGCTCAGTCCCGGCGGCACCATCACGGCCTACGAACTGGAGCTTGAAGGCGGCAGGCATACCCTGCGGTTCGGTGACTGCGATGATACGGGCTGCGATACGATCACCATCACCTCGATCCTGCCCAACACAGCCGGGCTCGATGGCAGAACTCTCTTCAACGAACTAGAGTCGGGCAAGCTGGCCGCCTTCCGCACGGCTCACGTGCGCAATATAGCCGTTCGTGCCGAGAACGTCCGGGTCGAAACCACCTTTACCGACACCGAGGCCGACGCTCTGGCGAAAGCCATCGGCGAATGGCGGCTCGGCATTCTGGAGCTTGCTGGTTTTCTGGCCACCCCGCGCCCCGACCCGTCAGAGAGCTTGCCCGCCGTCTTCAGCCCCGAGGCGCTGACCGAAACACTCGCGGCACTCGACGCCACCATGAAGCCCGACACTGAAGGCGGTGCCCGGTTGCCCGAGACCGAAAAGAGCTTTCTCGCCACCGGCAATGACTTCTCCTACCTCGCCACCTTCACCGGCTGCCGCGCCGAGGGCTGTACCGGGCTCACCCTACAAGCCGTGGTCGAGAACCCCGGTCGCCTGACCGGGGCGCGGTTCAGCGAGATCTACGACGGCGGGCGCTTTGCCTTCATCAGCGACAGCGAGTTGCCCTACAACGTGCGAGCCAACCTGCGGGTGGTGACAATCAACACCGATGTCTGGCCCGAAATGGCCGAGGATCCAGAGCGGCTGAAGGCCAACCTCGCCACCTTCCACCGCTACATCACCGAGCTGTCCACGGCCCTCGCCAAGGCCCCGCCCGCGCCCGATCCGCTTGAGCAGACGGTGCGCAAGCCGGAGGATGTGGCGCAGCTGATCCGTGCGCTCGGCTGGTCCGCTGCCGCCGTCAGAAGCGCGCGCGGCCACGTGATCAAGGTCGGCACACGCGGCGCGCCGATCCTGATCTACTACGCGGGATGCAAGCCCGAAGAACAACCGGAAGACTGTCGGTTCCTGCTGCTGGAAACCTCGTTCCGGCTTCGCGAGTCTCCGGGCGCGGAGGCCATCGCGCGCTATACTGAGGGCAGCTATTGCTGCAAGGCCATCTGGTCGGCGGAAGACAAGCGGCTGACCCAGGTAATGAGCCTGCCCCTGCGGCCCGGCATCGACGCCGCGCTGATGGACGAAGCCTTGGTGATTTTCCGCTCGCAGTTGAAGCTCTTCGAGCGGGACTTTCCAAAGGCGCAATAGCGCAGGGCCGCGCTACTGGCCTCACGCCTCCAGTTCGGCGTCCCAATACAGGTAGTCCACCCAGCTGTCGTGCAGATAGCCCGGCGGGAAGCGGCGGCCCATGTTCATCAGCTCCCCCGCGCTCGGCGGGCGCGGCGGCTTGCGCAGGCTCATCCCTGTCTGGGCCAGTTGACGCGAACCCTTGCGCAGGTTGCAGGGCGCACATGCCGCCACCACGTTCTCCCAGCTGGTGCGCCCACCCCGGGCACGCGGCACCACATGGTCAAAGGTCAAATCCCCCTTCGCCCCGCAGTACTGACAGCGAAATTCGTCCCTCAAAAACAAATTAAAGCGCGTGAAGGCCACGCGCTTTTGGGGTTTTACATAGTCTTTGAGAACAACGACGGAGGGGATCCTGATCTCGGTGGAGGGACTTCGCACCACCTCGTCGTATTCGGCGATGATACTCACCCTGTCGAGCCAGGCCGCCTTGATGGCTTCCTGCCACGGCCAGAGGGAGAGCGGATAGTAAGAGAGCGGACGGTAATCGGCGTTCAGCACCAATGCGGGGTGGTGTTTGAGGTTTGTGGGTTCCCTGACGAAAGTCGTCCTGAAGTCACCGTCCATCGTGCCGTCTCTCCGTGCTCGTCTGCCTGTCGTTGCCTGCGTCTCGCGCTCTGTGAGTCTTTCCCCGACTATATCTGGGGTTTTACCCCGCGCAACCCCCGCAACATGCGGTGTGTGTTGGATAAATGGCCCGATTCCGTGACAGGGGCGTGACAGTTATCCACAGCCAGCCGCACCTTGTTTGCTGCAATGCCGCACCCAGTGCGCCAAAGCCCAAGCCCCACTCAGCCCCGCCGTAGGGTGGGCAATCTGCCCACCATCACGCCCCAGCCATTTCCAAAAACATCCGCAAAAGCCCCAACTCCCCGTCCGCGTCCAGCCGCCCCTGCGCCCGCCACGAGATCGAAAGCGCCACCTTCGCCGCCGCCCAGCCCAGCATTTCCGCCTCGCTCACCCCCGCCACCGGGGCAAAGACAGCCGCCAAAGCCCGCGCTCGCGCCGGATCGGCGATGAGCGCCTCCGCCCCCTTCGGATTGCGAAAGGCATTGGCAAGGTCGAAGGCCCGCGGCCCGACGATCCCCTTCGCATCAAAGGCCGTCCAGCCACGCGGGCCATCCTTCACATTGTCATGGTGCAAATCCCCATGCAGAGCGATGTACTCCCCCGCGCCCTCCAAAAGCCGCCACATCAGCCCCCGCGCCCGCTCAATCGCCGCCCGATCCTCCGCGCCCAGCGCCGGGCCGAACTCCAGCGCAAACAGCGCCCGGCACCAGTCCTCCTCGCTAACAACCCGCGCCCCGGGCCACACCGTCGGCTGCCCCCAAAGCCGCGAGGCCACCTGCGCCAGCAGCCCCGTCGCCTCCCCGTCACGCCCAGCGCGCACCAGATCACCAAGCGACGGCCCGTCGAGCCACTCCATTAGCACCGCCCCCTCGGCCCGCCCGAAAAGCCGCACCGCGCCCTGCGCCGCCCGAACCGAAAGATACTCAACCCCCGGCCCCTCGTTCACCATCGACGGATCGTGCCAGACCTTAAGCGCCGCCACCCCCCTGCCCCGCCGCACCCGCCAGACCCGGGCAATCGCGGTTTCAGCGACGAATTCGGGCGCGGTCACGCCGAACCGCTCCAGCAGCGCGGCGGGCGGCTCAGTCACGCGCGACATCCCGCAGGTGGGGACTTCGCGCGGTCACCTCTTCCAACACGAGTGTGCATCCGTCGTGAAAGCCGTGGAAGGAAACCAATGGTGTGTCGTCGTCCGGTGCAATCCAGACACGAAATACCCCATCCGTCGTCGTCATCCGCCGAATATCCTCAGCACTGCCGTGCCGTGCCAGCCCGCCACTGCGGAAGCTCCATTGTGTCCCGGCTTGGTCGATCCGAAAAATCTGATGGCCGGGACCAACTGCTTCGAAACCGCCGTTGTCACTGGCACCGCAGCGTCTCAATTCCATTGGGACAGGTTGAGACGGGGAGCCATATTTGGCGTTTGGCCCGAGAGCGCCCGAAAAGATAAGCACAGCGAACCACCCCAGCGGCGTAATAAGTCCGGCGCCGACGACACCCAGCGGCAGGACGGCGAGGACGAGCAAGACCTTCCATCCTGTGCCCCACCGCCTCACTTCAAAAGAAACTCCCGCAGGAAGGCGAAGGCCTGACTCAGCCCCTCGGGCGCGATGCCGTGGGGCGTGCCCTCCATGGTGAAGGTATACACCGGAAAGCCCGCCGCTTTCAGCGCATCCGCCGCCAGCCCCATGCTCTCAAACGGCACCAGCGGATCCTGATCGCCATGGGCCAAGAGCACCGGGAAGCTGCTCTTCATCTCCGCCTTCAGCCGCTCCGGCTCCAGCAGGCGGCCAGAGAAGCCGACGACCCCGGCAAATGGTGCATCCCGGCGCGGGGCAACGTGCAGGCTCATCATCGTCCCCTGCGAAAAGCCAATCAGCGCCACCTGATCGGGCGTCACCCCTTCGGCCTCAAGCACGCCATCGAGAAAGGCGTTCAGATCTTCCACCGACTGCGCCATGCTCGCCCCCGCTTCCGCCGCGCTGGAGCCATCCATCATCGGGATCGGAAACCACTGAAACCCCATCGGGTTGTTGCGGCAGGGCTCCGGCGCGTCGGGGGCCAGGAAGAGCGTGTCGGGCATATGCGCCCCCAGCGGCTGGGCCAGCCCAAGCAGGTCATTCCCATCGGCCCCGTAGCCGTGCAGGAAGATCACCACCTGCTTTACCTCACCCGACTGCGGCTCAACCCGCCCCACTTTCAGCTCTCTCGGCGCCATCTACCTGATCCCTTCTCGCTGTTTCGCCACCCGGAAGTAGGCCCATAACAGCCGCGCCGCAACCGCCCGCCACGGGCTCCAGTCCTCGGCCTGCGCGCGCAAAGCCTTCTCCGAGGGCCGCTCGGGCAGGCCGTAGAGCATCCGCGCGGCTTCCTGCAACGCAAGGTCGGCGGGCGCAAACACATCGGCCCGGCCCAGCGAGAAAATCGCATAAACCTCCGCCGTCCAGCGCCCGATCCCGGGCACCTCCGTCAGCACGGCCACGACCTCCTCGTCAGGCGCACCCCGCAGCGCGGCATAGTCTATCTGCGCCTCCGCCAGCGCGCGGGCATAGCGCACCTTGGGGCGTGAAAGGCCCACCGCGCGCAGTTCCTCGTCGCTCGCCGCTCGCACCTTCGCAGGATCGGCAAAGCCCGCCGCCTCCACCCGCGCCCAGATCGCCGCCGCCGAGGCCACGCTCACCTGCTGGCTTACAATGGCTGAAAGCAGCGCCTCAAAGCCGTCTCCCCTCCGGCGCAGAGGCACCTCGCCGCAGGCCTCCAGTGCGTGGGCCAACCGGGGGCAACGGGCGGCAAGCCAGCCCGCGCCCTCGGCCACACAGTCAGATGTTTCAATGATCCGCCCGACGCCCGCGCTCACAGCGCCTCGGCCCAGGCCATCGCCGCCTCCAGCGTCTCCGCGCGGTCCACCCCCTCGGGCTCCGGTGGGCGCGCCAGCATGGCGACCGGCAGGCCCATGGCGCGGGCCGCCTCCAGCTTGGGGCGCGCCCCCTCGCCGCCCGCGTTCTTCACCACCAGCCAATCCACATCGAGTCGCTGGAACAGCTTCATCTCGCCCTCGGCGGTGAAAGGTGGCACCGAGAGCAGGAATTCGCCCCCCTCGAAGGGAAAGGGCCCGTCGGCCATGTCGAGTTGGCGGCAGATGATCCGGCGGCCCTCCAGGCCGGCAAAGCGCTCCAAGCCGGCCCGGCCTGTGCCGAGGAACACGCAGGCGCCTTCCGGGATCAGCGCGGGCAGATCTTCCGGCGCGGCCACCTCCGTCCAGTCATCCCCCGGGCCCGCCACCCAGGGCGGGCGCTCGAAATGCAGCAGCGGCAGGCCCATCTCCGGCACGATCTGTGCGGTGCGGCGGGTGATGGCCTCGGCATAAGGGTGGGTCGCGTCGATCACGGCATCTGGCCGGGTCTCTTCCAGATGCGCCCGAAAGCCCGCCTCGCCGCCAAAGCCGCCCAGCGTGGCAGGCACCGGAAAATCGCGCCCGCGCATCTGCCTGGCCAGCCGGATCTCCACGTCGAAGTCATCGCGCCAGGCCAAGGCCTGCCCCAATGCACGGCTTTCGCCGCTTCCCGCCAAAAGCAGGATCTTCTTTGCCCCGGTCCCCTTCATTCGGCCCGAAGCTTAGGCCCGGCACGCCCGGCGGCCAAGGGCTGACCTCGCAACAACCAGTATCGAAACCCGCAACAAAGCGCCGCGCCCGGCGCGCCTTGCGCAGGCTACGGCTTTGGGCTCTATACCGCCCATGAGCACCTCCGCCGATACCCCGCCCGCCCCCGCCGACGACAGCAAGGCCCGCCGCAACGTCGCCGTGCTGGTGGCCGCGCAGGCGATCCTTGGCAGCCAGATGCCAATGATCTTCACCATCGGCGGGCTTGCGGGCCAAAGCCTTGCTCCCAACATCTGTTTCGCCACCCTGCCGATCTCGCTCATCGTGCTCGGCTCCATGCTCTCGGCCACGCCCCTCTCGGCGCTGATGCAGCGCTACGGGCGGCGCGCGGGCTTCTGGGCCGGGGCCTTCGGCGGGGCCGCCGGCGGAGCCATCGGGGCCTATGGGCTCTATGCGCAGAACTTCTACATCTTCCTCGCCGGCTCGCTGCTGACAGGCATCTATATGTCGGCGCAGGGCTTTTACCGCTTCGCCGCCGCAGATACGGCGTCAGACGCCTTCCGCCCCAAGGCCATCTCCTACGTCATGGCCGGTGGGCTGGCCTCGGCCATCATTGGCCCGCAGATCGTGAAGTTCACCGCCGAGGCCTATGTCATCCCCTTCCTTGGCACCTATGCCGCGGTGATCGCCGTTAACATCGTCGGCTCGCTGCTGTTTCTCTTCCTCGACATCCCCCGCCCCCCGGTGCCCGCCCATGACGCGCCCAAGGGCCGCAACCGGATGGAGCTGCTGAAAACCCCGCGCATCGCGGTGGCGGTGATCTGCGCCATGGTGAGCTACGCGCTGATGAACCTGGTGATGACCTCGACACCCCTTGCCGTGGTCGGCTGCGGCCAATCCGGGGCACTTCTGCCGCCTTCTGTCACTGAAGGAATGCCGGATGCCATCAAAACGAAGTTGTTTCTCGATTATGCGTCCGATGTCGTCACCGCCCATGTCCTTGCGATGTTCGTGCCCTCCTTCTTCACCGGCCACCTGATCGCGCGCTTCGGGGTAGAGAAAATCATGGCCACTGGGTTGGTGATCCTCGCGGCTGCCGGGGCTGTCGGCCTGTCAGGCGTCGAGCTCGAACAGTTCTTTGTCGCCCTCGTGCTGCTCGGCCTCGGCTGGAACTTCGGCTTCATCGGCGCCACCTCCATGCTGGCAGGCGCGCATCGCCCGGAAGAGCGCGGACGGATGCAGGGCCTGAACGATCTCATCGTTTTCGGCGGGGTAACGCTGGCCTCTCTCGCCTCCGGCGGGCTGATGAACTGCTCGGGCGGCTCGGCACAGGCGGGCTGGACGGCCGTAAACCTCGCCATGGCCCCCTTCCTCGTGCTCGCCGGCGGCGCGCTGATCTGGCTCCTGCTGCGCCCGAAGGACAGCGCGGCCTAGGAGGCAGCTCATCAAGGCCTGTCGGCCTTTCTTCGCAGCTGCGATGAGGGCCGCAAGGACCGAAGAGCAGCCCCCCGAACAGAAAAGGCCCGCCCCGCAAGGGACGGACCTTCCCCGGAAAGACCCGGGCCACCACGCCTCCGGGCCTTCCTGCCGGGTGAGGGGAAAGGGTTACACGCCGCTCACCGGCTGTCCGGAAATCCGCAGGATCGCCTGAAGGCCCCAGTCGGGATTGTCCTGCTTGTCGGCATCCGTCAGCATGCCGCTGGCCAGCTCTTTCTCAGGGCTCCAGCCCGGATCGACATTGACATAGGCCTTCGGGTCGCCCTTCAGCAGCCCGGCAAAAACCGCGCAAACGATCGTTGAGCCAAGCCGCCCGAGCCGAGCGCCGCCCTGCCCTTCGGCCTCCTTCAGGATGTAGTACCAAAGCGCGGCAGGCTCCTCCTTGCTGAGGTTGACCGTCACCGGCACATTCAGCTTGGCCGCCACGTCAGGGCCCGAGGGCAGCTCCATCATCACGCCCCGGATCAGGTTGCGGGCCGCCAGCTTGTTGGCGACGCTACCCGGGTCGCCATCGTCCTCGCCGAGAAACAGCAGCGCATTGGCCAGCTTGGTGTCGATCTTGCGGGCCATCTGCGGAAAGAAATCCGCCTCATTGCCCATGTCGAAGAACCAGTCCCATTGCACCGTTGTCACCGGATTGCGCGGGCCAAAGCCGCGCAGGTCGGGCTCATCCGCGCCGGGGCCGGAGGTGGTGTTGTTGAACAGCGCTACCCGGTCCAGCTGGTTGTGGGTGAAGTTGGTCTGATAGCCATTGCGCACCATCGAATGCCCAAAGCGATAGGCCGCCACCGAAAATTCCAGCGGCATGAAGGGGTTGTATTCCCAGTTGTAAACATCCTTCAGCCCGAGCTGCCACTGCACCCGCCCGTCCTTGCCCTTGTCCTTCTGCAGCGCGGTGTCCACCACCTCGTCGATGCAGATCCGGCGGATGAAATCTTCCCACACGCAGTGCTGGTAAAGCCACGTCAGCACACGCCGCGCCTCCATGAATGGATCTGGCGCTCCGGCGGCGACAGCACGGTCCACCAGCGTGTTATGCGCGGTCAGAAAGGCCAGCTGGATCTGGCTGACAATCGCATTCTCGTCATTGCGCATATCCCCGATGATCGCGCGGCCCAGCGGGTTGCGGGGCAGGTCGGCAAGCCCGGTGCCGGGGATCTCACCGATCAGGAACTTGCCCGTACCGTCATACATATAGGGCTGGTCATGCGGCCCGGAGCCATAAACGCAATCGAGGTCCAGCCGCGGCGTGCGGAAGTTATCGAGCCCCTCCGGGTCGGTCAGCTCCACGCCCAGAGGCGTTGGATCGAAGGTGATGTCATGGTCAACGAACTGGCCGAAGTAGGTGTAGCCTGCCGGGATACCGGAGCTAAACTCCGCCTCCAACTCATCATCGATCTCAATCGCCTCTCCCGGGCTCATACCGGGGCGCTCAGTCATGTGTTCGTTGGCGAAGGCGACGAAATGCGCCTCGATCTGCTCAGGGGGCACACCGGGCGGCACCCATGGGGTAAGACCGGGGCAGATGCGCCCGAAGCGCCCTTTGTAGAGCTTCGAGCGCGGGGCAAATGCGGGGCGGGCGGGGCCTTTGGCGTGTGACATTGCTATAGTCCTCCAATGTGTCGGCCGCAGTTGGGCACGAACGGTGTGATGCGGCACCGGGTGGAAAATCTTGGGGGGAAGAGGCGGCCCTGCCTTGGGGCTGGCATGCCGTCCACCCGATGCCTGTAAGAGGGGTGCGCCAAGGGTGACGCTGCGGCAATCGAGGCCGACGCCATTTCACGGCCTTGCACCGGACCATTCACGTTTCCGTAACGGAAAGGGTTTTGCAGCCCCGGCGCTTTGTCGGAATCGCGGCCCGTGATAGGCTCATTCCCGCAAACCGGAGGAATGAGACCGATGAAGACGAAGACAGCCCTCGCCGCCCTCGCGCTGGCCCTCTCTCCCGCCCTCGCCTATGCCGAATGCTCCAGCCAGCACGTGCGCATGTCCTGCGCCGACGGCAAAGTCTGGGATGACAAGACAGCAAGCTGCATCACGCCCACCGGCTGATCACACCGCCTTGCCCTGCACCGGGGCACTGAAACTCCGGTTCGGGTAACCCCGCCTTAAGCCTCTCGCCGCTATGCTCGCTCAACGTGAACCATGCGGAAGGCGCGAGGCGCTGATGTCCACTTCTCTCTCCCCGCTCCCCGGCGGGCTTGGTGACTTTGACACCGACCTGCCCGGCAGCGGCGCAAACTCCGGCGGGGTTTCTCTTCCGGCCATGGCAGGCGGCAGCGATGGCGCGCCTTCCGGCTCCGCTCGTCGGCTCACCCGCCGTGAAAAAGCCGCCGTCATCGTGCGCCTTCTGGTCAATGGCGGCGCAAAATTGCCGCTGGCCGAATGGCCCGACGGCATGCAAACCGAGCTCACCCGCGCCATGGGCAAGCTGCGCATGATTGATCGCGACACGCTGGCCGAGGTCATCGAAGAGTTCGAGGCCGAGCTTGACCGTGTCGGCCTGTGCTTTCCCGGCGCGATGGAGGGGGCACTCGGACTGCTCGATGGCCATATCTCCCCGATAACCTCCGCCCGGCTGCGCCGCGAAGCCGGAGTGGCCGCCAAGGGCGACCCGTGGGAGCGGATCTCGGGCCTCGATGCCGAAAAGCTCCTGCCCGTGCTGGAAGAAGAGAGCGTTGAGGTTGGCGCCGTCATGCTGGCCAAGCTGCCCACCGGCCGCGCCGCCGAACTCCTCGGAAAGCTGCCGGGCGACAAGGCCCGCCGGATCACCCACGCCATGTCCCGCACCGGTCGCGTCGGGCCCGAAACCGTTGCACGCATCGGCCTCACCCTCGCCGCCCAGTTCGATGCCCAGCCCGTCATGGCCTTCGATGGCGGCCCGGTGGAGCGTGTGGCCGCCGTGCTCAACTTCTCCCCCTCCGCCACCCGCGACGATGTGCTCAAGGGGCTGGAGGAGGAAGACTCTGAGTTTGCCGATCAGGTGAAAAAGGCCATCTTCACCTTCGTCAACATCGCCGACCGTCTCGCCGCCCGCGATGTCCCCAAGATCACCCGCGGCATCGAACAGGCGGTTCTCGTCACCGCGCTCGCCGCCGCCAGTGGCGAGGCCGAGCGCTCCCGTGACCACATCCTCGAGAATATCTCCAAACGCATGGCCGAGGGGCTGCGCGAAGAGATGGCAGAACTCGGCAAGGTCAAGGACAAGGACGGCGAAGAGGCGATGACGGCGGTCGTCGCCGAGATCCGCCGCCTTGAGGCCGATGGCGAGCTTATCCTCGTCTCCCCCGACGACGCTGAGGAGGACTAGGTCAACCACCGCTTCGCGCCGCCCGCACCAGCCTGCCGATGTGCAGCCCCCTTCCCTTCCGGCGACCTCGCAGCTAACCCTATCCCACCACCGGGAGAGAGCCGCATGGCCGCCACAACAGATGATGACCCACCGCCCAAGGGCTCGGCGGCCGACTGGCTGACCGACAAGATCCTGCGCGGCTTCATTGGCTCCGCCCGTCTGCTGCCCTACCCGGCTCGCATCGCCGCCTTCGGCAAGCTCACCCGCAATGTCATCGCCCCGCTTGCAGGCTACGGCAAGCGCGCGCGCGACAACCTCGCCATGGTCTGGCCCGATATGGAGCCACCCGCCCGCGCCGCCCTTGCGGCCAAGGTCTGCGAAAACGCGGGCCGCGTGCTGATGGAGAATTACTCCAACCCAACCTTCTTCGCCCGCGCCGCCAGTTTTTCCCTCTCCGGTCCCGGCCTGCCCGCGTTGGAAGAGGCCCGCGCCACGGGCCGCGCGGTGATCGCCGTCACCGGACACTTCGGCAACTACGAAGCCGCGCGCGCCAAGTTGAACACCAGCGGCTACCACTTCGGCGGGCTCTACCGGCCCATGGCCAACGCCTTCTTCAACCAACACTACGTCGCCACGATGGAGGCGGTGGGGCGCCCCGTCTTCCCGCAGGGGCGCAAGGGCACCATGGCCTTCATTCGCCACCTGAAAGCCGGCGGCATGCTCATCATCCTGCATGACGTGAACACCTGGCGCGGCGAGGTGATCGACTTCATGGGCCACCCCGCCCGCACTGCCACCTCCGCCGCAGAGATGGCGCTGCGCTACGATGCGCTGATGCTGCCGGTCTATGGCACCCGGCTGAACGGCGGCCTCGATTACGCCGTCGAGGTCGAAGAGCCGATCGCCCACACTGACGCCCGCATAATGACAGAGGCCGCCACCCGCAGCCTTGAAGCCCGGGTCGAAGCCGACCCCGACCAATGGTTCTGGATCCACCGCCGCTGGAAATGAGCCTGCCCCCGCGCGGAACATCCCCCGCGCTGCCACGTTGAGCGGACTGAACATCCAAACACGGAGGCAGACATGATCAATCGCAAGGCATCGGCCCATTGGAGCGGCAACATCAAAGAGGGCAAAGGCACCATCTCCACCGAGTCCGGCGCCCTCTCCTCACAGCCCTACGGCTTCAACACCCGTTTTGAGGACGCCCCCGGCACCAACCCCGAAGAGCTGATCGGCGCAGCACACGCAGGCTGCTTCACCATGGCGCTCTCCAAGATCCTCGTCGACCAGACCGGCAAAGAGGCAGAGTCGCTCGACACCACGGCAACCGTGTCGATGGATAAGGAAGGCGATGGCTTCGCCGTCAAGAAGATCCACCTCAAACTCAAGGGCAATGTCCTTGGGATCGACTCCGACGCCTTCATGGCCGCTGCCGAAACCGCCAAGGCCAATTGCCCGCTCTCCAAACTGCTGGAAGGCGGCGCAGAAATCACGATGGACGCCGAATTCGAAGGCTAGTGCTCCACAGCACATCCGGGCTACCCCTTATGGGGCGGCCCGGGCCCGCCATCCCTGAGGAACCCGCGATTTACCCAACAGTCCTCGTCTACGCCGCCGTGCTGGCGCTGCTGCGCTCCCACTACATCTGGGCGATGCTCATGATGGTGGCGTGCCTCGCGCTCGCCTGCGTTACCTACGTCTTGGCCCTTACGGCGCTAGACTGAGCGCCCGCCTGCCTGGCCTTACAAATAAAGCCCCACCAGCCAAGCCATCGACGCAAGCCAAGCCACGCCCAGCACACGGCCAGCAAAGAGACAGGCACGGGTCTGGCCCGGGGCAAACACGCTCTGCTGCGCGCAAAGCAGCGCCGGGATTCCAAAGAAAAAGCCGAAGGCAAGCGCATAGAGCGCTGGCTCAGCCCCGCCTCCCTCGCCCAGATGCAGCCCGGTGGCCATTACAGCCGTGGAAAAGATCAGCGCAGCGAGCGCCAAGGCGGCCCGGCCGGCCATCGGGCGCCACACGGGCATGGCAGAAAAACTGTGGGTATGGTCGGTCATATGCATTGTGGCAGCTCCGAATAGCAGGGTCGAAAAAGGTCTTGGTCGCAGTCTAATGCCCCTCAAGATGGGCACGCCCCCGCGTCATCGCAACGCCGTGAACAGCATTTTCACGTTTCCTGCCCCAATTTCACGCAGCCCTGCCCGCTTTCCCTCGCCCCCAACGCGCCCCATATATGGGTGGATGCTCAAGCTCACCCCCATCCTCCTCGCCCTCGCCTACGGGCTGATCCTCTGGCGCTTCTCGGCCTGGCGCACCGCGCGACAGCTCGATGCCCAAAGCAGCCCGCTCGACGATCCGGCGATGGAAAAGCTCACCGCCCGCATGGCCCGCGCCCTAGATCTGCCACGCCTGCGCGTGCACATCTTCGAAACCCCGGCCATCAATGGCCTCGCCGCGCCCGATGGCCGGATCTTCATCACCCGCGGCTTTCACACCGCGCTGAAGCAAGGCGCGGTCACCGAGCAGGAACTGGCCTCCGTCATCGCCCATGAACTCGGCCATGTCGCCCTCGGCCACTCCCGCCGCCGGATGATCGACTTTTCCGGGCAAAACGCCCTACGTGTCGGCCTCGCGATGGTGCTCAACCGCATCCTCCCCGGCATCGGCGCCGCCATCGCCTCGGGCCTCACCTCCATGCTCATGGCCCGCCTGTCGCGCGCCGATGAGTTCGAAGCCGACGCCTACGCTTCGGCCCTGCTCACCAAATCCGGCATCGGCACCGCGCCGCAAAAATCGCTCTTCGCCAAGCTCGACAAACTCACCGGCGCAGGCGGGGCCAAAACTCCGGCATGGTTCCTCAGCCACCCACCGGTTGCCAAACGCATCGCGGCCATCGAGGCGAACGAGAAGAAGTGGAGCGGTGCCTGAACGCGCAACCTGCTCATTTTCTTGCTAAAAATATCCATACACGAGGCCGCCACGGGCGCGGCATCAAAGGCGCACCAGCTATCGAGCCAGCGCCTTCCCAAGCCGCGGCAGCCGCGCCTTCTTCATCAGCGCCCGCATCTCCCACGGCTCGCCTGAGAGCCGCTCAGCCTCCGCCCGCACAGCCTCGGCCACCGCCCCCATCCGCGCCGGATCGGCCTCGGCAAAGCCCAGCAAGAGCCCGTCCGGGTCCGCCCGCATCAGCCCTTCCTCGGCCAGCACGTTGCGCGGAAAATCCTTGGCGTTCATCGTCACGATGCCATCGGCAGAGCCTGCGACAGCGGCGGCCAGCACATGCACATCCGCCGGATCAGGCAACCAGAGCCGCGCCTCCAGCCCCGGTTCCACCTTCACCTCCGCGCGTGGCCATGCCGCCTGAAGCAGCGCCGCCTCGCCCTCAGCCTGCACCTGCGCCGCAGGCCCCAGCTTGAGCGCCGCCCGCCGCCATTCTTCAAGGATCCGCGCCGACCACATCGGGGTGAAAAATCCCGCCTTCGCCGCACCCAGCAGCATCTCCCGCATCACCGTGGGAAAGATCACGCAGGTGTCGAGGCACAGCTTCACGCGGTCAGCCGGTAGGTCAGCGCCTTCAGGTAGCCCGACTCCGCCAGTTGCGGTAGCGTAGGATGGTCGGCCGCGGCATAGCCCGTGCGCAAAAGCTGCGCCGCCCGCCCGGCACGGCCAATGCCCCGTGCGCAGGAATTGCCAAACTTGGCCACATCAGCGGCGTGGGAGCAGGAACACAGCGTCAGATACCCGCCCGGCGCCACCAGCGGAGCCGCCAAACGCGCCACCCGCTCATAGGCCCGCAGCCCCTGCGCCAGCGCCTTTTTCGAGGGGGCAAAGGCGGGCGGATCGCAGATCACCACGTCAAACTGCGCGCCCTCGCCCGCAAGGGCTTCCAGCACCGCAAAGGCATCGCCCCGGCGGGTCTCGAAGCGCTCCGCCATGCCGGCTTCCGCCGCGCCAGCCTCGGCCAGCGCCAATGCAGGCTCCGAGCCGTCCACAGCCAGCGCATGATCGGCCCCGCCCGCCAGCGCGGCAAGGGCAAAGCCACCCACGTGGCTGAACACATCCAGCACCCGTGCCCCCTTAGCCAAACCGGCGGTGAAGGCATGGTTGTCTCGCTGATCATAAAACAGGCCGGTCTTCTGCCCGCCCATCAGGTCGGCCATATAGGTTGCGCCGTTCATTGGCACCGGCACCGGCGCGCCCGGGGCCTCCCCTCGGGTGACGTCCAACACCTCCGGCAGGCCTTCAAACTTCCGCGCCCGCCCCATGCCATTGCGAATGATGGTTGTCGCCCCCGTCACCTCGCACAGTGCCTCCGCCATCACCTCAAAGAGCCGGTCCGCCCAAGCCGCGTTGGGCTGCACCACAAGCGTGTCGCCAAACCGGTCAATCACCACGCCCGGCAATCCATCGGCCTCGGCGTGGACAAGCCGGTAGAACGGTGCATCAAACAGCCTCTCCCGCAGATCAAGCGCAGCCTTGATCCGGGCGGCAAACCAAGCGGCATCAATCGTCGCGCCGCAATCCCGGTCAAGCACCCGCGCGGCAATCCGGCTCTCCGGCGTCACTGCCACCAGCGCCATTGGGGTGCGCTCAGCATCCTCCAACACTGCAAGGCTGCCTGCGGGCAGCGCCTTGGTGCGCCGATCCAGCACAAGCGCATCGCTATAGGCCCAGGGGTGGCCATGGCGAATGGCGCGGGCATCGGCCTTGGGTTTCAGGCGAATGGCGGGGAGGGTTTGGGCATCACTCATGCCGCCTCACCTATCCGGTCAGGCGGCTGTGGAAAAGCGAAACTGTTCAAAGGCGCAAGCCCGCAGGCTCAGCGATAACTCCCGGTCGACCAGACAACAGCACTGGCATCAAACTGCTGCACCGTCACCAGATCCGCCGGGGCCGGAGAACAGGCCGACAGGGCCGCAAAAGCCAGAGCGATCAGGGAGATCCTCGTTTTCGTCATCATCGGTCTTATCCTTTTCGGGCGCCTGTGCCGGGCCCTTGCTGCTCGCTCCCGTTATAGCGGGGCGAGCGCCCGGTGGGAGTTTGTCTCATATTTTCGCACCAAATGCTTACCTTAGGGTAACCTCGGTGCAACACCGGCGGCATTCCGCTGCCGCCGGGGTCTGCATCTTGGGCTCAACCCTCCACAGCGCGGGCCGAAAGCTCGGCGGCAAAGGTGTTGGCCAGATGTTGGGTGATCCGCACTTTCTGCCCCAATCCCTGCGCTTCCATAGCAATGGCCTTCGAGCCGCCATAGGCCTTGAGATCGGCAGTTTCGATCCGGGCATCCACCACTTCCCCGGTTTCCGGGTCCAAAAGGATCAGTTTGAACTTGATCGAATGCACACCGCCAATGGTGTAACGCGTCTTTTCGGTCAGCGAATGAAAGCGCAGCACTTCCACCTGCACATCCACCGGGCGGCCTTGCTTCAGCTTCGAGCGGCTGCGCCCGATCGCTTCTTCAAAGATCGCTTCAACCTGCTCCCAGCGATTGCCCGGCGCATCCCCGCGCCAGACGATGTCGGCATTCGGGTAGTAGGTGTTGGCCTCCGAAACCCGCAGCGTGGTGGGCACGCGCACATCGACGCTGCGAATGGTAAAGGGCTGCGTCATCTCTCGCTGAGCGGCCCCGGCGGCCCCAAGCGGTGCATCGCGGGTTGCGAGCGGGGCGCTTGCGTTCACCGTACAGCCGGCCACGGCCACCAGAGTGGCGACGAGGGCGGCGCTTTTCATCAGTCTCATCATGGTCAAATCCTCCGGGCCTTTTTCGGCTCTCGTGGGCTGTCTGATCTCTTCGTGCACCAAGCAGGCACGCAGAATGCGGCGAGAATGAGAAAATTTTCGTAGTATTGTGCGCGTTTAGGCAACAACCGCGCATCGCACGGCGAAAATCGCGCCACTGGTGCTTGCGCGCCTCAGCCGGGATCGCCCACCAGAATGAACGGGGCCCAATAGGCAGGGTGGCTCCACTTCGGCTGCTCCATCAGCGCCAACGAGGCCTGCCGCTGGGCCTGCGCGGCCGTCAGCGCCGGGTGAGCGGCGCGGCGGGCAAAGATGTCTGTCATCAGCGCCACGGCGCTCTGGCTCTCCACCGGCCAATGGCTCACCAGCAAAGCACGTGCGCCCGCGTAGAAGAAACCCTGCGCCAGCCCCGAAAGCGCCTCGCCGCCGGGCTCTCCGCCCACGGCGGTGTTGCAGGCCGAAAGCACAACCCAATCGGCGTTCAGCTTCAGCCGTGCGATCTCGGACACCTTCAAAAACCCGTCTTCCGCCCCGCCGGGGGTGAGCGCCAGGGCTGGCTCATCCAGCACCGCGCCGCCCACTGCATCACCCGCCATCAGCCCGTGAGTTGCAAAATAGAGAACCCGAAACCGGTCCAGCGCCCCGGCCTTTACCGCCGCTTCGCTGGCTGCCGCCTCCTCCAGCACCGCGCCATCGCCCGCCTGCACCGCGCTGGCCACCGCACGCACCTCGCCCGCCGTCTCCGGCAGCGGTGCAAGCCCCGAGCGCAGCGCCGCCATGCGGGCATTGCTCGCCGGGGCCTTCGCGCCGTAGTCGGGGTTGGCCACGCCAAGGAAAGGCTCGGGCGCGCGGCCCGCTTCGGCCCCCAAGGCCGAGATGCGCAGCGACAATACCGAGGGGATCACCGTCACCGCATGATGCCGCAGCAGCCAATCCGCCCCGGCGAGGCCCCCGTTTGTCTCAGAGCGCAGCATGAGTTGCGGCGGCAGCGAAGAGATCGGGCCGCGCAACTCCACATAGAGGTGGTCCATCCCCTCCAGCGCTTCCGCCACCTGCCCAAAGGTCAGCGCGTAAAGCGCGGCGGCGGCGGCAGTGTCAAACTCCTGCGGGGCCTCGCCACTGGCAGCGCTCAGCGAAACCGCCGCCCGCACCCCGATCTTCAACTCAATCCCCTCGCGTACCCGCTCCACCAGAGCCGCCAGTTCCTCATGGCTCGCAGGCACCTCGGCCCAGGCCGCGCTGTCGCGACTGACAATCACGATGCGGCTGGAGAGGCCCGGCTTGCTTGCCGTGTCGATGATCACCACCGCCTCGCCGGGTTTGAGCTGCGCGCGCACCGCCTCCGCGCGCGCCGCTTCGCCCGCTCGCAAACCATTCAGCCAGCGGTCACGGCCCGCCAATTCGCCCTGTAATGCCTCCATATCTGCGATGGTGGCGGCCAGTTCGGCCTGCATGGCCTCCAGCCGGGCAGGCTCGCGGTCCTCCAGCGGCAGGCCGGAGTAGTCGAGCAGCGCAGCCTGAAGCTCGTTGCGGCGGCGAATGTTGTCCGTGTAACGCCGCGCGGCATCCCCCACGCCCTCCCGGCTCAACTCCAGCCGCTGGCCAAGCAACCGCGTGCTGCTGGAGGCCACCGAAAAATAGCTCGACTGCGCCACCTCGAAGGCCTCTTCGGCGGCCTCCTCCGCACTCATCGCCCCAGCCTCCTCGGCGGCGGCCAAAGCATCAAACCACGGGCTCGCCATCGACGTGCCGACTTCTGCCGACCAGCGCCCAAGCTCCAGCGCCCGCGCCCAGCGCCCCTGCTCGTTGGCCAGCGTGGCAGCCCAAGCCAGCGGCTCGGAAAGCGACGGATGGGTGCGGCCCAGCGTCTCTTCCATGTTGGCCAGCACCGTGTCGAGCAAGCCGACGCCTATGTCGTAATACTGCGCCCCCGGCCCCTCGCGGGTCAGCAGGAGCGCGATCATGGCGTTGGCCTCATTGGTCTGGCGGCTCTTCGCGCCATAGAGCTCCTCAGCCAGTTCAGCGCTTTCCAGCAAAACCTCACCAGCCACATCGAAATACCGCAACTGCGCAGCCAGCCGGCCCCCCTTGTAGAGCACGGTTTGCAACACAGGGTGCTTGTTTCCAAAGGCGGCACGGGTTGCCACGACCGCCTCCACATAAAGCTGGAGAGCCTCGTCATAGCGCCCCAGCTGCTCGGCCATCCGCGCCGCATGGCTGTAGGCGTTTGCCCGGTGCCGCCCCGCCCTGACGCCGCTGGCACCCTCCAAGGCCTCTGCCACGGCCCTGAACTCCTCCATCGCCGCCTCAAACTTCCCGGTCCGCTCCATCAGCCCGGCAACGTTGGAGCGAAAGAACAGCGTGGTCACATGGTCCGGCCCCCAATGGCCTTGCGCAAATTCCAAGGCTTCGAGGGCATAGGGCATCGCCTCGCCAGCGCGGCGGGAGTTGGAGAGTGCCATCGCAAGGTTCATCCGGGCACGCTGGGCCTGCGGATGGTTGCGCCCGTGGTGCGTTACCCAAAGGTCGAGCACGCGGCGGGTCATCTCCAACCCCTCTTTCCTGCGCCCAACACGTTCAAGGATATTGCCAACCAGCGCGTGGTTCAGCAGCGCCCGCTCGGAATGGGTGCCATAGGCCGCCTCCAGCGCACGTTGCAGCGCCTCGGCAGCGGGCAGCGCCTCCTCAAAGCGGCCTTGAGAATAGAGCTCAAACAGTGCCTCTTCATCGGCGTCTGCCGCGATCTGTTCTGTGGTCTTCCCGCTGTCCTGCGCAACACCGGGGCTGGCAAGGGCGAGAGAGAGCGCAAGGAGGATCAGGCGAAGGCAGCTCATCGGTCCGGGTCTCCCACAAGGATGAACGGGGCCCAATAGGCCGGGTGGCGCCACTCCGCACGCGGCCCGTCGATCATCGCGAGCATCGCCTGCCGCTGGGCTTCCGCGGCAGAAAGCTCCGGGTCGGCGGCGCGGCGGGCAAAGATATCTGTCATCAGGCTCACCGCGCTCTGGCTCTCCACCGGCCAATGGCTGACCAGCAGCGCACGCGCTCCGGCATAGAGAAAGGCCTGCGCCAAGCCAGACAGCGCCTCAGCGTCCGGCGTGTCGCCCACCGCCGTGTTGCAGGCGCTCAGCACCACCCAATCGGGGTTCATCCTAAGCAGCGCAATCTCGCTGGCCGTTAGCAGCCCGTCCTCGCCACCGCCCGGGGTAAGCGCCAGCGCGGGCTCTTCCACCACGCTCTCCTTCACCTCATCGCCTGAAACCAGCCCATGTGTGGCAAAGTAAAGCACCCTGAAGCGCTCCAGATCAGCCGCCTTCACCGCCGCCTCGCTTGCCGCTCCCTGTTGCAGCACGGCCCCCTCGCCCGCGCCCATCGAGCCCGCCACATCGCGCACCTCTTCAAAGGTTTCCGGCAGCGGTGCCAGCGCCCCGCCCCGGTTGGAAGAGGCCTGCACCGGAGCGCTGCCGCTTGGGTCAAAATCCGGGTTGGCGATCCCGAGGATCGGCTCAGACGCCCGCGGCTTGCCCGCAGCAATCTCCATCGCCTTCAGCGCGAAGACCGAGGGCACAACGGTAATCGCATGGTGGCGGATCAACCAATCCGCCTCTTCCATGCTGGCCGCCTCGTTGCGCACCATCAGATGCGGCGGAATCGCCGTTAGCGGCCCGCGCAGCTCTACGTACAAATGGGTCTTGCCCTCAATCAGGTCCGCAATCTGCCCAAAGGTCTGCGCATAAAGGTAATGCGCTGCCTCCAGCGGAAACTCCGGCGCAGCGCCACCTGCCCCCTTCAGGGCAGTCGCCGCGCGCACGCCAAGCCGGTTGTCAACCGCCGCGCGCAGATCGGCCACAGCGGCGGCCAAGGCGGTTGGCTCCACCGGCATCGGCAGCCAATAGGTGGTTTCGTCGGTGATGACGAAGACAAAGTCGTAATCCCCGTCACGCTCACCGATATCAAACAGGATGATCGCCTCATCGGGGCCGAGCAGCGCGCGCAGCTCATCGCTTTCTGCCAACCCATCGTTGATCAGCGCGGTAAAATCCGGCGCGGTCTTGTGCAACTCTTCGGTCAGCCGCTTCTGCGTCAGGCTCACCTCCGAAAGGTCCGCCTTCAGCGCCACTTCCCGGGCATAATCCCGCTGTCCCGCAGGTAGCCGCAGCAGCGCGGCATATTCGGCCTGAAGTGCCGCCTCCCGATCCACCGCATCGGTGATCGCCCGGTGCAGCTTGGCCGCGGGGCTGTCCCCAAGGCTGACCCGCGCCGCCATCTGCTCCAGCGCATGGCCCGCATCCGTCACCCCCGAGCGCTGCGCGATCCGCAAGGCATCCGGCACGATCTCACGCCACGGCTTTGCCTTCGCCACCCCGGCACCGTCGAGCACCCGAACCAGCGTGTTGCGGCTCGCATGGCCCAGCTTTTCGGCCCTCAGCACCGCGTCCATCGCGCCCAGCCAATCCTCCAAGTCCATCCGCACGGCGGCAAGATTCAGCAGCGTGCGCCCCCACCCCTCATGACGAAACCCCTCGCCCCTCGGTTTGGGCAGGGTCGCCTCAAACATCGCATCCGCCCGCTCCAGCATCTCCACACCCTTGTGGAAAGCCTCCGAGCCGAACTCCTGATAGAGCCACCAGATCGCATCGTAAGAAAGCGCCGTGGCCAGCATCGGGCTGTCGCCATACTCCGCCACGATCTTCGGCATCACCTGCCCGATGGTCGCATGCATCCCCTCGGTATCGCCCGCAAACATCTTGAGCTTGGCCAGTTCCAGCGTCATCGCCAGCACCCCGAAATCATCATCGCCCCAAAATGCCCGCCGCCGCTCCAGCGCATCGGCCATTGCAGCCACGGCCTCCTCGTCGCGCCCCAGCACCTCCAGCGAAAACGCCCGCTTCTCGGCAAAACTCATGGCCGAAAGCTGCAACCCGTTCGTGCCCCCCGGAACGCCCTCTGCAATCGCCTGGTCCAGCCCTTTCAGCGAGCGCGCCCAGAGTGCCTCGGCCTCGGCATGCAGCCCCAGATCCGCCATGATATCTGCCAGCTCACCGCGCCAGACATTGGCGACAAAATCATCATCGCCGTGGATCTGCTCGGCCACGCTCACCGCTTCAATCGCCAATGGCAGCGCCTCGCGCCTTGCGCCGGTATCAGCCAGCAGCTTGGCCAGCCCCATCTGCGCAATCGCGTGCAACGGGCTGTAAACCGACGATACCTCGCGAAACCGAGCCAGCACATCGCGCCGCAGCGCCACCGCCTCGTCCCAGCGCTTCTGCATCGCCAGCACCCCGGCCACGTCGCCCTCGATGCTCAATCTTGCCGGATGGTTGGCAGGCATCCTTTCGCCCATGCTGGCCACCACCTGCCGAAACCGCGCCTCCGCCTCGGCAAAGTCCTTCTGGCGGATCGCATCCTGCCCG
The DNA here is from genome assembly GCF_056160745.1 of Vannielia sp. ABF1_015. NCBI lineage: Bacteria > Pseudomonadati > Pseudomonadota > Alphaproteobacteria > Rhodobacterales > Paracoccaceae > Vannielia > Vannielia sp. ABF1_015. The sequence goes on from NZ_JBSWXT010000002.1 coordinate 476,583, forward strand.
GCCTCATAAGCCGCCTGCTCCTCAGCGGTCAGATCATAGGATTGCGCGCCCACCGGCAGGGCAAAGAGCAGAAAGAATGCGGTTATCAAAAATCTCATGGTTGAAATATCCGGTCCGCGCGCTCCATGGTCAAAGGAAATTGCATGACAAATCAGGTCATAACGGGCACCGATTGCCCCGTTAGCGCTAACACGCTAGACTGACACCACGCAGAATCGCCAAGCCCCCGGAGGCCAGCCCGTGCCGCTCAATCCTACCATCGCCGCAGTCACCGACCGTATCATTGCCCGCTCCCGCGATGCGCGCTCCGCCTATCTTGAGCGGATCGGCAAAGCCGCCGACGCCGGGCCGGTGCGGGCGCATCTCTCCTGCTCCAATCAAGCCCACGCCTATGCGCCGATGGGCCAAGATCAATCGGCTCTGGCGGGCGGCACCGCGCCCAACATCGGCATCGTCACCGCCTATAATGACATGCTCTCCGCCCACCAGCCCTTCGAGCGCTTCCCCGATCTCATCCGCGAGGCCGCCCGCGCCAAGGGCGCCACCGCGCAGGTGGCTGGCGGTGTGCCCGCCATGTGCGATGGCGTCACCCAAGGCCAGCCCGGCATGGAGCTCTCGCTGTTTTCGCGCGACGTGATCGCGCTGGCCGCCGGGGTCAGCCTCAGCCACAACTGCTTCGACAGCGCAATCTACCTCGGCGTCTGTGACAAGATCGTGCCCGGCCTCATCATCGCCGCCGCCACCTTTGGCCACATCCCTGCAATCTTCCTCCCCGCTGGCCCGATGACCTCAGGCCTACCCAATGACGAAAAGGCCAAGGTCCGCCAGCAGTTCGCCACCGGCGAGGTGGGCCGCGACAAGCTGATGGAGGCCGAGATGGCCTCCTACCACGGCCCCGGCACCTGCACCTTCTACGGCACCGCCAACACCAACCAGATGCTGATGGAGTTCATGGGCCTCCACCTGCCCGGCGCGAGCTTCGTCAACCCGAACACGCCCCTGCGCGACGCCCTGACGGTGGCGGGCACCGAGCGCGCGCTGGAGATCACAGCGGCAGGGAATGATTATCGCCCCGCCGGGCAAATCCTTGACGAAAAAGCCTTCGTCAACGGCATCGTCGGCCTCATGGCCACTGGCGGCTCCACCAACCTCGTGCTCCACCTGCCCGCCATGGCCCGCGCCGCAGGCGTGATCCTCGACCTTCAGGATTTCTCCGACATCTCCGAAACCATCCCGCTGATGGCCAAGGTCTACCCCAACGGCCTGGCCGACGTGAACCACTTCCACGCCGCCGGGGGCCTGCAATACCTCATCCGCCAGTTGCTCTCCGAGGGCCTACTGCATGACGACACGCTCACGGTCGCGGGCGAAGGCCTCGGCAGCTACACCGAAGAGCCCAAGCTGGTGGATGGCGCGCTTAAGTGGCAGCCCGCCGCCGAAGAAAGCCAGAACGAAAAGATCCTCCGCCCCGCCACCGACCCCTTCCAAAAGACCGGCGGGTTGAAAGAGCTGAAAGGCTCGCTGGGCCGGGGCGTGATGAAGGTCTCCGCCGTCGCCCCCGAGCGCCACGTGATCGAGGCCAAGGCCCGCGTGTTCAACGACCAACACGCCGTGAAGAAAGCCTTCCAGGCCGGCGAGTTCACCGAAGATACCGTGGTCATCGTCCGCTTCCAGGGTCCCAAGGCCAACGGCATGCCCGAGTTGCACAGCCTCACCCCGCCCCTCGCCGTGCTGCAAGATCGCGGGCTGAAGGTGGCGCTTGTCACCGATGGCCGCATGTCCGGCGCTTCCGGCAAGGTGCCCGCCGCCATCCACGTCACCCCCGAGGCCGCAATGGGCGGCCCCATCGGCAAGGTGCAGGATGGCGACCTCGTTCGCGTTGACGCCACCGCCGGAACGCTCGATATTCTCGCCGAAGGATGGGAGGCCCGCACCCCGGTGCAGCCCGACCTCACCGCCAATAGATACGGGATCGGCCGCGAGATGTTCGAGGCCTTCCGCCAAACCGTCGGCACCTCCGACGAAGGCGCCGCTGTCGTCGTCTGACACCTGAAGGATCACATCATGAATGCCGCCGAAGCCTCTGTGAAAACAAAAGAAATCTGCGCCCTCGCGCCCGTGGTTCCGGTGCTGGTGGTCGATGACGCCGCCCATGCCGCCCCGCTCGCCAAGGCACTGGTCGCAGGCGGCCTGCCCGCGCTCGAAGTCACCCTGCGCACCCCCGCCGCGCTCGACGTGATCCGCGCCATGAGCGAGGTCGAAGGCGGCCTCGTGGGTGCAGGCACCCTGCTCACCCCCGAAGACGTCAAAAACGCCGTCGCAGCAGGGGCCAAGTTCGGCGTCAGCCCCGGCGCAACCGACACGCTGCTCCAAGCCTGCGAAGACGAGGGCCTGCCCCTCCTCCCCGGCGCAGCCACCGCCACCGAGGCCATGGCCCTGCTGGAGCGCGGCTATACCGCGATGAAATTCTTCCCCGCCGAAGCCTCAGGCGGCGCGCCCGCCCTCAAGGCCATTGGCGCACCGATCCCGCAAATCAGCTTCTGCCCCACCGGCGGCGTCAGCCTGAAAAACGCCAACGACTACCTGAGCCTGTCCAACGTGATGTGCGTCGGCGGCAGCTGGGTGGCCCCCGGCGACAAGTTCAAATCCGGCGATTGGGCGGGCATCACCGCGCTGGCAAAAGAGGCCGCTGCGCTCCCGCGCTGACCTTGGGAGCAGCGCGCAACCGCTTCATTTTCTTTCTGAAAATATCCATTCCGCACCCACCACCGGCGCCCCACCAGATGCGGGACACACGGGGCCGATGAGGCGCAGCCGAAGAGGCCCCGCAAAGCCCTAATCGCGCCGCCCACGCCATCCGCCGCGCCGCTTCGGCGTCATATCGGCCTCCATCGCCTCCTTCAGCACAACCGACATCGGATGCTCCGGCGCGCTGCGCCCGTAGTGCTCATAGAGCGAGCGCAGCGCCATGCTCTGCTCGGTCTCATCCGGCAGGCTGAGCGCCCAATCCAGAAAGATGCTCCGGGCCTCGCCGGGGCCAACACCCTCCATCCGATAGGCCTCGCGGATCAGCCCCTTGTGGTCAAATCGCGCGGTCTCGTCGATCTGTGCCATCAGCCTTCCTTTCCGGCGCCATCCAGCGCCCGTTCAATCACCTCTGCCGCCGCTGCGGCGGCTTCATCCATGCGGCCCGCAAGCGCCTCAACCGGCTCCACCCCGGTCTCGCGGGCCAGCAATGCCCGCGCGCCCTCGCCCATGCCCTCCACCTCCAGCGGCCCTTCGCTGAGCAACCTTGCGCAGCCCTGCACCTGCTGCATCAAGGCATAGGAGCGGGCCAAAACATCGGTGCCGTCGCAAAGCGCGCCCGCCGCAAGCTGGTCCTCCAGCCGCCGCGCGGGCACCCCGCCCAACAGGGCCGCCGCCTGCGCCGCGAGTTCGATATCCTGCATCCGCCCGGGGCCAATCTTGGCCTCCAGCCCGCCTCCGGGGCGCTTGGCCTCAAAGATCCGCGCCCGCATCTCGGCCACATCGGCCAGCACCTTGGCCCGGTCGTGGCGGGTGGCCAAAACTTCGCAACGCACCGCCTCCACCTCCCCCGCCAGCGCCTCTGCCCCGCAGATCACCCGCGCCCGGGTGAGCGCCAGATGCTCCCATGTCCACGCGTCCTTGCGCTGATAGGCGGCAAATGCCGCCAGAGAGGTCGCCACCGGCCCCGAGTTGCCCGAGGGCCGCAGCCGCATATCCACCTCATACAACCGCCCTTCGGCCATCAGCGCGGTGAGCGCCGTCACTAGCGCCTTCGTCAGCCGCGCATACCACGCCCCAGCGGTGAGGGGGCGCTTGCCCTCGCTCTGCTCAACACCGTCAGCGTCGTAGATCACGATGAGGTCCAAATCGGACTTCGCATTCAGCCAACCCGCGCCGAGCGAGCCCATGCCCAGCACCACAGCGCCCCGTCCCGGTGCTGGCCCATGCCGCCTTGCGTGCTCCGCCTCCACCACCGGATAAACCGCGCGCAGCACCGCTTCGGCCAGCAGCGCATATTGCTGCCCTGCCACCAGCGCCGAGGCATGGCCGCGCAGCAAATGCACCCCAATCCGAAAATGCCACTCCTTCGCCCAGCGCCGCGCGGTGTCGAGCTTGCCCTCATAATCCCCGGCCCGCGCCATCTCTTCGCGCAGCGCCGCGTCAAGCACCTCCACGCCCGGCCAATCGGCAAAGAAATCGCCGCCAATCACCGCGTCGAGCACGCCTGCATTCCGGCTGAGGTATTCCGCCAGCTCCGGCGCGGTGGCGCAGATGTCCACGATCAGCCCCAAAAGCTGCGGGTTGGAGGCGAAGAGCGAGAAAATCTGCACCCCCGCTGGCAGGCCCCGCAAGAAGCCGTCAAAGGCCCCCAGCGCCTCCTCCGGCTTCGCCGCGCCACCCAGCTGGGTCATCAACTCCGGGCGGATGCGGGCAAAGAGCTCACCCGCGCGGGTCGAGCGAAAGGCCGCATAGCCCTTCCAGCGCGCCATGATCTCGCGCGCGCCGTCGCTCCACTCCGGCTCGCCCTCGCCCTTGCGCTTCTTTCCCGGCGCAAAGAAGCCTTCGGCCAGCGTGGCGACCCGCTCCAGCCGCTCTTCCAGCCGCGCCCGAAAGGCCTCTGTGTCCCCCTCGCCCGCCAGCCGCGCCACCCGCTCAATGCCCTCGGCATCCTTTGGCAGCGCATGGGTCTGCTGGTCGTGCACCATCTGAATCCGATGCTCCAACTCCCGGTGCGCCCGGTAGTCCTCGGCCAGTTGCGCCGCATCGGCCTCGCCAACCCAACCCTTCTCCGCCAGCCGCGCCAGCCCCTCCACCGTGCCGCGCACCCTCAGCTCCGGGTCGCGCCCGCCCGCGATAATCTGCCGGGTCTGGGTGAAAAACTCGATCTCCCGAATGCCGCCACGCCCCAGCTTCAGGTCGCGTCCCTCCAGCGCTTTGCCATAAAGCCCCTTATGCTCGCGGATCGCCAACCGCATGTCATGGGCGTCCTGAATGGCGGCAAAATCGAGGTGCTTGCGCCAGATGAAAGGCCTCAGCCGCTCCAGATAGCCTGCCCCCGCCTCCAGATCGCCCGCGCAAACCCGTGCCTTGATATGCGCCGCCCGCTCCCAAGTGCGCCCAAGGCTCTCGTAATAGCGCTCGGCGGCCTCCATGCTCAGGCACACCGGCGTCACGCTCGGATCGGGCCGCAGACGCAGATCGGTGCGAAAAACATAGCCCTCCGCCGTGTTGTCGCTCAGCGTCTTGGCCGCCTCGCGGGTGGCTCGCACAAGGCTGGTGCGCAGCTCGTGAAAGTCCCGCTCCGGCCAACGATCCTGATCGAACAGCAAAATGAGGTCGATGTCCGAGGAATAGTTCAGCTCATGCGCACCCATCTTGCCCATGGCCAGCACGAAGATACCGCAGAGGTCGTCATCCACATCGCCCGGCTCCAGCGCCGACTTGCGCCGCGCCGCCTCCCGCTCCAACGCCCGCCGCCACGCCAGTTGCACCGCGCAGTCAGCCAGCTCGGTGAGCGCGCCCGTCACCTTCTCCAGCGGCCAGACCCTGCCCAGATCGGCCAGCGCGGTGAACAGCGCCAACCGCCGCTTTGCCGCCCGCAGCGCCACCGCCACGTCGGTCTCTGCGGCAGCTGCGGCGAGCACCCCCGGCACCACCTCATCCACCGGCGCGGCCAGCGCGGTTTCCAGCCATTCGGCCTCCTTGCCGATCAACCCGGCGAGATACGGGGCCGAGCCCGCCGCGCCGCCGATCAACTCGGCCACCTGCCCCGTCGCCCAGCCCGCCGCTTCCCGCGCGGTGGCAGCGGCGCCTTGGTCAACGGCAATCGGCAAACGGGTGATCTGGCTGGCAAATGTCATGCCGCCTTCATCCCCCGCCCGCGCCCTCCGGTCAACGCCTCTTGCCCCCGCGGGGCCGCTCCGTAGGGTGGGCACCACCCCACAACCCGAGGCCCCATGTCCAAATCCCTCAAACGTGTCCGCGCCGCGCTACAAGCCGCGGGCCTGCCAGATACCACCCGCGAAATGCCCGAAAGCACCCGCACCGCCGCCCAGGCCGCAGCCGCCGCTGGCTGCGAGATCGACCAGATCGCCAAGTCCATCATCTTCGCCGGAGAAGAGAGCGGCGCGCTCTACCTCTTCCTCACCGCAGGCGGCAGTAAGGTAGACCCGGCCAAGGCCAGCGCAGCCGCAGGGGAGCTTCTCACCCGCGCCGAGGGTGCCGCCGTGCGCAAGATTACCGGCTTCGCCATCGGCGGCGTCGCCCCCATCGGCCATCTGACCGCGCCCAAAGCCTTCCTCGACCCCCGCCTCACCGAGTTCGAGCAGGTCTGGGCCGCCGCCGGCACCCCGCGCCACATCTTCGAAATCGCGCCCGAAACCATGGCTCGGCTGGCAAAGGCAGACACCACCGACTTCACCCATTAGTCACGGTCATCCCCGGGCCAAAGACAGGGACCTCTCGCTTCCTACCCCCGTCATCCTCGGGCCTGACCCGAGGATCTCCAGCCCCGAAATCCCCACCGCCCACAGCACATTCTGGCCAAATGTAAAAAACATTCACATTCCCCCTTGAAGCCCCCGCGCCCCACCCCCATCTCTCATAATGTGAAAGACATTCACATATACAAACAACGGAGATACCCTGATGAACACCGCCCAAACCGCCACCGTCACGCACCAGCCCGGCTGGTTCGCCCGTGCCGAAGGCTGGCTGGACGAGCGTGGCAAGGGAGCCTGGATCGCAGCCATGGTGCTGGGGTTCATCTTCTTCTGGCCCCTCGGTCTCGCCCTTCTCGCCTATATGATCTGGAGCAAACGCATGTTTTCTGGCCGCTGCGCCCAAAGGCGCTCTCACACCCATGACGCCCACCGGATGAACCGTCGCCACGGCTTCCGCTCTTCCGGCAACACGGCGTTCGACAGCTACAAGGCCGAAACCCTGCGCCGCCTTGAAGACGAGCAGGAAGCCTTTGAAGGGTTCCTCGAACGGCTCCGCGCCGCCAAGGACAAGGAAGAGTTCGACGCCTTCATGGATGACCGCGCAACAGCCGCCCAATCCTCGGACGATGGCGAGAAGAACAGCGACAGCGAAGAGCCCGCGCTCACCGAGCCCCGCTAAGCCAAACGTCCACGGAACGGGGCACGCCTCCCCCGCGTTGTCCCACCAACGGCCCGCCGCTCCCTCCCCCCGGGCGGCGGGCCCCTTTCAAATCGTCAGGAGACACCCCAGATGTCCACGATGGACAACATCACCACCGCCCTCCCCGACCCGGACCTTGCGCCCGAGTTCTACGCCGATACGCCCGCGAAACGCTTCTTTGCGTGGCTCGTCGATGGGGTGCTGATCTTCTTGGTGACCCTGCTGGTGCTCCCCTTTACCGCCTTCACCGGGCTCTTCTTCTACCCACTGCTCTGGCTGGTGATATCCTTCGCCTACCGCACCATCACGCTGGCCTGTGGCTCCGCCACATGGGGCATGCGGCTGATGTCCCTCGAAATGCGCACCCACCGCGGCGAGCGCTTCGGGCTGGGCGAGGCCTTCATCCACACGCTGATCTACTCCGTGGCCATCTCCACCTTCCTCGTGCAGGTGATCTCGATCGTGCTGATGCTGACAACATCCCGCCGTCAAAGCCTTGGCGACCATCTCCTCGGCAGCGTCGCGATCAACCGCGCCGCCGCCCACCGCTGAGGTGCGGGTATCGCTGCAGGGCAGCACCTCAAACCGCCTCCCTGTTTCTGGGGGCTTGGCGCGACGTCATCACACTGTTACCGTCACCTCTGAACCTCAGTAACCGCACGCTGCTTCCCCTTGCGCCACACACTCCCCATCGCGCCCCAGTTCTACGTGACGGCCCCGCAACCCTGCCCTTACCTTGAGGGCCGGATGGAGCGGAAGCTCTTCACCGCGCTACAGGGAGAAGGTGCCGAAAAGCTGAACGATACGCTCTCCCAGCAGGGGTTCCGCCGCAGCCAAAACGTGCTTTACCGCCCCTCCTGCGCCGACTGTTCGGCCTGCATGTCCGCCCGTATCCGCGTGGCAGACTTTGAGCCGACCAAGAGCCAGAAACGAGTGGCCAAGCGCAACGCCATGCTCACCCGCAAGGCCAATTCGCCTTGGGCCACCGAGGAGCAATACGCGCTTTTTCGCCGCTACCTCGACCAGCGCCACGCCGATGGCGGCATGGCCGATATGGATATTTTCGAGTTCGCCGCGATGATCGAAGAGACCCCGGTGAAGAGCCGGGTGGTCGAATATCACCTGCCCGCCGAGGCCGCAGAGAACGATACCGGTGAAGACAAGCTGGTCGCCGTCTGCCTCACCGATGTGCTGGCCGACGGCGTCAGCCTCGTCTACTCCTTCTTCGAGCCGATGATGGAAAAGCACTCACTCGGCCGCTACATTATCCTCGATCACATCAACATCGCCCGCGAAGCTGGCCTGCCCTATGTCTACCTCGGCTACTGGGTGCCCGGCTCACCGAAGATGGGCTACAAGGCCAGCTACGGCGCGCTCGAAATCTACAAGAACGGCGCATGGCGCGATCTCGGCGATGCCGAAGAGCACCGGCAAGAGATCCACCCGCTCTCGGTCGATCCCATTGCCGAACAGGTCGCCCGCATCCGCCTGCCTGACAGCCGCCCCGCCAATCGCCGCGGCTAAGGCGCACCGCCTGACAGGTCCAGCTTTAGTGAAATACAGGCTGTAGCCCACCGCCGGGCACGGCACGGGTGGGTCCGCGAGCTGCGTCCTGCCCGCCCCGCCGCCTACGCCTCAACCCGCCGCCGCCAGCGTCCCTTCCGCCTTCATCTTCGCCCGCCGGGCCAGCGTCATCACGTCCTTGCCGTCCCGGCGCGGGATAACCCGGTAAAGGCCCTCAACCGCGTTCTCTACCGCAAACGCGATCAGCCCAATGGCCACCACCCCCAGCATCACCCGCCCAAACGGGGCCGCGCGGATCTGGCCCAGCGCCTCGCCCACGCCGCCCGCCCGCTGCGGCTCGGAGGCCAAGGCGGCAAAGCAGATAAGCACCCCGATCACGCCAATCACCACCCCCTCGGCAATGCAGCCGAACTTCATCACCGGGTCCAACCGCTCGGCCACCGGCGTCACCCGGATATGCGCCTTGTATTTCTCGGCAAGCCCCTTGTAGCCATAGTAGATTCCGGCCCCGATCGTCACCAGCCCAACCGCGCCGACCAGCCACGGCCCGAAGGGCATGGCCATCAGCTTGGCCGTCGCACTCTGGGTGCCGCCACCGCCGCCGTCACCACCGCGCAGCGCCAGCCCGGCCACCGATACCCCAATCGCCCCGTGGATCACCCCGGTCACAACCAACCCTGTCCGCGCGACGATCCCCTTGGCCTCGTGGCCGTAATCCTCAAGGTCCATCCAGGCGTCAATCAGACGCCACACCATGTAGGCCCAGAGGCCAACCGCTACGAGCCACAGCAGCGGCGTGCCCCACCAGTGCGCCTGCAAGTCGGCCAGCGCATCCGTGGTGCCCTCCGCCTCCCCGCCCCTGATCGCGGCGGTGAGCGCAAGCCCCCCCACCACGGTGTAAACAACGGCGCGGGCGAAGTATCCCACCCGCATCACGGGCACGACCCAGCCGGGGGCTTTCTCGGACATCAGGTACTCCTCCTTTCATAGAAGGACGCCCAGCCGCCCCAATGGTTCCTTTCCCAAGGCAGGTAAAACCCGGCAACGCACGCGGTCAGCCCCTTGCACGACTTGGCCAAGAACCACGTTTGACGCCAAGGGCCACAGCACCCTCACCTACCAATGACATTTCAGAAGAAAGCCACGGCAGCACCGCCGTCTCAAATGTCGACTATGCACACAAAGCGCGCATTGTCTGCGCACTGTCAAAACGGCTGGTTTCGTTGTTGGGCTCTTTGGCGGCCGGTTTCTGTGACACCCCGCCTCAGCTAAGGAACTGCTCGATTACTGCCGCTTGTTGCCTTTCACCTGTCGGATCAAGTTCGGTCTTGAGACGGGTGAAATCTTCGCCCCACTTTGAAGTGCGGGTGCGGATCGGCGGGGTTTCAGCCTCCAAGCACGTCATCACCACTGCTGCAACTTCATCTGCGGTCTGGTAAATGTCTTCTCCGCTCTGACGGTTCTAAGCGCCGCCAATGTAATTTTGCAGGATCGGCAAATACTCGTCTTCCAACATGCCGCCGGTGTCTTGCACGTGTTTCAATACGTTGCTTGCAAACTCAGATTGGATGCCGCCGGGCTCCACTGTGGTAAAGTTGATCCCGAAATTTGAGGTAACATAGCAAGCCAATGCCACCGAATATCCCTCAACGGCGAATTTGGCGGCGCAATAGATTTCGTTGAACGGCTGCCCGACCAAACCACCAACGGATGATATGGTGATGATATGGCCAGACCGAGCCTTACGCATCTGCGACGTCTCCCCCCGGCTGGAAGACACCCTCACCCTCGCCGCCACCCCCCAGGCCCTCCTGCGCACGCTCTGGCGCCTGCGCACCCGCAACCTCCGCTGGCGCCGCTACGACCGCTTCCTGATCATGGAAAACCGCTGGCGCGCCCAACGGTATGGCGTCAGCGAAGGCCTGATAGACTTCGGCGCCCGAGAGATCATCCTCATGGCCATGCTGGCCGAAGAACTAGTGGAGATTTTGGCCGAAGACGCCCACGCCCTGGGAAGCACAGCCGAAATCGCCCGCCTCCCCGAAATCGAGGCAAAGGGCAACGCAGCAGACCGCCAACGGGCAGTCTATCGCGGCTACACGGAGGCCGGGGCGTCGCATGATGCGGCCATGCGGGGGGTGGTGGAGAGCTTCGTGGCCGAGTTTGGGGAGGGGGCTTGAAATCCCAAAAAGGATACAACATACATTTCTGTATGCTCTGTAGAAACAGAGTGAAGTTGAATTCCGGGAAGGCACGGCGTAAATAGATCCTGAAAAGACACTTATTTCCAATCGACAAGTAGGTAGACTCAGATTATACGCGGAGGGAACTTTATGGACGAAGAACAGGTAATAAATGATCTCATTCAGCGCGCCGCGGTCAGCAACATTGAGCATCAGCGTCGCGAAATCGATTACGGAGATGACGTCACAGTTCATAACTATTTGATTTTCCCTTCAGGAAAGTTTCCACGACGCATTTCGATTTCGAGTCCAGAGAAAGCTGAGTTGCTCTTATCGATAAATTTTGAGAAATTCTCATTTCTTGAAAGCTATGATGCAATCTGCGATATGGACGCAGGAGTAATCGAAGCCAAGATCACCTCCCGTGGGCCGATGGGCGCCAGCGGAGTGGAGCGTATTTTGACGTATCCGTCTCATTTTGCCGGGGAAGACGATATCGACGAAGAAAGGGATCAGACGTTTAGGGTCAGTGCATCGTCAAAGAATGGAGTTCGATTTGAAATCTCTCCTTGCAGCAAGGACTTACATATTCTTACCTCAAGGGGTTACGCAAGACTAGCAGACACATCGTCACAAAACTCCCTAAGTCTCAAAATTTATCTTGGCTCAAAGCAAAGCTACGAATCTGCTGTAATCGCCTTGGAGACAATCTCCAACGCTCTCTTTTTCCAGATATATTGCGAAAGGGGAGCGTCACTTGCTTTGAAGAAATCTCTTCAGCGAAGGCGACCAACCAGACGACGAAGCCGCCCCGCTGATGATAACTCAAGCTTGCAGTTCCCAGAGTTTGAATACGATAGCGCGCCCATATCACTGTTCTGGTACGCAAAAAGCGCTCGCGGTCTACCTTTGCTGCAATTCTTAGCTTATTATCAGGTGGTCGAATACTATTTCCCCAACTTTGCGATGCTTGAATCTGTGAGGTCCGCGAGGAAATTGCTCAAGCATCCTAGCTTTAGAATAGATCGAGAATCAGACTTAACTAGATTAGTTTCTTCAATCGCAGGAACCGGTCGCGCTGGATCAAGTGAGCGCGAGCAAATGAAAGTCACGGTCGCGGAAGTTCTTTCTAGAGACGAAGTAGATCAATACTTTTCGGAGAATTCAGATGTAGCAGAAATTGTGAGCAAGAAGCAGAAAGGGATCACAGACAAGACAGTAAACGTTTCTCGAGGCGGGCATGATCACAGGCCCGATATTGCTGAGTTACTTTATGATATCAGATGCCGAATTGTTCATACGAAAAATGACTCAGGGACATCGCGCTCTGAGATGCTACTTCCCTTCTCGACCGCTGAGGAGGAGCTTTGGGCTTACATTGACCTGATGGAACTAGTGGCACGGCATGCGCTAATAAGATCAAGTGCTGGGATGCGCATATTTTGACATCACGCATTACAGAAGAGCTTTGCTTCAGTTCAATGGAAGCGCCTTGAAAGCTTGTGCGGGCACCACCTCGCTACCATGTCATCACGTTCGTATGCTTTTGCTGACTGATGGCTTTGAACAGACCTCCCCCCTTGCCAACCCTCCCAACCTTCCCCAAAATTGACCCAGCGTTCAATAACGCCCCTGGGGAGGAGCACACATGAACTTCGAACTCACCGAAGAGCAAACCGCCATCTTCGACATGGCCCACAGCTTTGGCCAAAACGCCATCGCCCCTCATGCCCGCACGTGGGAGGCCGAGGGCACCATTCCCAAGGCCCTCTGGCCCGAGATCGCCGCCCTCGGCCTCGCCGGCCTCTACGTCCCCGAAGAGCACGGCGGCTCCGGCCTCTCCCGGCTTGATGCCACCCTCGTCTTCGAGGCGCTCTCCATGGCCTGCCCCTCCGTCGCGGCCTTCCTCTCCATCCACAACATGTGCGCCAAGATGCTCTCGGCGTTTGGGTCCGACGAGACCCGCGAGAAGTATCTCCCCAAGGCCCTCACCATGGAGACGGTCTTTTCCTACTGCCTCACCGAGCCCGGCTCCGGCTCCGACGCGGCGGCGCTCAAGACCCGCGCCACCAAAACAAACGAAGGCTACCAGCTCACCGGCACCAAGGCCTTCATCTCCGGCGGCGGCTATTCCGATGCCTACATCGTCATGGCCCGCACCGGCGACGACAGCCCGCGCGGCATCTCCGCCCTCATCGTTGAAGACGGCACCGAGGGCCTCTCTTTCGGCGCGCTGGAAGACAAGATGGGCTGGCGCTCCCAGCCCACCCGGCAAGTCCAGATGGATAGCTGCCCCGTCCCGCCCGAAAACCTCCTCGGAGAAGAAGGCGCAGGCTTCAAATACGCCATGATGGGCCTCGACGGCGGCCGCCTCAACATCTCCGCCTGCTCCCTCGGCGCCGCCCAGACGGCCCTCACCGCAACGCTGGCCTACATGGCCGACCGCAAAGCCTTCGGGCGCTCCATCGACCAGTTCCAAGCCCTCCAGTTCCGCCTCGCCGATATGGAGATAGAGCTGCAAGCCGCCCGCACCTTCCTGCGCCAAGCGGCGTGGAAGCTCGACACGCAGGCCCCCGACGCCACCCAGCACTGTGCCATGGCCAAGAAGTTCTGCACCGAGGCCGGCTCCCGCATCGTCGACCAATGCCTGCAGCTCCACGGCGGCTACGGCTACCTCGCCGACTACGGCATCGAAAAGCTCGCCCGAGACCTCCGCGTCCACCAGATCCTCGAAGGCACGAATGAAATCATGCGCATGATCGTGGCCCGTGGCATGCTCGCCAAATGACCGACATCCACATCCGCACCGAGGGCCGCGCAGGCCGCATCACCCTCACCCGTGAAAAGGCGCTCAACGCCCTCACCTACGAGATGTGCCTCGCCGTCGATGCCGCCCTGAAGGACTGGGCCGAAGACCCCGCCGTGCAGCTCGTCCTGATCGACGCGACAGGCGAAAAGGCCTTCTGCGCCGGTGGTGACATCGTAGAGATGTATCAAACCGGCACCGCAGGAAACTACGGTTACGGCCGCAAATTCTGGCGCGATGAATACGCCATGAACGCCCGCCTCGCCACCTACCCCAAGCCCGTCGTCGCCTTCCTGCAAGGCTTCACCATGGGCGGCGGCGTGGGCCTCGGCTGCCATGCCGCGCATCGCATCATCGGCGACAGCACCCAGATCGCCATGCCAGAATGCGCCATCGGGCTGGTGCCAGACGTCGGCGGCTCCCACATTCTTGCAAAGCTCTCCGCCCTCCACCCCGGCGCGGGGGCGTGGTTGGGCACCACCGGCCACCGCCTCAAGGCCATGCACGGGCTCTTCGGCTTCGCCGATCATCTCGTCGCCGAAGCCCACTGGCCCGCCCTCAAGGCCCGTATGGCCGAAAGCGGCAGCCCCCACGTGCCGCCCGAGCTCGAAGGCGCCGACCTCGCCGCTCAGGCCGATTTCTACATCGAGATGCGCGGCGTCGCTGCCCACTTCGAAAAACCCCACACAGAGGTCGCCGCCTCCCTCGCCGCCGATCCCTCCAACCTCGCCCAAGCCGCGCTCAAGGCCCTCACCCGCGCCGACCCGCTCGCCGCCGCCTGCCACATCGAAATCCTGCGCCGCCTCGGGCCAAGCAGCACCATCCACGAGGCCCTCACCCTCGAATACCGCTTCACCCACCGCTGCATGGAACACGGGAACTTCCTCGAAGGCATCCGCGCCGCCGTGATCGACAAGGACAAGCAGCCCAAATGGCCCCACGCCGCGCTCGCGGAGGTGACGGAGGCCGAGGTGCAGGCCATGCTCGCCCCACTGGGCGATGACGAACTTACATTTCCGGAGGATACCCCATGAAAATCGGCTTCATCGGACTGGGCAACATGGGTGCGCCCATGGCCCTCAACCTCATCGCCGCGGGCCATGATGTCACCGGCTTCGACACCGCGGCCAAGCCCGAGGGCATCCCCCTCGCCGCCTCCGCTGCCGAGGCCACGCTTGGGGCCGAGGTGGTCATCACCATGCTGCCCAATGGCGACATCCTGCGCGCCGTCGCCGCCCAGATCCACCCGGCCATGGGCCAAAACACCATCCACCTCGATTGCTCCACGGTTGATGTCGCCTCCGCCCAAGCGGTGGCCGAAGCCGCGCAAACCTCCGGCCTCGCCGCGCTGGATGCGCCCGTCTCCGGCGGCACCGGCGGCGCCACGGCAGGCACCCTCACCTTCATGGTCGGCGGCCCTGCCGAGGCCTATACCACCGCCAAACCGCTCTTCGACATCATGGGCCAAAAGTCCGTCCACTGCGGCGGCGCGGGCATGGGCCAGGCCGCCAAGATCTGCAACAACATGATCCTCGGCGTCACCATGATCGCCACCTGCGAGAGCTTTGCACTGGCCGACAAGCTCGGCCTCGACCGGCAGGCGATGTTCGATGTGGTCTCCACCTCCTCCGGCCAAAGCTGGAGCATGAACACCTACTGCCCCGCCCCCGGCGTTGGCCCGCAAAGCCCGGCAGACAACGGCTACCAGCCCGGATTCGCCGCCGCCCTCATGCTGAAAGACCTGCGCCTGTCCCAACAGGCCGCCGAACAGGCCGACGCCGACACCCCGATGGGCGAAGCCGCGATGAAGCTCTATGAAGCCTTCGTCGAGGCTGAAGGCGCGGGCGACAAGGACTTCTCCGCCATGCTCCCCCGCTTTGAGGCCCGCAAGCGCTCGTAGCAAAGGGCCTTACTCAGCCCCCGGCGTCACCCATCGCTCCAAAATTTTACACACCCCACGGTTGCACCGCTGCGGGTGCACCCCACATTGACGTTACGTCATTTTTATCACCACAAGGAATTTTCCAATGACCGAATGGACGATCGAATGTGCCGAAGAAGACTGTGAAGTCTGCGAGATGAAGTGCAGCGGCAGCCCCGTTGGCCGGACCTGCCCAGAAACCGGTGCCGAAATTGTGCGCGCCACCCCCATCCGCTCAGACGGAGACAGAACCTTCTCCCTCTCCAACCGCGCCGGGCTACGCTGGCGCACCCATGTGCGCGGCTCGCTGATGAAAGGGCAAACCATCGGTGGCAAGCTGGTCTGCGCAATCTGCCGCAAGCCCATCGACATCGACGATGCAGGCAAGATCAGCTACAAATCAAAAAGCGGCAGGCTCCACCGCGAGGCCCCACCGATTGATCACTACGGCCCCGACTGGCGGCACCGAAAACGGAAGGTCGAGCGGGATCCGGTCTACCGGCGCGGCGGAGTGCAAAAGCAGTATAAAATGCTGATGAACGCCTACAACGCCATGCCTCTGCGCATCACCCACCGCCACTGCAACCTCGCCCGCTCCAAAGGCGACGCATAGGCAGCCGCCTCTGGCCGCGGCGGCCCTATATCCGCCGCGGCCCTGCGTCCATTCGCCCTCTGCCATCCGACCCTCGCTTATTGCATTCTAACATTCGAATATAATTGCAAGGAGGCATCCATGTTCAAGACCAACGTCGGCGGAATCGACCGCATTCTGCGCATCCTCGTCGGAGCGGGCCTGCTCATCGGCTTCGTGCTCAACCGTGACAGCGCCTATAGCTGGCTTTACCTGATTGGCATCATCCCTCTCGTGACCGGCCTGCTCGCAACCTGCCCGCTCTATTCGCTCTTCGGTTTCAACACCTGCCCGATGAAGCGCTGAGCGGCATTTGCACCACATCACAACATCAACCCGCTGTGATGAAACCTGAGCCGACCCGCCGTGTTGTGCCCCCAACGCCCCACGAGGCACCGCAAATCGAGCGAGGCACAAGATGACCCGACTGACCAAACTGACAGCCGCCGCCACGGCGATCTGCCTTGCGCTCGGCACACCGGGGCTTGCGCAGGGCAAAGGGCAGGCGAAAAAGGCCCACGCCAAGCAAAAGCACCGCGTCGAGCAAAGCCATGCACGCGGGTGCCCGCCCGGCTTGGCCAAAAAAAGCCCGTCCTGCGTGCCCCCCGGTCAGGCCAAGAAGGCGCAACGCAAGGCACCGCTCATCCACGTGGGCACCGATCTCGGCGGGCGTGATTACGTGGTCGTGAAGCCTTGGCAATATGGCCTTGAGCCCGCGCCGCGCGGGTCGCGCTATGCGGTAACTGATGGCGTTCTGGTCCGGATCGACAATGACACCGCTGAGGTGCTCGACTTGATCCGCGCCGTCGAAGCCATCGCCAACTGATGCACCAACAAAGAGAGGCGCGAAAATGAAACCACCCGCGCCTCTCCAGCGTTATCTCGGCATGGAACGTCTCAAAGCCCTGCTCGTGCTGGCCGCGTCAGCCACTTTCGTCGCCTCGCCGCTCTTCGTCACCAGCTTTGCTGGTTACGATCCCGCGCTCTTCCCCGTCCCCCAGATCGACCCGCCCGTGCAACCCGCCGGCTGGGCCTTTTCCATCTGGGGGCTGATCTATGCATGGCTCATCGTCTCCGCAGTCTACGGCCTGCTCGCCCGCGCTATGGATCCGGCATGGGACAGGCCCCGCTGGCCCCTCTTCGGTGCGCTCGCCCTCGGCACCTTCTGGCTCTACACGGCAACCCTCTCGCCCATCTGGGCCACCGTGCTGATCTTCGTGATGCTGATCCTCGCCCTCGGCACCGCCGCCCGCGCACCCTCCCACGACAGTTGGCTGCTCGGTGCGCCCCTCGGCCTCTTCGCGGGTTGGCTCACCGCCGCCAGCTTCGCCTCCCTCGGTATCACCGCAGCCGGGTTCGGCCTTTGGATGGGCCAAACCGCATGGGCCTTCGCCTGCATCACCGGCGCGCTGGTGGTTGGCCTTACCGCCCTGCTCACCTTGCGCCCGCACCCAACCTACGCGCTTGCCCTCGCCTGGGCCCTGGCTGCCATCGCGATAAAGGATTGGGGCACCCACACCGATGTTGCCCTCTTCGCGGCCCTCGGCGCGCTCGCCACTCTCGCGGCCATGCTCCGCAGCTACTACCTACGCGCCACGCCCGCCACTCCGGCGCAATAACCGGCACCTTCCTTTGAGCGGCGGCATACCTCCGGGTTGATAGCCGCATAGCCCGAGGGTGTGGATCCCGGGAGCGGCTGCAGGACGCCACGCACCAAAACCAACCACGCCATCCCCTGACGATCAATTAAGATCAAGCAAACCCAGAGAAGCCGCACATTAACGCCAAAACCCGCGCCAACCGTGCGCAAGCTCAGAGTTATGGGATGTGCATCACTTGTGCATGGGTTGTGGCCCTGCTCATTCCGCCGCCACCCGCTTCGCCGCAAGCATTTCCTTAAGGTATCGCCCGGTATGGCTTGCCTCCACCTCGGCCACCTGTTCCGGCGTGCCCGTGGCCACCACAGTGCCCCCGCCATCGCCGCCCTCGGGGCCAATATCAATGATGTGGTCGGCGGTCTTGATGACATCGAGGTTGTGCTCGATCACCACCACCGAGTTGCCCTGATCCACCAATTCATGCAGCACTTCCAACAGCTTGCGCACATCCTCAAAGTGCAAGCCGGTCGTCGGCTCATCAAGGATATACAGCGTCCGCCCGGTGCTCCGCTTGGCGAGTTCCTTGCTCAGCTTCACCCGCTGCGCCTCACCGCCAGAGAGCGTCGTCGCCTGCTGGCCGACCTTGATGTAGCCCAAACCAACCCGCACCAGCGCATCCATCTTCTCACGGATGCTCGGCACCGCCTTGAAAAACTCCTGCGCGTCTTCGACGGTCATATCAAGAACATCCGCTATGCTCTTGCCCTTAAACCGAATTTCCAGCGTCTCCCGGTTATACCGGGCACCCTGACAGGTCTCGCAGGTCACATAGACATCGGGCAAAAAGTGCATCTCGATCTTGATGACCCCATCCCCCTGACACGCCTCGCACCGCCCCCCTTTTACGTTGAAAGAAAAGCGCCCCGGCTTGTATCCCCGCGCCTTCGCCTCCGGCAGACCGGCAAACCAATCACGGATCGGGGTGAAGGCCCCGGTATAAGTCGCTGGATTGCTTCGCGGCGTCCGCCCGATGGGCCGCTGGTCGATATCAATCACCTTATCCAGCAGTTCCAGCCCCTTGATCGTCTCGCAGGGCGCAGGCGTCTGGCGCGCGCCGTTCAGCCGCATTGAGGCCGTCTTGAACAGCGTCTCTATCGTCAGCGTGGATTTACCACCCCCGCTAACCCCCGAAACACAAACGAATTTCCCCAGCGGGAAATCAACGGTCACATCCTTGAGGTTGTTGCCGCTGGCCTTCTTCACCGTCAGCTTCTTCTTGTTGCCCTTTCTACGTTCGGTGGGCACAGGAATTTCTCGCTTTCCGCTGAGATACTCCCCGGTGACCGACTTCGGATTCGCCGCAATCTCCGCAGGAGTGCCATGCGCCACGACCTCGCCACCATGCACGCCCGCCCCCGGGCCGATATCGAAGACATAATCCGCCTCGCGGATCGCCTCTTCGTCATGCTCCACCACGATCACAGTGTTGCCTTGGTCACGCAGGTTCTTCAGCGTCGTCAGCAGCCGCCCGTTGTCGCGTTGGTGCAAGCCAATGGAGGGCTCGTCGAGCACATAGAGCACGCCTGTGAGCCCCGAGCCGATCTGCGAGGCCAGCCGGATCCGCTGGCTCTCGCCGCCACTTAATGTTCCACTTGAACGTGACAGCGTAAGATACTCCAAACCAACGTTATTCAGGAATCCGAGACGCTCGCGGATTTCCTTCAAAATGGCCTTGGCAATCTCGTTCTTCTGCTTGCTCAGCTTCTTCGGCGCGGCGTCGATCCACTCCAGCGCCTCGCGGATCGAGAGCTGAACCACCTGCCCCACATGGTCGCCCGCGATCTTAACCGCCAGCGCCTCTTCCCTCAGCCGGTAGCCCCCGCAGGCCCCGCACGGCCGGTTGTTCTGAAACCGCTCAAACTCCTCGCGGATCCAGTTGCTGTCGGTCTCCCGGTAGCGCCGCTCCATATTGGGGATAACCCCCTCGAAAGGCCGGGAAATTTCATAAACCCGACCGCCCTCATCATAGCGAAACTTGATCTCTTCTTCGCCCGATCCGTAGAGAAAAACCTGCTGCACATGCGCCGGCAGATCCTTCCACACCGTGTTCTTGTCAAACTCGTAGTGCTTGGCAATCGCCTCAATTGTCTGAAGAAAATAAGGGCTCTTGCCCTTCCGCCAAGGCGCTAACGCCCCGTCATAAATCTTCAGCGCCTGGTCAGGCACCACCAGCCGCTCGTCAAAGAACAGCTCCACCCCAAGCCCGTCACACTCCGGACAGGCCCCGAAGGGCGCGTTGAACGAAAACAGCCGCGGTTCGATCTCGGGGATGGTGAAGCCACTGACAGGACAGGCAAAATTCTCGGAGAAGGTAAAGCGCTCCGGCTCCTCATCCTCTTTCACCGCGGTTTCCAAAATCGCGATGCCCTGCGCCAGATCCAGCGCCGTGCGGAACGAATCCGCCAGCCGCGTCTCGATCCCTTCCTTCACCACGATCCGGTCAACCACCACGTCAATGTCATGGCGATATTTCTTGTCGAGCTTGGGCGCATCATCCAGCTCATGAAAGGCCCCGTCGACCTTCACCCGCTGAAAGCCCTGCTTGCGTAACTCAAGGAATTCCTTGCGATATTCCCCCTTTCGGTCCCGCACGATCGGGGCCAGCAGGTAAGCCCGCGTGCCCTCCTCCATGGCCATGACACGGTCCACCATGTCCTGCACCTGCTGCGCCTCGATCGGCAGGCCGGTGGCCGGGGAATAGGGCGTTCCGGCACGGGCAAAGAGCAGCCGGAGATAGTCATAAATCTCCGTCACCGTCCCCACGGTCGAACGCGGGTTCTTCGAGGTGGTCTTCTGCTCAATCGAAATCGCCGGGCTCAAGCCGCTGATGTGATCCACATCAGGTTTTTCCATCATATCAAGGAATTGCCGGGCATAGGCACTCAGGCTTTCAACATACCGCCGCTGCCCCTCGGCATAGACGGTATCAAACGCGAGGCTCGATTTGCCAGAGCCAGACAGCCCAGTAATCACCACAAGCTCGTCGCGCGGAATATCCACGTCGATCCCCTTGAGGTTATGCTCTCGCGCCCCCCGCACTTCGATATACTTCAACTCGGCCATGTCACCCCCGGCGGTTCACAAGGCCAAGAGATAGAGCACCGTCCGCCTCAGGCCAACATAAAAGTGAGAACATTCCGTAAACATGCTGACAAGGATTCACTCTTCTCCGAGGTAATGAGCGGCGCGGCTGGCAAATCGGCGCGCGATGAAGCGCAGAAAGCCCGAAACCAGCGGCGCGTGCCTCAGCTCCGGATGGGTCAGCGCCCAGATTGGCATATAAGGCACCAGCGGCGTGCCGGGCACCCGCAGCAGCCCTTCACCCTCCATGAAGCAGGGCATCCGCGTCAGCCCGATCCCCTGTTTGACAAGGCTTACTGCCGCCATCATGTCATCGCAGAGCGTGGCGAGCACAGCATTGGGAAAACGCACCTGAATACTCTTGGCCACCGGCGCGTCCCAAGCGGTGAAGCCAACAACGGGGAGCGGTCCGGCCCCGCCGAGAGCCTCTTGGTAACGCTTTATGAACCCTTCGCTGGCATAGAGTGCGGCGCGTTGGTCGGTGATCTTCCGGCCCCACAGGCTCTCGGCAGGGGCGTGGCTCACCCGGATCGCCACATCCGCCTCGCGCCGGTGGAGATCGAGGATGCGGTTGTCGCCAAGGATGTGCAGCTCCATGGCGCGGTGCTCGGCCTGCCAAAGGGCGATGTCTTCGGCAAAGGCGTTGTCCGCCACCAGCGGCGGCACCGTCACCCGCAGCACGCCGCCTTCCCCGGCCCGGGCTGCGAGTTCGAGATCGAGCGCAATGGCCTCCGCCTCCATTGCCTCCGCCCGCGCGGCCGCCGCGGCCCCTTCTGCCGTCAGGCGCACCCCTTCGGGCAGCCGCTCGAAGAACCGCCGCCCGGCGCGCGCCTCCAGCCGCGCCAGCTGCCGCGATACCGTGCCGTGGTTGATGCCCAGCACCCGCGCCGCACCCGAAAGGCTTCCGGCGCGCGCCAGTTCCAGCACCAAGCGCAGGTCGTTCCACTCCAGCATCTGGCAATTCTCCCTCAGCCCCGCCCTGCCGTGCCCTTGCAATATTGCACAGCCCCCTTGCCGATCCGAGCAATTTTGCACGGCACCCCGGCACGGCACTCTGGCCGCAACCAGAGGAGAGACCATGACCCACTACGTTACCGTCCAGATCGAAGTGACAGACCCGGAGATGATGCAGCAATATCGCGAACGCGGCTTCGAGCCGGTGCAAAAGCATGGCGGCCAGATGATCGCAGGCGGGCCAAACTGCGAGGTGCTGGAAGACAATGGCGGCGGCCCCCCAGCCTCCGTCCTGCTCGCCTTCCCCTCCGCCGAAGCCGCCCGCGCTTGGGCAGAAGACCCTGAATTTGCAGAGGTTTACGCGCTGCGGCGGCGGGCGGCCAAAACCACCATCACCCTGCTTCCGCCGAAGGGCTGACGCGAGCGAAAATCAACCAGACCGCCAACATCGCGGCGAGCGAAAGCCCCACCACCAGCACCGCCATGCCGCCGAGGCCCGCATCCAGCGCGAGCGAGAAAATCGGGATGGTGAGCGCGGTGCCGATGTTGCCGAACTGCGCGATGGCCCCGTTGGCGCGGGCGGTATCGGCCGGGTCGGGGTTGAGCAACGGCGCGGCGGCGAAGGCCGCGCCGGGAACTGCCCCGAAGGCCAGCAGCATCGGCACGGCAAGCGCCAGCCGCACGCCCGGGAGCAGGTAGAACAGCACCATCAGCGCCGCCCCGGCAGCGAAGGCCACTAGCGCCAGCCTTTGCGGTGCAATCCGCCGCGTCGCCGCCCCGGCCCAGAAGGTGCCCACCAGCGCGACCAGCGGCAGCAGCGGCGCGGTCCACGTGCCAAGGAACTCCGGCAGGAAGGTGATGAGGGCCATGAACATCATCGCGTGCCAGAAGAACATCAGCGCCGGGGCAAAGCGGCGGGCGCTGGTGTAAATCGCCACATGCCGCGCCAGCCAGCCCTCGGCCGCCGCCGGCCCGCGCCCCACGGCGCGCGGCAGCAGCGGCACAAGCGCCCCACCCACCACGGCCAGAAACGCCGCATGCGCCCAGTAAAGACCTGTTCCCAAATCCATTTCCAACACCGACATCAGCGCAAACCCGATCCCGAAGAAGGTGCCCCAAAGCCCCATCACCGCGCCGCGATGGGCCGGGGTGCAGCTTGCGGCCATCAGCGTCGGCGCGGCCACGACGATAGCCAAATGGGCAAACCCCTCGGCCAAGCGCAGCGCCAAAAACAGCCCGAAGGTGGGCAGCAGCGCCTCCGCCGCGCCCAGCGCCACGCCGCCCACGATTGCCGCAATCAGCACCCGCCGCGCCCCGAAGCGGGCCACAACGATGCCCGCCGTCGCGCCAAAGATCACCCCGGCCACCGAGGTCATCGACACCGCCAACGGCAGCGCCCCGCCCGCCTCCGGATAGCGCGTGCCCAGCGCCCCCAGCGTCAGCGCAACCTTGGCAAAATGCCCCGCCGCTAGCAGACCCAGAAGGTAAAGCAGGGTGACGAGCGGCCAGTTGGTGCGGGTGGGAAGGTCTGTCATCCACCGCTTGTGGCCCGCCCCCGCTGCAAGGTCAATTTGCTGCAAGCGACGACCCGTGCTTAACTCTGGGGCAATTCATTTTGACACAGAGGCCATTACCCATGCTTCGCGCGATAACCCTTTGCCTGTGCACCCTTTTTGCAGCCGCCGCCACGGCACAGGAGCGCCCCCGGGCGATTCTGGTTATGGATGGGTCCGGCTCGATGTGGGGCCAGATCGACGGCAAGGCCAAGATCACAATCGCGCAGGAGGTGGTCGGCACCGTGCTTGGCACCATCCCCGACGATCAGGAGCTTGGCCTCACCCTCTACGGCCACCGCCGCAAGGGCGATTGCAGCGATATCGAAACTGTCGTGCAGCCCGGCACCGGCACCAAACCGGCCATCCAAAGCGCGGTCAACGGTGTCTCGCCCAAGGGCAAAACCCCGATGACCGAGGCCGTGCGCCAAGCCGCCGAAGCGCTTAAATACACGGAAGAAAAGGCCACCGTCATCCTCGTCTCCGACGGCATCGAAACCTGCGATCCCGATCCCTGCGCCGCTGCCGCCGCGCTGGAGCAGGCCGGGGTGGATTTCACCGCCCATGTCGTCGGCTTCGACGTCTCCGAGGCCGAGGCCCTGCGCCAGATGCAATGCATCGCCGATGAAACCGGCGGCCAGTTCATCGAGGCCTCCAACGCTGCCGAGCTGGCCACCGCCATGGTCGCCGTGGTCGATATCGAACCCGCGCCGGAGCCCGAGCCCGAAACCCACGAGGTCCGTTTCCGCGCCACGGCGGGCGAAGGCGGCAGCTTCATCTCCGAAACGCTGGCTTGGGAGATCACCAGCAACGGCATTCCCATGGGCGGCACCATCCTTGAGCCCGCTCCAACTCTGCCGCTCGAAGAGGGCATCTACGACGTCACCGCCACCCGCCCCTCCGATGAGCTCACCCGCAGCGCCACCTTCACCGTCACCCCCGGCACCCAAACCGTCACCGTCATCTTCCCCGCCCCACCCGTGCGGGTGAAGTTTCAGGCCACCGACGGCAAGCACGGCCCCCGCATTTCCGACCCGCTGGTCTGGGATCTCTACCGGGGCGATGCGCTGGTGGAAGGCCCGCTCAATGTCGATGGCTTCACCGCAGAGCTGGAGAAGGGCGAATACCGCGTCACCGTGATGCGCCCCGCCGATGAGGCCAGCGCCGAGGCGGTGGTGGGTGTTGGCTCCGTCAACAAGACGGTCACCGTCGAACTGCCCGAATACAAGCCCGCCGCCACGCTGGATGCCGCAGCCACAGCCGCCGCAGGCGACACGATCCCGGTGCGCTGGACGGGCCCCGAAGGCAAGAATGACACCATCACCGTCGGCATCCCCGGCAATGGCAACCAGATCAACTATACCTACATCCACGACGGCTCCCCGCTCGATCTGCAAATGCCCCCCGAGCCGGGCAGCTACGAGCTGCGCTACATCCTGCGCGACGGCAACAAGGTGCTTGCAACCCGGCCCATCGAGATCACCCCTGTCGACGCCAGTGTCACCCCGCCAGAAAGCTTGCCTGCCGGTGGCAACGTGCAGGTGCGGTGGACCGGACCGGACTACCGGAACGACCACATCACCATCGCCCGCGCGGACGACAGCGGCACCAAATACGAGGCCTACACCTACACCCGCGAAGGTTCGCCGCTCGACCTCCAGCTGCCCGCCGAACCCGGCCGCTATGAGCTGCGCTATGTCATGAATCAGGATCGCACGATCCTTGCCACAGTGCCGGTCGAAGTTACCGCCGTCAGCGCCTCCATCACGCCGCCCGTAGAGCTTCCCGCAGGCGGCACCGTGAAGGTCGGCTGGGAAGGCCCGGATGATCGCAACGACTTCATCGCCATCTTCCCGGAAGGCGAAGACCGCTACGCCGAATACACCTACACCCGAGAGGGCTCCCCCCTCGACCTCACGCTGCCTTCGGCTCCCGGCAAGTATCGTATCTCCTACGTGCAAAACGTGGACCGCACCGAACTCACCAGCGTTCCGGTGGAAGTCACCGCCGTCAGCGCTTCCATCACCCCACCCGCAGAGCTGCCCGCAGGCGGCACGGTCAAGGTCGGCTGGGAAGGACCGGATGATCGCAACGACTTCATCGCCATCTTCCCGGAGGGCGAAGACCGCTACGCCGAGTACACCTACACCAGAGAGGGCTCCCCCCTCGACCTCACGCTGCCCGCAGAGCCCGGCAAATACCGCATCGCCTATGTGCAAAACGTGGACCGCACCGAACTCACCAGCGTTCCGGTGGAAGTCACCGCCGTCAGCGCCTCTATCTCGCCCCCAGCCGAGCTTCCCGCAGGCGGCACCGTCAAAGTCAGCTGGACCGGCCCGGATGATCGCAACGACTTCATCGCCATCTTCCCCGAGGGCGAAAGCAGATACGCCGAGTACACCTACACCAACGAAGGTTCCCCGCTCGACCTGACAGTGCCTGCGGAGCCCGGCAAGTATCGCATCGCCTATGTGCAAAACGTGGACCACAAGGAGTTGACAAGCGTGCCGGTCGAAGTTTCTCCCACCTCGGCCACCCTCACCGTCCCGCCCGAAGCCTCCATCGGCAGCACCCTGCAAGTGGAATGGGCCGGGCCGGACAACCGCAACGACTATATCGCCATCTTCCCTGCAACGGGCGGCACCTATTTCGACTATGCCTACACCTCCAGCGGCAACCCCGCTGAAATGACAGTGCCGCCCACCCCCGGCAACTACGTGGTGCGCTATATCCTCAACGTCGGGCGCGGCGCGATCGCCGAGGTGCCCATCACCGTCACCCCCTCTACGGCCACGCTCACCCCGCAGGGCGAGGCCATGGCCGGCGGTGAGCTCATGGTGCAGTGGGAAGGGCCGGACAACCGGCAGGATTACATCGCCATCTACCCAGCGGCGGGCGGCACCTACACCGCCTACAGCTACACGAAATCGGGCTCTCCGCTCCGGCTCAAGCTTCCCGATGCGCCCGGCGACTACGTGCTGAAATACGTGCTCCACGCCGATAACACGCCGATTGCGGAGCTGCCGATCACCGTGAAGTAGCGCCGATTTTCCCGCTCACCGCCGGCTGCCCAGCATAGGGCGCCCTAGCGGTGGGCGGCGACTTGCGCCGCCCCGCCTGCGCGGCACAACGTCCGCCACGCGAAACAGCGTTCCGCACCCCCTTCCCCTCGCCGCCCAATCCGTTACCTTGCGCAGCGAACCACCGGGAGGGAGCCATCATGTCAGACAAAGCCACATTCACCTGGGAAGACCCCTTCCGCCTCGACGACCAGCTTGGTGAAGACGAGCGGATGCTCTCCCGCGCCGCCGCCCAATTTGCCCAAGCCGAGCTGGCCCCCCGCATCATCGAGGCCTACCGCGACGCCGCCGTTGCGCCCGAGCTCTTTCCGCTTATGGGCGCGGCCGGCCTGCTTGGCGTCACCATCCCCGAGGAATACGGCGGGCTTGGCGCCTCCTACACCTCCTACGGCCTCATCGCCCGCGAGGTGGAGCGCATCGATTCGGGCTACCGCTCGATGATGTCGGTGCAAAGCTCCCTCGTGATCCACCCGATCAACGCCTATGGCTCCGAGGAGCAGCGCCGCAAGTACCTCCCCGGCCTCTGCTCGGGCGAACTCATCGGCTGCTTCGGCCTCACCGAGCCCGATGCAGGCTCCGACCCCGGCGGCATGAAGACCCGCGCCACCAAAACCGCCACGGGCTACACCCTCAACGGCTCCAAGATGTGGATCTCCAACAGCCCCATCGCCGATGTCTTCGTGGTCTGGGCCAAATCCGAAGAGCACGGCGGCAAGATCCGCGGCTTCGTGCTCGAAAAGGGCATGAAAGGCCTCTCCGCCCCCAAGATCGGCGGCAAACTCAGCTTGCGCGCCTCCGTCACCGGCGAGATCGTCATGGACAACGTCGAGGTCGGCGAAGATGCCCTGCTGCCCAACGCCGAGGGCCTCTCCGGCCCCTTCGGCTGCCTCAACCGCGCCCGCTTCGGCATTGCATGGGGGGCGATGGGCGCCGCCGAGTTCTGCTGGCACGCCGCACGGCAATACGGGCTGGATCGCAAGCAATTCGGCAAACCCCTCGCAGGCACCCAGCTCTTCCAGCTCAAGCTCGCCAACATGCAAACCGAGATCGCGCTTGGCCTGCAAGGCGCCCTGCGCGCGGGCCAGCTCTTTGATGGCGATGGCTGCCCGCCCGAGCTGATCTCGCTGATGAAGCGTAACAACTGCGGCAAGGCGCTGGAAATCGCCCGCATCGCGCGCGACATGCACGGCGGCAACGGGATTTCCGAGGAGTTTCAGGTCATGCGCCACGCCGCCAACCTCGAAACCGTGAACACCTATGAGGGCACGCACGACATCCACGCATTGATCCTCGGGCGTGCACAAACCGGGCTGCAGGCGTTCTTCTAGAGCTCATTCGTCAACAGCACACCGAGGCGATGGATTCCGCCTCGCGAAGGACTTATGGTTAGTCCCGGGAAGCGCACGTGGGGTGCGCCGGGGCTGCCATGACCCAAGATACTGAAACCACCCGCCGCGCCCGCTGGCGCGTGACACTCGACGCACATGGCGCCGAGCACGGCGTCCACCTGCGTCTGGGCGACGATCACGGCGCGCTGTTCACCGAGGATGGCGAAACCCTCCTCGTGACCTTCGAGATGGCCGAGACGATCCGCGATGAAGGACAGGGCGGCCTGCCCTATGGCCTCCAGATCGCCGGGCGCGACGGCTGCTCCCAGCTCTGCCTCTACTCCGAGACAGACGGGTTCTTTCGCGCTCAGGAGGTGTTTGACTACTTCGACGGGTTGATCGACGAAGGCTTCTTCGACGAGTTCGATCGCGTGGTCTTCTATGGCTGCGGACCCTGCGGCTATGCAGCGGCTGCCTTTTCGGTCGCCGCCCCCTTCTCGACCTCGGTCCTGCTGCGCCCCCTGGCCACGCTGGACCCGGCCCGCACCGAATGGGAAAGCCGCTATCCCGAGATGCGGCGCACCGATTTCACCTCGCGCTACGGCTATGCGCCCGACATGCTCGAAGCCGCCGAAAGCGCCTTTGTCATCTACAACCCCGACTTTGCCCGTGACGCAATGCACGCCTCGCTCTTCGAGGCCCCCAACATCCACAAGCTCCGCACCCGTTGGCTGAGCAACAAGCTCGATACCGAGCTGGATGATATGGGCGTGCTCGAACCCCTGCTGCGCGCCGCCCTGCGGGGCAAGCTGACCCCCGCCGGCTTTGCCCGCCTCTGGCGCGACCGGCACCGTCACGGGCCGTGGCTCCGCCGCCTCGTCACCGGGCTCGACGCCGCCGAGCGGCCTTGGCTCACCGGCATCGCCGCCCGCGCCGCGCTTGCGCGCTTCGACTGGCCCCGCCTGCGCAACGCCTATGAGGCCGCCAAGGCCGCCCTTCGGGAAGAGGGCCGCAGCCTGCCTGAGCCGCTAAAACGAAAAGAGGCCGCCGAATAAACGGCAGCCCCTCTTGCATCCGTCCCATCCGGAACGTGCCTCCCCGCCCTGCGGCGGGGCCTATCTTTTCGTAGGGCGCACTTGCGCCCCGCGGCGACGAATTCAGACGTAGTAGATGTCGCGGAACACGTGGCGCACGATATCTTCGCGCTTCAGGCCACGGGCGGCGAGCTCTTCGTCGCTCATCGCGCTCAGGCGCGACACGGCTTTCATGCGCGGGTTTGCCTCGGCCAAAGACACGAGAGCGGAAAGAACCCGGTCAAACCCGGCTCCCACTCGCGCCATGAAGCTGGGGCGGGAATATTGAACGTCGGTTGCTTGCGTTGCCATCTGGAAACCTCCTGGAACTGTTTTTCTCATCGGCTTCCTCCCTTGCCATGCAACATAAGCCCTCAAGTGACTGATCCACCACAGACAATCCCGCATGCCCGGGTTGCGCGTGCTGCAATGCAGAGAATTTTCAGGATTTACGCCGCACCTGCGAGGAGAGCTATTGAGGCGGGGCCTTGAATATCTCAACGACCCGGTAAATATCCGGCGCCTGCCCGGCGCCGCCAGAGCCAAGGAACAGCGAAATACCAAACTCCGGCAAATAATCCAAAAACTCGACCTCCGCGGCCTTGTCCTCGTAGGCATAGGTCAAACGCACCGGAATAACCTCCACCGCGCAGTCGCCGTAAAGCACCCGGCGCCGCAGCGAGGTTTCGATCACCACCGAAAGTGACCGCTCCGCACCGCCTGCATCCCGCTCGGTGCCGCCAAGCTCCACCCGCCGCCCCTCGGCCACCGGGAAAGCCCTGCCCGGCTCCTCAAGCTGGGTGGTCACCACCGTGTCCTCCACCGGCGCGCCGTTTTCCAACGCGTGGGTCTCACGCACCAGCAAGCCGCCCGCCGAGCGCAAGAAAAAGCCGGTGTTGTCATCAAAAAGCGTGGTCTCAGTCACCTCACCCGGCGCTGGCCCCGGGCGAAAAACGGTGACGCCGCCGCTGTCGTCCCGCATGGCAATGCCGCTTGCCAGATCACCCGGCTCCGGGCATGCCGCCAACGCGGGCGCGGCCAGCAAAACCAGCGCGGCTGGAAGCGCCGAAAATCGCGTCGCAAAACCCATCTGAGATCATCCCCCGGCAGAAGTGTTACCTAAACCCTACTCCGCCGATTCCAGATGACCAAGCCACAAGGAATTCTTCATCGTTTCGTGCTAAGGTGCGGCATGTCAAAACCGGATGACCCTTCAGATCCCCAAAACCGCACAAAGGGCGATGGCCCAAGTGTCGTTTACCTGCGCATGCCGGGGCTTTCCCGGTTGCCGCCCGATGAGTGGTTTGAGGACGAAGAAGGCGAGGCCGAGATGCTTCGCGTCGAGGAGGGGCGCCTCGCGCGGCTCCGCACCCGCAGCTCACGCGGCTGACCCACCTCACAAGAACCGCAGTAGTTTCGCTTATGCACGCGCCTTCCCGGCTTTACGCCTGGGAGGCTTCCGCCTGCCGTGAGAGTCCGGCGGCAAGCCGTGCGCGGGCGGCACGGCGCTGGCCACCGTGGAGGTTGCGGATGCGGCCCAGCCGCCGCAGGTTGCGCGCCGTTGTGTGGCGCAGCGGGTGCATCATGGCCCGCCAAATCTCATCTGGTCGCCGCCCGCTCATCGCCAGCATCGCACCCGCAATGGCCGCCGCCGAAAACGCGGTGCTCTTTTCCACGAACATCCGCTGAACCTCATCGCGTCCGCGCGGCTCCAGCCCCGAGAACCCCATCACCCGGTGCGAGATGACAGAGTGGCTCTCGGCCACAAGCCATGCCGCCTGAAGCCCGGTTGCCCAAACCTCCAGCGCCAACCGCTCGGGCCTGACCTGTGAGAGCGCGGGCCATTGCGAGGCGTTGGGAGCATAAAAATTGGGATACACGGCAGGTCTCCGGGGGTTCGAAGGCCCGCCAATCGGGCCCTCGTCGTTTGCTTGAGGTCAGAGCCTTGCGCTGCCCGCCCCCCGAAATCCGGCCTCAGCGTGGCTCAAAGTCCGGCGCGAGAGAGATCTTGGGCTTGCCGCTCGTCCGCTGCGCAGGTTTCTGCTCGGCTTCGGAGGTTTCGGCCTTCGGCGCAGCCGCATTTGCCGCAGCCTTCGGAGCCTCATCAACCTTGGCCTCCGGCTTCGGCGCTTCCGCCTTCACCTCGGGCGTGGGCTTGGGTGCCTCAGCCTTCACTTCAGGCGCAGGCTTCGCAGCTTCGGCTTTCGCGGCGGGCTTGGGGGCCGCCGGCTTGGCCTTTGCAGTCACTGCCTTGGCAGGCGCCTTCCGAGCAGCGGGCTTGCGCTTTGCGGCGGGTTTCGGGGCCGCCTTGGTGGCGGGCTTCGGCGCAGCCTCAGCCGCCTTCGGCTCGGGCTTTGCCGTGGTCTTTGCGCTCGCCGGTTTGGGCGCAGCAGGCTTCGCCGTGGCCGGTTTCGGCGTCGCGGTCTTTGCTGTTGCAGCCTTCGTTGCCGCAGGTTTCGCGGCGGGAGCCTTCGCGGTGCCAGTCTTGGCAGCTGCCGTCTTCGCCGGTGCGGTCTTTGCTGCAGGAGCCTTTGCCGGTGCCGCCTTTGCCGTTGCTTTCTTCGCCGCAGGCTTTCTGGCAGGCGCTGCCTTCGCCGCAGGCTCTTTCGCGGCGGGCGCCTTGGGCGCAGTCTTGGCTGCGGCCTCCCCGCCCAGCTGCACGACTTCGCCCTTGGCCTTTGCCGCCGGGGCCGCTTTTGCCCTGGCCGCAGGTTTCACCTTGGCCGCCGGCTTGGCCTTGGCAGCAGGCTTCGGCTTTTGCGTCACCCCAAAGGGCCCTGCCAGAAGCTCCGCCGGGCTGCCCGGCCAGAAATCCATCATACCAAAGCTCGCCCGCGCGATATCAACCTGCGTCTCCACCATCGAGCTCCAGAGCACAACGCCGTTGCGCCACATGTCGATTGCAGTGATTGCATGCCTCATCGGTCTATCCTCTTTGTCCTTTCCTCTCGGGGCCTTGTGCTCCGAAAGATCGGTTGGTCCACTTTCTCGTCGGCAAGCCTGCGATGCAGACCGCCCGAAACCTGCCGTGTGCGGAAGGCTTCCCTCGCGTCCAACCTATGCGATTGCTGCACCCGCGAAAAGGCTCCATCTGGTCGCAGGGCTTATATTTTTCCTTTTTTGCATGGTTAAGGCATCAATGCACAAGCATGTAGCACCCCGAGAATGCCGCGTTGCAGCAAAAATCCGGGCGCACCCCGCCGCCCGCCTCCTCGGTCAGCTTGTCAAATCAACGGCTTACGCACATAGTGCCCGTATTGCCTTGCCGCCTTGTGCGCCAAATATGTTGATAAGATGAATATTTCCCGTCTTCTGACCGTCGCAGCGCTCGTGCTCCTCGCCCTTGCGCTCGGCTGGTTCACCCTTCGGCCCGATCCGCTTGAACAGGCGGCACTCGCCTTCGGCCTGCCCACGGGCGCTGATGCCAGTGGCAAGCCCGAAGAGACCGCCGCCGATGGGGCCATGCTACGCAGCCTCACGGTGCCCTTCACCACCCCGCCCGGACGCTACACGGAACTGCCAGATCTGATAACCGCCATTGGCCAGCGCTGCGCCGAGCTGGGCCACACGCCCGAACCGGGCCGCACCGACGACTGGCCAGTGCTGCTCTGCCGACTCGACGGCGAGGTGCTTCTCAGCGGGCGCGGCACCTGCACCGACGAGGGCTGCCGCGCCGCCCTCATCTTCTCCCATTCCTGAATGAACCGTCATGACCGACCGCGCCGACATACACCCCGACGCCAACGGCTTCCGGCGTCTCTCCTACACCTGCCGCTGTGGCTGGATCGACTGGGGTCACGCCAATGGCACCGGGGCGGCGGGCCTGCTCACCCGCCTGAAGGCAGGCCACAACGACTGGCCAGCCAACTCCAGCTCCAACATCTATCTCAACAGCTCGCCCGCCTTCCTCATCAGCTACACCCAGCGGATGGGCAACCGGCACATCCAGTTGCCGCTGAACACCCGCCAATGGATCGTCAAACGCGGCCTCTCCTCTGCGATGCTGGTGCATGTCGCCTACACCATCTTCCTCTCCGAATCGCTCGCCTTCGAGAGCTACCAGAACCGCTGGGTCTGGCGCGTGCTCACAGATTCCGGCTTCTCGGCGGAAGATCTCGTGTCCAACATGGTCGGCTTCTACCGCGCCCTGCACGGCAAGAGTGAAGCCGATATGCGCGCGCTCTGCGGCGATGTCGGCGAGGCCGAGAGCCTTGCGATCTGGGACAGCCAGGTGCCCAACGGCCTCGGCGCGATCAAGAACCGCACCACCCAGCCGATTTACTTCAGCTCCTCCGCCTGCCCCGGCTCGCAATCCTTGCCGACCGAGTTCCGCTCGCTCCAGCTCAGCCCGCACGGGATGAACTGGGTCCAGCCCCGGGGCACCTCCGTGCCGCTCGGCATCGCCGCCTCCTGGCTGCGCTACACCTACGACAGCACCGGCGACTTCCGCATTTCGCTCAACTGAGCCAGCCCGCGCGCCTCTGGTGCCCGTGCCCCGTCCGCGCTATGCCTGCGCCATGACTAAGCGCCTCACGATCCGCCGCCCCGATGATTGGCACCTGCACCTGCGCGACGGCGCGATGCTCAAAGCCGTGCTCCCCGAAACCGTCGCCCATTTCTCGCGCGCCATCATCATGCCCAACCTCGTGCCCCCCGTGGTCACGATGGCCGATGCCATGGCCTACCGCGAGCGCATCCTCGCCGCCGCGCCCGGCGTTGGCCTCTTCGAGCCGCTGATGACGCTTTACCTGACCGAAGAGACAGACCCTGAGGATGTGGCAGTCGCCCATGCCACAGGGCTGGTCAAGGCGGTAAAGCTCTATCCGGCGGGTGCCACCACCAACTCCGCCTCCGGCGTGCGCGATTTCGACAAGGTGCGCCCGGTGCTGGAGAAGATGGCCGAGATCGGCATGCCGCTCTGCATGCACGGCGAGGTTACCACCCACGACGTCGATATCTTCGACCGTGAGGCGGTGTTCATCGACACGGTGCTCGACCCGCTGCGCCGCGCCACCCCGGGCCTGCGAGTGGTGATGGAGCATATCACCACCGCCGATGCCGCCGCCTATCTGCGCGATGGTGGCGATGACCTCGGCGCCACGATCACCACGCACCACATGATGATCAACCGCAACCACATGCTCGTCGGCGGCATCCGCCCGCATTACTACTGCCTGCCGGTGGTCAAGCGCGAAAAGCACCGCGAGGCCCTTGCCGAGCTGGCCACCTCGGGCTTCGAGCGCTGCTTCCTCGGCACCGACAGCGCCCCCCACCTCGCCACCGACAAGGAAAGCCCCTGCGGCTGCGCCGGTGTGTTTTCCGCCCCAGTTACCATGAGCTGCCTTGCCGAGCTCTTCGAGGAGGCTGGCGCGCTGGACAAGCTGGAGGGCTTCACCTCGCTCAACGGCCCGGCCTTCTACCGCCTGCCCGCCAATGAAGCGTCGATCACGCTGGCCAAGGGCGACGAGCCCCTCACCTTCGCCCCGCAGATCGAAACCGAAAACGGCCCCGTCGTGGTGTTCGATCCGGGCCGCCCGCTGCACTGGCAGGTGGAGGACGAGCTCTGAACGCCCGCCCTGCCCCCCGCGTCGCGTGGGTTGCAGGCGTGGCCGTATGGATATTTATGAGCAAGAAAATGACAGGAGCCGCGCCATGATCCCCACCTCACATCCAGATGACGCCACCATCGCCCGCATTGCCGCCGGGATGTTGCTGGAAATCGAGGCGGTGCACTTCAACCAGCGCGAGCCCTTCACCTATTCCTCCGGCCTCAAGGGGCCGACCTATATCGACTGCCGCAAGCTCATCAGCTTCCCCCGTATCCGCTCCACGCTGATGGATTTTCTCGTGGTAAAGGTCATGCGCGACGCAGGCTTTGAGGCCTTCGATAACATTGCAGGCGGCGAGACGGCCGGCATCCCCTTCGCCGCCTTCGTGGCCGACCGGATGGCCCTGCCCATGAGCTACGTGCGCAAGAAGCCTAAGGGCTATGGCCGCAACGCCCGTATCGAAGGCGCGATGGCCGAGGGCGAGCGGGTGCTGCTGGTGGAGGATCTCACCACCGATGGCGGCTCCAAGATCTCCTTCGTCGATGCCATCCGCGAAACCGGCGCCACCTGCGCCCACACGGCGGTGATTTTCTACTACGGGATCTTCCCCGAAACCGAGAAGACGCTGGGCGACCACGGCGTTACCCTGCACCACCTCTGCACCTGGTGGGATGTGCTGGCCGTCGCCCGCGAGCGCGGCACTTTTGACGCCGAAACCCTCGATGGGGTGGAGGCATTTCTCAACGATCCGGCCAAGTGGCGGGAAGACAACGATAATTAATTTCAGGGGATAAAACCTGAAAAACGCCTGAGTCGCGCAGCCAAGTCCATCGCTCATCTTGCGGGAAGTCTCGCATCGACACGCGAGATATGGTAAGTCATCCTTGAGTGACACAACGCCTCACAGGGTTTCAAACCTCTTATCCACAGAGATTTCCAGATACCCGCATGGGGCGGAATCGGGCTATCACCTGCCTCCACAGGGGGATCGAGCAAAATGAACGAGATCACAGCTTTCCGGCCGGAAGGGGCGGAGGCGCCGGAGACTGCGCCGCATAACATCGAGGCCGAGCAGCAGCTGCTCGGAGCCATCCTTACCAATAACGACATCTTCGACCGTGTCGCCATGGTGGTTGGCCCCGAGCACTTCTATGACCCGCTCCATGCCCGTATCTTCGAGGTTGCCGCCTCGCGGATCGCCAAGAACCTCGCCGCCACGCCCGTTTCGCTCAAGAGCTACCTTGAGGATGAGCCGGGGCTGAAAGAGGTTGGCGGTGCCGCCTATCTGGCCAAGCTCGCCGGTGTGGCCGTGGCCAGCTTTGCCGCGCGCGACTACGCCCAGATCGTCTATGATCTCGCCATTCGCCGCGAGCTGATGGGGCTGGGCCGCGACATTGCCGCC
This sequence comes from Vannielia sp. ABF1_015, assembly GCF_056160745.1. Lineage (NCBI taxonomy): Bacteria > Pseudomonadati > Pseudomonadota > Alphaproteobacteria > Rhodobacterales > Paracoccaceae > Vannielia > Vannielia sp. ABF1_015. The sequence continues at coordinate 512,496 of NZ_JBSWXT010000002.1, forward strand.
AAGGCCTCTGACATCAACGTGGCCTCCGAGCCAAAAGACCAGATCGTCGAGGCCGAGCAGGCGCTCTACAAATTGTCCGAGCAGGGCCGCACCGAGAGCGGCTTTCAGAGCTTCCTCAAGGCCGTCACCGACGCAGTGAACGTCGCCAATGCCGCCTACCAGCGTGAGGGCGGCCTTGCCGGTATCGCCACCGGCCTTGATGACATGGACCGCAAGCTGGGCGGCCTCCACCCGTCTGACCTTTTGATCCTCGCCGGCCGTCCCTCCATGGGTAAAACCTCGCTGGCCACCAACCTCGCCTTCAACATCGCCAAAGCCTACAAGCGCGGGATGCGCCCCGATGGCACCGAGGGCGCAGTGGATGGCGGCGTTGTCGGCTTCTTCTCGCTCGAAATGAGCGCCGAGCAACTCGCCTCGCGGATTCTCTCCGAAGCCGCCGAGATCAGCAGCCACAAGATCCGTCAGGGCGATATGGACGAGGCCGAGTTCCGCCGCTTCGTCGAGGCCGCCAAGGCGCTGGAATCCTGCCCGCTCTTCATCGACGACACCGCCGCCCTGCCGATCTCACAGGTGGCAGCCCGCGCCCGCCGCCTCAAGCGCACCCACGGGCTCGACCTGATCATCGTCGACTACCTCCAGCTTCTGCGCGGCACCGCCGAAAACCGGGTGCAGGAGATCGGCGAAATTTCCATGGGCCTGAAGGCGATTGCGAAAGAGCTGAACATCCCCGTCATCGCCCTCTCCCAGCTCTCCCGCCAGGTCGAAAGCCGGGATGACAAGCGCCCGCAGCTCTCCGACCTCAGGGAATCAGGCTCTATCGAGCAGGACGCCGACGTGGTGATGTTCGTGTTCCGCGAGGAGTATTACGTGGAGCGCGAGAAGCCCTCCGACGATCAACTCGACAAGATGGCCGAATGGCAAGAGCGCATGGCCCGGCTGCACGGCAAGGCCGAGGTCATCATCGGCAAGCAGCGCCACGGCCCGATCGGCACGGTCGAACTGAGCTTCGAAAGCCAGTTCACCCGCTTCGGCAACCTCGTCCAGCCTTGGCAGCAGGGCGGCGGTGGCGTGGATCAGTTCTAGGCAGGCAAGAACCAACCGCGCCCGGTCGCAACGCCGGGCGCGGGATAAAGCCTCACTTCACGAACCCGCGCGCCCCCTTCCCCAGAATCGCCGCCTCCCGCATGATCCCCCCATGCGCGCCCTCATCCTCACCCTCGCCGCCTTCGCCGCCCCGGCCACCGCCCAGCCCATCGAAGTCGATGTCGAACTCGCCCTCATGGTCGATGTCTCCCGCTCGATGACCCCAAACGAGGTCGAGATCCAGCGGCGCGGCTATGCCGAGGCGATCTTGTCGGACGAGGTGATGACGGCAGTGCAATCGGGCCTGCTGGGCTCAATCGCCGTGACCTATGTGGAATGGGCAGGCAACTACACCCAGCGCGAGATCGTCCCCTGGACGATCATTCAAACCCCGGAAGACGCCCGCGCCTTTGCCGAGGCGCTCTCGCAAACCTTCGCCGGGGGGATGCGCCGCACCTCCATCTCCGGGGCCATCGAATATGCCGCCGACTCGATGGAGCGCAACGCCTTCACCGGCCTGCGCCGGGTGATCGACGTCTCGGGCGACGGCCCCAACAATCAGGGCACCCATGTCGAACCGGCCCGCAACGCCGCGCTGGCCAAGGGAATCGTCATCAACGGGCTGCCGCTGATGACCAACGAAGGGCTCGGCGGCACTTGGGATATCGGCGGGCTCGATCTCTATTATCGTGACTGCGTGATCGGCGGCGCCGGGTCCTTCGTCATTCCCGTGCACGAATGGAGCGAATTTGCCTCTGCCGTGCGCCGGAAGCTCGTGCTCGAAATTGCCGGCCTGCCGCCCCCCGCGCAGATCATCCGCGCCCAAGGCCATTACGATTGCCTGATCGGTGAGAAGATGTGGCAAGAGCGCCGCCGGTATTGGGACGAACCCTGAAGCGCGCCTTCGCTGCCGCCGCGCAAACAACCCGGGATCGCCGCACCGCAGCACGCTTTCCGCCTTGACGCCGCCCCCCGCCCCCCGCACAAACCGGCCTCATGGGAACCGGGCAGTTAACGATTGATCTAGACGCTATCGCGGCCAATTGGACCGCTCTCGATGCTGCGTCAGGAAGTGGCACCGAAACCGGTGCCGTGGTGAAAGCAAATGGCTATGGCCTTGGCGCGGCGCGGGTGGCACGGGCTCTGGCCCATGCAGGCGCACGGCGCTTCTTCGTGGCCCATGCCGAAGAGGGCGCGACGATTCGCAATGCGCTCGGGCGCGGCCCCGAAATCTACGTGTTTTCCGGGCATATGCGCGGCGACACCGACATGCTGAACGATCTCGACCTGATCCCGATGATCAACTCGATCGACCAGCTCACCCGCCACATCGAAGCCCTGCCCCAAGCCCCCTTCGGCATCCAGCTCGACACCGGCATGAACCGGCTCGGCATGGAGCCCGGCGAGTGGATGGCGCTGCGCGATGTGGCCGTGCCCCGCAAGCCGCGGCTTATCATGTCTCACCTCGCCTCCGCCGATGAGCCCGAGAGCCCGCAAAACCGGGCGCAGGCCAAGCTGTTCCGCGAGCTGACGGCTGGCTGTGGCATCCCCCGGAGCCTTTCCGCCACCGGCGGCATTCTGCTTGGCCCCGATTTCCACTTTGAGCTGACCCGCCCCGGCATCGGCCTTTACGGCGGCCGCCCGTTCACCGAGGCGCGCGCGGTGGCCCAGCTCGACCTGCCGGTTATCCAGTCCGGCACCGTGCTCGCGGGCGAGACCGTGGGCTACAACGCCACATGGCAGGCAGAGGTCGACACCCCCACCGCAACGGTCCAGAGCGGCTATGCCGATGGCATCCTGCGTGCGCTGACCAACAAGGGCAGCCTCTGGGCCGATGGCGTGGAATGCCCGATCCTTGGGCGCGTTTCGATGGATTCCGTGGTCGCCGATATTTCCGGCCTTGAACGTGTGCCCCACGAGCTTTCGCTGCTCTGCCCCGAGCAGGGCGTGGATGCGGTGGCCGATGACGCGGGCACCATCGGCTACGAGATCCTCACCTCCCTCGGCTCGCGCTACGCCCGCCGTTACGCCGGCCGGGCGGGCTGACAGGCCCTTGGCCACCGTCCTGCACCCCCTCGCACTGATCGGCCGCAACACCCTTGCCCTCGTGGCCGCCATCGGGCGCGTGGCGATGTTTCTCGGCAGCACCCTCAGCCACATGGTCCGCCCGCCCTTCTACCTGAAGGAACTCTGGCAAGCCATTCTGAATGTGGGATATTTCTCGCTTCCCGTCGTTGGCCTCACAGCCATCTTCACCGGTGGCGCGCTGGCCCTGCAAATCTACTCCGGCGGCTCCCGCTTCAACGCAGAGGCGGTGGTGCCCCAGATCGTCGCCATCGGCATGGTGCGCGAACTCGGCCCCGTGCTGGTGGGCCTAATGATCGCCGCCCGCGTCACCTCCTCCGTCGCCGCCGAGATCGCCACGATGAAGGTGACCGAGCAGATCGACGCGCTCGTCACCCTCTCCACCCACCCGATGAAGTATCTCACCGTCCCCCGCGTTCTGGCCGCCCTCATCACCGTGCCCGCGCTGGTGGCCGTGGGCGACGTGATCGGCGTCATGGGCGGCTTCCTCGTCGCCACCGAGCGGCTCGGCTTCAACCCCGCCGCCTACCTGCAAAACACATGGAACTTCCTTGAGGCGCTCGACATCATCTCCAGCCTCGTCAAGGGCGCCGCCTTCGGCTTCATCGCGGCGCTGATGGGCTGCTACTACGGCATGAACTCCGGCAGAGGTGCGCAGGGCGTAGGCCGCGCCACCAAGCTCTCGGTGGTCGCCGCTGCCGTGCTGATCCTCGCCGCCAACTTTCTGCTCACACAGGCGTTCTTCTCTGTATGATCGAGCTGAGCAAGGTCCATAAGTCCTTCGGAACCAAGGATGTTCTGCGCGGCGTCGATCTGTCGGTCGGCAAGGGCCGCTCCATGGTCATCATCGGCGGCTCGGGCACTGGCAAGTCGGTAACGCTTAAGTGCATCCTCGGTCTCGTCGCGCCCGATCAGGGCAGCATCACCGTCGATGGCAGCCCCGTGGCCTCCGCCCGATCCGCCGCCGCCCGCGAGGCCTTCCTCGCCCGCTTCGGCATGCTCTTCCAAGGCGGCGCGCTGTTCGATTCGCTCCCGGTCTGGCAAAACGTCGCCTTTCGCCTGCTGCGTGGGGCGCTCAAACGCCCCAAGGCCGAGGCCCGGGAGATCGCCATCGAAAAGCTCCGCCGCACCGGCCTCGGCCCGGAAACCGCCGATCTCTACCCCGGCGAACTCTCCGGCGGCATGCAAAAGCGCGTCGGCCTCGCCCGCGCCATCGCCGCCGAGCCCGAGATCATCTTTTTCGATGAGCCAACCACCGGGCTCGACCCGATCATGGCCGGCGTCATCAACGAGCTGATCCGCGAAATCGTGGTCGAGATGGGCGCCACCGCCGTCACCATCACCCATGATATGACCTCCGTGCGCGCCATCGCCGACGATGTCGCCATGCTCCACGCCGGCAAGATACGCTGGACAGGCCCGGTCGCCGAAATGGACGCTGCGTCAGACCCTTACCTGACGCAGTTCATTACCGGCAGCGCCGAAGGCCCGATCGAAACGCTGAGGTAATCGCCCGCCATGGAAGCCATCGCCGAAGTCATCCTCGCCATCGTCGCCGCCTTCCTCGAACTCCTCGTTCACCTTGCGGCCATCACCATGTCGCTCGGCTGGGCGGCCCGCCATGCGCGCGGCGTCATGCGTGTGGCCCTTGCCATCACCACTCTCGCCGCCGCTTGGCTCTTTGCGGGTGTCTCCACCCCGCTCTGGGCCAGCCCCTCCATCGCCCTCTCCGGCGCCTTTTCCTTCACCGTGCTCGCCACCTGCGTTGTCGTGATGCTCTTCGGAATCGCGCTCTCCATCGCCGCCCACCGGGTAACAGAGCCCGAAGCGCCCGCAAAACCCGGCCCCGTGGCCAAGCATCCAGACCTCTCTGGGGTCGTGCTCTACGGCTTCGCCATCCTCATCGTTGCAGGCCTCGTGGCCGTCTTGCTCACCCAAAGCCACCGCAGCACCCTGCGTGAGCGCCTCTGCGACGCCGCCGAGGGCCGAATCTCCGAAAGCTGGAAAGACCGGGGCAGCCGCGCCCTCGATCTGTCCGAAGCCCTGCTGAAAAAAGACCTCCGCGCCAAGCTCCCCTGCCTCGATGAGGCCGGTTAACGCCCATTGTTTCAGCTGCGGCGACAATCCCGCGCCCTTTTCAACAACTGTCCAGACAGAAACCGATTAACCGAATCCGAATCCTTCGCTAGGTTGAACGGGCTGGGATTTTTGTTGCGGCTCAACTGTTTGAGCCACAAAGCTGATGGGGGATACGATGACTGCCACAAACGAGACGCCCGCAGACCGTCTTTTTCAGGCGCTGAGGGCGCTGTCTCTTACCGCCTTCGGTGCCATCGCCATAGGCCTCATCGGCGCAACCCTGCTTGCGGCCTTCAAGGTGCTGCCCTGGCTGGAAGCCTCGCTGACCTTCGGCGAAACCACCTATGACAACGCAGGCATCTGGATCCAATCCGGCCTTACCCTCTTTGCCCTCGCCCTCTGCGCCTTCCTGCCGGCCAACCGGCACATTCTGGCGCTGCAAAAGAGCCACCGCGACTTTCACCTCTCGATGGATGACATCGCCCGCGCCTATGCCACCTGCCACGCCGCAGACCGGGAAGGCGCCTTTTCCATGTCCTCCGAGTTCGACGCCGTGCGCGAGCGTATGGCCTTCATGCGCAACCACCCCGACCTGCGCGGGCTGGAGCCGGGCGTGCTCGAAGTCGCCGCCCAGATGAGCGAGGTTTCCCGTGATCTCGCCGCCGTCTACTCCGACGAGAAGATGACCCGCGCAACCACCTTCCTGCGTCAGCGACAGGAAGAGATAGATGCCTTCTCCGACAGGCTGAAACTGGCGCAGAAGACCACCGACGAGATCAAGCGCTGGAGCCAGCAAATCAACGTCGAAGAGAGCATTCAGGCCACCCAGCTTGCCCAGCTGGAGCAAGATCTGCTGGAGCTTCTGCCCGAGCTTGGCTTCGACGTCGAAGAAGAGGCCCTGCCGCCCGCTCACCCCGATGAGCGCAAGGTTGTGCCCATGGCCACCAAGCCACAAAGCGCAAAGGCCAAACCCGCCGAATAGCACCAGCGGGTTCACAAGCCTCCTGCCAACCCCTATCTGAAGACTAGACCGCAACCGCCAAAGGCAGGCCCCTTGCAGCTCGCCCTCAAGCTCGCCAACCTATCGCTCCTCCTGCTCTTCCCGCTGGCATGGTTCGCACCGCTCCTGCGCGCGGGGCTGCTGCCGCTGTTCGGGCTGTCCGAAATCTCCGTCATTTCCGGCCTTCAGGAGCTCTGGGGCAAGGACGTGTTCCTTGCTCTGCTGGTCACAGCCTTCGCCCTCTTCGCCCCCTACCTCAAAACCATCGGCCTCGCGCTGCTGCACTTCGGGCTGATGCGCCGCAAGGTGCTGCCCGCGCTGCACCTGCTCGGCAAGCTGGCCATGGCCGATATCTTCCTGATCGCGCTCTACATCGTCGTGGCCAAGGGCATTGGCGTGGGCCGGGTGGAGGTGGCATGGGGACTCTACCTCTTCACCGCCTGCATCCTCGCCTCCATCGGCATCTCATGGGCCACCGAACGCAGCCGCAAGCGCCTGCCGCCCCCCGGCCCGCCCCTGCAACCCAGTGCCGAGGCGCTTTCCCTAAGCCCCACCTCCGACTGAGGTAGCCAACCCGACCCGCCGCCAGAGCGCCTCTGTCTCGATGTCCTTCACGAGGCTCTCGGCATCGGCAATCCGCTGGCCCTTCCAGCCGGTGCTGATCTGGGCGCAATGCATAAAGCGATGCGACGCCGACATCGCAACGCGGTTAAAGAGATAGCCGGCCACGCCATGCACATCCCAGCCAAACCGCGCAAGCGGACTGCCTCGGGTGATGCACCACTTCTCCTTGCTGTAGGTCTCCGGATCGCGCCGCCAGATATGATCCCCATGCATCGGCAGCTCGCCAGCCGCGTCCACAGCATAGCGCCAATGGCACCGCGCTGTAGCATACCCCAGCCACGAACGCTCCGCCTGCTCAACCAGCGTCCCTGCGCCATCGGCGGCCACAAGCATTTCGTCCACATCGCACCAGATGATGCCACGCGCGTGGGGAAAATACCGGTGCCGGATGGTGTTGATGATCCCGAGCTGCAAGAACAGCGCTATACCTCGCGGCGGCTTCGCGGCCATCGGCCCATAGGGCACATCGACGCCCACCACCGTCGCCCCGCTCAGGCCCTCAACGCTTGCAAGACAGGTCCGAATGTCGTCCAGCCCATACTCCGTACTGCCATTATCGAAAAACAGCACATGCTCCACCCCGGCAGACGCAACATAATGCGCCGCCCAATCTCGCACCCATGGCAGCGGGTTGTTCCTCGACAGCGTAGACAGCACCACCTTTCCGGCAAACGCCTCGTCAGGCATTGCCACCGAGATCGAAAGCTCCTCGCCGCCAAGCAACACCGAAAGCCGCGAAGGGCACGCCCGCGCGCGAACCCACAGTTCGTCATGGCGGCGATATCTGCGCAGCGCGGTCACCGGATGCACGCCCAACTCCGAGCGAAACGTCGCCCCGCGCATTATCCCCGCAAGGTTCAGCAGCTTCGGGCAAACAAGCACGATCCGCCCGCGCTCTGGCAAAAAGGTTGCGCTATAGGCCAGCGTTGAAAAATCGTAGCGCTCGGCGAAATTCGCAGGCTGCGCGGCGGGGCGAAGCAGCGGCCTGCGCTGCACCGGGGCATCCTCGGGCAGCCGCAGGGGCTCCAATGTCAGGGTCTCGAACATGCCCCCGCATAGCGCGCGCGCCCTCGCCGTGCCAGCAAAGACCGCACCACTCTAGCGCGCATAAAAAGAGACGGGCCCGCAAAGGCCCGCCTCTCTACTCGTTAACCAAAGGGTTCTGGTATTACGATCCGCTGGCGATCAGCGGGGTGATCCGGCGCACGGCGGCACGACGGTTGGCGCGCTCCCCCTCCAGCGTGCGGATCTTGAGGTCGCCTTCGCCGTAGCCCTGCACCACAAGGTTTTCGGGCGGCACGTCAAAGTACTCGGTCAGCGCCAAGGCCACACTCTCCGCACGACGGTCCGACAGGGCCAGATTGTAGGCCGCATTGCCAACCGCGTCGGTGTGACCTTCCACAAGGAACACCTCACCGGGATTTTCCTCCACATAGGCAGCAATAAGGTTGCCCAGCTCGCTAAGCTCTTCGGCTTCCTGCGGATCAATCACAGCCGATCCGGTGCGGAAGTTGATCGCGTCCAGATCAACCGCCGGCGCCAGCTTGCGCACCCGCTCAATGTTACGCACCTGGTAGAGCGCAAAGCGGCGGTCGGCCACGCTCTTGGTCGACAGCGCAGCGCGGAGTGCATCGGCGTCCGAGTTGGCATCCACCTCCTCATATTCCACCGGATCAGGCAGCGCGGCCACATCCACCGGGTCAACACTGGCAGTGTCGTCAATCAGCACCGTCTGGTTGCCCTCTGCATCCACCCGGACGCGGCGCAGCACGCGCAACTCGGCGTCGCGGATGGTGATAATCTGCACACCGCTCTCGCGGGTCACGATGGTGCGGGTGGAGCCATCTTCAAAGGTCTCACGGCGCACGGTCGAGCCGGGGCGTTCGATCAGCTCATTGTCGTCACGGATCACCCGGTAGCGGCCATCTTCCAGCACAACCACACGGTCGTCGGATTTGGTGACAACCTGAGCCTTGTCGTTGCCCTTCAGAGCTTCGCCAACGACCACGGCACCAAGGCCAACCACAAGCGCCTTCTCAAGGTCGCTCAGGCCACCGTCATCATTGCCAGCGTCGCCATTGCCGCTCGCGGCACCTGTTACCTTGTCGAGAAACTCCTCCGAGCTCGACCGGGCGGTCTCTTCCGTCACCGTGGTCTCTTCAACCTCGGCCACTTCCGCATCGCTCTCCGACGCGGCAGAGGCCTTCGGGGCTTCCGTCTCTGCGGCAGCGGCCTGTGCTTTCGGGTCAGCTTCTTCTGCCGATTGCGCTTCAATCCGCTTGGCGGCCTCTTCCAGAACGCCGGTAATCGCGGGGTTGGCTGCAGCATCGGCCTCCGCCTCGGCTTCCGCCTCAACCGTCATCTTGGCTTCGGGCTCGGCCTCAGCATCGGTGGCAATGTCTTCCTCAGCCGTGGCTTCGGCGCCTGCGGCGACATCGGATTCCGCTTCAGCCGCCTCATCGCCACCCGTCAACTCACCCAGAGCCTCGGCAAGGTCGCCCTCGCCGCCTTCAGCTTCAACCTCTGCTTCGGCAGTGGCTTCGCCTTCCGCTTCCGGCGCGACGGCCTCAGCCTCCACGGCCACTTCGGGCGCAGCCTCAACCTCGGCCTCCGCAGCGTCTTCTCCGCCACCCGTCACGGCATCCAGCGCGCCCTCCAGCAGACCCGGCTCTTCAGCCTCAGCCTCTGCGGCAGCCTCCGGCTCCGCCTCAGCCTCAGCCCCTGCGGTCGCCTCAGGCTCAGGCGCAGGTTCCGCCTCAGCCGTCTCATCTCCATTGCCGGTCACAGCCTTCAGAGCGCCCTCAAGCAGGCCGGGCTCCTCGGCTTCGGCCTCCGCCGTCGCTTCGCCCGTCGCTTCGGCTTCGCTCGGCTCGGCCTCCATGGCGGTCACTGCATCCGCCTCGCTGACGCCCATCTCCTGCAACTCCGCCATCGTCATGCAAAGTGCGCGTTCGCCGCCGAAGGTGCTGACAACCAGCGCATCCGCCGTGGCCTCGCCATCCAGCGCCGCCTTTTGTTCGTCGCTTAACGTAAGCTGAAGCTCATCGGCCGCATCGGCGCTGATGCCGATAGTGCCAGCCTCGCAGCGGTCAACAACCTGCTGGGCCGGGGCAACTGCCGGAAGTGCAAGGGAAAATGCGGCCACAAGGGCCGTCGTGTTTCGGATCTTCGCAGACATGACTGCTGCTCCTCCAATGTGTATTTCTTGGGCCTACAACGCGGCCCTACACCATCGGGTTCCGCTCAGGCCGCGTGGAGCATCTGCATGAGTCGCGCTTTTTCGCCGCCGCCGTCTTCGCGCGAAAGCGCCTGCGCGAGCGCCTCAAGCGAGGCGATGTTATGCCCGGCGCGAAAGCTGGAGACATGAGGCAGCATCGCCGCAATCCCCGCCGCCTTGGGGGCAAAACCATCCCAGCGCAGCAACGGGTTCACCCAGATCAGCCGCCGGGCCGAAAGCCCAAGCCGCTCCACCTCGCGTGCCAGCCGGTCCGGTGCGCCCCGGTCCAGCCCGTCGGTGATCAGCAGCACCACCGCCCCACGAGACAGCACCCGCCGCGACCAATCGCGATTGAAAGCATGCAGACAGTCACCAATCCGCGTGCCCCCCTCCCAATCCTGCGCCTCGGCACCGGCGGCGGCCAGCGCGGCGTCTACATCGCGGGTCGCAAGGTGGCGGGTGATGTTGGTGAGCCGTGTGCCAAAGGTGAAGCCATGCACCCGCGCCCATCCGGCGCCCTTGGCATTGGCGGCAGCATGGAGAAAATGCAGCACGATGCGGCTGTATTGGCTCATCGAGCCGGAAATATCGCAAAGCGCCACCAGATCGGGCCAGCGCTGCACCCGCTCCTTGGTCGCAAACTGATGGATCTCGCCGCCCCGCCGAAGGGCCACCCGCATCGTCGCGCGCCAGTCAGCCACCCGGCCCCGCGCATCGGCCTTCGTGCGGCGGCTGACCAAGGGGCGCACGGGCAGCTCGATCCGGGCGATAATGCGCTTGGCCTCGGCCACCTCCGCCGTGCTCATCTGCTCGAAGTCGAGGGTCTTCAGCCGCTCCTCACCGCTCGCCGTGGCAGAAGCGTCAATCTCGATCTCCTCGCCTTCGGCTTCCGGCACCTCAGGAGCCTCTTGCTCCACCCCGTCCAGCAGCGCCTCAGCGGCCCGCTTCTCCGCTGCCTCCGCCGCCTTCTCCTCCTGCACGCCCCGCACCGATGGCAGCATCAGGCTCATCATATGCTCCATGTAGCGCGGATCGCGCCAATAGAGCCGAAAGATCTGTGCGAAAACAGCGCGTTGCTCGGGCCGATTGACGAAACAGGCCTGCAGCGCGTGGAAAAAGTCGGCACGGCTCGTAAATCCCGCCGCCTCCACGGCCCGCACCGCGTCAATCACGCGGCCCGGGCCAATTGGCAGCCCCGCCTTCCGAAGCGCCCGCGCAAACCAGGTGATGTTCTCAACCAGCCTGGGATGCTCGGGGATCTGAAGGTCGGGGAGTTCAGCCATCGCCTACCAGGTCATCGCCTGCGTGACGTTCATCCAGACGTAATAGTTCACCCGCATCAGCGAGCGGTTGTTTTCAGGGATAGCCTCGATCCGGGGCTGGCGCAAATAGGCCTCTTTCACCCGCACCGGGTCATTCCCATAGCCCGCCACGCCAATCGCCAGAAAGCGCCGCCAGCGCGGCTCCAGCCCAAGGTCGATGGTGCGCGGCTCTTCCACCCCGATCACCAGAAGCACGCCGGTGATTGCGCCGGGCACGAGGCATTGATCGTCGGTCTCGGTGGGCGGATTCATGAGCGTGTTGATCACCCGCTCCCGATGATACTCGTGATACTGCTGCCGCGCCTGATGCATGACAGCCCGGTTCACCTGGCTCTGCATGAAGTTGGCAAACATATCCACGGCACCGCCAACGGCCTTACCTTCAATCCCCATTATATCACTCCTGTTTCAATCACTTGCACGCCAGATACACGGCGCTTGTGACAGAGAAGTTTCATATAGATCAGGCCGGTGCAAGCTCGGCCCGCACTTCCTCCAGAAGCCGCGAAGCCTCGCCGCTCTGCAACTTGGCGATGTCGTCCTGATACTTAAGGATCGCCCCGATGGTGTCGGCAATGGTCTCCGGGCTGATGGTCAGTACGTCGAGCGCGAGCAGGCACTTGGCCCAGTCGATGGTTTCGGCCACACCCGGCTTCTTGAACAGGTCTTCGGTCCGCAGCTTCTGCACGAAGGCCACGATCTCGCGGCTCAGCGCTTCGGCGGCCTCCGGCGCGCGGGCATGGAGGATTTCCAGCTCCCGGTCAAAATTCGGGTAATCGACCCAATGATAGAGGCACCGCCGCTTCAACGCGTCATGCACCTCCCGCGTGCGGTTGGAGGTGAGGATCACGATGGGCGGCTCAGGCGCGGCGATGGTGCCAAGCTCTGGGATCGTCACCTGAAAATCGCTCAGCGCTTCCAGCAGAAAGGCCTCAAACGGCTCATCCGTGCGGTCCAGCTCGTCGATCAGCAGCACCGGCGCCCCACCGGGCTGCGGGCGCATCGCCTCCAGCAGCGGCCGCGCAATGAGGTACTCTTCGGTGAAGAGTTCGCTCTTCAGCGCATCCCGGTCCGCCCCGCCGCTCGCCTCGGCGGTGCGAATGGCAATCATCTGCTCGGCAAAGTTCCATTCATAAACCGCGCTGGAAGCATCCAACCCTTCGTAACACTGCAACCGGATTAGCCTGCGGCCCAGCGCGGCGGCAATCGCCTTGGCAATCTCGGTCTTGCCCACGCCCGCCTCGCCTTCAAGGAACAGCGGCCGCCCCAGCTTCAGGCTCAAGAACACCACCGTCGCCAGCGCCCGCCCGCACACGTAGCCCTCTTCGCCCAGCGCCGTCTGCACCTCGTCGATGGAATTCATTGCTTTCATACGGGCCAGTCCTCCTCTGCCCGCCCATGCTGCATGGGGGGCGGCGACTTGCAAGGGCGACCAAAGAAGGACAACGGCAATATTGGCTGCACCCTGCCCGCCTGCCCGGCCCATAAAAAAAAGGGCGCGCCCAGGCCGGGCACGCCCCTCTTTTCTCAATGCCTTGCGGCGATCAGTGCGCCACGGCACTCCCGCTTTCGCCACCCTTGGAGCTGGCAGCAGCTGCGGCGGCAGCCTCTTCGGCGGCCTCGTCCCACTCAATCGCTTCCGGCTCAGCCACAAGCGCGTGCTTCAGCACATCGCGCACATGGCTGACGGGGATGATCTCCAGCCCCTCCTTCACGTTGTCGGGGATGTCGCGCAGATCTTTTTCGTTCTCCTCGGGGATCAGCACCGTCTTGATGCCGCCCCGCAGCGCTGCAAGGAGCTTCTCCTTCAACCCGCCGATGGCGGTGGCGTTGCCGCGCAGGGTGACCTCGCCGGTCATGGCAATATCGCGCCGCACCGGAATTTGCGTGAGCACCGAAACGATGGCCGTCACCATGGCAAGGCCCGCACTCGGCCCGTCCTTCGGGGTCGCCCCATCCGGCACGTGCACGTGGATGTCCCACTTCTCAAAGCGCGGCGGCTTCACCCCGATCTGGGGGCTGATCGAGCGCACGTAGCTGGAGGCCGCCTCAATGGACTCCTTCATCACGTCACCCAGCTTGCCGGTTGTCTTCATCCGGCCCTTGCCGGGCAGCTTGAGCGCCTCGATAGAAAGCAGATCGCCGCCCACGGAGGTATAGGCCAGCCCGGTCACAACGCCGATCTGGTCCTCCATCTCCGCCAGCCCGTAGCGATGCCGCTTCACGCCGAGGAAATCCTCCAGCTGATCCACGTCCACATCCACCACATCGTCCTTCTTGCGGACGATCCGGGTTACGGCTTTCCGTGCCAGCTTGGCCAACTCGCGCTCAAGGTTCCGCACGCCCGCCTCGCGGGTGTAGCGGCGGATGATCTCCGTCAGCGCCTCGTCGGACAGCGAGAACTCGGCCTTTTTCAGCCCGTGGTTCTTCTTCTGCTTCTCGATCAGGTGCTGCTTGGCGATCTCGCGCTTCTCGTCCTCGGTGTATCCCGCCAGCGGGATGATCTCCATCCGGTCGAGCAGCGGCCCCGGCATGTTGTAGCTGTTAGCCGTGGTCAGGAACATCACGTTGCTGAGGTCATATTCCACCTCAAGATAATGGTCCACGAAGGTGCCATTCTGCTCCGGGTCGAGCACTTCAAGCATGGCGCTGGCCGGATCACCCCGGAAGTCCTGCCCCATCTTGTCAATTTCATCGAGCAGGATCAGTGGGTTGGTGGTCTTGGCCTTCTTCAGCGCCTGAATGATCTTGCCCGGCATCGAGCCGATGTAGGTCCGCCGGTGGCCCCGGATCTCGGACTCATCGCGCACGCCGCCGAGGCTGATGCGGATAAACTCACGCCCCGTCGCCTTGGCCACGCTCTTGCCGAGCGAGGTCTTGCCCACGCCGGGAGGGCCGACGAGGCACAGGATCGGCCCCTTAAGCTTCTTGGAGCGCTGCTGCACCGCCAGATACTCGACGATCCGCTCCTTTACCTTCTCCAGCCCGTAGTGATCCTGATCGAGGATCTTCTCGGCCCGGGCGAGGTCTTTCTTCACGCGAGATTTCACGCCCCACGGGATGGCCAGCATCCAGTCGAGGTAGTTGCGCACCACCGTCGCCTCGGCACTCATCGGGCTCATGTTCTTGAGCTTTTTGATCTCGGCGTCGGCCTTCTCGCGGGCTTCCTTGGAAAGCTTGGTCTCAGCGACCTTAGCCTCCAGCTCGGCCACCTCGTTCTGGCCCTCTTCGCCGTCGCCCAGCTCCTTCTGAATGGCCTTCATCTGCTCATTCAGATAGTATTCGCGCTGGGTGCGCTCCATCTGGCTTTTCACCCGGGTCTTGATCTTTTTCTCGACCTGCAGAACGCTCATTTCGCCCTGCATCAGGCCATAGACCTTCTCCAGCCGCTCGCCCACGTCGAGGGTTTCCAGCAGCTCCTGCTTCTGGTGGACTTCAACGCCCAGATGGCCGCTCACGAGGTCGGCCAGCTTGTCGGCGGCCTCAGCCTCGGCCACGGCGGCAAGCGCCTCCTCGGGGATGTTCTTCTTCACCTTCGCATAGCGCTCGAACTCGTCGGCCACCGAGCCGGTCAGCGCCAGCACGGTATCTTCGTTGCCCGGCATCTCGGTGAGCAGCGCGGCGGAGGCCTCAAAATATTCATCGTTCTCAAGGTATTTCTCGATCCGCACCCGCTTGCGGCCCTCGACAAGCACCTTCACGGTGCCGTCGGGCAACTTCAGCAGTTGCAGAACGTTCGCCAGCACCCCGGCCTTGTAGATGCCATCGGTGGTGGGTTCGTCCACGCTGGGGTCGATCTGGGAGGCCAGCAGGATCTGCTTGTCATCCCCCATCACCTCTTCCAGCGCCCGCACAGACTTTTCGCGGCCCACGAAGAGCGGGACGATCATGTGCGGAAACACCACGATGTCGCGCAGCGGCAGCACTGGGTAGGATTGGCTCAATTGCTCGTGCATGTCATGTCCTTGTTATTGGCAAGGAGGCACCGGCCCCAGCCCGTTTCACGGGCATTCAGCGGCAGCCACGGCCCCCTCCGGTCTGCACCATCAATTGGGGCCTCATACCCGCTTTTCAAGCACAACCGTTCCAGCCCGGCTATCCTGCCTGCCCGGCGCAGGGGGCACAAGCGCCGATCGCACCGGATTTGAGCCAAAAACACTTGCCATGCGCAACCATCAAAAGGGGTCAAACACGGCGGCTCAAACCCGCGTCATCATCTTCCCGGGCCCCGCGGAAAACGGGCCACAAACAGGCCCCTGCCCGCCAAGCAAGCACAACAATCCGCAATGCCCCGCGCGATTGTCCCCGCACGCCGTACCAATATACCACCAAATCCGACAGCTCTCGCCCAGCCCCTGCCGCAATCTGCCCGCATCTTCATGCAAAACAACATTCGTGCGGGTTATACCAATGCTCCCTGTCCTCTCGGCCCAGCGCCGCCGGATCGCCTTTTTCTCCATCACCATGTCCCTCGGCCTGCTGATGATCGGGCTGCTGCCCGGGCTGGTCTGGTACACCAAGGCCATCTCTTTCATCTTCGCCCCCTTCGTCATGGCTGGCGTGGCTGCCGCCGTGCTGGCCTGGGCCCCGTCAAAACGCGGCTGGCTGGAATGTATCGGCACCGGCGTGCTGCTCGGGGGCGGGCTTGGCGCGCTCACCCGGTTTGACGGGCTCGTCGGCCTGCCGCTGGCAATCGCCATCTCTGCCGCGCTGGTCATGGTGCTGCATGAGGCATGGGCCTCCAAATTGCCGCTGCAACTCTCCTTCGTCTCCTCCGCCGCCGGGCACGTGCGCGGCGACGGGGCCGAGCTTTGGGCCGCCGTTGTGCCCGGCGCGGGCGACAGCCTGGTTTCCGAGCGGCTGATCGACATCGAGGCGGACCCGAACGATCCGGGCCACAACACCTTCTACTGCGCGCTCATGGCCTGTGGTGAGCTGGCCGAGGAGGTCACGCTGACCCTGCTGGAGCAAGACAGCTCCGGCACCGCGCGCATCCACATCGAGGGCGAAGACGCGATGGGTATCATGTCCTCGGGCATCCTCACGATAAAGGTCACCGAGATGGATCCGGACACCACCCATATCGAGCTGCACGAAACCCGCGAGGGGATGATGGCCGGCGAAGTGATCGAGCGGTGGTTCGATGATGTGCTGGCCGGCGAGCTGCGCCACCTTCAGGCGCACTTCCTCAAGGTCAACCCGCCCGAACCTGCCGACCGTAGCGCCGAGGCCGCAGCAGGCCTGCCAAAGGCCAAGGCAGCTGCCAATCTGGCCCCGGCAGAGGCAAGAGCGATGCTGCCCAAACCAAAGGCCCCGCGCCAGATGAGAGACCTCGCCAAACTGCCCGAAGATCACCTGACCTTGCAGGCAGTGCGTCAGGCGGTGAGCGACTAACCGTGTGAGCGACTCAGCCTACCCCCCTTTCGCTGCGCAAACCGGCACAGCACAGACGGGCAGCGCCGATCTTGCGCCCAGACCCCCGGGGCTGGGCACCCGCTTCGCCGCCCGGCTCATCCGGCTGCGTCACAGCCGGGGTCGCCTGCTCTACGTCGTGCTTCTGGCCTTTCTCACCGGGCTCGTGATGAACGGACCACTCGATGTGGCCTTCTCCGTCATATGGTTTCTGAGCGAGGGGTTCTCCGCACCCATTGCGGGGCTGCAACCCGGCATCATCTGCCTGAGCTTCACCGCCATCGTTTCGCTGATCTATGCCGCGCTCTGGGCGGTGACGATGCTGCTGCTTTTGCCGCTTCGCATGCTGACGGAATGGACGGCAACGCTCGTCTTCATCGGCGCAGTCCTTCACCGCTACGCCCCTCAGGTGCCCGAAGCCCTGCCAAGCTGGCCCCTTGTCCTCGCCATCACCAGCTGGGTGTTGAATGTCGTGCTAATCAAATCCGGCCTCGCCCACCGCCCCCTGCCCTGGCTGACCCGGCACCACCGCACGCGGTTCACCCTGCCGATGCCCCCGCTGGAGGCTTACCATCGGCTGCGCGCCCGCCCAGGCCAGCCGCATTGGGACAAGGGTTGGGCCGAAGTGACCGAGGCCGTGCCCGTCGATGACAGCACCCTGCAAATCGAGGTGCGCCGCCGCGCCGGGGCGCAACGCATGTTCATCCGCTACCGCAACGAACACCCCGGCCAGAGCGTCCACATTACAGCCGCCCTCAGCCTCGAGGGCCTCGATAGCGCGGGGATAGACGGCGAAACCCTGCGCCTCTCACCCCATGGCAGCGGTGGCACCCTCGTAGAGGTGCAAACCCACGCCCCTCACACCATCTCCAGCCTCGCCTCCGGCCCGATGGAAGACCAGATCTCCGATTACTGGGCCCACGCCGCCGCACAAATCGCTGGCCGACCCGACGGCACCTTCACCCGCGCCCTCCTTCGCCCGGCAAAAGCCACCGCGGCCAAAACGGGATAAAACGCAAAAAACCTTGCGATTCACGGCGTTTGCTGCAGCGCCGCGCTTGAACCGACGGTCGAACTTGTCTAAAATTGCAGGCGTTGATGGGGCACAACGCAGGACAGTGAACAGTGATCTACGGTATCGGAACGATTGCCCTACTATCACTTCTTGGCCTGGTCTTCTCTTTCGGCGTGACTGACGGCACCGACGATGAAGACGGGCGGTCTGCCGACTTCGACAGCTTCTGATCTTCGATGACCAGCACAACCGGGCCCTCTACCCGGCCAAGCGCCCTCTCTTCGCACATCCGCAAGACCCTGCTGGCCGAGGCCACGCCGCTCACCGTCATCCTGCCGTTCTACGACGAAATCGCCTATCTGGGCACCGCCCTGCGCTCGATCCGGGCACAAGGGATCGACGGGCTGCAGGTGATCGTCGTCAACGACAACCCCGAGCGGTTTGCGCAGGCCGAGGTGGAGGCGCTTGCGGCAGAGGCCATGCAGGGCGTCGAGGTGATCGGGCATGCCACCAACCGTGGCCTCTCGGCAGCCCGCAACACCGGCATGGCAGCGGCGCGGGGCGACTATATCGCCTTCCTGGATTCCGATGATTACTACGTAACCGATGGCCTCTCCGCCCAGCTCGCCGCGGCCCGGCGCAGCGGTGCCGACATTACCCACGCGCCCTGCTATCTCTCCCACCCGGGCAGCCCGCAGCTCACCGTGCTGCACCGCGACGCCGCCCTGCACATGGCCGCACGGGTCACAGACGGGTTGCGCGATGCCGAGGAGGCGCAGTTTATCGTCTCCTCCTGGTCCTCGCTCTACGCCCGGCGCTTTCTCGAAGATCACACGCTGATCTTCGACGAAGAGCAGCCCCGGTTTGAAGACCGCCTCTTCGTGCTCCAAACCACCACCCGCGCCCGCAAGATCGCCTACACCGGCACCCCCGCCCGCGTCTGGCGGCGGCGCGCCGGGTCAATCTCTGTTGCGCCCACCACCCCCGAAACACTGCGCCTTCAGGTGCAGCTGCTGGAAAAATGCATGGCGCTGATCCGCGCCGAGGTCGCCGCCGAGCGCCTGCCGCCCCGCTTTGAAAAGCGCGAGCTCTTCAACTGCGTCTCCCGGCTGATCTGGGACATGGAGATCCTGCCCCCGCTGGCCGATCCACCCGATGCCGAAACCGCCGCCCTCGGCCCACGCGTGCAAGCGCTGCTGGGAGAGGACAGCTTTGCCAACGCCTTCTTCGATGATCCGATGGTGCAAGAAACCTCGCGCATCGGCATGGCCACCCGGCGCGGGCGGATCACGCGGCTCGATTTTTTCGAACTGCACCGGATGCTGCGCGAGGGCCGCTTTGCCGAGGCCGCTGCCCTGCTGGAGGCCCGCGCCCCCCGCCCCGCCGCGCCGGTCGCCGCCTGCCCGCCGCTGCCCGGGCGGCTTGTGCTGCACCTAGGGCTGCACAAAACCGGCACCACCTTCCTGCAACACGCGCTCCTCAGTCGCCGCACGGCGCTGGAAAAGGCTCGCGTGTTCCTGCCAGAAACCGGCTTGGCCGAGCCCGATGCCGCCCGCCCGCGCCCCGGCGGTTTTCCCGGCCACCAAGGGCTTCTGGCGGCGCACCGGCAGGGCGATGACGCGCTCTGGCGTGCCTTCTATCGCGAGGTCATCGCCGCCCGGCCCAAAACGACGGTGATCTCCTGCGAGAACATGCTGATGCCCACCGATCCCGGCCGCGACAAAGCGATCCCGGCGCTGATGGCCCGGCTGGCAGGCTTTGGCCGGGTCGAGCTTGTGGCCTTTGGGCGGCGGGCCGATGCCTATGCCGAAGCGCTCTACAAGGAGTGGGTCACCGATGGCGGGCGCGGCGGTGCGCGCACGGCGCAGGAGTTTCTCGTCGACCACGGCGCAGGCCTCACCGACTGGCCCGCCCTCTTCGCCCCTTGGGAGGCAGCAGCGGGCAGCCGGGCAAAACTCGCCGACTTCGATGCGCTAAAGGCCGAAGGGCGGCTCTGGGAGGGCTTCTGCGCGCTGGCCGGTCTGCCGGGCACCATCCCGGCCCCCTCCGGCCTGCCTCGCTATCCGTCGCCTGACCGTGAAAGCACTGAGCTGATCCGTCTGGTCAACCTGCTGACCCCGGGCCGCAACACCCGCCGCGAAATCATCCGCGGCTACTTCGCCCTCAACCCCGCGCCACGCGACCGGGCAAGCCTGTTGCCCCCCAACGCCCGCGCCGCGCTCCTCGAAGAGTTCGGCCAAACAAGCGCGAGCTGGGCCGCCGAGCGCGGCTATGAGCCTGACCTTGCCCGGCTCCAATCCGACCTTGCGGCAGAGCCATGGTCCCCCCTCCCCCCGATCGACCCGGCCAGGCTGGCCGACCTTGTGCAAGCGGGCAGCGCCAGCCCGGCCCTGATGACAGACGACAAGGCAACCGCCCCAAGCCCCCCCCGCCCCGCCCGGCACGAGCCCAGCCTCGTCATTCGCCTGCGCCCCTGGGTCCGCCGCCTGCTCTCCCGCTGGCTTTGAGCGCGGCGGCGACCGGCGAAACAACCTCGACGACAAATAGGGGCAGCTCAAAGCTGGCGGGCCGCGAGGCTCTTGAGGGCGTGGGCAAGCTCATCCCAAGCCGTCCCGGCCATGGA
This sequence comes from Vannielia sp. ABF1_015, assembly GCF_056160745.1. NCBI lineage: Bacteria > Pseudomonadati > Pseudomonadota > Alphaproteobacteria > Rhodobacterales > Paracoccaceae > Vannielia > Vannielia sp. ABF1_015. Next base: position 532,956 of record NZ_JBSWXT010000002.1, read on the forward strand.
GCGGAACGTATACAGCCGAAAGCCATCGGCAGTGCGCAAGAGCGCCAGCGGCATGTGGTTCAGCAGGCTGCGGGCCGTCGCACCTTCGGCCATCGCGGCAAGATCCAGCGGAACCAAACGGGCCAGCACCTCCGCCGCCGCCTCGCCCGTCAGCTCAAACCCGGCCCAGGCATCGCTCTGATCCACCAGCGCCGCCTGTGCGACCCGCTCCGCCGCGGCCCCGATCAGCATGGCCTGCCCCGCGCCCCACCAGCACAGCCGCGCGGCGCCCTTCGCCGTGCTCTCGCCCGGTGCCGGAAACACCATGCCCGCAATCTTCACCCGCGCCCCGCCAAGCGGCAAAACCGCCTGCATCGGCTCCGGCGGCAACGCCGAAAGCCGCAGCCCGCCCGCTTCAAGCGCCTCGCGTTCCCATGCAGGCGTCGCTTGCAAGCTGGGTGAGGCCCATTGCCCCTCCGGCTCCACCGCGCCGCGCATCCGCTCGCCTTCGGGGTCAAAAAACACCGGCTCGCACACTTCGACCATCGCCCGCATGTCACGCATATGATCAACGCACTGCATCCGCTCGCCATGCCGCGCCCGTCCGTTGCGCAAAAAGCCCAGCGCCAAGCCGCTCTCCAGCGTGGGCGACCAGCAAGCCGAGGTTGTGTAGCCCTGCGCGTTCTGCCGCACGGCCTCCGCCCCCTCTTCAAAAAGGGATGCCCCCGCCGAAAGCGCCTTCACCGCACCCACCGGCTTCAGCCCCACCAACTGCTCGCGCTCCGGGCCGTTCACCAGCCCGGGCCGCGCGCTCATCACCTTGCCGATGCAATCCTTCGCCGGGCTCACCATGCCGCCAAGGCCCACGTCGCCCGCCGTCACCCGCCCGTGAATCTCGGCATGGGTCACAAAGCCCTTTTCGATCCGCAGAACGTTCAGCGCCTCCATCCCATAGGCCCCGCCGCCCTCGGCCTCGGCGGCCTCCACCAGCGCGTCCCAAAGCGCCGCGCCGTAGCGTGCGGGCACGGCAATCTCCCAACCCGCCTCGCCCGAAAAACTGACCCGAAAGAGCCGCCCGGCCACGCCTGCCACATCCACCACCGCGCAACCCATGAAAGGCAGCTCCGGCACCTCCCTTACCACCGCCCCCAGCACCGCACGCCCGCGCGGCCCGGCCACGGCAAACTGCGCCCAGTGCTCGGTGACAGAGATCATCTGCACATCCAACTCCGGGGCCAACACCTGCGCGGCAAAATCCATGTGCCGCATCACCTGCCGCGCCGCGCCGGTGGTTGTGGTCACAAGGTAATGCTCGGCCCCCAGCCGCGCCACCGTGCCATCGTCCATCACATGGCCATCCTCGCGCAGCATCAGCCCGTAGCGCACACGGCCCTCGCGCAGCCCCGACATCTTGCCGGTGTAGAGCAAGTCCAGCAGCGCCGCCGCGCCGGGGCCCTGCACATCAACCTTGCCAAGCGTCGACACATCGCACACGCCCACCGCGCGGCGCACCATGCCCACCTCCCGGTCGCAGGCCTGGCGCCACGTGGTTTCACCCGCGTGCGGAAAGTAGCTGGCGCGATACCACAGCCCCGCCTCCACCATCGGCGCCCCCGTGGCCTCGGCAGCGGCATGGCTGGTGGTGCGGCGCACCGGGGCAAAGCCCTGGCCGCGCGCGCCCGCGCCCATCGCGCCAATGCTCACCGGCGCAGCAGGCGGTCGATGCGTTGTGAGCCCGGTCTCCGCCAGCGTCCGCCCCGTGGCCTCCGCCAGCACCGCCATCGCCACCTCGCCCGAAACCCGCCCCTGATCGGGCGCCATCCCCTGCGTGGTATAGCGCTTGGTGTGCTCGGCCCGCGCATAGCCCTCCCGCGCGGCAAGGCGAATGTCCTTCACCGTCACATCATTGGCCATATCCAGAAAGGCGCGGCCCTTGATCTCCACAAAATGCGGGGCGTCCTCCCTCGGCCCATCCTCCGCCTCGGGCAACGCGCCCCCGTCACTCAGCTCCAGCGCCTCCTGCGCCGCCGCCATGCCCGAGGCCAAGGCAGCATGCGTGCCCGCCAGCCCCGCCGCGGTGCCGGCCACCACCATGCCCGGCACCGCGCCCGGCGGGGCGAGAAACATGCCATCCCGCCACAGCGGCTTGGCTCCCAAATGGGTCGCCAGCTGAATCTGCGGGGTCCAGCCACCACAAACCGCCAGCACATCAGCACCAATCTTCTCCCGCCTGCCCGCCGCCTGCACCGTCACCGAGGTCATCCCCATGCGCCCGGTCGTGCCCGCCACCTGCGCACCGCTGAAATAAGGCGCATCCACAGGGGCCTCCCCGCCTTCGCCCGCCTCGATCACCGCCACCGGCGGCAGGCCCGCGCTTGCAAGGTCTCGGGCCGTGCGCACCACCGCCGCGCCGCTGCCATAAACGGCCACGCGCGGCCCGGCTACAACGCCCCAGCGCTCCAGATAGGCCCGCACCCCGCTGCCCGACATCACGCCGGGCCGGTCGTTGCCCGGAAAGGCAATCATCCGCTCCACCGCGCCGCTGGCCAGCACACTCGCGCCCGCCACGATCCGCCAGAAGCAACTCGCAGGCACCCCCTCGCCCGGCTCGGCCAGATGCTCGCCCACCCGCTCCACAGCGGCGAAAGTGCCTTGGTCATACACCCCGGTCACGGCGGTGCGCGCCATCACCCGCACGTTCTCCATCTCCTCAAGCTCAGCCACCACACCTGCCGCCCAAACATGGCCCGGCTGGCCGCCCACCTCCTCGCGTTCACCCAGCAAGCACCCGCCAAATTGGCTCTGCTCGTCGCAAAGGATCACCCGCTTGCCCGCCCGCCCCGCGGTGAGCGCCGCCATCAGCCCCGCAGCTCCACCTCCGACCACCAGCAGATCGCAAAAGGCAAAGGCCTTTTCATGCGGCGTCTCATCATGCGCCCTCTCCAGCGCCCCGATCCCCGCGGCGCGGCGGATCAGCGGCTCATAGAGTTTGAGCCAAGCCTTGGGTGGCCACTTGAAGGTCTTGTAGTAAAAGCCCGCCCCGAGCCATGGGTGCAGCAGGTCATTCGCCCCCAGCAGGTCAAACCCGAGCGAGGGCCAGCGGTTCTGGCTGGTGGCACAGAGCCCGGGATAGAGCTCTGCCATGGTGGCGCGACTGTTCGGCACCGGCCCCCAACGGCCCTTCACCGTCACCAATCCGTTCGGCTCCTCCGGCCCAGCGGTGAAAAGCCCGCGTGGCCGGTGATACTTGAACGAGCGCGCCACAACCCGCACGTCATTGGCCAAAAGCGCCGAGGCCAGCGTATCGCCCGGGTGCCCGTGCAGCATCTCCCCGTCAAAGGAAAACGGCAGCGTCCGCCCCCGGTCCAGCGCATGCCCCCGGCCCTGAAGTCTCATGGCGCAGCCACCGCTGCGGCTGGCTGTAGGATGGCTGAAACCCACCAGCCCCCGGCCCTCACCGCACCACCTCCCGCGCAAGGCTCACAGCCAGCACCTCATGGCTCGCCGTGTCGCGCTCCACCACCAACCAACTCGCGCAACCCGCCCCGTGATACCAAAGCTCCCGGCTCGGCCCGCAGATGTTCGCCCGGTTGTGCAGATAGTCATCCCATGCCTCCGCCCCCGCCTCTGGATCGGGCCGGTCAAGCAGCTCCGCCCCGCCCACCGGGGTAAATTCCCGGCTGTCGCGCGCACCGCAAAGAGGGCAGGCAATCCTCATCCCTCGCAGTCCGCTTCCGCCGTGCCATCGAGCCGAAAGGTCGTTACAGCCCAGCCCCCGGCGTCGTCCCGGTCGGCCAGCACCGTGCCGCCGTCACAGGCGCTCGCATTGGCGTGCAGCCCCAACCCGAAACTGCGGATCAGCAGCCGCGCATCGCTCTCCTCAACGATCTGAACGAAGCCGTGGTCGCAGGTGCTGAAGCAGGTCTCCGCCTCCGGGTCCGCCCCCGCACCAAAGCCACCGCCCGCCTCGCAGCGCATGTCGGAGAAAAACCGCTCGCCGATCTGGCCCGGTGCCAGCCCCTCGGCCTCAGGCGAAAGCTCGGCCCAAAGCTGAATGCCCCGCCCGCCCTCATCGAGCGGATGAAAATGCAGCACCAATCCCTGCACGCCCTGCGAAGGATTGGCCGCCAAATGCGCATCCGAATAGAACCGCTGATAGCAATCCGGCCCCGCCATCGCAGGCCCGGCGGCCAGCATCGCAATCACGCCCGCGCGGATCATTGGCACACCCCCGGCGGTGCGCTCTCCAGCTTGAAATCGGTCAGCACATAGCGGTCGCCGTCCCCGGGCGTCACATCGGCCACAAGGGTCGAGCCGCAGCCCATCCCGTCGCTCACCGCCACCCCCTCGGTGCGGATTGTGAGCGCGCCCGGCTTCAGTGACACCACCTGAAAAAAGCCCCCGTCACACTCGCCCTGACAGGTCATCACCCCGTCTTCCATCCAACCCGGCCAGCCCGAGCGCGCCTCATGCGGGCTACAGAACAACACGTTCGAATAGGTCTTCCCAGCCGTCCCGTGGACGCGGGTATAGGAATTGTCCGCCATTGTGGCGCGGATCTCTGCCACATTGCCGCCGTGCTCCCATGGGCGAAAGGTGATCCGCAGTTTCTCCACGGTCTGCTCCGGCTGGCTCGCGAGATGTTCGGCACTGTAATCCCGCGCCCAGCACTCGCCCTCAAACTCCTGCGCCGTGGCGACCCCCGCCGCCAGCACCGCGCTAATGCAGATTATGCTGCGCACCTGTTCCCTCCTCATCCTTCAATCCAACACCTGTTCTGAAACGATCCAGTCGAAAGCCCGCCGCATCCGGGAGCGGGCGCTCCTGCGCAATCAGATGGGCCAGTGCAAAGCCAGAGCCGGGCACCGCCTTGAAACCGCCGTAACACCAGCCGCAATCCAGATAGAGCCCGTCAATCGGGGCCTTGTCGATGATCGGCGAGCCATCGGGCGTCATATCCATGATCCCGCCCCAAGAGCGCAGCACCTTCGCCTTGCCGATCATCGGCATCAGCGTCATCCCGGCCTCCATCACATGCTCCGCCATCGGCAGGTTCCCCCGCTGGGCGTAGCTTGGGTAGAAATCGAGATCGCCGCCGAAGACCAACCCGCCCTTGTCCGACTGGCTGATATAGAAGTGCCCCATGCCGAAGCTGATCACATGGTCGATCACCGGCTTCAGCCCCTCGGTCACAAAAGCCTGCAACACGTGGGATTCAATCGGCAGCCGCAGCCCGGCCAACGCCGCCACCTGTCCGCTGCGCCCCGCCGTAACAATCGCCACTTTCTTGGCCCGGATCGCGCCCCGCGTGGTCTGCACACCGCGCACCCGGCCAGCCTCCACGTCGATCCCCGTCACCTCGCAATTCTCGATCAGGTCCACGCCCCGGCTATCTGCCCCCCGCGCATAGCCCCAAGCCACCGCGTCATGCCGCGCCGTGCCGCCGCGCGGATGATACAAACCACCGTAGATCGGAAAGCGCCCCTGCTCGAAATCAAGATAGGGCAACATCCGGCGCACTCCGTCCCTGTCCAGCAGCACCGCATCGTCGCCCTGGTTCACCATCGCATTGCCACGCCGCACAAAGGCATCGCGCTGCCCGTCGGAGTGGAACAGGTTGATCAGCCCGCGCTGGGAATGCATCACGTTATAATTGAGATCCGCCGAAAGCCCCTCCCAGAGCTTCAGGCTCATCGAGTAAAACTCCGAATTTCCCGGCAAGAAGTAGTTGGCCCGCACAATCGTGGTGTTGCGCCCCACGTTGCCAAGGCCAAGACGGCCCTTCTCCAGCACGGCGATGTTCCGCAGCCCATGCTCCTTGGCAAGGTAATAGGCCGTGCTCAGCCCGTGCCCGCCCCCGCCGATGATAACCACATCATAGTCAGGCTTCGGCTCCGGCTTGCGCCACGCCGGCCGCCACCCACGGTTGCCGGTCAGCCCCTCCTTCAGGATTTTCAATGCATTGTAGCGCAAGCGGCAGCCTCCGTTACCACCAGAAAACCAGCCCGCCCGCGCGAAAACAAGGCCAGAAGCGACACCTAGCGTCGCTCCCGCACCCTGATTATTTTCTTGCTGCAAATACTCACCAAAATCTCTTCGGGCACCCCGCCCAAACCGCAAGCTCCGGGTCGCCTGCCGGGCGCGTGTCGAGCCACAACACCCCGACACAGCAAGGAGCCAGCCCATGAGTTTTCGCATCACCGGCCTCGATCCCGCCGCCTTCCGCCCCCTCTACGGCCTGTCCGACGCCCAGCTCGCCCAGCGCGGTGCCCTCCGGATGACGGTCAACGCCCAGCCCGGCTTCCCCGACCGCATCACGATGGAAGACGTCCCCAAGGGCGAAACCGTGCTCCTGCTCAATCACACCTGCATGCCCAAACCCTCGCCCTACCGCACCAGCCACGCCATCTTCGTGCGCGAGGGCGCGCGCGAGGCCTATGACGCGGTGGGCGAAGTGCCCCAAGTCATGCACCGCCGAATGCTCTCGCTGCGGGGCTTCGACCATATGGGCATGATGCTCGAGGCCGATCTGGCAGAGGGCGACGCCATCGCCGAGGCCATCCAGCGCCTCTTCTCCAACCCGGCAATTACCGAAATTCACGCCCATAACGCAGCACGCGGCTGCTACTCGGGCCTGATCACCCGCGCCTGAGCCGGCAAAGGGAGGGCAAAGCGCGCGGGGTGGGCGGGCGGGAGCGCGCTTTGCCCTCCCGCCCGGTCCGTCCTACAGCCCCTTGGCCCGGTAGCTCGCCGCCACCTTGGCGATCGAGGCAAGGTAGGCCGCGGTGCGCAGGTCGTTCACGCCCTTTCGCTCATGCCAAATCTCTGAGATCGACTGATAGGCAATCCGCATCGTGTCATCGAGGCCCGAGCGCACCAGCTCCAGTTCATCGGCACCGCGCAGGTACTTCTCCTTGAACGTCGGCGTCATCGACCACGCGTCGCCCAGATGCCGGTCGAGCCGCTCCAGTTCGTCGATGATCAGCTGGTGGCGCGCCTCCTCCTGGCGCCGCTGCATCCGACCAAAACGAATGTGGCTGAGGTTCTTCACCCACTCGAAGTAAGACACCGTCACACCGCCCGCGTTGGCATACATGTCTGGAATGATCACGCAGCCCCGCTCGCGCAGGATCTCGTCGGCCCCCGCCGTCACCGGGCCATTGGCGGCCTCGATGATCAGCGGCGCCTTCACCTGCGCCGCGTTTTCGAGGTTGATAACTCCCTCCATCGCCGCCGGAATGAGAATATCGCAGTCCTCCTCCAGCACCTTGGAGCCCTCGGCCGTGTGGTTGGCATCCGGAAAGCCGCTGACCCCGCCATGCTTGATGATCCACGCCCGCACCGCTTCCACATCCAGCCCGGCCTCCGAAAATAGCGCCCCGTCATGCTCAATGATCCCGGTGATCTTGCAGCCATCCTCCTTCTGCAAGAACAGCGCAGCGTGATAGCCCACATTGCCGAGGCCCTGCACGATCACCCGCTTGCCATCAAGCTTGCCCTCCAGCTTGGCCGCCTTCACATCCTCCGGGTGGCGGAAGAACTCGCGCAGCGCATATTGCACGCCCCGCCCGGTTGCCTCCGTGCGGCCCTGAATACCGCCACCGTTGATCGGCTTGCCCGTCACGCAGGCCGCGCCGTTGATATCGGTGGTGTTCATCCGCTTGTATTGGTCAGCGATCCAGGCCATCTCGCGCTCCCCGGTGCCCATGTCGGGCGCGGGCACGTTCTGCGCCGGGTTGATCAGGTCGCGCTTGATCAGCTCATAGGCAAAGCGGCGGGTAATCCGCTCCATCTCTTCCTCGTCATAATCGCGCGGGTTGATGCACAGCCCCCCCTTGGAGCCCCCAAACGGCGCTTCGACCAGCGCACATTTATAGGTCATCAGCGCCGCAAGCGCCTCCACCTCATCCTGATTGACGCTGAGCGCAAAGCGAATGCCCCCTTTCACCGGCTCCATATGCTCCGAATGCACACTCCGGTATCCGGTGAAGGTCTCGATCTTGCCGCGCAACCGCACCCCGAAGCGCACGGTATAGGTGGCGTTGCAGACCCGGATCTTTTCCTCCAGCCCCGGCGGAAGATCCATCAACGCGACCGCGCGGTTGAACATCATGTCAACGGACTGACGGAATGTGGGTTCGTTCTTGGGCGCCATGGCGCACTCCTCCCTTGTCGATGGAGCCGTCGCATTCTGCGAGCGGACTCGGGGTGATGCTAACGGGGCCTATAGCCGATGACACATGAAAACTTCATGTAGGCCGCCGCCCCCATCACATCCGCGCCACATTCCCCCGCCCCTCACCAGCCCCACCCGGGCCAAAACAGGGCAATTCCCGCCCAAAGCGACAAGTTTACGCTGGGTGATTCCCCGCACGGAGCAACGGCAAAAAGAAACAAACCCAAATCTTCACCGCCCACTGTTTCCGATTACATGCCACATTCCGATCTATTTGCGGCAAATTCCCCCCAAAAAAGGCCCCGGAGCGGCAAAAATGGCGGAATTTCCTAAATCGCTCTTCAAATGAGGCTCGAATGTGGAGATATATGTTCACAACTCAGGTGGGGGCCTGAAAACACCGGTGCCCCGACCATGACCGAGCTGAGATCCACCCCCACCGAAAGCCAGAGCCGCTTCTCTGCCTTCGCGCGTGACGAAGACGGCGGTCTCATCATCTTCTCGCTGTTCCTCTTTGTCTGCATGATGCTCGCCGTGGGCCTCTCGATTGACGTGATGCGCACCGAGATGGCCCGCACCCGCTTGCAAAACGTCGCTGACAATGCCGTGCTCGCCGCGGCCTCCATGGAACAGACGATCGCCCCCGAGATCGTGGTTAACGACTATTTCGAAAAGGCCGGCCTCGCCAGCAACCTCGATGGCGTTACCGTGTCTCAGGGCGCCAACTACAAAACAGTTTCCGCCAAAACCAACACCAAGCTGCCGATGTATTTCCTCGGCATGGTCGGGATCGACAAGATGGAAGCCAAGTCGGAAGGCACCGCCACCGCAGGCTATACTGACGTCGAAGTCAGCCTCGTGCTCGATATCACCGGCTCCATGGGCGACGGCGACAAGCTGCCCAACCTCAAGAGCGCCGCCAAGGATTTTGTCGATACCGTGCTCGACCCGTCCCAGCCGGGCTCTGTCTCGCTCAGCCTCGTGCCCTATTCCGCGCAGGTCAACATCGGTGCCGACATGATGGCCGAGCTGAACGTGCCGCAAGCACATAGCTTCACCCATTGCGTCGATTTCCAAGAGGCCGACTTCACGGGCACCGGCGTGTCGCTCACCCAGCAATACAAGCACATGCAGCACTTCCAGTATTACCGGTCGGAAACCACGCCGATCGACAACCCCGGCTGCGTGCAGCAGAGCTATGAGCAAGTCACACCGCACAGCCAGAACAACGCGGCCCTGAAAGCCCAGATCAACCAGTTTCAGGCCCGCGCCAACACCGCCATTCACCTCGGCATGAAGTGGGGCGTGGCGCTGCTCGACCCCTCGATGCAGCCGGTGATCCAGAGCATGGCCGCCAAAGGCAAGGCAGACGCCGCCTTCGCCAACCGCCCCTTTAGCTACAGCCGTCCGAACACCTCCAAGGTGGTCGTGCTGATGACCGACGGCGAAAACGTCGATACCGTTCGCCTGAAGGATCAGTATTACAACAGCCAAAACGAAATCGACCGCTGGAACGCGGAGTCGGTCTACGACTACGCCACCAGCAAAGGCCACAACTGGCAGTCCTACATCGAAACGAAGTATTCCGCCTCCAAGGCCGACAGCATGCTCAGCAACATCTGTGGTGCCGCCAAGGCCCAGGGCATCATCGTCTACACCGTGGGCTTCGAAGTCAGTACTCACAGCGCCAACGTGATGCGCAACTGCGCTTCCACCCCCTCGCACTACTTCGATGTGAGCGGCACCGAAATCTCCGAAGCCTTCGCCGCCATCGCCCGCAACATCAGCTCGCTGCGCCTCACCAACTGATCGCGCCGCACACAGCCGCCACACGGCCCGCGCCGCCCGACAAGGCCGCGCGGGCCGTTTGCGTGAGTGGCGCACTCCAATGGACCGGCGCCGCAGCGCACCTGCGGTTCTCGAACCTCCCCTGAAGCTCCCTGCCGCCCAACATTCCGGCCAGTGATTCTCCCCCGTCTGCCACATTCATTTTCAACAATTCCGCGCAGAACCGAGACTGTTTCCGTTCCCGTTTCTAATTGACGGGCAATTATGTCCATTTCGCCTCAATTAAGTCCCGATTTAGCGATTTTCCGGGCTCTCTGCCTTTTTCCCTAACGGAACGTGACCGAATTGGGGCAATATTGTCTCAATAACCGGGTGGGGGCCCAGTTTCCGGCGGTGCATGCCATGACCAAGATCCAAAATTCATCTCGCTTTGATCGCCTCGATCGCTTCGCGCGTGAAGAAGACGGCGGTCTCATCATCTTCTCGCTCTTCCTCTTCGTCTGCATGATGCTCGCCGTTGGCATCGGCATCGACGTGATGCGCACCGAGATGGCCCGCACCCGCCTGCAAAACACCGCCGACTCCGCCGTGCTCGCCGCGGCCTCGATGGAACAGTCGATGGATCCCCGCGCCGTGGTGCAAGACTACTTCGAAAAGGCCGGCCTCGCCGATAACCTCGAAGGCATCACCGTCACCCAAGGTGCCAACTACAAGACCGTCTCCGCCAACACCAACACCAAGCTGCCGATGTTCTTCCTCGGCATGGTGGGTATCGACAAGATGGAGGCCAAGTCGCACGGCACCGCCACCGCAGGCTACACCGATGTGGAAGTCAGCCTCGTGCTCGACGTCACCGGCTCGATGGGCAACGGCGACAAGCTGCCCAACCTCAAGACTGCCGCCAAGGACTTTGTCGACACCGTGCTGGACCCAAACCAGCCCGGCTCGGTCTCGCTCAGCCTTGTGCCCTATTCCGCGCAGGTGAACATCGGTGCAGAGATGATCGGCGAACTCAACGTGCCGCTCTCCCACCCCCATTCCTACTGCGTGGATTTCGAGGCGGCCGACTTCACCAGCGCCAGCGTATCGCTCACCAAGCAATACGACCACATGCAGCACTTCCAATACTACAGCTCGGCCTCCACGCCGATCGACAACCCCGGCTGCGTCCAGCAAAGCTACGAGCAGGTCACGCCCTTCTCGCAAAACCGGGCCGCCCTCAAGGGTCAGATCGACCAGTTCCAGGCCCGCGCCAACACCGCCATCCACCTCGGCATGAAGTGGGGCGTGGCCCTGCTCGACCCCTCGATGCAGCCGGTGATCCAGACGCTCGCCGCCTCCGGCCACGCCGATGCCGCCTTTGCCAACCGGCCCTATTCCTACAGCCGCGCCAACACGCAAAAGATCGTCGTGCTGATGACCGATGGCGAAAACGTCAATACCGTGCGCCTCAAGCCCCAGCATTACGACTCGGGCGATGAGATCGAGCGCTGGTACCAGCACTCCGTTGTGGCCTACGCGGCCAGCAATGGCCAGAACTGGCAGGACTACGTCGAAACCCGCTACACCTCTGCCACCGCCGATACCATGCTCGGCAACATCTGCGACGCCGCCAAGGCGCAGGGCATCACTGTCTATACCATCGGCTTCGAGGTGAGCACCCACAGCGGCAACGTGATGCGCAACTGCGCCACCACTCCGGCCCATTACTTCGATGTGAGCGGCACCGAAATCTCCGATGCCTTCGCCGCCATCGCACGTAACATCAGCACGCTCCGTCTCACCAACTGACGGCCCCCAACCGCAATCCGGGGGCTGGAGGATGCGAAAGATGATGAAGCAAGATCCGCACCCGCGGCCGAAGCCCGCTTCGGCCACGCCCGCCAGCGCCTCGGCGCAGGGGCTGCAGGTCGCTCGGGGGGGCGGTGGCCGGGGAGCCGGGCTGGGGGGCCCGCACCCCGGCCATCAGCGCCCAGCCCGCCGCGCCGCGCCTCAATTGCAAAGGTTAATTCCTGATTTGAGACGGGGTTTCGCCCCATTTTCGACACCCTCATACCGGCAAATGCCCCAGCGCGACCTGCGTTTGATGAAGGGCACACTGCCCGGAACGGCACAGGTCTTGCGGCAAATGCAAAGGACCAGCCGGTATGGCCCAGATGAAAAATCTGATCACTGCGGGGGCGGAGAAAGAACAAGCGCAGAAGGGGGCAATCGGCCGCCTCAAACGCTTTGCCGAGGAGACCGAGGGCAACCTCATCCTCTTCGCGCTCTTCCTGCTCGTCTGCATGTGCATGGCCGTCGGAATCGGTATTGATGTCATGCGCTTCGAGATGACACGCACCAAGCTGCAAAACACCCTCGACAGGGCCGTTCTCGCAGCCGCCGACATGGACCAGACGCTGGACCCCGAGGAAGTCGTCGCCGATTACTTCTCCCGCGCCGGTCTCGGCGACTTCAACATCGACGTCACCGTTGATGAGGGTCTGAACTACCGCAACGTTCAGGCCACCACCGAAGCCGAGATCAAAACGCTGCTGATGCGCATGGTGGGCGTCAAGACATTCACCGCACCAGCTTCGGGCACCGCCGAAGAACGTGTGTCCAACGTCGAAATCTCCCTCGTCCTCGATATCTCGGGTTCGATGGGCTCGAACCACAAGATCAACAACCTGCGCAGCGCCGCCAAGGACTTTGTAGATTCGGTCGTCGTCGATGACGCTGACGGCCAGATCTCGCTCAGCCTCGTGCCCTACACCGCACAGGTCAACGCTGGCCCCAACATCTTCAACCAGCTCCAGAAAAACAACAACGGCCGCCACAGCTACTCCCACTGCATCGACTTCGATTCCTCGGACTTCGACACCACGACGATCTCGATGACGAAGAACTACCAGCAGATGCAGCACTTCGAGTGGTCGAGCGAAAACTACCGCCCGATCCGCAACCCCGGCTGCCCGATGCGGGACTACGAGCGTATCGTCGCCCTGAGCAAGAACACCTCGGAGCTCAAGGACACGATCGACGACTACCGCGCCCGCGCGAACACCGCGATCCACATCGGCATGAAGTGGGGCACCGCCCTGCTTGACCCTTCGATGCGCACGATTGTGAACAACCTGCGCGCCGCCAACGTGGTGGATGATGCCTTCATCGACCGTCCCGCCGACTACGACGACGACGAGACCCTCAAGGTCGTGGTGCTGATGACCGACGGCGAAAACGTGGATACCTACCGGATTCAGAGCTGGGCCTATAACTCCAACTCCGAATATGCCCACTGGGACAAATATCCGCTGTGGTACTACCTCTACCGCTACGTGAACTCGCGCAACCGCTCGCAGTATTACTACCGCAAGTACTCGGCCAGCCAGGCTGACACGATGCTCGACAACATCTGCACCGCCGCCAAGAGCGCCGGGATCACCGTGTTCACCATCGGCTTTGAAGTCACCAACCACTCTGCCGGCGTGATGCAAGACTGCGCCTCCTCGCCCTCCCACTTCTTCCGGGTGGAAGGCACCGAGATCTCCGAGGCCTTCTCGGCCATTGCACGGCAGATCAACCAGCTGCGTCTGCTCAACTGATGGGGGCCCTGATGCCGACAGACCAAATGCACAAGCCGGAGGGGCGACCTCGCCGCATCCCGGGCGGGCCCGCGAGCAAACTCGCGGCCCGTCTGCTCCGCTTCCGTCGCCGTGAAGAGGGCAACACCACGATCGAATTCGTGATCCTCTTCCCGATCTTCATCATCATTTTCATGTCCTGTTTCGAACTGGGCATGCTGATGACCCGGCAGGTGATGCTGGAGCGTGCGCTTGACCTTTCGGTTCGCGATTTGCGCCTTGGCCACTGGAAGCCCCCCACGCATGACGAGCTGAAAAAGGCCATCTGCGACCGCGCGGGCGTCATTCCCGATTGCTTGAACTCAATGCTGATCGAGCTGCAACCAGTGTCGAAGACAACCTGGACGCCCCTTCCTCCACAGGCCACCTGCGTTGACAAGTCTGCCGAGATCCAGCCGGTGACCACCTTCAACGGCGGCAATGAAAACCAAATGATGATCGTGCGCGCCTGCGCTGTCACGAAGCCTTGGTTCGTCGCAACGGCGCTCGGTCTGAAACTGCCTTTGGTCGATGGGGAGAATTACGCAATCGTGTCTTCCTCGGCCTTCGTTAATGAACCCGGCGCAGGAGGCTGATGCCATGCTGACCACCCTTCGCACATTCCGTGCCCGTCTCGCGGTCTTCGCCGTGGACGCGCGCGGATCGCTCTCGGTCGAGGCCGCGCTGATCCTGCCGCTGCTCTGCTGGTTCTACGTGGCCAGTTTCGTCTGGTTCGATGCCTTCCGCACCCAGAACTCCAACCTCAAGGCAACCTACACCCTTGCCGACATGCTGAGCCGCGAAACGGATCCGGTGTCCGAACCCTACCTCAAGGGCCTCAACACCGTTTACGACTATCTCACCACCACCCGGCACCCCACCTACATCCGGGTGACCGTGGTCAAATGCACCGACAACGACGGTGACGAAATCGACGATTGCCTGACCGAGTCGCGCAATCTTCAGGTCGATTGGTCCTATGCCACCACCGGTCGCTCTAAGCTCACCAATGCCACGCTTGCCGACTACGAAGACAATATCCCGCTGATGCCGAAAGGCGATCAGGTGATCCTGCTCGAAACCTTCATGGCCTACGAACCGCTGTTCAACGCGGGCATTCCCGCCTCGAGTTTCGAAAACTTTGTCATCACCCGCCCGCGCTTTGCACCGCAGCTCTGCTACCAGACCTGTAGCTGATCCCGGGCAAAATGCTAAGCGGACGGGCGGTTAACCCCGCCCGTTTTGCATTTTTGCATAGGTATGGAATGTGCATAGGTTGTGCATAGGATGTTGCCCATGCAATTCCGGGGTTAACGCCCCTCGTCGCCACCCTCGTCCGGGCGTTCCTGCAAAGCGCGTTCGGCCATCCCGGCCTCGATGAATTGCGCCATCGCCTTGCCCGCCGCAGGGTGCACAACGCCGCCAATGGCCACCGTGCGCCCGCGCACCCACCACAGGCCCGGCCCCCATCCAAACGGTTGTTTTTTCTGCATTTTCAACACGAAGCCGCCCGCGGGTTTCAAGGCAAAAGCGCCGCGTTCAACCTTGGTGATGTCTTCTACCCGCGCCAGCACGCGCCCGTCTTCCAGCGCAAGAACCCCGTCCTGAAGCACCAAGCCGCCCTCGGTCGCCTGCCACAGCCACACGCCCATGGCCACCACAAGCCCCCCAAACACCACCAAAAGCCCCCGCCCCCAAAGCGGCCCTTCGCCTGAAAATCCCATTTTGAACAAGACGATAGCCAGCAGTGCAAACATGGCTGCGGCAAAGATGCGGCGCAGGAGCGAGGCCCCGATGCGGAAGTCTGGTTGCTCTGTCATGCCCTCTCATAGCAGCCCCTTGGCGCGGCGCAATCCTGTGCGCAAATGCACGCGCTGCAGTCCGAAAGTGCATATCTGCGCTTATTGCGACAATGCCCCCCGGGCCCTATCTTTAGCCGGGAAAGGAGACTCCCATGTCCATCCGCCCCGTCACCGAACTCCGCCCCGCCCAAGCCACCCTCGAGGGCGCCGGCGTCAAGCTGCACCGTGCCTTCGGGTTCCATAACCCCAAGGAACTAGACCCTTTTCTGCTCTTCGACGACTTCCGCAACGAGCGGCCTGAAGACTTCATCAAGGGCTTTCCCTGGCACCCGCACCGGGGCATCGAGACAATCACCTACGTGCTCGCCGGCACCGTCGAACATGGTGACAGCCTCGGCAATCGCGGCGTTCTCGGCCCGGGCTCGATCCAGCTGATGACCGCCGGATCGGGGATCATGCACCAGGAAATGCCCTCCGGAAACGACAAAGGCCAGATGCACGGCTTCCAGCTCTGGGGCAACCTGCCGGCCTCGCTGAAGATGACAGCCCCCCGCTATCAGGATATCGAGGGCACAGAACTGCCTGAAATCATTGACGATGACGGCACCCGCATCAAGGTCGTGATCGGTGACTATCGTGGCTACAAGAGCCCCGTCGACGGTATCGCCGCCGATCCTCAGTATCTCGATATTTCCGTGCCCGCCGGGGTGCGTAAATCTTTCAAGGTCGATACCTATCGCCGCGCCTTCGCCTATGTTTTTGAAGGCGATGGCCGCTTTGCCGATGCCTCCGCGCCGGGTGGGGTGTTGCTGGAAAAAGAGGTGATGGGCGAGGAAGTAAACATCCGCGATCTTTCGGGTGACCGCACCCTCGTGCGTTTCGGCACGGGCGACGAAGTGACTGTTCAGGCGGGCGAAAATGGCATCCGCTTCCTACTCATCTCCGGCGCGCCGATCGAGGAGCCGGTGGCTTGGCATGGGCCGATCGTGATGAACCGCCCGGAGGAGTTGCAGCAGGCGATGGCCGATCTGCGCAATGGCACTTTCGTCAAACCGGCGCACTAACGTGAGGCGGGACATGTCCCGCCTTACCTGCCGTTTAACGCAGAATTAACCGGCGGGCTGGATACTGGCGCAACCTAGCAAAAGGATCACGCCCCCTTCACAGCCCGCCGCACCATGTTCCAGTAAATCCGCTCTACGCGGTCCTGGCTCAAGCGCCCGCCTTCGCGGTACCACGTGTTCACACCGTTGAGCATGGCGATCACCGCCATTGAGGCCAGCCGCGTGTCGGGAATCTGAAACACACCCTTCTCCTGACCGTCGACCAGAACGGCCTCCACCGCGTCTTCGTAGCGTCGGCGCAGCTTGGAAATCGCCTTGTGGTTCTCAGGCTCAAGGTTCCGCAGCTCCATATAATTGATGAAGACGCCATCCTTGCGGCTGAGGTTGTAGCCGATGTGAAAGCGCACAATCCATTCCAGCCGTTCCCCAGGGCTGCCGTCGGGCATTTCGCCTAGCCCGGCGAGAACCTCGTTCATGTGATCGCGCATCAGATCAAACAAAAGCGCTTGCTTATCAGGGGTATAGGTATAAAGCGCCCCAGCCTGCACCCCCACTTCGCGCGCAATCTGGCGCATCGAAACGGCGGCATAACCATATTGTGCAAACAGCCGAAGGGCCGCCTCGCGCACCTTCGGCCCCGTGATTTCTGCGTGTGAACCCGTTTTTCTCGCCATGCCCGCCAGCAAACCCTGAACGGCCGTTCAATTCAAGCGCGGATGTTAGCGCCCACATCCCGCTTCCCTCCCCTTCCCGCGCCCGATACTCTGCCCGCCATGAGCCGCGCCGCCCTTCTCCTTTTCCTTGCCCTCGCAGGCTGCACCCAGTTCCCCGAGCTGGATGCGGTGGTGAGCGCTTCGGCCAAATCCGCCGCCTACCCCCGGCTGCAACCGCTGGATAGCGTGCTCGCCCGCGCCAATTCCTCCACCAACGACCCCGACGCCGTGCGCGGAAACCTCGCCGCCCGCGTCGCCGCCCTACGCGCCCGCGCCGCCCGTTTGCGCGGCCCCATCGTCGAGCCCTCCGTCCGCGCCCGGATGAACGCCGCATTGCGCCGCCATTCAGGTTGAGCCTCCCCGCGCAACCGGGTATGCCCGCGCAAGATTTTTGCCAGATGGAGGCCCGACATGTCTGACCCGCTTCGCCTTGGTATCGCCGGGCTCGGCACCGTCGGCGCCGGAGTCGTCAAGATCGTCCGCCGCCACGCCGCCCTGCTTGAGGCCCGCACAGGGCGCCCCATCACCATCTCCGCCGTCTCCGCTCGCACCCGAGACAAGGATCGCGGTGTGCCGCTGAAGGATTATGCTTGGGAAGACAACGCGGTAGAGCTCGCCGCCCGCGATGATGTGGATGTGTTCGTAGAGCTGATGGGGGGCGAAGACGGCCCAGCCAAGGCCGCCACCGAGGCCGCCATCGCCGCTGGCAAGGAGGTTGTCACCGCCAACAAGGCCATGCTCGCCGTCCACGGGCAGGCTCTTGCCGAGACAGCCGAGGCCAAGGGTTGCCAGATCCGTTACGAAGCCGCCGTGGCAGGCGGCATCCCGGTGATCAAATCACTCACCGAGGGGCTGGCCGCAAATGAGATCACCCGCGTCATGGGCGTAATGAACGGCACCTGCAACTACATCCTCACCCGGATGGAGGCCACTGGGCAGGGCTATGAAGCGCTCTTCGATGAAGCCGCAAAACTCGGCTACCTAGAGGCCGATCCCAACCTCGATGTCGGCGGCATCGACGCGGCCCACAAGCTCGCGATCCTCAGCTCTATCTCCTTCGGAACGCAGGTAAATTTCGATGGCATCGAGATCGAGGGCATCCAGCGGATCACCCTTTCCGATATCCGCCATGCCGCCGATATGGGCTTTCGGATCAAGCTGCTCGGCGTCGCCCAGATGACGGGCCGCGGCCTTGAGCAGCGCATGTCGCCCTGCCTCGTGCCCTACGACTCGCCCCTCGGCCAGCTTGAAGGCGGCACCAACATGGTGGTGATCGAAGGCGACGCCGTCGAGCAAATCGTGCTGCGCGGTCCCGGCGCCGGTGAGGGGCCCACCGCCTCTGCCGTCATGGCCGACATCTGCGATATCGCCCGTGGCACCCGCCTTCCCGTATTCGGCAAACCGGCGAAAACGCTGCAAAAATCCCCCTCCGCCCGCTCGGCCTCCGCCGCGCCCTACTACCTGCGGATGGACCTGCGAGACAAACCCGGCGCTATGGCCAAGGTTGCCGCCGCGCTTGGCGAGGCAGGCGTTTCGATCGACCGGATGCGCCAGTATGGGCATGACGCCGAGGCCGCCCCGGTGCTTTTCGTCACCCATAAAACCAGCCATGGCTCGCTCACCGAAGCCCTTCATGCCATCACCAAGACAGGTGTGGTTCTGGGCGATCCTGTTGCGCTGCGGATCGAGCAGGTCTGAGCCGCCCACCGCTTGCGCTAACACCCCGCCAGAGGGTTGCGCCCTTCGGGGGGGAAGGCTACCCAATCTACAACCGCGAAAAGCCATGAGGGGCATCCGATGACCAAGAAGCCAGAATTCCACGACCGGTTGCTTTCGCTGGGCCTTGCCCGCGTTTCGGAGGCCGCCGCGCTGGCTTCGGCCCGTCTGATCGGGCGGGGTGACGAGAAAGCCGCTGACCAGGCCGCCGTGAACGCCATGCGCGACCAGTTGAACGCCTTGGACATTCGCGGCACCGTTGTCATCGGTGAAGGTGAGCGCGACGAGGCCCCGATGCTCTACATTGGCGAAGAGGTTGGCACCGGCACAGGGCCGGAAGTGGACATCGCCCTCGACCCGCTGGAAGGCACCACCCTCACCGCCAAGGACATGCCCAACGCGCTCACCGTCATCGCCATGGCCCCGCGCGGCTCGATGCTCCATGCCCCTGATGTCTATATGGAAAAGCTCGCCGTCGGCCCCGGCTATCCAACCGATATCGTCAGCCTCGATCAATCCCCCGCCGAGCGGGTCCGCCTTCTGGCCGCCGCCAAACAGGCAACCACCGCCGATATCACCGTCTGCATTTTAGAACGTCCTCGCCATGAGGATCTGATTGCAGAGGTCCGCTCCACCGGCGCCGCAATCCGGCTGATCACCGATGGTGACGTGGCCGGCGTGATGCATTGTGCCGAGCCCGAGAAAACCGGGATCGACATGTATATGGGCCTTGGCGGCGCTCCCGAAGGCGTGCTCGCGGCGGCAGCACTCAAGTGCATGGGCGGGCAGATGTGGGGGCGCCTGACCTTCCGCAACGATGATGAGAAGGGCCGCGCTCAGAAGGCCGGTATCGAAGATCTCGACCGGATCTATTCGCGCGACGAGATGGTGCAGCACGATGTGATCTTTGCCGCCACTGGCGTGACCGATGGCTCTCTCGTGCCCGGCATCAAGCGCGAAGTCGGCTACCTGACCGCCGAGACACTGCTGATGCGCTCCAAAACCGGCTCGGTCCGCCGGATGCAATACCGCAACCCGACCTCCGCAATGTGATGGCAGCCTTCCTCGGCGTCGAAGAGTCCCTCACGGGGCGGCGCTGGGTGGGGCCAGCCCCGGAAGAAGACCGGCTGGCAGAGGCCATGGCCCAAAGCACAGGCCTGCCCGGCCCGCTGGCCCGGTTGCTTGTGCAGCGCGGTGTGCCGCCTGAGGAGGCAGCGCTGTTTCTCAGCCCGTCCCTGCGCGACATGCTCCCCGACCCGCGCAAATTGCGCGATATCGAGGTGGCCGCCGCGCGGATCAACAGCGCGGTGGAACGGGCCGAGAAACTGGCCATCTTCGCTGACTACGATGTCGACGGTGGTGCCTCAGCCGCTTTGCTGATCCGCTGGCTGCGCGCGCTCGGTCGCGAGGCCACCCTCTATGTTCCCGACCGGATCGGGGAGGGCTACGGGCCGAATGCTCCGGCAATTTCCGAACTGTCCCAAAGCCATAGCCTGATCATCTGCGTTGATTGCGGCACTCTCTCGCATGAGGCGCTTGCGGCTGCGGGCAGCACCGAGGTGCTGGTGCTCGACCACCACCTTGGCGGTGAAACGCTTCCGCCCGCGCTCGCTGTGGTCAACCCCAACCGGCAGGACGAAAGCGGTGAACTGGGGCACCTCTGCGCCGCCGCTGTCGTGTTCCTCTGCCTCGTCGAAGCCAATCGCCAGCGCCGGGAGGCTGGCGCAAGCCCCCTGCCCGACCTCATGGGCCTGCTCGATTTGGTGGCGCTTGCGACCGTTGCCGATGTGGCCCCACTCACCGGCGTCAATCGGGCGCTGGTGCGACAGGGCCTCAAGATCATGGCCAAACGCGCCAATCCCGGCCTCGCCGCCCTCTCCGATGTGGCCGGGGTGGACCGCGCGCCAACCCCCTATCACCTTGGCTATCTGCTCGGCCCCCGCATCAACGCCGGAGGCCGTGTTGGCCGTGCCGACCTTGGTGCGCGACTGCTGGCCACCGACGACGCGGCAGAAGCCATCGCCCTCGCCGAAAAGCTGGACGGGCTGAACAAGGAGCGGCGCGAAATCGAATCTGCCGTGCAGGAGGCCGCATTGGAGCAGGCTGAAGCGCGTGGCCTTGAAGCCCCCCTCGTTTGGGCGGCGGGCGATGGCTGGCACCCCGGCGTTGTCGGCATCGTCGCGTCCCGCCTGAAGGAGGCCACCGGGCGGCCAGCGGTGGTCATCGGGTTGGAAGGTGGCGAGGGCAAGGGTTCTGGCCGCTCGATCACGGGCGTGGACCTCGGCGGATGCGTGCACCGACTGGAGGACGAAGGCCTCATCCTTCAGGGCGGCGGCCACAAGATGGCAGCGGGTCTCTCTCTCACCGCAGATCAGCTTGAACCGGCAATGGCCCGCCTCTCCGAGCTGCTGGAGCGGCAGGGCGCCGGTTCAAGCGGCCCGCGCGATTTGCGCCTCGACGGTTTGATCCTGCCAACGGCTGCCACGGTCGAGTTGATCGAAGCGCTCGAGCAGGCAGGCCCCTTTGGCGCCGCCGCTCCGGCCCCGCGCTTTGCCCTGCCCGAGACCGCGCTGGCCGATGCCCGCGTTGTGGGCGAGAACCACCTGAAAATTTCCGTGCGCACCGCCACCGGGCAGCGGCTTGATGCCATCGGCTTTCGCCTCGCCGATACGCCCCTCGGCAAGGCCATGCTGGAATCCCGTGGCGGGGCATGGCACCTCGCCGGGCGACTCGAGGTAAACCACTGGCAGGGCCGCTCACGCCCCCAGTTGCGGCTCGAGGACGCGGCCCCGGCATGAGCACGCTGGTGGTCCTCGCCGGGCTGCCGGGCACAGGAAAAACAACAATCTCCCGTGCGCTCGCCGCGCAGTCGGGTGCGATTCACTTGAGGATCGACACCATCGAAACCGCGATCTGCGCCTCAACGCTCGCCCCCGCGAACGCCGCCGACGCGGGCTACCTCGTGGCGCGGGCGCAGGCGGCGGAGCTACTGGCAGCGGGGCATTCGGTGATCATCGACTGCGTGAACCAATGGCAGATGACCCGCGATTGGTTTGTCGAGGTGGCCGGCACAGCGCGCTGTGTTACCTGCGAAATCATTTGCTCGGACCTGTCCGAACATCGCGCGCGCATCGAATCTCGTCGTGCTGACCTGCCCGGCCACGCGCTGCCAGACTGGCAGGCCGTTCTGGCGCGTGACTATCACCCTTGGCGCGCCGCCGAGCTGCAGATCGACACCGCAGAGCGAACGCCCGATGCCGCTGCGGGCCTGATTTTCAAGGCGATGGAGGCGAGATAAAATTTCCGTTCCAGCGGCGCAAAATTCTCTTGCGCTCCATCGGAGCTTTGCCTAAACACCCCCCCACGGCTGGTCCCTGCCCCGTTCGTCTATCGGTTAGGACGCCAGGTTTTCAACCTGGAAAGAGGGGTTCGATTCCCCTACGGGGTACCAGCCGTTTTACCCCTCTCAGTGGCCGATCGACCAAAGCGGATGTTGCTTTGTGCCCCCAGCCCGTGGCGCAGACATAGCCAGATCACACCCAAGCTGAGCAAGAGCCACAACCCGCCCCAGAGCACCGTTGCGCCGCCGAACTCCTCGGCTAGCATGCGCGCATCCGACTGCAGTGCGCTACGGCGAATGGTGTCATCGAAGATGTCGTAGGGCACATAGATCAGGCTGGTCAGACCGATGACGCGCAGCGCAAGGTCCGCCGCTTGATGGGGCAGATAGCGGGCAGCGGCGAGCATGATCGCGCCGGTGGAGAGGCAGAAAATCAGGGCAAAGGGCGTGCGCACCCAGAGGACGGCGACGATCAGCAGCGCCGCACCGCACAGCGCCAAGGCCGCCCGGTCTGCGCGAGATCGAAGCGCTGTGACAAGGATCAGCACACCCATAAGCAGCGAGCCGAGGTAGCCTGCCGAGAGAGTGATAAAGCGGTTTCCGCCGCGGATCAGAGCATGCCCGCCCTCTCGCGGATCAAGCGAGATATCAACAATACTGCCGCCTGTGATCAGCCCCGCGAGACCATGGGAGAGCTCGTGCAGGAAGATCACGAAGATGCGGAGCGGATAGACCACCGGCGTGCGCCAGAGCGCGAAGACCAGAGCGAGCAGGAGAAAGAGTTGCCAGTGGCCACGCAAGAACGACATCATGCCCCATGGGGCCGTGCGCTGGCCGACTTGTCAATCGGGCCTGGCCGCCTCGCCGATCCCCGGTAGCTTATTGGAATACACCGTCACCTGCCCGCGCCCGTTCCGCTTGGAGGTGTAGAGGGCGATATCGGCATGCTGCATCATCTCTTCGGGGTCCGTCGCGGCATAAAAATCGCTCACCGTCAGCCCGATGGAGCCCGATATCCGGCACATATCCCCCTCGAAGGGAATCGGCTCTTCGAGGCGGGCGATAATTCGGCGCCCCAGATCGCCAAGGCGCTTCGGGTCGGAGAGACCGACGAAGATCAAGACAAACTCATCGCCGCCCGCACGCACGATCACGTCGTTGGAGCGGGTTTGATCGCGCAGTATGTCGGCCACGCAGCGCAAGACGTGATCGCCCGCAGCGTGGCCGCGCGTGTCATTGACCGATTTGAAGAAATCTAGGTCGAGGTTCATCAGGCCGAAGGGCGTTCGCCCCAAGGTCAGCCGCTCCAGCACCTCATCCATGACACGGCGGTTGGCGAGGCCGGTGAGCATATCGGATGAGGCCTGCTGCTCGGCTGCGGTCATGGCGCCCTGAAGCCGCTGGTTCAACGCCCTCCATTCTCTGAGCGCAGCGGTTTTGGCTTCGACGAGATAGAGCATCTCGACGGCCAGATCGGTGGCCGCAAAGTCAGCGCCGGTCAGGTCATGGTCTTGCACCGCGTCGATGATATTGAAGCCGAAGGACAGGTTTACAATCAGCCCCTCCACCCCCGTGATGGGCGCAACCAGCCCCACCAACCCGGTGCGCGGCGCATCGCGAAACGCCAGCTTGAGCCGCCCGCCTTCTACCCGAGATAAATCGGTGACCCGCGTGAGGTTGTTGGGACGTTTGAGCTCGAAAACCTCAAGGAACCTGCGGCCCCGAAGTTCAGTGCCCGGGCGGAGTTTTTGCAGGCTGGGGCCAGCGTGGGCAATGTGGCCGCTGTGGCGCAGCTGCAAATGCATCGGCATCAGCCGGTCAAGCGCCTCTCGCAAGATGGGCTCAAACACGGCACCGCCGGCCTGCCCCGGGACAGTCAGCGAAGCGCGTTCGATCTCCACACTCATTGCACGCCCTCGCTGCCGCTCTTCAGCCCGCCGCCGAGGTAAAACTGCTTGGCCTCAGCAAATTCGGCATCCAGAAGGTCGATCAAGAGCACCTCATGCCGCCCCATGGCGTCTTGCACTTCAAGGAAGGCCAGCGCGCCATAGTCATCGGCCAAAGCACGCAAGGCCCCCGCCATCACAGGCGCAAATCCGCCGTAGGGCGACGACACTTGCAGCTTGTATCGGCCGGGTTGCAACTCGGTCAGAAACAGATCAGGCACCTCAAGCTCAGGCACAGCGAGCCGCGCGCGGTCGGGCAGATCATCGAGCGAGAACAGCAGCTCCGAAAAACTCTGCCCGCTAAAGCGCATCAGCCGCCGGATGGGCCGGGTATTGTCATGCGTCACAAGATAGGTGCCGAGGTCTTCAAGAATATCTTCTGGCGGCCTCTCGCGCATGAGGCACAACTCGTCGATCAACCGGAATGTGACCTTGTCATCATAGGTCAGCATCGCCTCGAACCCACCAGGCCCAACGCCCACAGCTGCCCCGAGCTTGGCCCATGCGTCCGCACCGTAGATATCGCGGACAAAGCACTGCACCGCGCGATTTATCAGCCCATGCATGTCTGCACCTGTTCAACCTGCTGTGCAGCCTACCCCACCGGGGTTAAGAAAGACCGAAAGTCGTAAGACCCTGATTGCAAGAGGTTTTCAGAAGTCGGTTGGTGCGCCGCCTTCAGCCTTTCGTCGGGCCACGAATGCCGCCAGCTCTTCCCGGATAGCCTCCTCCATCGGCGGCGGCACGAAGCTGTCGATGATCTGGTGAAAGAGCCCATGCGCGCGCTCCGCCGTCCAAACTCCGCCCTTGGCCTGCCATGCCTCGAAGTTCGACCAATCGGATACGATGGGCTGGTAGAACGCCGTTTCATACCGGGCCTGCGTGTGTTCGATCCCGAAGAAATGGCCGTAGTGGCCCACCTCGGCGATGGCATCCACGGCGATCTCGTCCGCCCCCGTCGCCACCACATCAGGCTCAAAATAGCGCTGGATCATCTGGATCACCTCGCAATCCATGATGAACTTCTCCGGGCTCGCCACCAGCCCGCCCTCCAGCCAGCCTGCGGCGTGATAGACAATGTTGGTGCCCGATTGCACCGCCGACCAGAGCGAGTTGGAGGTCTCCCACATCGCCTGCCCATCGGGCACATTTGCGGTGCACGCGCCCGAAGCCCGCATTGGCAGTCCATAAAAGCGCGCAAGCTGGCCGGTCATTTGCGTGGCGCGCATATACTCGGGCGTGCCGAAGGCGGGCGCCCCGGTTTTCATGTCGACGTTGGAGGTGAAGGTGCCAATCACGCAAGGGCAGCCGGGCTTCACGTATTGAAACAGCGCGATTGCCGCGAGGGCCTCGGCGATGCTTTGAGCCACCGCGCCTGCCATCGTCACCGGTGCCATCGCCCCTGCCAGCGTGAAAGGCGAGACGATCACCGCCTGCCCGCGCCGGATGCAGCGCAGACAGCCATCTATCATCGGCCAATCATGCTTGAGCGGCGATGTTGAGTTGATGTTGGTATACATATGCGGTTGCGCATCGAACTCATCGTCCGTCAGCCCGGCAGCGATGCGCACCATCTCCATCACATCTTCCACCCGCTCCGGCCCGAGCGAATAGGCGTGGGGCACCTTGTCGGTCAGCGTGAGCTTGTCGAAGAGCACATCAAGGTGGCGGGTGGAGGGGTGCAGGTCAACCGGCTCTACTGGGTAGCCTCCCGCAAAGTGGATGCAGTTGAAATATTGGGTGAGCTTGAGCAGGTTGGCACATTGCGCGCGGTTTCCCGGCACCTTGGAGCCGAGTGAGAGGTCATAGTAATTGGGCGGCGAGGACACGTTGCCAAATAGGATCGCCTTTCCGCCAATCGGCAGAGCGCGGGCCGGGTTTCGCGGGGTGATGGTGAACTCGGAAGGGGCCTTGCCCACCATCTCCATCACCCACTCGCGGCCCATCCGCACCACTTGGCCCTCAACGATACAGCCCGCCTCAGCGAAAATCTTGCAGGCCTCGTCATTGAGAAAGACAATGCCGATCTCTTCCAATATGCGCATCGCCCCTTCGTGGATCGCCTGCACGCCCTCTTCCGTCAGTGGCTCGGTCGGCGCGTCGGTGTTGAGCGGAATGCGCCACGGGCTCTGCGAGATCACCTCGGGCCGGTTGCGGCGCGGGTTGGCGGCACGGCCACCGGCACGGCGGCGCTTGGGGGCGGTCTCATCCATCGCAGGCTCCTGAGTTCGTTGCCTCAGGGTGCGCCTGCGCGCGGCAGCGAAGTTTCCCGCTTGCGACGCCTCATGTCGCAAATCGCTTCTGTTTCGTCGAAACCCGTCAGGGCATTGCGAGAAACCGCGGTAAATGGCCAATGTCCGGAAGCAGGAGATCGGCATGGGGGGCCAACTCGTCGGGCGGCGTGACCCCGGTGCAAACGGCGATACAAAACATTCCCGCCGCCCGCCCCGCGGCCATGTCATGCAGGCTATCGCCAATCATCGCACAGGCCTGCGGCGCGATCCCGACGGCCCGAGCGAACGCAAGGCACATGCCCGGGGCGGGTTTTGCCCCATGGCCAGAATCGTAGCCCGCCAGAAAGGCAAACTGGTCTCGCAGCCCGGCGCTTTCTACGTGCGCAAGGGCTGCTGCCTCCGCATCATTGGTCGCGATCCCGAGGGTATGGCCATTGGCACGAAGCGCCTCGATTAGTGGGCCAAGATCAGCGGCCGGCACTTGAGGGGCAAGGGCCGCAGCGGCGTTGATATGGTTTGTCAGCGCCGCCAAACTCCACCCGGGCAGGAGAGGCAACAGCGGCGCGATGGCCTCCTCCGGCGTGCCGGCCACAATTGGGCTCTCGGGCGAAAACTGCGCCGTTTCAGGGTCTACCCCTATGGCACGCGCCAGCCTGATGGCCAAATTTGCGTCGCCCGCAGCCAGTCCCTCGACAAATCCCAGCGTGAAGCTGCCCCATGTCTTCTGATAATCAAAAAGGGTGCCGTCCTTGTCGAAGAGCAGGCCTTTCAGCTTTGGCACCATCATGTCCAGTTCGGCAGATCGCCCCCCGGAAGGGCCGCGCGGGCCTGCATGGGCATGGTGTAGTCCAAGCCTTCGGCCTCGCAAAAACCGGTGATCCAAGCATCGTCCATTGCAAGGAAATCTAACACCGAAGCAAGGAATTCCGGATCGGCTGCACGGGCCCGCACTTCACCTTCGGAAACGCCCGTAGAGCCGAGAAACACGGGCAACAGCTCATCGTTACCGGCCAGCCAAGCGAGGGCCTTCAACGCAAGTGTCTCGGCATTTTCACGCTCCATTCCCAACCTCGTTAACATTTGGAAAGGTTTTCTTAACCATCTCCATACAGACTGCCTCCTACAGGGGAAAGGCGCGGTCACGCGTGGAAGGATGAGACGATGCCAGGGAAAGTCCTGATCGTGGATGACGTGCCGACCAATCGCGTTGTCCTCAAGGTCAAACTTGCCGCGGCCTGTTATGATGTGGTCGCTTGCAGCACCAATGAAGATATCGTGGCCCTCGTGCGCACGATCCGGCCGCGGCTTGTCATTCTCAATTGCGACGGGCCGGATGCACCGGAGCTTGAGGCCTGCCGTGCCCTGCGGGCCGACGCAGAGGCAAGCGCGATCCCGATCATCGTGACGGGCGCACCGCGCCAAAACGTGAGCCCGGCAGAGCTGAGGCTTTGCGCCCTTGAGGCGGGTGCCGATGCCTTTCACGCCAAACCCATCGACGAAACCCTGCTCCTCGCCCGCATCCGCAACCTGATGCGCATGCGCGAAGTCTCCGAAGAACTCCGCCTGAGAGGCAGCACCAGCCGCGCGCTTGGCTTTGCCGAAGAGGCCGAAGGCTATGAGCGGCCCGCCCGGATTGCCCTTGTGGCCGCCGATGTAGCCGCAGCCCGGCGCTGGCGGGATGGGGTGGAGGGGCGGCTGAACCATCGTATCAGCATCCTCGACCGTCATGCCGTGCTCAACGGCTCCACCCCTGCGCTTCAGGATGTTTACGTGATCGCCTCGAAACTG
Source organism: Vannielia sp. ABF1_015 (assembly GCF_056160745.1). Taxonomy (NCBI): domain Bacteria; kingdom Pseudomonadati; phylum Pseudomonadota; class Alphaproteobacteria; order Rhodobacterales; family Paracoccaceae; genus Vannielia; species Vannielia sp. ABF1_015. The sequence continues at coordinate 561,104 of NZ_JBSWXT010000002.1, forward strand.
CGAGACGCTGGTGACGGGCTGCACCTGATGAGCGAGCTACGATCGCGCCGCTGGTCGCGCCACGCCTCCATTCTCATCGTGACCGAGCAGGAAGACCCTGCGCAGGAGGCCATGGCCCTCGATCTCGGCGCGGTTGACCTGATCCACGAGCCGGTGGACGGGCGAGAGCTTGCCATTCGGCTAAAAACGCTGGTGGCCCGCAAACGTGAGAGCGACAAGTTGAGGCGCCGGGTGCGCGATGGGCTGAAACTGGCGGTAATTGACCCGCTGACGGGGCTCTACAACCGGCGATATGCTCTCTCTCACCTCGCGCGCATCCGCGACCGAGCCGCTGAGACCGGGCGCAGTTTTGCCGTCATGGCGCTCGATCTTGACCGTTTCAAGCAGGTGAACGACGCCCATGGCCACGCTGCGGGTGATGCCGTGCTTTGCGCCGTGGCAAAGCGGCTCTCTTCAAACCTGCGCAGCATCGACATGGTGGCGCGGATCGGCGGAGAGGAGTTTTTGGTGGCCATGCCAGACACCAATGAAGAAGAGGCACGCGCCGCCGCCCAGCGCCTTTGCCGCCGGATCGAAGCCGAGCCGATCCCCCTGCCCTTGCCGGACAAAGGCTCCGTTCGCCAAACCGTTTCGATTGGCGTGGCCGTCGGCGGCGGTACGGCTCAGGCCCCCATGGAAGGCGAGGATGGCTCTGAAACCCTTCTGGAAGCGATGATGGACCTTGCCGACCGCGCCCTTCTTTCCTCCAAAGCTCAGGGGCGCAATACGGTTACGCTCGGGCGCGACGCAGCCTAGCGGCCTGAGCAAAGGGTCGCGGGCAAATCAGCGGCGGATAGTTCTGCCTGCGCCGACGGGCAAACACCAAGGGCGCGGTACAACAGGTGCAAGTTGTGCGCGTTATAGCGGCGCTGGGGTGCAAGGGGCTGAAGGCGAGCGACCGCTTTGCCTATGACGCGCCAGGGCATCCGCACGGGGCACCAAGATTGGGCAGCATTCTGAAGAGGTGCTGATGGCCATGGGGCTGAAGCCCGCAACCGAGTGGCCTCAAAGCCGTGGACCGAGGCGCTCCAGCATGGCAAGGCATTGCTGGAGCTGCGAAATTTTCACATATTCATCGGGCTTATGGGCCTGCTCGATGGAGCCCGGCCCGCAGATGACCACATCTATTCCGAGCTTCTGAAACACCCCGGCCTCGGTGTTGAAGGGCACCAGCGCCCCGCCGTTGGAGCCGGTGAGCGCACAGGCGAGCGCGGCGGCCTCACCGTTTGTCATCGGCATGAGGCCCGGCGTATCTCCGATGGTTTCGGTGCTGATGGCCGCCTCGGGCGCGACGGCCTGCATTTCAGGGAGCAATATGTCGTTGATATAGCGCTGCATTTCGCTGCGCACGAAGGTGGCGTCGGCATCGGCCACGGGGCGCATCTCCCATTGCACCTCGGCCTCTGACGGGATGACGTTATGGGCGAACCCGCCGATCAGCGCACCGGTGTTGAGGGTGGTCCAAGGCGGCTCGAAACGGCTTTCGGGCGGGGTGCGGGCCTTGAGCGTTTCGCGAAGCTCCATCAGGCGGGTGATGTAGCGGGTGGCGTATTCGACCGCGTTGACGCCTGCGCCCGGGTCGGAGCCGTGGCCGGAGCGGCCCTGAAATCGGGTGGTATATTCACAGCAGCCCTTGTGGCCTTCGACCACGCGCATGGTTGTGGGCTCGCCGATGATGGCGACGGAGGGCAGGATTTCGCGGGTTTTCAGCTGTTCGGCCAAGGCCTTGGCACCGAGGCAGCCGACCTCTTCATCATGGGTGAAGGCGAAGTGGAGGGGGCGGTTTTTGACCTGCGCTGCAAGGTGCGGGGCCATTGCAACGCAGGCGGCGATGAAGCCCTTCATATCGCATGTGCCGCGGCCATGCAGGCGACCATCGCGCTCGGTCATCACGAAGGGATCGGTGGACCAGTTTTGCCCCTCCACCGGCACCACATCGGAATGGCCAGAGAGCAGTATGCCACCTTGAACATCCGGGCCTATGGTCGCGTAAAGATTGGCTTTTTCACCAGTCTCATCTTTCAGAACTTCTACCCGTGCACCGGCCTTCTCGAGCCGGCCTGCGAGAAGGTCTATGCAGTCGAGGTTACTGTCGGACGAGACGGTGGGACAGGCCACGAGCTCGCCTAAGAGCGATGTCGTATCTTCGAGCAAAGTCATGCCGCGACCCTAGCCATGGCTTGCCTCGCCCGCCAGCCCAAGCGGACGTTCCCCCGCCAGAAGGAGGGCGTGGGCGGCGAACGGCGGGCGAGATAGATGACTATCATCGGCGCCACGGCGTGCGGGGGGTTAACCCTTTTGCGAAACGCAAAAACCGGGCGAAAAGCGGAGGGCAACATCCTATGCACAAGCCATGCACATCCTATGCATGTGCGAAATGCACAGACTGAGGGCGCTTGGTCGGCAACCCGCCGGGACGGTGGGGCAAGGGAGCGTTAAGCGCCGCGCAGGAGAAAAGCGCGGTTTACCAACGAGGCGCGGCGCTCGGCGGGGAGGTTTAGTGCGGCAGCGAGGGCGCAGGCGCCCGCGGCGAGAGCGCGTGGTTTTTTACGACTGGTCCTCGGGATCCTCCGGGTCTGTCCAGACCACGAAGAACTGATAGGCACACCATGCCCCGGCGGCGACGAAGAGCGCTGCCCAGACCTGCGCGCCGGAGGCAAGCTCGACCCCGGCCCAGGCAAAACAGATGGCGACGACCGCCACGCGCCGCCAGACCTGGCGGAAAAACGGGTGCTGAAGGTCGAACATTGCTTTCATGCGGCGAGGTCCAATCCGGCGGCGCGACAGGCAGCCATTATCGTTTCATATCCGAGTTTGGAATACGCGTAGGGATCGGCCTTGGCCGGGTCTTGCTCGGCCTCGACCACGATCCATCCGGCGTAATCCATCTTGGCCAGTTTGCCGGTGATGGTGGCGAAATCAATGCACCCTTCAAGATCGCCCGGCACGGTGAAGGCCCCGGCGATGACGGCATCAAGGAAGGAGCCGTTGGTTTGGCGGATGTGCTGCACGATGTTCGCGCGCACATCCTTGTAGTGGACGTGGTGGATGCGGTTGGCCCAACGGTCGAGAACCGCAAGCTCATTGGCCCCGCCAAAGCGCAGGTGCCCGGTATCATAGAGCAGGTGGACCTCGGTGGGGCTGGCCTCCATCAGCCAGTTCACATCGTCTTCGCTTTCGATGATCGAGCCCATGTGGTGGTGATAGGCCAGCGGCATCCCCTGCCCTGCCATCCACTTGGCCAGCTCTCCGAGTTTGGCTGCGTAGGCCTCCACCTCGTCGCGTGAGAGCTTGGGCCGGTTGGCCACCGGTGTGGCCGGGTCGCCCTGCACGGTGTTGGAGCATTCGGCGTAGACGATGCAGGGGGCATCGAGCGCGATGAACTGCTCGACCTGCGCGGCCACGGCAGCCTTCTCGGCCTCAAGGTCGTTGACCAGCAGGTTGCCCGAGCACCAGCCGCCGCAGAGGGCAATATCGTTTATGTCGAGGTAGTGGCGCAGGCCCGGCGTATCATGCGGCATGCGCTGACCGCGCTCGACGCCGGTGTAGCCAATTTCGCGCGCCTCCTTGAGCGCCTGCTCCATTGTGTAGGCGGCTGTGAGATCGGGCAGGTCGTCGTTCTGCCAGGCGATGGGGGAGATGCCGATTTTGACGGGCATGGGCATTATCCTGCGAGTTGAGTTGTGCGGGCCGTGCCGGGGGCGTTGCGGGGTGAATGCATGCTTGCGCCGGGGGCGTCAACGCGTGGGGTGCTGAGGGGCCACATTCGCATCATTGATGAAAGGAATGCAATCAGCAGCGCGAAGACTCACTCCCAAATGACGTTTTTCTATCATTCATTGCAGAGCGTCAGACCGACTCTGGCAGGTGGATTACGCTGTCGATGAAGAGCTGGCCGGGCACGGCAGGCTGTGTGGAGAGGGCGGCTTGCGACATCAGACGCACCAGCTCGCGGCAAAGCGGCTTAAGCGGGGTTTCCAGCGCCATCGTCACATAGCGGTCGGCCAGGGCGGCGCGGCTGTCGGGCGTCAACTCGTTGACGACAAGCGCGACCTCGCCGGGTTTGCGCACCTCGCGCAGCGCCTCGATGGTGCCCTCCATCCCGCCGCCTGCAAGGTAAATGCCGGTGACGTCGGGGTGACGGTGGAGCAGGTCCAGCGTGGCCTCATAGGTGAGTTGGCGGGTTTCGAGGTTGACCAGCGTGTCGAGCAGCGGACGCTCGGGCGCGTGCTCGCGGAAGAAGGACCGAAAGCCGGTTTCGCGCAGCTCGTGGCCATGCCAGCGGTAGCCGCCAACGAAGAGCGCGATTTTGCCCGGGCGGAGCGCGGCGGTGGAGAGCATCCAGGCCGCCATGCGCCCGACCTTGAGGTTATTGGAGCCTACATAGTTGCGTCTGAGCCCCTGTGCGAAGTCTGACAGCAGCGAGAACACCGGAGTGCCCGCCTTTGCAAGCCGGGCGACCGCGTCGCTCACCTTCGCATGGTTGACGGCGGTGGCCGCGAGCGCATCGACCTTGCCCGACATGCGCTCCATCATCTCCACCACATGGTCAGGCGATTGTGAGGCAGAAAACTCCATCACCAACTGCCCGCGGATGCCCTCGGCCTCGGCCACGGCGGCCTCGATCTGGTGGGCAAAGCGCTGGTAGAAAGCCTGCTTTTCCTTTTGCAGGATGAAGCCGAGGCGCACCTCGGGCAGATCGACGCGCAGGCGCTGCTCGATCAGGTTGCGGGCGTGATAGCCTACCTCCTGCGCGGCTTGGAGCACCTTGCGCGCGGTTTCCTCCCGCACCTTCAGCCGCCCGTTCAACACCCGGTCGACGGTGGCCACGGAGACGCCTGCGGCGCGCGCCACATCGGAGATGATCGGACGTCTGGCCATGATGTGGCTCCCATGTGCTGTGTGAGGTGGCTGGTGATGATTTTCCCGCAAAGCCTGCCTCATCCTTGATGGGAAATGATGCTTTTTCAAGCCCCCTGCCCGCTTTGGCTTGGCCCGACATGCAGGCGGTGTTTAGGCAGGGGCAAAGCAGGGAGGAGACCGGCGATGGCAAAGTTGGGTGTGGGGCTGATTGGCACCGGGTTCATGGGCAAGGCGCATGCGCTGGCGTGGCGCGGCGCGCGGGCGGTGATGGGGGGCGACAGTGAGATTGAGCTAGCCCACCTCTGCGAGATGCCGCTGGAGAAGGCGGAGCGGCTTGCGGCCGACTGGGGCTTTGCCCACGCCGGGGACGATTGGCGCGCCTTGGTGGAAGATCCGGCGGTGGATGTGGTTTCGATCACCACCCCGAACGGGCTGCACGCGCCGATGGCGATTGCCGCGCTGGAAGCGGGCAAGCATGTGTGGTGCGAAAAGCCGATGGCGCTGACGCTGCAGGAGGCCAAGGCGATGGTTGCGGCGGCCAAGGCCAGCGGCAAGGTCACGCTGGTGGGCTACAACTACGTGCGCAACCCGGCGCTGCACCATGCGGCCAAGCTCATCGCTGAGGGGCGGATTGGCCGGGTGGTGCATGTGCGCGGGTTTTATGACGAGGATTATCAGGCCGATGGCACCCTGCCCTGGACGTGGCGGGCCAAACTTTCGGAGGCGGGGCTGGGTGCGCTGGGGGACATGGGGTGCCACCTGATCTCGATGGTGATGCAGCTTGTCGGCCCGGTTGAGAGCGTGCTGGCGGAGACCCAGATCATTCACGAGACTCGCCCGGTGGAGGGCGGCGGGCGCGCACCGGTGGAGAACGAGGATGTGGCGACGGCGCTGATCCGGCTGAAGGGCGGCGCGCGGGGGATGCTGACCACAAGCCGCAGCGCGTGGGGCCGCAAGAACCGGATTGATCTGGAGATCCACGGCACCGAGGGGCAGATCACCTTCGAGCAGGAGCGGCTGAACGAGATGCGGATCTACGTGAACGAGGGCGAGAAGGCCGAACAGGGCTTCAAGACCATCCTCACCGGCCCCGCGCATCCTCCCTATGCCGCCTTCTGCCCGGCGCCGGGGCATCAGCTGGGGTTCAATGATCTGAAGATACTGGAGGCCGCCGAGCTGGTGGAAACGATCGCGGGGCGGCACAGGGCATGGCCGGACTTTGAAGCCGCACTGGAGATTGAGCGGGTGATCCATGCGATTGCGGAGAGTGCGGCGCAGGAGGCGCGGGTTTCGCTGGTGTGAGGCGCGCGCGGAACGGGGGCGGAGATGGAGAGTGAGGGGCGGTTCATCGCGGCGCGACTGAAGCCGGGGGAGGATTTGGTGGCCGGGTTGCGGGGGCTGTTTGCGCAGAGCGGGGCGGAGGCGATGGCTTTGGTGAGCTGCGTCGGCAGCCTGCGGGCGGTGCGGCTGCGCCACGCGGGGACGGAGGAGGCGACAGAGCATACCGGACCGCTGGAGATTGTCTCGCTGGTGGGGACCGTGGACGCGGTGAAGCAGCACCTGCACATGGCCGTATCGGACGGCGAAGGGCGCGTTGTGGGCGGGCACCTGATGGCGGAGGGGGCGGAGGTGTTTACCACTGCGGAGATCGTGGTGGTGGCGTTGGACGGGCTGCGGTTTGGCCGGGCGCCCTGCCCTGCTTCGGGGTATGACGAGCTGGTGGTGAGCCCGCGCTAGGCGCGGCGGATGGTGGGCAGATTGCCCACCCTACGCGGTGGTGCGGGTGCGGTGGTGGCCCTCGGTGATGACCTTGAGCATCGCGGTATGGGCGGCCTCGGGCAGGCCGGAGGCGATGGCGCGGGCGATGTCGCGGTGGTTTTGCGCCACCTCGGCCTTCACCTCCTGAAACTGCTCGCCCGTCTCGATGAGAAACAGGGAATAGAGCGCGGTTTGCACCATGTCGCCCAGCGATTGCAGGAAACGGTTGCCGGAAAGCTTTAGCACGTGGTGGTGAAACTCGTAGTCGGCCACGGCAAAATCGGCCCGGCTGTTGGCACCTGCGAGGCTGTCGCAGAGGGTGAAGAGCCTGTCGCAGGCTGCCTTGTCGGCCAACTCATTGGCGCGCCGCGCGGCGGAGGCGGCGGCGGCGGGCTCGAAGATCAGGCGGATTTCGAAGAGCTCGTCGTAAAAGCGGCCCGGGTTTTTGACCGAGGTGTGCCAGCGCAGCACGTCTTCGTCGAACATGTTCCACTCGTCCGAGGGGCGCACATGGGTGCCCACCTTGGCCTTGGAGGCGATCATGCCCTTGGCGGCGAGGGTCTTCTTGGCCTCACGCACCACGGTGCGGCTCACGTCGAACATCTCGCAAAGGTCGGGATCGAGCGGGATCATCGTGTCAGCCGGGTATTCCCCCGCCACGATGGCACGACCGAGTTGATCCACCACGAAATGCGTGTGGTTCGAGGCCCGCGCAGACGGCGAGCCGGACGCGACGATTGTCATGATGGCTGTGCGGAGCCAGTCGCTCTTTTTCGTCGGGTGGTCGTCGCCCAAGTGAGGCCTTTCTGAAGCAGAATGAAAGCGAAGAGCAAAGCGCCAATGACGATCTTAGTCCACCAGCTCGAAAGTGTCCCGTCAAAGACGATGTAAGTTTGGATCAGCCCCATGATGAGGATGCCGAAGAAGGTGCCGGCGACAAAGCCGTAGCCGCCGGAAAGGAGCGTGCCGCCGATGACGACAGCGGCGATGGCATCGAGCTCCACGCCGACGGTGGCGAGGCTGTAGCCTGCCGAGGTGTAGAGCGAGAAGACGATGCCCGCGAGCCCGGCGAGGCCGCCCGATATGGCGTAGATGCCCACGGTGGTTGCGGCCAGCGGCACGCCCATGAGGCGGGCGGTTTGCGCGCCGCCGCCGAGAGCATAGACGTTTTGCCCGAAGCGGGTGCGGTGAGCGATCAGCGCCCCGACGATAAAGGTAAGGATCATCAGCCCGCCGATCAGCCGGAAGCGCCCGCCGGAGGGGGCCTTCCAGTAGATATCTTGCAGAGTGTCGTAGAACTCGTGGGTGATCGGCACGGAGTCGGTGGAGAGCACATAGGCCGCGCCACGGGCGAGGAACATGCCCGCCAGCGTGACGATGAAGGGGGGCATTTCAAGATAGTGGATCGTGGCCCCCATAGCCGCGCCGAAGGCGGTGGTGAGCGCCAGCACGAGCACGAAGGCGGTGAGCGGATGGATCGAGGTGTCACGCAGGATCACCGCGAGGAAGACGCCGGTGAAGGCGATGACGGAGCCGACCGACAGGTCGATGCCGCCTGAGAGGATCACGAAGGTCATCCCTACCGCGACGATGCCGAGAAAGGCGTTGTCTGTCAGCAGGTTAGCAACAACGCGGGTGGAGAGCATCGAGGGGTATTGCCAGCCGCAGAGGGCGTAGGCGAGCACGAAGGTGGCCAGCGTGACCATCAGAGGCAGGTGGGTGGAGCGGATCATGGTGCGTCCTCCTTGGGGGTCGCGGAGGGCGAGGTTGGCCGGGGGCGCTCTGGCAGGCGCTCGGGCCCGGAGGCGCGGAGCATGTAGACCAGATGGCCGATCTTGGGCGACTGGATCACGAGGATGGCAAGGATCAGCACCGCCTTGATGACGAGGTTGAACTCTGGCGGCATGCCGGAGAGCAGGATCACCGAGTTGACCGACTGGATGATGAGCGCGCCGATCAGCGAGGCGACGATGGAGAAGCGCCCGCCGAGCAGGGAGTTGCCACCGATAACCACGGCGAGGATGGCGTCGAGCTCCAGCCAAAGGCCAGCGTTGTTGGCATCGGCCCCTTTGATATCGGCGGCGACGATCACACCCGCCAGCGCGGCGCAGAGGCCGGAGGCGAGGTAAACACAGATCAGCAGCACGCGGGAGTTGATGCCTGCGAGCCGCGAGCTGGCCTCGTTGACGCCGATGGATTCGATCAGCATTCCGAGCGCGGTGCGGCGCACGGCGAGCGTGGCCAGCGTGCCGAGGGCGAGCCAGATGACGATGGGCGTGGGGATGCCGAGCACCGTGCCCGCGCCGAGGCGGATGAGGCCCTCGTTGTTGAAGGTCAGAATGGTGCCTTCGGTGATGAGCTGGGCGATGCCCCTGCCCGCCACCATCAGCACCAGCGTGGCGACAATGGGCTGGATGCGCAGGACGGCGACGAGCACGCCGTTCCAGAGGCCGCAAAGCAGGCCGGTGGCCAATGCGCCGATCAGCGCGGTGCCCCAGCCGTGCCCGTCAGTCACGAGCGAAGCGGCGGTGGCCCCGGCGATGGCCATGACCGCGCCAACGGACAGGTCGATGCCCTTGGTGGCGATCACCAGCGTCATGCCGATGCAGAGGAGCGCCACGGGCGCGCCCCGGTTGAGCACGTCTACGAGATTGCCGAAGAGGCGGCCATTGCGGAAGCTGACCTCGAAAAAATCGGGGAAAACGAGGGTGTTGAGGCCCAGAACGACGGCCAGAATGATAAGTTGCGGGGTGATCCGCTTGAGCAGGGAGGGCGTGGTGGCAAGCATTCAGGCGGCCCCCCGCTCTTCATCGGCGATGGCGGTGACGATGTTTTCGGCGGTGATGGCTTCGCCGGTGAGTTCTTTCACCTGTCGACGGTCGCGCAGCACCACGACGCGGGTGGAATAGGCCACCAGCTCCTCCAACTCGGAGGAAGCGACAAGCAGGGCCATGCCGCGCTCGCGCAGGGTTTCGATCAGGGCGATGATCTCGGCGTGGGCACCCACGTCTATGCCGCGGGTGGGCTCATCGAGGATGAGAAACTCGGGCTCCGTGGCGAGCCAGCGCGCAAGCAGCGCCTTTTGCTGGTTGCCACCGGAGAGCAGGCGGATGGGCATGTCGAGGCTGGCGAGGCGGATGTCGAGCGCCTTCACGTAGTGCTCGGCGATTTCGTTCACCTTGGCGCGGGGGATCGGGCGCATCCAGCCTTGGCGGGCTTGGAGCGCGAGGATGATGTTGTCGCGCACCGAAAGGTCGCCGACGATACCGTGAGTTTTCCGGTCTTCCGGGCAGAGGGCGAAGCGGTGGGCGATGGCCTCGCGCGGGTTGGTGATGCGGGTTTCGCGGCCTTCGAGCAAGAGTTTGCCCTGATCGGCCTGCACGGCACCGAAGAGCAGGTTGGCGGTTTCGGTGCGGCCAGAGCCGAGCAGCCCGGCGAGTCCGACGACCTCGCCGCGATGGAGGCTGAGGGAAAACGGCTCGATCATGCCGCGCTTGGCCAGATCGTTGACTTGCAACAGCAGCTCGCCCGGGGTGCCGCCCTTCTTTTCGGCCACGCGGGCCTCCAGTTGGCGGCCGAGCATGAGGGTGATGATATCGTGCTGCGAGACCTCGGCCAGTAGGCGCTCGCCCACCACGCGGCCATTGCGCAGCACGGTGGCACGATCGGATATCTCGAAGACCTGATCTAGAAAATGGGTAATGAAAACAACCGACAGGCCAGCGTCCTTCACCTGCCGGATGACCCCGAAGAGCAGCTCGACCTCATCCCGATCCAGCGAGGCGGTGGGCTCGTCGAGGATGAGCACCTTGCCCGAGAGCGCAACGGCGCGGGCGATGGCGACCACCTGTTGCACGGCGACAGAATAGCGGGTGAGCGGCTCGCCCGGGTCGATATTCAGCCCGTAGCCTTCGAGCACTTCGGCGGCGGCGCGGTTCATCGCGCGGCGGTTGACGAGGCCGAGGCGGGTGGGCTGGCGGCCCATGTAGAGGTTTTCGGCCACGGTCAGGTTGGGCAGAAGGTTGACCTCCTGGTAGACGGTGCCGATGCCGAGGGCCTGCGCATCGGCGGTGGAGCGCGGGTCGACCTCTTGGCCCGCGAGCCGAATCACCCCGCCATCACGCCGGTAGGCGCCGGTGAGGCATTTGATGAGGGTGGATTTGCCCGCGCCGTTCTCACCCAGAAGCGCGTGCACCTCGCCGGGGTAGAGCTTGAGCTCCACCTCATCCAGCGCCACGGCGCCGGGAAAGAACTTGGAGATGCCGCTGGCGTGGAGCAGCGGGGGCTGATTTTGCATCTTGCGTCTGCTTTTCATGAAGTTGCCCCTCCCCGCGAAAGCCTAGCACGGGCGGACGCGGGGAGAGAACGGGCCGGGTAAAGGAAGATGCCCGGCCCGGGGGAGCCTTAGTAACCGAGGTTCTTCTTTTCCTCGTAGACGGCTTGGTTGTCGTCTTCGGCGGTGTAGAGCTTGCTCTCGGTCTGGATCCACTTCTCGGGCGCGGTTCCGTCGGCAAAGTAGGCTTCGAGCGCATCCAGCGCGGGGCCGGCCATGTTGGGCGTCAGCTCGATGGTGGCGTTCATCTCGCCGTTGGCGATGGCGAGGTGGGCATCGGGCACGGCGTCAATGGCGACGATCTTGATGTCGGTGCCGGGGTTGAGACCGGCTTCCTTGATCGCCTGGATCGCGCCAACGGCCATATCGTCGTTATGGGCGTAGAGCGCACAGATGTTCTCGCCGCCTTCGGCCTTGAGGAAGCTCTCCATCACCACCTTGCCTTGCGAGCGGGTGAAATCGCCGGTCTGGCTGCGGACGATCTCCAGGCCATCGGCCCCGGCAATGCCCTCTTCAAAGCCCTTTTTGCGGTCGATCGCGGGCGAGGAGCCGGTGGTGCCTTGCAGCTCGACGATGCGGCAGGGCTCGCCGGCCATTTCATCGGCCAGCCACTGCCCGGCCACGCGGCCCTCGTGGACGAGGTCGGAGGTGACGGCGGTGAGGTAGAGATCGTCGGAGGCATCGACCGTGCGGTCGAGCAGGACCACGGGGATCTCGGCATCGGCGGCCTCCTCCAGCACCTCGTCCCAGCCGGTGGCGACCACGGGGGCGAGCAGGATGGCATCAACGCCCTGCGCGATGAAGCTGCGGATCGCCTTGATCTGGTTTTCCTGCTTCTGCTGCGCATCGGCAAACTTGAGGTCGATCCCGCGCTTTTCGGCTTCCTGCTTGGTGACGGTGGTTTCTGCCGCGCGCCAGCCAGATTCAGACCCGATCTGGCTGAAACCGATGGTCATATCGGCGGCCATGGCGGCGAAGGGCGTAAGGGCGATGGCGCTCGCAAGGAGCGTTGCTTTGACGTTCATGATTTCCTCCCATGGAACGATTGTCGTTCGTGGATTCGATTAAGTATTACTTTATTATTTTTGGCAATGGGGCTTGTTACAGTGGCGTGAAATACATGAATTTCCATTGTTTAACAGAATGTTGCATCAAGCTATTCACCCAAATTTTCGAGCCCCACCGAGAAGCGCGGCTGATTCCGCGCGGTTGTGAGCGCTGGCTTTCGGGCGCATGATGACGCAACGGCAGCCAAGGAGGAAAGCCCCGATGGCCGAGTACCGAACGCCCGGAGTTTATGTTGTGGAGGAGGCTGGAGGAGCGCGGCCGATCTCTACGGTGGGCACCTCGACCACGGCGCTTGTTGGGCTGATCGAAGAGGGCAAGGGGCCGGTGGGGGAGCCGGTATTGTTCTCGAACTACACCACCTTTGAGCGGATGCATCTGGAGGGATTGCCCGGGGACCGCCCCTGCACGCTGGCCACGGCGGTGAGCGGCTTTTTCGACAACGGCGGCAACCGGCTTTTCGTGCTGCGGGTTGCAGACGGGTTAGAGCGCCTTTCGCTGGAAAACCTGCAGCCGCTGGATGAGGAGGAGAATATTCAACTCGTCGCCACACCGGGCTTTGACGATGCAGAGAGCCACGCGGCGCTGGTGCAGCACTGCGAGGCCAGGGGCGACCGGTTTGCGGTGCTCGACATGGCCGAAACGGGGGGTGATCTGGCGGCGATGCAGCAGCGCGAGCCAGACGGCGGGCTGTTGCCGCCTCAGGTGGAAAGCGGGCTGGCGGCGATTTATGCGCCACGCATCCTCCTGCCGGATGTGGTGACCGGCGAGCAGGTGGCAGTGCCGCCCTCGGGGCATATCTGCGGGATCTACGCGCAGGTGGATGCCTCTAGGGGCGTTCACAAGGCTCCGGCGAACGTGGCGCTGCGCGGGGTGACGCAACTCACGGAGGCCTTTGGTGATGCCGATCAGGATGTGTTGGCGGCGACGGGGGTAAACCTGATCCGGCAGTTCGCGGATGGTATCCGGGTCTGGGGCGCGCGCACGCTGAGCGACCCGGCGAGTGACTGGCGCTATGTGCCCATACGGCGGCTGGGGCTGATGATTGAGCAAAGCCTGCACCGGGGGCTGGAATGGGTGGTCTTCGAGCCGAATGACGAGCCACTGTGGAAGGCGGTGCGGCGCGATGTGGCGGCGTTTCTGCACGCGCTCTGGCGGGACGGGGCGCTGGCGGGGGAAACGCCGGAGAGCGCCTATTTTGCAACCTGCGACCGGACCACGATGACGCAGGATGATATCGACAACGGGCGGCTGATCTGCCTTGTCGGCGTGGCGATGGTGAAGCCTGCGGAGTTCGTCCTCTTCCGGATCGTGCAGAACGCGGGCGATGCCCCATGAGCGACACCGCGTACACCCGGTTCAACTTTGAGCTTCGCCTTGCGGGCGAGCCTGTGGCCCGCTTCATCGAGGCGAGCGGGCTTGGCCCGGAGATGGACACTGTCGCCTACCGTGAAGGGGGCGGCAGAGCTGTGCGGCACCTGCAGGGGAAGTTCAGAGTTATGCCGCTGCAACTGCGCTTTGGACAAGCCAATGATGATGGTTTTTGCGCTTGAGCCGAGCGCTCATTGGTTGGCGAGCCTGACCCGCGGGACGTTGAGCTGGCGATGCTTGAGGATGGTGCAGAGGCACGCGTTTGGCGGCTGTTCTCGGCCTGGGCTACGAACTTCAGATTTGTGCCCGACGGGAGCCGCCCCGGCCAAGTGTCGGTGGAAAGGCTCACGCTGGTTTATGACCGGATGGAGCGGGGTTAAGTGCTCTCCTGCGCCGCCTCTTCCATCAACTCGCGCCATTGCACCTTGCCGGAGGGAGAGCGCGGGAGGGCCTGCACAAAGACGATCTCCTTGGGCACCTTGTAGGCGGCCATGTTGGCGCGGCACCAGGTGGTGATTTCTTCCGCCGTCACATCCCCCTTGGGCACAATATAGGCGCGCGCACGCTCGCCAGTGCGGGGATCGGGGCGGCCGATGATGCAGCATTCGGTGATCTGCGGGTGGGCGTGCATGAGGCCCTCGACCTCGGTGGGCCAGACCTTGAGGCCGGAGACGGAGACCATCCGCTTTACCCGGTCGACGATGTAGAAGAAGCCGCTTTCGTCGTAGCGGCCGATGTCGCCGGATCGGACGAAACGCTTGCCGTCAATCTCGATATGGGCGGCTTCGGTTTCTTCCGGGCGGTTCCAGTAGCCGAGGAAGTTTTGCGGACCGTGCATAATGATTTCGCCCGGCTCGTTGGGGCCGAGCTCTGCGCCCGTCTCCGGGTCGATCACGCGGGAGTCGACGTCGAAGATGGGGATGCCGAGGCATTGGCGGCGGGGGGCGTCGAGCGGGTTGATGTGGGAGGGGGCCATGGTTTCTGTCATGCCGTAGCCTTCGATGTAGTCGAGGCCGGTGAAATCCTTGAGCTTTGCCGCGACCGCCTCGGGCATGGAGGCGCCGCCGCCGCCGATGACTTCGAGCGACGTGAGGTCGTAGCTGTCGAGCGCCGGGTCGTTCACGAGGTCGATCGCCATGGTGGTGATGGAGCGCCAGCGGGCGACCTTGTAGCGTTCGATCAGGTAGGCCGCGAGCGCCCTGTCCCACCTTGTCATCAGGATGATCGGCTCGCCCTTGAGGATCGGCGCGTTCATCGAGTTTTGCATGCCGGTGACGTGGTAGAGCGGCAGGCTCGCCAGCGTGGTGCCATTGCCGCGCGTGGGGTTCCAGACGGTGTTGCCGACGCAGGTGGACATGACGGTGCGGTGGCTGTGCATGCAGCCCTTGGGCTGGCCGGTGGTGCCGGAGCTGTAGGGGATGAGCGCGAGGTCGTCTGGCTGCGCGGTGATGGGGCCGGGGTGGTGGCCCTGCGCGATGGCGGCGGACCATGGGGTGACGCGGGGGGCGTCGGAGGGCCGCGGCGGGGCGTCCAGAGGCGCAGGCAGGGTGAAGGGGAAGGCCGGGTCTGTGTGCTCGGCGTAGGCGGCGGAGAGGATGTGGGTGAGCGGGGTGTCTGCGAGGTGGGGGAGGAGTTCCTGCCCGGTGAGGACGGTGCGGGCGCCGGTGTCTTCGCAGAGATAGGCGAGTTCGGCGGCGCGGTTCATCGGGTTGACGGGGACCACCACGGCATCGGCGCGGAGGATGGCGTAGTAGCCAGCGATGAACTGGGGGGAATTCTGCATGTAGAGCAGGACACGGTCGCCCTTGGCCACGCCCTTGTGCTGAAGCCAACCGGCGAGCGCATCGACCTCGGCGGCAAGCTGGCCGTAGGTGATTTGCCGCCCGTAGTAGGTGATCGCCGGGGCCTCTGGCGTGGCCTCGGCGCTTAGCGTCAGATTTTGGGCGATGGAGCGCTCGGGCAGGTCGATGTGGTGCGGCACGCCCTTGGGCCAGCTGGAAAGGTGGCGGGTGAAGGGGGCCATCAGGCTTTGCCAGCCTGTTTGGACCGCTCCCGCAACTGGGTGACGGTGATGTAGGCGGAGATGGCCTCGGCGGAGGTGTTCACCGCGAGCAGGGCCGCGCCGGGGTGGGCGAGGAAATCGGCCACGGTGGCGGCCACGTCATCGCCCGGGCCGATAGCAAAGGCCCCTGCCCCGAAGCTTGCGGCCCATGCGGCGAAGTCGGGGTTGGCGAGATCGGTGCCAGAGATGCGGGCGGGATAGTCGCGCTCCTGGTGCAGGCGGATGGTGCCATAGGTGCCGTTGTCGGCCACGACGATCTTGGGGGTGGCGCCCTTGGCGATGGCGGTGGCCAGCTCGGCCCCGGTCATCAGGGTGCCGCCATCGCCCGCGAAGCCGAGCACGCAGCGGCCCGGGAAGCGGAGGGAGGCGGCAACCGCGCCGGGGATGCCGAGGCCCATCGCGCCACCGACCGCGCCGACAGCGAGTTGGGTGCCATCCCACGGCCAGTATTGGTGGACCCAGCCGGAGAAATTGCCCGAATCGGTGGTGACGATGGCATCACGCGGGGCCTGCTGAGCCAATTCGAAGGCGACCACGCCAAAATCGAGGCCGTCTTCGCGGAGTTTCGCCTGCGGCTTTAGGGCCAGCGCAGCACCATTGCAGCGGGCGGCCCAGCCGGCGCGGTCCGGCGCTTCGGGGGCCGCCTGCGCGAGGGCGGCGGCGAAGGCGGAGGGCTCGGAGGCCACGGCGAGGGTGGCGTTGTAGAGGCGGGTAAGCACGGCCGGATCGGGCCAGACATGGATGAGGGGCTGGGCCGGCTCGGGAGCGGCTGGGATCTTGTAGCCTTGCGTGGGCACGTCACCGAGGCGGGTGCCGAGAGCGAGGATCAGATCGGCCTCGGCGAGGGTTTTCCAGAGCGAGGGGGGCACCTTGAAGCCGAGGTTCCCGGCGTAGAGCGGTGAGAAATTATCAAACACTTCCTGATGCTTGAAGGTGGTTGCCACGGGAATCCCCTGCGCTTCGGCCAGCGCCTTGAGGGCGGCGCGGGTGGCGGGTTGGGCAAAGCCGCCGCCCGCGATGATGAGCGGGCGCTCTGCCTTCGAGAGCATCTCGGCGGCGCGGGAGATGTCGGCCTCTGACGGGCCGGGCACAGGCACGGTGATGGGGGGGACGACGGCGGCGGTGACGTCATCTGTCAGCATGTCTTCGGGCAGGGCCAGAACCGCCGGGCCGGGGGTGCCGGACTGCGCCGCGGCCCATGCCCGCGCGAGGGCTTCGGGCAGGCGGAAGGCGTCTGTGACCTCTTCGACGTGCTTGGCGAAGCTGCCGAAGACACGGGCATAATCCATCTCCTGAAAGGCCCCGCGCCCGCGCTCGAATCGGGCCACCTGCCCGACGAGAACCACCAGCGGCACGGCATCTTGCTCGGCCAGATGCAGGGCGATTGCAGCGTTCATTGCGCCGGGGCCGCGTGACACGGCCAGAAGGCCGGGCTTGCCGGTGAGCTTGGCATCGGCCACCGCCGCCATCCCTGCCCCGCCCTCGTGGCGGCAGACCACCACATCAACCGCCTCCTGCCCGTGCAGGGCATCGAGCAAGGCCAGATAGCTTTCGCCAGGAACACAGAACAGCCGGTCGGCCCCATGGGCCACCATGCACTCCACCATAAGGTCGGCGGCTCGCACCATATCGTAATCTCCTCCCCTTGCGCCTTGACCGACGCCCCATCGTGATAGATGCTCCATTTGCGAAACGCAATTCCGCAGAGCGCACCAAGCGCCAATCCGGAGACGTTGAGACGCGGGAGGAGGAGACCCGGGCCAACCGGGGCTGCCCGCACCATATGGGAGGAATGAATGAAACAGACGATTGCAATGCTCGCCGGGGTGCTGATGATGGCCACCCCCGTTGCGGCGCAGGAGACGGCGCTGCCCAAGCAGATGAGCTGGACGGCCTATGACACCGGCTCGGCGGGTTACAACCAGGCCGTGGCCATTGGCGCGGCGCTTCAGGATACGTACGGGATCAACCTGCGGGTTCTGCCCGGCAAGAACGACGTGAGCCGCACCGAGCCGCTGCGGCAGGGCCGGGTGGAATTTTCGGCCACAGGCGTGGGTGGCAGCTTCATGTCGCAGGAAGGCGCGTTTGACTTTGGCGCCGAGAACTGGGGGCCGCAGCCGATCCGCGTGATTGCGGCCAACAACGGCGGGGTGATCAACCTCGCGGTGGGCGTGGCCGCGGACCTCGACATCAAGGAGTTCAGCGACCTCAAGGGCAAGCGCGTTGCCTTTATCGTTGGCGCGCCGGCGCTGAACGTGAACACCGAGGCCTACCTCGCCTATGGCGGTCTCACCTGGGACGACGTGGAAGTGGTGGAGTTCGGCGGCTTTGGCGCAAGCTGGAAAGGCCTCATCGAAGGTCAGGTGGATGCTGCCTTTGCCTCGACGAACTCGGGCCTTGCCTATGAGGCCGCCTCCAGCCCGCGCGGGCTGTTCTGGCCGCCGATCGACCCTGACAACGCCGAAGGGCTGGCGCGGATGCAGTCGGTTGCGCCCTTCTTCGTGCCCAACGTGGCCGTTGTCGGCGCAACGATTGACGGCACCGATGGCTACGCGGGCGCGGGCTATGCCTACCCCGTGCTGATCGGCACCAGCGAGACCGACGAAGAGATGGCCTATGCGATGACCAAGGCAATGGTGGATCTCTACCCCAGCTTCGAGGGCAAGGCCCCGGGCATCAACGGTTGGGCGCTGGACAAGCAGGACATGCAGTGGGTGGCCCCCTACCACGATGGCGCGATCCGCTATTACACCGAGGCTGGCCTGTGGAATGACGAAGCACAGGCCCATAATGACAAGCTGATTGCCCGGCAGGAGGCGCTCTCTGCTGCTTGGGAGGCGCTGAAGGCCGAAGGCCCGGACAACTGGGAAGAAGCCTGGCCGGAAGCCCGCCGCAAGGCCTTGGCCGATGGTGGCTTCGAGGTGGTTTTCTGAGCCGCTGAGACGGATCAGAAGAGATTGGCCGGGGCGCGGGTTTGATGCCGCGCCCCGGCTGAGTTTTCGAGCAGGATGAGGCCGCGATGACCGCCGATGAAACCCACCCGAAGGGGGCCGAGATAGCCGACCCGGACGCCGCCCCCGCTGCGGGCCGGGGGCCTGCCGATGTGGCCGCCCGCTGGGCAATTGGGGGGGCGACCGGGCTGGGCCTGCTGATGGTGACCCATCAGCTTTTCAACCTTCAGATCGGTGGCTTGGTGCTGATCGAGGGACGCTACCTCTACCTGCTGGGCGGGCTGTTTCTGGCGGTGGCCTACCTCGTTTTCCCGATGCGGGGCGTGAGGGGAGATACGCCGGGGCTGATCGACTGGCTCCTGGCCGCCGCAACGCTGGGCTGCACTGCCTATCTGACCGCCACCGCGCAGCGCAACCTTTCGGAAGGTTGGGAATATGCCGCGCCGGAGGTGGCTGTTTGGGTGAGCTATGCCTTCATCGCGCTGGTGCTGGAAGGCACGCGCCGCGCCGGGGGGACGGTGCTGTTTGTGATCGTGCTGGTCTTTGCGCTCTACCCGACTTTTGCCAGCCATGTGCCTGACCCCTTCTCGGGATTTCAGAGCAGATTTGGCGAGGCGGTGAGCTACCATGTTTACTCGTCCGAAAGCTCCTTTGGCATTCCGATGAAGGCCTTTGGCGGCGTCGTTATTGGCTTCATCCTGTTCGGCGCGGTGTTGCAGCGCACGGGTGGCGGGCAGTTTTTTAACGACTTGGCGCTTGGCCTTGTGGGCGGGTTTCGTGGCGGGGCGGCGAAGGTTTCGATCTTCGCGAGCGGGTTCATGGGGAGCATGTCCGGCTCGGTGATCTCGAACGTGCTGACCACGGGGGCGGTGAGCATTCCGGCGATGCGGCGCACGGGCTTTTCGAAGGAAACCGCCGCCGCGACGGAGGCCTGCGCCTCGACGGGGGGCGTGCTGATGCCGCCGATCATGGGGGCGACGGCCTTTGTGATGGCCTCGTTTCTGAGCCGTCCCTACGTGGAAATCGCGATTGCGGCGGCGATCCCCTCGCTGCTGTTCTACTTTGGCCTCTTCGCCCAGATCGACGCCTATTCGGCCCGGCGCGGGCTGAAGGGCATTCCGCGCGCCGAGCTGCCGCGGTTGGGCCGCGTACTGAAGGAAGGCTGGCTTTATGTCAGCGTTTTCGCGCTGCTGATCTTCATGCTGATCGTGCTGCGGCGCGAAACCTCTGCGCCGTTCTATGCCACAGCCCTGCTGCTGGTGGTGAACCAGTTGCTGCCGGGCAACCGCCTGTCGCTGCGCGGGCTGGGGCAAATGTTTGTGGGCGTGGGCGCGGGGCTGGCGGAACTGACCGCGATCTTGCTTGGCGTGGGCCTGATCGTGGGGGCGTTTTCGGCCACCGGGCTGGCGGGGACGCTGGTGAACGAGCTGGTGTTCATTGCCGGCGACAACACGCTGGTGCTGCTGCTGATGGGCGCGGTGACCTCCTTCATCTTCGGGATGGGGATGACGGTGACGGCCTGTTACATCTTTCTGGCCGTGGTGCTGGCTCCAGCGCTGGAGCAAGGCGGGTTGAACCAGCTCGCGGTGCATCTGTTCATCCTCTACTGGGGCATGGTGAGCTACATCACGCCGCCGGTGGCGCTTGGGGCCTTTGCCGCTGCCACCATGTCGGGCGCCTCGGCCATGAAAACCGGCCTTGAGGCGATGCGGCTGGGCGGGGTGATTTACGTGGCGCCCTTCTTCTTTGTGCTGAACCCGGCACTGATTGGCCAAGCCCCGGGTGCGGAGGTGGCGGTGGCGCTGGCCTCGGCACTGACCGGGGTGGCGCTGCTGAGCTTTGGCTTGCAGGGCTACGTGAGCTTTTTGGGGCCGATCAAGGGGGCCTTTGCGATCCCGCTCAGGGTGGCGCTTTGCGCAGGCGGCGTGGCCTTTGCGATCCCCCACACCGAGGAGACCGGGCTGGGCTATGGGGCCACCGCGCTGATCGGGCTGGCGCTGGCCGCCCTGCCCCTTGTCGCCGCCGCGCTGGCGGGGCAGCGTGCGGCACGGGAAGAAATTGCGGAGGCAGGCCATGCAAATCAATGACGTCATTTCCATCGAACGCGAGGGGCCGCTGGCGCTGATCGTGATCGACAACCCGCCGGTGAACGCGGCGGGCCATGCGGTGCGCGAGGGACTTTGGAAGGCGATTGAAGCAGTGGAGGCTGACGCGGGCATTGAAGCGGTGGCGATTTATGGCAAGGGCCGTGCCTTTATTGCCGGAGCGGACATCAAGGAGTTTGGCGGGCCACGGCTGGAGCCGATCCTGACGGATGTCTGCAACCGGATCGAGGTTTGCCCCAAGCCGGTGGTTGCGGTGCTGCACGGCTCCTGCTTTGGCGGCGGGCTGGAGGTGGCGATTGGCTGCCACGCCCGGGTGGCAATTCCCGGCGTGAAGGTGGGCTTTCCGGAGGTGACGCTGGGGGTGATCCCCGGTGCGGGCGGCACCCAGCGCGGGCCACGGCTGATGGGGATTGGCGCGGCGCTGTCGATCATCACCACCGGGCAGCGGTTGGGGCACGGCGATGCGCTGAGCTGCGGGCTGGTGGACCGGATCGAAGAGGGCGCGCCGCGCGAGGTGGCGCTGGCGATGGCAGAGGAAGCGCGGGTGGGCACCCTGCCCTGCCGCAAGACCGGCGAGATCGAGGTGACGCCTGATCCCGAGGCGATTGAGGCCACCAAGGAGACGCTGGCGGAAAAGCAGGCGCATCTCTTCGCCCCGCATCGCGCGGTGGAGGCGGTGGAAGCCTGCACCGGCCCGTTGGAACCGGGGCTGGCGCTGGAGCGCGAGAAGTTTGCCGCCTGTATCGAAAGCCCGCAGCGGGCTGGGCTGATCCACGGGTTCTTCGCAGAGCGCGCGGTGGAGAAGATCCCCGAGGCAGGTGCCACGCCGCGCGAGGTGGCCACGGTGGGCGTGATCGGCGGGGGCACGATGGGATCGGGCATTGCGACCGCTTGCCTCAACGCCGGGCTGACCGTGCGGATGAACGAGCGCGACGAGGCGGCGCTGGAGCGGGGCCGCGAGACGGTGGCGGGCAATCTTGAGGGCGCGGTGAAGCGCGGCAAGATGAGCGCGGAAAAGCGGGACGCGGCGCTGGAGCGGTTCTTGCCTTCGACCGCGCTGGAAGACTTTGCCGATTGCGATGTGGCGATTGAGGCGGTGTTTGAAGACATGGGCGTGAAGCGCGATGTCTTCGGGCGGCTGGACGGCATTTGCAAGCCGGGGGCGGTGCTGGCGTCGAACACCTCTTACCTTGATGTGAACGAGATTGCCGCCTGCACCTCGCGGCCCGAGGATGTGGTTGGGCTGCACTTTTTTTCGCCCGCCCATATCATGCGGCTGCTGGAGGTGGTGGTGGCCGAGAAGACCGCGCCCGAAGTGGTAGCGACCGGCTTTGCGCTGGCCAAGAAGCTGCGCAAGGTGGCGGTGCGGGCTGGCGTCTGCGACGGGTTTATCGGCAACAGAATCCTCAGCCATTATAAGAAGGTGGCCGACTACCTGATGCTCGACGGCGCGGCACCTGAAGAGGTGGACGCAGCGATTGAGGCCCTTGGCTTTGCGATGGGCCCCTTCGCAGTGAGCGACCTTGCGGGGCTGGATATTGGTTGGGCAAACCGCAAGCGGCTGGCCCCGGAGCGGCCCGAGGAAGAGCGCTACGTGGCGGTGGCCGACCGGATTTGCGAGGCGGGCCACTACGGGCGCAAGACCGGGCGGGGCTTTTACATTTACGAGGGACGCGACAAGCGGCCTGACCCGGAGGTTGCGGCGATCATCGCACAAGAGCGGGAGAAGGCGGGCGTGACGCCGCGCAGCTTTAGCGCCGAGGCGATTCAGGCCCGGTTCTTGACCGCGATGATCTCAGAAGCGACGCGGGTGCTGGAGGACGGCATTGCGCTGCGACCCATCGACATCGACGCGGTCTTTCTCTTTGGCTACGGTTTTCCGCGCCATCGCGGCGGGCCGATGCACACGGCCGATGTGATCGGTGCCGAAGAGCTTGTGGCGCGGATCGAGCGCTACGCCGAGGAAGACCCCTTTTACTGGCAAGTGCCCGATCTGCTGCGCAAAATGGCAGCCGAGGGCAAAACATTCGCCGAGATGAACTGAGGACAGCCGATGGACCTGAGCTATTCGCCGCAAGAACAAGCCTTTCAGGAAGAGGTGCGCCAGTTTCTGGCCGATGAGTTGCCCGAGGACATTGCCGCCCGTGTGAAGGCGGGCGGTGAGGTTTCGAAAGAAGACACCGAGCGCTGGCACGCAATTTTGCAGTCGCGCGGCTGGCTGGCGCAGACATGGCCCGAAAAGCATGGCGGCCCGGGGTGGGGGCCGGTGGAGCGGCATATCTTCGACGAAGAAGCCGCCCGGGCCTATGCGCCGCGCATCCTGCCCTTTGGCCTTCAGATGCTGGGGCCGGTGCTGATCAAGTTTGGCAGCGACGAACAGAAGGCGCATTACCTGCCCCGGATTCTGGATGGCACGGACTGGTGGTGCCAGGGCTATTCGGAGCCGGGGGCGGGCTCTGACCTTGCCTCGCTGAAGACGAAGGCGGTGCGCGAGGGCGACGAATATGTGGTGAATGGCCAGAAGACATGGACGACGCTGGGCCAGCACGCCGACTGGATTTTCTGCCTTGTGCGCACCGATGCGGGCGCGAAGCCGCAGGCGGGGATCTCGTTTTTGCTGATCGACATGAAGACGCCGGGCATCGAGGTGCGCCCGATCCGGCTGATCGAGGGCGGGCATGAGGTGAACGAGGTGTTCTTTACCGACGTGCGGGTGCCGGCGGAAAACCTCGTGGGGCAGGAAAATGACGGCTGGACGGTGGCCAAGTATCTGCTGACGCATGAGCGCACCGGGATTGCGGGCGTGGGCTTTTCCATCGCCGCCTTGGAGCGGGTGAAGGCGCTGGCGGCGCGGGTGATGCGGGGCGGCAAACGGCTGATCGAAGACCCGCTGTTTGCGGCGCGGCTGGCCGAGGTGGAGATGGACCTTGAGGCGATGAAGATCTTCAACCTGCGGATGCTGGCAGAGGCGCAGCGGGTGGGGCACCCCGGGGTGGAAACCTCGATGCTGAAGATTCGTGGCACCGAGGTGCGCCAGGCGCTGAACGACCTTTACCGCCGCGCCCTCGGCCCGGCGGCGGCGCTGATCCCCGGAGAGGCGCCGGGCGGCAATGCCGCGCTGGTGGAGCCTGAGGATGAGGCGGCAGCGGCGAGCTATTTCAACAACCGCAAGATCTCCATCTTTGGGGGATCCAACGAAATTCAGAAGAACATTCTGACCAAGGCCATGCTGGAGCTCTGACATGAATTTTGAGATGACAGATGACCGCCGGATGCTGGCAGACAGCCTGAGCAAGCTGCTTGGCAGCCAATACGGAATCGAACATCGCAACGCTGTGGCCTATGAAGCGCCGTTTCATGACAAAGCGGGCTGGAACGCATTGGCAGAGCTGGGAATTATCTATGCCTTCGTCCCCGAGGATGCGGGGGGCATGGGGGGCTCTGGCTTTGACCTGCTAGCAGTTTTCGAACAAATGGGCGCGGCGCTCTGCCCGGAGCCGCTGCTTGGTGCAGCCATGTCGGCCCCGCTCTTGGCCGAGGCCGGAGAAGACCTTGAGCCGCTGCTTGCGGGCGAGGCGATCTATGCGCTGACGGTTGATGAGCTGGAGGCCCCGTGGGATGCAGAAGGCGGAACCACCGAGGGCGGCGCGGCGCTCACCGGGCGCAAGACTGCCGTTTACGGGGCCAATGCGGCCACGCATTTTCTGGTCAGCGCCCGGCGCGAGGGCAAGCTGGCGCTGTTTGAGGTGAAGGCCGAGGATGCTGCGGTGACCCCCTGGGGGATGATCGACGGCGGTGGCGCGGGCGAGGTGATGCTGGATGGCACCCCGGCGCGCTGCCTGCTCCCCGATGCCGGGGAGGCCATTGCCGCCGCGCTGGACCGGGGGCGGCTGGCGCTTTGTGCCGAGGCGGTGGGGGCGATGGATTGGTGCTATGCGACCACGCTCGACTACCTCAGGAGCCGCAAGCAGTTTGGCCGCGAGATTGGCAGCTTCCAGGCACTTCAGCACCGAATGGTGGAGATGAAAACGGCGATCGAACAGGCGCGCTCGATCACCATTCTGGCCGCTGACCGGATGGATGCCCATACGACCGCCATGGCCAAGAGCCTCGTCGGGCGCACGGCGCGGAAGGTGAGCGAGGAAGCCATCCAGCTGCATGGCGGGATCGGGATGACCTGGGAATATCCGCTGAGCCACTATGCCAAGCGGCTGGTGATGCTCGATGCGCAGCTGGGCGATGCCGATTTTCACACCGCGCGGGTGGCGGCGAGCTACGCCTGAGGCGTGCGGTAGCGGAAAACGCCGGTGGCGGTGGCAACCAGATTGCCCTGCTCGTCTGTCAGGCGGGCCTCGGCGAAGAAGGTCTTGCGCCCTCCCCCGGTTTTGCGGCCCTCGGCGATCAGGCGGTTGCCCTGCGACTGCCCCTGAAAGTTGACAGTCATCGAGAGGGTCATCGCCATGCGCTTTGCCTCCGCGTCACCGGTGAAGCTGCCTGCATAGCCCATGGCCGTATCCAGCAGCACCGAGAGCGCGCCGCCGTGGGGGATGCCGTGGCGGTTTTCCACCGCGTCCAGCGGCGACAGCTCCACACGGGCGCAGCCTTCCCCCCAGCCGGTGATGGCAAAGCCGATGAGCGACTGGAAGGGATAGGGCGGCTCGATCAGCTCCGGCGCGATAGGTGGTGCGGGCGGCCAGCTCATTCCACCGCCCTCCGGCTGAGGGAGGCGGCGGCGGTGAGCAGGCGCTCGGAATAGGCATCGCGCAGCTCTTCGGGCGAAACCAGAAAGGCCGGGCCGCCGACGTTCATCGCGAAGATCCTGTCACCGTTGAGGGAAACAACGGGCACGGCGATGCCGTTGATCTCGGGACGCCAATCGCCATAGCCGGTGGTGTAGCCGAGAGTGGCATAATCTTCGACGGCGCGGGCGAGGCTTTGGCGGTAGCGCGGCACATCATCGGGGCGCTCACGTTCGGCGAGGTGCAGAAGATGCTCGTGCTGCTCTTCGGTCATCGCAGCAAGGATCGCGCGGCCTATGGCAGAATGGAACAGCGGCAAGCGGGCGCCGACGTTCATGGTGAGCGAGACGGCCTGCTGCGAGCGCTGCACGCCAACATAGACGGCCTGAAGCCGGTGATGCTCGGCGAAGGCGGCGGTGACATGGGGGTTGGGCCCCTCGCAAAGCGCACGCATCTCGGGGCGGGCACGCTCGGAGGTTTCCATGCCCGCCAGCACGCCGTAGCCCAACGCCAGCACGCCGGGGCCGAGCCGGTAGGTGCCGTTTCGCTCGGAATGCACAAGGTAATCGAGCCGCCGCAGCGTGTAGGTAAGCCGCGAGATGGTGGCCTTGGGCAAGCCGGTGCGGGCGGCGATTTCCTGATTGGTCAGCTCGGTTTCGGAGGGGCGAAAGCAGCGCAACACCTCCAGCCCGCGGGCCAGAGCGGTGATGAAGTTGCGGTCGTCACTTTCGAGCCCGCTGTCGATTTGGTCTGATGCGTCCACGTCTTCCCCTAGATCGCCGTCAGCCCGCCGTCGATGGCGAGGGCTTGTCCGGTCATGAAACTGTTAGCTGGCGCGCAGGTCCAGAGCATGGCCTGCACCACCTCGTCAACTGTGGCTACGCGGCCCATCGGCACGCGCGCGGTGATGCGGTTGCGGGCCTGCGCGGCGTCCTCGCCGGTGCTGCTCGCGAAACGGTCGGCCATTTCGGAAAACAGCGGGGTTTCGGCAAAGGCCGGGCAGAGCGCGTTGACGCGGATGTTGTGGCGGGCCAGCTCATCGGCGGCGGCGCGGGTGAGGCCGACCACGGCATGTTTGGCGGCGGCATAGGCGGCGAGGTGGCCCGCGCCGGTGAGGCCAGCGGCAGAGGCGATGTTGAGGATCACCCCCTGCCCCGCCCCCTGCATCGGCGGGATCTGGTGCTTCATGCCCAGAAAGACGCCACGGGCGTTGGTGGCAATGATGCGGTCAAAATCGCGCGCGTCGGTGCGGGTCAGCGGGGTGAAGGGCTGGCCGAGACCGGCGTTGTTGATCGCCACGTCGAGCTGGCCGAAGTGCTGGAGCGTAGCGGCGACGAGGGCGGATTGGGCGGCCTCGTCGGTGACATCGACACGGCGGGCGAGCACTTCGGTGCCCTCGGAGCGCAGGGCGTCCGCCAGGGTTTCGAGGCCTTTGCCGTCGATATCGCACAGCACAAGCCGGGCCCCTTGGGCTGCGAAGGCACGCGCGGCCCCTGCGCCAAAGCCGGAGGCGGCGCCGGTGATGAGCACGACACGGGGGTCGGGGCGGCTAGGCATGCGCAGCCTCCAGCCCGGCCTCGGCCAGCCCCGGCACGAGGCGGCCCAGTTGCAGGCCCTTCTCAGGGTTGGAGGCGTTGCCATCGAGCGCGCGCTTTTTGACGCCCTGAAGGATCGCGGCCATGCGGAAGTTGGCGAAGGCGAGGTAGAAGCCGAAGCCCGGAATGCCGGGCAGGTTTCGGCGGGCGCAGTAGGCTTCGATGAAGGCGGCATCCTCGGGCAGCCCCTCGGCCGCGCGGTTGAGCCCGGCCAGCCCCCTGCCCTCCTCGCCCGGCGGGCGGTGCCACTGCATGATGACCTGTGCGAGATCGGCATAGGGGTGGCCGAGGGTGGACAGCTCCCAATCGAGCACGGCGGTAATGCGGGGGGCATCTGGGGCGAAGAGCATGTTATCGAGCCGGTAGTCTCCGTGGGTGAGGCAAACCTGGCCGTCATCGGGCGGCACATTGGCGTCGAGCCATGCGATGAGCGCATCCATCGCCCCTATCACCCCGGTCTCGGAGGCGCGGTACTGGGTGGTCCATCGGTCGATCTGGCGGCGGTAGTAGTTGCCCGCGCGGCCATAGTCGGTGAGGCCGGTGGCGGCGAGATCGACGGAATGGATGGCGGCGAGGACGCGGTTCATCTCGTCGAAGATCGGGGCACGCTGGGCGGGGGCGAGCCGTGGCAGGTGGGGCTGGTTAAAGTGGCGGCCCTCGATGTGCTCCATCAGGTAGAACTCGGAGCCGATGATTACGGGGTCATCGCAATAGGCGATCATCTTGGCGACCGGCACGGGCGTGGGTGCGAGGGCGCTTTGCACGCGATACTCGCGGTCGACCGCATGGGCCGATTTCAGCAGCTTGCCCGGGGGTTTGCGCCGCAGCACGAGGCTGCCCTGCGGGGTGGTGAGGCGGAAGGTGGGGTTGGACTGGCCGGTAGCGAACTTCTCGGCCGTGACGGGGCCGGTGTGGCCGGGCACATGGGCCTCGATCCAGGCGGAAACGGCTTTGGTATCAAGGGTGAGCGCGGTCATGAGAAGGTCAGCATATGGGCTGCCTCCGCGTCGATATGGGGCGTTTCGTTGAAGCCGGTGAGGAATGTTGCGCTGCCGGTGGCGAGGATGCGGGAGACGGCGCAGTTTTTCATCTGCAATTTCAGGTCGATCATGGTGCGGGCGGGGGCCGAGACGGCGGCGGCGAGCATCCGGCAGATGGCACCGCCCGAGGACACGACAAGCACGGGGCCATCGTGGGCGGCCATTTGCGCTTGGGCCTGCATGACGCGGGCGGTGAAGGCCTTGAAGCTTTCGGGCTCGTTGATCTCGCCGTTTTGCCAAGCGATCACCGCCTCGCGCAACCGGCGGAAATGGGCCTTCCGGTCTCCCGGCACGCCCCCGCCGAAGGCTGCGAGGAGGGCTTTGCTGTCAAACTCGTTGAGGCCTTCATGGATGGTCGCTTCAGGCAGATCGAGCGCTTGCGCGATACCCTCCAGCGTTTCACGATGTCGCCGCATCGCGCCGCGATACACGGCAACCGGCGCCACCCCCTGCCGCGCCAGCGCCGCGCCCAGCGCATGGCTCTGCGCGTGGCCGAGATCTGAGAGCACATCATAATCCGCCGCCCCGAAGGAGGCTTGCGCATGGCGGATCAGGATGAGCTCGGGCATTCAGATCTTCTCGTTGGAGTACTTGCGCAATTCGGCCCGGGCGACCTGGCGGCGGTGCACCGCATCGGGGCCGTCGACGAGGCGCAGCGTGCGCAGGTTCGTCCACATCGCGGCAAGCGGCGTGTCTTGGCTGATGCCGGTGCCGCCGTGCACCTGCATGGCTTCGTCCACTACCTTCAGCGCCATCTGGGGCGCGGCGACCTTGATCTTGGAGATCCACGGCTGGGCGGCGCGGGTGCCTTCAGTGTCCATCTTCCAGGCGGCCTTGAGGCAGAGAAGGCGGGCCATCTCGATTTCCATCCGGCAGTTGGCGATGATGTCGTAGTTTGCGCCGAGGTCGACGATCTTTTTCTTGAAGGCGGTGCGGTTCATCGCGCGTTTGCAGAAGAGCTCCAGCGCCTTCTCGGCCTGCCCGATGGCCCGCATGCAGTGGTGGATGCGGCCCGGGCCGAGACGGCCTTGGGCCACCTCGAAGCCCCTGCCCCGGCCCAGCAGCATGTCTTCGCCCTTCACCCGCACGTTGGTGAAGCGGATGTGCATGTGGCCGTGGGGGGCGTCGTCATGGCCGAAGACGCACATGGGGCGCAGGATTTCGATGCCGGGGCTGTCGGCGGGTAGCACGAACATGGAGTGGCGGGCGTGCTTGTCGCCGTCCGGGTCGGTCTGGGCCATGAGGATGTAGACGGCGCAACGCGGATCGCCTGCGCCGCTGATCCAGTATTTCTCGCCGTTGAGCACCCAGTCGTCGCCGTCCTGCTTGGCTTCGAGCGAGATGTTGGTGGCGTCAGACGAGGCCACGCCGGGCTCGGTCATCACGTAGGAAGAGCGGATCTCGCCCGCGAGCAGCGGCTTCAGCCAGCGCTCCTTGTGGGCTTCGGTGCCGTAGCGCTCGAACACCTCCATGTTGCCGGTGTCGGGGGCGCCGCAGTTGAAGACCTCGGCGGCGATGCCGACCTTGCCCATTTCTTCAGCGAGGTAGGCGTATTCCACCGTGGTGAGGCCGTAGCCCTTTTCGCTGTCGGTGAGCCAGAAGTTCCAAAGGCCGCGCTTGCGGGCCTCGGCCTTCAGCCCGTCGAGAATTTCGATCTGGCGGGGGGTGAGCTGGAAGCGGTCGCCCGAGGGGTGCTTGCCCACCTCTGCCTCGAACTCGGCGTTGAGCGGCTCGATCTCTTCATCCACCATCTGGCGCACCTTGGCGGCCAGTTCCTTGACGCGGGGGGTCATCCCGAGATCCATCGTGTTCTCCCTTACAAGACTTCGAAGAGGCCTGCGGCCCCCATTCCGCCGCCCACGCACATGGTGGTGACGATGTATTTTGCGCCGCGCCGCTTGCCCTCGATCAGGGCATGGCCGACCATCCGCGCGCCCGACATGCCGTAGGGGTGGCCGATGGAAATGGCGCCGCCGTTGACGTTGAGCAGATCGTCGGGGATGCCGAGGCGGTCGCGGCTGTAGATCACCTGACAGGCGAAAGCCTCGTTCAGCTCCCAGAGGCCGATGTCGTCGATCTTGAGGCCGTGGGTTTCGAGCAGCTTGGGCACCGCGAAAACCGGGCCGATGCCCATTTCATCAGGGGCGCATCCGGCGACGGCCATGCCCACATAGCGGCCCAGCGGGGTGAGGCCACGGCGCTCGGCCTCCTTGGCTTCCATCAACATTGCCGCCGATGCACCATCTGAGAGCTGCGAGGCATTTCCGGCAGTTATGAAGCGACCTTCATTCAGAGAGATGCCTTTTTCGAACACTGGCTTGAGGATGGCGAGGCTTTCGGCAGTGGTGCCGGGGCGGTTGCCCTCGTCCTGCTCCAGCGTCACCTCGCGGTCGGAGACCTCGCCGGTTTCGCGATTTTTCACCTTCATGACGCTGGCCAGCGGCACGATTTCGTCAGAGGACTTTCCGGCTTCCTGCGCCGCCGCCGTGCGGGCCTGGCTTTGGGCGGCATACTCGTCCTGCGCCTCGCGGGAGATGCCATAGCGGGCGGCGACGGTTTCGGCGGTTTCCAGCATGGTCATGTAGATGGAGGGGACGTGCTCGCGCAGCCACGGGTCCGGGTCGCGGCGCATGGCGGGGGTTTGCACCAGCGAGATGCTCTCGACCCCTGCCCCGATGGCCATTGGCATGCCGTCATGCACAACCTGCTTGGCCGCCGTGGCGATGGCCATGAGGCCGGAGGCGCATTGCCGGTCGAGGCTCATGCCTGCGACGGTATCGGGCACCCCGGCGCGGAGAGCGCATTGGCGGGCGATGTTGCCGCCTTGGAAGCCCTGCTGGAGCGCCGCGCCCAGCACCACATCACCCACCTCTCCCGGCTCCACACCGGCGCGGGAGACAGCGTGGGAAATCGCATGGCCCGCCAGCGCCTGTGGCGTGGTGGCGTTGAAGGCGCCGCGATAGGCCTTGCCGATGGGCGTGCGGGCGGTGGAGACGATGAGGGCTTCGCGCATTGGGCTGTTTTCCTTGTTTTCTTGGCCGTTCAGGCGGCGACTTCGGTGTAGCGCCGCACCAGCCAGCGGGCGGCGAGCACCGGGCGGGCCGCGCCCTCGGCTTCCATCGTGACGTCCCACGCAAGGGCGATGACTTTATTGGGGAGTTCCTTGACCTCGGCCAGCGTGAAGCGCGCACGCAGGCGGGCTCCGGAGGGCACGGGGGCGAGAAAGCGGATGCGGTCGAAGCCGTAGTTCACGCCCATGCCCTCGGTATCGAGCCGAGGCTGGGCATCGTAGGCCATGGCGGAGAGCATGGAGAGGGTGAGAAAGCCGTGGGCGATGGTGCTGCCGAAGGGGGTTTGCGCCGCGCGGGCCGGGTCGACGTGGATATATTGGTGGTCTTCGGTGAGGTCGGCGAAGCTGTCGATCAGCGACTGGTCGATGGGGAACCAGCGGCTGACGCCGAGCTCCTCTCCGACGCGGGCTTTCATCTCTTCCAGCGTCACGGTTTGCCCTCGGCAAAGATGTCTGGGCCGGTTTGCACGTTGATGCCGCCGGAGACGGGGAGGATGGCGCCGGTGACGTAGCCGCCGCCGGGGCCGCAGAGGTAGAGCAGCGCGGCGGCGATATCTTCGGGGCGGCCCAGGCGGCCAAGCGGGACTTGGGCACCAACGCGGTTGCGCATGTCTTCGTCGCCGGTGGCGAAGGCCGTCATCTTGCTGACGAAGGGACCGGGGGCGAGGGCGTTGACGGTGATGCGATCTGCCGCGAGTTCCTTGGCGAGGATCTTGGTGAGATGGTGCACGGCCGCCTTGGAGGCGGCGTAGGAATAGGCGTCATCGCCCATCGGCACCTCACCCATGACAGAGCCGGTATTGACCACGCGGGCGGGGCTTTCGTCGCTTGCGGCGTCGCGCAGGAGCGGCAGGAGGGCGCGGGTGAGTTCGAAGAGGCCGGCGACGTTGAGGCTCATCACCTTATCCCATGCGGCATGGGGGAAGTCATCCAGCGGTGCGCCCCAGCTGCGGCCTGCGTTGTTGAAGAGAATGTCGAGCGTGTCGGTGCGGGCGCGGGTGGCGCCTGTGAGCGCATCGACGCCCTCGGCGGTGCTCACGTCGCCCGCGAAGCCCTCGGCAGAGCCGGTTGCGCCCAGCGCGTTCAGCCGGTCGGCCACGGCCTCGCAGGCGTCGCCACGGCGGGAGGCCAGCAGCACGCGAGCCCCGGCACGCACCAGCCCTTCGGCGGCCATTTCGCCAATGCCGGAAGAGCCGCCGGTGACCAGCGCCGTTTTGCCGGTGAGGTCGAAAAGCTTCGCCGCGTCCATGTGATCCTCCGCCAGCGCGCCTCCCCGCGCGCCGTTTCGCAATGCAGAATACAATTCCGCACCTGCTTGACAAGCCCGCCCGGCCCCCTGTCTGTTCAGGTGAGGGAGGATGCGATGGGCGATCTGTTTGATTTGACGGGAAAGGTGGCGCTTGTCACCGGCTCGACGCGGGGCATTGGCCGGGCGATTGCCGAGGCGCTGGTGGCGCGGGGGGCGAAGGTTGTGATCTCGTCGCGCAAGGCGGAGGCCTGCGAGGAGGTGGCGGGCGAGATTGGCGAGGCGGCGGTGCCGATTGCCTGCAATGTGTCGGACGATGGGGCGATTGCGCGGTTGTTGGCCGAGACGGAGGCGCGGCTGGGGCCGGTGGACATCCTCGTGTGCAACGCGGCGGTGAACCCCTACATGGGGCCGTTTCTGGACACGCCGGATGATGCCTTTGACAAGACGATTGCGGTGAACATCCGGGCCAACATGCGGCTCTGCAAGGGCGTGGTGCCGGGGATGCAGGCGAAGGGCGGCGGGGCGATTGTGATCGTGTCGTCGATTGGGGCGTTCAAAGGCTCGGAGCATCTGGGGATTTACGCGGTGACGAAGGCTGCCGATACGCAGATCGTGCGGAATTTGGCGGTGGCCTACGGGGGCGACAACATTCGGGTCAACGGGATCGCCCCGGCGGTGGTGAAGACGGATTTTGCGCGGGCCTTGTATGAAGACCCGGAGCGGGCGCGGCGGACGGCGGAGAGCTATGCGCTGAAGCGGCTGGGTGAGCCGGAGGATATTGCCGGGGTGGCGGTGATGCTGGCCGCGCCTGCGGGGGCTTGGATGACGGGGCAGACGTTGATCGTGGATGGCGGCTGGTCGGCGATGGGGTGAGCGGTGCGGCTGCGCCATGCCCGACCTCGGGAGGGCCGCGCCCCACGCGCTGCACCCGATGCCTGCTCCACCCCTGCCCCGCGTGCTGCGGGCCGAGACAAGAATGCCCTCCCGGGGGGGAGGTCGGGCATGGCGCAGTCGCGCCGCGTTGCGCGAGGCGGCTTGCGGGGTGCCCACCTTGGCAGGTGTTGCAGGGGTGACCACGGCGCGCCTAGGCTGAAATCAAACGCGGCGGGGAGGCCGCGTTACAGGGAGGAGAGGTCATGGAAGGCCTGATGATGCATCGTCCGCTGCGGATTGCGGATATTCTGGCACATGCGGCGCAGATCTACCCCGAGGAGGGGATCGTTTCGGCCCGCACCGAGGGCGACATTCACCGCCAGAGCTATGCGCAGACCGCCAAGCGGGTGGCGCAGCTTGCCCATGGGCTCATCGCGGCGGGGGTAAAGCCCGGTGACCGGGTGGCAACGCTGGCATGGAATGGATACCGGCATTTCGAGCTCTACTACGCGATCAGCGGGATCGGGGCGGTGTGCCACACGATCAACCCGCGCCTTTCGGCAGAGCAGATGGCCTATATCGTGGGCCACGCCGAGGATAGCTTGCTGTTCTTTGACACCACCTTTTTGCCGATCATCGAGGGGCTGAGCGGGCAGTTTCCGCCCTTTCTGCGCTATGTGGCAATGACCGATGAGGACAAGCAGCCCGAGAGCACGGTGGAGTTGCTGAACTACGAGGCAATGCTAAACGGGCAGCCGGAGCAGTTTGACTGGCCGGAGTTCGACGAAAACACCGCCGCAGCGCTTTGCTACACCTCGGGCACCACGGGCAACCCCAAGGGCACGCTCTATTCGCACCGCTCCACGGTGCTGCATGCGCTGTGCACCGCGATCAGCCTGCCCAAGGTGCTGCGCGAGGGCAGCCGGATTTTGCCGGTGGTGCCGTTGTTTCATGTGAACGCATGGGGCCTGCCCTATTCCGCCCCGCTCACCGGGGCCTCGCTGGTGATGCCCGGGCCGGGGCTGGACGGGCCTTCGCTGTTCAATTTGATGGATGCCGAGAAGGTATACTCCGCATGGGGCGTGCCGACTGTTTGGCTTGGGTTGCAGCAGGAGATCGCGGCGCAGGGGCGGCTGACGGAAGGCTTTGGGCACCTTGTGGTGGGTGGCTCTGCGGCGCCGCGGGCGATGATCGAGGCCTTCGAGAAGGAGGGCGTGGATGTGTGCCACGCTTGGGGGATGACAGAGATGAGCCCGATCGGCACGGTGGGCAACCTGCCCCCGTCGATGGAGGATGCGCCGCTTTCTGAGAAGCTGGAGATCAAGCGAATGCAGGGGCGCCGGGCCTTTGGCGTGGATATGAAGATCATCGGAGAGGACGGCAGCGCCCAGCCGCAGGATGGCAAGGCGGAGGGCGAGCTTTTTGTGCGGGGCAACACCATTGCGGCGGGCTACTACAACAACCCCGAGGCCAGCGCCGAGGCGATTGATGGCGAGGGCTGGTTTGGCACCGGCGATATTGCGCGGATCAGCCCGAACGGGACGCTTTCGATCACCGACCGGAGCAAAGACCTGATCAAGTCAGGCGGCGAGTGGATCAGTTCGATCGACATGGAGAACGTGGTGATGGGCCACCCGAACGTGGCCAATTGCGCCGCCATTGCAGTGCCGAGCGAGAAATGGGGCGAGCGCCCGATGCTGATTGTGGTGGCCAAGGGCGAGCCCCCTGCCCCCGAGGCGCTGCGCGACATGCTAGAAGAGCATTTCGCCAAGTGGCAGTTGCCCGACGACATCTTTTTTGTCGAGGAGCTGCCACTGACGGCGACTGGCAAGGTTTCAAAACTCACCCTGCGGCGGCAATATGCGGTGACTGGATAGACCGCGTGAGTTGACCTCTGCGTGAAAAAACCACAAAGGGCTTGGGTTTACTGCCTGTTTTGGGCACATTCGCAAAAAATCGCTCAAGGTTCGACGAAGATGAAAAGAAGAGATTTCCTGGCCGGTAGCGCCGCTTTGCTTGGGGGCACCTTCGTTGCCGGGGCCCCTGCCCTCGCCTATGATGAAACCCTGAAGCCCTATGGCTTGCCGGTGCACCTGCTGCCACACTACGTGAATGTTTCCAAGGACTTGGCGCCACAGGAAATTCATGTGAGCCCGAGCCGCTTTGCGCTGTTTCTCACGCTCGGCGGTGGCCGTGCCATCCGCTACACCTGCGGTATCGGCCGCCCCGGCCTGTATGAGCCGGGCACCTTCTATGTTGGCGCGCGCAAGCAGTGGCCATCGTGGACACCGACGCCCGACATGATCAAACGCTCGCCCGAGCAGTATAAAAAGTTTGAAGACGGCATGCCCGGTG
The DNA here is from genome assembly GCF_056160745.1 of Vannielia sp. ABF1_015. Taxonomy (NCBI): domain Bacteria; kingdom Pseudomonadati; phylum Pseudomonadota; class Alphaproteobacteria; order Rhodobacterales; family Paracoccaceae; genus Vannielia; species Vannielia sp. ABF1_015. The sequence continues at coordinate 596,572 of NZ_JBSWXT010000002.1, forward strand.
GCCCCGGTAACCCGCTGGGGGCGCGTGCTCTTTATCTGTTTAAGCCACAGATCGGAGATACGTTTTTGCGGGTCCACGGCACCAATGATCCGCGCACCATCGGCAAGCGGGTCTCCAACGGTTGCGCTCGGCTGGTGAACAACCAGATCGTGCACCTGTATCGCCGCACCCCGATGAACGCGAAGGTTGTGCTCTATCCTGCGGCCGAAAACGGCGGCGTTGATCTCTCGGCGGAGCCAGCAGTTACCCGCGGCTGAGACCGGCTGAACCGCAACATTCAGCAGCGCCCGCCCCATGAAAGGAGGCGGGCGCTGTGCGTTTTTGGAGGTGCTGGGGCTGCACGCACCTCGGGCGCGTGGCGCGCTTAGGACAGCGACCTAAGGCCCATCCAGATCAGCCGGATGGAGATGAGGATCAGCACCACGTCCAGGGCACGGCGAAAGCTGGTATCGGTCAGGCGGGTGAGCACGAGGCGGCCGGCCAGGGTGCCAAGGAACCCGGCGAGGATCATGACCAACAGAAACCCGAGCCAAGGCCCAAAGGCGAAGCCGAGGATGCCGAACACCAGCACCTTGGCGAGGTGCTGGAGGGTCATGAAGGCGGCATGGCTGGCGACATGGGATTGACGTGGCAGGTTCAGGGATTTGGTGAAATTGGCCACGAAAACGCCTGTGGCCCCGAAGAACATGGTCAGAAAGCTCGAAATCAGCCCTGTCACCAGCGGCAGGCGTGACAGCCAGGCGGGAGGGCGGGCCAGGACCGACCAGATCACGAAGCCGCCCACGCCGATCATGATTGCCCCCGGGGGCAGGTTGACCACCACCGAGCCGCCGAAGGCAACGCCGATTACCGTGCCCAGCAGAAACAAGGCGACAGGGGGCCAGTGCACGTGGCGGATGAGCACCGCCATGCGCAACACATTCGAGCCGGTTTGAATGACCCCGTGCACCGGGATCAGCGCGAGCGGGGGCATGACGCTGGCCATGACCGCCAGCAGCAGCGCCCCTCCCCCTATGCCCAGCGCCACGGTGATGAAGGACGAAATGAAGCTGACGGCGATCAGCGCCCAGAAAACGGAGGTTTCCAGCCCGGCCGAGAACAGCTCGATCAACTTGCGTCCCAAACCTCCGGATTGATCATGTGGATGGGGGCTTGCGCCGCATAGGCGTTGATCTGGTCGTAGATATCCGAAAACTGCATATCGAGCTCATCCTCGGTGACGTAGCCGATATGCGGGGTGGCGATGACCGCAGGGTGGTTGACCAAGGGATCATCGGGATCAGTCATCGGCTCGGTATCGAAGACATCCAGCGCAAGACGGCCCGGGCGACCGGCGGCCAGCGCGGCCTGCAAGGCGCCGGGGGCCACAAGGCCGGAGCGGGAGGTGTTGATGAAGCTGGCGGAGGGTTTCATCGACAGCAGATCCTCTGCGGTAATGATGCCCCGGGTGGCGGGCTTCAGGCGCACATGCAGGCTGAGAAAATCGCTCTCGGCAAAGAAGGCGGCGCGGCTTGGGGCCAGCTCGGCCCCCTCGGCGGCGGCGCGTGCCCTGCCCTCCTCGGAGGCCCACCACCAGAGCTTCATCCCGAACGCCTCGGCATAGCTGGCCACCTGTTTGGCGATGCGCCCATAGCCGTAAAGCCCCAGCCGCCGACCTGCGAGGGTTTGGCCCACGCCCATTTGCCAGTGCCCCGCACGCAAACTGGCCATCTGCTGTGGAATCTGGCGGGCGGCGGCGAGGATCAGCGCGAATGTCAGCTCGGATGCGGCGATGGAGGGGGTGCCGGAATGCATGTTGGAGCAGAGCAGCACCTTGTTGGAAGTGCAGGCAGCGACATCGACATGGGGGTATACGCTGCGCTGGGAGATCAGCTTGAGATGGGGCAGCCGGGTTAGCAAAGCCTCGGTGACAGGGGTGCGCTCGCGAAAGAGCACCAGCGCCTCTGCCTCGCCCAGCCGCTCGGCCAGAAGCTCCACATCCTCGGTATGGTCTGTCCAGACGGTGACATCGTGGCCGGAGAGGCGCGAAAAGCTTGGCAGGGTGCGGAGCGTATCGAACCAATCGTCGAGGATATGGACCTTCATTGGCTTTCGGCCCGGCAAACGGCGGCGCTTGCGCGCGGTGCTGAAATGGGGGGCGTGTAGGCCATTGGACTCTCCGCTTTGTATACCACTGTATACTAAGCTAGCGCAGCTGCCAAGTCACTTGATCCCGTGAGACCGGCGGATCACGGGCGAAACGACCCGGTCGCAGATGGGAATATCCAGCACGGTTGGCTTGGGATCGGCGGCGAAGGCTTTGATCAACGCCGGGAGACGGGCGAGATCATCCACCCGCGCCCCGACCGCGCCGAAGCCGCGTGCGATGGAGGCGAGGTCAGTTTGGCCGAACACCGCACCCGCATCTGAAAGGCCTTCGGCCCGCAGCTTGTGGATTTCGGAGCCATAGGCCCCGTCGTTCAACACCACGGTGAGGATTGGCAGGGCGTGGCGCAGGTAAGTTTCCAGTTCCTGCACATGCATCAGGAAGCTGCCGTCACCGTCAAACATCACCACCGGCGTTCCCCGGCAGGCGGCGGCGACGCCCATTGCAAAGCTGGTGCCGTTGCCGATGGCGCCGAACTCACGGATCGTCAGAAACTCTCGGTAGGGTCGGTTCATATGCGCGAAGAAGAAAGAGCAATGGCCGGAAGAATTGACCATTTGCCAGCCCTGCGGGAGGGCCGCATCCAGTGCCGCGACCGCTGCGCGCGGATCGTGCTGACCGGGCGCAAGGGTGAACTGCGCGTCATCGGCAGGTTCGGTCGCGATGCGCTGTGCAAGCGCTTCGCTGCGCCAGCGCGGAGACCGCGCGGGGAGCGCGGTGCGCAGCGCTTCGCAGCCGAGCCGCGCATCGGCCCGAAGATGCAGATCAGCCGCCACCCGGCCCTGACTGAGGGCGACCGGGTCCGTATCTATCTGCAACACGCGGGCCTTGGGCCATAGCTTTCCGCCGTCGGAATTGTGCTTGGCCAGAGAGCAGCCAACGGCAATCACCAGATCGGCCTCTGCCATGGTGTCGCGGGCGACCTTTGAGGAAAAGCCGCCTGCCACGCCAAGGCAGAACGGATCGCCATGAAGCAGGCCACGCGCGGGCAGTGTGGTTGCGCTTGGCGCATCGAGATGCGCGGCCAAGGCCTGCACCGCATCGCCCGCGCCGCTCTCTGCCGCGCCCAGCCCGGCCATGACGACCACGCGCCGCGCCTGCGCCACCTCAGCCGCAACCTGCGCCAGATCGGCAGGATTGGGCGGGATGGGCCCCGTGGCGGGGGCCAGTGCCGACGAGGGCATGGGCTGGTCAGCCGCGCCGTCCCACGGCAGTTCCTGAAGATCGAACGGCAGGCCGACAACCACCGGGCGGCGCTCCTGCCGGGCCTGCACGAAGGCATCGCGGATCACCACGGGCATCCGCGCGGGCCAATGGGCGGGCACATAGGCCGCGCCGCAGGCGGTCACGAAGGGGGCCTGGTCGATCGCCTGATTATACCAGCCCGCCTTCAGCGGAGCCTCACCCGCGATCACCACAAGCGGCAAACGCGCCCGAACCGCTGCAGGCAGCGCTGTCATCAACTGGGTCACGCCCGGCCCGCAGGTGACGGTGGCCAGCCCGACGCGGCCGGTTTTGCGGGCGTAGGCCATTGCGGCGGCCACTGCGCAATGCTCGTGCCGCACATAGATCATCTCGCAGCCGGTTTCGGCCAGACGGGTTGCGAGGGCCATATTGGCGTCGCCCAGAAGGGCAAAGCAGGTGCCGGGTGTCTCCTGCGCGAGGGTTTGGGCGAGGATGTCGTAGGCGTGGGTCATGCACCACGCCATACAGATCGCGGCACCATCACCTCGCCGCGTGCGATCAGGCGTGCCGTGCGGGTCAGGCCGGCGGAGTGAAACTCAAAGCCGTTCTCCCGGCCAAACCGCACCCGCACTTCCATGACCCCAACCGGGTGCTCGATGCGGATTGTGGCGGGGCTCTCGGGGCATGGGCGGGCCAGGCCTTCGGCCACCGTGCCGGGGGCCAGCGCACAGGCGGCAAGGCACTGCGAGCCGGTCACGGCGAGGGTCGGGTGGGTTGTCCATGGCATGAAGTAGCGGGCGCTGAAGTGCCCATCGCCTTGCGGTGCGGCGATCAGGCCGATCTTGGGGGTGACGGATTTGGTTACATCGCCCAGCCCCATGCGTTGCCCCGCTTCCAGCCGCAGCGCCTCCATCTTGCCGAAGAGCTCGGGCATGGCGTCCAGCGCCTCATGGCTCTCGTGGCCGGTGATGCCCAGATCGGCGGCGCGGGCAATCATCATCGGCATGGCAACGTCGACGAGGCTGACGGCGATACCGTCGATCTCTTCCTGCGGCTGGCCGGTGGGAAACAACGCCCCGGTGCGCGAGCCGACCACGTCGAGAAAGTTGAGCGAAACGGGCGCGGCGGTGCCGGGCACACCGTCGATCGCCACCTCCCCCTCGTAGCTGACTTCGCCGCCGGGGGTTTGCACTTCGGCTTCGACCAAGGCGCCGGTGTTTACCGCGCGAATGCGCACCGGGGTCACCCCGTCTTGCGCCTTGATCAGCCCCATCTCGATGGCCGCCGGGCCAACGCCGGTGAGGATATTGCCGCAGGTGGGCGCATAGTCGACCATGCGCTCTTCGACGGCCACTTGGGCAAAGAAGTAGTCCACATCGGCCTTGGGATCCTCCGAGGCAGAGAGGATTGCCACCTTGGTTGTCACTGCCGTGCCGCCCCCTACCCCGTCGATGTTGCGCGGATTGCCCGCGCCAACGATGGCGATGAGCACCTCCGAGAGGGTTTCGCGATCCTTTGGCAGAGCCTCCGCATGCAGGTAGGGCCCGCGTGATGTGCCGCCGCGCATGAACAGGTAGGGGATGGCGGTTTGGGTCATGGGCGGATCTCCTCGGTGGGACGTGTCTGGGCGCGGGCGGATGCGAGGGCGTCCCCCCTCACAGCGGCCAGGGCAGATCGACGAAGTTTTGGAGCAGCCCCGGCGGGAAATCGCGGTTCAGCGCACCGGCGAGGAAGCAGATGAAGGCAATGCCCGCTGCCGTCAGCCCAAGGCTCCAGAGCCAGCTCAGCCCGGCGCGCAGCCGGAAGAAGGCGGTCATGAAGAGGGCCAGCGCGAGGATGAAGCCGAGGAGCGACGTCAGCACGAGCAGTGAGGCAAACCACGCCAGCGTGCCCCAGAGCGAATGCGGGGCCTCTGCGTCTTCGCCCGCAGCTTCGCGGTCAGCGAAGAGTTCGCTGTCTTCGCCCGCCAGCATCATCCGCGCCAGCAGGATCACCAGCGCCACAAGGCCGATGCTGGCCACGGTCAGGGGGAAGATCTTGTCGGAGGCGAGATCAATGGAAAAGGCGTTGATCCATGCCGTTGCGACATAGGCCAACAGCGCCAGCAGGAAGATCAGCGGAGCCCGTTTTGCGCCGGTGGCAACCTCTCCTTCGGAGCGGATCTGTTTGGATTGGCGGATGCCATAGAAGACAGAGACCACCGTGAGGACGAGGATCACCAAGACGATTGGTGTTGCGATGTAGCCAAAGCCCTCTTCCAGCCCGCGCTTGAACTTGAAGCTCGCGATCTGGTGGGCATTGGCCGAAAAGTTCTCGGCCTGCGTGGACAGGACGAAGCCGATCAGGAAGGCCGGGCGCGACCAGTCGAACCGGCGCAGGAAGATACCGAGCAGGCCGATGCCGAACAGGGCCACCAGATCGCCCAGCGATTGGCGCGACTGGAAGGCGGCGAAGGAGATCAGCATGAAGAGGAAGGGCGCGAGCAGGGCAAAGCGGATTGTCGTCAGCCGTGCGATAGGCCCGGAGAGAGCGATACAGAGACCGGCGCCCAGCACATTGGCCAGCGCCAGCGACCATACCACCGTGTAGGTGATGTCGAGGTTGTTCTGCACCAGTTGCGGCCCGGCCTCGTAGCCCAGCAGCGCCAACCCGCCGATGAACACGGCCATGGAGCCGGAGCCGGGGATGCCGAAGATCAGCGTGGGCACCAACCCGCCGCCTTCTTTGGCGTTGTTGGAGCTTTCCGGGCCGATGACGCCGCGAATATCACCCTTGCCGAAGCCGTCGCGGTCCTTCGAGGTTTGCACTGTGTGGCCATAGGCGATCCAGTCGACGACCGAGCCGCCGAGGCCTGGGATGACGCCGACGATTACGCCGATGGAGGAGCATCGAACGGAGAGCCAGATATTCGCCCACCAGTCGCGCAGGCCCTGTGCCCACCCTGCCCCGAGTTGCGCACCGCGTGCGATGGCCTGGTTCTGGCGCAGGAGGCTGACGATTTCGGGGATGGCGAAGATGCCGAGGCCGACGATCACCAGCTTGATGCCGTCAGAGAGGTATTGGTAGCTCTCAAAGCTCGCAGATCCGGTTGCACCGAGCATCCAGGATTCCGGGACCATACGCAGCGATCCGCCGTGCCCGGCCTCGCCGATGGTGCCGATCAGCAAGCCGAGGCAGGCGGCGGCAACGCCCTTGAGCGCGATGCGCCCGGCGAGGATGGCCACCATGGCAAGGCCCAGCACAGTCACCGCGAGCATCTCCGGCAAGGCAAAAGCCAAGACCAATGGCCGCGCGATCAGGATGAAGAAGGTCAGGATCGTGGCGCCGAGCAGCCCGCCGAACAGCGAGGAGACGAAGGCCGCCGCCAGCGCGCGGGCGGCTTCGCCCTTGCGCGCCAGTGGGAACCCGTCGAGCACAGTCGCTTGGCTGGCCGATGATCCGGGGATGCCCATCAGGACGCTGGCAAAGGTATCGGAGGTGGGCACCACCGCCACCAGCCCGACCATCAGCGCGAGGCCCGAGACCGGGTCCATGCCGAAGATGAAGGGCAGAACGAGGCTGAGGCCAGCGATTCCGCCAAGGCCGGGAAAGACACCGACGGACAGGCCCAACAGGACACCAAGCGTGAGATACAGCAACTGTTGTGGCTGAAGGATCAGGGAAAATGCTTCTCCCAGCGCCGGAAGCGCAGTGGCGATCAGGTCCATCTTGGTCTCCGTAAAGGCTGGGTGCAGCGGGCAGCGCCCGTACCCTGGGGGTCATATCCGGGGGGATGGCGGCGGCACCGATCAGGCATGGGAGCCTTTGTTTGGTGCCGCCGCCGGGATGGTTACTTCAGGGTGACGCCGTAGTCTTCCTGAAGCCAATTGATGACGTAGTCCTTCGCCTCGGGCGACACCTGCGTGCCCAGCATCAGGGTCTTCTCGGCAGCGTCGCCTGTCATCTGCGGATAGACGCCAAGACGGGCTTCGGAGATTTCGGCAAAGTCGTCACGACCGATCACCTCGTTCAGCGCCGCTTCATAGCCTTCGATGGCCCAATCGGGGGCACCAGCCGGCAGGAAGATCATCTTCTGCGCCGGGAAACCCGCGATCATGAAGGCCTTCCATGCGTCCCAAGCCTCGCCGGAGGTTTCGCACCCTTCGGTTGCCTCGCAAACCTCTTTGAAGGACGGAATGTCGGGGAAGGTCGGGTCACGCACGATGTTGCCCGCATCATCCAGCGCGCCCCAGGTCATCCACGGCACGGCTGCGCCGCTTTCGACCAGCGGGGTCACGTTTGCCAGATAGGCCGAGGATGTCTGGTAATCCACGTTGGCTTCGCCGCGCTCGAACATCAGGCGGCCATCGCCACGGCCCTTGATGCCAAACACCGGCTCGACGTTCATGCCCAGCATCTTCCACGCCAGCAGCGGAACGAGATCCAGACGGGTTGCGCCCTGGCTGCCCCAGATGAAGTCTTCGCCAGCAAGGCCGGATGCATCGAGACCGTCGAGCTTTTCGGCCATTTCGGGCGGCAGGAAGGCCACGCCGCCGGTGCCGGAGGCCAGAACCACGTTCCAATCGCCGTACTCGTAGCGCACGCGCGGATCGCCCAGAAGATAGGGGAATTGCGTGGAGCCGGAGGAGCCGAAAATCACGGTGCCTTCGGAGTCATCCCAGGTTTGGGATTGAAACCAGTTTGCGCCCTTGGTGGAGCCAGCGCCGGGCATGTATTTTACCACGACGGTCGGATTGCCGGGCAGCGCCTCGGAGATCAGCGGTGCGTAGAAGTTTGCCCACTTGGCCGAGCCACCGGACTCGGAGAAGGGGATCACGAAATCCACGGTCTTGCCCCTCAGGTCGAGTTCCTGCGCGGCACCCATGGTTGCAGTCACGGCGAAGCCCGCCGCCACGATGGCAGTTTTGATAGTCATAGGTAGTTCCTCCCATATAGGCCCCTCCTCAGGGGCCCCTCACATAAGCAACGATTCGTCACTTGATGCGGGATAAGTATTCTACGAAGCTTGCGTGAACCTGACGAGAGCCAAAACAGATGCGGATTGCCATCGTCGATGACAACAAGGCCCTGGCGAAGGGGATAGCGTGGCGAATGCAGGACCGTGGCCATGCAACCGACTTGCTGCACGACGGGATGGAGGCTGCTGACTTTCTGCGCAGCGACGCCAATGACATCGTGATACTGGACATCAACCTGCCGGGGCTCGACGGGCTGGCGATTTTGCGTGAGATGCGCCTGCGTGGCGATCAGCGGCCCGTGCTGTTGCTGACCGCCCGCGACAAGACATCCGACCGGGTGCATGGGCTGGATGCCGGTGCCGATGACTACCTTGTCAAACCTTTCGAGATGGACGAGCTGGAAGCAAGGGTGCGGGCGCTTTCGCGGCGGATCGCGCAGGTGCCTCAGGTTGAGCTTGCCCTGGGCAAGCTGCGGTTCATGCCCGAAACGCGTCAGGTTGAGCTGGACGGCAAGCTGCTTGCCCTGCCCCGGCGCGAGATTTCGGTGCTGGAGGCGCTGTTACGGGCACGCGGGGGCGTAGTATCTAAGGCGGCCCTGTTGGATCAGGTCTATGGCACCGGCGCGGATGTGGGCGAAACCTCGATTGAGGCCCATGTTTCACGGCTGCGCAAGAAGCTGGCACCGGCGGGTTTGGACATTCGGGTGCAGCGCGGGCTTGGCTACAGTTTGCGGGAGCGCACTTGACCCATTCACTGCGCCTGCGTCTGCTGCTGATCATCCTGACACCGCTCTTGGTGCTGGGGCTGATCGTGGGCATCTGGCGGGTCGAGGCGGCGCGACGGACGGCGACCGAGTTTTTTGATCGCAACCTGATGTTCACCGCTTTGGCGGTTTCGCGCGATGTGGCGCTGCTAGATGGCGATGCGATTTCGCCCGACACCGAAAGGCTGCTTGGCGAAACGGCAGGCGGCGCGGTGCGGTATCATGTTTACGCGCCCGATGGGGTGCTGGTGGTGGGTTATGCGGTGCCGCCGATCCCGGTAGACCGGCGGCTGCCACAGGATGTGACCTACCTATACACCGATGCACTCTACAAGGGCGCGCGCGTGCGGGTTTTGCGGCTCAAGACAGAGGCCAGCATTGGCGGCATCTCCGGCACGTTCACCACGACGGTGTGGCAAAGCATGGCTGCGCGCAACCAGTTTGCCCTGCAACTGGCGCTCCGGGCGGGCGCGGTGATTGCCTCGCTCATCGGTGCGGTGGCGTTGCTTGTCTGGTTCGGGGTGCGCCACGGGCTGAAACCGCTGACCGATCTCGAAGAGGCGATCTCGCGGCGCTCCCCGGAAGACCTCAGCCCGATCCGCCGGGCCGTGCCCGAAGAGACCCAAGGCCTGGTGGGGCGTCTGAACACGCTGTTCACCAAGCTCGGCGCGAGCATGGAGGCGCAGGCGGCCTTCGTTTCGGATGCCGCGCATCAGCTGCGCAATCCGATTGCCGGGTTGCAGGCCTTGGCCGCCGCCATCCTCACCGCCCCGTCGTTGGAGGCCGCGCGGGAACGGGCCGAAGACCTGGCCACCGAGGCTGATGCTGCGGGGCAATTGGCCAACCGGCTGCTCACGCTGGAGCGCGCGCGGGCCGAGAGCGGCACGGAGGGGTTTGAACGCCTCAACCTTGCAGAAATCGCCGCCGGTGTGGCGGCGGGCTTTGCGCCAAAGGCCAAAGCGCGTGGCTTGGAGTTGGAGGTCGATCTGCCAGAAGGCGAGCTGCCTGTGCTGGGCGATACGATCATGCTGGGTGAGGCTGTGACCAACCTGCTCGACAATGCGCTCATGCATGGCGGGCCCGGAATGACGAGGGTCTCCCTCGCCCTGCAGGCCGACGAAAGGGCCCGTGTTACGGTGCGCGACAACGGGCGCGGCGTGGCCGCCAGCGAAGTGCCCAAGATCCTCTCGCGGTTCGGGCAGGCGCGGTCGGGGCCGGGCAGCGGGCTTGGACTGTCGATTGCCGAGGCCGTGGCGGTGCGCCACGGCGGCAGGTTGACGGTGGAACCCTCCGGCGAGGGCTTTGGCGTGGAGATCAGCCTGCCGCGCGCGACCTGAACGCGCCGCTCACCGCCCGGCGGCGTAGGCCTGCATGAGGCGCGGCGTTGCGGCGGCCTTCAACACCCCCTCCGGTGACCGGCTCGTTGCCGTGAGCCGCCCGATCGACCACGGCTCTGCCACGTTCAACAGGTGACCCCGCCCGCGCAGGGCCTCCAGCGTGGGGGCCGGAAAGTTTGGCTCGATCATCACCACACCGGGTTTGCAGCCGCGCGGATAGAAGCTCGCCTGAAGGTGCTGGGTGTGGAATAGCGGCCCGTCGATGGCGGCTTGCAGGTTCATGCCCTGATGCACGAGGCGGAGCAGGAAGGTGAGCTGCCACTGGTCCTGCTGGTCGCCACCGGGCGTGCCGAAAGCGAGCCGCTTGCCATCGGGCCGCTGGGCCATTGACGGCGTGAGCGTGGTGCGCGGGCGGCGACCGGGGGCGAGCGTTGTTGGCAGGCCCTCGTCTAGCCAGAACATCTGCGCACGGCTGTTGAGCGGCACGCCAAGGCCGGGCACCACCGGGTTGGATTGCAGCCAGCCGCCCGAGGGCGTGGCCGATACCATGTTGCCCCAGCGGTCGATGACATCGACGTGCACCGTGTCTCCCTCCGCCGGAGGTTTGGGCGTGGAGGCGAGATGCGCAAAGGTTGGCTCCCCGCCGCCGATCCCGGCATCGCTGGGCTGCACCCTCGCGGCCCGCTCGACAAAGGCCCGCGCCTGCGCCTCGAAGCCCTCAACCTCGCCGGGGCGCTGCGCCATGCTGGCCGCCTCGCCGATCAGCGCGGCGCGCCGCGCGGCGTATGCGGGCGACAGCAACACCTCCATCGGCACCGCGCTGTGATCGGGGTCGCCGTAATAGGCTTCACGGTCGGCCATCGACAGCTTGAGGGTTTCGACAATGCGGTGAACGGCAACGTCCGAGAGCGGGTCTTCGGCCCCGAAGCCCTGCGCCTCCAGCAGCCTCAGCGATTGCAGCAGGGACGGCCCCTGCGACCACGGCCCGGCCTTCCAGACCTGCCAGCCGTGGTAATCGACCGACACTGCGGGTTCGGTGGTGGCCCGCCAACCGGCCATGTCCTGCCCGCTCAAGACGCCCTTGCGGCGCTCGCCGGTGCCATCAAGCACGCAGGCATCTTGCAGGTAGTCCTCAATCGCGCTGGCCACGAAGCCCTCGGCAAACGCCTTTCGGGCGGCCGCGATCTGCGCCTCGCGCCCCTGCACGGCTTCCGCCTCGTCCAGCAGCCGCCTCCAGAAGGCCGCCAGCTGAGGGTTTCGAAACAGGGCGCCCGGCGCGGGGGCTTCGCCATCGCTGAGCCATGTGTCAGCGGAGGTTGGCCAGTGCTCACGGAACAGTTCGGCGTTCTGCGCGATCATCGCGGATACGCTCGCCAGCATCGGGTGGCCCTCTGCGGCGTAGTGGATTGCCGGCTCAAGCACCTCGCGCAGGGGCATGGTGCCGTGCTCCAGCAACATCACCATCCACGCATCGAAGGCTCCGGGGATCACCGTTGCCAGCAGCCCCGCGCCGGGGATCAGCTCCAGCCCTTCGGCGCGATACTTTGCCAGCGTTGCCCCTGCGGGGGCCGGGCCCTGCCCGCAGATCACCGACGGGGCCTGCGCACCGGCGGGCCAGATCAGCGCGGGCATATCGCCCAGCGGCCCGTTCAGATGCGGCTCCACCACGTTGAGCGTGAAGCCCATGGCAACGGCCGCGTCAAAGGCATTGCCGCCCGCCTCGAGCATCTTCATGCCGACGGCTGTGGCAATCCAATGGGTAGACGCGCAGACGCCGAAGGTGCCCTGCAACTCCGGGCGCGTGGTGAAACTCATGGTTCATCCTTTCGAGAGGGCATCAAGAACCGCGCGGCCAGCGGGGCGCCGGTGATGACGAGAAAGACACGGGCCAGATGATGCACGATGACAAAGCCAAGGTCAGCCCCCGCGACGATGGCCAGCACCGTCATTTCGGCCTGCCCCCCCGGCGCGAAGGCAAGGAAGCCCTCGACCTGCGGTGCCAGCCCCAGAAGCACGACGATTTCGGTAAAGATCGTCGCCAGCACGGCGAGGATCAGCACAAAGACCACACCCGCCAGCACAACGCGCCGCAGCTCGACCAGCGTGATGCCAACGTAGCCAACGCCGATCGCTATGCCGATGAAGAACTGGGCCGCAAGGATCGCCTCGGCCGGGGGGCGGGCGTGGATCAGGCCTGAGAGGCTGAGGATTGCGGTCACGATCATCGGCCCGAGGATGGAAGCGCCGAACAGCCCGATCCGCTCGCCGCCCTTCCACCCGACCAACGCCGCGGCGGCCATCAGCAGCAGCTCCAGCGGCGGGATCTCGGTGGCCGGGGCGCCGATGTCATTGGTCAGCGCGGAGCCGAAGCCGAAGGTCAGGATGACCGGGGCGACGGTGACGATGATCATCACCCGCGTGGCGTGGATCAGAGACAGGGCGCGCGGATTGCCCCCCGCCTCGGTGCCGAAGATGATCATATCCTGCAGCCCGCCGGGCATGGCGGCATACCATGATGTGACCCGGTCAAACCCGTGGACGCGGTGAAAATAGGGCACGCCGATCAGCCCGATGGCGATGATGTAGAGCGGGATGAAGGCCAGCGAGGCCGCCATTGCAGGCAGCGCGGCGATCACATCGGGGGTGAGCGATGCGCCGACGGCCACGCCCAGAATGGTGCGGAAGCCGGTGGAAATTTGGCCGAAGCCCTTGAGCGGGCGTTGCAGCAAGGCCGCGCCAAGGCAGCCAAAGAGCGGGCCGAAGAGAAAGGGCAAGGGCAGCCCGAGCGCCATGAACAGCGCCACGCCACCGGCGGCAATCAGCGCGGTTTCGATCCGGCGGGAGGTGTTGGTGCGGGGAGCGGGGGCTGGGTCGGGGGCGGGCGTGGCAGGCATGGTCTGATCCTATATTGCATCCCCATGCATACACAGGTATTCAATCTGTGCAAGGAGCACAGCATGATCGACCAGAAGCCGCCGGAGCTTTCACAGGGGCAAGAGGCCCATCGCCGGATTCTCGAAGAGATCCGCGCAGGCCGCCTGCTGCCCGGAGATCGGCTGATGGAGGTGGAGCTTGCCAAGCGGCTCGGGTTTTCTCGCACCCCGGTGCGCGAGGCGATCCGCCAGCTTGAGAGCGATGGCGTGGTGAGCCATGTGCCGCGCGTGGGGGCGGCTATCCGGCGGCTGGATCATGCCGAGATATCGGAGCTTTACGATATGCGCGCCGTGCTGGAGAGCACCGCCGCGCGTTTTGCCGCCCGCGCCGCCTCGGAAGTCGAACTGGCAGAACTGGCCTCCATCCAGCAGGCAATGGCAACAGGGGATGGCGACGTTTATGTGCTCAACCGGCAATTTCACGCCGCGCTTCTGGATGCGGCGCGCAACCGCTTTCTGAAAAAGGCAGTGGCCTCGATTCACACGACGCTTCTCATACTCGGCCCCTCCACCCTGCGCGAAGACCAGCGCGCAGAAGATGCGCTGAACGAGCACGCCGCCATTCTCGCGGCCCTGCAAGCCCGCGACGAAGACGCCGCAGAGCGGGCGATGCGCGGTCACATCATGGCCGCGCACGGCGCCCGCCTGAAGCAGATGAGACAACAGACATGAGCGATGAAGCCGACCTTTGGGATGTGATCGTTGTCGGGGGCGGCAATGCTGCGCTCTGCGCCGCGATCGAAGCCGCCGAGCGTGGCTGCCGGGTTGCCATTTTGGAGAGCGCGCCCAAGTCGCACCGGGGCGGCAACTCTCGCCACACCCGCAATTTTCGCTGCATGCATCATGGGCCGCTTTCGGTGCTGACAGATGCTTACGGCGAAGATGAGTACTTTGACGATCTACTACGCGTCACCAAGGGCGAAACCGACGAGGCCTTGGCCCGTATGGTGATCCGCCAGTCGGAATCCTGCCTGCCGTGGATGGAAGCGCATGGCGTTCGGTTTCAGCCCTCACTCTCTGGCACCTTGTCGCTGTCGCGGACCAATGCGTTTTTTCTCGGAGGAGGAAAGGCGCTGGTGAATGCCTATTACAACACCGCCGAAGACCTTGGGGTGCAGGTTTTCTACGACGCGGAGGTGACCCATGTGCACCTTGAGGGCGGCCGGTTTGACGCGGTGGATGTGCGGATAGGCGGCACAACGCGGCGAATGGCGGGCAAGGCGGCCGTGCTGGCCTCTGGCGGATTTCAGGGTGATATCGACTGGCTTGCGCGGGCTTGGGGGCCTGCGGCGCGCAACTTCCTGATCCGCGGAACGCCCTATAACCGTGGTGTCGTGCTGCGAGACATGCTCGATCAGGGCACGCAGAGTGTGGGCGACCCGACCCAATGCCATGCCGTGGCCATCGACGGGCGCGCGCCAAAGTTTGACGGCGGCATCGTCACCCGGCTCGATTGCGTGCCCTTTTCGGTGGTGGTCAACCGCGATGGCGAGCGGTTTTACGACGAGGGGGAGGATGTTTGGCCGAAGCGCTATGCCATTTGGGGGCGGCTGGTGGCAGCGCAGCCCGAGCAGGTGGGCTATGCGATCATCGACTCCAAATCCCTAGAGCTCTTCATGCCGTCGGTCTTTCCACCGATCAAGGCAGAGACCATCGAAGAGCTGGCGCAGCAGATGGGCTTGCCCGAGGCCAAGCTCGCCGAGACGATCTCAAGCTTCAACGACTCCTGCCGCCCCGGTGCCTTCCACCCCACCGAGCTTGATGGGCTGGCCACCGAGGGGCTGGAGCTGCCCAAGACAAATTGGGCCCGCCCGATCAACGAGCCGCCTTTCTACGGATACTCGCTGCGCCCCGGCGTGACCTTCACCTACCTTGGGCTGCGGGTTGACGAGGGCGCGCGCGTGCAGGGGCCGGAGCACCCGCTGGAAAACGTTTGGGCGGCGGGCGAGATCATGGCCGGGTCGATCCTTGGCCAAGGCTATCTTGCCGGCTTCGGCATGACGATTGGCACCGTCTTCGGACGCATTGCAGGACAGGAGGCCGCAGGCCATGTCAGTTGACCTTACCGCCCCCCTGACAGAGGCGCAGGGCGAGGCCGCGCGCCAGATCGAGATTTGCAACGCCTGCCGCTACTGCGAGGGGTATTGCTCGGTCTTTCCGGCGATGTTCAAGGAGCGCGCCTTTGACGGCGGCGACATCACGCAGCTGGCCAACCTCTGCCACAACTGCCGGGGCTGCTACTACGCCTGCCAGTATACCGAGCCGCATGAGTTTGCGCTCAACCTGCCTGCCGCACTGGCCGAAGCGCGCAGCGAAAGTTGGGAGCGCCACGCATGGCCGGGGGCCTTCGCCCGGCTGTTTCAACGCCAAGGCACCGCTTTGGCGGCTGCGCTGGTGGTAGGCATCGCGGCGCTGTTTTGGGCCTTCTCGGCTATTGGCGGCGCGGGCGAGGGCTTTTACGCCTACCTCTCGCACGCCGCGATGGTGGCGATCTTCGCCCCGGCCTTCCTGCTGCCGCTGCTCTCCATGGCCATCAGCCTGCGCGGCTACTGGCGCGAGGTGGGCGGGCGGCGCATTGTGCTGGCGGATTGGGTCGAGGCGGGGCGGATGATTGGCCAGATGCGCAACCTTGATGGCGGACAGGGGCAAGGCTGCAACTTCGAAAAGGGTGACCGCTTCTCGAACGCGCGGCGCCATGCGCATCAGGCGGTGCTCTGGGGCTTCTTGCTGTGCTTCGCCTCCACCGCCTCGGGTACCTTGATGCACTACCTCCTCGGGCTGCAAGCGCCCTACGCCCTCTTCAGCCTGCCCAAGCTGCTCGGCATCCCCGGCGGTCTGTTGCTTGTTGTCGGCACCGGTGGGCTTGCGTGGCTAAAAACAAAGGCCGATCCGGCGCTGGGATATCACCGCGTGTGGGGAGGTGAGATGGGCTTCATCCTGCTGCTTGGCGTGACCGGCCTGACCGGCCTTTTGCTCTACGCTGCAACCGGCACACCGCTGGTGCCGGGCCTGCTGGCGCTGCATCTTGGCGCTGTGCTCGCCTTCTTTCTCACCCTGCCCTACTCCAAGATGGCGCATGGGTTTTACCGCACCGCCGCCCTGCTGCGTGACGCGCAGATCAAGCGCCTGGGTGCGGCGGGGCAATAGCATGGCCGAAGCTGATCTGGCTGCCATCGCACCTTCCGGCCGGCTGCGGGCTGCGATCAACACAGGCAACCGGGCGCTGGTGCAACAGAACGGGGCCAGCCTTGAGGGCATCAGCCCCGCGCTCGCCCGCCGCCTTGCCGATGAGATCGGCGCCCGGTTTGAGCCGGTCATCTACGGCGGGGCGGGCAAGGTCTTTGCCGATGCCGGGCGGGGTATCTGGGATGTGGGCTTTTTGGCGATTGATGCGATGCGGGCAGAGCGCATCAGCTTTGCCCGGCCCTACCACGTGATCGAAGCCACCTACGCCGCGCGGGCGGGCAGTGCCATCCTTGACATAAAGGACGCAGACCGCCCCGGCGTGACGGTGCTCACCTCGACCGGCTCAGCCTATGACATGTATCTCAGCGCCAATCTGGCCCATGCCCGGCTGGAGCATTCCGGCACGCCCACTGAGAGTTTTGCCGAGTTTCGCGACGGGCGCGGCGATGTGGTGGCCGGGGTGCGCGCCTCCTTGGAGCGTTACTTCAAGGGTGACAGGGAGGTTCGCATTCTGCCCGGGGTTCTGACCAAGGTGGAGCAGACAATGGTGCTGCCCGGCCCGCAAAACCCGCTGATTTCTGCCCTAGACAGGTTTGTGGCCCGCGCGATTGACGACGGTTTTGTTGCCGCACATCTGAACGGCCCGGGCGCTGGCTAACCCGCGCCTTGGGGCGTGGGCAGATTGCGGCGCGGAAACTCCCAAGGCGGCGGGGCCTTAGGTGATAACGTCCGGCTTGCTGCGACCGGTGCACGGCGAAATGCCCGCAAGCGCGTCTGCGGCCTCGATGATCGGGGCCAGCGCCGCTTGCGGATCTTGGTGCAGGGCGTTGGGGGAGGTTTCGAGCCGTTCGAGATAGACCCGCAGGGTTGCGCCCTCGGTTCCGGTGCCGGAGAGGCGAAACACCACGCGCCCGCCGCCTTCAAAGAAAATCCGCAGCCCCTGCCCTCTTGCAACGGAGCCATCGACCGGGTCGTGATAGGAAAACTCGTCTGCCTCGGTCACCGTCAGGCCAGCGACCTCCATGCCGGGGAGCGTTGAAAGCCGCTCTCTGAGGCTGTTCATCAGGCCATTGGCAGCCTCTGTTTCGACGGCCTCGTAATCGTGGCGGGAGTAATAGTTGCGCCCGTAGCGCGCCCAGTGATCGGCCATCAGCTGCGATACGGATTTGCCTGTCGCAGCGAGGATGTTGAGCCAGAGCAGCACCGCCCAAAGCCCGTCCTTCTCGCGCACGTGGTTTGAACCTGTCCCGGCGCTTTCCTCGCCGCAGAGCGTCACCCGCCCGGCATCGAGCAGGTTGCCGAAAAACTTCCACCCCGTGGGCGTTTCGAAGCAGGCCATTCCCTTGGCCTCTGCCACGCGGTCGGCTGCGGCGGAGGTGGGCATGGAGCGGGCGACACCGGCAAGGCCATCGGCATAGCCGGGGGCCAGATGGGCGAGATCGGCCAGAACGGCGAGGCTGTCAGATGGGCTGACGTAGCAGTTGGCGCCCACGATCATGTTGCGGTCGCCGTCGCCGTCTGACGCGGCACCGAAATCGGGCGCATCTTCGCCATACATCCTGTCCATCAAGGGCTTTGCCCAAACCGGGTTTGGGTCCGGGTGGCCGCCGCCAAAATCGGGTTTCGGCACGCCGTTGATCACCGTGCCAGCAGGTGCCCCAAGGCGGGTTTCGAGGATGTCACGGGCATAGGGGCCGGTGATGGCGTGCATGGCATCGAAACAGGCCCGAAACCCACCCTTGAACAGGGCGGAAATGGCCTCAAAATCGAAAATCCCGGCCATCAACTCGGCGTAATCCGCCACCGGATCGACGATTTCGACCTCCATGCCGCCGAGCTGGCTGGTGCCGATTTGCTCAAGCGCGACCGCGCCGCCATCGAAGATGTGGTAGGCGGCGATATCCTGCGTGCGGGCGAAGATCTTGTCGGTCACGCCTTCGGGCGCGGGGCCGCCGTTAGGGCCGTTGTATTTGAGCCCGAAGTCCTCGTCCGGGCCGCCGGGGTTGTGGCTGGCCGATAGGATGAGGCCGCCATCGGCCCCGCGCTTGCGGATCAGGTGCGATGCGGCGGGCGTAGAGAGCAAGCCGCCCTGCCCCACGATGCAGCGCGCCGCACCGTTGGCCTCGGCAATGCGCAGGATGGTCTCGATGGCAGTGTCGTTGAAATAGCGACCGTCGCCACCAACCACCAGAACCTTGCCCTCGACACCGCCAATGCCGTCGAAGATGGCCTGCACGTAGTTTTCCAGATAGCCCGGCTCCATGAAGATGCGGGTTTTCTTGCGCAATCCGCTGGTGCCCGGCATCTGCCCGGCGATCGGCTGCGTTACTACCGTTTTACGGCTCATGCTTTGGCCCTCCTTCCACGATGTTCTACCGCCACATCCCTGCCGTCGGTGATTGGGCAGAGCTCGAAGGCCACCACGCTGTCTTCGGCGACGTTGGCAACCCCGGCGCGGGCCGGCTGCGCGTTGTGGCCGGAGGTGTCGATGACGCGGCGCCAGCGGTGGCCGGGCAAGGTCTCTGGCAAGGCGACCCGCAGCGCGGCCCCGGCGTTGAACACAAGATAGACCGCGCCGAAGCGTGGCTCATAGGCAGGGGTGCCCCGGGCCATGCGCATCTCGACGCCGACGAAATGCAAATCATCGCGGCCCCAGTCTTCCTCGGCCATCGCATTGCCATCGGCGCGGCGCCAGAAGACATCGGGCTTGCCATCGACGGCCCGCGTGCGTGAGTGCAAAAAGCGCTTTTGCCGCAAGATCGGCGTGGCCTTGCGAAAGGCGATGATCTGGCGGCAGAAGGCGAGGAAGTCAGGATCGGCCTCGTCCCAGTTGACCCAGCCGATCTCGTTGTCCTGACAGTAGGCGTTGTTGTTGCCGTCCTGCGAGTTGCCCAACTCGTCGCCTGCGAGGATCATCGGCGTGCCCTGACTGAGCATCAGCGTGGCCATGATATTTCTGCGCCGCCGCGCCCGCTTGGCGATGATTGCCGGATCGTCGGTCGGCCCCTCTTCACCGCAATTGTCCGAGCAGTTGTGATCATGCCCGTCGCGGCTGTCTTCGCCATTGGCCTCGTTGTGCTTGTGGTTGTAGCTGACGGTGTCCATCAGGGTGAAACCGTCATGCGCGGTGACGAAATTGATCGAGGTGGTGGCAGGGCGACCGTCATGGTCAAACCGAATGGCCGAGCCCGTCACGTGCCCGGCCAGCTTGCGGGTGATCAGCGCATCGCCGCGCCAGAACTTGCGGATATTGTCGCGATACTTGTCATTCCATTCCGCGAAGGGCGAGGAGAAGGCCCCAAGCTGATAGCCATCAGGCCCCACGTCCCAAGGCTCGGCGATCATCTTGACCTTGTTGAGTACCGGATCCTGCCGGATGGAGCGGCAGAAGGCGCCGTCACGGTCAAACTGCCCACCGCTGCGGGCCAATGTGGCCGCCAGATCAAAGCGGAACCCGTCTACATGCATGGTTTCGACCCAGTAGCGCAGGGAATCCATGACCATTCGCAGCACGAAGGGATGATCCATATCGAGCGTGTTGCCGCAGCCGGTGTCGTTGATGTAGCAGCGCTTGTCTTCGGCCAGCCGGTAGTAGCTGGCGTTGTCAAAGCCCCGGAAGCTCAGTGTTGGCCCGCGCTGGTCACCCTCGGCGGTGTGGTTGTAGACCACATCGAGGATCACCTCGATCCCGGCGGAATGGAACCGGGCAACCATCTGTTGAAACTCGGAAATTTCTTTGCGGCTCAGTAAGCGGGGATCGGGCGCGAAGAACCCGTAGGTCATGTAGCCCCAGTAGTTGTTCAGCCCCTTGTCGACGAGGAACCGGTCATCAACCGAGGCGTGAACGGGCATCAGCTCGATCGCGGTTACGCCGAGGTCTTTCAGGTGCCTCAGCATCGGCTCGGAGGCCATCGCAAGGAATTTGCCCGCGTTGGGGATGTCTTTGCGCATGGCGGTCAGGCCTTTGACATGCGCTTCGTAGATGATCGTATCGACCCAAGGCGTATCGAGCCGCAGCCGCTCCTGCCGCCCCCATGCAAAGGAGGGGTCGGCCACGACCGATCTCGGCATGTACGGGGCGCTGTCGCGGGTGTCGAAGCTGAGGTCTTCATCCGGGTGGCCGATCTCGTAGCCATAGAGCGCATCATGCCATTGCAGGTGCCCGGTCAGTTGCTTGGAATAAGGGTCGATCAGCAGCTTGTGCGGGTTGAACCGGTGGCCCTCCTGCGGGGCATAGGGGCCATGCACCCGGTAGCCGTATTGCTGCCCCGGGCGGAGCCCATCGACATAACCGTGCCAGATGTGCCCCTCGCGTTCGACAAGGTCGATCAGAAAGGTCTCGTGGCCATGATCGTCGCACAGGCAGAGCGTGACCCGCGTTGCATGCTGCGAAAACACGGCAAAGTTGACGCCCTGGCCATCAAATGTTGCGCCAAGCGGGTGCGGGCGGCCCGCACTGAGTTGGTTTGACGTCATCAGGCGGCCTCGATCAGATCAGCATAGAGCGCGGCATAGGCAGCGGCGGATGGCCCCCAGCCAGCGGGGTGCGCCATTGCGTTGCGCTGCACCTTTGACCACAGCTTGGGGGCCTGAAAAAGGGTGCAAAGCCGAGACAATGCGTTGCCCAGCGCCTCTGCGGTGATCGGGTGGAACTGCAGCCCGGTGGCCACCTCGCGGGCCATTGTGGCTGGCGTCATCGGGATGACGGTGTCGGCAAGGCCGCCGGTCAGGGCCACCACCGGCACCGTGCCGTAGCGCAGCCCGTAAAGCTGGGTCAGCCCGCAGGGCTCAAACCGGGAGGGCACGATGATTGCGTCGCCCCCGGCGATCATCCGGTGTGAGAGGGCCTCGTCATAGCCGAGGCGCACGGCAACATTCGGATCGTCCATCGCCTGAAAAGCCGCCTCCAGCCCCGGATCACCGGAGCCGAGCAGCGCAAGTTGCCCGCCGCCGCCAAGCAGCGCGGGCAAGGCCTGTTGCAACAGGTCCAGCCCCTTTTGTTCGGTCATCCGCGAGACCACCACGCAGAGGGGGCCATCGGTTTCGGGCAGGCCAAATTCGGCGCGCAGGGCCTTCTTGTTGGCCAGCTTGCCGCGTGGCGTTTTGTAGGTGTGGATGTGGCTATCAACCTCGGGCGACCAGACGGTGAGATCTATGCCGTTGAGGATGCCCGACAGATCAGCGCGGCGGCTGCGCAGCACCCCGTCCAGCCCCATGCCGAACTCTGGCGTCATCAACTCTTCGGCGTAGGTCGGCGAGACGGTGGTGAGGTGATTGGCAAAGACCAGCCCGGCCTTGAGCGCCGAAATCTGCCCCCAGTATTCCACGCCATCCTTGCTCTGGTCGGCCTTGGCAATTCCCAGAGCGCGGGCGCGGGCCATCGGGGCGTGGCCTTGAAAGGCGATGTTGTGGACCGTCAGGATGCTTGGCACCGGCTCCGCCGCGCCCCGCTTGAGATAGTAGGGCACGAGCCCCGCCTGCCAGTCGTGACAATGCACCAGATCGAGCCGCCACGCCCCAAGCTCGCCAGCGGCAATATCCGCCGCCACGCGGCTGAGCGCAGCGAAGCGCTCGGGATTGTCGGGCCAGTCGAGGCCGTCCGGGCCAAGGTAGATGCTGCCGGCCCGGTCAAACAGATGCGGCGCATCAAGCACCAGCAGCTCCAGCCCCGCCGCCTGCCCCGCAAGCAAGCGGGCCGCGCCGCCAAAGCAGCCGTCGATCTGTGCCACCTCCGTGGCCTTGCCCAGCGCCGCCATCACCGCCGGGTAGCCCGGCAAGAGGGTGCGCATCTCGACGCCGTGCGCGTGCAGGGCGGCAGGCAGAGCCCCGGCCACATCGGCCAATCCGCCGGTCTTGATGAGTGGCGCGCACTCGGAAGCGACGGATAGAACCTTGATCACTGGGCAGCTTCCCATTTGGCAACCATGTCTGCGGTGATAAGGGTTGTCCCCTTTTCGGTGACGCGGAAGAACTTGGCGTCTTCAACCGGATCTTCACCCACCACGAGGCCCTTGGGGATTTCGACGCCCCGGTCGATCACGCATTTGCGCAGCCGGGCCGAGCGGTGGACGACCACATCGGGCAAGACGACCGAATGATCGAGCACGGCGTAGGAATTGGTATGCACCTGCGTGAACAGCAGCGAGTTGCGCACTTCGGTGCCCGAAATGACGCAGCCGCCCGACACCATCGACGAGATCGCCACGCCCCGGCGGTCTTTCTCGTCATGGATGAACTTGGCTGGCGGGGCAGACTCGGAATAGGTCCAGATCGGCCAGTCCCTATCCCAGAGATCAAGCTCGGGGGTGAAGTCGGTAAGGTCGATATTGGCCTCCCAGAAGGCATCGAGCGTGCCGACATCGCGCCAGTAGCTCGGCGCGCCCTCGGCGCGTACGCAGCTGTCATCGAAGCGGTGGGCGATGGCCTTGCCGTTCGTCACGATGTCGGGGATCAAATCATTGCCGAAATCATGCGAGGAGTTGGTATCTTCGGCATCGGCCAGCAGCAGCTCGCGCAGGAAACTCCATTTGAAAACGTAGATCCCCATAGAGGCCAGAGCCTTGGTGGGGTCTTCCGGCGTGGCGGGCGGATCGGCGGGCTTTTCAAGGAAGGAGGTGATGCGGCTTTCGGTATCCACCGCCATCACCCCGAAGGCCGAGGCGTCCTTGCGCGGCACCGTCAGGCAGCCAATCGTCACGTCGGCATCGGCCTTGACGTGCTGCTCCAGCATGATCTCGTAGTCCATCTTGTAGATATGATCGCCTGCAAGGATTACGATGTAGTCAATGCCATAGCTGTCGACGATGTCGATGTTCTGGGTCACCGCATCGGCGGTGCCGCGATACCACATCGACTCCGACACGCGCTGCGAGGCGGGCAGGATATCGAGAAACTCGTTGCGCTCGGCGCGAAAGAAGTTCCAGCCGCGCTGGCAGTGGCGGATGAGCGAATGCGCCTTGTACTGGGTGGCCACAGCCATTCGGCGGATGCCGGAATTGACGGCGTTGGACAGGGCGAAGTCGATGATCCGGGTTTTGCCGCCGAAATACACGGCCGGTTTGACCCGCCGGTCGGTTAGCTCTTTCAAGCGCGAGCCGCGCCCACCTGCCAACACGAATGCCATCGAGCGTTGAGACAACCTCTTGGTTTCGACCATGTCCGTTTCCTCCCTTAATCCTTGAGCCGAAGCATCAGGGTGGCCAGAGGCGGCACCTTGAGTTCGATTGATTGCGGCAGCCCGTCCCAGTCGCCCGCTTGGCTCTGGACAGCGCCGCCATTGCCCCGGTCGCCGCCGCCATAGGCCGCAGCATCCGAGTTGAGAACCTCCTCCCAGGTTCCCGGACGTGGCACGCCGATGCGCCAGTTGCGCTCGACCGGCGTGAAGTTGCAGACCACCACCACCGGCGCGTCCCCCTCCTCGCCGAAGCGGGCAAAGGCCGAGAGCGACTGCTCTGGATCATTGGCGATCCAGCGAAACCCAGACGGGTCACAATCGCGCCGGTGCAGCGCGGGTGTGTTGCGGTGCAGGTGGTTCAGATCACGTACAAGGCTCTGGAGGCCGCGCTGCTTTTCGCCATGCAGGGCGTCCCAATCGAGCGAAACATCATGGTTCCATTCGCTCCACTGGCCAAACTCGCAGCCCATGAAGAGCAGCTTCTTGCCCGGATGCCCCCACATGTAGCCGTAGTAGGCGCGCAGGTTGGCGAATTTTTCCCATTCGTCGCCCGGCATCTTCTCGATCATCGAGCCCTTGCCGTGCACCACCTCGTCATGGCTGATCGGCAGAATGAAATTTTCCGAAAAGGAATAGTCGATCGGCAGCGTCATCAGGTGATGATCGTACTTACGGTGGATCGGGTCTTTTTCGATGTAGCGCAGGGTGTCGTTCATCCACCCCATGTTCCATTTGAAGCCAAAGCCGAGCCCGCCCGCATCCACCGGGGCGGAGACGCCGGGAAAGGCGGTGGATTCCTCGGCCACCGTCATGATGCCCTCCACCTCGCCATAGCAGAGCGTGTTCATCTCCTTCAGAAAGTCGATGGCCTCGTAGTTCTCGCGCCCGCCGTCCTTGTTGGGCACCCAGGCATCCTGCGCGCGCGAGTAATCGCGGTAGAGCATGGAGGCGACAGCATCCACGCGCAGCCCGTCGACATGGTATTCGCTCAGCCAATACAAGGCGTTGGCGGTAAGGTAGTTTTTCACCTCGGTGCGCCCGTAATTGTAGATCAGCGTGTTCCAGTCCTGATGGAAGCCTTCGCGCGGGTCGGAATGCTCGTAAAGGTGGGTGCCGTCGAAACGGGCGAGGCCGTGGGCGTCTTCCGGGAAGTGCCCGGGCACCCAATCAAGGATCACGCCCAAATCCGCCTTATGGGCGGCCTCCACCAGATCCCGAAACTCATGTGGCGGCCCAAAGCGGATCGTGGGGGCATACATGCCCAGCGGCTGATAGCCCCATGAACCATCAAACGGAAATTCGCTGATCGGCAAAAACTCAAGATGCGTGAAGCCCATCCATTTGGCGTAGTCCACCAACTCGCGCGCCAGTTCCTTGTAGGAGAGCCTGCGCCCATCCTCGGCCCGCCGCCATGAGCCGAGATGCACCTCGTAGATCGACATTGGCTCCTCACGGCGCTGCTTGTCGCCGCGGGTTGCCATCCAATCCTCATCCGACCAGCCATACCCCGAGATATCGCGGATGACGGAAGAGGTTTCGGGCGGGTGCTGCGCCCCGAAGCCCACAGGGTCGGCCTTGAGGAAGGGTGCGCCCTCGGTCGGCGCGATCTCGTATTTGTAGAGGTCGCCCTCCCCGAGACCGGGCAGAAAGATCTCCCACACGCCCGACACGCCCACCCGGCGCATCGGGTGGCGGCGGCCGTCCCAGTTGTTGAAGTTCCCCACGACCGACACCCGCGCAGCATTGGGCGCCCAGACGGCGAAATGCGTGCCCGCCACGCCCTCCAGCTCTGTCACATGGGCACCGAGCGCCTTCCAGAGATGCCGGTGCGTGCCCTCGCCGATCAGGTATTGGTCCATATCCTGAAGGACCGGGCCAAACCTGTAGGGATCTTCAAACGCCCAGCTCGCCCCATCCTCGAACTGCGCCGTTAGCGAATGTGCCGATTTCGAGTTGGGCACCTGCGCGGCAAAGAGCGGGCCTTCCAAACGCTCGAGCGGCACGCTCTTGCGCCCGACCTTCGCCACCACCGAGGTGGCATCTGGCACCAGCGCCACGCACCAGGCTTTGCGCCCGCTCTTGTGCACGCCAAGAACATCGAATGGCCGGTCGTGGCGTGCATGAAGCAGAGCTTCAACATCGCCCTCGCTCATATGCGGCGGGAGCGCGCGCGGCGTGGTGCTCGCCCCGGCCTCGGCCATTACGCCAGCCTTCCGATGACAAAGCCGTTTGGCCCGAGCGAGAGGGAGCTGTCGCCAACCTCCGCCGCTTGCTCAAGAACCGGGATGATCTGGCTCGGCAGATCAACGGTGACGGGCTCTGGCGATAGGTTATAGATGCACATCAAGCTGTCTCCTCGCTGGAAGCCTAGCACCGGTTCGGGGAAATCCACAAAGCTCGTGTTTCCGAGCCGCAGATCGGGCTCGGCCCGGCGCAGGGCCAGCATGGCGCGATAGAACGCCAGCACGCTGTTCTCGCCCTGGGCCGAAACCGCGCGCGCCTGCTGTGGCGGCTTCACCGGCAGCCAGGTTTTGTTGGCGATTGAAAAGCCGCCATTCGGCGCATTCGCCTCCCACACCATCGGTGTGCGGCAGCCATCGCGCCCGGTCTTTTCCGGCCAGAAGTTGATGCCCTCCGGATCGGTCAGCTCTTCGAAACTCAGCACGGTATCGACCTGCCCCAGCTCCTCGCCCTGATAAATACAGATCGAGCCTTCGAAACTGAGCAACAGGGCGGCGGCCTGTTTGGCCAGTGCCTCCTGATCGCCCGCGTGCTCCAGCCAGCGCCCCACATGGCGCGGCACATCATGGTTGGAGAAGGCCCAGCACGGCCAGCCATCGGGTGCGCCCTTGAAGAACGCCTCGATACGGCTGCGGAAGTGCTTGGGCGAAAAATCCGGCCCCAGCAGTTCAAAGCTGTAGGCCATGTGGAGACGGTTGGAGCCTGAGGTGTATTCGCCCATGAGGTCGATCGAATGGTGGCTGTCGCCCACCTCGCCCACCATGGTGCGCCCCTCATATTCATCCAGCAGCGCCCTCAGCCGCTCCAGAAAGGCGATGTTCTCTGGCCGGTTCTTGGAAAACAGCGTGTACTGCATTTCAAACGGCCGTACGGCCTCCTGCGCCCAGGGCGAGGGGTTTGCGGCGTTGTCGCGCAGCAGTTGGTCGTGGACGTAAAAGTTGACGGTGTCGAGCCGGAAGCCATCAACCCCGCGGTCGAGCCAGAAGCGGACACAGTCCAGCAGGTAATCCTGCACCTCGGGATTGTGAAAGTTCCAATCCGGCTGTTCGCGCAGGAAGTTGTGGAAGTAATACTGCCGCCGCCGCGCATCCCACTCCCAGGACGACCCGCCGAAGATCGCCAGCCAGTTGTTGGGCGGCGTGCCATCGGGCTTTGGATCGGCCCAGACAAACCAATCCGCCTTGGGATTGTCGCGGCTCTGGCGGCTTTCGGTGAAATAGGGGTGCTGGTCGGAGGCGTGGCTGAGCACCTGGTCGATGATGACCTTGAGGCCAAGCGAATGGGCTTTGTCGACCAGCGCGTCAAAGTCCTCCAGCGTGCCGAAGGTCGGGTCGATATCGGTGTAGTCGGACACGTCATAGCCCATGTCCGCCATCGGCGAGGGAAAGACCGGGCTGAGCCAGATCGCATCCACGCCAAGGCTGGCAACATGATCCAGCCGCTGGGCGATGCCCTTCAGATCACCGATCCCGTCGCCATCGGCGTCCATGAAAGATCTTGGGTAGATCTGATACGTGACGGACCCCCGCCACCAATCCTGCCCGTTCGCCATGCGCCACGTCCTTTCATACTTGGTATGTTAGCCCTAACATGCACGTTGACTGATGTCTTTGGCCATCTTTACAGCTCGCGCTGGCAAAGTCTGATCGGCGGGGCCTGTGAGATCAATGGGGCGGGCAGCGGACAAGCTGAGTTCGGGCTGGCGATGACCATTCGTGGATCATGGTGCTGCCGCGCATCTCGAGCCGGTTGAGCAGGATCGCGCCCACGCGGATATCTTCATGGAGAACGTGCGCGACCTTCCCACCGAACGCCGAGCGCAGCTTCCCGCAAGAGGAAAACCCGCGCGATTGGCTTACGATGAAAGAAGCCTGTTGACTCGTCTGATATATTAGTTCTGCATACCAGCGGGAGGAGACTTAGTGCGGCGCGATTTCCGCATGGACCTATTAAAACGAGTTAAATTGCCCTTCTGCGCAGCCTCCGGGCGTGACAGAATCAAGGGCGGACAACAAAACGACCGGGAGGAATATTAATGAACAAGCTAATCAATACCACGCTCATGGGGGCCGCCGCGGCCATCACCGTGCTGGCCGGAGCGGCCTCTGCCGCTGAGTGGCGAGGCTGGAATATTCACGTCGAGGGCTACCCGAACACCGTTGCGATGGACAAGTTCGCCGAGCTCGTGTCCGAAAAGACCGGTGGCGAGATCACGCTTCAGATGTTCCATGGCGGCACGCTGGGCGACCAGCCCGACGCAATCGAGCAGGTGCGCCTCGGCGGCCTCGAGATCGGCAACTTCAACCTCGGCCCGATCGGGCCCATCGCGCCAGAGGCCAACGTGGTTTCGCTGCCCTTCATCTTCAAGGACGTGGACCACATGTTCCGCGTGCTTGGCGGCGAGGCCGGCCAGATGATGGCCGAGGGCATGACCGCCAAGGGCCTGGTGCCGCTGGCCTGGTACGATGCAGGCGCACGCTCGTTCTACAACACCGACAAGCCGATCAACACGCCGGCCGACCTTCAGGGCCTGAAGGTGCGGGTGATGAACAACGATCTCTACTCGGGGATGATCTCGGAACTGGGCGGCAACCCTTCGCCCATGGCCTTTGGCGAGGTTTATCAGGCGCTGAAGACCGGCGTGGTGGACGGGGCCGAGAACAACTGGCCCTCCTACGAGTCGACGGGGCACTTCGAGGTTGCGGGTTACTACTCGCTGAGCCAGCACCTGATCATTCCCGAGTGCATCTGCATCAACGCCGATGTCTACAACGGGCTGACCGACGAGCAGAAGACCGCGCTGACCGAGGCCGCGCAGGAATCGGCCGAGATGCAGCGTCAGCTGTGGAACGAGCGCGAGGCCGCCAGCCGCGAGAAGGTGGAGGCTGCCGGCGTGACGATCAACGAGATCGCCGACAAGGGCCCTTTCCAGGAAGCGATGGCGCCGGTTTATGAGGCCTACCTCGGCACCAACCCCAACCTGCGCCCGCTGGTCGAGCTGATCCAGGGCACCGAGTGATCTGAACGACAGTCCGCGCCCGCCCCCGACACCGGGGCGGGCACACTCCTTCCGAGGGCCTCTCATGATACCGCCGCTTCCCGACGACACCCCGGCCTGGCTGGGACACCTCAACCGTGGCCTCGACATGATTGCCAGCCTCTGCCGCCTCGTTACCGGCCTGTCGCTGGTGGTGCTCACGGTCATCTTCGGCTGGCTCGTCTTCGGGCGCTACGTGCTCAACGCCACGCCCACATGGGTCGAGCAGGTGGCACTGCTGCTCATCATGGTGATCGCCTTCCTTGGCAGCGCAGTGGGCGTCCACGAAAACTCGCACCTCTCCGTCATGGCCCTGCGCACCTCGGTACCGCTCTGGATCCGCAACGGCCTGGTGCTTCTGGCCGATTTGCTGTTGCTTGGCTTCGGCGCCCTGATGGCCTTCTACGGGGCCAAGCTCACCCTCTTCAAATGGGGCTCGTCGATTCCGTTGATCCACGTGCCGGAGGGGCTGCGCTCGCTGCCGCTCACTATCGGCGGCGGGCTCATCGTGCTTTTCACCCTCGGCCACCTGCTCCGCTTCGTGCTCGGGCGGGACTGGCGCAAAGACCTCATTCAATAGGACCCCGCCGACATGGGAATTTTCGTTCTGCTGGGGATGTTCGCGCTCTGCGTGGCCATCGGCGCGCCTGTCGCCTTCGCTCTGGGCATCTCCGCCATCGCGGCCTTCTGGTTCGAGGGGCTGCCGCTGATGATCGGCTACCAGCGCATCATCGCGGGCATCAACGTGTTCTCGCTCATGGCGATCCCCTTCTTCATCTTCGCGGGCGAGCTGATGTTTCATGGCGGCATCGCCATGCGGCTGGTCCGCTTCGCCTCGGCCGCGGTGGGCGCGGTGCGTGGCGGGCTCGGGATCGTCAACGTCTTCTCCTCGATGCTCTTCGGCGGCATCTCCGGATCGGCAGTGGCAGACATCTCGGCGCTCGGCTCCATCCTGATCCCGGTGATGAAGGAAAAGGGCTATGACGCCGATTACGCGGTGAACGTGACCGTCACCTCCTCGATCGCGGGCATCGTCATTCCGCCCAGCCACAACATGATCATCTATGCCATTGCAGCGGGCGGTGGCATCTCGATCTCAAAGCTCTTCATGGCGGGCGTGGTGCCGGGGATGCTGATGTGCCTCTGCCTTGCTGTCGCCGCCTATGTCGTGGCCGTGCGCCGGGGCTACCAGGCCGAGGTCTTCCCCGGCTTCACCTCGCTCTTTCTCAGTTTCATCGCCGCCCTGCCCGGCCTCTTCACCGCGGTCATCATCGTGGGCGGTGTCCTCTCGGGCATCTTCACCGTGACCGAGTCCGGCGCCTTCGGCGCGATCTACGCCTTCATCGTCACCCTGCTGGTCTATCGCAGCCTGACCTGGGAGAACTTCATTACCGCGGTGAAAAGCTCGGTCCGGACCACGGCGATGGTGATGATCCTGATCGCCTGTGCCGGGGCCTTCGCCTACATGCTCACCTTCTACCGGGTGCCCGACAAGACCGTGACCTTGCTCACCACCATCACCGAGAACCCGATCCTGATCCTGATCATGATCAACGTGGTGCTGCTGGTGCTAGGGATGATCATGGACATGGCGGCGCTGATCCTGATCTGCACGCCGATCTTCCTGCCGGTGGCCTACAGCATCGGGCTGGATCCGCTGCAGTTCGGCATCATCCTGATGATGAACCTCGGCCTCGGCCTCTGCACCCCGCCGGTGGGCGCCTGCCTCTTCGTGGGCTGCTCGGTCGGGCGGCTGCCGATGGAACAGGCGGTCAAGACGATCTGGCCGTTCTACCTCGCCATCCTCGTGGCGCTGATGCTGGTGTCCTTCGTGCCGGCCATATCCCTGACGCTGCCGGGATGGATTGATGTATAGGGTCAGGACTTATAGCCAATAGATAACGGTTGCTGAGAGGAAGACCTTTGGGAAACTGTCGTATCGAGTTGCGACGCGACGCCAGTTATTCACTCTGCTGAACACGATCTCGATCCTGTTGCGGCGTTTCTAGCGGCGCTTGTCGTATTTCACGGTCTTCTTGCACCGCCTTCGACCGGGGATGCATGCGCGTATCCCCTTGTCTTTCAACGTTTCTCTAAACCAATCGGCGTCGCAACCACGATCACCAAGCAGCCAATCGGCCTTTGGCAGGCCGCTCAGTACAGCCAGCGCGCCAATATAGTCGCTGACCTGACCGGCGGCCACAAACAGGTTGAGCGGCCGTCCCTGCCGGTCACAGATGGCGTGCAGCTTTGTATTCATGCCGCCCTTGGTCCGGCCAATCAGGACCAACGCCCTCATTTTTGACGCCCAAACTGGTCGCTGTGCGGTGCGCTTTCAGGTAGGTGGCGGAAGCGGTGGGATTCGAACCCACGAACGAGTTTCCCCGTTGCTGGTTTTCAAGACCAGTGCCTTCAACCACTCGGCCACGCTTCCGCTCTGCCTTCCCTGCGGCGCAAATCACCGACCGGGAGGGGCGCGGCCCAGAAACCCCGGTGGCGCGAAAAAGGCAACACCCTACGCGCCATTTTCTGCTTGGCCATGACATCCCGGGTTCCCATGCGGCCCTGTGGTATGTATTGTGACGTCTGAGAGCAGTTCAGCCGGGCAAACCGGCGGCAAATAATGCCATGGCGGGCAAAGACCCGACCAAAAGGCGGACAAAGGGGCGAAGCATGGGCAAGGGCAAACTCCTTCATGTAGGTGTGATTTCGGTGTCGGTATTGGCGCTGACGGCCTGTGAAGATGGCACGGGGCTGAAGTTCGGCGGCAAGAAGGCCGACGGGCCAGCAACGGCGGCAGTGGACCGTCCAGCAACCACCAAGCTGGTGGAGCGGGACGTGGAAGCGCCCGAAGTTTTCTCGAAAACCGAAGACGGGCTTTGGGACGGGCGGCCTTCGCTCGGCGGGGTCTGGATTGCCCACCCCGATGTGAAAGAGCCCGAGCGGGTTATCATCCGCAATGAAACCAACGGAAAATTCGTGATCGGCGCGCTGTTCAAGCGCGAGCGCGAAAACCCGGGGCCCAAGCTTCAGCTTTCCTCCGATGCGGCCAATGCGCTGGGTCTGTTGCCCGGTGCGCCGACCAAGCTGAACGTGGTGGCACTGGTGCGCGAAGAGGTGCCCGAGGCGGCACCGGCTGCGGCCCCTGCCCCCGTGAGCACGGATACCATCGCCGCGCCCGAAGCGATCGAGCAGAAATCGCTTGATGCGCCGCTGGCCTCTGCCGAGGCCGCCATTGCGCGGGCCGAGGGCACGGGCGCCGCAGGTGCCGCTGCCGCTGGCGCGGCTGTCGACACCGCAAGCGCTGCCGCAGCCGCAGGCCCGGAACCCAAGGCCAAGAAGGGCTTCTGGCAGCGCCTGAAGGGCAAGAACACGCGTCGCGCCAAGGCTGATGCCACGATTTCTGCCGCCCCCGATGCCGCGCCCCCCGTGGCCCCGGCTGGCACGGCGACGCCCGAGATTTCCGCAGCACCGCTTGCCCCCACCGCCGCAGCGGCCACCGCGCCTGCCCCTAAGGCAGCCGGGCCCAAGCCGTCGGGTGGCAAGAACTATGTGCAGATCGGGATCTTCTCGGTCGAGGACAACGCAAATCGCACCGCCGCCAATATGCGCAAGTCCGGCGTGGTGCCCACCGTCTATGAGCAGCAGAGCGCCGGCAAGACATTCTGGCGTGTCGTGATCGGCCCTGCGCATAGTGCCGCCGATCGCGAGGCACTTCTCAAAAAAGTTAAGGCGATGGGCTTCCAGGACGCGTATTTTGTGAGCAACTGAGGCGGGACTCAGCCGCAAGCCAAGCCCCGCCCTGCACCACCCCCCGGCCAGTCGCGCCGGGGCCGGACAGGAAAGGACTTCCGCCCCCATGCTTCGCCTCCACGGCTTCGCAACATTGATTGCCGCTGCGGTCATTGCCGCCGCAACCACCGCCGCCGCCGCTTTCGAGACCCGCGCCACCTCGGCCTGGGTGGTCGACGAGACGACGGGCACGATCCTGCTGTCGAAAAACGCCGACACCGCCCTGCCCCCGGCCTCCATGTCCAAGCTGATGACGCTGAACATGCTGTTCGAGGCGCTGCGCGACGGGCGGGTGACGCTGGACACGACCTTCACCGTGAGCGAGCGCGCCAAGAACATGGGCGGCTCGTCGATGTTTCTCAACACCACCGACAGGCCCTCGGTCGATCAGCTGATCAAGGGGATCGTTGTGCAATCGGGCAATGACGCCTGCGTGGTGGTGGCCGAGGGGCTGGCGGGCACCGAAGACGGCTTTGCCCGGCTGATGAATGAGCGAGCCCGCGACCTTGGCATGGAAAACTCCACCTTCGCCAATGCCAGCGGCTGGCCCAACCCGGGGCAGCGGATGTCGATGCATGACCTTGGCATTCTGGCGCTGCGGCTGATCCGCGAGTTCCCCGAATATTACGGCTACTTCGGGATGGAGAAGTTTGAGTTCGACGGGCGGGTGCCGACCAATCACAACAACCGCAACCCGCTGCTGAAGCTCGGCATTGGCGCGGACGGGCTGAAGACGGGGCATACCTCCGAAGCGGGCTATGGGCTTGTTGGCTCGGCCAAGCAGGGCAACCGGCGGATCGTTTTTGTCATCACCGGCCTGCCCTCGGAAGATGCCCGCAAGCAGGAGGCGATCAACATCGTCAACTGGGCGTTCCGCCAGTTTGTGCAGAAGACCGTGGCCGATGAGGGCACCCGGGTGGCCGAAGCGCCGGTGTGGCTCGGGGCAGAGCCCCGCGTTGGGCTGGTGCTGGCAAACGACCTTGATGTGCTGATGCCTGCACTTGCGCAGGACAGCCTGAAGGCGGAGGTGAGCTATGAGGGCCCGTTGCGCGCGCCCGTGGTGGCGGGCGATGAGGTGGCACAGCTCACCGTGACCCTGCCCGACATGGAAGCGATCACCGTGCCACTGGTGGCTGAGCGCGATGTGCCCAAAGGCGGCTTCCTTCCCCGGCTGAAAACGGCGGCAGGCGTGCTGATGAAGCAATTCGCCAGCCAGGCAGCGCCGCAGTAGGGCTGGTTGGAGCGGCGGGGCGCGTCCCGCCCTCCCACACCATCCCGCAGTCAGCGCCTTCGCAGGCGTCTGCTGCGCGGTTTGAGGCCGGGCACTGGAGTATTTCCAGCAAGAAAATGCAGCATGCGTCGCCCGGCCCATTTTCTTGCTTCAAAGATCTCCCGCCGGAGGCCTCAAATCTCGTCTGGCGAGCGGTTTGCGCCTGCCAGAGCCTCGGTATAACGTCCGCGCATGACGCAGCCTCACGGGTTATTCATCACCCTCGAAGGGATTGACGGCGCCGGGAAATCCACCCAGGCGCGGGCGCTTGGCGCGTGGTGCGAAGCCGAGGGCCGCGAGGTGGTGCTGACCCGAGAGCCCGGTGGCTCGGCGGGGGCCGAAGAGATCAGGCGGCTGCTGGTGGAGGGCGCGCCCGACAGGTGGTCGGGCGAGACCGAAACGCTGCTGTTCACCGCCGCGCGGCGGGATCATCTGGAGCGGGTGATTGCCCCCGCGCTTGGGGCAGGCAACGTGGTGATCTGCGACCGTTTTGCCGATTCCACCCGCGTTTATCAGGGCGCGGCGCGGGGCGAGTTGAGGGCCTTTGTCGATACGCTGCACGAGTTGGCGATCCGGCGGGAACCCGACCTGACGCTCATTCTGGACATGGACACGGAGGTGGCGCTGGCCCGGGGGCTGGCGCGGCGCTCCGGTGAGGACCGGTTTGAGGAAGAGGGGCTGGAATTTCAGCAGCGGCTGCGGGCCGGGTTTCTGGCGCTGGCCGAGGCCGAGCCGGCGCGCTGCCGCCTGATCGACGCCAATCGCACGCCTGAGGCCATCACCGCCGATGTCATCGCTGCCGCAGCGGAGCTGATGCGATGAGCGCCGCGCCCCTTGGCTTGGCCGATGCGCCGCCCGAGGCCGACCGGCTGGGCGATTACCCGCATCCGCGCCACACCGAAACGCTCTATGGGCAGGAAGAGGCAGAGGCACGCTTTTTGGCAGCTTTCACCTCGGGCCGCCTGCCCCACGCTTGGCTGATCACCGGGCCGCGCGGCATTGGCAAGGCCACGCTGGCATGGCGCATTGCCCGCTTTCTCATTGTCACGCCTCTGGAGCAGGAGGCCGGGTTGTTCGGGGAGCCCGAAGAGCCCCAGAGCCTCGCCATCGACCCGGACCATCCGGTTGCCCGCCGCATGACCGCAGGCTCGGAAGGCAACCTGATGCTGCTGCGGCGCAAATGGGTGGAAAAGCCCGCCCCCGCCCGCTTCAAGACCGTGATCGACGTGGAAAGCGCCCGCGATCTCAAACGCTTCTTTGCCTATTCCGCCGCCGAAAATGCCCGCCGGGTGGTGCTGATCGACTCGGTCGATGAAATGAACGCACCCGCCGCCAACGCGGTGCTGAAAGTGTTGGAGGAACCGCCGCTCAACACGGTGCTGCTGCTCATCTCCCACGCCCCGGCGGCGCTGCTGCCCACCATCCGCTCGCGGTGTCAGGTGCTGCCCTGTGCGCCGCTGTCGGAAGCGGCGCTGATTGCCGCGCTGCGTGAAGCCGGGGCCGAGCCGCCGGAAGATCCGGGCGCGCGCGCGGCCCTCACCGCGCTCTCCGAAGGGTCGGTGGCCACCGCGCTGCAATTGATCGACGACGAGGGCCTGACGCTTTATTCCGCTCTGATCGCGCTGTTTCGCGACCTGCCCAAGCTCGACCGCCCCGCCACCCTCGCCATGGCCGCCAAATGCGGCGGGCGCGATGCGCAAGACCGGTTTCGCCTGACCACCCGGCTGATCGACACGCTGCTTGCCCGCATCGCCCGCACCGGTGCGCTTGGCCCGCCCTCGCCCGAGGCCGCCCCCGGTGAGGCCGCACTGCTCACCCGCCTTGCCCCCGATGCCGCCCGCGCCCGCGCCTGGGCCGAACTGGCCGCCACCCTCGGGGCCCGCGCCCGCGCCGGGGCGGCGGTCAACCTTGACGCCCCTGCCCTCATCACGGATATCTGCCTCAAAATCTCCGAGGCCGCAGCCGAAATGCGCCTCTGAGCCGACGGAGCCCCAATGCCCCCTGAAATTACCGACAGTCACTGCCACCTCGATTTTGCCGACTTTGACGGCGAACTGCCCGAGATCATTGCCCGCGCAAAGGCCGCCGGTGTGGGCCGGATGGTGACGATTTGCACCAAGCGGGCCGGGCTGGCGAATGTTCAGGCGATCTCGGAACGCTATCCGGACGTTTTCCACGCCTTTGGCATCCACCCGATGAGCGTGGCCGAGGAGCCGCTGATCACGGTGGACGAATTGAAGGCCGCCGCCGCCCACCCGAAGTGCGTTGGCGTTGGCGAGACCGGGCTGGACTATCACTACACCGCCGAGAGCGCCGAGGCACAGCAAGCCTCGCTGCGCCTGCATATCGAGGCCGCCCGCGACACTGGTCTGCCGCTTATCATCCACGCCCGCGCCGCGGATGAAGACATGGCCGCCATCCTGCGGGAGGGCTATGAGGATGGCCCCTATTCCTGCGTGATGCATTGCTTCTCCAGCTCTGCCGAACTGGCGAAGGCCGCGCTGGACCTTGGCTTTTATCTCTCGATGTCCGGCATCGCCGCCTTCCCCAAGAGCCAGGAGCTGCGCGACATCTTCGCCGCCGCCCCGCTGGAGCGGATTCTGGTGGAAACCGACAGCCCTTATCTTGCGCCCCCGCCCCATCGCGGCAAGCGCAACGAACCGGCCTACACCGCGCATACGGCAAAGGTTGGGGCCGAGGTCTTTGGCCTCAGCTACGAAGACTTTGCCGCCGCCACCCAAGCCAATTTCGCCCGCCTCTTCACCAAGGCCGTGGCATGAGTTACCGCTTCACCATCCTTGGCTGCGGCTCCTCGGGCGGCGTGCCGCGCTTGCCCGACAATTGGGGGGATTGCGACCCGACCAACCCGAAGAACGCCCGCCGCCGCTGCTCCATGCTGGTGGAGCGTGAGGGGCCGGAGGGCACCACCCGGGTGCTGATCGACACCTCCCCCGACCTGCGCAGCCAGCTTCTGGATGCAAAGGTCGGAAGCCTTGACGGGGTGGCCTTCACCCATCCCCATGCCGATCACACCCACGGGCTCGATGATTTGCGCATGGTGGTTTTCAACATGCGCCAGCGGGTCAAAGTTTGGGCCGACGGGCCCACCACCAATGATCTGATCTCCCGGTTCGGCTACGCCTTCACCCAGCCCGAGGGGTCGGACTATCCGCCGATCCTCGATCTGCACCATATCGACGGCCCCTTCACCGTGGAGGGCTCGGGCGGGGCGATTACGCTGACGCCTTTCGAGGTGGAGCATGGCCGGATCGACGCGCTTGGCTTTCGCATCGGCGGGCTGGCCTATCTGCCGGATGTGTCCGCCATTCCCGAGGCCGCCTGGCCTGCGCTGGAGGGGCTGGAAATTTGGGTGCTCGACGCGCTGCGCCGCACGCCGCACCCCAGCCACGTGCACCTTGAGCGGGCGCTGGAGTGGATCGAGCGTGCCGCCCCCAAACGCGCGGTGCTGACCAACATGCATATCGACATGGACTACGCGAGCGTGGAGGCCGAAACCCCGGCCCATGTGACACCTGCCTATGACGGCATGGCCCTGAGCCTGCCAGAATGAGCGCCCTCACCTCTGTTATCCTGCCCGTCTTTCTGGTTATCGGCTTTGGCTACCTCGCGGTCTGGAAGTTGAACTTCCGGCCCGAGGCGACCGACATGCTGATGGGCTTTGCGCAGAATTTCTCGATCCCCCTGCTGCTCTTCGCGGCCATGACCCGCCTGGATCTTGCCGTGGGCTTTCAGCCAGCGTTGCTTTTCTCCTTCTATGCCGGGGCTTTCGTAAGCTTTGCCGCCGGGATCGCGGGCGCAAGGCTGATCTTCAAGCGCGATTGGGAGGATGCGGTGGTGATCGGCTTTGCCTGCCTCTTCTCCAACTCGCTGCTGCTCGGCCTGCCGATCACCGAACGCGCTTATGGCACCGAGGCGCTGACCGGCAACTACGCCATCATCGCCCTGCACGCGCCAGTGCTGCTGACCAGCGGGATCGTGGTGATGGAGCTCGCCCGCGCCCGCGGCACGCCGCTTTCGGCCCTGCCCGCCCGGGTGGCGCGTAACGTGTTTCGCAACGGGTTCATCATTGGCATCCTCGCGGGCCTCGCCGTCAACCTCACCGGCCTGCCGGTGCCCGGCGTCATCATGGATGCCGCCGACCTCATCGCCCGCGCCGGACTGCCCGCTGCGCTCTTCGCGCTCGGCGGGGTGCTTTACCGCTACCGGCCGGAGGGCGACATTCGCGTGGCGCTGATGGTCTGCCTGCTGGCCCTCGGGCTGCACCCGGCGATCACGTGGAGCCTTGCCCACCTCACCGGGGTCGACACGCCGGGCCTGCGCTCTGCCACCATCACCGCGGCCATGGCACCGGGGGTGAACGCCTATATCTTTGCCAACATGTACGACCGCGCCAAGCGCGTGGCCGCCACGGCCGTGCTGATCGCGACGGCGATGACGATGTTGACCGCATGGGGCTGGCTCACGCTGCTCCCCTGAGCCAACCCGCGAGGCTCAGAACTCGGTGGTCAGCGCCATCCAGAACGCACGGCCGTTTTGCGTGCTGTCCTGCTCGTCATTGTTGATGTCTTCATTGGTGGCGTTGTAGATCGCGGTTTTCAGCACCACGTTGTCGGCAATCCGCCAATTGGCCCCGATGTCGAGCGTGGTGTATGCGTCATACTCGTTGATCACATTGCCCCGGCTGGAGCTGCTTACCGAAACGCTTTCGCCAAAGTGATTGGCGGCTGCCCAGAGGTTGAGATCAGTGTTGGGGGCCTGCCAATCCACCCGCAGGCTGGCCTGATGCTCGGGCGTGCGCGACAGCGGCTGGCCCGCCAGATCGCCGGTGAGCCGCTCGGACTCTGTCCAGGTGTAGCTGCCGGAGAGTTTGAGATCGGGCGTCAGCATGTGGCTGCCCGCAAGCTCCACGCCCTGCACCCGTGCCTTACCGACGTTGTAATACTCGTAAAGCTCGTAGCTGGTGCCATCCACGTCGATGGTGGTGCCGGTGTCGCGGGTGTCGATCTGGTTTTCGAAGTCGGTGTAGAAGGCCGTGGCGGTGAAGCTCGTGGCCGTGTTTTCAAACCGCAGGCCCAGCTCGTAGCTCAGGCTCTCTTCGGGCATCAGGTCGGGGTTGCCGGGGATCACCGCAGCGCCCCGATTGGTGGTGCTGTAGTAGTCTTCCACGAACTGGCGCAGCTCGGGCGTGCGATAGCCCGCCGAAATGCCGCCCGACAGGTAGAGGTTGGGCGTGAGCTCGTAGAGCGCATAGACGCGCGGGGTGAGCTTGCCGCCAAAGCGCTCGTCATCGGTGAAACGCGCGCCCAGCGTCAGCTCGAACCTGTCGCTGAGCTTCCAGATATCCTCGGCATAGAGCGCCGACTGACGGTTGGTGAAGCTATAGTCGAGCCCGTCGCCAAGGCCGGGGTTCTGGTCGCTCAGTGCGTTCTCGGCCACCTGCGCGCCGAAGGTAAAGCGATGCTCGCCGCGCCAATCGAAACTGCGCGAGGCTTTGGCTTCGAGGATGGTGTTGGTCACTTCCGGCGCACGATCAGAGCCGGTGGTGGTGCGCTGCGCCACCTCTTCGGAGAGGCTGGCCGTCACATCCCAAGCGCCGAGCTCGCCCTCATAGCTCAGCGAGGTGCTGCGGCGGGTGTTCATGCGCGGATCGGTCCAGATATCGGTTTTGCCGAATTGCAGCGCCAGCTCGTGGCCCACCGCCGGGGTCCATGTAAGCTTGGCGGTCAGATCATCCAACTCACGATCGCTGCGGCCACCATCGCGGCCGGATTCGCCGCGCACCAGCCGGCGGCCCCAAAGCTGAAGGCCGAGCTTGTCCGCCACAAGCGGCCCGCTGAGGTAGAATGAAAGCTGCTGCTCCGAGCTGTCTTCAGATTGCTGCGGCTTCAACGCCTCAACCGTGAGCGAGCCTGCCCATGTTTCGGCAACAGGCTTGGTGATGATGTTGATCACACCGCCCATCGCATCGGAGCCGTAG
This sequence comes from Vannielia sp. ABF1_015, assembly GCF_056160745.1. Lineage (NCBI taxonomy): Bacteria > Pseudomonadati > Pseudomonadota > Alphaproteobacteria > Rhodobacterales > Paracoccaceae > Vannielia > Vannielia sp. ABF1_015. Next base: position 636,592 of record NZ_JBSWXT010000002.1, read on the forward strand.
AGCGACGACATCGGGCCACGCACGATTTCGATGCGTTCAATGGCCGAGGCGGGCGGCATGTAATATTGATCCACACCGCCCGAAGCATTGGTGCGGGACTGGCGGGTATCCTGCCGCTTCCCGTCCACGAGGATCAGCGTGTATTCCGAGGGCAGCCCGCGCAGAAAGATGTTTTGCCCATCCGAGGCCCCGGCGGAGGATACCCCCGGCACCCCGCGCAGCGCATCGGTGAGGTCGGTCACGGTGCCCTGCTCCAGCTGCTCGCCGGTGATGATGGTCACGCTGGCGGGGGCCGTCAGCGTATCGGTCTGCACCCCGGCGGCGGTGACGGTGATGGTATCGAGGTCATAGACCTCCTGCGCCGTGGCGGCGGCAGGGGCGAGCGTAGCAGCGGTAAGGAGGAGAGACGCCCGGAGAGGCAGATGGAAAGCAGACATGGTGGAGCCTTAGGTCAGTGTCGATGTGCGACGCTGGGTGCTGCCGACAGAGCGGCCATGCCTTGCGATTGGGTTAGTGCTTATGTGCAGGTGGCCGAACAACGGAAGGCGCAACGCGGCAATTGGCGCGCCCTGTGCCCGCGCCGCAACAGCGCTACTCTGGCGGGGCCTCGGTGAAGCGCGCGGCCTGAGCAAGTGCACATTGTTCGAGCACGGTGAAAAGCCCCTGCCCTTCCACCCCGCGCACGAACGGGTGCGGCGCATTGGGCGCGCGGGTTGCCAGCTTTTCCAGCAGTTCGGCAGACCCATCGCGCCGCGCGTGGCCGGAGATGAACACATCCACCCCTTCCGCCGCCGCGATCTCACGCATCTTTGCCGCCGAGCGGGCGTAGGAAAGGAAGGTTTGCACATCGGGGCCAAAGTTGAACCCGGTGCCCCCCCAGAGCACGGCCTTGTGGGTGTCATCCCCGTCCTGCAGCGTGAGCATTGGCGAGAGGGTGCCCGGCGTGTGGCCCGGCGTCATGTGCAGCGTCATTTCAGTTTCGCCCGCCACCAGCACCTGACCATCTTTCACCGTGATGCCCTCCGTCGGGGCCGGACCGAAGCGCGGGTGCTCGCCCAAGGTCGCCGCGAGGGCCCAGTCTGGCGCGGTCATCGAGATCGGCACGCCAAGCTGCTCGGCCACATAGTCGGCACCGCCGTAATGGTCGCCATGGGCATGGCTGACAACAATGTGGCGGATCGCGGCTGGGTCGAGGCCGAGCTGTTGCATCCCGTAGAGGATATACTCCTGCGCCTCCTCGTCAGAGTTCAGCCCGTCAATCAGGATGTAGCCCTCTGGCGTGCCATAGAGCCACGCCATGACGGAGGAGGTGCCAAGCACATAGAGGTTGTCGAACACTTGCATCGGCCCCAGCGGCTGCGCGCCGCGCCCGCCACCACCGCCACCGCCACCGCCGCGCCGGGCCGTTGCCCCCCCTTGGCCAGCCTCGCGCCGCCCCTCGCCTGCGGCACGGGGCTTGCGCTCACGCGGCAGGTTGACGTTGCGCATGCGGGAATCCAGCGCGCAGAGGCTGGCATATCCGGGCCATGCGACCGCCGCCTGCAGACCGGCCAGCGCGTGTGCCTTGGGGCTTTTTAGCTCCTGCGCCGTGGCCGGGGTGCAAAGGGCCAGTGCGGCAAAGGCGGAGCATAGAAAACGGCAAGCCATGGGGCGGGCATCCTTACTTTGGGAAGAACCGGCCGCTGGCTGTGCCCCTGTGGGGCGGGCTTGCGGAAGTGTCGGGCGCTGGGTAGCGGCAGCGCCAATCCCCGTCAAGCGGGGAGCGGCGCTGCCACCGGGGATCAGCCCGGCGACATGCCCCTGAGCCGTTCGCTGCGCCGCCGCAGCATCTCGACCGCAGCGAGCAGGAAGATCGAGATCACCACCAGCAGCGTCGCCACCGCAAGAATGGTGGGAGATATCTGCTCGCGCAGACCGATGAACATCTGCCACGGCAGCGTCTTCTGGCCCGCCGAGCCGACGAAGAGCACCACCACGACTTCGTCGAAGGAGGTGATGAAGGCAAAGAGCGCGCCCGAGATCACGCCGGGCAGGATCAGCGGCATCTGCACCTTGAAGAAGGTGCGCACCGGGTCTGCGCCCATCGAGGCGGAGGCGCGGGTGAGCGAGCGGTCAAAGCCCACCAGCGTGGCCGTCACGGTGATGATGACGAAAGGAATGCCAAGCGCCGCATGGGCCAGCACCACACCGAAGTAGCTGCCCTGAAGCCCCACGCGGGAGTAGAAAAAGTACATCCCCGCCGCCGAGATAATCAGCGGCACGATCATCGGCGAAATCAGGATCGCCATGATCGCCCGGCGGAAAGGCACATGCTCGGAGCTCAGGCCAATCGCTGCCAGCGTGCCGAAGCTCACCGAGAGGAGCGTGGCAACCGGCGCAATGCTCACCGAGTTCCGCAGGGCCTGTTGCCAGTCGGAGTTGGTGAAGAAGTCGCGGTAGTGCTTGAGCGAATAGCCCTCCGGATCGAAGCTCAGCATCTCTGGCGTGAAGGTAAAGAAATCCTCCGCGTTGAAGCTGAGCGGGATGATCACCATGATCGGTGCGATCAGGAAGAAGAAGATCAGCCCGCAGATGACCCGGAAGCCGTAATACCAGATCCGCTGGCCCGTCGTCGCATATGTCGGAATTGCCATGGTCTTTATCCCAGCTTCACGTTGTCGATGCCCACGATCTTGTCATAGGCCCAATAGAGCAGCAGCACCGCTGCCAGCAGGATGGTGCCGAGCGCCGCGGCGAGGCCCCAGTTGAGCGATGTCGAGATGTGGTAGGCGATCCGGTTGGAGATGAAGACACCCTTGGTGCCACCAACCAGTTCGGGCGTGATGTAGTAGCCGATGGCGAGGATGAACACGAGGATCGAGCCCGCGCCGATGCCCGGCACCGATTGCGGAAAGTAGACCCGCCAGAAGGCCACCCAATTGGTTGCGCCAAGCGATTTGGCCGCGCGCAGGTAGGTTGGCGGGATCGTCTGCATCACCGAATACATCGGCAAGATCATGAACGGCAGCAGGATATGCGTCATTGCGATGATCGTGCCGGTGACGTTGTTGATCATGATCAGTCGGTTGTCATCCGCGATGATATGCGCCCAGACGAGGATATCGTTGATCACCCCCTGCTGTTGCAGCAGCACCTTCCATGCCGAGGTGCGCACCAGCAGCGAGGTCCAGAACGGCAGGAGCACGAGGATCATCAGCAGGTTGGAGGTGCGCATCGGCAGGTTGGCCAGCAGCCATGCCACCGGATAGCCCAGCAGGATGCAGGAGCAGGTGATGGCGAGCGACATCAGGATCGTGCGCCAGAACAGCTTGATGTAGATCCGCTGGTTCTCGTCCTGCGCCTCGACCCCGGCGGGAGTGAGTTGCAGATCGACCGAATTGAGGAAATAGCCCGAGGTGAACTCGCCCGAATAGGCCTTGATGGTGCCCCAAATGTCGAGGTCTTCCCAGTCTTCGTCGATATCAACAAAGCCTTCGCGCCAGCCGATGCTTTCAAAGCCGGGGGCGGCCTCTGCGGCCGCGGCCAGCAGTGCGGCATCGGGGCCTTCATAGGCGTCAAGCTGGGCCGGGCCGGTGAGGTCGAGCCAGAGCATGGCGTAGACATAGGCCCAAGGGTCTTCATCGGCCGGGTCGTCGCCGTCTTCATTTTGGGTGAAGGTCGCAAACTCGCTGTAGGCGCGGGCGGTGTTGGGGAGGGCCCCCGCAATGCCATCGCGCAGCTCAAAGGCAGTTGCCGTGCGGTCGTCGGCACCCAGCCAGCTTTCCGAGCCCATCAGCCGGGCCCATGTTTCAGGCTCTTCCCAGGCTTCATCGAGGTCTTCGAACTGGTCCTGATAGAGCTCGCCAATGTCTTCCACGCCCCGGCCCGTCTTGCGGAAGAGCGAAGAGATGCCGGTGGTTTCGTAGTTCAGGCGCGAGCCCAACCGGGTGTGGGTTTTGTATTCGACGGCAACCGAGAGGTCGCGGTAAAGCGCCAGAAAGGCCTCGTCATTGGGGATCTCGCCGCTGGAATAATCCCAGTCGCCCAGCGCATCGACGGTGTCCGGCAGGGTGCGGGCGACGATGTCGTTTTCCACCGAACGAAACAGCATGTCGGCGATTGGGGCGATGAAGGTGATGAGGATGAAGAGCAGCAGCGGCGCGATCAGCGCCAGCGCGCGCATCTTCTGGCGGCGCAGGGCACGGCCAAGGCTGCGCTTGAGCGGCGTGCCATCGGCGGCCACAAGGCGGCCTGCAGAATCGGTTTGTTCGTGAACTTCGGGGGAGGTGGCGGCCTCAGACATCCGTATGGCCTTCCACAACAATGATGGTGCTTTCGGCGGTGGCCTTCCGGATCAATGATATCTCTTGATAGGCCGGGTCTTCATAGGCGGCCTTGGCGGCCTCGAAACTGTCGAACTCGAAGACCACGTGGCGCATCCCTTCGGGCACATCGCCCTCGGGCGCCTCGGACTTGCCACCCCGGACAAGGAAGCGCGCGCCATGGGCTTTGAGGATGGGTGTGTCGCCGGTGACGTAGGCCTTGTAGCCTTCCGGGTCGTTCACGACGATATGGCCGATGATGTAGCCCTTGGGCATGGTCTTCCCCCTGGTGTTCTTGGTGGGGCGGCCCCGGCAAGGGGCCACCCGATCTTGTAGGGTGGGCAATCTGCCCACCGTGCCAATGGCTTACTGCGCGAGCCAGGCCTGGAACTTGGCGTCCAGGTCGTCGCGGTAATCAGCCCACCACTCGTAGTTGTAGAGGAAGGTGTTGGTGGCGTTGTTCGGATCGGTCGGCATGTGCGGACCCATCTCGATGCCAAGCTCGGCATGCTTGCCGACCAGCGGAGCCGAAGAGGCACGCGCCGGACCGTAGGAGATGTACTTGGCCTGATCGGCAAGGCGCTGGGTGTCGGTGGCGAACTTCACGAAGTCCTTCACGCGGGCCAGACGATCCTCGGGCAGACCGGCAGGAATGATCCAGCCGTCAAGGTCAAACACCTGAGCGTCCCAGAGCATGGCGACCGGCTGGTCCTGCTCTTCGATCACCGAGAACAGGCGACCGTTGTAGGTGGAGCCCATCACCACTTCGCCATCGGCGAGCAGCTGCGGCGTGTCGGCACCGGCGGACCACCAGATCACGTCGTCCTTGATGGTGTCGAGCTTGGCAAACGCCTGCGCCTGACCCTCTTCGGTTTCCAGCACGTCGTAGACGTCTTCCTTGGCGACGCCGTCACAGATCAGCGCCCACTCCATGTTGTTGATCGGGCGCTTTTCCAGGCTCCGCTTGCCGGGGTAGGCCTCTGTGTCGAACACGGCGCACACGTCAGTCGGCGGGGTGTCACCCACCATGTCGGTGCGGTAGCCGAAGGTGGTGGAATACACGATCTGCGGGATAAAGCAGTCGGACACCAGCAGATCACCGAAGTCATCGGAGGCCGAGGTGCCATCGGGGGCTTCGGCAAGCAGCTCGTCGGCGTCGATCTCCATGGCGAGGCCTTCGTCGCACAGGCGGATGGCGTCAGAGGCCACCACATCGACGAGATCCCAGGTCACGTTGCCGGCTTCGTTCATGGCGCGCAGCTTGGCCACGGCTTCGGCGGAGCTTTCGTCCCAGGTCGAGGTGACGCCTTCGTTGTTGGCCAGGTAGGGCTCGACATAGGCTTTCTGCTGCGAGGCTTGGTAGGCACCGCCCCAGCTCACCAGCGTCATGCTGTCGGCCATGTCGCCATGCGCCTCAGCAAAGGCGAGTCCGGCCGACATGGTCAGCGCGGTCGTCGCCAGAATGGTTTTCTTCATAGTCATGCGATTGCACTCCTTGTTGTAATGCCCGTGTTATATCACCGCTCGCCGCGCCCCGGGCAGGCCGGCAAGCTGTGCGGCACGCTCAAGCGTCGAGCGCGCGGCAATCCTCGGGGAGCCAGCCGATCTTGACAGTCTGGCCCTTCTGCATCCGTGCCACATCGGGCGCGTTGCGGGTTTTCACGATGAAGTTCTCGTTGCCGGCAACCTTGAGACGCGTGCGGAAGATGTCACCCATGTAGATGAACTCCAGCACCTCGGCGCTGAGCGTATGGGCGTCGTCCTGCAGGCGCTCGGGGTTGGTTTCCACCCGCTCGGGGCGGATCGAAACGCGGGTGCGATCGCCCACCTTGCTGACGTTCACCGCCTTGGCCTCGATCATGGTTTCGGCGCCATCGAGCTTGATCGTGGCGATATCGCCGTTCAGCTCTTTCACCACGCCTTCCAGCGTGTTGTTTTCACCGATGAACTGCGCAACAAAGCTGTTTTGCGGGGCCTCATAGAGCTCATCAGGCGGGGCCAGCTGCTGGATGCGGCCATCGTCAAACACCGCCACCCGGTCAGACATGGTGAGCGCCTCGGTCTGGTCGTGCGTCACGTAAACGGTGGTGATGCCCAGCTCATGCGCCAGCCGGGTGATCTCGAACTGCATATGCTCGCGCAACTGCTTGTCGAGTGCGCCCAGCGGCTCGTCCATCAGCACCAGCTCCGGCTCAAACACCAGTGCGCGTGCCAGCGCGATCCGCTGTTGCTGACCGCCCGAAAGCTGCGCCGGGCGACGCCCGCCGAACTCGCCCATCTGCACCATGTCCAGAGCGCGCTTCACCTTCTTCTCACGCTCCGACGCACCAATCTTGCGCACCTCCAGCGGGAAGGCGAGGTTTTCGGCCACGGTCATATGCGGAAACAGCGCGTAGTTCTGAAACACCATCCCGATGCCGCGTTTATGCGGCGGGATGTTGTTGATCGGCTTGCCGTCGAGCTTGATTTCCCCGTGCGTTGCAGTCTCGAAGCCCGCGAGCATCATCAGGCAGGTCGTCTTGCCTGAGCCCGATGGTCCGAGCATCGTCAGAAACTCGCCCTTCGGCATCGAGAGGTTAAGATCTTTCACGACAAGCGTTTCGCCGTCGTAGCTTTTCTGGACGCGTTCGAACTCCACGAAAGCGTCGGTGGCGGCCTGATCTAGCAAGGCAGCTCCTGTTGTTGTTCATTCTCGGCTGCCTCCCCAGGCAGCCGCTCCCTGTGCCCCGACTAAAACAAGCCCGGCTCTGCATTACAATGGGCAACCGCGACAAATTTCAGCAAATAAACGTGCTGTTGTCATGGGTCGGCGGTCTGCACAACAGAGGCGCAGGGCCGCGCCGAACTGCACCAATCTTGCGCGGTGGCGAGATGGCTCTTTGCGGAGGGCTCCTGACAATACCCTGTCAGGAGTGCCCTGCCCCGCCTCTGTTCCGCCACGTCAATCCACCATAGCGAGAGCCTGTACCTTTCAAGGAGAAAGACCGATGAGCGCAACGATCACCCGCCACAACCCCGCCGCCATGCCTGACAGCACCGCACTTGGCTATGCCCAGATCTCGGTGGTCGAGCCGGGGCGCATGGCTTTTGTCTCCGGCCAGGTCGCCGCCCTGCCCGGCGGTGCCGCGGTGCCTGAGGGGCTGAAGGCGCAAACCGAGGCCGCCGTGGCCAATTGCGCCGCTGCGCTGGACGCGCTGGGGGCCGAACCGGCGGATATAGCCATGATGCGCATCTATGTGGTCGGCCTCAATGATGCGGCCATGGGGGAGTGCTTTCCCACCGTGCTGGGCTTTCTCAACGGTGTGACCCCCTCGATAACCGGCATTGGCGTGGCCGCGCTTGCCGGGGCCGATCTGCTGATCGAGATCGAGATGGTGGTGCGCGTGCCCGGCTGACGCGGCGGCCCGCACGTTGACAATCGGTGTCTGCGCGGCGAAGCCTCGCGGACACCAAAGGACGCTGCCGCCATGACGCTGACCGCCGACCTCATCCGCACCACCCGCGATGCCATCGCCGCCGATACCGTGCGCACCCCGCTGGTGCGCGCGGCCCGGCTTTCCATGCAGCTTGGCTTCGACCTCTACCTGAAGCTGGAGAACCTTCAGCACACCAATGCCTTCAAGGCGCGGGGCGCACTGGCCAAGCTGCTGACGCTTTCGGAAACGGAGCGCGCGGCGGGTGTAATCGCCTGTTCGGCGGGCAATCACGCACAGGGCGTTGCCTATCACGCCACCCGGCTGGGCATCCCTTCGGTCATCGTCATGCCCGAGGGCACCCCCTTCAACAAGGTGAAGCGGACCGGCGACTTTGGCGCCGAGGTGGTGCTGCACGGCACGAGCTTTGACGAGAGCGTGCAGTTTACCCTCGATCTGGCCGCCTCCCGTGGCCTCACCTTCATACACCCTTTCGACGATCCGGTGGTGGCGGCGGGGCAAGGCACCGTGGCGCTGGAGATGCTGGAGCAGAACCCCGCGCTCGACGTGATCGTGGTGCCCATCGGCGGAGGCGGGTTGATTGCGGGCATGGCCACGGCGGCGCGGGCGATAAAGCCTGAAATCGAGATTGTCGGCGCACAGGCCGAGCCCTTCAACGCGGTGAAAGCTGCCATCGACGGCACCGCGCCGCACACGCTGGGCTCCACCCTCGCCGAGGGCATTGCCGTGCGCGCGCCCTCCCCGGCAAATATCGAAATCATCCGCACCAATGTCGACCGGATCGAACTGGCCACCGAGGCCGAGATCGAAGACGCGGTGTTTGACCTGCTGAGCCACGAAAAGCTGGTGGCCGAGGGGGCCGCCGGGGCTGGCCTTGCCGTGCTGAAGGCCCATGCCGGCGATTATGCGGGCAAGCAGGTGGGCCTCGTTCTCTGCGGTGGCAATATCGACAGCCGCCTGCTCTCCACCCTCATCCTGCGCGGCCTCGTGCGCGATGGGCGCATCACACGGCTGATCTTCAAACTCGATGACCGCCCGGGCCAGCTTGCTGACATCGCCCGCATTATTGGCGATGCGGGGGCCAACGTGGTGGAGGTGATCCACCAGCGGATGATGCAGAGCGTCGCGCTCAAACAGGCCGAGCTTGAAGTGGTGATCGAGGCCCGCGATGCGACCCATGTGGAAGAGATCACCGGGGCGCTGCGAGACGCGGGGTTTGCCCTGCGCGTCGGCTCCGAGGCGCTTTAGGCTCAGGCGTCAGCCCTTGCCCGTCATCCGCAAGATGCGCTGCACGGCCAACTCATAGCCCTGCGTGCCGCAGCCCACGATAATGCCATCGGCGCGCGCCGAGATGTAACTGTGATGCCGAAACGCCTCGCGCTGGTGAACGTTGGAGATATGCACCTCCATCACCGGGCCCTCAAAAGTGTTGAGCGCATCGAGGAGTGCCACCGAGGTGTGGGTATAGGCCCCGGCGTTCAGCACAATCCCAAGCCCGTCTTCGCGCGCCTCGTGGATCAGATCCACCAGCCCGCCCTCGTGGTTGGACTGCGCGTCGCGGATCGGCACATCGCCCGCCACCTTCACACATGACGCCACCACATCGGCGAGGGTCTCATGGCCGTAGATCTCGGGCTGCCGCTTGCCCAGCAGGTTCAGGTTGGGCCCGTTCAGAATGTAGATGCGCTTCGCCATATGTCCCTCGTCAGTCCTGCGCCCTTCTCCCCGGCCCCGCCGCCAAGATCAACCCCAAGGACGGCGCGGGGCGGCACAGGCCAGACGCCCGGCAAAGGATGGAATGCGCCGCAGGCGCTCAATTTGACAGCCGCTCACTCGGCGTTGTCATCGAAGCGGAAGTAGCCCAGCGCGGCGGAGGCGGCGTTTTCCTCTTCCGGCCCGCGCTGGCGGATCTCGGCTTGGATGATCGGCATCAGGCTGTTGGTGGGCGTGCCCGCCTGGGTATCGGCGCTGCCGATCTTGCTGTTGCTCGCAATCGCCAGCATCAGGTAGGGCACGATCTCGCGGTCATCCGCGCCTTGGGGCCGCAGCGCCAGCGCGAAGGTTGCGGTGCCATCGTCCTGCGGCTTCAGGCGCGAGGTGAGGTTGTAGGCCCCGCCCCGGCTGTCGACGAGGAAGAGGGTGATCGAGCGCCCTTCGATCAGGTCGATGGTGCCACGGATCGGATCGCCCGCCTTCAGCACGTCGCGGTCCAGCTTGAGCGCCGGGGCGCGGGCCTCCGAGCGGGTGAGGTTCTTGACGAAGGTCACCACGGCGCATTGGCTGTCATCCACGAGGCGGACGCCGATCTTGGGTTCGGTGCCAAACTCGTCGCGGAATTCGGTCAGCAGTTCCCAGAACGGGTCAACCGAAGTGGCATAGCCTTCGATCTCGAAATCGGTTGGCACGGCAGAGCGGATACCGACATGCACGCAGCGCGGCGTAGAGTAGTCGCGCACCCATGCAATCATCCGGCCAATGGTGCCAAAGTCGATCTCGCCGTTGTTCTTTTCCTGCTGCTCTTCCTCGGCGATCACCGTGCCCTCTTTCGGGTCGAGCGTATCGTCGATGGCCGCAATCCCACCGCCGTTGAGAGACGGCGTTTCAGGGGGTGTGTCGGGGTCCGGCGTGTCAGGGTCCGGGGTGTCAGGATCGGGCGTATCAGGATCGGGCGTATCTGGGTTCGCGTTGGGATCAGGCGTATCCGGCTCCGTATTCGGATCGGGCGTGTTCGGATCCGGGGTATCAGGATCGGGGTCGGGCGTGTCCGGATCGGTGTTGGGGGTCGGGGTATTAGGGTCTGTACCCGTGTCGTTCACGGCCACGTCTTCATCACAATCGTCGATCGGGTTGCCGTTTTCGTCAAACCGCACGGTGGTGCCGCAGCCAGCGGTGGTGCCTGCGCCATTGTCGGTCGTCGTGCCACCACCGCCCGTGGTGGTGCCGTCATCCGGCTTTAGCCCGGGGATCAGCCCGGCAAAATAGGCCCCCGTGCCGCCACCGCCAACAAGAACCACGGCCAGCAGGGCCGCGATCAGCCCGCCCTTGCCCTTTTTCGCGGGCTGCGGCGGCGGAACCGTCTGATCGGGTGGCAGCGTGGAGCCTACGCCGGTCTGCTGGGGCGGAACTGGCCCCGGAAACGGGCTGTCGGTGCCCGCGCCAGCGCCCGCATCCTGAGGCGGCATGCTTTGCGGCGGCATGCTTTGCTGCGGCGGGGTGGTGAAGGCATAGGCCGGCGGCTGCGAGATAACCGTGGCCTCGCCGCTCGGCGGCAAGGAGTGCTGCGGCGGAATGCTCTGCGGCGGCTGCGATCCGTACTGCGGCGGCACCGATTGTTGCGGCGGCAGCGAAGGGTCCGGCCCCGGCATGGCGGGAGGCGTAACGGCGCCCGCCCCAACCGCGCCGGGATTGTCGAGAAATTCCAGCACCTTCGCCATGCTTTCTGGCCGGTTGGCCGGGTCGGGCGAAAGCATCATCTCCAGCAGCGGGCGCAGCTCGTCATGCACGCCCGAAAGGTCTGGCACATCCATCCGGCGCTCAACAGCCTCGGCGGGGCTGTCGCCCATGTCGATCGGCTCGCCACGGCACGCGGCTGCGGCCACCAGCGCGAGGCTGTAAATGTCGGAGGTGCCCTCGATCACGCCTTTGAAACGGCCAAGCTGCTCGGGGCTGACATAGCCGTATTTACCGGCGAACTGCCCACCCAGCAGGGTACCGCCCCCAAAATTGGCCGATTTGGCGATGCCGAAGTCGATAATCTTGGTGTGGCTGATCATCCCGTCTTGGATGACCACGTTGTCGGGCGAAAGGTCACGGTGAACCACGCCGAGGTCATGCGCCTTTTGCAGGCCCGAAGCGACCCGGCGCATCATCGTCTTCACGTCCTCGACGGGCATCGAGCCCTCTTCGGCATAGTAATCCGCCAGCGACCGCCCCTCGACGAATTCCATCACGAGGCAGGCACGCTGAATGCCCGGATCGACGGTGAAGAGCATGTAACGCACGATGGCGTCATGGTGGAGGCGGCCCAGAACGGTGGCCTCCTTCTGGAACAGGCTCAGGATCTTTTCGTCATGCGCCAGCGCGGCGAGCACGATCTTGATCGCGACCGGCTCTTCGGTGTGGATGTTGAAGCCGCGATAGACCTCGCCCATGCCACCCGTGGCAATGTGCTCGGTGATCTCGAAGGTGCCCATGATCTGCGTGCCAATGGCCACGCCGGTCGGGGCAGCCGTGCTGATGACAGTCTTCTGGCTGTCGGGCTTCGAGTTTTCCTGCTCGTCGCTGGCCATTCGGCTCAGATCCCCTCTTGCGGCAGATCGAAGATCGCCGTCATGGGCGTTACCTCGGTCTTGTCGAACGCACGCACCACAACAACGGTGGTATTGTCGGACGCACCCCGTTGCAAGGTCAGGTCGAGAAGCATGTCGCAGGCTTTTTGCGGTTGATGCTTCCGTGCAATTTCAAGGATTTCGTGGTCTTCCACATGGGCGGTGAGCCCGTCGGAACACAGGATGAACGTGTCGCGGTTGCGCAGCGTGCCGTATTTGTGGTCGAGGTGCACATCCGGATGCACGCCGATGGCACGGGTGATGACATTCTTGCGCGGCCAGTTCTCGGCCTCCTCGGGGGTGATCGCCCCCCGGTCGAGCAACTCGTTGGCCTCGGTGTGATCGCGGCTGAGTTGGGTCAACTGGCCATCGCGGATCAGGTACACCCGGCTGTCACCCGACCAGACGCAGGCAAAATGCTGATCGAACACCAGAAGTGACACCACGGTTGAGCCGATGGTCGCCCCCTGGCTCAGCGCGTGCTGCTGAATCTGGCCATTGGCGCGGGTGATCCGCTCAACGAAACGGGCCTGCAGATCGGGGGCAGAGGTGGCGCGGCCCACCGAGGCGAGGTGCTGAACGATCACACCCGAGGCATAATCGCCGCCGTGGTGCCCGCCCATTCCATCGGCCACAACCCACATCCCCCCATCGGGATAGGTATAGAGGTTATCCTCGTTATGGTCGCGGGCGTAGCCGGTATGGCTGATCTCCCCGGTCTCGAACCTGAACTGCTTTGCATTCATAGCATCAATGCCCCGGCCCTGGGGCCCTTGAGTGTGGTCGCGTTTGCCGAGTTTCTGTTACGGGGGGTCAAGGGTCAATCCTTCCCGCGCCCGCGAAGGGAGAAGAACCCCCTCAGACCGGATTTCTTCTGGCCCAGCCCTTCGCCATCGTGGGTTGCATCGCCCGGCGCGCCAAACGGGCTGTCTTCGCCCACCCCGGCGGGTGCGGGCTCGTCTTCATCGGCATCGGCAAGGCCGTTTTCGCCGGGGAGGCCTTCCTCCGCCTCTACAGACTTTTCATCCTCGCCCCCATCCGCAGGCTCGGGCGTGGTGTCCTCATCGTCGCTGGCTTCGTCCGCGGCGTCCGGAGCCTCATCGGGCAGATCTCCGGGGATCTCAAAGTCATCCTCGCCAGACACCATCGACACATCGACCACATGGCCAATCGCTTCGGGCTCTGGCGCATCGTCTTCCGCCGCGGCGGCCTCTGCCGCTTCGGGTTCCGGCGTTTCGGCGCCCGGCTCGTCGTCGGGGTCACCCAGCCAAGGGATCACCTCTTCCTCCGGCTCCTCGCCTGCCTCGTCGGCAGCATCGGCGCTGTCTTCCGCAGGCACGCCCTCGTCCAGCCAAGGCACAACCTCCGCCTCGGCCTCTGCCCCACCTTCATCCGCTGCCACGTCATCCGTTTCGCTCAGGCTGGCGTAAACATCCTCGACCGCTTCACTGTCGCCAATGCCATAGGGTTCAGGGCCGGCGTCAAAGAGGTCTTCTTCGGTTTTCTCCTCTGGCTCAGGCTCCGGTTCGGGCTCCGGCTCTGGCTCGGCAGGCCCGGCATCGGGGAAGTCCCACTCTTCTTCGGGCGCATCAAAGGGGCTCTCGGCCTCGTCGCCGGTGTTCGCCTCGGTCCATGCATCGTCCACCGCATCGGTGGGCGCGGCCCATGCCAGTTCTTCGCGGGAGGTTTCGGCCCCCCATGCAGCGGCGGCCTCAGCCTCTTCGGCATCCCCGATCAGATCGCGGGGCGGCACGGTTGTTTCGCGGGCGCGGGTTTCGCCGGCCCCTGCCCCGGCGGAGGCGGTCGCGGCCGCGGTGGCAGCCGGGCGCGCTGCGGCGGCAGGCTGCTGCACCCGGGCGGGCGGGCCAAAGCCGCGCAGCATGGCCATAAAGCCCGCCGCATCGGGCATGCCATCCAGCGCGATCATGCCGGGGCCGACATAGTCGTTGCCCGCCGTCCACCAATAGCTACGCTCAAAGGCAGCAAGCTGGTGATCGTGGTCGCGCACATCGGCCAGCATCTGCCCCAGCCCGTGCTCACCATAGGCGAAGAAGGCATTGCGCCGGTCCTCGCCCAGCGCACAAGGCGCGGCGTTGGGCTCGGGCAGCGCAGCAAGGAAGCCATCGACATCGCCATCAAAATGCGCCGCCTTGGCCGAGAGCAGCGCCCGCTCCAGCATCCCGTACCAATCCTCCATCGGGTCCGAGAGCGGCGGCACCGGATGCGCCGGGCCCATCCCCGACAGCACCAGTGTCAGCGGAAACTGCCGCCCCACCTTATCGACAGAGGCCATCAGCGCCCCCGCCATCGCATGGCCATACACGCCCGGTCCGATCCAGAAGCGCCACACCGGGCTGGCCTCGTAAACCGGCCCCCACTCCCCCGCCAGATGGTGCTTGGCCCCGGCCATGGATTTTTCCAGCCAGCCTTCCCAGAATGACAACACCTCGGGCGGCATCGCCCGGGTGATGAAGTCGCCCTTGGCGGGCAGTTTTCCGAAGAGGCCGAGGGGCATGGTGGGGTCAACGGCCTCCTGTCAGAGCCCGGTCGGGCATTTGAACTCGGTGAGTTCGTTCATGAAGAAGGGGTTTTCGGCGGTGGCGAGGGTGATCTTGTAGGCAATGTGGCGCCCGTCGATGGTGTAGCGCACGGCGATCACATTGCCCGAAACCTTGGGCCGCCCGGCATTGAGGAACTTCACGAAAGCCCAGCTTCCGCCCTCGCTCATGTTCGACTTGCGCCCGCGCATATCCGGCGTGAACACCAGCTCCACATTGGCCCCGGCCATGCTGCCGGGCCATGTCACATTGGCAGGCGTGTTGCCCTTGGGACGGGTCAGAATGACCTGACCGTTGATGGTCAGCTGCGCCGTTTCCACCGCGCCGTGCAGCGAAGTGGGCGAAACTTCCATGTCGATCTGCGGAATGCCCCCGCCCGTGGGGAAGAAGGCATCGCGGATCTCTGCCGCCCGCTCAAACTGCTTGAGCGTCGAGGTCGAAAGCTTGCCAGCCAGCGGGCCGGTATCTTTCCACGTCCAGTTGCCGCCGCTCGTATCGGCAAACTGGCTGAGGTTTTCGAGGAAGAAACGGTCGATCACCCCCTGCGGCGCGAAGAGGCGGGCAAAGTCGACAAGGCCAACCTCGCGCGCGCTGTTCTTGGCAAACGGGAACTTGCTGTCGATCGCGGCCTGACACACCTGCGTCACCTGCTGGTTCAGCAATTCGTTGAGCCGAGCGACCGAGGTATTGGCGGCATCGCCCTCAAAATCGTCCACCGCCTCCTGAATCATCCGCTCCATCGGCTTGGGCAAACGCGAGCTGGCCTGCTTCAGCGCGCCCAGCTTGGCGGGCAGTTCGCGGTCGGCCACCTCGGGGAAATCCACGGCGGTGATCAGCGTGCGCTGCATATCGCCCAATGTCTGGATCAAGAAGTCGATCCGGCGCTGCGGCGGGTCACCGATCAGCAGGTCATGCCAATCGGCGTAATAGGCCTCGATCTCGGCCCCCGGCAGGCGGGTCTGGCCGCCGCCGCCACCGGAGGAGGACGCCCGATCCTGACTTTTGCGGAAGGCCACGTCGAGGCCGATCCGGGCAAGGCCGGACTGACGGTTGATGAAGATCTGCGCCGCGCGCTTGCCAAACTCGCCGCCCGCTTCGGCGGCCCTCCCGGCTGCGGCGTCCGGGTCCATCCCGGCGGGCGGCTCATCGGCGCCCTTGTTGTATTCCGCCGTCAGCGAGGTCTCTTCCATGATCTCGGTGGTCAGCAGCAAAATCGGCGAGGTGCGCGGGGCGGAGGCTGCCGCCAGCGCCTGATAGGAGGGCCTGTCGGCGCTCATCGGGCGCAGCTTGACGAGGCCAAGCACCCTGTCCCACTCCTCGATCCAGTCGTTGGTGTAGCGTTTCAGCAGGATCGGGCCGAGGCCGGCGATCTGGTCTTCGATCTGGGCGTCGGCGGCGTATTCCCCCATCACCCATTGGTCGGCCAGCAGGTTTTCGGCAATCTGGCTGAGCTGGGGCAGGAAGAACTCGTGGAAGCCCGCATAGGTGTAGAGCGGCGAAATCACCAGATCATCCAGCGCCCGCCCATCGACGCTTTCAAACACGAGGTCAGCGTCGCGCCCGCCCCGGCCAGCGATGGTGAACGGCTCGATCCCGGCAAACTCGGCGGTGGCGAGGATGAGGCTGTAGGCCTGATCTTCCACGTTCATCCGCGCCAGCAACCGCTCGCCCTGATCAATCAGCGCCCCATTCAGCTCAAAGCTCGGCTGCTGCGCGGCGTCCAGCTCCAGCATGGCCACCAGATGGCTTTCCAGAGCGGCGCGGGTCTCGGGGTTGGTGCCCGCATAGGTGTTGCGCCGCCAGTCGTCGCGGAAGAAGCCGATGACCAACTCATCATCGCTCTGCGGCGCGAGGTTGCCCAGCAGTTTGTACACTTTCAGCGTCTTGTAGACGGCCAGCACCTCACCGGTGCGAATGAAGTTTTCGAGCTGTTGCTCAAGCTGCAGGATCAGCCGCGAGCGGAACATCCGCTCCAGCGCCTGCCGGTAGGTGACGGTGGCCGCGGAGCGGACCGAACCGCGCTGGCTGAGGCCGAACTTCTCGCTGAGCGGCGCTTCGGTTTCTGTGTCGGCATAGCCCATCGGCATGTTGCGCAGCATTTCGAGGTGCGGCAGCACGGTGAGCAGGTCGATATCCTCGACCTTCCCAGAGCTAATCTCGTCGCGGGCCTGAAGCTCGTAATTGGAAATCGCCGCCTCTGCGGTGTCGATCAGCTGGCGGTTCTGATAAAAACTCAAGCCCCAGAGCCCGAGCATTCCCATGGTGGCCAGCACGATGAGAGTGATCGTCGAGTAGCGCCAGATCGCGGCGCGGCGCACGGCGCGCTTGTCGGTGCTCACCCATCCGGCTTCGGCAAAGATCACCTTTTTCAGCAGGTCATGCAGGAAGAAGCTCTTCGCCTTGCCAGACATCTGGCCCTGCGCCATGCCGCCAAAGTTGCGCTGCATCGCGCCCAGCACCTGGTCGATCGGGGTGCCTTCCTGGGTGCCGGAGGTAAAGTAGAAGCCGCGCAGGTTGGCCGCCACCTTGTAACGCGTGTGCCCGAAGACCCCGCGCATGAAATCGCCCAGACGGTCGCGCAGCATGGCGACCTGCCCGGGGAAGGAGAAGATGGCAATGCGGTTGATCCCGTCTGGCTCTTCCTGCAGCCGGTCCGTCACCTCTTCGGAGAGCCGATTGACCAGCGCATCATACTCCTCGTCGAAGCGCTCGACGGTCTGTTCCTTCTTGCTCTCGGTCTGGAAGGTATGGCCCCAAACCTTCTGGCGGCGGCTCTGCGAGAAGGAGTTGAAGAACTCCATGAAGCCGCTGATCAGATCGGCCTTAGTGAACATCACGTAGACCGGGAAATCCACCCGCAGCTCATCGTTGATCTCATTGAGGCGGGCGCGGATGATTTCGGCATGAGCCTCGATCTCTGCCGGGCTCGCCGTCATCAGCTCTTGCAGGGAGATCGCCAGCATCACGCCGTTGATCGGCTGATTGGCGCGATATGTCTTGAGCAGCTTGAGGAAGCTGGCCCAGCTTTTCTGATCAGCCTCGGCATCGCTGTCCTGCGTGGTGTAGCGGCCTGCGGTGTCGATCAGCACCGCCTCCTCGGAGAACCACCAGTCGCAATAGCGCGTGCCCCCTACCCCGGCCACGGCCCCCTCGCCCTTTTCGGCGAGCGGAAACTTCACGCCGGAGTTCAGCAGCGCCGTTGTTTTGCCCGAGCCGGGCGGGCCGATGATGATGTACCACGGCAGATCGTAGAGAAAGCTCTTGGAGCCGCTGGACTTTTTCAGCACCTCCATCGCCTCGCCCATCTTCTCGCCCAGCACCTCACCATCGCCGGTCACTTCCTGCTCGGTCAGCGCGTCTTCCAGCGCCTTGGCAGCCCGACGGCGGCGGATGAACTTGATGAGATAGACGGTGCCCACCGTGAGCCAGACCACGGCGATCATCAGGATGCGGACCCAGACCGGCTCAAACGGCGTGGCCTCGCCAAAGCCCACCAGTGGCAGCGCAAACCAAACCACCGCGAACCACAGCAGCAAGGACAGCACGACCAGAATTCCGATGATCCAGCGTTTCATCTCGATACCCTTCCGCCCTTCGGGCGCATCTTTTTCAACCGGCGTCCCTCGCCGTTACTCAGATCTGCTGCTCCAGCGTCTCTTCGCGCTGAATCATGATCTCCACCCGCCGGTTCTGGGCCTTGCCCTCCGACGTATCGTTGGAAGCAATCGGCTCGTCCTCGCCGCGCCCGTCCACCTCCACCCGTTCAGGGTTGGACAGCAGCGGCGTGATGACCCCGGCCACGCTCTTGGCGCGGGCCACGGAGAGCTCGAAGTTGTTCTTGTACTTGCCCCGACCCGAGAGCTTGTCGCTGTCGGTATGGCCGATAAAGCGGATCGGGCCCGGCTCCTGCTCCAGCACCTGCGCAATGTCCTCGCCCAGCGGCACGAATTCCTCTTTCACGTCGGCCTTGCCACTGTCGAAGAGGATGGAGTTGTCGAGCTTGATAACGATGAAGTCACCCTTCACCGCAACGTCGATGGCACCGTTGCCCGCAAAGGCCTCCTTCAACCGGTCAAGCTGGCCGGTTTCGGGCGGCGGGGGCGGAAGCGGCGGCGGGGCGATGGGGCCGGAGGTGCGGCGCACGAGTTCGATCATCTCCTGCGGGTGCAGGTTGCGCATGTTATCGGTCAGCTCGTAACCCTCGGAGGTGAGCATGTAGCGCATCCCGAAATAGCCACCCGCCAGCACTGCCGAGGCGAGGATGGCATAGGCCCAGACCGGCACCTTGGTAAAGCTGCGCCGTGCAGCCATTTCGACGCCCTTCCAGCGGGGCGAAATATCATCATCCCCGCGCGACTTCACCCGGCGCAATGCCTCGTAGATGCCGCGCTTGATCTGACCAAGCTTCACATCTCCGCCCTGCGTGGCGCGATATTGGCCCTCGAAGCCGAGCTGCATGCAGATCAGCATCAACTCCAGCAGGTGGTACTTGTGAATCGGGTTCTGCAGCGCCTTGTCGACCTCCTGAAAGAAGCCAACACCCGCCGTCCGCTTGTTGAAAAACCGCGCCGACATTGAATATTGCAGCCAAACGCCCCGGTCGGTGCCGGGCAGGTTTTGCACGATGTCGTCAGCGGTGCCGCAGATGCAATACTTGGCAATCAGCGCATCGGTCTGGTCAACGCCGGCCTCCAGCATCCGCTCTTCGGAGGCTTCGATCTCTTCGGTGACGTGCTGCATGAGCGGCACGGCGTGCATGTCCACAACCTGGCTGCGGAGCCGTCCGAACAACACAAGCAGCGATGCGCAAGAGGCCACGATGGGGTTGGCATCGGCCGACATGCCGGAGGTTTTGGCCGAGAGCGCCGCATCGAGGCTGATCTTCTTGACCGGCGCACGCTGCACCGGCTCTTCCTTCCGCATCTCCGGAAAGAAACCTTCTTGCTTGGTCTGCGCCCCCAGCCACTGGCCGGAATTGTTGTGATCCTGCGGGCCGCCGAAGCCGCCCCCCTGCCCGGGGGGAGGGCCAAAGCCCTGGCTCGGGGTCTGTTGCGGGGGTTGGCTTGTGCCCGGGCCGCCACCGCCGCCCCAAACATCACCGCCGCCCTGATCTTGGCCGCCAAACCCGCTGTCCTGCCCGCTGAAGCCACCGCCCTGCCCCGGCGGGGGCGGGCTGGCGGGCGGCGGGCTGCCCCATCCGCCCTGTGCGGGCATGGAGCCACCGATCACGGTTTTCTGAGAGCCGGGGCCGGTCGTCTTCTGGCCGCCGAACGCGCCGCCCGGCATGGGGCGGATCACGGTCTTTCCGGCGTCCTTCTCGTCGCTCATCAACTATTCTCCTGGATGCCCCAGATCTCCAGCTTGAGATCGGGCCAGTCGCCCGCGAAGTGCAGGCCGATCGCCGGGGCCGTCGAGAATTCGCGCCACATCGGGTTGTTCTTGTCGATCTTGAAGTAGACGTGGCTCGTGACCGCCCTGATCTGACGCGGCGGCATGGGCATATGCACCAGCTCAAGACCCGGCAGGTTGTTATTCACGATAGCATTCATCTGGGTGTTAGGTCCAACTTTGCAGAGCGCGGGGAACTGCTGCTGGATCTGGGTGAGCGGCTTGTCGGCGGCCACTTCCAGCACGAAGGCAGCATCGCGGAACAGGTTGCGGTCCACCACCTTGGCCATGAAGCTGCCCGAACCGGGGCGCAGCTCTTCGACGTTGAGGCGCACCGCGCGGCCCACATCACGGCTCAGCAATCGCTGGATGTCGCGCACGATGGGCTCGAAAATCTCTTCGAGATTGTCCTGGTCGTAGGGCGGGTATTCTATGGCAAGGCGCTTCTCGTCAAACGTCCAGAGCTCACCCACCAGCCGCAGAAACAGCTGATACAGCTCTTCGGGGTGGATGTATTTGGAGTTGCGATAGTGCCGTAGCAGGCCGATCTCACGGTTGAGCACGAGCAGCATGAAGTAGTCGGTCGCCTGAAGCCCGCCGCCCGAGGAGGGGTCGGCGGCATAGCGTGCGAGGCTTTCCAGCTTGGTCTCGACCCAGCCAACCACGCGCTCGATCCAGCCGGCCACAACCGGATGGGCATGGATGGTGAGCACCGGCGGCGCGAACTTTTCATCAAAGATCACCGTCTTGTCGCGCACTTCGACCACGCGGGCGAGCCGCAGGCAATTGTAGCCCGGCTTCTCGGTCTTACGCACATCGAACTCCACCCGCGGGTGGGCCACTTCGATATCTTGCTCCAGCCGCATGGCGGCAGTTGAATCGGCCACGGTCTCTGCCGAGAGGCGGTAGCGGGCCGAGCGCGAGGCTTCATCCTCGGTGCCCACTTCGCGCCCGTTCACTTGCACCATCGGCAGGGTCAGCCAAACGCTCTGGCCCTCGCTCCCCTCGGGGATGTCGATGGGCGGAGGCAACTGGCTGGTGCCGGGCATATCGAAGGGCGTGCCATCGGGGAAGATGCCGGTGGCCGAGCGCAGGCCGAATTTCATCTGTTGGGCGACATCCCGATCAATCTCGATCTGGGAAAACCCCCATGGGTATGGGGAGGCCAACCGCGTGCGGGCCTCGAGCAATTTCTCGAAGTATCTGTCGCTCTGTTGAAAATGATGAGGCTGGAGAAACAGCCCCTCTTTCCACGCGACTTTAGAAAACCAGGACATTCAGGGGCTCGCAGCGCATTCCAATGGTCGTTTCGCAATATACTGGCAGGATCAGTCCTATCCTGAAAGGCACAAATAACTGACAGGGCCGGTAAAAGGTCCGGCACATGCTCGGGCACCTTGCCAGAAACAGACGGGGTGCCGCAAGGGCACCCCGTTAATTGTCACGTTAAGCTCACGCTTCAGCTCGGGCCCGGCGCGGGGCCTTTGCTGCTGCGCGCTTCGGGCTCAGAACTGCAACCGGATCTGCGCGGTGAGGCTCAGTGCCTCCACGTCATCCGAGAAGCGCCCGTCAACCCGCGCCGATGCGTTGAGCTGCTTGGCGCTGCCCACCTGCCCGTCGAGGATCTTGATGTAGCTCAGACCCACCGAAAGCTCGCCAAAGTCGCCCAGCGGCTCGGTCGAGATAGGCAGCGCGGAAGAGCCGCTGATATAGGTCGCCTGGAGCGGATCGGAGAAGTCCTTGTAGTAGGTCGCGGTGACGAACTGGTTGATCGCGCTGTCGCCCGCCTCGCCAATCACCGTGCGGGCCAGCGTGGCCCCGACAAAGCCGATCGAGGTGGTGTGATCTTCAAACACCATGCGACCCACTTCGGTGGTCTGGTCGCCCGGGTCACGCAGGATCACGTCATCGGTCGAGCTCTTGGTGATCCCGAAGCCCCCGGTGGGCACCAGCGTCAGGCTGTCAGACAGCGGGTAGCTGTAGGAGATCGAGGCCGAAAGCGTGGTCGACTGGCTCTCCACATCCTCGTCAAAGAAGCCCGCGGCAGGGGTCACCCCATCGGCCTGAAGCACCAGAACCGGGTTGTTGAAGGTGAACGAGGTCTGCTCGGTGCGCAGCTGCACGTCCGCCGTGTAGGCATCCTTGGCGAAGGCCAGATAGGCGCCCACGTATGTTTGGGTAAAGTCCGTCTCGGTGGTGCTGAGCAGAGTGGTCGGCGTCGGCGTGCCGGAGGTGTAGTCGATGTTGAACACATCCTGCGAGGTCGAACCCTGATTGTAACCCAGGATCATGCCGCCTGCGATGTCGAACGGGCTGTCGGAGACATCAAAGCAGCCGTAGTCCATCCCCAGTGTCAGGCCGGCATAGTCGGCTTCCACCGTGGAGGGCAGGTTCGACACACCGTTGTTGGTGCGCGCCGTGCCGGTGGCAGAGCCCCCGGTGGCCCGCGCCCATGCGCCGGTGCCGCAGTTGTCGTCATCCTCATAGGCCAGGCCCGAAACGAAGGGCGAGGACGGGCGGTTGACGATGGTGCCGATCAGCGACTGCACGAGGCCGATGTTGCCGGCAACGGCACCAATGCCCGCGCTCACGTCGGAGAGCACATATGCATCGCCCGACGACGGATCATAGACCGCGAAGTAGGCGGTGGCCCCGTTCACTGCGATCAGGGAGTTGTCGAAGGTCAGGTTGCCGCCCGACGAGCCTGCATTGAACAACACGTAATCGCTCGGATTGGTGAGGTTCCCCGTGAATACCGTGTCCGAGAACGACAGGGCCACATTGCCCGAAACGGCCCCACCCACCTGGATCGCCTCGTTGACAGGGTTGCCTCCCCCGTCCGCACCGGTGAAGGCCACCGTGCCGCCGGAGAAGGAGAGGTTACCGCCCACCGAAAGGCTGTCAGCGCCAGCCGCCGACAGATCAATGGTGCCCGAGCTGGAAACATTGCCGCCAATCACGCCACCTGCGCCCTGCGCGGTAATGGTGCCGCCGTTGGTGGTGCCGCCCGTGGTCGAGAAGCCGCCCCCCGCATCCAGCGTGATGTTGGAGTTGTTCACAAAGCTCCCGGTGATCGCAAGGCTCGACGCCCCGCCATCGAGGAAGCTGCCATCGTTGGTGAAGGTGCCAGACATGGTGCTGGCCCCATTGATGTTGAAGGTGTTGTTGTTGGCGAAGTCCCCGCCGATCGAGCCACCGTTCGAGTTGAAGGTGCCACCGTTGGTCACCGCCGCATTGATCGCACCCGTGTTGTCGATGGTGCTGCTGTTCACGAGGCTTGTGGCGTTGACCGTGCCGCTGTTGGTCAGCGTGGCGTTGTTCGTCACGGTGACCACGTTGGCGTCGGCCCCCACGGTGCCAAGGTTGGTGAAGTCACCGTTCAGCGTCAGCGTGCCCGCATCCAGCGTGCCAGTGCCCTGGTTGGTCGAGACCTGTGCGATGGTCACGTCGCCCGAAGCGTTGAAGTCGCCGGAGTTGTCCAGCACGCCGTTGATCGTGCCGGTCACGGTATTGACAACGCCCGTGGTGCCAATGGTCAGCGTCTCGCCGCTTTCGTTGCTCAGGGTGCCCGTCGCCGTCAGCGTGCCGTCATCGACCGTGAAATTGGTGTTGATGGTGGCATTGACCGCCGACAGCTCGAAGCCGCCGAAGGTCACCGCGCCGCCATCGCCGCCGGTGTCATCTTGGATGAAATCGCCGCCCACAGCGAGGTTGCCCGCGAGCACGATAGTTGCGCCATCGGTGTTGGTAACATCGCCGGTGGTGGCCAGCGAGGCGGTGACGTTCAGCACACCGTTGTTTTGGTTAATCACCTCACCGTCAATGCCATTGGCACCGGTGCCCGCCGCGTTCAGCGTGCCTTCGTTGGTGATGGTATCAACATCGAGCAGGCCGGTGGAGTTGACAGTTTGGCCGGAGTCGTTGGTCAGGCTGGCCGCCTCCAGCTCCGCGCCGGCCGACACGTTGATGGTGCCGGTGGTGTTGGTCACGGCACCGGCCACGTCGAGCAGCCCGGCACTCACTGTCACAACAGCACCCGTCCCGTTGTTTTCAACGCTTGCCGCACTGGTGGTGCCGCCGCCCGACTGGATCAGATTACCATTCGCGCCGTTGGAAACTGCACCGGAGAAGGTGAGGTTGCCGGTGCTGGTGTTCTGGATCGTGCCGGTGTTGCCGGTAGCCGTGGTCGCCTGAAGCGTGCCGGTGCCGGTGTTCTCGATCAAGTTGGCGTTGTTGTTCAGGTCGCCGGAGAAGGTGGCATTGGCACCGTTCGACAGGGTGTAGGTGCCGAGGTTGCCATTCAACGTGGTGCCGTTGTGCGCACCACCCGAAATATTGATATCGCCGGTCGCGGCATTGTCGATGGCGCCAGTCGTGAGCGTGCCCGCCGTGCTGTTGATCTGCCCGTCGTTGTCGACGGCGTTGTCAACCGTGAAGATCGACGAGTTGTTCACCACACCGCCACTCGCAACCGTCAGCGTATCCGCAGTGGTGGTGCCGCTGTTGGTTACAACCGAACCGCCGTCGAGGTTCAGGTCGCCCGTTGCCGTAAGGGTAGAGCCGCTGGCGACCGTGGCGATGGCATTTACCAAGGTCACATCTGTGTCGGACGAAAGCGTGCCGCCCGCGTCGACGGTAATGTCTTCGTTCAGGTCCACATCGCCCGCGGTCATGGTATTGCCCGCGAAGGTCACGTCCCCTGCCCCGTCCTGCTGGTCGAAGGTGCCGACAACATCAAGCGTGCCGCCTAGGGTAATGGTGCCTCCGCTCTGGTTGTTCAGCGTGCCCACGGTGCCCGAAAGCGTGGTGGCGGTGCCCGAGTTGTCGACCGTGCCAGTCACCTCGTTGGTGCTTGTGAAGGTCGATCCCGCGTTGACGGTCACGTTTTCCTGGATCACGCCCGCGTTGTTCACGGTCGCGCCGGAGGCGATGTTCACGCTGCTCGCCACCTGGCCGTTGGCGGTGATCGTCAGCGTGCCCCCGTTGGCGCCAATGGTGTCGTCTTCCGCGGTTTCTTCCAGCGTGCCATCGGTGGTGAAGTCGGTGGTAAACAGCATCGTTCCCGCTTCTATGGTGCTGCCCGTCCCGGCGGTGCCGAGGGTCGAGGAGCCGAAGCTGAAGGTGCCGGTGTCTGCCACGTCGAGGGTGGCATTGGCGGCCACATCGAAATCGACCGAGCCGCTGGCGATGAAGTTGCCGGTAACGTCCACCGTGCCGCCGGTCAAATCGAAAGTGCCGCCGCTGGCCGCAACACCGCCGTCGATGGTGCTGCTGCCCACATCAACGTCACCCGTGGTGGAGAGCGTGATCGTGGTCAGGGTAGCGCCATTGGTCATCACCAGATCGCCGCCCGCACTGTTAACGAAGCTGCCCGCGCTCGCGTCAATCTCGCCCGTGTCGATGTTGACCGTTCCGTTGGTGTTCTGAAAATTACCCCCCGTCACACTCAGCACGCCGCCGTCCACATCGACCAGCGCGCTGGCGTTGTCGTTGAGGAACGTGGTGGTGGTCAGCTGACCCGCATCCACGTTGATGGTGGCGTTCGCCCCGTCGTTGGTGATCCCCGCGACGGTGAGCGTACCGCCGCCCGCTTGGGTGATGGTGCCGTTTGCGCTGTTGGTCACGGCGCCAGTGATCGTCATGTTGCCGCTATCGGTGGCTGCATCACCATTGGTGATGGTGCCGGTGTTGCCGGTGATCGGCGCGTTGATGTTGAACTCGCCATCGCCGAGGTTTTCCAGATCGCCCGCATTGGTGCCGGTGATCGAAGCGATGGTCACGGTGCCGGTGCTGCCATCGGTGATGGTGATCGAGCCGTCGGCGTTGTTGGTCGTCGCGCCGAGCTCCAAGGCCGTGGCGCTGCTGGACGAAACGTCGATGGAGCCATCGTTGGTCGTGGCGCCCGCAACCGAGAAGGTCGAGGTGCCCTGCACGGTGATCGCGTTGTCATTGTCCAGCGTGGCCGCGATATCGGTGTCACCTGCGCCGAGGTTGTCGAAGGTACTGGTGCTGCCGACGACCAGATCGTTCGCAGTGACGGTGCCAGAGTTGTCTACATCGCCGTTCGCCACATTCAGCGTCCCGGTTGCGTCGAGCGTGCCGGCGGTGGGAGCACCCGCAACAACTACGGTAGCACCGCTATCAACGGTGATATCCGTGCTCGACGCCAGCGTGCCGTTGGTCACAGCCACATTGGCGTCGATGTCCACGTCACCGGCCGAGAGGGCGTTGCCGCCCATGTCGGAGAGGGTGCCGCCATCATGGCTGTAGATACCGGTGACGGTGAGCGTGCCGCCGGAGACATCCACGGCACCGCCGGTGTTGGTCACCGCGCCATCGACGGTGGCCACATCGGTGGTGGTCATCGAGCCACCCGAAACGGTCACGTCACCGGTGACAGCCCCGGTGGCCGCGCCGGTACCGGCAAGCGTGAAGGTGCCGGAGGTGTCCAGCCCGTCGGCGCCGGTGCCCACATCCAGCGTGCCGCCTGCGTCGATCACAAGCGCGTCGCCGTTGTTGAAAGCCCCTGCCCCGCTGGCCACGCTCAGCGTGCCACCGTTGTTGATGGTCACGGTGCCGTCGGTATTGGTGGCCGAGGTCGTCACCTCAAAGGTATCGCCCTCCACGGTCAGCGATGCTCCGCTGCCGTTGAGGCTGAGCGTATCCACCGTGGCCGCGCCGTTGCTTCCCATCGCGCCGTTGTCGGTGAGGTTGATCGTGCCAGCGGCAAAGTTGGTGCCGTCATGGTCGATGAAACCGTTGCCGGAAACGTTGATGGTTGCATCGTTGGCAGTACCGGTATCGCTGTCATCGGCAAGGAAGATGCCATCGTTGTCGAGAAACGCGTTGCCGGTCACCTCCACGGTGCCACCCACGGTGACGGTCACGCTGTTTCCATTGCCCACAGTGAAGCTGGAGTCGTCCTGCAGGCTCAGATTGGTGCCCGCCGTCACAATCGTGCCGGTCGAGTTGATGTTGATCTCGCCGTCGTTGAGGTTGTTGATGGTGCCCGCAGTGGCCTCCAGCGTGGAGCCCACGCCGTTGAGGTTGTAGATGCCGGTGGTGCCGGGCACCACATTGATGGGGTCGCTGTCGTTGTTGATGTCGCCAGCCGCGTCAGTCACATCACCGCCCGCCGCGATGTTTACGGTGGTGTCGTTGTTGATGGTGTTGCCGGTGCCCACGAGGCTGGCGTTCTCGCCCACGGTAACCCCACCGGTGCCGGCGGTGTTGATGGTTTCGGCTGTGACGGTCGTGTCATCGGCGATAATCAACGAGCCCGCGCCGGAGGTGCTCAGGTCGCCGGTGCCGCCGTCATCACTATTGATGGTGATATCGGCATTGGCCGTTAACACGCTGTTTTCGGTGATCGAGATAGAACCGACATCGGTAATCTCGGTCTCTACCATCACCGTGCCGCCGTTGGCTGCGCCAAGTGAATGGCCGCCCGCGTCGATCGGTGCAGTGCCTAAAATCGTCAACTCCGAAGTACCGTCGCCGGTGCCATCTGAGACGAAGTCGTGGGTGAACTCGTCCACAGTCTGTGTGCCCCGAAATGTCACGGATTGAACAGCCGCATCGAGCGTGACCGTGCCGGCGCCCTGAATGAAATCGTCCCCGTAGGTGACATTATCCGCCCGAACGGTGAGGCTGCCCGAGTTCACGTTGACGGTGCCGTCCAGCACGATCGACCCGCTGGCGCCACCCACCTCCAGCGTGTTATGATTGTCGGACTCCACGTTCCCCAGCGACAGGGTCAGATCGTCGGACACCCCGTCATCCAGGGTTATGCCGCTGGCCAACGCGCCGCCGGTGCCCAAAGTCACGGTTGCTCCAGTGGCGTCGAAATTGCCGGCCACCACGAAGTCGGCCCCGTTCTCCAGGGTCACGTCGCCGCCCGTGGCGGTAAAATCGCCGTTCAGCGTGGCTGCCGCGCCATTGCCGATTTCCAGAGCGCCATACCCCAGCGACAGATCGCCCTCGACGGTCCCGCCGCCCGCGATGGTCAGGGTGCCATCACCGATGCTCGTGCCATCCACCGAACTCAGGGTGGCACCGTCGAGCACTTCCAAAGAGGACCTGAGCCCCATCGCGACCGTGCTCTCGGAGGCCAGCGTGCCGTCAAGCTGATAGGTGCTGGCGCCCGCCACAAAATCATTGTTCACAACCACAGAGCCAGCGGTCAGCGTGTTTCCCTGAAGCGTGAGGCTGTTGGCCGAGGTGCCTTCCAAGATCAGATCACCTGACACCTCCATGTCGGCGTCGTTGTTCAGCACGATCTCGCCATTAATGACCGTCTGGACGTCGCCGTCCACCGTCACCGTCCCGCCTTCGCCAATAAGCTGGCCGCCGACCTGAACCCTATCCCCTGCGACGAGGGTCGATTCGCCCTCGCCTGTGACCGTGAGTTCCCCGATCACGCTGATGCTGGTTCCTGCATCTAGCGTGCCGCTCACGGTGGCCGTACTGATATTGGTGATTGCGATAAACTCATCAGTGGAAAAGCTGCCACCCTCATCCACCTCGAGTTGGCCGACTTCTCCGGCACCGGAGGTATAGCTCTCGGCCGTCACCGCATTGTCGCCAACGTCGAGGGTGCCCTGGTTGCTGATCTGGCCGGTCACATCCAGATCGCCGGTCGCCGTGATGATGCCGGCGTTGTCGATCTCGCCGTCGATGTTGCCGGACAGCTCAACAACCGGACCTGCGCCCGCCACGGTCAGATCGCCGTTCACCGCGCCACTGGAGGAGAACCCGGCGGCCGTGGCGTCAACCGTGACGCTGCCGTTGATCGTGCCCTGGTTATCAAGCGTGGCGCCCGCCTGCACGTTCACGTCGTCGGCAGCGGAATCAACAGTCGCCAGCGTCCCGGTATTGGTCACTGTGCCAGTGCCGGTTACGTCCATCGTGTTGACGGTGACATCGCCGTTGAGGGTGAGGTTCCCGGCTCCGGCTGTGATCAGGTCGATCCCGCCAGCACTGCCATCCAGCGCGGCGTTAATGGTTGTCGTGCCCGTGGTTACCGTCAGCGTGGAAGCGCCAGGTGTTGCGGTGCCGCCCGTCAGCGTCAGCCCGCCGCCGTCGGCCGGGTCGTCCTCGATTACAATTCCGTCGGCCTCGAAGGTGATGTCGCCTACCTCGACGGGGTCCAGCAGAGTGCCTACGTTGTCGAGGGTCAGCTCCGTGGTGATGTCGATCGTGGCGTTGGCGCCCTGGTCCCAATTTCCGAGCGCAGAGCCATCCCAGTCGCCCGAGAGAGCACTGCTGTCCCAGATCCCCGTCGCACCGCCGTCCCAGGTCAGCTCCTGCGCGTTCGCCCCATGCCCGGCTCCGAAGGTGAGCGCCAGCGCCATGGCTGTGCTGGCGAGGATCTGACCCTTGGCCACAGTGTTGCGTGACCGGGGATGTGTGGCACCTGCCGAAATTGCAGTTGTAGCCACGATGCGTTGGGTGCGGAAATCGCTGCGCATGGGAGTTATGTCCTCTCGCCTTCAAATTATCGGCACGTTTCACCGCCCACCTCGGCAGATCTCCGCGCACTTGTGCGGAACACTACTTGCCGCCAAGTCATGCGACAATGCCGAATTTTCGCCACAACCTCTTGTGCCGCCCCGCCAACAGCCCCGCCCCACATTTTGTTGCCACCCCGCAACAGGCGCTATGTGAATTGCCAATGCCACCAGCGCGCCGGCGGCATCCGGCCTGCGCCACGGCAGTCTCAGGGGCATCCTGCCACCACGCATGGAATCTGCACTCCCTCTTGCGCGGTCCCCTGACGCTCCCTACATTGAGGTCACGTTATTTCAATTATTCCTTCTGGCAGACGACCGATATTTTGAGGGTTGGCCTGCAAAAATCAAAACTGGGAAGCCCCCGCGATGAGCACTCCAAGTCATAGTCAGTCTGAGCGCCTCGGGAAGTTGCACACTGTCCTGCCCTTCGACACGCTCGCCCTCCTCCGCTTTGACGGCATGGACGCCGTCAACGAATGCTTCGAGTATCACGTCGAAGCCGTCACCGAAGATGAGAATGTCGCCGTAGACCTCGACGACCTGCTCGGCACCCATATGACCGTCGAGCTTGAAGACCTTTATGGCGCGCAAAAGCTCTTTGACGGCATCGTCACCGAATGCGGCTGGGCCGATGACGGAGACAGCGGCAACACCTACCGCTTCACGCTGCGGCCCTGGTTCTGGATCATGTCCAAGCGGACAAACAACAAGATCTATCAGGAAAAGAGCTTCGAAGACATCATCAACGAGGTCTGCACCGACTTCGGCTATGACGCCGCGGGCGGGCTCGATGTGCGGATTTCCGGTGCGCTTCCAACCATGCCGCAGGAATACATCGTTCAATACAACGAGAGCGATTTTCACTTCCTGTGCCGCCTGATGGAGCGATACGGCGTGAACTACTACTTCACGCATGAGGCGGGCAGCCACAAGATGGTGGTGACCGACAACAACGATGGCTTCGAGCAGCTCGCCCCGTCGGAGCGCGAGTACATGGGCCACGAAGGCCAGCATGTGCACGACAAAGAGCACTTCTGGGACTGGACACCAAACCGCCGCCTGACCACAGGCAAGGTTGCCCTGACCGATTACAACTTCAAGACGGTCGCGGCCAACATGAAGGGGGAGCAGGAAGGCGACGCCCAGCACGAATACGGCAAGCTGGAAAGCTACGAATACCCGGGCGTCTACCTTGACGGCAGCCAAGGCTCGGACGTTGCCCGCCTGCGCGCCGAGCAATATCGCGCCCGCGACAAGCATCACACGGCCTCTGGCGACTGCATGAGCCTGACCTCGGGCATGAAGTTCACCCTCACCGGCGAGCATCAGGACGAGGCGCTGATCGGACAGGAGTTTATCTGCGTCCGGGCCATGCACAGCTTCCACACCGGTGGCTACGTCTCCGGCGGCGGCGGCGCGGGCGAGCATGTGTTCGTCGGCAACTACGAAATGGCCCCCGGCGATGTGCCCTTCGCTCCCGAACGCAGAACGCACGAAACCCGCATGACCGGCCCGCAAACCGCAACCGTGGTCGGCGCGAGCGGCGAAGAGATCGACGTTGACGAATTCGGCCGCATCGTCGTCCAGTTTCACTGGGACCGGCTGGGCGACAACGACGAGAAATCCTCAATGCGCATCCGCGTCGCCCAGCCCTGGGCCGGGGCCGGATGGGGCACGCTCTTTATCCCGCGCATCGGGATGGAAGTGATCGTCGAGTTTTTGGAGGGCGACCCGAACAAGCCCGTGGTGACCGGCTGCGTCTACAACGGCGACAACGCGCCCCCCTACGAACAGCCCGGCGACAAGAACTGGAATGGCATCAAGTCCAACTCCACCCTTGGCGGCGGCGGCTACAACGAGCTCGTGTTCAACGACACCAAGGGTGAAGAGCTGTTCCGCCAGCACGCGCAATACGACATGGAAACCAAGGTGCTCAACGACGAGCGCCGCGAGGTTGATGTCAACCGCACCACAACGATCGGCAATGACGAAACCCGTCACGTCAAGAATGACGAAACCCACACTATCGACAACAACAACACCTATCTGATCAAGGGCGACGAGAACCGGACGGTCAACAAGAACCGTGAAACCAACATCGACATCGACGAGACCCTCAACGTGGGTGGCAACCAGCTCACCGAGGTGAGGGGCACCAGCACGCTGAACGCCCAGAGCGATATATCCATCAGCTCCTTGACGAAGATCACCCTGACGGTGGGGGGCTCCTCTATCACCATCGAACCGGCGTCCATCAAGCTCAGTTCGCCGATGATCGACGTCAACGCCTCCGCCCAGCTCACGACCAACGGCGGGGCCACGGCCACGCATAAGGCCGGAGGAATGATGACGATCCAGGCTGCACTGGTTAAGATCAACTAAGGACCGGAAGGGATTCGGCAGGTGGGGGACTCCTCTGAAAAGACCGTCATAGCTGGCGTCACCAAGCGAAAGAACCTTCGGTTCGAGGTGGCGCACGAGCTCTATGAAGCGATCCCAGAGATCGAGGAAGACGTGACGGCGCGGCCCAACGGCCACTCCTCCGTCGATTTCATCGGGACGCTTTCGCAAAGCGATACACCCGAGGAGGCGCTGACCTATTGCGCCTACGTGCTGCCCCGGCGTTTCGCCGTCTGGTGGGGGCACGAGTGCCTCAAGAAGATCGACGACATGCTGGATGATACCGACCGCAGCATGCTGGAGCTCGCCGCCAAATGGGTGGGCGATCCCGACGAAGACAGCCGCTACCGCGCGCTGGATGCGGCGATGGAGGCCAAGGTAAAGTCTCCCGGCGTCTGGGTGGCCCTCGGGGCGGGCTGGTCTTCTGGCTCGATGGCCGGGGCCGATGTGCCCCCGGTGCCGCCCCCGCCCTTCCTGACGGCCCGCGCGGTGAACGCCGGGCTGCTTTCGGCCCTCGCCCGGTATGACGTGAAGACCCGCGCGGAGCACCTGCAACGGTTCATTCGCATGGCCCTGATGCTGACCGAAGAAGGCTGACGCGGCAGGCGCGCCTTTCGCCGCAATAGCTACGGGCGGAATGGCACCAAACCCGCGATTGCCATGACCTTTTCCAACACCACCGTTCTCCTGCTCGGCGTGGCGCATGGGCCGACACCGGCGCAGACAGAACTTCACTCATTAAGTGAAAAACTACCGGCAACCGATTGATTACAAAGGCCCTCTGCCCGGCCACCTCGGCACCACAAGTTGCCGCAACACCAGCTGCGATCCGCCGCGCAACGCAGCCTCCGGGCTTGCATCATACCCCCCTGAGACGTAACTCTTGATCACCAGAGATTTCCAACGCTCCCAGTGGGCGGCATTATCCGAGCGGCGCCGATCATGACCCTGACCCTTCGCATCGACAATTTCCCCTCCCTGCCCGACGGCGGGCCGATCGAGTTTTCGACCGATCAGGGCGGGTTCGAAATCGGGCGCGACCCGGCGATGGATTGGACCCTGCCCGACCCCAACCGCTTCGTCTCTTCCTGCCACGCAGAGATCCGCTACGAAAACGGCACCTACTGGCTCTATGACGTCTCGACCAACGGCACCTTCGTTAACGGTGGCTCGATGCGGGTGAAGAGCCCCTACCAGCTGCAATCGGGCGATAAGCTGCAGATCGGCCATTACCTCGTGGTGGCCCAGGTGGCCGCGGCGCAATCTGCCCCCGCCCCGGCGTTTGAGCCCCCCCCCCCCGCCAACCCCGGCCCCTCTGCCTTCGATCAGGGCGGCGGCGGTGGCGGCGGCGATATCTGGTCTGTCGGTGGCGGCGGTGGTGGCTCCGGTGCCGCAGCCCCGCCCAGCAGCGGCGATTTTTCTTCGCGCAGCGGTGTCGGCGGCATGTCGGACTTTGGCGATCAGCATATCGACCTGCCCGACTTTGGCGGCAGCGAAACCGGCACGCCCCCGCCCCCGGCCCAAGGTGGCGCAGGCGGTGGCTCGCCCTTTGGCGACGCACCGCCACCGCAGCAACCGCCCCAAGCGCCGCCGCCCCAGCAGTCGCCCGCCTCCGAAAGCGCCTCGCCCTTCGGAGATGTGCCGCCGCCCAGCGCGCCCGAGCCGCAGGCCCCGCCCCCGGCGCAGGAAACCACCGGCTCGCCCTTCGGCCCCGGGCCCTCGGCACCGCCAGAAGCGCCGGAGCAGGCACCGCAGCCGCCCGAAACCACAGGCTCGCCCTTTGGGCCGGGCCCGGCTGAAACGCCCGCTCAGGCCGAGCCGCCACAGCAACAACAGCCCCCCGCGCCGTCACCCACACCCGCCGCGCCGCCACCCCCGACTCCCGCTGCGCCGCCCCCCGTCAGCCCGACGGCGCCCGCAGCCGAGGCCTTCGCGGCGCCGCCGGTGCAGGCCCCCTCTACCCCGCTGCCCAAGGCAGGCAGCGTGGGCGATGTCTCGGGCCTCCTGGCCGCCATCGCCGATGGCGCAGGGATCAGCCCCAAGGCCTTCGAAGGCCCGGACCCGGGCGCAGTGGCGCATGAAATCGGTCGCGCCCTGCGGATCATGGTCGGCGAGCTGGCCGGGCTGCTCAAAGCCCGCGCCGCCACCAAGCAAAGCCTCAAGTCGGGCAGCCGCACGATGATCGGGGCCGATGCCAACAACCCGCTGAAGTTCATGCCCGGTGCCGCCGAGCAACTTGAGGTGATGTTCGGGACTGGCCGCCAGGGCTACATGCGTGGCGCCGAGACGGTGCAGAAGAGCTTTAACGACATCAAGATGCACCAATATGCCGTGCACGCCGCGCTTCAGCCCGCGCTGGCCCGCCTGCTGGAAGACATGAGCCCCGAAGCCGTGGAAGAAAAGGTGGAGGGAGGTCGCTTCGGCGGCAAGGATTCCCGCGCCTGGCAGATCTATGTCGAGCGGTGGGATGCCAAGACCCACCCCTATGACAACGGCATGCTCGACGTCTTCCTCGCCTACTTTTCCGAGGCCTATGACGACGTGATGGAAAAGACAGAAAATCAATAGTTTGCGCGGCGAAGCTGCCCTGTGACAAAACCGTTAAATTCAGGGCCATACCTTGACATTTCGGCCCTGCATTCATAGGTTGGCTTCACCGCCTTATTTAACAAAACGGTGATTTAAATGCGCAATCTGCTCCTCTCTTCTGCTCTGGTTGCAGCCTCCGCGCTGGCCGCCAACGCCCAGTCCGCAACGCCCTATTCCGCTGACGATGTGGCCAACTTCCTCGTCGACAGCGCCGATCTCGGCCTCAACCGCGGCATCTGCATCGGCACCGCCGAGGAATGCGCCCCGCCCAAGCCCAAGGGCATGGACATGATGATCAACTTCGAACTCGACAGCGCCGAGCTGACCGAGGAGGCCAAGGCCTCTCTCGCCGTCGTCGCGCAGGCGTTCGAGGATGAGCGGCTCAAGAAGGCCCGCTTCATGATCGAGGGCCACACCGACGCGCGCGGCACCGAAAACTACAATGGCAACCTCTCCGAGGATCGCGCCGCCTCCGTGAAGGCCTACCTGATCGGCCTCGGCGTCACCGAAGAGCGGCTCTCGGCCATGGGATTCGGTGAGAGCACGCCCCGCACCGAAGACCCGATGGATCCGGAAAACCGGCGCGTCGAACTGCGGATCGACCTGCAATAACCTCTCGGGCCATGCCCTAAGGTCAAGTTCACACGCCGTCCCTGCCCCGGGGCGGCGTTTCTTTTTGGTGAAAATTCCGTTTATCCGACCGCAGGCTGAATTTTTAGAGTGACCTCGGGGCCTTAACAGGCCAGTATCGCCGCCAAACAGACGAGGATGCCGCAAAGCATCCCAACCGACTGGGAAGATAGATGCGCTACGACAATCTCTTCGAGCCGATCTCAGAAGATCAGCCGTGCGGCCCTGACCTGCTGCTCGAAGATGACGACGACTATATCGAATACTACTTCGAAGCGATCGACCGTGTGCCGATGCGCTACATCGTCAGTGGCGAAACCGGCGAGGTCTTTGACCGCAAGAACATCGACATCAAGAAAGAGGTCGCCGCGATCGACAAGCTGCTGGGGCGCACGCGCTGCCTGCGGCTGCTGGCGCTGGAGG
The DNA here is from genome assembly GCF_056160745.1 of Vannielia sp. ABF1_015. Classification (NCBI taxonomy): domain Bacteria; kingdom Pseudomonadati; phylum Pseudomonadota; class Alphaproteobacteria; order Rhodobacterales; family Paracoccaceae; genus Vannielia; species Vannielia sp. ABF1_015. The sequence goes on from NZ_JBSWXT010000002.1 coordinate 672,155, forward strand.
CGCAGTTTCAGGCGCTGGCCGGGCGGATCGTGGGCTTCTCGGAATGCGTTCAGGCCATGCAGGGCCTGCTGGAGCGCTACTGGGCCGATGTGAACCCCAAGATCGAAGAGGGCGATTCCACCGAACGGCGCAACGCCATCGAGCTGCTCAACGAGATGGGCCAGGTGGTGATGCCGCTGGAACATGCGCCGCTGCTGGAAGACCGGCGGGCCGGGCGCTTTTCGTTCCGCGACTACGAGCTTTCGACCGGCAAGAAGGAGCCGCGCGGCACAGAAACCGCCGCCGCCGATGCCGGGGCCATCACCACCGCGCTCCAAAGCGCCGACAATGCCGTCACCGTCGATCAGCTCTACGAGGCGCTGACGCTGGCCCGCGCAGGCTGCGCGGCCATGAAGAACACCTGCATGCTGGGTGACAGCGGCGCCTTCTCGCCCCAGTTCGACAACCTCGATGAGACCCTGCGCGACATGATCGCGCTCTTTGACGATGCCCGCCCCGACCTTGCCGGCGGCACAGAGGCGGCAACGGAGGCCGAGGCAGGCGATGGCACCCCGGGCGACCCCGGAGAAGAGGGCGCCCCCGCCGCCGTGGCAGGCGGCAATGTTTCGGTCTCGTCCGGCCCGCCCACCATGGTCGGCCCCGTGCCCAACCATGCCACCGCCAAAGCGGCGCTGGAGGCGATCGAGGCCTACTTCGCCTCCGTCGAGCCCTCCGCCCCCGCCTTGCTGTTGATCCGGCAGGCGCAGGATTTGTTTGGCAAACCGCTGACCGAGGCTCTTGAGGCCCTGCTGCCGGGCATGTCGGGCAATGCGATTGTCGATTTCGGCTCCAAGGAGGGCTTCATGCTCGACTTTGGCCGGATGAGCCAGCTGGCGGCCTACGAGTTGCCCGCCGGCGCCGCGGCGGTTGATACCGGCCCGGCCGAGCCCGTTGTCTGCGAAAACCGCGAACAGGCCGCCGCCCTGCTGACGGCGGTCGAGAACTTCTTTCGGCAAACCGAGCCCTCCAGCCCGGTGCCGGTCTTGCTCTTCAAGGCCAAAACCTACCTCAACCGCGATTTCTCGTCGATAATTGGTGACCTGTTCCAACACATGGACCAACCCGGCTGACGCTCGGTCAGCCACCCCCCTTCTGTGGGGGCAAAACATTTGACAAAGCAGGGGCCACGTGGCTTCAATTGCTTAAGTATTAGGGAGATTTTCACATGGCTGATTCAGCAACCCGATTCATCAAACGCAACCGCCCCCCTCGGGTGCAGATCGCCTACGAAGACCCGTATGACAGCGAAAAGAATGTCGAGCTGCCCTTCGTGATGGGCGTGATGGCAGACCTGTCCGGCAACTCTTCGGCAGTCGAGAAAGACCCGATGGCAGAGCGCAAGTTCACCCAGGTCGATACCGAGAACTTCGATGACTACATGGATGCCGTCGCTCCCGGCGTGTCGTTCAACGTCGACAACAAGCTCGGCGAGGAAGAGGGCGAGAAGCTGGGTGTGAGCCTGAACTTCTCCAAGATGTCCGACCTTGATCCGGGCGAGATCGCCAAGCAGGTGCCCGCACTCAAGAAGCTGCTGGACGCCCGCGACGAGCTGGCCAATCTTCAGCGCTACATGAACGGCAAGTCCGGCGCGCAGGACCAGCTGCGCAAGCTGCTCGACGATCCCGAGATGATGAAGCTGCTCGCCGAGAAGCGCGCCGACATCAACGACGACAACGAAGAGGGCGGCGAGGAGAGCGAGGGCTGAGGCCCGCGCACACCGCCTCCTGATTTCTCGCGGGAAGGGGCGCCACTGCAAGAGGCCCCCTCCCCCGGACAGAACCAAAGACAGGGACCAGACACATGGCAACCGAAGCCCAACAGGAAGCCGGCGCCGCAGGTGGTGAGGTCGACGAACTCGACGCCTTCTCCGCAGCGCTGAAGACCAACTTCAAACCCCGCTCCGACACCGCCGCCACCGAAGTGGAAAACGCGGTATCGACGCTGGTGAAAACGGCGCTCTCCGACAGCACCGTGATCAAGGAAGACATCCTCGACACCGTCGACGAGATGATCGCCAAGCTGGATGAAAAGCTGACCAGCCAGGTCAACGAGATCATCCACCACGAGCAATACCAGCAGATCGAAAGCGCATGGCGCGGGCTGCATCACTGCGTGATGAACTCCGAGCCCGATGCGACCATGAAGATCAAGGTGCTCAACGTTTCCAAGAAAGAGCTTGAGCGCGAGCTGCGCAGCTTCCCCGGCGCGAAGTGGGACCAGTCGCCGCTGTTCAAGCAGATCTACGAGCACGAATTCGGCCAGCTCGGCGGCCAGCCCTACGGCGCGCTGATCGGCGACTTCTACTTCGATCACAGCCCCGCCGACGTGCGCCTGCTGCGCGACCTCGGCAAAATCGCCGCCGCCTCCATGGCACCCTTCATCGCTGCCGCAGACTCCGGCCTGATGAACATGGACAGCTGGAACGACCTCAACAAGCCGGCCGACCTTGGCTCGATCTTCGAGACCCCGGACTACGCCGCCTGGAAGTCGCTGCGCGAGAGCGAAAACTCCCGCTACGTGGCCCTGACCGCCCCGCGCGTTCTGGCCCGCGAGCCCTATGGGCAAAACTCGCTGCCGGTCGAGGCCTTCAACTTCGAAGAAGAGACCGATGGCCACGAAGGCAAGAAATATGCCTGGATGAACGCCTCCTACGCCATGGCGGCCAACATCGCCCGGGCGCACAAGGAATATGGCTGGACGGTCCGCATCCGTGGCGTGCAGTCGGGCGGCGAGGTCATCAACCTGCCCACCCACACCTTCGACACCGGCGATGGCTCGACCGACCAGAAGTGCCCCACCGAGATCGCAATCTCGGACCGGCGCGAGGGCGAGCTTTCCAAGGCGGGCATCATCAGCCTCGTGCACCGCAAGAACACCGACAAGGCCGCCTTCATCGGTGCCCAGTCGCTCTATAAGCCGAAGTCCTATGTGGACCCGGAGGCAACCGCGGCCGACAACCTGTCGTCCCGCCTGCCCTATATCTTCGCCGTGTCGCGCTTCTCGCACTACCTCAAGTGCATCGTGCGCGACCAGATCGGCTCCACCAAAGAGCAGGACGTCCTTGAACGCGACCTGAAGAACTGGATCGCCCAGTATATCGACGGCGACCCCAAGAACTCTTCGGAAACCGCCAAGGCCAAGCGTCCGCTCGCAGGTGCCGAGATCAAGATCGTCCCCGACGAGGAAAACCCCGGCTATTACATGGGCAAGTTCTTCCTGCGTCCGCACTTCCAGATGGAAGGCATGGACATCGGCATGAGCCTCGTCTCCCGCCTGCCCTCCGGCGGCTGATATTTCAAAGGGTTCGGGCCCTGTTTTTGCAGGGCCCGTTCGGTTCCTTCACGATTTCGTAAAAAAATTTGTGAGGGAGCCTTGCAACGGGAAGGATCGCTTCCCATCTCAGTAGGGACCGAGGATTACCGGTCTTTATTTTAAAAAACGGCAAGTTATTTGCTTCCACAAGGTAACCACAAGGAGATCAACTAATGGCTACCGCTCTTTACATGAAACTCGATGGTGTCGAAGGCGAATGCGTGGTCGAAGGCTACGAAGGCTGGATCGACCTGGAATCCATGTCTTTCGCAGGCTCGCAGTCTGTGACGATCGGCACCGGTCGCGGTGGCGGTTCGGGCAAAGTCTCGATGGGTGACGTGATGTTCACCAAAATCTGCGACAAGTGCTCCACCGACCTGGTGAAGAAACTGGCCCTCGGTCAGCACTACCCCACGGTCGACATCCACGCCACCAAAGCAACCGGCGACAAGCCGCTGCCCTACTTCACCATCAAGCTGACCCACGCCATGGTTTCCTCCATGAGCTTCGGCGGTGCAGGCGGCCAGGACGTGATGACCGAAAGCGGCTCGCTCGCCTACCGTCAGATCGACGTGGAGTACAAGATCCAGAACGAGGATGGTACCGAGATGGGCACCACCACCGCTGGCTACAACGTGGCCACCGGCGCTGGCATCTGATCCCAACCGGGTTCTGTCAGACGTTACAGAGGCGGGGCGCAGAGATGCGCCCCGTTTTCTTTTGTGCCCGCTCTTTCCCTGCCCCGTCACTGCCCCGCCGCAGGCGTTTCATAGCTTGCCCAAACGTCAGGCAGTTGTCATACTTTCCGCGCCGGGCGGTTTTTTGCCCGCGCCAGTTAATTCAAGACCCAAGACCTTTACGCAAAATCATTCTGGAGGAGCCCATTCATGGCGACAGCTCTCTACATGAAAATGGACGGTGTCGAAGGCGAGTGCGTCGTTGAAGGCTATGAAGGCTGGATCGACCTGCTGCGCATGGAATTCGGCGGCAGCCAGTCCACCACCCTCGGAACCGGCCGCGGCGGCGGCGCGGGCAAGGTTTCGATGGATGACCTGACGTTCACCAAGCTCTGCGACAAGTGTTCCCCGGGCCTCGTGCGCAAGCTCTGCCTCGGCGAGCACTACGACGAAGTGCTGATCCATGTCACCAAGGCCACCGGCGGCGCCCCGCTGCCCTATTTCACCATAAAGCTGAACCATGCCCTGGTGTCCCACATGGAGTTCGGAGGCGCGGGGAAAGACGACCAGATGGTCGAGACGGGCAGCCTTTGCTACCGCCAAATCACCGTCGAGTATCGCATACAGAATGAAGACGGCACCGACATGGGCACAACCATGGCGCAGTATAACGTGGCCACGGGCGTCAGCTGAGCCGCTGCACGCAAAGGCGGCGAATTTCACGAAAAACTCCGCCCCTTCCCCCTTCACGGCACCCCTTGCGGGCGCTAACGTTGACGTTGCGTTCGGGCACTCCCCCGGCGCGCAGTCCCGGCGCCCACCGGAAAAGCTCAATTGACCCGATGCGAGGCCCCATGGCACGCGAAGCCAAGCAACAGCTGCAGATCCCGATCATGTATGCCTTCCGCGAGGCGTTTCGTGCCCGCGATGCCAAGGTTGATGGCACCAGCTACAAGGATGGCCAGCGCGTTCTGACAGATCGCGCCGCCGTGCGCCGTCGTGGCGCCAATGAAGCCCAGCTGCGCCGCAACCTCGAAATTGATCTCGTGCAACTCGCCAACACCATCAACCTCGATGCCTGCATGGATGTGGACGACCTCGAATACGTGCAGAAATCGGTGCTGAACTACGGGGTGGTGGATCTCTCCAACCTCACCTCCGAGGATATTCAGGTTCAGCGCGTGCCCCAGCAGCTCGCCCGTGCCCTGCTCAACCATGAGCCACGTTTCGTGCCCGAAACGATGGATGTGCAGCTGCGCGAGGAATTCGACGACGTGAACCAGAAGCTGATGTTCGACATCAACGCCGAGATGGCCTGCAAGCCGGTTGATATTCCGCTCGAATTTGTGGCCGAAATCGACGTAGGCTCCGGCAAGATGAAATTCTCGAATATCGAAGGCGCCGGATGAACCGCGAATTCCTAAACGCCTACAACAAGGAACTGGCGATCCTCTACGAGCGCTCCAAGGAGTTTGCCGAGGAGTATCCGGGCATTGCCGAGCGTCTCGGCGGGCTGACCGAAGACAAGTTGGACCCGGGCTTGGGCGGGCTCTTTGAAGGCACCGCCTTCATGGCCGCGCGGATTCAGGTTGCGGTTCAGGGCGAGTTTGAAACCTTCACCACCGCCCTGCTCGACCAGCTCATGCCCGACTACCTCGCGCCCACGCCCTCGGCGATGATCGTGCAGGCAAAGCCGGATTACACCGAGAAGGATCTGATCAAGGGCGAGAGCTTCCCCGCCGGCTCCTATCTGGATGCCACCTATGTGGAGCGCGAGCAGCGCGTGTCGGCCCGCTTCCGGCTGTCATCACCGCTCACGCTCTGGCCGCTCGACATTGATACCGCCACCTACATGCCCTCGCCCGGCCCGATGCAGGCGCTGGGGCTCGATGTGCTGCGCCAAACCGCATCCGGCCTGCGCCTGCGCTTCGTGCGCCGCACCGACAACGAAGAGCGTGATCCCGAGCTCCCCCCCAAGAAGGGCGACAAGCCCGCGCTGGTCAACGAGATCCAGGCCCGCGAGCTGCCGGTTTACCTCAACGGCCCCCGCGCTGATATGGTCACGCTCTACGAACAGCTCTTTGCCGACACCTGCCGCGTCACCCTGCGCTACCTTGATCGCTCGGGAGACCCGGTGTTCCTGCCCTGCCCGCCTGACTTTCTGGAGCAGGTGGGCTTCCGCGAGGAAGAGCGGCTGTTCCCCGAGGAAGACAAGATCTTCGAGGGCTTCTCGCACCTGCGCGAATACTGGATCCTGCCGCAAAAGTTCCTTGGCTTCCGCATGCGCGGGCTGCGCCGCCTGTTGGCCCGTATCCCCGCGCCAATGTTCGATGTGCTGATCGAGTTCGACAAGAGCCAGCCCAAACTCGCGGCCCTGATCGAGCCCAGCCACTTCCGCCTCTTCGCCTCGCCCGCCGTGAACCTCTTTGAGGAGCGTTGCAGCCGCGTGCGGCCAGACCCGAAGTTCAACGAATATCTCGTCGTCCCCGACAGCAGCCCCTCGGTGAATTACGAGGTTCACCGCCTCAAGGAAGTCTACGCCCACTATCCGGGGATGCGAAAGAAGGTGCGCGTCAACCGCCTCTACTCGCAGCCCGACGGAGAGGTGCGCCCCGGTGATGCGCTCTATTACAGCCACCGGCGCAAGCCCCGCCGCCTGACCGAGAAAGAGCGGCGCTTTGGCTTTGGCGGCGATTACGTCGGCACCGAGACTTACCTCAGCATCTACGAGCCCGCCGGGCTGGACGACGAGGAGCGGGTGCAGCGGCTGCAAGTCATCGCGCTCTGTTCCAACCGTCACCTCGTGCAGCAGCTGCCCATCGGGCAGAGCCAGGTGGATTTTCGGCTGACCGACGATGTAAACGTGCCGCTCGCCTGTATCTCCGGCCCCACCCCGCCGCGCGCGTCGATAGCCGATCTCGATCACAACGATCCGCGCATCGGCCATCACGGCGAGGTCATGTGGCGGCTGGTCAACCTGCTCAGCTTCAACCAATTGGGCCTGAAAGACCGCCACAGCGACGACCCGGCAGGCGGGCTGCGCGAGTTGCTTGGCCTGTTCTCCGACATCGGCGATGCCGTGACCGAGCGGCAGATCCGGGGCATCAACGGCATCAACTCCCGCCCCATCACCCGCTCACTGCGCCGCGAAGACGGCTACCACGCCGCCCGCGGCACCGAGGTCACCCTGCGGTTTGACGAACGCGCCTTCGAGGGCACCGGCATCATGCTTCTGGGCGCGGTGCTCGACAGGTTCTTTGCCGATTACGCCCATATGAACAGCTTCACCGAGACGGTGCTCGTCTCCGACAGCCGGGGCGAGGTGATGCGCTTTGCGCCCCGCTCGGGCACCGGGCCGCTGCTGTGAGCAAAAAGGGCAAAGCCGTGGCCGATGAGGCCAAGCCGGTGCCACTGGAAGAGGCGCAGACGCGCCGCCAGATGCTCGAGGCCGAGCCCTACCGCTTCAACATCCACGCGCTCCTGCGCGAGATGGAGCGGATGTATCCCGACAGGCCCCGAATTGGCCGCAGTCAGGTGCTCAACCAGGAAATCGTGAACATCGGGCAGGATCCGTTTCTGGATTTTCCCGCTTCCAACGTGAAGGCCTTCGAGGTTCGCGAAGACGAAATTCCGCGCCTGCGCACGCGGTTTCTTGGCTACTTCGGCCCGCAAGGCCCACTGCCCATCCTGACAACGGCAGAGGCCATGCGCTGGCAGGAGGCGGGCGATGATGCCTTCGTGCGCTTCGCCGATATCTTTGCCACGCGCTTCCTGCAGCTCTTCCACCGGGTCTGGGCCGATGCCCGCCCCATCGCCCAGTTCGACCGCCCCGAAGAGGACCGGTTCGCCGCCTATGTCGGCTCCACCATCGGCATCGGCACCGCCCCCTTCCGCGACCGCGACAGAGTGCCAGACATCGCCAAGCTGCCCTTTGCCGGGGTCATGGCCAGCCGTGTCAAATCGGCCAAACGCCTGCAACAGGTGCTCGAAGGGGTGCTCGGCGTTGACGTCAAGATCCGCGAACGCGAGGGTATCTGGCTGGAGTTCGAAGAAAGCGACCTCACCCGCCTCGGTCAGGCGGGGGCCGACCTTGGCCGCAACACCTACGCCGGTCGCCGGGTCTACTCGATCAACGACAAGGCCGCCATCGAGATCCGCACCGAGCAGCTCGAAGATTACGAGAGCTTCCTGCCCGGCGGAGAAATGTTTGAACGGCTCGCAGATATGGTAAGGTTCTATCTGGGTGAGCAGATTGATTTCGACGTCGAGCTCGCCCTGCCCCGTCAGCTGTGCCCCAAGGCCCAGCTCGGGACCAAGGGGCGGCTGGGGTATACCACCTGGACGCCGCTGAAGGCCGACGACGAGGGCAGCCGTGAAGATGATTATGTTTCAGACGCCCGTTTCAGCCTTCATCAGGCTGTGATCGGCGACATTCAAACCGAGTAAAGAACAAGCATTTCAATAGGGACGGACCGAACAATGTCAGACGTGAGCCTCGAAACAGTCGCCGGAAAGCTCAACCGCTCCGGCTATGACGCTTTCATGAAAGCCCACCGCCACGCGCGCAGTGAGGGCAACCGCAACGTCGAGATAAGCCACTGGTTTTTCCATATGGTGGCCAATGAAAAAAGCGACATTTCCGTTGCCCTGCAAAACTACTCCATCGACCGCTCCAAGGTGCTTGGCGAGCTTCAGAAAAAGATCGACGACTACCGCAAGAACGTCACCGAGATGCCCGGCTTTGCCGAAGGCGTGATCGACCTGCTGGATCGCGGCTGGCACTACGGCACCCTGCTCTTCGCAGAGCCGCAAATCCGCACCGGCCACCTGCTGGTCGCCACGCTGAAGAGCAAGGAACTGCTCCGCGCCCTCAAGGAATGTTCCCCCACCCTCGGCGGGCTGAACGTCGAGACGATGGTGAATGACGCGCGCGGCGTCTGGGCCATGTCCGAAGAGGAAGATCAGCGCCCGATGGATGGCTCCGGCTTGTCCTCCGGTGGTGGCGGCGGCGAGGGTGGTGACACCGCCTCCAAAGGCACCGGCGCGCTGGATCGCTACTGCGTCGACCTCACCGCGCAGGCCAGCTCGGGCAAGATGGACCCGATCGTGGGCCGCGACGACGAGATCCGCAACATCATCGACGTGCTGATGCGCCGTCGCCAGAACAACCCGATCCTCACCGGCGAGGCGGGCGTTGGCAAAACCGCCGTGGTTGAAGGCTTCGCCCAGCGCCTTGCCTCGGGCGACGTGCCTCCGCAGCTTCAGGGCAACCGCCTGATGTCCCTCGACATGGGCCTGATGCAGGCCGGTGCTTCGATGAAAGGCGAGTTCGAGCAGCGCCTGCGCCAGCTCATCGACGAGGTGCAGGGCTCCGCCACCCCGATCATCCTTTTCATCGACGAAACCCACACGCTGATCGGCGCGGGCGGGGCCGCCGGCACCGGCGATGCCGCCAACCTGATGAAGCCCGCGCTGGCGCGTGGCACGCTGCGCACCATCGGCGCGACCACCTGGATGGAGTATCAGAAGTACTTCGAGAAAGACCCGGCCCTCACCCGCCGCTTCCAGCCCATCACCGTCGATGAGCCCGATATCGAGCGCGCCTGCTACATGCTGCGCGGCATCATGAAACCGATGGAAGAGCATCATAAGGTGCGCATCTCCGACGAGGCCATCGTTGCCGCCGTCCAGCTCTCCTCGCGCTACATCCCCGCTCGGCAGCTGCCCGACAAGGCGGTGAGCCTGCTCGATACCGCCTCCGCCCGCGTGGCGATTTCGCAAAGCACCACGCCCGCCAAGGTGGCAGACCTGAAGGCGACGATTTCCAAGTACGAGGCCGAGCTGCTGGGCAAGGAGCGCCAGTCCGAGCTTGGCGAAACCGCCGATGAGCGCATGGCGGAAGTGAAGACGGAAATCGAGAAGGCCAAAGAAGATCTGGCCGCCGCCGAGAAGATGTACGAGGACGAAAAGGCCATCGTGCAGGAGGTGCTGGAACTGCGCGCCCAGCTTACCGGACAGGGCGACGCCACGCTGCCGGTGGATGAACCGGGAGAGGTGCCCCCCACCCCCGAGGAAGCCGCCGCCATCGAAGAGACGGCAAGCGAAGGCGAAGCCGCCGATGAGGCGCCCGCCGAGCCGGTCGAAATCCCCGCCGAACACGCCGCCCCCGCCACCGGCGACGACGCCGCCAAGCTGCGCGAGGCGCTCGCCACCAAGGTGGCAGAGCTCGATGCCCGCGATGCCGACGACCGGATGATCTACTCCCACGTCGACTATCAGGCCGTGGCCTCGGTCGTGGGCGATTGGACAGGCATCCCCGTGGGCCGCATGGTGGCCGACGAGCTGCAAGCCATCCTCACCCTCGCCGACCGGCTCAAGGAACGCGTCTGCGGGCAGGATCACGGGCTGGAGATGATCGCCAAGCGCATCGAAACCTCCACCGCCAAGCTCGACAACCCGGGCAAGCCCATCGGTGTCTTCATGCTCGCCGGCCCCTCCGGCGTGGGTAAGACCGAAACCGCGCTGGCGCTGGCCGAGGCGATCTATGGCGGCGAGCAGAACGTCATCACCATTGCCATGTCGGAATATCAGGAGGCCCACACCGTCGCCCTGCTCAAGGGCGCCCCTCCGGGCTACGTCGGCTACGGCGAAGGCGGCCGTCTCACCGAGGCCGTGCGCCGCAAGCCCTACTCCGTTGTGCTTCTCGACGAGGTCGAAAAGGCCCACCCCGATGTGCATGAGCTGTTCTTTCAGGTCTTCGACAAGGGCCACATGGAGGATGGCTCGGGCCGCTCCATCGACTTCAAGAACTGCCTGATCCTGCTCACCTCCAACGCGGGCACCGATGTGATCATGGACATGTGCGCCCAAGGCGAGGCCCGGCCCGATGCCGAGGCGCTGGCCGATGCGCTCAAGCCCTCCCTGCTCGAGGTCTTCCCCCCCGCGCTCTTGGGCCGGATCGTCACCATCCCCTACTACCCGCTCTCCAAGGATGTGCTGGCGATGATCACCAAGCTCAAGCTCGGCTCCATCGTCAAGCGCGTGAAGGGCAACCACAACGCCACGATGACCTATACCGACACGGTGATCGACCACATCGTCAGCCAGTGCAACGACCCGGACTCGGGCGGCCGGATGATCGACAACATCATCACCCAAACCATCCTGCCCGACCTCTCCCGCGCGATCCTCGAAAAGGCCGTGGGCGGCGAAGAACTGGCATCGGTGACGGTCGATGTGAAAGACGACGCCTTCGACTACCAGCTCGCCTGACCGGTAAGGGTGGGCAATCTGCCCACGCCGAGCAGACCCGCACAGCAAAAGGGGCAAGCCGCCGAGCTTGCCCCTTTTTTCATCCAGCCCGATGCCACAGAAAGCGCCACATCAACCTATGGCAGCGCAAAAGTGACGTAGCGGAACACCGGAAAACCCCGCAAAAGGCCCCTTCCACGTCCACCGCCCGTCTCTATTTCGCCCCATTTGCCAGCGAGCTTGCCCCTATCGGTATAGGGGAGTGGACCCATGGAATTTCTTTACACCATCACCATCGGACAGGTGATCTCAGCATTTCTCGTCTGCGTTCTGCTGCGCGAAGTTCTCTATACCGTGTCGCATTTTCTGCCCGACAGCGTCGCCGGCCCCGGCGGCTGGCTGATCGACACCGGGCCAGAGGGCCACGAAGGCGAGTGATGCGCGGTAGGGCCTGAGCCCGACCTTTACCGCCGGATCAACACCTGCAGATCGGCCACGTTGGTGCCGGTCGCGCCGGTCATCAGCAGATCCCCCGTCAGCTTCAGCCCGTGATAGGCATCGTTGCGCGCAAGGTAGTCCGCCGGTCTCTTGCCTGCCGCCTCCATCCGCGCCTTGGTGCCATGGTCCACCATGCCGCCCGCCGCATCGGTCGGCCCATCCCGGCCATCGGTGCCGCCGCTGAGAAACACCCAGTCCCCCGGCCAGTCGGCCAGCTCGGCCACCTTTAGCGCCAGTTGCTGATTGCGGCCGCCCAGCCCGGGGTTTTCGCCCAGCCGCACCGTCGTTTCGCCGCCGAAGAGGATGATCCCGGGGCCATCGTTTCCGGCTTCTACCACCACCTGCGCCGCCGCGTTCACGTCGCCCTCCAACGCCTCCTGCACCACCCGCGCGCCCGGCGCGGCCCGCGCCATCGCGGCAAGGCTCACCCCGTTGGAGCCGACAATCTCGTTCTGTGCCGGCGGCAGGGCGGGCAACTCCGGTGCTTCGGCCTCCAGATGCGCCCGGACAGAGGCCGGCAGCCCGGCCCAAATGCCCAGAGTCTCGCAGAGCGCCACGGCCTCTTCGCGGGTGCCAATAGGCGGGGCGGTGGGCCCCGATGCGATGGTCGAAAGGTCATCGCCCAGCACATCCGACAAGATCAGCGCCCGCACCTGTGCCGGGGCCGCCGCCCGCAAAAAGCCGCCGCCCTTCAGGCGTGAAAGCTGCTGGCGCACGAGGTTCATCTGGTGAATATCCGCGCCCGAGGCCAGCAGCGCGGCGTTTACCGCGGCCTTGTCCTCAAGGCTCACGCCCTCCACCGGCGCGGGCAGCAGCGCCGAGCCGCCGCCAGAGATGAGCGCCAGCACCCTGTCTTCTGGCCCGGCCTGCGCCAGCATCTCCAGCACTGCTTCGCCAGCCGCCAGCCCGCCCGGGTCGGGCACCGGATGGGCGGCCTGCATCACCCGGGCACCGGGCACCTCGGAGGCGTTTTCCGGGTTGGTCACCACCAGCGCCGCCTCGACCGGCCCAACGCGGGCCAGCGCCGCGCGCATCATCGACGGGGCCGCCTTGCCCACGGCGATCACCATGCGCCCCTGCCAGCCCTCCGCCTCCAGCGCACGCGCCACCGCAGCCTCCGGATCAGCCGCTGCAACCCCTGCGCGGAAGATCAACTCTGCCTCCGCCCGCACCGCCGCACGTGCGGCAAACGCTCTCTCACTTTCTTCTGCCATGCCCCTACCCTCGCGCAGTCACTTCCGAAGCACCAGTGCCAAACCTTTCATCCCGCGCCCAAAAAAGTCGCGCTGACGGGCGTTAACAGGTATCGTGAATAAAGCGTGAAGCCACCTTCTCAAGAGGCTTCATCTGGTTAACCTTACGTCATTGCTAGGGGGACGTCTGATGATTCAGCCGCAGGAAGCACAGCAGCCAAGCGCCGCGACACAAGCTGTCGATGTGCGGGTCATGTGCATCCGGCTATTCGGGGTGTTTGCGCTGTCCTGGGAAGACGGCGATGATATTCGCGTCCGCTCCACCAAGATCCGCGCCATGCTGGCCATGCTGGCCACGGCGCCCGAGGGCACCCGCACCCGCGCCTGGCTGCAAGATATGCTCTGGGGCCGCTCCGGGCACGAGCATGGCCGGGCCTCCCTGCGCCGCGCCCTGACCGACTTGCGCAACCTCTTCGGCGAAGATTTCAACGATCTCTTCGAGGTAAACAATTCCGAGATCAGCCTGCACCTCGAACGCATCCGCATCACCGGCACGCTGGAGGATGGCGACTTTCTCGAAGGCACCGAAATCGCCGAAGACGGCTTTGAAGAGTGGATAGAGGGCCAGCGCAAAAGCAACCGCACCGTGCTTTCAGCCGTGGCCCGCACAAGGCCCGGGCGGGTGGCGCAGGAAATCCTCAACCGCGGGATTCACCTGCAACCCTCCATCGCCATCCTGCCCTTCGCCACCGCGCGTGGCTATCAGGGGCCGGTGCAGTTGGGCGACATGCTCTCCGAAGAGATCAGCCGGTCGCTCTCGCGCTCGCACATGCTCGATGTGATCTCGCACCTCTCCTGCCGCACGCTCGATGCCCGTTCGGTGGCGCTGGAAGAGATCCGCGACAAGCTCGACGCCGATTATGTGGTCGCCGGAAACTACCGCACCCAAGGCGACAAGATGATGCTCAACGCCGACTTCATCGACATCAAGACAGGCCGCATCAGCTGGACCCGCGAACTGACCAGCTCGATGTCTGATTTTCTGCGCGGTGGCGACGAGTTGGTGGGTGGCCTCTCCGCCGAGATAGGCCGGGCGGTGATGGATACCTCGCTCGACCTTGCCGCCACCTCGCCGCTGCCCGACGTCGACAGCCACGCCCTGCTGATGAGCTCGATCACCCTCATGCACCGGCTCTCGGTGCAAAGCTTCGCCAAATCCAAGACCTATCTTAAAGAGGTCATCGAGCGCGTGCCCGACAGCCCCGTGCTGCACAGCTGGATGGGCAAGTGGCATGTGCTCTCGGTGGTGCAGGGCTGGTCGTCGCGGCTGGATGAAGATGCCGTCAATGCCCGCGTCCACACCGCCCGCGCGCTCGATCTCCAGCCCGACAGCTCCTTTGCGCTCACCATGGACGGGCTGGTCAACAACAACCTTCTCAAGCGCCACGACGTTGCCATGCGCCGGTTTGACGAGGCAATCGAGCTGGACCCGAACAACGCCATGGCTTGGCTGCTCAAGGGCGTGCTCCACGCTTTCACCGACGATGGCGACAAGGCCGTGACCTTCACCAACCGCGCCCGGGCGCTCTCGCCGCTCGATCCGCAGGCCTATTTCTATGATGCGCTCTCCGCCGCCGCCAAGCTGACGGCGGGCGACCCGGAGGGGGCGCTGGTACTGGCCGATCGCTCGATCCGCGCCAACCGCCGCCACGCCTCCAGCCAGCGCGCGCGCGTGGTGGCGCTGCACCAGCTCGGCCGTATGCAGGAGGCCCGCGAAACCGCAGAAACCCTGCTGCGGGCCGACCCGTCCTTCACCATCAGAAATTACCTCAGGGATCACCCCGCCGCCGATTACGAGAGCGGGCGAACCTGGGCCAGCGCCCTTCGGGAGGCTGGAATACCGAACTAGTTCAACAAGGGGATTTTCAGGATGTCTATTGCTTCAACTTCCGCCGGAGTGGCCGGTGTTGCTGGCGTCGCGGGTGTCGCAGGTGTCGCCGGGGTGGCAGGCGTTGCCGGGGTTGCTGGCGTTGCCGGTGTGGCGGGTGTCGCCGGAGTTGCTGGTGTCGCGGGCGTGGCTGGCGTGGGCGGCGGCTACTCGCCCGGCATGTCCGGCTCGATCCTCACCAGCCGGGACGGGATCGCCGGGCCCTACGAGGCCCTCGCCAACGCCCCCACGCAAATGCCCGCCAATGATGTGGCAACCCTCTCCGAATGGGGCACCACCGAGCGCCTCAACATGATCCTCGGTGAGACCGTCGGCTCCATCGGTGTCACCGGTTCGGGCGAGAGCTGCGCGGCCTTCCACCTCGAAACCTCGGGCGGCGATGCCGATACCCCGCCCGGAACCGAATACAAACGCCTCGTCAAACTCACCCGCCCCTCCCCCGATGACTTCCTCGCCCAAACGGCGGTGGTGCACAACTACGCCGACCTGCGGGTCGACCGGGCCGCGGAGATCTTCAATCAGGTCGGTTACGCGATGACCTTCTTCCAGCCCATTCTCGGGCTGCGGGCGGGGATCCACAAATATACGCTGGAGCTGATCGGCGTGGTTCAGGCGGCGACCATCAGCACCGAGATGCAGTTCAAGCAGCGCCTCGCCTGCCTGCGCCCCGATCGCTTCTCGGCCCAGATGATGCCGCTCATCCCCACGCCCGGCCACGGCGCCCTGCCCTCGGGCCACGCCACCGAAAGCCATTGTGTTGCGCGGCTGCTGATCCATCTGTTGAAGGGCAAGGCCGCCCTGCCCAAGCAAAGCGAGCTGCTGATGGCCACGGCAGCGCGTATCACCGTCAATCGCACGGTCGCCGGGGTGCATTTTCCGGCAGACAACTTCGCCGGGGCCGCGCTTGGCTTCACTCTGGCCGATTATCTCGCCCAGCGGGCCGGGGCCAACGGCGCGGCGGTGTCTGAGGCAGAGTTCAACGGCGTCGGCATCGGCGATGAAGACTATCACCTGTCCAAGGTCTACGACCTCGCGGCGGATGCGCCCAAGACCCACGGCACGCTGATCACACGCGGCGCAGCCGTGGCCGGGGTGTCACCCGCGCCGATGCTCTCCTGGCTCTGGTCGGAGGCGCGGAAGGAATGGGCAGACGCCTGATCCTTCGCCCCTGCCCTCCCCACCCCAACAAAGGCCCGCGCCATGCCCGACACGCTCAGCTTCACCCCCGAGGACGACCCTGAAGGCGTCACCGCGATGTTCGACCCCTACTCGGCATGGTCGCTCCGCTACGCGCTGGAGTTTGACCTGACCGCAACCGAAGACCGCGATGATCCGCAGGACTTCCGCTACATGTTCACCGTCGACACCATGCAGGCGGGCGACATCGAGGATCTGCCCGAGCCCTTCCGCATGGAGGGCGACACTGACGTGGTACTGCTCACCCGGTCGGTCAACATCGACGGCAATACCGAAAGCGCGCAGGGCACCTTCCAGTCTATCGCGCCCTTTGACCCGGAGAAAAACAGCTTCAGTCTGCTGGCCCCGGCCGAGGGCGGCAAGAGGCAGCTGGCGGCCCCGCCTGACATGGACGAGGCAGGCGAGCTGGCAGAGGCCGAGGCTGAGGAGGCCGAAGACGAGGCGCGCACAGCCTCACGTGACACGCTCCGCTTTCGCGCCCCGCTGCGCAAGGTCTCCCTGCCCACCGGCAACCAGCGGGTGATGGAATACACCGCGCAGGGCCTGCCCGAAGCCACGGCAACCATCGTCGGCGTGATCGACGACGGCATCAACCCGGCCCACAGCGCCTTCCACGATGCGTCCGGCCGCACCCGGGTGGACTTTGCATGGGTGCAAGATGCCGCCGCGCCCACCGGCCCCACCACCGTGCCCTTCGGGCGCGAGCTGACCAAGGCCGAGATCGACGCCGAGCTTGCCGCAGGCCCCAAACCCGAGGTCGACCGTCTCGCCGCCCTCGGCCTTGGCGACTTTACCCGCGCGGGCGTGCATACCGTTGCGCAACGTCTCTCGCACGGCACCCATGTCGCCTCTCTCGCGGCGGGCGACGGCCCCGACCATCTGCGCCTGCTCACCGTGCAACTGCCCGCCGCCGTCACCATGGCCACATCCGGGGCCTTCATGTCGCCCTTCGTACTTGCGGGCGCGGCGCATATCCTTGACCGGGCCTGGCTGATGTCACTGGCCGAGGGCTTCCCGATTCCGGTGGTCATCAACTTTTCCTATTCGCTCTCCGGCGGGCCGCACAACGGGCTGCACTTTCTGGAGCGGGCGATTGATACGCTGGTGCAGGCCCATATCGAGCGGCTGGCGCGGCAATTCCCGACCAAGCCGGGGCGCGCCGAGGTTGAGGTTGTGCTGCCTGCGGGCAACCGGCTTCTGGCGCGCGGCCACGCCGAGGTGGCAGGCGGCGCGGCAGGCCGCACGGCCAAAACCGCCCTCGCCCTGCCTTGGCGCGTGCAGCCGGGGGATGAGAGCTCCAATTTCCTTGAGCTCTGGATGCCGCGCAACGCCGCCGGGGTGGAGCTTTGGCTCACCCCGCCCGGCGGCACGCCCACACGCGTCACCGGCCTCAACGCCAAACAGGCCGTGGTAATCCACGAGGCCGCAGACCCAACCGCCGTCATCGGGCGCATCTCGCTTGACCGGCAGAAGGGCCAGAAGGCGCTCGACGGCATCGCCCGCAAAAAGCGCGTGCTCATCGCCCTCGCCCCCTCCTGCATGCCCGCCGCCGTCGCCCGCCCCGGCGCACCCTCCGGCCTCTGGACGGTGGAACTGCGCGCGCGAATCTCCGAAGGCGAGCGGATCGAAGCCTGGATTCAGCGCGATGACGCCCCCCTCGGCTACCGGCGACAGGGGCGGCAAAGCTACTTCGATGACCCGGCCTACCAGCGCTGGGATGCGATGGGCGGCGTGGCCGTCTATGATAGCGGCTCCTCGGTGGTAAAGCGCGAGGGCAGCCTCAACGGCATTGCAACCGGCCGGGCGAGCAAGGTGGTCGGCCCCTCGACAACGCGCGACGAACGGCTGGCCAAGGGCTTTGCCGCGCTTGGCGATCTGCCCGGTGCGCCCGGTTACGCGCCTCTGGCCGGGCACCCCCCACGCGCCGCCGCGCCCTATGCCGCCGCCGCCACCGCCCCGATGCGCAAGCCCGACCACTCCGCCGAGGGCGACCGCTCCGCCGTCTGCCCCGGCGTGATCGGCGCCGGGGCGGCCTCGGGAAGCCGGATGCCGATGAACGGAAGCTCCGTCGCCGCGCCGCAATACGCGCGCTATCTGGCCGACGGTTACCTCGGCCTTGCGCCTCCCGGCCCCGCGCTCTGGCCAGCGGCCAACGAAACCCAGCATGTGGCGCGGCTTGGTGCCCGCGCCCTCCCCCCGCAGCCCGGCAGCGTGGCCGGGCAGCGGTAGTCAATGCAGCGCATATCGGCCCAATCGTATTTTCAGGGGCCAGTTGAAGGACATTTGAGTTGAAGATCTGTCTCGCCAATGGAGACGTCGGGCCCCGCCCCGACACCGCACCCGACACCGATACAGCACCGGATTGGGCGCTTCGTCCGGGGTATTTCTTTCCCGATGCCGCCGATGAAGAGCGGCTGGGTCTCAACCAGCTTCTCACCCGGCTCGGCAACGCGATGGATGGCGAGGAGATCGCATGGGGCGGCACCCGTACCGAGGCGCTGGCCCTTGTGCCGCTCGCCGCGCAGGCCGCGCTCTGCTTCGTCACCACCGAGCGCGCGCGGATCAGCCCGCCCGACTTTGCCAGCGAGGCCCTGCTGCCGCTCGACCGCGAGGCGATGTCGCATTACCTCGTGCAGGCCCACCCCTTTGCCCCCCGGCCCGACCCGGTGCTGCCGCCGCCCGCCACGCGGGTGCAACAAGCGCTCGCTGCCCTGCCCGATCCGGCCTCCGCGCTGCACTGGCTGCTGCTCAACCGGCTGCTGCCCGCGCTCTGCGATGGTGCCATGATCTCTGCCGTGCGCGAGGCCCGCGCGCCGCTCTTCACCAATGCGCCCGAGGGGCCGGTGATGCCGCTGGAGTTTGCAGCGGCCCTGCTCTCGGCGGCCCCCTTCCGCCAACCCTCGTCGCGCCACCTTGCCATCAACTACTGGCTGAACATTCCCACCGCGCAGGGCGTGCTGACGGCCCTGCGCCAGTCCGATGCGACGCGCAAAGCACGCTTCCCCCTGATGCCCCGCCTCGAACCCGCCGATCTCAGCCGGGGCGATGCAGGCGCGGTGCTGGTCGAGGACGAGTTGCACAAGCGCACGCCGCTGTGGTTCTACCTCTGGCGCGAAAAGGCCCTGCTGGCCTCCGAAGGGCGGCTTGGCCCGCTGGGGGCACGGTTGCTGGCCGAAGGAATAGTGGGGCTGGTGGCGCACTATGGCAATGAGGCGATCAGCTACGACGACGGCTTGGCCCCACCGGAGGGCGTGCTGGAGGCGTGGGAAGACGCGCTGGCCTAATCGCTCAAAAAGGGCAAGCAATCGGATCGAAAGGCGCGGTAGGTTTCCCGAAGCTGGAACGGGTTGGTCTCCTTCGTGGCAGAACGCAACAGGCCAAGAGCGCGCGGCAGGCTGGCCATCACCTTGATTTCCCTTTCTAGCTCTTCCATCGAATGGAACTGAAGGGTGTCGTTCAGCCGAGTGCGCAATCCGGCGGGCTCATCGCAACCGGGGAAATTGGCCCACACCCCCTCCAGCCCGTGGACCACCCGGTTTCTGAAAGCCAACACGGCCCTCATCCGCCGCGCTACCAGAGTTGACAACTCGGCATGATCTGGCCGGCCCTCGCCAAACGCGGCGTGCGCTGACTCCCAGCGTTCAAGTTTCTGTCCAAAGAGTAGGCGAGAAGAACGGCTATCTAGCTCCTCAAGCTCCTCGTCCAGCGCCTTCTCCAACGTGGACCAGACAATAAGAAACGAACCGAGCTGCCCTTTGATATCCGCCACCGACGCGGGTATGTACTCTCCCTCTTGTCCCACCACGCTCACGGCTCGTGAAAGGCCTCGCCCGCCTTGGTCAGCGGCTTGGTGAGATAGCTCAGGATGGTCTTCTCGCCGGTGTGCAACTCCACATCCGCCACCAGCCCGGGCCGCATCTCCATGCTGGCCTGCCGTGCGGTGCGGGCGCTGTCGTCGATCTTCAGAACCACCTTGTAATGCGGCTCCGTCTCGGGGCGGCGCTCATCCTTGAAGGTGTCGGCGGAGACAAAGTAAACCTCCCCCTTCAGCGAACCATAGATGGTGTAATCATAGGCCGAGAGCTTGATGGTCGCAGGCTGGCCGGGGCGCACGGTGGCAATGTCACGCGGCTTCACCCGTGCCTCCACGAACAGGTCATCACCCAGCGGCACGATCTGCAAGATCTCTTCGCCGGGCCGCACCACGCCACCGATGGTGGACACGGAAATCTTGTTCACGACCCCCTTCATCGGTGATTTGATCTCGGTCCGCGCCAACTGGTCGGCGCTGATCCTGAGTTGCTGGCGCAGGCTCGCCAGTTCCTTCAGCGTCTCGGCATATTCATCCGCACGGCGCAGTTCGGCGGTGCTCACCACCTCGTCGTAGCGCGCGCGCGCATCCGAGGCGGCCTTGCGGGTGCGGGTGACCTCGATCAGCGCCACCACCTTCTGCTCCAGCATCCGTTCCATCAGCCGGTTCTCTTCCTCGGCCTGCGCCAGCACCGCGCGGGCGCCATCGGCGCGGGCGGTGTAATCCGCCTGCCGCGCGGCCAGCAATGCCCGCTCGGAGGCCACGATCTCGGGGCTGCGCTCCGCCAGCGCATCGGGCACCGTGAAGTCAAACATCCCCTCCAGCTCCGCCTCCAGCCTCAACCGGCGGATCTCCAGCCCGGTGATCTTGTCACGGATGTCATCCACGTTGGTCTGAAAGCCCGTGCCCTGCAGCCGCGCCAGCACATCGCCGGGGGCCACCTCATCCCCCTCGCTCACCGCCAGATTTGCCAGAATGCCGCCCTCGAGGTTCTGGATGATTTGCGGGCGCGATGACGAAACAAGCTCTGCCGGGGCGCGCACGATCTCATCCACCTTGGCAAAGCCCGCCCAGAGCAGAAAGATCACCACCGCCGCCACCACCGTCCAGATCAGCCGGGAGGGGCGGTTGAGGCGGGTTTCAAGCTGGGCGTCAAAGCCGGTGCCGCCCCCCGAAGAGCCAGAGGCGCTCCAAGCGCTCATGCGGCACCGCCCAGCGGCAGGCGCTTGGCCGCGCCGCTCTGCTTGAGATGCGCCAGCACCTCATCCTTGCTGCCATCCACCACGATCCGCCCCTGCCCAAGCACCACGATCCGCTCGGCCAGCGACAGGATCGGCAGCCGGTGCGTTGCAATCACCGCCGTGCGCCCCTTCAGCCATTCACCCAGCCGCGCCACGATCTGCGCCTCCAGCGCCTGATCAAAGGCCGCCGTCGGCTCGTCGAGCAGCAGCACACGCGGGTCTTGCAGCCAGAGCCGCGCCCAGCCCACACCCTGCCGCTGGCCCACGCTCAGGCCCTCGCCGCCATCGCGAATATCCAGATCCAGCCCCTTGGGGTGGCTGCGCACAAATTGCCCCAGCCCGGCAAAGTCCAGCGCCGCCAACAGCCGGTCATCATCGCGCTCCAGCAGGTGCATGTTGAGGTTGTCCCGCAGGGTGCCCGCCACCAGCCGCACGTCCTGCGCGAGGTAGCCGATGCCACGGCGCAGGTCGGCGGGGGCGATCTGGCCAATGTCGGTGCCATCCAGCATCACCCGCCCTTCGGTGGGCGCATAAAGCCCGGTGAGCAGCTTCATCAGCGTCGATTTGCCAGAGCCGTTGGAGCCCAGCACCGCCAGCGTCTGCCCCGCGTTCAGTTGCAGCGCAGAGATATCCACCACCGGCGCGGCCTCTTCGTCATAGGCAAAGCGCGTGCCCAGCAAGGTGTAGCTGCCCTTCAAATGCTCACGCCGCAAATATTTGCGGCCCTCGGCCACGTCCTGCGGCGCCTCGGCCACCGCATCAAGGCCGCTCAACGCGTGCTTCACATTCGACCAGCGCGACATGGTGGCCGCAAGCTGGCTCAGTGGCGCAAGGGTGCGGCTCGTCAGGATGCCCACGGCAATGATCGTGCCCACGGTAAAGTCGCCGGCGAAAACAAGGAAAGTGCCCAGCACCACGGCGGCCACATAGGTGGCCTGCTGCACGCCCTGGCTCCAGAAGGTGAGCGCGGCAGAAAGGCGGCGTTGCTCGGAGGATTTCAGCGAGGAGAGCGCGTTCAGTTCGTCCCAAGCCCGCATCAGCCGGTCTTCGCCGCGCTGCGCCTTGATCGTGTCCAACTCGTAGATCGCTTCATGCAGCACCCGGCCCGCCTTCACATTGGCGCCCTGCGTCTCGCGCGTGAGCTGCATCATCCGCCGCTGGAGGAACCAGCCGGGCAGCACCATCAGCACCCCGCCGATGATCAGCACCCACACCACCGGGCCGGCGATGGCGGCGACCAGCAGCAGGAACAGGCCGATGAAGGGCAGGTCCGTCAGCGTCCCGATGGTGCCCGCGGTGAAAAACTCGCGCACCGAGCCAAACTCGCGCATCGTGGCAAACAGCTCCGAGGGCGACTGGCTGCGCTTGTCCGAGCGCATGCCGACCACCCGGCTCATCAGCAGGCGCTGAACGTTCAACTCGATGGTCCGCCCGCCACCATCCATCAGGCGCGAACGGGCGAGCTTCAGCAGGCCTTCAAGCAAAATAGCAAGCCCCGCGCCCAGAGCCAGCACCCAGAGGGTGGCCATGCTCTGGTGCGGGATCACCCGGTCGTACACCTGGAGGGAAAACAGGGCGACCGAAACGGCAAGCAGGTTAGCCACGAGGGAGCCAATGGCGATCTCGGCGATGTAGCGCCGAAAGCGCGGGAACTCACCCCAAAACCAATGCGGCTGCTTCGCGCCGGTGTCATGCGAGGCGGCCACCTCGGCCAGCGGCATCTCGGCCTTCAGCACCCGGCCCGCATAATGCGGGGCAAACTCTTCCACCGGCACCACCGTGCGATTGTCGGGCCCGGTGGTGTCATAAACCGTCAGCTCATCGCCCTGCTGCGAGAGCACCAGCACCAGCTGGCCGCGCTTCATCTGGGCGATGGCGGGCCATGTGGTGGGGAGTGGCTCTGCCTCGCGGCGAATGGCGGCCAGCATCCCGGCCTGGCTGAGCGCGCCTGCAAGCGCCTCCACCGTCACCGGCCGCTCGGCCCCGCCACCCCGCGCGATATCTTCTGCAATATCGCGCCCCAAAAGCGCCTTGCCCAGTACACCGGCATAGGTGGCGGCCAGCTCGGCGCGGGCTTTCAGCTGCGCCGGGTTGCCCTTGGGCTTTGGCGCGGGGTTTGGCGTGGGCGTGGCCTCGGGCGCCGCAGCGGGTGCCGCCTCCGCAGCCGCCAGCGGGGCAATCTTGCCCAATGCCTGCTTGCCCGCCACAACGCCACGAATGCCGGCGCGGCTCATCTTCAGCTTCAACGAGGTGCGCGGTGCGTTCATATGCGGCTCCCATCCACCAGCAGGCCCAGCTCCGCGGCGATTTTCAAATGTGTCAGCGCGGCCCTGTGGGTCAGGGCCACGCGCTTGGTTTCGGCATCCAGCCATGTTTCAAAGGTGTTCACCACGTCGAGCACCTTGCGCTGCCCGCCGTCATACTGCTGGCGGAAAATCTCATAGTTGCGCCGGGCCTGAGCGGCGAGCGTCGCCTGCTCGGCGGCCTGCCGCTCTGTCGCGGCCAGCTCTTGGCGCAGCCCGGCGAGGCTACGGGCGCTCTTTTCGCGCGCCTGCCCCAGCTTGGCCTCCGCGCCTTCCTCGGCCGCCTTGATCGCCTTCAGCCGTGCGCCGGTGCCAAAGCCCAGACCGTTTTCTGCGCCCACGTTCAGCGCCCCGCCGCCATTGCTGAGATCGGCCTGCGCCGAAACGCCGGGCAAGTATCCGGCACGCTCGATCTTGGCCTGCGCCACCAGCCGCGTCTTGTCGGCCTCGGCCTTCAGCACACCAATCGCCTTCTGCTCGCCGCCGGGCACGCTGGCCTTGCCGAGGCCCCGCACATCCTGCAGGGGGCGCACCGACATCGCATTCAACTCCGCCAGCGCGGTGGCCGCAGCCTCTGCGCCCGCGTTCATCGTTGCTTCCACCTCGGAACGCTTCTGGCGCATCACTGAAAGCTCGGAGAGGTCAGACACGCCGCCGCTCACCCGCTGCTCCATGACCCACTCGAAATGCTTCATCTGCTCCAGCCCGGTCGCCGCCACCGCCGCCTCGGCGCGGCCCTGCTCGGCAGCGAGGTAGAGTGAAAGGGCCGAGAGCACGCGGGCGTTGGTATCTTCGGCCAGCACCACGGCGGCATGCTCCACATCCGCCGCCGCAAAGGCCCGCTCGGCCTTCTTCTTGCCGCCCTGCCAGATCACCTGATCGAGAATGATGGAGGAGACCAGATCCCCCAGCGAGGTGAGCGAAACGCTCGGGCCGATGGTGGGCAGCCAGTTCTTCTCTGCCGCCACCGCCCGCAGCTTCGCGGCGCGCAGGTCGGCCTCGGCGGCGCGGCTGTTGGCCTCCAGCACCGCGCCCGCCACCTTGGCATAGGCACTGCCCGGCGCGATCACCGAGCGACGGCGCAACAGGTCTGCGATAACGGTGCTCTTGGAGGCCTCCGCCTGCCCCAAGGCCGGGGCCGCCGGGTCACTCGCGCCGCGCGCTGCAGTGTCGCCACCGCCCATGCAGCCCGACAAAAGCGCCAGCACGGCACAGCTCATCCATATGGTTCTGCTCGCGGGGCGCATCACGCCTCCTGTCCCTGCCTCTGCCCGGGCGGCGCCTCTATGTGGGCGCCGTCCCGGTAACCTCATTCCCACGCTGACGGGATCACACCAGCGCCGGGTTCACCTGTATGTCCTGGTCGACGACAAGCGTGCCCTCGCCCAGCGTGTACACATCGTAGCTCTCGCCCTCGATCACCCGCGTCTCGCCGGTGGCCGTGGCCCCCGCAGCGTTGACGATGTCATCATCGCCGCCGTGAATGACGAGCTCATTGGTAAAGCCCGAAAGCTCCGCCAGCTGATCGGGCGTGATCGTCAGCTCCGCCTCGGAGGCAAACTGCAAATCCACCGCCTGAATATCGAACTGGCCAAGGCCCGGGTTGGCAAGATCAACCACCGAGTTGCCCGGATCTTCCATCACAAAGAGCGTGCCCGCGTGGTTGCCCGCCGCATCGGTGGAGGTGACAACAAGGTTGGAACCGGTCGGGATCGCCTCGTTGAAGTCAAAGATCACCTCGCCCCACTCGTCGTCGATCTCCAGATCGTAGGCCACTGCAGACACATTGCCCGCGCCGTCGATCTGCTGAACTTCGGTGATGTCGTCGTTCTGATCCACGCCAATCTCGCGCACACCCGTGCCCCCCTGACGGAAGCTCAGGATCACCGGCGCATCGGGGTTGTCGGTATCCACCGATACATCCGTGGTCTCGGTGCGGGTGTTGCCCGCCGCATCGGTGGCCACAACCGTGGCAGCGGCGGTGTATTCGCCCGTCGGGATCTCGCCCGCGGCAAAGGCCACCGTCCAGTTGCCCGCCGCATCGACAGTTGCGGCATGGGTGGTGCCCTCAAAGCTGACGATCACGCTCGACCCGGGCTCAACCGTGCCCGCAAAGCTCACCCCATCGGCCTGCTCTTCGGCGTTCACGATGTCGTCGCCCTCAACCGTGGAAATGGTCAGCGGCTCCACAAAGGTATCCACCTGCACCGAGTCGGTGATCGAGGCCATGTTGCCCGCCCCGTCGGTTGCCACCGCTGAGATGCTGGCCAGATAGTCGCCCTCTGGCACCTCTTGCGGCGCGAAGGTGGTGAACCATGTGCCATCCGCCAGCACCACCGCCGTATGCGTTGCGCTGCCAAGCGTGACCTCAACCGTCGAGCCAGGCTCGACCGTGCCCGAAAGCTGCACGCCCTCGCCATGTTCGACCTCGTTGACGATGTCATCCACCGCGATCGGCCCGTCGAGTGTGAGGTCGATGATACGATCCACCTCGATCTCGCCCGCCGCCGTGGCCACGTTGCCCGCCGCATCCGTTGCGGTAACCGAGACGCTCGCCATGGTCTCGCCCGCCGGAATGTCGCCGGGAAGGTAGGCCACCTGCCAGTTGCCAGCGCCATCCACCGTGGCCGGTCGTGTGACCCCCGCGAAGGTGACCTGAACCGCAGCGCCCGGCTCGCCTGTGCCAGTCAGCACCACGCCATTGGCGGCCTCGGCCTCGTTGATGATGCCGTCGCCTTCCACCTGGGCGTTCAGCGTCACGGCGGTCTCTGTGTCGATGGCCAGCGTGTCATGCGCGGTCGAGCTGTTGCCCGCCGCATCCGTGGCGGTCACAGAGATCGGCGCTTGATAGGTGCCCGGCGCAATCTGGCCCGGAGCAAAGCTTGCCGTCCAGCTGCCATCGGCGGCCACCACGGCCGGCACCGTCACATTGCCCAGCTGCACATTCACCGTGGAGCCCGGCTCGGTCATGCCGGTGAGGGTCACGCCATCCGCCGCTTCCACCGCGTTCACCACGTCATCGGCGGTGACCGGCGCGCCCGAAATCGTCACCCAGCCCATCGTGTCCACATCCACCACGGTCGTTGCCATCGAGGCGTTGCCCGCAGGCGATGTGGCCGTGGCGGTGACGGGCATGTCGTATTCCCCCGCCGGAAAGCTCGAGGGCGGGAAGGTGACAACCCAGTTGCCGCCCGCATCCACCACGGCAGGGTAGTTGGCCCCGTTCATGGTGATCATCACAGAAGAGCCCGGCATCGTGGTGCCCGTAAGCGAAATCGACTGCCCCGCTTCGGTGCCATTCACCACATCATCTGCGGTAACGGGATTGCCCGAAAACTCCACAAAGCCCAGCGTGTCGACAACAAGCGGCGCGCCGGTGGTGGCCACGTTGCCCGCGCCATCTGTCGAGGTCACGGTAATCTGCGAGGTATAGGCCCCCTCGGGGATGTCACCCGGCGCAAGCGTCAGGCTCCAGCTTCCGGTCGCGCTGACGGTTGCCGGATAGGTCGCATCGCCAATCTGCACCTCAACCACGTTGCCCGGCTGAGTGCTGCCCGTCAGCACCAACCCGCCCTCGCGGTCCTCGGCATTGATAACGCCATCCGCGCCCGCAAAGCCCGGGGTGAGCGTGACATTCGTCACCGTGTCCACCGTCCAGCTGCTGCTGGCCGTGGTCACATTGCCATGGGTATCGGTTGCCGTGGCCACCAGCGTGGCCTCGTATTCACCACCCGGAAACTCGCCGGGGCCAAAGGTAAGAGACCAACTGCCATCGCCAGCGACGGTCGCCGGATAGTCCACGCCCTCAAAGCTGATCACCACGGTCGATCCCGGCTGCGTCACGCCGGTAAAGCTGATGCTGCCCTCGGCCTCGGTGCCGTTGATCGTGTAATCACCGCCGAAGGAAAGATCGTCAAAGCTGACGCCCCCCACCGTGTCCACCACGATCACATCGCCATAGGTGGCCGAGTTGCCAACCGCATCCACAGCGTAAACGCTGACATCGGCTTCATACTCACCTTCGGGCGCAGCGTCGGGGCCAAAGGTGACCTCCCAAGTGCCGCTTTCGCCCACCACCAGCTCGGTGGCCACGCCGCCAACGGTCACGATCAGTGTCGCGCCCGGCTCTGAGGTGCCGCTGACAACAACGCCGTCGCCATAGCTGTCGCCGTTGAAGAAATCATCCGTGGAAACCACGCCCGAGGTAAAGGTCACCTCCGGGGCAACGGTGTCGATCAGCACGTCCGGGCCGGTCAGAACCACCTCGTCGCCGCCCTGATCATTGGTGGTCACTTCCACTCCATAGTCACCATCTTCGGGCAGCGTGTCGCCGGTGAAGATCACCTCCCAGGTGCCGTCATCACCCACGGTCACAACCTGGGTCACATCGCCCGCCGTCACCACAACATCCTCGCCCGGCACGCCGGTGCCGGTCACGGGGAAGCTCGGCTCAGGGTCGTCATCGCCGCCAAGGATCCAGTCGCCCGGCTCAACCGTCACGTCATAGGTGGGGCCACCGCCGCCGCCATCGTCACCGCCGCCCACGCCGGTGATGACACCGCCAACACCCACGAGCGCGGGGATCGCACCGCCACCGATGCCCCCAAGACCAAGCAGCCCAGTGTCAAACTGTGCCGCCATCACCTCGGGCTCTTCGTAGTGAATCAGATCGTCACTCGGGCTCCATTTGCCCCAGCTCGCCTCGTGCTGGTAAAGCGCATAAAGCTCTTCATCCGCACCTTGGGTCAGCTCCACCGCCATCAGGTCGCCGCCCTTGGAGAGGTAAAGCATGTTCTCGCCGTCGAAATAGCCCGCCAGCCGGATCATCGAACCATCGGCCAGCTCGATCACCAGATCATCGCCATCGCGGGTGTAGCTCTTCACGTCAGCTTCAGCGAGGTGCAGCGAAACTTGCTGCCCATTGCCCACGTTCAGCCGGGAGCCAACACCATCATTGCCGAAAGTACCATTGGAGAGGTTGCCCGCACCATCACGGACCACAAACTCAATTGCCTGCATCATAACCGCCTTTGTGTAGCCCAGCGTCTTATGCGCCAGTGCGTTTATATACGTCCGCCCTATATTTTGTTGTTAGGGGCGATACTCACTACTCTTGCTGCCAGATATACAGGATGATTCGGAAAAACAAAGCGGAAATTTGCCGAAATTTCGCCACACTGGCCCTTGGGGCATAAAAACCTGCCTATACAACATCTTGTAGCCTCACTTCGAGGCACCCAAACCGCCCGCGCAGGCCAAAAACGGGATCGAAAACTCAAGTTTTATTGCCTGAAAACCGCCAGATCAGGCCTCGCCCACCCTGCATTTCCGCATCGCCGTCAATGCCCGATTTCGGATCGACCGCGTTCAGCGCAGGGCTGCCTGCACGCACTCGGCAAAGTCCTCGCCCCGCTTTTCGAAGCTGTCATATTGGTCAAAACTCGCCGCCGCCGGGGCCAGCAACACCGTCTCGCCCGGCTGCGCTTCGGCCACCGCCCGCGCCACGGCCGCTTCCATCGTGTGGCACACTTCCGCCTCCA
This sequence comes from Vannielia sp. ABF1_015, assembly GCF_056160745.1. NCBI lineage: Bacteria > Pseudomonadati > Pseudomonadota > Alphaproteobacteria > Rhodobacterales > Paracoccaceae > Vannielia > Vannielia sp. ABF1_015. The sequence goes on from NZ_JBSWXT010000002.1 coordinate 701,165, forward strand.
CACCTGCGCCCAGCCGCATCGCAAAGCCCTCGGCCTCGCGCCCGATGACATAGGCTTTCACCACATTGCCGAGGCTGCCCTGCAAGCCCTCCAGCCCGCCTTCCTTCTCCAGCCCGCCACAGATCCAGCGAATGCCATTGAAGGCCGCCAGCGCCTTGGCCGCGCTGTCCACATTGGTGGCCTTGCTGTCGTTGACGAAGAAAACACCCCCCGCCTCGGCAATCCGCTGCGAGCGGTGCGGCAGGCCCTCAAAGCTGCGGAACGCGCGCTCAATCTCCTTCGGCCCCAGCCCCAGCGTGCGACAGGCCGCATAGGCCGCGCAGGCGTTCTGATGGTTATGCGCCCCCGGCAGCCCCGGAATATTGCGCAGGTCAACCGAGCCCACCTGCCGCCCCTTGCGCCACTCCGCCAAAAAGCCCTTCTTCGCAAACACAGTCCACCCGGCCCCGGCCAGCTTCTGCCCGCTGCTCACCCGGATCACCCGGTCATCCCCCGGCCCCTCGGCCATCTGCCCGGCCAAAAACAGCCCCTCGGGCTCATCCACCCCAATCACCGCCCGGTCCGGCCCGCCCTCTGCAAACAGCCGCCGCTTGGCCGCGAAATAACCGCCAAAGCCGCCATGCCTGTCGAGGTGATCGGGGCTGAGGTTGGTGAACACCGCCACATCCGGCGTCAGCGCCCGGGCCAGATCGGTCTGATAGCTCGAAAGCTCCAGCACCACCACGCCACCATCGCCCACCGGCTCGATATCCAGCACCCCGCGCCCGATATTCCCCGCCAGTTGGCAGTCCCGCCCCGCCTCGTTCAGGATATGGTGGATCAACGCCGAGGTAGTGCTCTTGCCGTTCGAGCCGGTCACCGCAAAAACCTTCGGCACCACGTCAAACCTGTCCCACTCCGGCGTGGCGAAAGAGCGAAAGAACAGCCCGATGTCATTGTCCACCGGCACCCCCGCCGCAAGCGCAGCGGCAATCGCGGCATGCGGCGCCGGATACAAATGCGGGATCCCGGGCGAAACCACTAAGCTGGCCACCCCCTCGAAGGCCCCCGGCTTGGTCAGATCGCGCAGCGCAATCCCCTCGGCCTCCGCCTTCGCCCGGCCACTCTCGCCATCGTCCCAGCCAATCACCTCGGCGCCGCCCGCCGCCAGCGCCCGCGCCGCCGTGAGGCCAGAGCGCCCCAGCCCAAGAACCGCCACCGTGGCCCCATCAAACCCGCGCACAGGGATCATCGCAAACTCCCGTTCAACCCGATCCCTGCCTACAACTAAGCGCAACCACCCGCAATCGGGCCCGAACCACCTGCATTTTCTTGCTGAAAATACTCAATCCCACGCCAACGCCACGCGCCACTGCCCTTCAGGCCCAAGGCGTTGCCGCCAAGGGCGGGGTGGCGGCGCGGGGTGGGTGGGTGGGGGAGCGCCGTCACCCCGCCCGTCACCACTCAATCGGCAGCTTGCGGCGAAAGAACCCGCCCGTCGGCCCATCCTCGCTCAGGGTCGCCAGCCACAGCGCCGTCTCCGCCGCCTCCTCGGGCGAGCTGGTCGCCTCCGGCCCGCCCATACGCGTGCGCACCCAGCCCGGGTCCATCGCGTTCACCTTCACATGAGGCGGCAAATCCCTCGGCACCACACAGGTCAGCGCGTTCAGCGCCGCTTTGGCAACGCCATAGCCATTCGGCCCCGCCATCCCCTGCGCAAAGCTGCCGTAGCCGGAAGAGACATTCACGATCCGCCCCCAGCCCCGCAGCGCCATCCCCGGCACCAGCGCCCGCATCAGCAAAAATGGCGCCTCCACCATCACCTGCATCGCCTCAAACAACCCCTCGGGGTTTTCAAACAGCGACCCCTGCGGAAACACCCCTGCGTTGTTCACCAAAATGTCGAAGGGCTCGCCATCGAGCAGCGACAGCATGTCATCAGGCTGCGTGAGGTCCATCACGAAGAGATCGGCCCCCAGCGTGTCCGCCGCCGCCTCCCCCGCCGCCTCGTCGCGGCAGGCAATCACCACCTCATGGCCCCGCGCAATCAGCCCCTCGGCAATCGCATAGCCAATCCCCCGGTTGCCGCCCGTGACAAGCGCTCGCCGGATGATCCCGTCATCACTCACCGGATTTTCAGCGTCGCCAGCCCGATCAGCGCAAGGATCAGCGAGATGATCCAGAACCGGATCACGATCTGCGGTTCGGCCCAGCCACGCTTTTCAAAGTGATGGTGCACCGGCGCCATCAGAAACACCCGCTTGCCGGTGCGCTTGAAGTAGAGCACTTGGATGATCACCGAGAGCGCCTCGGCCACGAAAATGCCGCCGACGATCGCCAGCACCAGCTCGTGCTTGGTGACAACCGCAATCGCGCCAAGCGCCCCGCCGAGGGCCAGAGAGCCCGTGTCGCCCATAAAGACGGCGGCAGGCGGCGCGTTATACCACAAAAAGCCAAGCCCTCCGCCGATCAGCCCGGCACAGAAAATCAGCAACTCACCCGAGCCGGGCACGTAATGCACGTCAAGATATTCGGTAAAGTCCACCCGGCCGACAGCATAGGCAATCACGCCCAGCGTCCCGGCCGCAATCATCACCGGCATGATCGCAAGGCCATCGAGCCCGTCTGTCAGGTTTACTGCATTGGCCGCGCCCACGATCACCACCATCGAGAAGGGCACAAAGAAGATGCCGAGGTTTATCAGCACATCCTTGAACACCGGCAAGGCAAGCTGCCCCTGAAGCTCTACAGGATGAAACCACGCCGCCGCCGTGCCCGCACAGGCCGCAATCAGCAGCCCAAGGCCAAAGCGCACCTTGCCCGACACGCCCTTGGTGTTCTGCTTGGAGACTTTGGCGTAATCATCGGCAAAACCAATGAGCCCAAAACCCACCGTCACCAGCAGCACGATCCAGACATAGGGGTTGTCGAGCCGCGCCCAGAGCAGCGTCGAAAGCGCCAGCGCCGAGAGGATCAGCAAGCCCCCCATCGTCGGCGTGCCCGCCTTGGTCAGCATATGGCTTTCCGGCCCGTCATCGCGGATCGGCTGGCCGCCCTTCTGGCGCTTGCGCAGCATGTTGATGAGCGGCCGCCCGAAGATGAAGCCAAAGATCAACGCGGTAAAAAACGCCGCGCCGGCCCGAAAGGTGATGTAGCGAAACAGGTTGAACGCTCCGCCCCCGTCACCAAGCTCTGCCAGCCAATAGAGCATGCCCCAGCCCCTCTTTCTCTTTTGTCGTTGTCGTTAATTCGGGCTGCCTTGGCCCATTTTCCGTATCGCGTCAACAACCCGCGCCAGCCCGGTGCCCAGCGAGGCCTTCACCAGCACAACGTCACCTGCATCCACCAGCCGCGAGATTTCCTTGGCCATCGCCGCGCCATCAGGTGCGTGATGTCCGCGCTGATCTTCCGGCAATGCAGCGTGCAGCGCCTCGCTCAGCGGGCCCACCGTGTGCACCGTGTCAATCGCCTCCATCGGCCCCAGCCCGGCCAGCGTCGCATGCAGCGCCCTCTCCTCCGGACCCAGCTCCAGCATGTCGCCGATCACCGCAATCCGGCGGCCCTTGCGCACCCGCCCGATGCCATCGCGCGGCGCGGTGGTGGCCAGCATTTCCAGCGAGGCCGCCATGGAGGCCGGGTTGGCATTGTAACTGTCGTCAAACAGGGTCAAAAACCCGCCCGCATGGGCCGGGTCGGTGGTGACCTCTTCTTTTGCGCCGCGCCCTTCATAGGGCGTCCACTTCGCAAGGTCCGCCGTGGCAAGCCCCGCGTCGGCCCCCAGCGCCTCCGCCACCGCCAGCGCCCCCAGCGCGTTCATCGCAAAATGCGTGCCCGGCGTGGTTAGCTTGAACAGCGCCGACCGGTCGTGCAGCCGCGCCTCCGCAACCGTCTGCCCCTCCGTCAGCACCACCTTGCCCAGCGCAAATTCGCCACCTTTCCCGAAGGTTACAACCGTCCCGCCAGCCGCCTCGGCGGCAGCGCGCAAAATCGGAGTGGTCTCAAGATCGCCATTGATCACCGCCACGCCGCCCGGCTCCAGCCCCTCGAAGATGCTCGCCTTTTCGCGGGCAATACCCTCCAGCGAGCCAAAGGCCGCCATATGGGCCGGGGCGACCGTGGTGATCATCGCCACATCGGGCCGCGCCATTCGCGCCAGCGGCGCGATCTCGCCGGGGTTGCTCATGCCAATCTCGATCACGGCAAAATCGGCATCCACCGGCATCCGCGCCAGCGTCAGCGGCACGCCCCAATGGTTGTTGAAGCTCTTCTCGGCCGCATGCACCCTGCCCTGCCGCGCAAGAATGGCCCGCAACATCTCCTTGGTCGAGGTCTTGCCCACCGAGCCGGTGACACCCGCCACCTTGGCGCGGCTGCGTGCCCGGCCCGCCCGGCCCAGCGCCTCAAGGCCCTCCAGCACATTCGGCACAATCAGCAGCGGGGCCTCTTCGCAGCCCTCCGGCACCCGGCTCACCAGCGCCGCTGCCGCTCCCTTGGCCAGCGCATCGGCAACAAAGTCATGCCCGTCGCGCACATCCTTCAACGCCACGAACATCTCGCCGGGCACAATGCTGCGGGTGTCGATCGAAAGCCCGTTGGCCGCCCAATCGCCGCCCCGCGCCTCGCCGCCCGTGGCCTGCGCCGCATCGGCAGCCGTCCACAAAGCGCTCATGTCATTTGCCCATCAAGCGCGGCCACGGCGATTGAAGCCTGCTCCACATCGTCAAAGGGAAATACATCATCCCCCACGATCTGCCCGGTCTCATGCCCCTTGCCCGCAATCAGCAGCGCATCGCCCGGCCCCAGCGCATCGACGCCGCGCAAGATCGCCTCAGACCTGTCGCCCACCTCGGTGGCCTCCGGGTCGGCCTGCAGAATGGCCGCGCGGATGGCCGATGGGTCTTCCGATCTCGGGTTGTCATCTGTCACGATCCGCACATCGGCATGGTCTCGCGCCGCCTCGCCCATCAGCGGGCGCTTGCCTGTGTCGCGGTCGCCCCCTGCGCCGTAAACCACCACAAGGCGGCCCATCACATGCGGGCGCAGCGCCTTCAGCGCGGTTTCAAGGGCGTCCGGCGTATGGGCATAATCCACAAACACCGCCGCGCCGTTCTGGCGGGTGGCAGCCAGCTGCATCCGGCCCCGCACCGTCACCAGTTGCGGCAGCGCGTTGAACACCTCCACCGGGTCCGCCCCGCTGGCGATGACAAGCCCGGTGGCCACCATCACGTTTTCCGCCTGAAAGCCCCCGATCAGCCCCAACCGCACCTGCCGCGGCGTGCCCTCATGCAAAAACCGCAGGTCTTGCCCGGTCGCATCGAACCGCTGCGAAATGATGCAAAGCTCATAGCCCTCATCGCGGCCCACCCGCAGCACCGCATGGCCCGCCTCCTCGGCAATCGCCGCCATCTCGGGGCCGCGCGCATCTTCCATGTTGATCACCGCCGGCGCATCGTCGGCCAGCACCCGATGAAACAGCCGCGCCTTGGCGTTGAAGTAATCTTCAAAAGTCTCGTGATAATCGAGATGATCCTGCGTGAAATTGGTAAAGCCCGCCGCCGCCAGCCCAACGCCATCCAGCCGCCGCTGCGCCAGCCCGTGCGAGCTGGCCTCCATCGCGGCATGGGTCACCCCCTCTTCCACCGCCGCCGCCAGCGCGCGGTGCAGGGTGATCGGCTCGGGCGTGGTGTGTTTCAGCGGATATTCCCACGCGCCCTCTACCCCGGTCGTGCCAAGGTTCACTGCCACAAGGCCCATCGCCATCCAGATCTGGCGGGTAAAGCTGGCCACGCTTGTCTTGCCGTTGGTGCCGGTCACGGCCACAATCACATCGGGCTGGGCGCCAAACCAAAGCGCCGCCGCCATCGCCAGCGCGCCTCGCGGATCTTCCACAACCACCAGCGCCGCGTTGAAATCGCGCAGGGCCTCAGCGGCCAGCGCCGCGCCCTCGGCATCGGTCAGCACCGCGCTCGCGCCCATACGCAACGCGTAGCCCACAAATTCTGCGCCATGAATGTTCACGCCCGGCAGCGCCGCGAAGAGAAAGCCCTCTTCCACATCGCGGCTGTCCACCGCAAGCCCGGTGATCCGCGCCTCAGCCCCGCCCTGAGCAGTCAGCCCCAGCTCTGCCAGCGATCTTACTTTTGCTCTCTCGCTCATCGCTGACTGACCCCTGCTTTCTGCTCAATTCGAGGCCTTTACTATCGCAGCTTCAGCGCCGGGTTCAACGCTTGGCCGAAGGCCCAAAAGCGGGGCGACGCGGCGGATCATCTCTGCCGTCACCGGCACCGCCGTCCAGCCTGCCGTGCGGCGCGGCTTGGGGCCGGTCAGTTCCACCGGCTCATCGAGGCTGACAACCAGCACATATTTCGGGTCATGGGCCGGGAAGACGGTAGCGAAGGTGGCAATCACCTTGTCCTTGTAATAGCCACCCCGCGGCTTGGGCTTGTCGGCGGTGCCGGTCTTGCCACCCACCGCATAGCCCTCCACTTCGCCAAAGCTGGCGGTGCCCTCGGTCACAACCTTGCGTAGCATAATTCGCGCACGCTCCGATGTGCGCGCACTCACCACGCGCGGCCCGGTCTTGTTCACGCTCTGCTTCAGGAGTGTCGGGTAAACCCTTGTTCCCCCGTTCAAAAGCGAGGCATATCCCGTCGCCAAATGCAGCGGGCTGGCCGAAAGGCCGTGGCCGTAGCTGATCGTCATCGTGGAGATTTCCGACCACTTCGGCGGCAGCAGCGGCTTGCCCGTCGGGGCCTCTACCATCTCCACCGGGGTCGGCTCCAAAAAGCCCAGCTGGTCGAGGAACTCCCGCTGCCGCTTGGCGCCAATATCCATCGCCAGCCGCGCCGTGCCGATGTTGGAAGACTTCACGATGATCTTGGTCACACTCAGCTCATTGCCGTAGTTGTGGAAGTCGCGAATCCGGTGCTTGCCCCATGTCAGAGGGCCCTTGGTGTTGATCACCGTGTCCGGGTTCACCAGCCCCAGCTCCATCGCTTGCGCGGCGGCAAAAATCTTGAAGGTCGAGCCAAGCTCATACACCCCCTGCACCGACCGGTTGAACAGCGGGCTGTCAGATTGGTCGCCACTGGTCAGCGGGCGCGGGCGGTTGTTTGGGTCAAAGTCCGGCAGGCTGGCCATGGCGATGATCTCACCGCTGTGCACATCCATCAGCACCGCACTCGCGCCCTTGGCGTTCATCAGCTTCATGCCGCCATAAAGCACCTCTTCCGTCACCGCCTGCACCGTGAGGTCGATGGTCAGCTCAAGCGGCTTGCCGGCGCGGGCCGGGTCACGCAGCAGCTCGTCAAATTGCTTTTCCACGCCCGCAACGCCCACAACCTCGGCGCTATGCACCCCCTCGCGGCCAAAGCTCGCGCCGCCAAGAATATGCGCCGCCAGCTTGCCATTGGGATAAAGCCGCATCTCGCGCGGGCCAAACAGCAGCCCCGGCTCGCCAATGTCATGCACCGCCTGCATCTGCTCGGGGCTGATCTTCTTCTTGACCCACACAAACTTGCGCTTGCCGGTGAACTGCCGCTTCAGCTTTTCCACATCCAGGTCGGGGAAGATTTTCGCCAACTCCTCGGCGGCACGCTCCTTTTCCACCATATGCGGCGGCTGGGCATAAAGAGAGTGAGTCGAAAGGTTGGTGGCCAGAACCCGGCCCTGCCGGTCAACAATGTCGGCCCGGGTGGCGCTGATCAGCTCGGCCACGCCGCCGCTGGTCGGCTCGGCGGGCACCGAGGCCGCAAGGTGCCCCATCCGCGCGCCGATCACCACGAAAGCGCAAAAGAAGCACACGCCCAGCACAAACAACCGCCCCTCGGCGCGGAATCGCAGCTTGTCGCGCTGCTCCTCATTGCGCTTGCGCAGGTTCTCGCGCTCGATGGCATCGGGGTTCTGCCCGCTCTGGCGCGCAGCAATGACGCGGGCCAACGGGCGCAGCGGGGTGCGGGTCATGGGGTCTGCTCCTCTTCGTCATCCAGCGTGCCGCTGATCTCTACCGGATCGGTAATCGGAAGCGGCTCCTCAGCCGGGAAGCCCACCTGGTCCACCCGTCCAAACTGCTCGGCCCCGAAAGGCAGTAGCCCAAGCCGGGTGAAGTTCAGTTCCGCCAGTTCGGCCAGCCGCTCGGGGCGGTTGAGATAGGCCCATTCAGCCCGCAGCATCGCGCGGGTATCATAGAGCGCGCGGATCTCACCGCGCAGCTTGGCCATATCCTTCTGGGCTTTCTGGGTCTGGTAGTTCTCATGATAGGCCCAAAAGGCCAGGCCCATCACCGCCAGCGCCGAGATGACATAGAAGAAGCCACGCATCCGTCCTTACCCTTTCCACCAATGTTTCGGGCCCGGCAGGCCCATTTGTGCCCTATCCACTTCGCCACCTGCCTCGCCCGTCCGCCGCGCCATGCGCAGCTTGGCCGAACGCGCGCGCGGGTTGGCGGCGGTCTCTTCCTCCGAGGGGGCCACCACCTTGCGCGTGATCGGCGCAAAGGGTGCCGGCGGGGCCGCAACCTCGGGCGCATAGCGATTGCCGCGCGGGGCGGCACCCGAGCGCGCGGCGAGGTAGCGCTTCACCACCCGGTCTTCGAGCGAATGAAAGGTGACAACCGCCAGCACACCGCCCTTGCCCAGCAGGCCCTCCGCCGCCTCAAGCCCGGCGATCAGCTCGCCAAATTCGTCGTTCACCGCAATGCGAATGCCCTGAAAGCTGCGCGTTGCCGGGTGCACCTGCCCCGGACGCGGCTTGGGCAGGCAGGAAGATACCACCTCGGCCAGCTCCAGCGTCCGGCTGAAGGGCCGGGCCTTCACGATTGCCTTGGCAATCCGCCGCGCGGCCCGCTCTTCGCCGTAAAAGTGAATAATATCCGCCAGATGCGCCTCATCGGCCTCGTTCACGAGGTCAGCCGCACTGGGGCCATCGCTGGCCATCCGCATATCCAGCGGCCCGTCCCGCATAAACGAAAAGCCCCGCTCCGCCTGATCGAGCTGCATCGAAGAGACGCCAAGGTCGAGCACCACGCCGTCAACCGGCCCCTCCACCAATTCGCCCATCTGCGAAAACCGGCCCTCAAGCACCTCCAGCCGGGGCGCAAATTCCGCGATCATCGCCGCCGCGTTTTCCACGGCGCTCGGGTCACGGTCGATCCCGCTCACCCGCTCTGCGCCCGCAGCCAGCAGCCGACGCGCATATCCGCCCGCGCCAAAGGTGCCATCCACCCAATGGCCAGCCACCGGTGCGGCGTTCTCGATCAAAGGATCAATGAGAACCGGAACATGCGGCGGCCCTGCGGGCGTGTCTGGCGAAAGGCTTTCGGCCGCCGCCATCGCTCAACCCTCGCTTTGGACGCTGTCGAGCAGCTCCAGCGGGTCGAAGTCATCGCCCATCTCGTCCAGCCACTCTTCGTCATCCACGCCGTGAACCTCGTCATAGGTCTCCGGCTTCCAAATCTGAAAGCTGTCACCCGTGGCGATAAAGAAGGCCTCCTTCTCAAGGCCAATCTTCTCTCGCAACTTGGCGGGCAGCACCAGCCGCCCGGTCTCGTCAACCTGCGTGGGCAGGGACATACCGGAATAGAGCCGCTCAAGGTAACGCCGCTGCTTGGTGCCGCGCGGCATGGCGGCGATCTTCTCGTCAATCTCGTTGATCGCGTTGACGGTGTAACACTTCAGGTGATCCTGGCGCTTGTCGCCATAAACGATCACGAGGTTGGGCGTGTCGCCCTCGGAGCAATCGGGGTCTTCTGCGGCCAGCACATGGCGAAACAGGGCCGGGATGCTCACCCTGCCCTTCGTGTCCACCTTGTGGTGGCTCTCGCCTCTGAACCTGCGACCCAAATCGTCGCTCCCTCATTGTCCCGCGAGGCCCGGTTTCGGACCCCGAAAATGAAAACGGCGGATTGAGCTGCTGCCATGTGCCCAATCCGCCGCCCTCGTCCCATTTCTGGGTGTCCGACTGCGCGCGCCACCTGGGGGGGATGTCTGCTCGCTCGCGCGCCGGATCTCTTCGTTCAGATGAAAGCGGGTGCCTGTATGAAAGCCTGCCTGACTTTTGGGAGTTTGCGATCTTGCGTCGCTTTGTGTTCCCGTCTTCATCTTGGGATTAGGTATGCCATGGGAAATCGTGGGAGGCAACAACACTTTCACCCACAAATGCCAAAGGAGGCACAAGCAAGGCCCCGCCGGTTCCGTCCGATCACAGGATTTTCAGCCAAAACACGGAATTTATGGTAAGTGAGCGCGAAGCGGACACTAGATATAGTACCGCCCAGCGCGGGCAAAAATTCCCTCGTTTTCCCTAAAAAACTTTGCAGCAAGGCCAAATCAAGGGGGATTCAGGCCATATCTCCTGCCTGAATCCCCCATCAGCGGCCCGAATCCGCCCCATCACAGGCGCGCGATTCGCCGCGACTCACTGGTGATCCCGTGAATTCCCACACCGCATCCCATGATCTCCCATGGGTGGGGCAATTTCCCAGTTCGGCCCGGTGTCAGCCCATTCCGCCGCTCACCAGCCCGCGCGCAAGCTGGGCGTAAGCCTCCGCCGCAGGCCCCTCGCCCGCCGCAATCGGCAAGCCCTTGTCGCCGCCCAGCCGGGTTTCCAGCTCCAGCGGCAATTGCGCCAGCAACGGCACGCCCATCTTCTCGGCCTCCGCCGCCACGCCGCCGTGGCCAAAGAGATGCGCCTCATGCCCGCAGTTCGGACATATATAAGTAGTCATGTTCTCAATCAGCCCCAGAACCGGGGTCTTGAGCTTGCCGAACATGTCGATCGCCTTGCGGGCATCTATCAGCGCCACATCCTGCGGCGTGCTCACCACCACGGCGCCGGTGATCGGGTAGCGCTGGCACAGCGTCAGCTGCACATCGCCCGTGCCCGGCGGCAAGTCGACGATCAGCACATCAAGCTCGCCCCACTCCACCTGAGTCATCATCTGCTGGAGCGCGCCCATCAGCATCGGCCCGCGCCAGATGACGGCCTGCGCCTCTTCCAGCATCAGCCCGATCGACATGAAAGTGACGCCATGCGCATGCAACGGCAAAATCCGCTCACCGTCCGGGCTGGCGGGGCGCTTATTCACCCCCATCATCCGCGGCTGGCTCGGTCCGTATATATCAGCGTCGAGCAGGCCAACCTTCCGGCCCTCGCGCGCCAGAGCCACCGCGAGATTCGCCGAAACGGTGCTTTTGCCAACGCCGCCCTTGCCAGAGCCCACCGCAATGATCCGCTCCACACCCGGAATCTTCTGTGGCCCGGCCTGCGGGGTGGGATGCCGCCCCACCTTCAGGCTGGGGGGCGCCTTGGGGGCCTGCGGGGCCGCGCTATGCGCCGTGAGCAAGGCCGAAACGGAAGAAACACCTTCAACCACACGAACTGCCGCCTTGGCCGCTTCGAGAATCGGCTCCATGCGCGATGCCGCATCTGCATCCGGCGCCTCGATAACAAACTTAACCTCGCCACTGTCGCTGATCTGCAACGCACGAATCATATCGCGAGATACTAAGTCGCCGCCATCCGCAAGCCCCACTTTCGTCAATGCGCTTTGGATATCGCCCTTATCTACAGGCATTTCGCCCCCTTCATTCCATCCGGCGCCCGCTGTTTTTACGTGGCGTCATTTCTGCTGCATTTTATTTGTCGCTCAAAATTTAGCCTTAACGCCCTGAATCTCCAGCTCTTTAACCTATTCACCCCGTGCATAGCCGCGTTGCAGCAAAAGGGGTTTGTGCAGGTGCAGCAATTGCCTACATTGATCTCAACAAACGGAGCACAGAACGGCTCCACCACCGCTACGACATTACTAAGGACACAGCCACCATGGCTTACGCAACCGCACACAACACCGCCCACACCGGCTTCCTTGGCCGCATCGAAGCCTTCGTCGAAGCCCGTCGCGAAAACGCAGCCAAGCGCCGCGTGTACCGCCAGACGCTCCGTGAGCTTCAGGGCCTGACCAACCGCGACCTCGCCGACCTCGGCATTGCACCGTCGATGATCCGCTCGGTTGCCTACCAGGCCGCCTACGGCGCCTGACGCAGGATACGAAGAGCCCTCTCCTCCTCCCTGGGCTCTTCGGTATCGGCGGCGACACCATCTCCTCCCGGTGTCGCCGCCGCAAACCTCCGGTTAACCGGAGGCGCGTATTAGAGATCAGAACGTCCGTCCTCCTCCCTGGGCGTTCTGTCATAAGGCGGCGATGCTCACCTCCTCCCGAGCATCGTCGCCGCCCAAAGTTTCGGTTTCGGAGCGCCCTCTCCTCCTCCCTGGGCCTTCGAGATCCGGCGGCAGCCCACCTCCTCCCGGGCAGGCCGCCACCCAATTCGGTTTCGGACGGCCCGTCCTCCTCCCTGGGCCTACCGAGATAGGCGGTGACCTCATCCTCCTCCCGAGGTCACCGCCCCCAAGTTTCGGTTTCGAGGTGCCCTCTCCTCCTCCCTGGGCCCTTGAGATCCGGCGGCAGCCCACCTCCTCCCGGGCAGGCCGCCACCCAATTTGGTTTCGGACGGCCCGTCCTCCTCCCTGGGCCAACCGATATCAGGCGGGCCCCCATCCTCCTCCCGGGGTGCCCGCCGCTCTAACAACCGGTTTCGGGTCGCCCGACCTCCTCCCTGGGCCCCCGGAAGCATAGGGGCGGCGCCTCACCTCCTCCCGAGGCAGCCGCCCCATCCTTCCTTCAGGAAGGGATCAGAATTCAGGCACCCGACCTCCTCCCTGGGTGATCTGATATTGGCGGCGATGCTCACCTCCTCCCGAGCATCGCCGCTTTTCATTTGGCAGCCCGAGACGTCATCCTCGGGCCCGACCCGAAGATCTCTCCACACCCAGCCCGCCTTCTGCTTTCGCACCCCGACGCCCCCGGATAGTCTGCGCGAAAAAGGAGACCCCCCATGCGCATTCTCTTCACCGGCGGCTCAGGCAAGGCCGGTCGTCACGCTGTTCAATACCTGCTCGAGCAGGGCCATCGCGTGCTAAACGTCGATCTCACCCCCTGCAATGTCCCCGGTGCTCTCAACCGCATTGCCGATATCACCGACCTCGGCGCCATGCATGACGCCATGCGCGCCTATGCCGATTTCGATGAGCTGGAGCCCGGCACCGGCGTGCCCGCCTTCGATGCCGTCGTGCACTTCGCTGCCGTCCCGCGCATCATGGTGACGGGCGACGCCGAATGCTTCCGCGTCAACACCCTTGGCACCTACAACGTGATCGACGCCGCGCTCAAAGCCGGGGTCCGCAAGGTGATTTTCGCCTCCTCCGAAACCACCTATGGCATCTGCTTCGCCGATGGCGAGCGCAAGCCCGAGCATATCCCCGTCGATGAGACTCACCCCACCGAGCCCGAAGACAGCTACGCCATGTCCAAGGTCGTGAACGAGGCCACCGCCCGCAGCTTCCAGCGCCGCTCCGGGACCGACATCTACGGGTTGCGCATCAACAACGTGATCGAGCCGCACGAATATGCCGAGATGTTCCCCGGCTTCATCAACGCCCCCGAAAAGCGCCTCCGCAACTTCTTTGCCTATATCGACGCCCGGGATCTTGGGCAGATGGTAGAATGCTGCCTGCGCACCGATGGGCTTGGCTACGAGGTGTTCAACGTGGCGAATGACACTCACTCCGTCGCCGCGCCAACCTCCGAGCTGATCGCGCAATTCTACGAGGGCGTGCCGCAAACCCGCGAGATGGGCGAGCACGAGACCTTCTTCACCAACGAGAAGGCCAAACGACTGGTCGGGTTTTCGCCCAAACACGACTGGCGAAGCGAACTCTGATCGTCCCTCTCCACCGTCATCCTCGGGTCTGACCCGAGGATCTCGCCGAAAAGAGGCCCTCGCATCACCACCGCACGCTGCTTTGATTAACGCCTCCCATGTCATTCGACATGTGCATGGGCTGTGCATCCCTTGTGCACAGGATGTTGCCCACTGCTTTTCAGAGTTAATGGCCGGAAGTTAACCCACCGCGCCTAGAACGGAATATCATCCGCCGCGCTCGACGCAGGCACCACGAACTTGGCCACAACCTTCTTCACGCCTGCTTTTTCAAAAGCGATTTCAAGCTTGTCGCCCTCGATCCCGGTAATGGCGCCATAGCCGAACTTCTGGTGGAACACCCGCTCCCCCACGCTGTGCGATGACACCGCCTCAGCGTCGATCACCATGTTCCGGCTCTCCTTCGGCTGGCTCATCCCCCGCACCTGCGCCCGCGCCTGAAGCCGCTTCCAGCCCGGCGAGTTATAGCCATCCGCGCGGGCCGCATCCTCTTGTAATGTCGAGCGAACTTCGCCTCCGCCCATCCCGGCCCCAGCCGCCGCGCCATAGCCGCCACCGTAGAGCCCCGGAGGCGTCAGCACCTCCACATGCTCGCCCGGCAGTTCGTCGATAAACCGGCTCGGCAGGGCGCTTTGCCACTGGCCATAAATCCGCCGGTTGCCCGCAAAGGAAATCGTGCAAAGCTCCTCGGCCCGGGTGATGCCCACATAGGCCAGCCGCCGCTCCTCCTCGAGCCCCTTCACCCCGCTCTCGTCCATGCTCCGCTGCGACGGAAACAGCCCGTCTTCCCAGCCCGGCAAGAACACCGCCGGAAACTCCAGCCCCTTCGCCGCATGCAGCGTCATGATAGACACTTTCGGCCCGTCATCCTCGCTCTCATTGTCCATGATCAGCGCGACGTGCTCCAGAAACCCTTGCAAGTTTTCAAAGGATTCCAGCGCCTTCACCAGTTCCTTCAGGTTCTCCAGCCGCCCCGGTGCCTCGGGCGTTTTGTCATTCTGCCACATGTCGGTGTAGCCGGATTCTTCCAGAATCTGCTCGGCCAGCTCAATGTGGTCGTCCTCGTTCAACGCCCCGCCATGCCAGCGGCCAAAGCCCTCCAGAAGCGCCCCGAGCTGCCCCTTCGCCTTGCCCGTCAGCTCGCCAGAGGCCACCAGAATCCGCGCGCCCTCAAACAGCGAAACCCCGTTCGCCCGCGCCGCCCGCTGCATCTTCTGAATCGCCTTGTCGCCCAGCCCTCGCTTGGGCGTATTGACGATGCGTTCAAACGCCAGGTCATCATCAGGCGAAACGGCCACGCGGAAGTAGGCCATCGCATCGCGAATCTCCATCCGCTCATAAAACCGCGGCCCGCCGATCACCCGATAGGGCAAGCCGATGGTCAGAAACCGGTCTTCAAACGCCCGCATCTGATGGCTGGCGCGCACCAGAATGGCACATTCGTTCAACCCGATAGGCCGCATCCCGCGCGTGCCGCCCTGCGTCGCCTCCAGCTCATCGCCGATCCAGCGAGCCTCTTCCTCGCCGTCCCAATGGCCGATGAGGCGCACCTTCTCGCCCTCCTCGGCCTCGGTCCACAGCTCCTTGCCCAGCCGCCCCTTGTTGGCGGCAATCACGCCTCCGGCAGCGCCCAGAATATGCGGCGTCGAACGATAGTTCTGCTCCAGCCGCACCACATGCGCGCCGGGAAAATCCTTTTCAAACCGCAGGATATTGCCCACCTCGGCGCCCCGCCAGCCATAGATCGACTGGTCGTCATCGCCCACGCAGCAAATGTTCTTGTGCCCCTGCGCCAGCAGCCGCAGCCACAGATATTGGGCCACGTTGGTATCCTGATACTCGTCCACGAGGATATATTTGAACCAACGCTGATACTGCGCCAGCACATCCTCATGCTCCTGGAAGATCGTGACCATGTGCAGCAGCAGGTCGCCAAAATCGACCGCGTTCAGCGTCTTCAGCCTGTTCTGATACTCACGGTAGATCGCCACGCCTTTGTGGTCATAGGCCCCGGCATCGGCGGCGGGCACCTTGTCAGGTGTCAGGGCCCGGTTCTTCCACTGGTCGATGATCCCGGCAAGCATCCGCGCGGGCCAGCGCTTGTCGTCGATACCCGCAGCGGCGACGAGCTGTTTAAGAAGCCTTAACTGGTCATCGGTATCAAGGATGGTGAAGTTGCTCTTCAGCCCGGCCAATTCGGCATGGCGGCGCAGCAGCTTCACGCAGATCGCGTGGAAGGTGCCCAACCACGGCATCCCCTCTACCGCCTGCCCCATCAACCCGGCCACGCGATTTTTCATTTCTCGTGCGGCCTTGTTGGTGAAGGTCACCGCGAGAATTTCATTGGGCCGCGCGCGCTGGGTCAGCAACAGGTGCGCAATCCGCGTGGTCAGCGCCTTCGTCTTGCCGGTGCCCGCGCCCGCGAGCATCAGCACCGGCCCGTCAAGCTGCTCCACCGCCTCACGCTGTGCGGGATTCAGCCCATCAAGATAGGGCGCGGGTCGGGCGGCCACCGCCTGCTGCGAGAGCGACAGGGCCTGTTCTTGTTGCGGACTGCTCATGGCGCGAGTGTAACCGCTCCCGCCTCCGAGGGGAAGATGCGCGTTCGCGTTGTGTTCCGCGCTCGCCAGACCAAGCGGATCATCGTAAATGCGGGTTAACCTTACGATATCGTTGATATTTTATCCCGCAGTCTCGGAGTTTCGCCGCCCCGCCTTTAACAAGCGTTAACCGCCTCGGCCTAGCATCCTCCAACATCCAGTAAGGAGAGACTGATGTTTCAGCAGCGCGAGCCGGGGGATTTGAAGCAACTGCTTGATGGATTCGAGGTGCCGATGTTCGCGGTTGAACGGCGCGCGCCGGATGCGCCCTGGGTGCTCTTGTGCATCAACGCCGCCCACGCCAACGCCTCCGGCATGAACGCCACAGAGGTTGCCGGGCGCGAGGTAACGGCGCTGCTGCCCGAGGCCGATGCCGATTGGGCCTGCGCCCGCTATCACGAATGCACCCGCAGCCCCGAGCCTTTGCGCTACGTCGAAAAGCTCACCATCGCCGGACAGCGGCAAGAATGGGATACCTCCCTCCAACGGGTCCGCCTGCCCGATGGTGGCGAGCGCGTAATCGGCACCGCGCTGGTGCTGCGCCCGGAAGCGGCCACGCTGGCGCAATGCTCGCTCTCCACCATCCGTGATCAGGCGGTGGAGGCAGATTGGCACCTGTCCCGTGTCACCGTCTTTCTTGAAAGCATCGCCACGATGGCGGCCGCCGAGCTGTCACCGGCGCGTCTCGCATTGCAGGCCGAGGGGCTCGCCGCCACCTGTCGCAACGTCAGCAGCCTTGTCAGCCAACTCCGCCGCACCGCCGAGCGGATTGAGCGCAACACGCCGCGCGCCACCAATGAGGAAACCACCACCACCTGGCACAAGAGCCCCGACACCACCGGTGATCCTGCAGCCACATTGCGCAGCGCGGAAGCCCAAGTTTTGCAGGGCTAAGGCGGGCCTGCACCAAACACAAACCTGCCGCGTCTACCGCTGCAATGCAGCATTTCCCTTTCCCTCAGATGAAATCTCCGTAACAATCATCCGCGCTGCAATGCGGAAATACGGAGAAGACAATGGCCGAATTCCAGAAAATCTTGATCGCAAACCGGGGCGAAATCGCCATCCGGATCATGCGCGCCGCCAATGAACTGGGCAAGAAAACGGTCGCCGTCTATGCCGAGGAAGACAAGCTCGGCCTGCACCGGTTCAAGGCGGACGAGGCCTATCGGATCGGCGAGGGCCTTGGCCCCGTGGCAGCCTACCTGAGCATCGAAGAGATGATCCGCGTCGCCAAGATGAGCGGCGCCGACGCGATTCACCCCGGCTACGGCCTGCTCTCCGAGAACCCCGAATTTGTCGACGCCTGCGAGGCCAATGGCATCAAGTTCATCGGCCCCAAGGCCAAGACGATGCGCCAGCTTGGCGACAAGGCCAGCGCCCGCAAGGTCGCCATCGAGGCCGGCGTGCCGGTGATTCCGGCCACCGAAGTGCTGGGCGACGACATGGAAGCCATCGCCAAGGAGGCCGAAGAAATCGGCTATCCGCTGATGCTCAAGGCCAGTTGGGGCGGCGGCGGTCGCGGCATGCGCCCCATCAATGATCCCTCTGAACTCAAAGAGAAAATCCTTGAGGGCCGACGCGAGGCCGAGGCCGCTTTCGGCAATGGCGAGGGCTATCTGGAAAAGATGATCACCCGCGCCCGCCACGTCGAGGTGCAGATCCTGGGCGACAGCCAGGGCAATATCTACCACCTCTGGGAGCGCGATTGCTCGGTGCAGCGCCGCAACCAGAAAGTCGTGGAGCGCGCCCCCGCCCCCTACCTCTCAGAAGCCCAGCGCGAAGACCTTTGCAACCTCGGCAAGAAGATCTGCGAGCACGTGAATTACGAGTGCGCCGGCACGGTCGAGTTTCTGATGGATATGGAGACCGGCAAGTTCTACTTCATCGAGGTCAACCCGCGCGTGCAGGTCGAGCATACCGTCACGGAGGAGGTGACGGGCATTGATATCGTCCAGTCCCAGATCAAGATCGCCGAGGGCAAATCGCTGATCGAGGCCACCGGCACGGCATCGCAATATGATGTGCGCCTCAACGGCCACGCGCTGCAATGCCGCGTCACCACCGAAGACCCGCTCAACAACTTCATCCCCGACTACGGCCGCCTCACCGCCTATCGCTCCGCCACCGGCATGGGCATCCGGCTCGACGGCGGCACCGCCTATGCGGGCGGGGTCATCACCCGCTATTACGACTCGCTGCTCACCAAGGTCACCGCCTGGGCCCCCACCCCCGAGGCCGCCATCGCCCGGATGGATCGTGCCCTGCGCGAGTTTCGCATCCGGGGCGTTTCCACCAACATCGCCTTTGTCGAGAACCTGCTGAAACACCCCACCTTCACCGGCAACACCTACCACACCAAGTTCATCGACGAGACGCCGGAACTGTTTGATTTCAAACGCAGGCGCGACCGCGCCACCAAGATCCTGCGCTACATCGCCGACATCACCGTGAACGGCCACCCCGAAACGGCAGGGCGCCCCAAGCCCGCCGAGGCCAAGCCGCCCAAGGCCCCCCTGAGCCGCGTCGAAGCCCCTGCCCCCGGCACGCTCAACCTGCTGCAACAGAAAGGCCCAAAGGCGGTGGCCGACTGGATGAAGGCGCAAGAGCAGCTTCTCATCACCGACACCACCATGCGCGATGGCCATCAGTCGCTGCTCGCCACCCGAATGCGCTCGATCGACATGGTCCGCGTCGCCCCCTCCTACGCCGCCAACCTTCCCCAGCTCTTCTCAGTGGAATGCTGGGGCGGCGCCACCTTCGACGTGGCCTATCGCTTTCTGCAAGAATGCCCCTGGCAACGCCTGCGAGACATTCGCGCCGCCATGCCCAACATCATGACGCAGATGCTCCTGCGCGCCTCCAACGGCGTGGGCTACACCAACTACCCTGACAACGTGGTGGTGAGCTTCGTGAAGCAGGCCGCCGAAAGCGGGGTGGATGTGTTCCGCGTGTTCGACTCGCTGAACTGGGTCGAAAACATGCGCGTGGCGATGGATGCCGTGGGCGAGAGCGGCAAGGTCATCGAGGGCACCGTCTGCTACACCGGCAACGTGCTGGACCCGGACCGCGCCAAATATGACGTAAAGTATTACGTCGATATGGCAAAAGAGCTGGAAAAGGCCGGCGCCCATGTGCTGGGCCTCAAGGATATGGCCGGGCTGCTCAAGCCCTCCGCCGCCAAGGTGCTGATCCCGGCGCTGAAAGACGCGGTGGATATCCCGATCCACTTCCACACCCATGACACGGCAGGCATCGCCTGCGGCACCATCCTCGCCGCCGCCGAAGCCGGGGTGGATGCGGTCGATTGCGCGATGGACGCCCTCTCGGGCAACACCTCTCAGGCCACGCTGGGCACCGTGGTCGAAGCCCTGCAATACACCGAGCGGGACACCGGCCTTGATATCGGCGCGATCCGCGAAATCTCGGATTACTGGGAAAGCGTGCGCGCCCATTACGCGGCGTTTGAGTCCGGCCTTCAGGCCCCCGCCTCCGAGGTCTACCTGCACGAAATGCCCGGCGGCCAGTTCACCAACCTCAAGGCGCAGGCCCGCTCGATGGGGCTGGAAGAGCGCTGGCACGAGGTCGCCCAGATGTATGCCGACGTGAACCAGATGTTCGGCGATATCGTGAAGGTCACCCCCTCCTCCAAGGTCGTGGGCGACATGGCCCTCATGATGGTGAGCCAAGGCCTCTCCCGCGCCGAGGTCGAAGACCCCAAGCGCGAGGTCTCCTTCCCCGATTCGGTCATCGACATGATGAAGGGCAACCTCGGCCTGCCCCCCGGCGGCTGGCCCGCAGCCATTCAGGCCAAGGTGCTGAAGGGCGAAAAGCCGCTCACTGAACGCGCCGGCAAATCAATGAAGCCAATCGATCTGGAGGCCACCCGCAAGGAGGCCTCCGAGAAGCTGGGCTTTGAGCTGGATGACGAAGATCTCAACGGTTACCTGATGTATCCCAAGGTCTTCACCGATTATGCCGCACGGCACGAAGAATACGGCCCGGTCCGCACCCTGCCGACCGATACGTTCTTCTATGGCATGGAGCCGGGTGACGAGATCTCGGTCGAGATCGACCCGGGCAAGACCCTCGAAATCCGCATGTCGGCGCAGGGCGAAACCAACGAAGAAGGCATCGCCCGCGTCTTCTTCGAACTCAACGGCCAGCCCCGCACCGTCCGCATCCCCGACCGCCGCGCAGGCGCCGCCGTGCAGGCCCGCCCCAAGGCGGAACTCGGCAACGAAAACCACATCGGCGCGCCCATGCCCGGCTCGGTGGCCTCTGTCGGGGTCAGCGCGGGCCAGAAGGTGAGCGCAGGCGATCTGCTGCTGACCATCGAGGCGATGAAGATGGAAACCGGCCTCCACGCCGAGCGCGACGCAACCGTCAAAGCGGTGCACGTCTCCCCCGGCGATCAGATCGACGCGAAAGACCTGCTGGTCGAGTTGGAATAACGCGGCGTTCCCGGTTGATCCGCCTCTCATGTTGCCGTCTGATGGCGGCAACCCGAGGGAGATTTGCCAATGTTCGCCGTCACATCCATCTACGCTGGCCTGCTGGCGGTGTTCTTCGTGGGCCTCAGCTATGCCGTCACCGTCCGGCGGCGCAGCCGGGGCATTTCGCTGGGAGACGGCGAAGACAAGCGCTTGCGGGCGCTCTCGCGCGAACAGGGCAACTGCGCCGAATACGCGCCGCTCGGCATCCTGCTGCTGGCGCTCTGCGAGGCGCAGGGTGCGCCCACCGTTGCCCTGCACCTCTTCGGCATCATGCTCTTCGCAGGCCGCCTGCTCCACGCCCGCGCCCTGCTTGGCCCACAGATGAACCTAGCCTTCCGCGTCAGCGGCATGGTGCTGACTTTTCTCGCGCTCCTGCTGATGGGCTTCGGCCTCTTGCTGCACAGCCTGTTTTGAGCGTCAGAAAATTTTTCGCCAAACCGGTGAAATTACCTCTTGAACCCGCCCGGCCCCGCCGTTATCTCACCGCTACTCAACGGACGCGGGCGTAGCTCAGGGGTAGAGCATAACCTTGCCAAGGTTAGGGTCGTGAGTTCGAATCTCATCGCCCGCTCCAATGAGTTCTCTTCATCCCTCCACAAGCAGTTGAAGCTCAGGCGATTTTCGCTAGGCTTGCAGCATTGATTGTGCCTGAGGGAATTTGACCGATGTGGAATTTCAAGTCCTCCCTTGCCTGGGGACTCCTGAAAAAGACCGCCGCCTTTACCGGCTACCGCGCCGGGATCTTCCTCGGAACCGCGCTCTGCTATGCGCTTCTGGCCTGGATCGGGAGCATCATTGGCGTTGCCATCACCAGGGGCGCAATGAACAACGGCGCGGATTTTGGCACGATCATTGCCCTCGCCCGCACCATGCCGCCGCTCTTCATGATCCTGCTTTGCGGTAGCCTCGGCATTGGCATGTGGTTTCTGCGCAAGCACCTCTACTGGTATGTCCGCGTGCCGCACATGGCGCTCATGGCCGAAATCCTCGAAGGCCGCCGCCTCCCCGAAGGCAGCCAGATCAAGGCCGGGATGGAGATCGTCAAAGCCCGCTACGGCGACATGAACCGCCTCTGGGCCCTGCGCGGCCAAGTCGAAAAGACCCTGCCCGCCATAAACCCGCTGTTGCCCTTGCGAGCGCTCTTCCGGATGAAGCCCGAGGGCAAGGGCGTGGGCATCAACACACCCTACCTCTGGCTGGCCGAGCGCCCGATGGACGAAATGGTGCTGGCCCACGGCCTGCGCAAACGCGCCGTAAACCCCTATGCCGCCGCCCGCGAAGGGCTGGTGCTGCTGGCGCAAAACGGCAAGCCCGTGGTGGGCAATGCGCTCACCCTTCAGGGCCTTGGCTGGGCCTACACCTTGCTGGCCTTCGTGGCCTGGCTGGTGATCTTCGCACCCTTCATCCTGCTGGCCCCCGGCGCGGGGCTGCTGGTGGTCATCATCTCCTGCTTTTTTGCGTGGGGCACAAAGGCCGGGCTGATCGACCCTTTCACCAACGCCTGCCTGCTGCAAATCTACATCGGTGCAACGCGCGGCCAGCGGCCAAACCCCGATTGGGAGGCCCGGCTGGATACGGATTCAGAGGCCTTTGCAGAGCTTGGCAAAGAGGCCGCCACCCTGCCCGGCGGGGCCGATCGCACCACCGCCACCGCGCAGAAAACCGTCATCGGCGGCGCGCTTCCGGCGGATGAAGAAGCGGCCGCCAGCCCGGCTGCACCGGCGGCACACGCCGCGCCCGCCGCCGCAGCGACGGCTGCGACAATGGCCGTAACGATTGAAGAGAAGGCCGCAGCCTCGGCCTTTGCACCGCCCCCCGAGCTGATGCCCAGCGGCTTCGTTCCGCCCAAACCCGCCCCGGTGCCGGTCGCAGAGGCTCCAGCCGCCGAGGCGCCCGCAGAGCCAACACCTGCCGCCCCGCCGCCCGCGGCCTCTGCACCCGCTCCCACGCCCGAACCCGAAGCGGTGCCCCCGGCCCCTGCGCCCGTCGCCACAGAGCCCACACCAGAGCCGGCCCCCTCTCAACCCGCAGAGCCACCTGCGCCAACGCCAGAGCCAGACCCGGCCCCCGTGCCGCAGCCCGCGCATCCGCCAACGCCGCCAGAAACCCCGGCAGACCCGCCCGATGAAAGCCCGGTGCCCACACCGCCCGAGGTGCCCCAGCCAGAGCCGCCGCAGGAAGTGCCGCCAGCAACCCCGCCGGAGCTTCCGCCGGAAACAGCCGATGCCGAACTGCCACCCCTCACCGCCGAAGACGCCGTAACCTCAACCCCTCAGGCGCTCTCAAACGCCCCAGACACCAGCGCCATCCCTGCGGCGATCAGCGATCCTTGGGCTGCGCCAGAGCCCGAAGAGGCCCCTGCTCCGCCCGAACCGGAACCCGAGCCTGAGCCTGAGCCCGCGCCGGAACCTGAGCCTGAGCCGGAACCTGAGCCTGCCCCGCAGCCCGAACAAGTGGCCGCGCAAGAGCCCGCACCGGCACACGCACCGGCGCCCGAGCCGCCGCGCGCCAGCGTCACCCAGGCCCCGCAGCCGCTTGCCGACGACCCCGAGACAGAGGCCACCCCGGCCCAAATCGCCGACCCATGGGCCGCAGCGCCTGCCGCCGCCGCCGCGCCGCCGCCGCCGGATCCCGAACCCGCGCCGGAGGAGGCCGCCGAGGTCGCCCCTGCTCCACCGCCGCCAGAAGCGGCACCCGCACCGCAAGCCCCGCCGCCGCCCCCGGCAGCCAGCGCCAAAACCGTCATCGCGCCGCTGCCAGTGATCGACGAAGACAAAACCCCCGGCGACGAACGCTAAGCGCCGCGCTGGGGCAGCCGCGCCACAGGCCGCGCCTCTGCGCCAACGCCCCCTTTCCCCGCGCGCTGCCCGCGCCTATAGAGCCTGCGACCCGCTTCGGAGGCTCCAATGCGCAAAGCCAGCGTCACCCGCGAAACTGCGGAAACCGCAATCACCGTCGAAATCGACCTCGACGGCACCGGCAGCTATGTCAATTCCACCGGGGTTGGCTTCTTTGATCACATGCTCGATCAACTGGCCCGCCACGCGCTGATCGACATGAAAGTTCAAGCCAAGGGCGATCTCCACATCGACGATCACCACACCGTCGAAGACGTGGGCATCACGCTGGGCCAAGCGCTCACCCAAGCCATGGGCGACAAGCGCGGCATCACCCGCTACGGCAGCTGCCTGCTGCCGATGGACGACGCCCTGGTGCGCGCCGCGCTCGATCTTTCAGGCCGCCCTTATCTTGTCTGGAACGTCGATTTTCCGACAGCCAAGATCGGCAACTTTGATTCCGAGCTGGTGCGTGAGTTCTTTCAGGCCTTCAGCACCCACGGCGGGATCACCCTGCACGTCGACGCCCTGCACGGGATCAACAGCCACCACATCGCAGAGGCCGCCTTCAAGGCCGTCGCCCGCGCCCTGCGCGATGCGCTGGAGGCTGACCCCCGCAAGGCCGATGCGATCCCCTCCACCAAGGGCACGCTCTGAGGCTGGCCAGCGGCCGCACCCCACCTCAGCCGCATCACCCCCTTGACCCCCCCGCCATTTCCCGCCACCCCTCGGCGCGAAAGGAGCCCCCATGCGCACCGTCCTCATCGACTATGACAGCGGCAACCTGCACTCCGCCGAAAAGGCCTTCCAACGCATGGCCTCCGAGGAGGGCGCGGGCGAGGTCATCGTCACCTCCCACGCCGAAGAGGTCGCGCGGGCCGATCGCATCGTGCTGCCCGGTGATGGGGCCTACCCCTCCTGCCGCACGGCCCTAGCCGCCCGCCCGGGCATGATCGAGGCAATCACCGAGCATGTCGAGGCACGGGGCCGCCCGTTCATGGGCATCTGTATCGGCATGCAGATGATGTCCACGCTGGGCCGCGAGCACGCGGATACGCCGGGCTTTGGCTGGATCCCCGGCGAGGTGGTGCCCATCGCACCCGCCGATCCGGCGCTGAAGGTGCCGCACATGGGCTGGAACGACCTGGTGCTCGAAGGTGCGCACCCCTGTCTTGAGGGTGTGGAAACCGGCGATCACGCCTATTTCGTCCACAGTTATCACCTGCAAACCGAGCACCCCGCCCATCGCCTTGCGCATGCGGACTACGCCGGCGCGGTAACGGCGATCGTTGGCGAAGGCACACGTTTTGGCACCCAGTTCCACCCCGAAAAGAGTCAGGCCACCGGGCTGCGCATCATCGCCAACTTCCTCAAATGGGCTCCATGACAGCCGCCATCGGCTGGTCCTCCGGCAAAGATGCCTGCATGGCCCTGATCCGCGCCCGCGCGGCAGGCCATGAGGTGAAAGTGGCGCTGACCACGCTGAACGAAGCCTTCGACCGGGTGGCAATGCATGGCACCCGCGCCACCATTCTGCGCGCTCAGGCCAAGGCCGCCGGTCTGGAACTGATGGAAGTGCCCCTGCACTGGCCCTGCTCCAATGAGGTGTACGAGGCGCGCATGGCCAAGGCGGTCGACGCGCTCAAGGCCCGTGGCGTGACCGAAATGATTTTCGGTGATCTCTTCCTTGAGGATGTCCGCGACTATCGCGTGGCGCAGCTTGAAGGCAGCGGCATCACCCCGGTCTTCCCGCTATGGGGCGAGGATACCACCGCGCTCGCCGCCGAAATCGCCGCAAGGTTCGACACACGAATTGTCACGCTGGACCCGTCCAAACTGCCTGAAGACTTCGCAGGCCGCCGCCTTGATGCCGCGCTGCTCTCCAGCCTACCCGAAAGCGTGGACCCTTGCGGCGAGAACGGCGAGTTTCACACCTGCGTGCTCGACGCGCCCTGCTTTACAGCGCCCATTCCCGCCACGCGCGGCGAAACCGTCACGCGCGATGGTTTCATCTATTGCGATCTGGTGATGTAGCGCGGGCCATCGGCCCACCGCGCCTCACTTCAACCGGGTCCAGGTCTGATCCATGCAGATCGGCCCGGCGCAGCCCTTCACCACCATCTTGTTGCCGCGAAGGTGCATCTGCGCCCCGTAGTCCCGCTTCATCACAGGCACATAGGCGCGGCCCTGATAGGTGCCCGCCCCGGCAGGCGTCATGTCCCAAAACACGCGCTTGCCCACATTGGGCGATTTGATCGGCTGCCCCGATGCGTTGAAAGCCTTGATGATCGTGCCACAGACCGCAGGGCCGCACTTCACGGCGCGCACATGGGCCACATTGCCCTTCTTGTCAGGCCCGGTCAGCCAAACGCCCTCAGGCGTCGCAGCCTGCGTCGCACCCGCCGCAAGCGCCAGCGCCGCGCCCGCCATCATCATTTTGAAAAGTCCAGTCACCGGCATCACTCCTTCTGGCGACACAGGCTCGCTTCGCTGAAAATCAGCTACTGCAAAGCATGTCTGCCATATGAGCCCAACGGTGAGTCTAAGCAAGAAGTTCCTGCGGGCGCCGCCAGAATCGGCAGGCGCCCGCAAAAGGTGCGCTTACTTCACCTTCTTCCAGGTGCCACCGTCGCGACAAATCCCCAGCACACAGCCGGACACTTTCAGCGTGGAGCCCGAGAGCACCAGCTTGGAGCTGTAGGTCTTGCCACGGTCTGGCGAATACACCTTGCCCTTGTATTGCCCTCCACCCGACGGCTTGGTCTGCGAGATGATCTGGCGGCCAACGTTCTCGGATTTGATCTCCTTGCCGCCCGGCCCATAGGCCTTGATCAGCGTGCCACACAGCCCGCCGCCGCAGGGCTTCACCTGCACCAGCCCCGAGTTGCCATTGTCATCTCTGGCCGTGCGCCACAGGCCCTCAAGCGGATCCGCCGCCCAGGCCGGGGCCGCCACCAGCAGGGCCGCCAGGGTCATTGTAATCTTGCGCATGGTTCTCCTCCCATTCGGTACGCTGCCCGCATCCTCACGCCCCGCGCCCGGCGCGCGCAACTGTTACGTTGGGTCGATGACAGATCACAAACCACCACCCCGCAGATTTTCTTGCTGAAAATACTCCCGGGGGTGTGGGGGCAGCGCCCCCGCTCCCACATCTGCCACCCCGCGCAACATCCGATCAGGGCCGCGCGTGGCAGAACGGGGTGGGCGGGCGGGCGTTCTGCCGCGCGCGGCCCCTTCCCTTCGCCCGCCCCTCATGGCAAACCGCGCCCAAAAGGAGCCCGGCCCATGATCCTCTATCCCGCCATTGACCTGAAAGACGGCCACGCCGTGCGGCTCCTGCGCGGCGACATGGATAAGTCGACCACCTTCAACGAAGACCCCGCCGCTCAGGCGATGGAGTTCGTCAATGCCGGTTGTGAATGGCTCCACCTCGTTGATCTCAACGGCGCCTTTGCCGGGGAGCCGGTCAACGCCGCGCCGGTCGAAGCCATCCTGAAGGCCACCAAGACCCCCGCCCAGCTTGGCGGCGGCATCCGTGACATGGCCACCATCGAGCGCTGGCTCTCCAAGGGCCTCGCCCGCGTGATCCTCGGCACCGTCGCGGTCGAAAACCCGGCGCTGGTGCGCGAGGCCGCCGCCGCCTTCCCGGGGCAGGTCGCCGTGGGCATCGACGCGCGGCACGGCATGGTCGCCACCAAGGGCTGGGCCGAGGAGACGGACGTCAACGCCACCGACCTCGCCCGCAGGTTCGAAGACGCAGGCGTGGCCGCGATCATCTACACCGACATCATGCGCGACGGCGCGATGCAGGGCCCCAATGTCAAGGCCACCGACGCTCTGGCCCAAGCCGTCTCCATCCCCGTCATCGCTTCGGGCGGCGTGTCTTCTCTGGCCGATCTTGAGGCGCTCAAGGCGCGCGGCACGATCGCAGGGGCCATCTCTGGCCGCGCCCTTTATGATGGAGCGCTCGACCTCGCCGAAGCCCTCGCCGCCCTGCGCAACTAACCCCCGCATTATAGTGCACATTCGCGGCGCAACATACGACTTTAGTCGTAGGCTTTCGGATTAACGCTAGGGAAACTCCCCAAACCATGCATTAAATTGCAACATTCACGAGCGAAAGCGGGAGAGGAGGCCTGCGTTCGCATCGTGTAATGACCAAGGGAGGACCCCAATGAAACCGATCTTCACCCAGGCATTGGCCAAGGGCGACCGCCTCATGGCGCTGCAATCCGGCCTCGTCCACGGGCGGCTCGGGCGCCGCCGCTTCATCCAGCTTGCCCTCGCCGCCGGGGCCTCGCTTGCCTCTGCCGAGGTTTGGGCGCAAGAGCTGGGCGATGCAGCTGTCACCCAGCGCTACAACGCGCAAAACATCGCCGCGCGCTACGATTACATCGTCGTCGGCTCCGGCTCCGGCGGGGCCGTGGTGGCAGGCCGCCTTGCTGCGGAAACCGACGCCAGCGTACTGGTGCTGGAGGCCGGGGGCACCGACCAGATCGACGCGGTGCTGAACCCGCTGTTGTGGCCCACCAACATCCGCTCCGAGCGCGACTGGGGCTATAGCGCCGAGCCCTCCGAGCATGTGAATGGCCGCTCGCTGATCCTGCCTATGGGCAAAGTTGTTGGCGGCGGCAGCTCGATCAACGTGATGATCTGGGCACGCGGCCACAAGAATGACTTCGACTTCTGGGCCGATGAAACCGGCGATGACGCGTGGTCCTATGACAACGTGCTCGAAATCTACAAGCGCATCGAAGATTGGCAGGGCGCCCCCGACAGCGCCCGGCGCGGCACCGGCGGGCGGCTCTTCGTAACCGATGTGCGCGACGTAAACCCAATCGCCCCCGCCTTCGTCGAGGCCTGCGGCACAGCGGGCATCCCCGCCTACGACGATATGAACGGCGAGATGATGGAAGGGATCGGCGGCGCAGCCCTCGCCAATGTCCGCATCAAGGACGGCATGCGCCGCAACATCCCGTCCGACTACCTCTGGGAGGCGCTCAAACGCCCCAACATCACCCTGCTAACCGGCGCCACGGTCCACAAGCTCACCCTGAATGGCACCACCATCACCGGCTTGACCTTCGAGAAAGACGGCGAGGTGCATGAGGTGGCTGCTGGCCACACGGTGCTTTCGGCAGGCGCAATCAACACGCCCAAAATCCTCATGCAGTCGGGCATCGGCCCGGCAGAGCACCTTGCCGAACATGGCATCGAGGTGGTGCATGATCTGCCCGGCGTCGGCCAGAACTTCCAAGATCACATCCTCGCTGCAGGCTGCGTCTGGGAATACAACACCCCGCTCCCGCCGGGCAATTCCGCCGCCGAGGCCACCTTCTTCTGGAAGTCCGATTCCGCGCTCGACACGCCCGACCTTCAGCCCTTCCAGATCGAGGTGCCCTATGCCTCCGAAGTGCACGGATCGGCCTATTCGCCGCCCGCCGGAAGCTGGTCCATCGCGCCCGGCCTCGTGCGCCCGCAAAGCACCGGCGAGGTGCGCCTCACCGGCGCCAACCCTGACGATCCGGTGCAAATCGACGGCGGCTTCCTGAAGGAACCCGCAGACCTAAAGGCGCTCACCACCTGCATCGAGCTATGCCGCGAAATCGGCAATTCCGGCCCACTCTCGGACTACGTGAAACGCGAGGTCATGCCCGGCCCGATCACCAGCGCGGAGCTTGACGACTTTGCCCGCAACGCGGCAGGCACCTACTTTCACGAAAGCTGCACCTGCAAGATGGGCAAAGACGAAATGTCCGTTGTCTCCGGCTCGCTCGCCGTGCATGGCGTCGAGGGGCTGTCGATCGCAGATGCCTCAACCATGCCCCGCGTCTCCACCGGCAACACAATGGCCTCTACCGTTGTGATCGGCGAGCGCATGGCCGACATTCTTATCGGCTAAGGCGCGCGGGCGCGGGCGCGGGGGCATCTCCCCTCCCGCGCCCGCAGCACTTTATTATCCGGCGGCAGCCCCGGTCAGCTTCTTCAATGCGCCTTCCATCTGCTCGATAACCGCCAAGTCGTCATCCACGCCCACCTCGTCCAGCATCTCCTCTGGATCCTGGTAGGAGAGCATCACCGCGCCCTCGGCATCTTCCCAGATCAGCACCTTCATCGGCAGCACCAGCCCGGCCATCGGGTTATCCTGAATCGCAGGCGTTCCCAGCTTGGGGTTGCCGAAAATCACCAACTCCATCGGTGCAAGCATCATGCCCGCACGCTCCGCGCCGCCCGCGTGATCGACCCGGGCAAACACCGTCGCCCCCGCACCCTCGATTGCAGCGACCAAGCGGTCCGCCACCTCGGCCACGCTTCCCGTGGCCTCCACGTTGACGATGTCATCATCCGCCAGCGCAGGGGCGGCGGCGAGGCTCAGGGCAAGGGCAGTTATCAGCGGTTTCATGGCAGTCTCTCCCGGTTGGTTCGCGCAAGCTCAACCCAGCAAGGCCCGCCCCGTTCCCCACGTCCATGAAAGCCGCATCACATCTGCGCCATCCAGAGCCGCACCTTCAGCCCGCCGTGGGCCACATGCGGCCCTGGCGGCTCCCACGGCAAGCCGGTGGCGCGGGCGAGCTTTTCATCGCTCGTCACCATCGCCACCCGCCAACCCTCAAAGCGCTCTTTCATGACTTTGCCAAAGCTGCCGTAAAGCCCAAAGAGCGGCCCCTTGCTGCCGATCCGGCTGCCGTAGGGCGGGTTGCACATCACCAGCCCCGGCGCGCAATCGGGCCGCACCAAGGCGCTCACGCTGGCCTCCTCGAAGCGGCAGTCCACACCCGCCCGCTCTGCATTCTCCCGGCTCATCTTCACAGCCCCCGCATCGCGGTCAGAGCCGATGATCGGCCCATCCCCCCGCGCCACCGGCGGCCTCGCCTTCAGCGCCGCAAACCCCTCGGCATCAAAGCCCGGAAACCCCTCAAAGGCAAAGCGCCGCCCCCGCCCCGGGGCCAGCCCGCCGGCAATCTCCGCCGCCTCAATACAAAACGTGCCCGAGCCGCACATCGGGTCCATCACCGCCTCGCGCCCGGCAAAGCCCGCCGCCCGCAGCAGCCCGGCTGCCATGGTTTCGCGCAGCGGCGCAGCGTTCACCGCCGTCTTGAAGCCCCGCCGATGCAGCGCCTCGCCCGAACTGTCCACGCTCACCACGCAGCGGTTTTCCTCGATCCGCACCAGCACCCGCAGCCCCTCCGAGTCCACCACCGCGCCTGCGCGGCCCAAGGCCTCCTCCAGCCGCCCCTTCACCGCGCCCGCGTGATAGAGCTTGGAATGCTTTGTCGCCGCCTCGGCTCGCACCGGCTGGCCCGGCACCAACACCGCGGCCCAGTCCACCGCGTCCAGCCCGGTTTCCAGCGCCCTGAAGCTCATCGCCCGAAAGCTCGCCAGCCGCACCAGCACCCGCCCCGGAATGCGCAGCACCAGATTGGCCCGCCAAACCTCGCTCCACGCGCCCCGGCACACCACGCCGCCCGGCACCACGCGGGCCTTGGCGAAACCCTGCTCGCGGGCCTCGCCGGCGGCCACCTCCTCCAGCCCCGGCGCGACCACCAGAAAGATCTCAAGCTTTTCCATACCCCTGCCCTAGCCGCCCCGGCTTCCCTCCGCCAGCAAAACCGGCTATCGCGTGCCCCATGTTGAAGACCCGCATCATCCCCTGCCTTGACGTGGCCGATGGCCGCGTGGTCAAGGGCGTAAACTTCGTCGACCTCGTAGATGCCGGCGACCCGGTGGAATCCGCCCGCGCCTATGACGCCGCCGGCGCCGACGAGCTCTGTTTTCTCGACATCCACGCGACCCATGAAAACCGCGGCACCATGTATGATTTGGCCACGCGCACGGCCGAGCAATGCTTCATGCCGCTCACCATCGGCGGCGGGGTGCGAACCCATGAGGATGTGCGCAAGCTGCTGCTCTCGGGCGCCGACAAGGTGAGCTTCAACTCCGCCGCCGTGGCCGACCCGAACGTGATCACCGAGGCCGCCATGCGCTTCGGCTCGCAATGCATCGTCTGCGCGATCGACGCAAAAACCGTCGAACCCGGCCGGTGGGAAATCTTCACCCACGGCGGCCGCCGCCCCACCGGCATCGACGCGGTCGAATTTGCCGTGATGATCGCCGAAAAAGGCGCGGGCGAGATCCTCCTCACCTCGATGGACCGGGACGGCACCAAGGCGGGCTTCAACCTGCCCCTCACCCGCGCCATCGCCGATGCGGTGCCGGTGCCGGTGATCGCCTCAGGCGGCGTCGGCACGCTCGATCACCTTGTCGAGGGCGTCACCGAGGGCCATGCCTCCGCCGTGCTCGCCGCCTCAATCTTCCACTTCGGCACCTACACCATCGGCGAGGCCAAGAGCCACATGGCCGCCGCCGGAATCCCCGTGAGGATGACATGAGCCTTTCCGCCCTCGCCGCCACCATCGAGGCCCGCAAATCCGCCGATCCCGAATCGAGCTGGACAGCCAAGCTCCTCGCCAAAGGCCCGGAGAAATGCGCCGAGAAGTTCGGCGAGGAGGCCGTGGAGGCCATCATCGAAGCGGTCAAGGGCGACCGCGCCAAGCTCACCGCCGAGGCCGCCGATGCGCTCTACCACCTGCTGGTCATGTGCGCCGCCCGCGATGTCACCCTGGCCGACATCGAAGCAGAGCTCGCCTCACGCCAAAACCAATCGGGCCTGAGCGAAAAGGCCTCCCGCTAGGCCAGCCCGCCCCTCATTGGTCCTCCGAAAATCCCGGGGGTGTGGGGGCAGCGCCCCCACTGCGTAACGGCGCATCGAAGCTCCCCGCTCAAGGCAACCGCGCCGTCACCTCGATCTCGATCTTCATCGCCGGGCTGATCAACCCCGCTTCAATCATCATCGCCGCAGGCCGCGCCTTGCCGAAGGCCTCCGCCAGCACCGGCCAGCAGGGCTCAAAGTCGGCAGCCACCGGCAACACGTAGTTCACCCGCACCACGTCATTCAGGCTCGCCCCGGCTTCGGCCAATGCCCGCCGGATCGTCTCCAACGTATTGCGGCACTGCTCCACCACGCCCTCGGGCATTTCGCCGGTCTCGGGGTCAGCCCCGGTGCTGCCGGCCACGAACACCCAGCCATCGCACACCACGGCACGGCTGTAGCCGATCTTTTCCTCATAAGGCCCACCCGAAGATATCAGCCGCCGTTCCATATGTCCCTCCAAAACAAAAGGCCCCGCTTCCGCGAGGCCCGTAGGGTGGGCAATTCTGCCCACCGTTCGCTCCGTTCCTCAAGCCGAGGCGTTTTCGGCCTTACTCTCTTCGGAGTAGATGAACAGCGGCTGCGCGTCGGAGTTGACGGCCTCCTCGTTCACCACAACTTCGTCCACCTCGCTCATTCCCGGCAGGTCAAACATGGTATCCAGCAGGATGTCTTCCATGATCGAACGCAAGCCACGCGCACCGGTCTTGCGCTCGATGGCGCGCTTCGCGATGGCCCGCAGCGCGTCGTCGGTGAAGGTCAGCTCGGTATCTTCCAGCTCAAAGAGTCGCTGATACTGCTTCACCAGCGCGTTCTTCGGCGCTGTGAGAATGGTCACCAGTGCATCCTCGTCAAGGTCTTCCAGCGTGGCGAGCACCGGCAGGCGACCAACGAACTCGGGGATCAGGCCGAACTTGAGCAGATCTTCCGGCTCAAGCTCGGTAAACACTTCGCCAACGCCCCGGTCGTCATTGTCCTTCACATCGGCCCCAAAGCCGATTGCAGAGCCCTTGCCGCGTTGGCTGATGATCTTGTCGAGCCCGGCAAATGCGCCGCCGCAGATGAACAGGATGTTGGTCGTGTCGACCTGCAGGAACTCCTGCTGCGGATGCTTGCGCCCGCCCTGCGGCGGCACGGAGGCCACGGTGCCCTCCATGATTTTCAGCAGCGCCTGCTGCACACCCTCGCCGCTCACATCGCGTGTGATGCTCGGGTTGTCAGACTTGCGGGTGATCTTGTCGACCTCGTCGATGTAGACGATGCCGCGCTGCGCCCGCTCCACGTTGTACTCGGAGGCCTGAAGCAGCTTGAGAATGATGTTCTCCACATCCTCGCCCACGTAACCGGCTTCGGTCAGCGTGGTGGCATCAGCCATGGTGAAGGGCACATCGAGGATGCGCGCCAGCGTCTGGGCCAGCAAGGTCTTGCCGCAGCCGGTCGGGCCGATCAGCAGGATGTTCGATTTTGCCAGCTCGATCTCGCCGGTCTTGCCCGCGTGGTTGAGCCGCTTGTAGTGATTGTGCACCGCCACCGAGAGCACGCGCTTGGCGTGGAACTGGCCGATCACGTAATCATCGAGAACTTCACAAATCTCCTTCGGCGTCGGCACGCCGTCGGAGGATTTGAGGCCAGAACTCTTGGTTTCCTCGCGGATGATGTCCATGCACAGCTCGACGCATTCGTCGCAGATGAACACCGTTGGGCCTGCAATCAGCTTTCGCACCTCGTGCTGGCTCTTGCCGCAGAAAGAGCAATAAAGCGTGTTCTTGCTGTCACCACCTGAATTCGTTGCCATTCATAACCCCTCGGGCTGCCTTGCCCGTTGTCTTGCATTCTGCCCCGTGTGCGCCCCTGATGCAAAAGCCTAGGGCAGCACCCAGCGGGACACAACGCCAAATTAAAGTGAACGGCGCACGCTTTGCCGCAGCTTACTTGCTACCGCTCTCGTCGCCGCTCTTGTCGCGGTTCTCCACGATCTCGTCGATCAGGCCCCAGTCCTTGGCTTCTTCAGGGCTCATGAAGTTGTCGCGTTCAAGCGCGGCTTCCACCTTCTTCAGGCTTTGGCCCGTGTGCTTAACATAGATCTGGTTAAGCCGGTCTTTCAGCTTCTGGGTTTCCTGCGCGTGGATCATGATATCCGTCGCCTGGCCCTGATAGCCACCGGAGGGCTGGTGCACCATGATGCGGCTGTTGGGCAGCGAAAAGCGCATCCCCGTTTCGCCCGCGGTCAGCAGCAGCGAGCCCATCGAGGCCGCCTGGCCGATCACCAGCGTGCTCACCTTCGGGCGGATATACTGCATCGTGTCATAGATCGAGAGACCGGATGTCACCACGCCGCCGGGGCTGTTGATGTACATGCTGATCTCTTTTTTCGGGTTCTCCGCCTCAAGGTGCAAAAGCTGCGCCACGATAAGCTGGCTCATGCCGTCGTGCACCGGGCCGTTCACAAAAACGATCCGCTCCTTCAGCAGACGCGAGAAGATATCATAGGCCCGCTCGCCACGGCTGGTCTGCTCAACCACCATGGGGACGAGGTTCATGTAGGTTTCAACGGGGTCGTTCATAACTCGGGCCTCGACTTTATGGGCCCCGGTCAGCGGGGCTGTGGTTCTCGTCCCCTTGTCTTAGTGCTGGCATGGGGGGGCTGCAAGAGCACCACGCCCAAAGACCTCATAACCGTGAACAATTGGTTGAGACGGCGGCGACTGACGCGCAATGCCGTTCAGGTCTTCCGCTCCGCCAGATCATTGAGCAGATCGAGCAGGGCATCCACCTTCTCCTGGCCAAATGCCTGCTCCAACTCGCTGAATATCCGGTTGCTCTCGCCCATATGCCGGGCAAGCAGCGCCCGCCCCTCCTCAGTGATCGCCAGCCGCAGCTTGCGCCCGTCATGGGGGTCTTTTTCTCGGGTGATATAGCCGCGCTCTTCGAGCGACTGCATGATGCGGGTGAGGCTGGGCAGCAAGAGGCAGGCCTGATGCGCCAATTCCTTGGGCTCCATCCGGCGATTCTCATCAAGCACACGCAGCACGCGCCACTGTTGCTCGGTCACACCTGTGGAGGCCAGCATTCCGCGCAGCGGAGCCATCACGGCTTCGCGCGCCCTCAAAAGCGCAATCGGCAGAGACCGTGACGTATGGCGCATCGAACCATTACCCTCCCGAGCCCCGCCAGCAGACATCGGGGTATCATCTGACATGTATTATGTATGACTTATTCGTGACAGTGCATCAAGATAGGTTATCAGCCGGTGTGGGGTCTGGCGTCAATAAAACTTGACACCCGGGGTAAATATCATTAACGAGTTAATAACTTCTGGGGGGGGGGAGCCTGTGCCACATATCCGCATCGAATACTCGGCCAACCTTGAGGCCCACGCCAATATCTCCGCCTTCTGCGAGGCCCTGCGGCAGGCCGGGCTGGAAACCGGCGTGTTTCCCATGGCCGGCATCCGCGTCCGCGCGGCCCGGTGCGAAGCCTACGCCATCGCCGATGGCGACCCGGCCAATATCTTCGTCGATATCTCCATCCGCCTGCGCGGCGGTCGCCCGCAGGACGCCAAGGAAGCCGCCACGGCCCATGTCTTCGAAGCCGCCCGCGCCTTCCTCGCCCGGGTCATCGCAAGCCAGCCGATCATGCTCAGTCTTGAAATGCGCGACATTGACCCCGCCCTTTCGCCCAAGCTCAACACCGTGCGCGACCATATCGCCGCCAAGGAGGCCAAATGACCGACCTCGCCACCAACACCGCCAGCCTCGCCCCCCACCTTGCCCGCCTGAAGGCCGAGGGCATCGCCCACCGCATTGCCGGGCAGGATGTGACAGGCGCCACCTTCACCAACCATTCACCCGTCGATGAAAGCGAAATCTGTCAGGTCGCCCGTGGCACCGCCGCCGATATCGACGCCGCCGCCCAGGCCGCCAAAGCCGCCTTCCCCGCATGGCGCGACATGCCCGGCACCGCCCGCAAGAAACTGCTCCACGCCGTGGCCGATGCCATCGAGGCCAATGCCGAGAAAATCGCCCTTTGCGAGGCGTGGGACACCGGCCAGCCGATCCGCTTCATGGCCAAGGCGGCGCTGCGTGGGGCCGAGAACTTCCGCTTCTTTGCCGACCGCGCTCCCTCGGCCCGCGACGGCCAGCACCTGCCCTCCCCCACGCTGATGAACGTCACCACCCGCGTGCCGATCGGCCCCGTGGGCGTCATCACCCCGTGGAACACCCCCTTCATGCTCTCCACATGGAAGATCGCCCCCGCGCTCGCCGCAGGCTGCACCATCGTCCATAAACCGGCCGAGTTCTCCCCTGTCACAGCCCGCCTCCTCATCGAGATCGCAGAAGAGGCCGGCCTGCCCCCGGGCGTGTGGAACATGGTCAACGGGATGGGCGAGGAGGCCGGCAAGGCGCTCACCGAGCACCCCGCCATCAAGGCCATCGCCTTCGTGGGTGAAAGCAAAACTGGCTCCATGATCCAGGCCCAGGGCGCGCCAACCCTCAAGCGCTGCCACTTCGAGCTTGGTGGCAAAAACCCGGTGGTGGTCTTCGAAGATGCCGATCTGCCCCGCGCCCTCGATGCCGCCATTTTCATGATCTACTCGCTGAACGGCGAGCGCTGCACCTCCTCCTCGCGCCTGCTGGTGCAGGAGAGCATTGCCGAGAGGTTCGAGGCCGAGCTGGCCGCACGGGTGAAAAACATAAAGGTCGGCCACCCGCTTGATCCGAAAACCGAGGTTGGCCCGCTCATCCACAAGACCCACTTCGACAAAGTGTCGAGCTACTTCGACAAGGCCACCTCCGAAGGCGCGACCATCGCCGCAGGCGGCACCCGCGTCGGCGTGGCCGGGCACTTCGTGGCCCCCACCCTCTTCACCAATGCCACCAACGACATGGCCATCGCGCAGGAAGAAATCTTCGGCCCCGTCCTCACCTCAATCCGCTTTGCCGACGAGGCCGAGGCCCTGAGCATCGCCAACACCATCCCCTACGGCCTCACCGCCTATGTCTGGACGCAAGACATCACAAGCGCCATGCGCTTCACCGATGGGCTGGAGGCCGGAATGATCTGGGTGAACTCGGAAAACGTCCGCCACCTGCCCACCCCCTTCGGCGGGGTAAAAGCCAGCGGCATCGGGCGCGACGGCGGCGACTGGTCCTTCGAGTTCTACATGGAGCAAAAACACATCGGCTTCGCCACCGGCACCCACAAGATCCCGCGCCTCGGCGCTTGACCCGCGCTTCACCCGTAGGATGGGCAATTTGCCCACCACTTTGGCGGGCAATCAGCCCGCCACCCCGAGGAGGAAACCATGCCCATTCCCGCACCCAACCTGACCCCGGCTTTCAACATCCTGCGGCTGAGCCACGTCGAGCTGATTGTCACCGACCTCGCCAAAAGCCGCGCCTTCTATGTCGACACGCTAGGCCTGCAAGTCACCGATGAAGACCCCTCCACCATCTACCTGCGCGCCATGGAAGAACGCGGGCATCATTGCCTCGTGCTCAAACAGGGGGATGAACCGCGCGCCCGCGATCTCTCCTTCAAACTCTTCGACGAGGAGCATCTGGAGAAAGCCGAGCACTTCTTCCGCAGCAAGGGCCACCCGACCGAATGGGTCGAACGCCCCTACCAGTCGCGCACCTTTCGCTCCCGCGACCCGCACGGCATTCCGCTGGAGTTCTACGCCCGGATGGACCGCCTCCCCCCGATCCACCAACAATACAAGCTCTACAACGGCGTCAAACCGCTGCGGATCGACCACTTCAACTGCTTCTCGCCCGATGTCGATGCCTCCGTCGCCTTCTACAACGAGCTCGGCTTCCGGGTGACCGAATACACCGAAGATGCAGAAACTGGCCGTCTTTGGGCCGCATGGTGCCACCGCAAGGGCGGCGTGCACGACATGGCCTTCACCAACGGCACTGGTCCGCGCCTGCACCACACCGCCTTCTGGGTGCCCACCCCGCTCAACATCATCGACCTGCTCGACCTGATGGCCACCACCGGCTGGGTCGATAACATCGAGCGCGGCCCGGGCCGCCACGGCATCTCCAACGCCTTCTTCCTCTACATCCGCGACCCGGACGGCCACCGCACCGAGATCTACTGCTCCGACTATCAAACGGTGGACCCGGACCTTGA
Source organism: Vannielia sp. ABF1_015 (assembly GCF_056160745.1). NCBI lineage: Bacteria > Pseudomonadati > Pseudomonadota > Alphaproteobacteria > Rhodobacterales > Paracoccaceae > Vannielia > Vannielia sp. ABF1_015. The sequence continues at coordinate 739,700 of NZ_JBSWXT010000002.1, forward strand.
GCCGATCAAATGGGATCTCAAAGACCCGCAACGCCAAACTCTCTGGGGCGCCCCGGCTCCCCGCTCATGGTTCGAGGAAGGCTCCCTGTTTGAGGGCACCGACCCGGTCGCCTCCACCCTCGCCGCCACCCCCATTGTCGCCCCGTGACCGAACCAGCCATTGCCGCCCCCTGATCCGGCGCTATTGTCCGGACAAATCACAGACTCAGGAGGTTTCCCCATGCCGATGCCCAAACTCAAAGACCCCGACCTGCTAAAAGAGGCCTGCCTCGTTGCCGGCAAATGGGTGCCCGCGGGCGAGAATGCCATCGAGGTCACCAACCCCTCCACCGGCGAAGTGATCGGCCGCGTACCCAAGCTCGGCGCGAAGGAAACCGACGAGGCCATCGAGGCCGCCCGGATCGCGCAAAAGGACTGGGCGAAGCGCACCGCAGAAGACCGCGCCGACGTCCTGATGAAATGGCATGACCTGATGATGGCCGCGCAAGACGATCTCGGCGCAATCATGACCGCCGAACAGGGCAAGCCGCTCGCCGAGGCCAAGGGCGAGGTCGCCTATGGCGCCAGCTTCATCCGGTGGTTCGCCGAGCAATGCCGCCGTGCCAACGGCGAGGTCATCCCCGGCCACCAGCCCGACAAGCGCATAGTCGTGCTCAAGCAGCCGGTGGGCGTGGTGGCCGCAATCACGCCGTGGAACTTCCCCAACGCCATGATCACCCGCAAGGCTGGCCCCGCCCTCGGTGCGGGCTGCGCCATGGTGCTCAAGCCCGCCTCGCAAACCCCCTTCTCCGCCATCGCCCTCGGCGTTCTGGCCGAGCGCGCGGGCCTGCCGCTGGAGCTCTTCTCCATCCTCACCGGCTCGGCCTCGGCCATCGGCGGCGCGATGACGGCAAGCGAAACCGTGCGCGCCCTCACCTTCACCGGCTCCACAGAGGTGGGTGCCAAGCTCTACGAGCAATGCGCGCCGACGATCAAGAAACTCGGCCTCGAACTGGGCGGCAACGCCCCCTTCCTCGTCTTCGATGACGCCGATGTGGATGCCGCCGTTGAAGGCGCGGTGATCGCCAAGTTCCGCAACAACGGCCAAACCTGCGTTTGCGCCAACCGGATCTACGTGCAATCCGGCATCTACGACGAATTCGCCGAAAAGCTGGCCGCCAAGGTCAGCACCATGAAAACCGGCGACGGCTTCGACGAGGGCGTCAACTTCGGCCCGCTGATCGACGAAGGCGGGCTGGAAAAGGTGCGCGACCACGTGGAAGACGCCAAGAGCAAAGGCGCCAAGGTCATCCTCGGCGGCGAGCCGCATGAGAAGGGCGGCACCTTCTGGCAGCCCACCGTGCTCACCGGCGTGGATACCTCGATGAAAGTGACGACAGAAGAAACCTTCGGCCCCGTCGCCCCCCTCTTCAAATTCGAAACCGAAGAGGAGGCCATCGAGGCCGCCAATGCCACCGAGTTCGGCCTTGCCAGCTACTTCTACGCCCGCGACCTCTCCCGCGTCTGGCGGGTGTCCGAGGCGCTCGATTACGGCATGGTCGGCATCAACACCGGCCTCATCTCCACCGCCGTCGCCCCCTTCGGTGGGGTCAAGCACTCCGGCCTCGGCCGCGAAGGCTCAACCCACGGCATGGAAGAGTTCATGGAGCTCAAATACCTCTGCATGAACGTCTGACCGCGTCCGCTCATCCGCCCTTCGAGGCGTCTTCGCAACCCGTAGGGTGCGCATTCATGGCGCCCCCACAAGGAGCCCCTAATGACCCGCCTCGCCACCGTCACCCTGCCCTCGGGCGAAACCGCCTGGGGCACTGTCACCGAGGCGGGTTTTCACGCCCTCTCGCCGCTCTTCCCGCAGTATCCCACCCTTCGCGAGGTGGTGGCCGCCGGTGCCTGCGAAGAGGTCGCGCAAGCGGGCGATGAGCAGCCCGCGCAAACCGATTTCACCTATGAGATCCCGATCCCCTCGCCCGAGAAGATCATCTGCGTCGGCGTCAACTTCCCCGACCGCAACGCCGAGTACAAAGACGGCAAGGAGGCCCCACCCAAGCCCTCGCTCTTCATCCGCTTCCCGCGCAGCTTCACCGGCCATGACCAACCGCTGATCCGCCCGTCCGAAACGCCCCAACTCGACTACGAGGGCGAAATCGCGGTCATCATCGGCAAGGGCGGTCGCCGCATCCCCGAAAGCGAGGCGCTGAGCCACATCGGTGCCCTGACACTGTGCAACGAGGGCACCCTGCGCGACTGGGTCCGCCACGCCAAGTTCAACGTAACCCAAGGGAAAAACTGGGATAATTCCGGCGCAATGGGCCCTTGGATCGTGCCCTTCACCGATGAGGCGCAAATCACCAAGGCCAATATCGAAACCCGCGTAAACGGCGAGCTGCGCCAGCAAGACAACACCGCGCGGATGCTCTTTCCCGTCGCCTTCCAGATCGCCTACATCAGCACTTTCACCACGCTGGTCCCCGGTGACATTATCGTCTCCGGCACCCCCACCGGCGCCGGTGCGCGGTTCGATCCGCCACGGTTCCTGAAACCCGGCGATGTGGTCGAAGTCACCTCCCCCGGCCTCGGCACCCTGCGCAACACGGTGCAGGACACGTAGGCTAGGAGACCCCCACCACCGCTAAATCTCGCCAACCTCCGGTCTCGGCAGCGCCGCCAGAAGGCTGACCACGAGGCTCCGGCACCGCTCCCCGGCCCAGCCCTCGGGCATGAACCGCGCCGGCACCTGCGGCGCGCGCAGCACCACGCGCCGCCACGAGTGCACCACCAGCGCCCTGAGTGCAGCCACCTCCACAGGGGCCAGACCGGCAGGCACGCGCACCGAGGCCAGCGCACGCTCCAGCTCCGCCGCTTCCTCGAAAAGCGCTTCAGAACAAAGCCTTGCGCGCACCCAGCCCGGCAGCCCCTTAACCCGCCCGGCAGCGAGGCCCGCCGCAGGCGCGGGCGATAGCACCGCGCTCGCGGTGAGCTGCACCTCGCCCGCCCCGGCCTCCACAGCCCCCTCGCCCAGCGCCAAAAACCACGCCTTCGGCCCCTCGGCGCGGGCTGCATAAATCCTCGGGGCGGCCTCCTGTGAGCCAGCCCGGCCCTGCGCGGTCAACGCGTGCACCGCACCCCGCCCGGCCTTGCGGCTCTCCAGCCAGCCCTCCTTGCGTAGCCGGTGCAGCGCCACCCGCATCGCCTCGGGCTTCACCGCCATCGCCGCCATGATCCGCCCCAGCGCAGCGCCGTCAATCGCGTCCCCTTCGGCGCGGGCAAGGTCTCCGAAAACGGTGACGATGAGCGACCACACCCGATGCGCCCCCGGCCTGAGCGGCGCGGCGGCGGCCAGAAATTCGGGCGAAAGGTCAGAGGGTTCGGGGGCGGCGCTCATGCCTCAAGCATAGCGCCACGCCGATCAGCCCGCCACCATGGTCAGCAGCTCGTATTCGGCCACCGTAGCGCCGTCCTGTTTGGTGATTTCCACCGCCCAGCGCACCTCGCCATGCTCCGCCGTGCGCCGCTTCTTGCTCGCCACACTTAGCCGCACCGAAATGCTGTCACCGGGCACCACAGGTTGCATAAATGCAAGGCTTTCTAGCCCGGTGTTGGCCAGCACCGGCCCCTCCTCCGGGTCCACGAACAGCCCGGCAGCAAAGCTCAGAAGCAAGTAGCCATGGGCCACACGCCCCGGGAAGAACGGGTTTCGCGCGGCGGCCTCCTCATCCATATGGGCATAGAAGGTATCTCCGGTGAACTCGGCGAAATGTTCGATATCTTCAAGCGTGATCTCGCGGGCTTTCGTCTCCAGAACCTGCCCCACCTCCAGCTCACCGAACTTGCGGCGGAACGGATGGCCCTCGCTCGCCACCTCCGGCGCGCCCTTCACCTGCACCCCGCTCACCGCCCTGAGCATCTCGGGCGAGCCCTGCACCGCCGTGCGCTGCATGTAATGGGTCACGGCGCGAATACCGCCCAACTCTTCGCCGCCTCCCGCGCGGCCCGGCCCGCCATGGACCATATGCGGCATCGGCGCACCATGGCCGGTGCTCTCCTTCATCGACACGCGGTCGTTCAGGTAAACCCGCCCATGCCAGGCCGCGAGGCCCATCACCGCCTCCCGCGCCACCGCCGGATCGTGGGTAATGACCGAGGCCACGAGCGAGCCCTGCCCCCGCGCCGCGATCTCGCAGGCATGGGCCATGTCGCGATAGCCCATCACCGTGCTCACCGGCCCGAAGGCCTCTGTGTCATGCACGCGCACCACCGCATCCGGGTCGGCGCGGAACAGGTGCGGCGCCACAAAGGCCCCGCCCGTGGCCCGCGCGCCCACCGGGCTGAACCCTTCCATGCCGCCATAAGCCAGCTCCGCCTCGGAGCCGATAATCGCCGCCTTTTCAAGCACATCCGCCGCCTGCCCCGCACTCACCAGCGCGCCCATCCGCACGCCCTCCTCGCGCGGATCACCCACCGTGGTCTTGGCCAGCCGCGCCGCGACGGCTTCAATCACAGCCTCCACCCGCGCTTCAGGCACGAGGATGCGCCGGATCGCCGTGCATTTCTGCCCGGCCTTGGCGGTCATCTCGCGGTGCACCTCTTTGACAAACAGGTCAAACTCCGGCGTATCAGGCGCCGCATCCGGCCCCAGGATCGAAGCGTTCAGCGAGTCCTGCTCCGCCGTGAACCGCACCGAATTGCGCAGGATCGCGGGTGTGCCCCGTAGCTTCAACGCCGTGTCGGCGGAGCCGGTGAAGGTCACCACATCCTGCGGCCCCAGCCGCTCCAGCGTGTCGCCCAGCCCGCCGGTGACAAGCTGCAACGCCCCCTCAGGGAGCACGCCGCTCTTCAGCATCATCCGCAGGCAGGCTTCGGTCACATGGGCGGTCGCCGTTGCCGGTTTCACCACCGCCGGCATGCCCGCCAGCAGGCAGGGCGCGATCTTCTCCAGCATCCCCCAGACCGGGAAGTTGAAGGCGTTGATATGCACCGCAACCCCTTCAAGCGGAACACAAATGTGCCGCCCGCCAAAGGTGCCCGCCTTGCCGAAAAACTCCACATCGCCATCCAGCAACGGCCCGTCCTCGGGCAGCTCCTTTACCCCCTTGGAGGCGTAAACAAACAGCGTGCCGATACCGCCGTCCACGTCGATCATGTGGTCCACCGCCGTGCCGCCTGTGGTGTAACTCAGCTCATAAAGCGCCTCTTTCTGACCGCTCAGATGCAGCGCCAGCGCCTTCAGCATCTTCGCCCGCGCCTTGAAGCCCATCGCCCGCAGCACCGGCCCGCCAACCGTGCGGCCATGCTCCAGCATCGCGCCCGCATCCAGCGCCGCATTGCCAGCGCGGCCAATCCGCTCGCCGGTCACCGCATCATGGATGTCCCGCGCCCCCTCGCCCGGTGCCATCCACACGCCGCCCACATAGCTGCCAACTTCGATCATGCTGAGATCCTCCCTGTTGCCGGAATTAATTGACCAACCGGACGGTTTATGCAAACGATTCCGCCGGGAGGACTGCAAAATGAGCGAAACGATACGGGTGGAGTCTCACGGCGACTGGGTGGAAATCACCCTCAACCGGCCGGAAAAACTCAACAGTTTCAACGAAGAGATGCATCTGGCGTTGCGGGCCGCGTTGGAGAGCGCGGCAGACGCCCGCGCCGTGCTGCTCACCGGCGCGGGCCGTGGATTCTGCGCCGGGCAAGACCTTGGCGATCGTGACCCGGCCAAGATGGAGGGCACGCCCGACCTCTCGCAAACCCTCACCAAATTCTACAACCCGCTGGTCCGCCAGATCCGCGCCCTCGCCTGCCCGGTGATCTGCGCCGTCAACGGCGTCGCCGCTGGCGCGGGGGCCAACGTGGCGCTGGCCTGCGATATCGTGCTCGCCGCGCAATCCGCCAAGTTCATCCAGAGCTTTGGCAAGATCGGCCTCGTGCCCGACTCCGGCGGCACATGGTCCCTCCCCCACCTCGTCGGCATGGCCCGCGCCAAGGCGCTCACCCTCACCGCCGAGCCGCTGCCCGCCGAAACCGCCGCCGATTGGGGCCTGATCTGGAAGGCCCTGCCCGACGATGCCCTCATGCCGGAAGCCCGCGCGCTGGCGGAAAAGTTGGCAAGCGGCCCCACCCACGGCCTTGGGCAGATCAAGCAGGCGCTCCACGCCGCGACCACCAACACGATGGACGAGCAGCTTGACCTTGAGGCCGAAACCCAAAAGCGCTGCGGCGCGCACCCCGACTATGCCGAAGGCGTCGCCGCTTTCCTGCAAAAGCGCGCGCCCAACTTCGGGGCCAAGCCATGACCCCGCAAGAACGCGCCGCGCAATCCGCCGCCGTGATGTGGGCGCAGGATGCGGCCTCCAAGTGGTTCGGCATGGAGCTGGGCGCTGTCGCCGAAGGCACAGCCAGCCTCACCCTCACCATCGCGCCGCACCACTGCAACGGCCACGGCATCTGCCACGGCGGGGTGATCTTCGCGCTGGCCGATAGCGCCTTCGCCTTCGCCTGCAACAGCCGCAACCAGTCCACCGTGGCCCAGCAGAACCAGATCACCTACCTCGCCCCCGGCCGCTTGGGCGAAACCCTCACCGCCACGGCCCGCGAAACCTCTCTCCAAGGCCGCACCGGGCTGACGGATGTGACCGTCACCGGCGAGGAAGGCCGCGTGATCGCCCAGTTTCGCGGCCTCTCCCGCGCCATCCCCGGCGCCCTCTTCGATGAAGGGAATGAGCAATGATCGACCTCACGCCCCCCCGCGATACCCTCGACCCGATTGAGGTCGCCTCCCGCGACGAAATCGACGCGCTTCAACTGGAGCGCCTGAAATGGTCGCTCACCCACGCCTATGAAAACGTGCCCTTCTATCGCGCCAAATTCGACGCGGCGGGCGTGCACCCCGATGACCTCAAGAGCCTGAAAGACCTCGCCAAATTCCCCTTCACGGTCAAATCCGACCTGCGAGACAATTACCCCTTCGGCCTCTTCGCCGTGCCGCGCGAGCGCATCTCCCGCGTCCACGCCTCCTCCGGCACCACCGGCAAGCCCACCGTTGTCGGCTACACCGCCAAGGACATCGACACATGGGCGACGGTCGTCGCCCGCTCGATCCGCGCCAGCGGCGGCACGCCCGGTGACATCATCCATGTGGCCTATGGCTACGGCCTCTTCACCGGCGGGCTCGGGGCGCATTACGGGGCCGAGAAACTGGGCTGCACCGTCGTGCCCGTCTCGGGGGGCATGACAGAGCGGCAGGTGACCCTGATCGAGGATTTCGGTGCCTCCATCATCATGGTCACCCCCTCCTACATGCTCTCCATCCTCGATGCCTACCGCGCCGCCGGGCGCGATCCGGCGCAAAGCCCGCTCAAGGTGGGCATCTTCGGGGCCGAGCCATGGACCAACGCGATGCGGGAAGAAATTGAACAGGCGTTCAACATGCACGCCGTTGATATCTATGGGCTATCCGAGGTGATGGGCCCCGGCGTGGCGAACGAGTGTGTAGAAACCAAGGACGGGCTGCATATCTGGGAAGATCACTTCTATCCCGAGATCATCAACCCCGATACCGGCGAGCCGGTAGAAGATGGCGAGTTGGGCGAACTGGTGTTCACCACGCTCACCAAGGAGGGCATGCCGATCATCCGCTACCGCACCCGCGACCTCACCCGCCTGCTGCCCGGCACCGCCCGCTCGATGCGCCGGATGGAGAAGGTGACGGGCCGCAGCGATGACATGATCATCCTGCGCGGGGTCAATGTCTTCCCCACCCAGATCGAAGAGCAGCTTCTCAAATGTCGGGGCCTTGCCCCGCATTTCCAGATCGAGCTGACCCGCGCCGGCCGGATGGACGCGCTGACCGTGCATTGCGAGCATACCGGCGAGGCGGCCTCCGCCGAAGCCTCGGCACAGGAGCTGGCACATCACATCAAATCGGTCGTCGGCATTTCCGCACGGATCGAGGTGCATGACCCCGAGGGGGTTGCCCGCTCGCAGGGCAAGGCGCAAAGGGTGGTCGACAACCGCCCGAAGGAATAGGCCATGGCCCGTCCGATTGCCGCAGACCATGAAGAAAAGCGCCGTGACATCCTGCTCACGGCGGCGCGGGTCTTTGCCGAAGGGGGCTATGACCGGGCCTCGATGGCCGAGGTGGCGCGGGCCTGCGGCATCTCCAAGGCCAATATCTACCACTACTATCAGGGCAAGGAGGCGCTGCTCTTCGACATTCTGGATGTGCACCTCAAGCGCCTGCGCGACCGGATTCGCGCGGTGGAGGCCGAAGAGGCCGAGCCCCGCACGCGCCTCGTGGCGATGCTGCGGGTGATCCTGCGCGATTACGAGGGGGCTGACCACAAGCACCAACTGCAGATGAACGCGCTCGCCACCCTGCCCGCAGAAAGCCAGTCGGTGCTGAAAGACTATCAGCGCGACATGGTGCGCCGCCTTTCCGCCACCCTCGCCCTTCTGGCCCCTGCCAAACTCGCGGCCTCCAAGGCGCGGATGCGCGATGTCACCATGTCGGTCTTCGGGATGCTGAACTGGTTCCACATGTGGCAACCTCGCGCAACGCCAGCCGAGCGCGATGACTATGCCGCACTGGTGGCGCGTCTGGCGCTCGACGGTCTGGCCGGGGTGCAGGCGGATCGGTAACGCCGGGCGTCAGTGCCCCCGCCAAACCGCGCCCGGATACTCCACACGATAGCTCCGCCCGGCGTCGACCGCGTGCCACGGCCCAACCGTGCCATCCGGCCAAATCACCCGCGCCTGCCCGCCATCGGCAGCGCCAAGCCCAAAGTGCAGCGGCATCAGTTGCGCGCCCGCGTGGCCACCGCCAATGGTGCGCTCCTGCGCCTCGCTCAGCCCCTCCGCCCGCACTTCCACCCATGCGCCCACCGCATCCCGGTTCGACCCCGGCTGCACTGGCGCAATGGCCAGCCAATGCCCGGTGCCCTCGGTCACGTTGCGATACACCTCCATCGGCGCACGGCGGTTCACCACCACAAGGTCCAACCGCCCGTCGCCATCAAGATCGGCCAGCGCCGCGCCGCGCGAGCGCTCCGGCGAGGCGACACCCGCGTCCGCCGCCACCTCCCGAAACACCCCGTCCTCCCCCTGCATCAGCAGGTTGTTCGGGTCGTCCATCGCCATGCCCGGCATCTGGTCAACATTGCCCTTGGCAATAAACAGATCGGCCTGCCCGTCGTTGTCCACATCGCCAAACTCGGCGTGCCAACCGGTAGAGGGGCGGCCATCCTCTCCGGTATGGGGGGTGGTGGCCGTGGTGCCGCTGCCATAGGGCGCCCGCACATAGCCCGCGCCATCCCACTCCATCAGCACCTGATCTCCCATCGAGGTCAGCATCACCTCGGGCCGCCCATCGCCCGTCAGGTCGCGGCTGGCAATGCCCATGCCCCAGATCGAAACCGGCTCGAAACCTTCGGCCTCGTTCAACAACCGGGGCGCTGCCTCAAGCCGCCACATCTGCTCCGTGCCGCCCGAAACGTAGTAATGCCGGTCATTGGACACCCGCAAATCCTGCTGACCGCGCCGCGCCCAATCTGAGAACAGGATCGAAAGCGCGCAGAACCCCGGCTCCAGCGTGGTCACAGGCCCGTAGCCCTCCGGCCCGGGCCGGTAGAGATGGTTCACGTCGCAGGCCTCAAAGGGGCCGTCCGGATCGTCGCGATCAACGTAGTTGCCAAAGGCGAGCGTCGGCCAGTCCTGCCCCGCCTCCCATGTGGCCGAAAATGCCGTGCTCCAGCTCTCGCCACCATCAAAGCCCCAGCCAGCCCGCTCAAAGCCGCAATCGCCGGTGCCGCGCAGCAAGACGTTCTCGCCCACCCGGGTAAGCACAAGGTCGCGCAGCCCGTCGCTGTCGATATCCACCGGGAAGACGCCGGTCACATGGGTGATCTCGGGGAAGGCACCGGGGGCAAACGCCATATTACCACCGTTGCGCAGCAACACAGCCGAGGCCTCGCCACCCGCTGCCACAATCTCCGGCAGCCCGTCACCCGAGCAGTCGAACACCGCCACGCCGCCGCCCACGAAATGCTCCCACCCGCCCGCGTAGATGTGCTTCACCGGCAGGGCCACCGGCTCAAACCGGGGCTCCGCCATGGCGGGACCGGCCGCCAGCGCCACCAAGCAAAGAAGTCGGATCATGCCGCCGGCCGCCCCACCAGTCGCTGCGCCGCCTTATCCAGCGCCAGCGCCGCCGCGCCGCGCGCCCAAACCAGATCGCCCCAGGTGTTCACCGTCACCTCCGGTGCCTTGCGGCCCTTGCCCACGATCAGCCCCGACATCTCGCGCATCACCTCATCCGCATAAAGGTATTGGTATTGCATCCGCTCCCCCGAAAGGATGATGAGCGATGGGTCGAAGAGGTTGATCACATTGGCAAGCCCGGCCGCCATGTAGCGACCGGCGCGGCGAAAGATGCTGATGGCCCCCTCGTTGCCCGCCTTGGCGCGGTCATGCAGGCTTTCCAGCACCATCTGCGGCGAAAGCTGAAGGCGGCTGTCGAGCTCCAGGGCCGTGTGGGCCTCGCGCACGAGGGCATAATCCGAGGTATAGGCCTCAAGGCAGCCACGTTGGCCGCAGCGGCACAGCGCCCCGTCCAGCTGCACCTTGGTGTGGCCAAGCTCCAGCGCCACCGAATGTGCGCCGCGATAAAGCCCCTGCCCCAGCACCAACCCCATGCCCACGCCCTGCTCGATCGAGACAACGGCAAAATCCCGTGCCATCCGCCCGCGCCCAAACCAAAGCTCGGCAAGCGTCAGCAAGTTGGTGTCATTGTCGATCCACGTCGGAATGCCGGTGGCCTCTGTCAGTAGCCGTGCCAACGGCACGCCCTCGCCCTCCAGCACCGACGACCACAGCACCAGCCCCTCGGGATGATCCACCAAGCCCGGAAGCCCCGCGCCCAGTGCGAGCACCGAAGCCGGGTCAACTCCCGCCTTGGCAAGAACATCACGCGCCAATTGGTCGATTTCGCGCAGCACCACCTCCAGCGAGCGCGCCTGTGCATCGCGGTTCAGCGTGGCCGAGGCCACGGTATTGCCCGCCATGTCAGTAATCACCGCCGTGTGCTTGAACTCCGCAAGCTTCAGCCCAATCACATGGCCAGCGCCGCCACACACCCGGAGCGAAACCGGTGGGCGTCCGCGTCCACCGGGCCGTGGGGTGCCCTCGACCTCCTCGACCAGCGCGCTGCCGATCAACTCAGAAACCACCGCCGTCACCGTCGCAGGGCTGACATCAAGCGCCCGGGCCAGATCGACACGCGCAATCAGCCCGGCGCTGCGAATGACCTCATAGGCCAAAAGCAGCAACGGGGCCGATGCTTCAGCCTGCGGCTGTCCGCGGATCGGCCCGCAGCCAGCAAGCCGAGCCTCCGCCTCGCCGTCATTATGCGACATCTCAATCTGCATTACTTCAACTTATCAAGTTAATTATCACTCCCTGCCTTCCAGCTAGACACATGGAGGCCGCAATACGCAAGTTTTTAATCACGAAGTGAAAGATAGCTCAGTCAGCACATCACAATGCCGAACATTTATTTTGACAACCAAACGAAATGCCGCCAGTTTTACCCTGCCTGAACGAAAGAGTCGGGTGCCCAGTCACGCCGCCGGGCGGGCCGGGTTGAACCTTTGGGAGGACATCATGAAAAAGACGCTTCTCGCCGCCGCTCTGGCTTCGGCGGCCATCACCGCACCAGCTTTCGCCCAGACCGTGGGCGTGTCCTGGTCGAACTTTCAAGAAGAACGCTGGAAAACCGACGAAGCCGCCATCAAGGCCGCGCTCGAAGCCGCCGGGGCGACCTATGTATCGACCGACGCGCAAAGCTCGGCCTCCAAGCAGCTGACCGACGTCGAAAACCTGATTTCGCAGGGCGTCGACGCGCTGATCATTCTCGCGCAAGACAGCCAAGCCATCGGCCCCGCCGTGCAGGCCGCCGCTGACGAGGAAATCCCGGTCGTCGGGTATGACCGCCTGATCGAAGATCCGCGCGCCTTCTACCTGACCTTCGACAACGTCGAAGTTGGCCGCATGCAGGCCCGCGCCGTGCTCGAAGCCGCGCCCAAGGGCAACTACGTGATGATCAAGGGCTCGCCCACCGACCCGAACGCAGATTTCCTGCGCGGCGGCCAGCAGGAAGTGCTGCAATCGGCCATCGACGCCGGTGACATCACCATCGTCGGCGAGGCCTACACCGATGGCTGGCTGCCCGCCAACGCCCAGCGCAACATGGAGCAGATCCTGACCGAGAACGACAACAAGGTCGACGCGGTCGTGGCCTCCAACGACGGCACCGCCGGTGGCGTTGTTGCCGCGCTCACGGCGCAGGGCATGCAGGGCATCCCGGTGTCCGGCCAAGACGGCGACCACGCCGCGCTGAACCGCGTGGCGCAAGGCACCCAAACGGTCTCCGTCTGGAAGGATGCGCGCGCCCTCGGCCAGAAAGCCGGCGAAATCGCCGTGGCCCTCGCCAATGGCACCGCCATGGCTGATGTCGAAGGCGCACAATCCTGGACCTCGCCCGGCGGCTCCGAGCTGACGGCCGTGTTTCTCGCCCCGGTGCCCGTCACCGCCGAGAACCTGACCGTCGTCACCGACGCCGGCTGGATCGAGAAAGACGCCCTCTGCCAAGGTGTCACCGGCGGCCCCGCGCCCTGCGAGTGATCCGCGGCTTCTAACGTTTCCGGGGGCGGCCACCGCGCTGCCCCCGGCCCCTCGCCCGCCAAGGCGGCCACACAACACACCTAATTTCCGGGGGAGAGCGAGCCTTGAGCGACGCCACTTCTGACCACGCGGCACCACCTCGCCGCCCACTCCTGCAAACGCTGGAAGTCGATGTCCGCCTGCTCGGCATGATCGGCGCCTTTCTGGCGATCTGCATCGTGTTCAACTTCTACACCGACGGGCGCTTCCTCTCGGCCCGCAACATCTTCAACCTCACGATCCAAACGGTCTCTGTCGCCATCATGGCCACAGGCATGGTCTTCGTCATCGTGACCCGCCACATCGACCTCTCCGTCGGTGCCCTGCTGGCCTTCTGCTCCGCCGTCATGGCGATGTTGCAGGCGCGCTGGCTGCCCGGCTTGGGGCTGGAGCTCGGCTCGCCCCTCATCGCCCCGCTGGCCGTGCTGGCGGGCCTCGCCACAGGCGTGGTGATCGGCTGCTTCAACGGTTGGCTTATCGGCTATCAGGGCATCCCGGCCTTCATCGTCACCCTCGGCGGTTTCCTCGTCTGGCGCTTCGCCGCGTGGTATCTCACCTCGGGCCAAACCATCGGCCCGCTCGATCAAACCGTGCTGCTCTTCGGCGGCTCCGAAGGGATCCTCGGTGAAACCTGGTCCTGGGTCGTCGGCGCGGTGCTCGCCGGGCTGGCGGTGCTGGCAATCTACTCGGCGCGGCGCAACAAGGTGCGCCACGAGTTTCCCGTCAAACCCGCATGGGCCGAAGCCGTCATGGCCACGCTGGCCGCCGGGGCCATCCTCGGCTTCGTCTGGCTGCTCAACAGCTACGACATCCCGCGGGGCAAGCTGCGCCGCATGTTCGAGGCGCAGGGCCAAGAGCTGCCCGAAGGCTTCACCACCGGCCACGGCCTGCCGATCTCGGTGCTCATCCTGATCGCCGTTGCGGTGGTGATGACGGTGGTCGCCCGCAAAACCCGCCTCGGGCGCTACATCTTCGCCACCGGCGGCAACCCCGACGCCGCCGAGCTCTCGGGCATCAACACCAAGCGGCTCACGATCAAGGTCTTCGCCATCATGGGTTTCCTCTGCGGCCTCTCCGCGCTGGTCGCCCAGGCCCGCCTGCAAAACCACGCCAACGACATCGGCACGCTCGACGAGCTGCGGGTGATCGCGGCAGCCGTGATCGGCGGCACCGCGCTCGCCGGGGGCTCAGGCACCATCTACGGCGCAATCCTCGGCGCGCTCATCATGCAATCCATCACCTCCGGCATGGGCATGGTCGGCGTCGACGCGCCGCTGCAAAACATCGTCGTCGGCTCGGTCCTCGTCTTCGCGGTCTGGATCGACCAAGTCTATCGCAAGCGCATGGGGGTCAAGTGATGGTCGACAGAACAGGAACCCCGCTGGTCCAGATGACCGATATCCGCATCGCCTTCGGTGGCGTGCAGGCCGTCGATGGCGTGTCGATAGATCTCTACCCGGGCGAAGTCGTCGGGCTGCTGGGCCACAACGGCGCCGGCAAATCGACCCTGATCAAGATCCTCTCGGGGGCCTATGCCGCCGACTCCGGTGAAATCCGCATCAATGGCGAAAAGGCCGAGATCACCTCGCCCCGCCACGCCCGCGATTACAACATCGAAACGATCTACCAAACCCTCGCGCTGGCCGACAATCTCGACGCGCCCGCCAACCTCTTCCTCGGGCGCGAGCTGACCACCTCCCTCGGTTTCGTCGATGACGACCGGATGGAGGCCGAGACGCGCAAGATCATGTCGCGCCTCAACCCCAACTTCAAAAAGATCAAGGAGCCGGTCTCCGCCCTCTCCGGCGGCCAGCGCCAATCTGTTGCCATTGCGCGGGCGGTCTATTTCAACGCGCAGATCCTCATCATGGACGAGCCCACCGCCGCGCTCGGCGTGCATGAAACCAAGATGGTCGCCGACCTGATCCAAGAGCTGAAGTCGCAGGGCCTCGGCATCTTCCTCATCTCCCACGACACCCGCGAAATGCTCGATCTGTGTGACCGTGTCTCGGTGATGAAAAACGGCAAGCTGGTGGGCACCGAACGCGTCGAGGACGTAACCGAAGACGACATCCTGTCGATGATCATCCTCGGCAAAAACCCGGTGCGCGACGGCGCTGAGGAACCTGCCTGATGTTCCTCGGTCTCGATCTCGGCACCTCCGGCCTCAAGGTCGTCCTCATCGACGATGCGCAAAACGTGGTGGGGGAGGCCCACGCCCCCCTCACCGTTCAACGCCCGCACCCCGGCTGGTCCGAGCAGTCGCCCGCCGACTGGCTCGCCGCCACCGAAACCGCACTCGATACGCTGGCCGCCCGCCACCCGCTGGCCAAGGTGCAGGGCATCGGCCTTTCCGGGCAGATGCACGGCGCGGTCTGCGTCGATGCCTCCGATGAGGTGCTGCGCCCCGCAATTTTGTGGAATGACACCCGCAGCGCCGAAGAGGCCGCCGCGCTTGACGGCGATGCAGCGTGGCGCGCGATCTCGGGCAACATCGTCTTCCCCGGCTTCACCGCGCCCAAGGTGCACTGGATGGCCGCGCACGAGCCCGCCCTGCGCGAGCGCATCGCCCGCGTGTTTCTGCCCAAGGATTACCTGCGCTACTGGCTCACCGGCGAGGCCGTGTCAGAAATGTCCGACGCCTCAGGCACCTCATGGCTCGACACCGGCGCACGCGACTGGTCCGAAACCCTGCTCGCCGCCTCCGGCCTGACCCGCGATCACATGCCAAGCCTCGTTGAAGGCTCCGCCCCCTCCGGCACCCTGCGACCCGTGCTGGCCGAGCGCTGGGGCATGGGGCCAAACGTGGTGGTCGCTGGCGGCGGCGGCGACAACGCCTGCTCCGCTGTCGGCGTGGGCGTGGTCGGCAAGGGGCAGGCCTTCGTCAGCTTGGGCACTTCCGGCGTTCTGCTGGCCGCAACCGAAAGCTACGCCCCCGCCCCCGAAACCTCGGTGCACACCTTCTGTCATTCGCTCCCCGGCATCTGGCACCAGATGGGCGTGATCCTCGCCGCCACCGATGCGCTCGAATGGTATGCCCGCCTCACCGGCTCCCCGGCGGCGCAGCTCACCTCCGAGCTTGGCCCGCTCAAGGCCCCGGGCCGCGCCCTGTTTCTTCCCTATCTGGGCGGCGAGCGGACGCCGCACAATGACGCGGCCATTCGCGGCTCGCTCACCGGCATCGAGCATGTCACCGATCTCGATGCAGGCACCCGCGCCGTGCTCGAAGGCGTCACCCATGCCATCCGCGATTGCCACGATGCGCTCGCCGCCACCGGCACGCAGTACGAGAGCATCCTCGCCGTCGGCGGCGGCTCGCGCTCCGACTACTGGCTCTCGGCCATCGCCACCTCGCTCGGCGTGCCCGTCGAGATCCCGGTGGCCGGCGACTTCGGCGGAGCCTACGGCGCTGCCCGCCTCGCCCTCATGGCCGCCACCGGCGTCGGGCCGGAAGCCGCCAAACGCCCCGAAATCGCCCGCGTGATCGAGCCCGTGCCCGCGCTGCAAGATGCCTTCGCGCAGGCCCACGCCCGCTACCAAGCCACCTACAAAGCACTGAAAGGCCTCTCTTGATGTCCTATTTCGCCGGTATCGAAGCCGCCCAATACGAAGGCCCCGAAACCACCAATCCGCTCGCCTTCCGCCATTACAACCCCGCCGAAAAGCTGGGCAACAAGACGCTTGAAGAGCACCTGCGCTTCGCCGTCGCCTGGTGGCACAGCTTTGCCTGGGAGGGGGGCGACCCCTTCGGCGGGCGCACCTTCGAGCGGCCATGGTTCGGCAACGAGATGGAGAAGGCCAAGGCCAAGGCCGATGCGGCGTTTGATCTCTTCGCCATCCTCGGCCAGCCCTACTTCTGCTTCCACGATGTCGATATCCGCCCCGAGGGCGCGGGCTTTGCCGAGAACACGGCAAACCTCGAAGAGATGGTCGATTACATCGGCACCAAGATGGAAAACGCCAAGACCAAGCTGCTCTGGGGCACCGCCAACCTCTTCTCGCACCGCCGTTTCATGTCTGGCGCCGCCACCAACCCCGACCCGGATGTCTTCGCCTTCTCCGCCGCCACCATCAAAACCTGCATGGACGCGACGATAAAACTCGGCGGCGAAAACTATGTGCTCTGGGGTGGCCGCGAGGGGTATGAAACCCTGCTGAACACCGACCTCAAGCGCGAGCGCGAACAGGCCGGGCGGATGCTCTGCATGGTGGTCGATTACGCCAAGAAACAGGGCTTCAAGGGCACCATCCTGATCGAACCCAAGCCGCAGGAGCCGACCAAGCACCAGTATGATTACGACGTGGCCACGGTTTACGGCTTCCTCAAGGACTTCGGGCTTGAGGGCGAGGTGAAATTGAACATCGAGCAGGGCCACGCCATCCTCGCGGGCCACAGCTTCGAACATGAGCTCGCCCTCGCCGCCGCCCTCGGCGTCCTCGGCTCCGTCGATATGAACCGCAACGATTACCAAAGCGGCTGGGACACCGACCAATTCCCGGTGAGCTTGCGCGAAACCACCCTCGCCTATTACGAAATTCTCAAGGCAGGCGGCTTCACCACCGGCGGCACCAATTTCGACGCCAAGCTGCGCCGCCAGTCGCTCGATCCCGAAGACCTCGTGGCAGGCCACATCGGCGCAATGGACATCTGTGCCCTGGGGCTGAAAAAGGCCCACGCGATGATCGAGGAAGGCTCCCTCCAAGCGGAACTTGACGCGCGCTATGCTGGCTGGAACGACCCCGCCAGCAAGGCCATGCTCACCTCCGACCTCACCTCCATCGCAGAACGCGTGGCGAAAGACGGCCTCAACCCCGAGCCCCGCTCCGGCAAGCAGGAAAAACTCGAAAACCTCGTCAGCCGTTTCGTGGCCTGACGCCCCAATGTAGCCCTTGACGACACTGTCGCCATGGGCTACATTCCGCCCGTGTGAAAGACATCCGCTACACCCGCGCCGCCGCCAAGGCGCTGTCCCGTCTGCCCGCCAACACGCGCGATCGCATCCGCTCGAAGATCGAAGCCTTCGCCGCAAATCCGGCGTCGCAGACCAACAATGTCACCGCCCTCAAGGGCCGCGAAGGCATTCGGCTTCGGGTTGGCTCGTGGCGGGTTATCATGAGTGACGAGGGCGTGGTGCTGGCCGTTCTCGATATCGGTCCGCGTGGTGGAATTTATGACTGAAGGAGCGCTGCGATGAATGAAACCGTCACCATCCCCCGCGCCGATTACGAAGCGCTTGTGGAAGCCTCCGAGCTGCTGGCCGACCTTCAGGCCCATGACACGGCCCGCCACGCCCTCGCCACCGGCGCGGAAGAGCTGCTGCCCGCCCATGTCGCCAACCGCCTGATTGATGGCGACAGCCCGCTGCGCGTCTATCGGGAGCACCGCGGGCTGACTCAGGTCGCACTCTCCGAGGCCTCCGGCGTCAACCGCGTGCAAGTCGCCGACATCGAATCCGGCCGCAAAACCGGCTCGGTCACGACCCTGCGCAAGCTCGCCGATGCCCTCTCGGTCGGCCTCGACGACCTCGCGCCCTGACCTTCTTTCCCTTGCAATAGGTCCGATCCGGCCCTACCTTGTGACTCCAAGGAGGATCGACTCATGACCGACAAGACCCCCGATACCACCCTCAAACACATGATAGGGGCCGCCAAGCGCCAGCCTGCCGAGGGTGCACACCCGGCAACCAAGGCCGCCCTGCGCCGCACCACGGCACCGGACGCCGCCCGCAAAGACCAATACGCGCGGATCGAACGCGGCATCACCGCCTGAGGCCCTTGCCAACCGGGCATTTTTGGCCAAACCATCCGGGTAGCCCACTGCCCGGATGACCCATGCCGCACCACCGCCCTGCCCGCATCTCCTATGACACCGTGATCATCGGCGGTGCCGTCATTGGGGCCTCCGTGGCCTGGCACCTCGCCACCTCTCCCGATTACAGCGGCTCCATCCTCGTGATCGAGCGCGATCCGAGCTTCGCCCAAGCCTCCACCGCCCTCTCCAGCTCGTCGATCCGGGTGCAATTCTCGCACCCGACCAACGTTGCCATGTCACTTCACGCGGGTGAGGTCATCGCCCGCTGGCCCGAAGAGATGGGCACCGCAACCGACAAACCCTCCCTCGGCTACCATCCCGGCGGCTACCTCTTTCTGGCCGAGACCGAGGCGCAAGAGGCCACCCTGCGCGCCAACCATACCACCCAAAGAGCTGCTGGTGCCGATGTATCGCTCTGGTCCCCCGGCCAGCTCTCAGCCGCCTTCCCGCACCTCATCACCGATGACATCCGCCTCGCCTCCTACGGCAACGCGGGCGAAGGCTGGTTCGACTCGGCAATGATGATGCAGGGCTACCGCGCCCGCGCCCGCGACGCCGGGGCAGAGCTGCTGACGGGCGAGGTCACCGCCCTCACGCGCTCCGGCGCCCGCATCACCCATGTCACCCTCGCCAGCGGCGATGTCATCAGCGCGGGCAACGTCGTCAACGCCTCCGGCCCCCGCGCCGCGCTCACCGCCCGCATGGCCGGGCTGCACATTCCGGTCGAGCCGCGCAAACGCACCTCCTTCGTCTTCGACTGCGCGAAAAGCCCCGAAGGCAGCGCCACCGTCAACGCGGGCCGCCTGCCGCTGATGATCGACCCCTCCGGCATTTACGTGCGCCCAGAGGGCCGCTACTTCCTCACCGGATGCGCCCCGCCCGTCGATACCGCAGTCGATTTCGACGATTTCGAGCCACGCCACGAAGATTTCGAAGAGATTATCTGGCCCGTCCTCGCCGCCCGCTCCACCGCCTTCGAAGCGATCAAGCTGATCAACTGCTGGGCCGGCCACTACGCGATGAACACGCTGGACCATAACCTCGTCGTCGGCCCCTCGCCCGAGGTCGAAAACTTCTTCTTTGCCAATGGCTTCTCCGGCCACGGGCTGCAACAGGCCCCCGCCGTCGGGCGCGGGCTGGCCGAGCTTATCACCCACGGTCGCTACACCACACTGGACCTCTCCCCGATGGGCTACGCCCGCATCGCCGCCTGCTCGGAACAGATGGAAACCGCCGTCATCTGAGAGCGCCCGCGCAAAAAATCTTTGCCAATTTGAAACTGTCCTCCGCCCCGCTCCGTATCTCTCTTTAAGGGCAACACGCCCAAGATACCAACAGGAAGGACTTTCCAATGCTTCGCACTCTCACACTCGCCGCCACCGCCGCCGCCCTCACCACCGGCGCCGCCATGGCCGCCAACCCCACCGTCGGCGGCGCGCCGATGCTGGTCGAGCGCAATATCGTCGAGAACGCGGTGAACTCTCCGATCCACACCACCCTCGTCGCCGCCGTCAAACAGGCCGGCCTCGTGGATACGCTGGCCTCCGAAGGCCCGTTCACCGTCTTCGCACCGACCGATGCCGCCTTCGCGATGGTCAAGCCCGAGTCGCTGAACGCCCTGATGCAGCCCGGCGCCAAGAAGCAGCTCACCGAGATCCTCACCTGCCATGTGGTCGGTGCCAAAGCCATGTCGAACGCCATCGCTGGCATGATCGCCGATGACGGCGGCAACCACCCTGTCGAAACCCTCGGCGGCTGCACCCTTCAGGCCAAGATGACCGGCGGCAAAATTACCCTGACCGACGAGAACGGCCGCACCGCCACCGTCACCGTGGCCGATGTCGAGCAATCCAACGGCGTGATCCACGTGATCGACCGCGTGCTCCTGCCCAAGCAATAACCCTCCACTCACAAAACAGCCGCCCGCCGCCCCGCGCGGCGGGCAGCACCAAAAAACCAAAAAGCGCCTCCTCAACGGGGGCGCTTTTTTTGTGCTGCAAGGAAGAATGGTGCCCCCACACGGACTCGAACCGCGGACCTACTGATTACAAATCAGTTGCTCTACCAGCTGAGCTATAGGGGCACTCGGCGGCTCGATAGCGCGGAGTTTTGCGCGGTGCAAGCCCCCTAGCGGTTCGCGCGCGCCAGAAGCATCACCGCGGCGAGGCCGGTGGCGCAGATCATCAGCGCGGGCGGGGCGGCTTGGGGCAGGTGCTCCAGCGAGGCCTCCTCATAGACCCGCACCGCGAGGGTGGAATAGTTGAACGGGCGCAGTAGCAGCGTGGCGGGCAGCTCTTTTACGCAATCGACAAAGACCAGCAGCAGCGCGGTGCCCACCGAGGCACGCATCAGCGGCAGGTAGATGGCGGCCAGCACGCCGCGTCGCGTGCGGCCCAAGGATCTTGCCGCGAGCGGGATGTTGGGCGAAATCCGGCCAAAGGCGGCATCCGCCGCGCCCTGTCCGATGGCAAAGAACCGCACCACATAGGCAAAGACCAGCGCGGCCGACGAGCCCGTCAGCAGCAGCCCCGGGTCCCATCCCGTCAGCGCCAGCACCGCGTCGGCCACGCGATGGTCGAGCGCGGCGAGCGGCAGCAGCACGCCCACGCCCAGCACCGCACCGGGCGCGGCGTAGCCCAGCGTCGTCACCGGCAGCAGCGCCCGTGGCAGCGCGTGGCCCGAGAGGCGCACGCCGTAAACCATGAAAAGCCCTGCCGCCACGGTCAGCACCGCCGCCGTGCCGCCAACCACCAGCGTGTTGCCCAGCGCTTCCAGCAGGCGCGGGTCGAGCCAGTCGGCCCTTGGCCCCAGCCCATGGTGCACCATCACGCCCACCGGCAAAAGGAAGCCAAGCGCAAACGGCACCATGCACAGCCCGAAGGCCAGCCAGCGCCGCACCGGGCCCAACTCCTGCGGGGCCACGGGCCGCACGCCGCGCGCACCCTGATGCACCTTGGCCCGGCGGCGCGAGAGCCGCTCCAGTGTAGCCAGCACAAGCACCAGCGCGAGGATCACACAGGCCAGCTGCGCCGCACCGCCTGCATTGCCCGCTTCCAGCCAGGCCGAGAAGATGCCGGTGGTCAGCGTCTGCACCGCGAAAAACTCCACCGTGCCAAAGTCGCTCACCGTTTCCATCATCACGATCGCCGTGGCCGCGGCGATGGCAGGCCGAGCCAGTGGCAGACCGACCCGCCAGAACCGCGCGACAGGCCCCGCGCCCAGCGCCCGGGCCACCTCGTAGGCGCCCCCGGGCTGCTCGCGAAAGGCCGCGCGGGCCAGCAGGTAGACATAGGGGTAAAGCGAGGCCGAAAGCACCAGCACAGCCGCCCCGCGCGAGCGGATCTGCGGAAACCAGTAGTCGCGCGCGCTCTCCCAGCCAAAGGCCTCCCGCAGCGCGCCCTGCACCGGCCCGGCATATTCCAGAAAATCCACCAGCGCGTAGGCGCCCACATAGGCCGGCACCGCAAGCGGCAGAAAAAGCGCCCACTCCAGCCAGCGCCGCCCGGGAAAGCGATACATCACCACCGTCCACGCCGCGCCCGTGCCCATCGCCGCCGCCAGCGCCGCCACTCCCACCATCAACACCCCGGTGTTCATCAGGTAGCGGGGCAGCACCGTGGCCGCGAGATGCGGCCAGATATTCACCTTCGGAGCAAAGGCAATGACCACCACGGCGATGATCGGCATCAGCACCAGCGCGGCAATCATCACCGCGCCGGCCGACCATCCGTCAACCCGCCAGCGACGCGCTCTGCCCTGCCCTGTGCTTACATCCGCCATAATCGCTCCCTAAACCCCGTTAATAGCCCGTCTTATGGTGGTGGAAAGCGGTTTATCTGTGCAGAAAACCACCATATTGTGCGGCAACGCCGGGAGCGGTGAGGCAAAACGAGTAACAAGGGGACGATCCGATGCAGGTCGTGTACCACCTGGGCGCACATGGCACAGATGAAGACAGGCTGTTTCGCTGCCTGCTGAAGAACAAGGGCGAGCTTGCAAAGCTCGGCACCATGGTCTCTGGGCCGGGCCGCTATCGCCGTGTGCTGCGCGAGGCGATGAATGCGCTCAAGGGGCAGCCCGCCGGGGCGGAGCTTCAGGAAGACATGCTCGCCGCGGTGATTGATGAAGACCACGCCGAACGGCTGGTGTTTTCCAACCAGCAGTTCATCTGCGCCGCCCACTCCGTTCTGGCCGAAAACCGGATCTACCCGCAGATCGGCGAAAAGGCCCAGTGGATCCGCAACCTCTTTCCCGAGGCGCAGGCCGAGTTTCACATCGGCATCGCCAATCCGGCCACCTTCATTCCCGACCTCTTCGGGCGCTGCAAGGAAGAGGATTTCTCCGCCTTCATCGCTGGCGTCACCCCAACAGACCTGTGTTGGTCCGATACCCTCGCCACCCTGCGCTCCGCCGTGCCCGATGCGCGCATCGTGGCCTGGTGCAACGAGGATACCCCGCTGATCTGGCCCGAGATCCTGCGCGACATGGGCAATATTCCGGCCGACATGCCGATTCAGGGCGAAAACGACTTTCTCGGCACCATCATGTCCGAAGAGGGCCTGCGCCGGATGGAAAGCTACCTAGCCACCCACCCGATCAAGACAGCGCAGCAACGTCAGCGGGTGGTCACCGCCTTCCTCGACAAATACGCCCGCCCCGAGGCTGTCGAGGTTGAAATGGACCTGCCCGGCTGGAGCGAAGGGCTGGTGGAGGCCATGACCCAAGCCTATGTCGAAGACATCGAGCGCATCCGGATGATCGAGGGGCTCACCTTCGTCGCCCCATAACGCAGCGCCGCCGGCCCCACAATTTCCTTCGCATTTTAGCGATATCACCCAGCGCGGTTAACCAACCCTTCGGCAATGGCAGCCTATCCCCGGCATAAACCACCGGAGGGTGCCGATGCCGGTCACGATCAATGCGGTCGACCACGAGTTTGCCATATCCAGCGGGTCCAACGTCAACCACGGGCCCGGCACCTCCACGTTCGACTACCCGCCAAACTCCACCTCCAACCTCTCCATCACCTCCAATCAGGGCGATGACACGCCGTTCCAATTCTCGGTGGGAGATACCTATGATCTCTCCTACACCGGCAACAGCGGCGGCAGCACCTTGCAAGATGCGGTGGTGGTGCGCTCAGATTTCGTCGACATCAACGGCGATCAGGGCGGCGCGGTGGTGTTTCAGGGGCTCGACGACAATGGCGAGATCATTCAGGTGGTCTGGTCGCCCGATTTCGACCTCGAACAATGGTATTGGGACAATCACGATCCGCAGAACCCGCCGGGCTTCTACACCACCGATCAGGACGTGGTGCAGCAATATGGCTATGTCTGCTTCGGCTTCGGCACCCGCATCGCCACCGAGGATGGCCCGGTGCCGGTGGAGCGGCTGCGCGCGGGCCAGCGCGTGCTGACCCATGACAATGGCGCGCAACCGGTGATGTGGATGGGGCAAAGCCTCGTGCCGGGCCGGGATGACGCCGCGCCGGTGTGCTTCGCCGCAGGCGCCTTCGGCAACCCGTCGCCACTGATCCTGTCACAACAGCACCGGGTGCTCATGGCCGACCCGCTGGCAGAGCTGCACTTTGGCGCACCGGAGGTTTTTGTGCCCGCCCGCGCACTCGCCGGTGTTCCGGGGATCGAGCTCGTGAACGTCCACGAGATCGGCTACGCCCATTTCATGCTGCCCCAGCACGAGGTGATCGAGGCAGAGGGGCTGGCCTGCGAAAGCCTCTATTTCGGTGACATCGCCCGCGCCCGCCTCGGCTCCGCCGCCCAGCGCGAGATTGCCCAAATTTTCCCCGGCCTTCCCGGCAGCATGTCTCTCGGCGAAACGGGCACACAGCACGCCCTGCAACTCGCCCGCCCCACGCTCAAATTCTACGAGGCGCGCCTGCTGGCCTCGCTGATGTGGGATATTGACCTGCCCGCCAAGCCGCGCGCCGCCCTTCCCAGCTTCGTGGCGGCGTAACCGCCGGGGCCCGCGCATGAAAACGCCGCCCGGAGGCGGCGCAATCGCTCGGCGCGGAACGCCTGCTCACATACCAAGCGCCTGCTTGTACATGTCCAGCACGGCCTCTTCTTCGGCAATATCGTCGGGCTCGCGCTTGCGCAGCGCAATGACCTTGCGCATCACCTTGGTGTCATAGCCCCGGCCCTTCGCCTCGGCCATCACCTCTTTCTGCTGTTCGGCGATGTCCTTCTTCTCCGCATCTAGCCGCTCGAACCGCTCGATGAACTGGCGCAGCTCGTCGGCCGCCACGCGGTAGCTGCCGGGCGTGCCGCCCTGATCGCCACCGGTATCAACGTCGCTCATGTGAAACTCCTTCTGCCTCGTTCTCATTCTTGGCCACGGCGCCCTGAGTAGCGGCGCGCAGCGCGCTTGAAAAGCCCCACCGCGCGGTGCTACCTCGCGCCCATGGAACAAACCGCCCCCTCGCTCGATCTTTCGCTTCTCGTCTGGCCCGGTGCGCTGATCGCCCTGCTGGGTATCATCGCCATCCTCGCCTGCGTGCGCTCGGTCATGAAGGCACGCAACGCCGGGCTCTCCAACGAGGAGATGGTGGCGCATATGCAGAAGATGGGCGCATGGAACATGGCCGCCCTCGGCGTCTCGGCCATCGGCCTCGCGCTGATGGTGATGGGCCTGCTGCTCGGCTGAAGCCGCAGGTGGCAGGCAGCAGGCGCCCTAAAGGTCGCCCCAGCCCAACCCGTTCTTCACCATCTCGGCAAACTGCGGGGCCGGGGCCCATAGCGCCTCACCGTGGCTCTCCGCCCGCGCCTTCAGCTCTGCCTCCACCCGCGCCAGCCCGCGCGCCTGCGCCCAATGCATTGGCCCGCCCTCATGGCGCGGAAAGCCCTTGCCCGCGATCATCGCCACATCCAGTGCCGCCGCCGTTTCCACCGCGCCCTGCGCCAAAAGCAATGCCCCCGCATTGGCCATCGCAAGGCAAACCGGCGCGATGATCTCTTCCACCCGCCACGCCGCAAGGTCGGCCCGGCCCTCATCGGCATAGGGCGGCGCATCAAATCCAAACCCCGCCCAGGCCGCGTTCATCTCCTCCGCGCTCGCCTCGCCCCGGGCCACCATGTCCTCCGCCGCGGCGCGGCCTGCCGCATGGATCAGCCCGGCCACAGCAGGCTCGGCCCAGATCGCGGTGATCCCCAGCGCCCGTGCCAGCCCAAAGCCGCGCGCCACCGCTGCGCCACCGGCCTCCGGCAGCGCACCAATCTCCAGCAGCCCGGCGCGGTGCGCAGGCCCGTCAAAGCGCAGCGCGGTGAAACGGTCGCGGTGTTCCAATGGCACCGCCAGCGTCTCCAGCGCCGGGCTGCGGGCACTGGTCGCCAGCACCGGCTCCGGCCCCAACAGCTCCGACAGCCTCGCCAGCAAATCGCCCTTCAGGCCGCTCTCGTCGGGCATGGTCTCCACCACCACCTCGCAGCCCTCCAGCCCGGCTTCGCCGCCACCGTTCGTCACCCGGGCCACCGCCGCCGCGCCCGCCTCGGCCCGCATCCGCCCGGCCTCGACCTCGCCGTCAAAATGCGCCTTCACCCGGCCAATCGCGGCCTCCAGATGCGCCTCGTCCT
This sequence comes from Vannielia sp. ABF1_015, assembly GCF_056160745.1. Classification (NCBI taxonomy): domain Bacteria; kingdom Pseudomonadati; phylum Pseudomonadota; class Alphaproteobacteria; order Rhodobacterales; family Paracoccaceae; genus Vannielia; species Vannielia sp. ABF1_015. The sequence goes on from NZ_JBSWXT010000002.1 coordinate 765,815, forward strand.
GCTCCATCAGCCGCACCTCGACGCCCGCCGCAGCCGCCGCCACCGTCAGCGCCGCCCCCCGCGTGCCGCCGCCGACAACCCCGATCCGGCTCACCGCAACGGGAGCCTCGCCGCCCAGCCGCGCGGGCCGCGCCACGCCGCGTTCGGCAAAGAACACATGGCGCAGCGCCGCCGATTGCCGCCCCTCCCGCAGCGCCTCGAAGGCCTCCAACTCATAGGCAAGCCCGGTCTCGAAGGGCAGCAAAAGCGCGCCCTCCACACAATCAATCACCCGATGCGGCGCTTCCAGAACGGCGCGGGCCGCGTCGCCCTCCAGCGCCGCGCGGGCGCGGGCCACGGCGGCCTCATAGCCGAGCGGGTCCGAAAGCCCCTGCCGCGCATCGCGGGTTCGGCGCGGGGCCACGCCGTCTTCGCTCTGCCCGAGTTGCCGGGCAAGCTGCACCGTGGTTTCGGCAAGGTCGCCCTCCACCACGCCATCCACCAGCCCCAGTTTCTCCGCCGAGCGCGCGCCCATCGGCTGTCCGCTGAGCATCAGCCGCAGCGCCGCCTCCGCGCCGATCAGCCGGGGTGCGCGCTGGGTGCCGCCACCTCCGGGCAGCAGGCCCAGCTTCACCTCCGGCAACCCCAGCTTCGCATCCGGCGCGGCAAGGCGAAAGTGGCAGGCCAGCGCCAGCTCCAGCCCACCGCCCAGCGCCGCGCCGCGAATGCCCGCCACCACCGGCTTGGTGCAATCTTCGATCCGGGTGTAAAGCGTGCCAAACCACGGGTCTTCCCCGGGCGCGTCAAACTCCGCAATATCCGCCCCGGCCGAAAAGTTGCGCCCCGCCCCGACAATCGCCAAGGCCGTCACCTTCGGGTCGGCCTCGGCGATCTGCACCGCTTCCCAAAGCCCGCGACGCACCGCCAGCGATTGCGCGTTGACAGGCGGCGCGTCGATCACGATCCGCGCCACGCCGTCCTGCACGTTGAGCTTGACCACTGAGCCCATTGGCTGCCCCTTCCCCATCATCATCCCGCCGCCGCCTGCCCTGCGGCTGTCTTGCATCAAAGCCGCGCCCGCGGGGAAAGACAAGCGGGCGCGCGGGTTTAGGGCCGCTCAGCCGCGCGCCCGGCGCGGCTCACCTCGCGCAAGACTTGCAGAAGGGCGTATGCGGCAACAGGTCGAGCCGCTCGGCAGAAATTTCGCCCCCACATTTGGTGCAAAAGCCGTAGTCCCCCGCTTCGATCCGCGCCAGCGCCGCCCGGATCGCCGCCATTTCGGCCTGCCCCTGCACGCCCTGCCCTTCCAGCACCTCGTCTTCCTCGTGTTCCACCGCCAGCTCTTCCCAATCGGGGCTGTTGTGGCTCACCAACTCGTCGCGAATTTCGTGCAGGCGGTCGTCCAGCTCGGTCAGGCGTGTTTCCAGCGTCGTTTTGCGGGCAGAGATCGGGGTGGTCATCACATGCGCTCCTTGCATCATGGCATCTTGTCATCGCCAAGCCTAAGGCGCTGGAACGCGGCGCTCATTGAGGTATATCAAGCCCGGGGGCGACAAAGGTCTGCCCCCCGATGCAGAAAGGACAGCCCATGGACCCTCGCCAGCTCACCCCGAAGCTTTCCGTCTCGCCACAGATCGCGCCCGAGGAGGTCGAGGCCATCGCGGCAGCCGGGTTCACAACGATCATCTGCAACCGCCCCGATGGCGAAGTGCCCCCCGGTCTTCAGGCGGCCTCGGTTGAAGCCGCAGCGCAGGCGGCCGGGCTGGCCTTCGTGCTCAACCCGGTGGTGCATTCCTCGATGACCCCCGATGTGATCGAGCGTCAGCGCGTGGCCATCGAAGAGTCGCCCGGCCCGGTGTTCGCCTACTGCCAGTCCGGCACCCGCTGCACAGTGATCTGGATGCTGGGTGCTGCACCCACAACGCCGCCCGATGAGCTCATCGCCACAGCCGCTCGCGCCGGCTACGACCTCGCCGCGCTCGCCCCCCGGCTCGACGCCCTGCACCAAGGCTAACTGCCCGGGCCGGGCGCGCCGCCCTGCGCTCGCCTGCATCCTCGCGGATCCCCGGTGCAACACCGCGCCAAGGCGTCACGTTCCGGTCAGATCCCCAAGGTCATCTATCTCGGGCAACCCGCCTTCCCCCGCGCCGCCGCCCGCGGGCAATTTGGGCAAGTCGCCATCCAACTCCGGCAAATCCGGCAGCTCCCCCTCCAACTCCGGCAAATCGGGCAACGCGTCCACCCCGGCCAGTTCCGGCAACCCGCCCGGCTCGTCCATGCCACCGAGCTCCGGCAGGTCCGGCAAATCGGCCAGCGGATCGGTCTTCGGCATGTCGGGCAGCGCGTCCGGCAGGTCATCCATACCGGCCAGCTCGGCCAGCTCCTCCGGCGCGTCATCCATCAGCGCCATGGCCGCGCCAACCTCGTCCTCCACGCCGTCGCCCTCTGCGCCCGCCTCCGCGATCCGCACCGCCCTCACCCCACCGGTCTGCCCCAGCTTGCCTGTCGCCACAGCCGTGCCATCGCCGGTTTCCAGCGTCATCGCCCCAATCGCGCTGGCGGGCAGGGTCAGCGTGTCGCCCGGCGCAAGCTCCAGCACCTCGGCAATGCTGCGCTCACAGCGATGCAGCACCGCCGAAAGCACCACCTCCGCCTCCATCACCTGCGCCTCGATCCGACGCTCCCAGGCGGCGCGGGCATCAGGATGCGGCATCTCCGCCCCGTCCGCGCTGCGGGCGGGCCGCCCCTCGGGCGCGCGGCCCTGTGCGGGCAAAATGAGCTTGCCCGCCCCCTTGCGCGCGCCCATCCCCAGATCGAGCGCAAAATCGAGCATCCGGTAGGGCTCATCCTCCAGCATCAGCCCAAGCGGGCGGGCATCGGGGAGGTGGCAGGAAAAGGCAAAACCGCTCAGCCAGCTTGCCTCCGGGGCCTCGGCATAGGTTTCGGCCACCGCCCGCAAAACCGCGTCGATCCAATCGGCGCACAGCGCGGCATCGGTGCGGGTGGGTTTGCGCGCCGTGGGCGAGCCTGCAGCAAGCGCGCCAGCCGTCTGCTGCTCGATCAACGCCCCCATCAGCGCATTGTCGAGCACCATAACGCCCTGCGCCTCCTGCGGGCCTTCCAGCATCGCATAAAGCCCGTTTTCCGGCAGTTCATCGAGCAGTTCGGCCAGCGACCTTGTGACCTGCCCGGTGCTCTCGGCGGCAACCACAAGCTCCATCAGCTTGTCGGAGACGCGCGCCATCGCAAGGCCCAGCGCCTTTTGCACAGGGGGGAGCCCGGCCACAGCAAGGGCCGGGTCGGGCGCGCCAGCCTCCAGTTTGCGGCGCAGCACGAGCTCTCGTGGTGTTTCCGTCATGGCTCCATCGGGCGTGGCCCGGCGTCACGCGGGCATTTGGGCCGTTCTGACATGGCGAGGTTTGAAATTGGTTAACCCCGGCTTGATTTCGCCGCAGAAATTCGCCCGCCCCTCAGGCCGCCCGCCCGGCCCGGCGCGCCATCGGCAAACGCGCCCGAAAGGCCGCGCCGCCCTTGCCCGGCAAATAGGCCACCTCGCCGCCCAACCGCACCATGATCTCGCGGCAGATCGCCAGCCCAAGCCCGGCCCCGCCCGCCGCCGAAGTATCTGTCAGCCGGGCGAATTTCTCAAAGATGATCTCCCGGCTCTTCGCCTCGATCCCCGAGCCGTTGTCGATGAAATCCACGGTCAGCCAGCTGCCGTCATCGCCGCTTTCCTCGCCCACCTCGATGCTGAGCTCCGGCTTCGGCGCATCGCAGTATTTGGCCGCATTGGCGATGAGGTTGATGAACACCTGCACCAGCCGGTCGCCATCGGTCACCAACTCCCGCGCCTCCCGCGCAGGCGTGCGATGAATCGCCAACCCCTCCCCCGCAGGCGAAGCCGAGGCCACGGCCCTGTCCAGCAAGGCGCTCAACTGCACCGGCTCAAGGTTGAGGCTGACCTGCGCGTTTTCCATCACGCCAAGGTCGAGCAGATCATTCAGCAAGCGGGTGAGCCGTCGCGCCTCGTCATGGATGATCCCGGCAAACTGCGCCTGCTCCTCCGCCTCCAGCCCGCCGCCCTTCAAGAGCTCGCTGAACGAGCGGATCGAGGTCATCGGCGTGCGCAGCTCATGGCTGATCTGGCTCAAAAAGGCATCCTTCTGGATGGACAGCTGGGTGAGCTTTTCGTTGGCGTCCCGCAGCTGGCGCGCGGTGCGGGCCAATTCGTCAGACTTCTGCTCAAGCTGCGATGAATATTCCAGAATCTGCTGCGCCTCATCGGCCACCCGCATCAGGTCTTCCACCAGCACCGAAGAGCCGCCGGCAAGCTGGCCTACCATCGCATGGGCGGTGGCCGCACCCACCGAGCCAGCCAGCTCCCGCTCCACCTGGCTCAAAAATTCTGGCGTGATGTCAGGCAGTTGCCCGGCCTTCCCCTGCGCCTCCGCCTGCCGCCGAAACAGCGCCTGCGCCTCGCTCGCCCCAAGGATCCGCTGCGCCATCATCAGCATGTCTTCGGCCTCCGCGCTCCCCCGCGCCCAGCCCCGCGCGCCCATCGTATGCGCAAATACGTTCACCACCTGCGCCGACTGAAGCCGCTCCAGCGGGCCGGGGAAGCTGGCCAGCGACACCACCAGAAACGCCAGTGTGTTCAGCCCCACCGACCAGAACAGCGAATGCACCAGCGGGTCCATCCCCTCAATCGAGAACAGCGCGCGCGGGCGCAGCCATTCCAGCCCCAGCGGCCCCTCGGCAAGCACTGTGGCGCTGATCGGCCCGCCCGGCCCGAAGCTGGGCAAAAATAGCGTCCAGGCCCAAAGCACAAAGCCGGTCACAAGCCCCGCCATCGCGCCCTTCCGCGTGGCCCCGCGCCAAAACAATCCGCCGAGCAAGGCGGGCAGCGCCTGCGCCACCCCGGCAAAGGAGATCAGGCCAATCGCCGCCAGCGCCTCCGAGCCACCCGACACCCGGTAATAGAAGTAGCCCAGCAGCAGCACCCCCGCGATCGAGATCCGCCGCGCCGTCAGCACCACCGCCCGCACATCGCCCGCCACCGTCGCCGCGCCCACCTGCTGGCGGCTGAGCCAGAGCGGCATGACAATGTGGTTGGAAACCATCGTCGAAAGCGCAATCGCCGCCACGATCACCATGCTGGTGGCGCTCGACAGCCCGCCAAGGAAGGCCAGCATCGCCAGCCCGCCCTTGCCCTCACTGAGCGGCAGGGTCAGCACGAAGAGGTCGGGGTTGGAGCCCGCCGGAAGGCGCTCCAGCCCCATCACCGCAATCGGCACCACGAAGAGCGACATCAGCATCAGGTAAAGCGGAAACGCCCAAGAGGCTGTGGCCAGATGCGCCTCGTCCGAGTTCTCCACCACTAGCACCTGAAACATCCGCGGCAGGCAGAGGATCGCGGCGGCGGACAGAAAGATCAGCCCCGCCCAGCGGCTCGGGTGCAGGGGCCATTCGGCCATCGGCGAGGCGTCGATCTGCGCCAGCATATCGCCTACGCCCCCCGCCATGCCCCAAACCACAAAGATCCCCACCGCCAGCAGCGCCACCAGCTTCACCACGGCCTCCACCGCGATGGCGGTCACAACGCCATGGTGGCGCTCGTTGGCATCAAGGTTGCGCGTGCCGAAAAGGATGGTGAACAGCGCCAGCCCGCCCGCGACCCAAAGCGCATTGCGGGCCGAAAGCGCCTCCTCCCCCGAACTCAGCGCAAAGACCTCAAGCGAAAGGGTGACGGATTGTAGCTGCAAGGCAATGTAGGGCGTGGTGCCGATCACCGCGAGCAGCGTCACCAGCACGCCCAGCACGTTGGATTTGCCGTAACGGTTGGAGATCAGGTCAGCAATCGAGGTGATCCGCTGTGTGCGCCCCACCCGGACCAGCTTGCGCAGCACCAGCCACCAGCCGGTGAGCACCAGCGTCGGGCCGAGGTAGATCGTCAGGTATTCCAGCCCCGAGCGGGCGGCGTAGCCCACCGCGCCGTAAAAGGTCCATGCGGTGCAATAAACGCTGAGCGACAGCGTATAAACCATCGGCGAGCGCAGCCACCGCGGCATCCCCCGCTGGGCCCGGCGCTCGGCGAGGAAGGCAACAAGGAACAGAAAGCCCACGTAAAGGAGCGAGACCGCAACGAGCAGATTAAACGCCATCGTCCCTCTCGTCGCCGGTTCCCGGCGGCAGCGGGGCCGAAAGCCGCGCGGCCACCAGCGCGGCCACCACGATCAGCAACACCCAGACCCCGAAGAGATAGAGCACACCCACACGGGTCTGCGGCCCGGCGCCCTGCCCGATCCAAAGCAGCGGAAAAAGCACCAGCATCAGCCCGACAACCGGCAGAAGGCGGGCAGCATCCATCAGACGACGGCGGCGATAGGTCTGCCGGGCGAGAAACAGCGGAATATCCTCGCCATCCACACGGTCGGCAATGTCGATGAGCCTGCGCTCCGGGGCGGCCTGCCCGGCCCCCTCCCGCGCCTCCTGTTCCGCGCTCATGCGCCCGCCAACTCGCGCAGGCAATCCAGCACTTCATCGTTGGAAAAAGGCTTTGTCATGAAGCGGTTGGCCCCAAACTGCAGGGCCAGATCCCGGTCTTTCCCCTGCCCCTTCGCGGTGAGCATCAGCACCGGCAGCGCTTGGGTGGCCGGGTCAGCCCGCAACTCGCGCAAAATGTCGAACCCCGATTTGCCGGGCAGCATCACATCGAGGATCATCACATCCGGGCGCACCCGCGCCACTGCCTCCAATGCGCTGGCTCCGTCCGAATGGGTATCCACGCGCCAGCCATCCCGGCTCAGGATGAACCGGATCGCCTCAATGATATTCGGCTCATCTTCTACCAAAAGAACTCGCTTGCCCAACCGAGCTCCTCCCCAATTGCCCCGCGTGCAGCACGGCCATCTTATGACACCCTATCGGCGGGACTGTCAAAACACCGCGCCCCGGTCCTCCCGCCTGCCCTGCCCCCCGGCCACACTGGAAGAAACGCCCCGTTAACACCTGTGGAGATATCAGGGCATCGCCAGCGGTGGCACGTGAGAGACGGAGCGATAAAGACCACAATGCACTTCACCCTTGAAGAACTCGGCCTGATCGACGCGCCTGCCGAACAGGAGTTCGACAATCTTTGCAGCCTCGCGTGCGAGCTGCTCAATGTGCCCGCCGCGCATGTGTCTGTCGCCGATTTTGCCAACAAGCGGATTTTCTACAAGAGCCAGCAGGGCCACCCCGAGGCGCTGGTGGAGGCCCGCGAGTTGCCAATGGATCTGACCTACTGCCAGCACGTTGCGCTCACCCGTGCGCCCGTTGTGGTGTCCGATGCACGCGAGCACCCTCTGCTCAAGGGCACACCGGCCCAGACCGAGGGGCAGCCGCTGGCCTACCTCGGCATCCCCATCGAGGCACCGGGGCGCAAGGTGGTCGGCGGGCTCTGCATGATGCAGCCCGATGTGCGCCAATGGTGCCCGACCGAGGTTGATCTGGCCTCAAAACTCGCGGGCTGCGCCTCCGACCTGATCCGCCTGCGCACCGCCGTACTCACCAGCGAGCGCCTGCGCAGCGAGCAACGCGACTTTACCTATGCCCTCTCTCACGACCTGCGCTCACCCGCCAATACCGTGCGGATGATCATTGATGAGGTCAGCCTCGAAAAGAGCCTGCTCAGCCCCGATCTGCAAGATCTGCTGACAATCGCGGAGGGCACGCTCGATCGTATGGGGGTGCAGATCGAGGATGTGTTGTCTTACTCCCGCACCCTCTCGGGCGAAGTGGGGATGCACCCGGTCAACCTGAACACCATCCTCGAACATGTCCTGCATGACCTTCAGGCAGATATCATCAAATCCAAGGCCCGCATCCAAAGCGGACCGCTGCCCACTGTCCACGGTGAAACCACCCAGTTGCGCGCCCTCTTGCAGAACCTCGTCAGCAATGCCCTGCGCTACACCCGCCCGGGCCACCCGCCGGTGATCCGGATCAGCAGCGGGCGCGACGCCGGAGATGGCCACCATCTGATATCCGTCAGCGACGAAGGGATAGGCATCCCGCCCGAGCATCACACCCGGATATTCGAGCTCTTCAGCCGGTTGCAGCTTCGTGAGAATTACGAGGGCACCGGGATCGGGCTCGCCCTCTGCCGCCGCGTCGCCGAAAACCACCTTGGCTCCATCGCGGTCTCTTCCGATGGGGAGACGGGCACAACCTTCACCTTGCAACTTCCGGAGCGCAGCGCATGACGGCACAGCAAAGTATTCCGACGGTGATGACAATCGACGACGACAAGTTCGATCAGCTGCTCTACCGCCGCATCATCCAGCGCTCCGGCCTCGTCGGCAAGCTGATCAGCTTTCGTATGGCCGAAGACGCGCTGGATTATCTCAAATCCCAGCAGGACGCCCCGGTTGATGTCATCTTCCTCGATATCAACATGCCCCGCATGACCGGGTTTGAATTTCTCGAAGCCGCGCAGAAGGAGTTTGGCGAGGCCTTCGCCAAGAGCATCGTCGTCATGCTGACAACCTCGCTGGACGAGCGCGATGTTGCCCGGGTGCGCGATTTCACTGTGGTCAAAGACTTCCTGCAGAAACCTCTCAAGGTCGAACACCTGGAAGACATAGCACACCGGTTCTGCGCCTGATCCTCCCCCGGCCCTTGCACAGGCCACGCCGGGCCGCGCCCTCCAACACCGCCACCAGCGCCCCCCTCGCCCTACTCGCAGCCGCTCCGCGCCCTATCTTCCGGTGCCACACCCAAAACCCGCGGAGCCCAGATGACCCTATACGCCGTCACCGCCCTCATCTTCCTCGCCGCCGACGCGGTGATGCTGACCCTCGTGATGAAGCCCCTCTTCACCCGCCACCTCGGCGACGCCATGCGCGACGGGCCGCTGCTGGCGCCCGCCGGGCTGTTCTACCTCGCCTATGTCGCCGGCCTCGTCTTCCTCGTCTCCGCCCCCGCGCTGCGCGATGCCGCGCCGGGCCGCGCCTTGCTGCACGGCGCGGTGATCGGGGCCATGGCCTATGGCACCTATGAGTTCACCTCCATGGCGATCATGAAAGATTGGTCCTGGGCCATGGTGGCAACAGACACCGCATGGGGCGCCGTGCTCACCGGTGTCTCGGCCTGGGCCGGGGTGGCGCTTATGCTGCGGTTTCAGGGGTGAGCGGCTGGCGGCTTCCTGCCGCCCGCAGTGGCCTGCCCCCGGCCCCGGTTGCGAGGCGGCGGCGCAGTTCATAACTGGGGCGGATGGACCTTTCCGCCTGCATCCCCCGCGACAAGCACGATACCGACGCCGTTCAACGGGCCGCCGCCGCCATCCGCGCGGAGCCCCGCAAAATCGCACCGGTCCTCCCCGAGCTGCTGGAGTGGCTGCAAGATGCCAACTGGCCGGTCGCCAAGCCCTTGGCGGCCTGCCTGCGCAATGCGGGGCCCGAGCTGCTGCCACCGCTACGCCGAATTCTGAACGGCAAGGACGGCCCGTGGAAATACTGGGTGATCGAGCTTCTGGCCGCGCAGCTTCCGCCCGACCTCCTCGCCGGGGTCCGCCCCGATCTGGCCCGACTCGCCCGCGCGCCCACCACGAACGACCGCGTCGAAGAGGTCCACCTTGCGGCACGCGCCGTGCTGGCCGCCGCCTCGGCCTGACTGGCTGCGCAAAAGGCAGCCTTCGCGCCAAAATTCCGCCCCCTGCGACGGTTTGAACATTGCCGTCCCTGAATACGTTGCCTAAAAGCGGAGCCTGAAGGGAGAGCCGGGCCGTGCTGCGCGACGCATTGGCCCATGTCTCGACCGCTCGGACAAACTACGCAAGCCGGGAGGCAGCACCTATGGCGGACGCCACCGTTCACGGTCACGACCACGAGGACAACCGGTCCTTCTTCACCCGTTGGTTCATGTCGACCAACCACAAAGACATCGGGATCCTCTACCTGTTCACTGCCGCGGCGGTCGGGTTCATCTCGGTGGCCTTCACCGTCTACATGCGGATGGAACTGATGAGCCCCGATGTGCAGTTCATGTGCATGGAAGGCTCGCGGCTGATCCCCTCCGCCGAGGAATGTACGCCCAACGGCCACCTCTGGAACGTGCTCGTCACCGCCCACGGCATCCTGATGATGTTCTTCGTGGTGATTCCGGCGCTCTTCGGCGGCTTCGGCAACTACCTGATGCCGCTGCAAATCGGCGCGCCCGACATGGCGTTCCCGCGGATGAACAACCTCAGCTACTGGCTCTTCGTCACCGGCACCCTGCTGGCCGTGGCCTCGGTGCTCTCGCCGGGCGGCAATGGCCAGCTCGGCTCGGGCGTCGGCTGGGTGCTCTACCCGCCGCTGTCGACCAATGAGAGCGGCTACTCGATGGACCTCGCGATCTTCGCGGTGCACGTCTCCGGTGCCTCCTCGATCCTCGGCGCGATCAACATGATCACCACCTTCCTGAACATGCGTGCCCCCGGCATGACGCTGTTCAAGGTGCCGCTGTTCAGCTGGTCGATCTTCGTCACCGCCTGGCTGATCCTGCTGGCCCTGCCCGTGCTCGCCGGTGCCATCACCATGCTGCTGACCGACCGGAACTTCGGCACCACCTTCTTCCAGCCTTCTGGCGGTGGTGACCCGATCCTGTACCAGCACATCCTGTGGTTCTTCGGACACCCGGAAGTGTACATCGTGATCCTGCCGGGCTTCGGCATCATCTCCCACGTCATCGGCACCTTCGCCCGCAAACCGATCTTCGGCTACCTGCCGATGGTCTGGGCGCTGATCGGGATCGGTGTTCTGGGCTTCGTCGTCTGGGCGCACCACATGTACACCGTCGGCATGTCGCTGACCCAGCAGAGCTACTTCATGCTGGCCACCATGGTGATCGCGGTGCCCACCGGCATCAAGATCTTCTCCTGGATCGCAACCATGTGGGGCGGCTCGATCGAGTTCAAAACCCCGATGCTCTGGGCCTTCGGCTTCCTCTTCCTCTTCACCGTGGGCGGCGTCACCGGCGTCGTGCTCAGCCAAGCCGGCATCGACCGCGCCTATCACGACACCTACTACGTCGTGGCGCACTTCCACTACGTGATGAGCCTTGGGGCGGTATTCACAATCTTTGCCGGGATCTACTTCTACTTCCCCAAGTTCACCGGCCGGATGTATTCGGAGACAGCAGGCAAGATCCACTTCTGGGCCTTCTTTATCGGTGCCAACATGACCTTCTTCCCCCAGCACTTCCTGGGCCGTCAGGGCATGCCGCGCCGCTACATCGACTACCCCGAAGCCTTCGCCTTCTGGAACCACATCAGCTCGATGGGCGCCTTCCTGTCCTTCGCCAGCTTCCTGTTCTTCATCGTCACGATCATCTACGCGATGCGCAAAGGCGCGCCCTCGCCCGCGGCCAACCCGTGGAACGAGCACGCCGACACGCTGGAGTGGACGCTGCCCTCCCCGCCCCCGGAGCACACCTTCGAGATCCTCCCCAAGCAGGAGGAGTGGGACAAGGTGAGCCACCACTGAGGCGGCGCGAGACGAAAATCAAAGGCCCCGGCATCGCGTCCGGGGCCTTTTGTCATCTGGGCATGCCCCCGTAGGGTGGGCAATCTGCCCACCACACCAAACACGACCACCCCGAAGCTCACATCCCAACGAACGGCCAAACACCACAGCGCCGTCCCCCACCGCAAACAGGCTGGCCCCATGCCTCATAGCTGGCAAACACCGCCCCCCGAAGGCTCCCGCGCCGCGCTATCGGCATGGCCCCACCGCTCCCTGCCGAAGGTGGGATTCGTCTGGTTCATCGGCGGCACCGCGGCCCTGCTCTGCGTGCCCCTCATCCCAGCCATCGGCACCCCGGTCCTCTGGGGCCTCCTGCCCTTCATGCTGGGCGTGCTCTGGCTGCTCTACTTCCTGCTGCAAAAAAGCTACCGCGACGGCGAAATCCTCGAAGAGTTAACCATCTGGCCCGACCGGCTGCTGCTCACCCGACAAAACCCCAAGGGCGCGGCCCAGAGCTGGGAGGAAAATCCGCATTGGGTCCGCGTCACCCTGCACCGCTCCGGCGGGCCGGTGCCCAATTACGTCACCCTCTCCGGCAAGGGCCGCGAGGTTGAAATCGGTGCCTTTCTCAGCGAAGACGAACGGGTCGCGCTCCACGCCGAGCTCGCCGCCCTTCTGCCCCTTCGGGACTGATCTCACATATGGCCCAAGCCCCCGCCACGCCCAAATGGAAACGCGCCGCACTCCGCGCCGCCGCTGCGCTCTCCCCCGCACTGGCGCAGGCGCTCAGCCCCGCCCCCTCCGAGGCGGCCGCGCTTTCGCGCCGGGGGAGCTTGCGGCAGCCGCCTGCATCACCCGAGGTGGTGTTCCTGATTCCGCTGGTCGGCAAGCATCACGTGGGCGACTGGCAGGCCGTGGAGGCACGCCTGCACGAAACCCTCGCCAGCTTCGCCGCCCAGACCGACGGGCACTGGCGTGCCCTCATCTGCGGGCAAGATGCACCCGCGTTGCCGCCAGAGCTACAGGACGATCCCCGCATCACCTTCCTGCCCTTCACCGAAGCCGTGGAGGGCAACGACAAGTGGCACAAGCTCGCCACGCTCTGCCACGCCCTGCCCGCGCACGGGCCGAGCGATGGCTATGCCATGCCCTTTGATGCCGATGATCTGTTGGCCGCAGGCGCGGTGGAAGAAATGCGCCGCCGCCGCAGCCCCGGTGGATATCTGGTTGAAAGCGGCTGGCTGCTCGATGCAGGCTCGGGCCGCTTTGCCCGCGCCACCCGCCGCAGCCTCGCGAGACCGGGACAAAAGCCGTTCTGGAAGCTCTGCGGCTCCTGCGCCGCCTTCCGTTGCACCCGCGATCCCGGCGACGCGGCCTTCATCGCCGCCGCCACCGCGCATGAACACCGGATGTTTCCCTACCTCGCCGCCCTCGCCGGGCGGCCGCTCGCACCGCTGCACCAACCCGCCGCGCTCTATATCCTGAACCACGGCGAGAACTTCGGGGCGCGACGCGGGCGGGTGTCGTTCAAGGCCCGTTTCGTAGAGAGATTCGCGGTAGATGAGGAAAGCGTGGCGCGGATCAGGGCCGCATTCCCAACGCTCGGTGCCTGAAGCAAGGGGCCGTAGGCTGGGCAATCTGCCCACCAGCCCACCAGCCAATCAGGCCAGACGATCCTTCACCATCGGGCCAACGCTGCCAAAATCCATCTGGCCGGTGTAGCGCTCCTTCAGAACGCCCATCACCTTGCCCATGTCGCGAATGCTCTCGGCGCCGGTGGTTTCAATCGCTTCGCTCACCGCAGCCTCGGCTTCCTGTTCCGAAAGCTGCTGCGGCAGAAACTCTCCAATCACCTTCACTTCCGCAAGCTCGCGCTCGGCAAGGTCCAGCCGTCCGCCCTCTTCATAGGCGCGGGCGCTTTCCTGCCGCTGTTTCACCATCTTCCCCAGAATGGCCAGCACCTCGGCATCCGTCACACCGGCCTCGCCAGCGCCGGTCTCGCCGCGGGCCGCGATGTCCTTGTCCTTGATCGCGGCATTGATGAGCCGCAGCGTCGAGAGGCGCTCGGCCTCCTTGGCCTTCATGGCCTCCTTCAGCGCCGAAGTGACGCGATTTCGGATATCCATATGGTTGACGTCCCAGTGTTTTGCGCCCGCTGCGCAAAGAGTGGTTGCGCGTCCCCCGGGCCAGACAAGGGCGCAACTTACGCCGCCCTCCCGCGTGGGGCAACCCGTGCACCGGGCAACGTGGCGGAAACAGCACGTTTCACCCGGCCCAACAGCGGGTTGACGCCCCCGGCGCACGGTCCTAGACACAGGCGGATTTGCCTTCCCGCCAAAGGAGTCGCGCCCATGCCCAGCCAGCCCAAACCCACCGCCTGCCTCGCCCTCGCCGATGGCACGCTGTTTTACGGACAAGGCTTTGGAGCGACAGGCGTGCGCACCGCCGAGCTCTGCTTCAACACCGCGATGACCGGCTATCAGGAAATCATGACCGACCCGTCCTACGCGGGCCAGATCGTCACCTTCACCTTCCCCCATGTCGGCAACGTCGGCGTGAACCCTGAAGATGACGAAACCGCCGATCCGGTGGCCGAGGGCATGGTCGTGAAGTGGGATCCGACCGAGCCCTCCAACTGGCGCGCCGCCGAGCAGTTGCAGGCCTGGCTGGCCCGGCGCGGGCGCGTCGGCATCGGCGGGCTTGATACCCGGCGGCTGACCCGGGCGATCCGCCAGCAGGGCGCGCCCCATGTGGCACTGGCCCATGACCCGGAGGGCAACTTCGACATCGAGGCGCTGATCGCCTCGGCGCGTGAGTTTTCCGGGCTGGAGGGGCTCGATCTGGCAAAGGACGTGACCTGCGCCCAGAGCTACCGCTGGGACGAGATGCGCTGGGCCTGGCCCGAGGGCTTCACCAAGCGCGAGGGGCCGGGTCACAAGGTTGTGGCCATCGACTACGGCGCCAAGCGCAACATCCTGCGCTGCCTCGCCTCCGCCGGCTGCGACGTAACGGTGCTGCCCGCCAGCGCCACGGCTGAAGAGGTGCTGGCCCACAACCCCGATGGCGTGTTTCTGTCCAACGGCCCGGGCGATCCGGCGGCAACGGGCGAATATGCCGTGCCAATGATCAAGGAAGTGCTGGCCAAGGACATCCCGGTCTTCGGCATCTGCCTCGGCCACCAAATGCTGGCGCTGGCGCTCGGCGCGCGCACCATCAAGATGAACCACGGCCACCACGGCGCGAACCACCCGGTGAAGGATCTCACGACCGGCAAGGTCGAGATCACCTCGATGAACCACGGCTTCACCGTGGACAGCCAGACCCTGCCCGCCGGTGTGAGCGAAACCCACGTGTCGCTCTTCGATGGCTCCAATTGCGGCATCGCGGTCGATGGCAAGCCGGTGTTCTCGGTGCAATACCACCCCGAGGCCAGCCCCGGCCCGCAAGACAGCTTCTACCTCTTCGAGCGCTTCGCGGCAGCGATGAAGGAGAAGGTGCCGGGCTGAGGGAGGCCATGCCTTGAAATGGACGATCGGCCTTTTCGCTGCTGCTGCAATCGTGGCAGCCGCAGCATGGTTTATATTGGTCGGAACATCCCTTTCCCCCTTCACACCGGCACGGACCCCACCCCCACAGGGTTTTGATCCCGCCGCTTTTCCGGAACTGGCTGCCATGTCGTCCACCGCGCAGGCGACTGTCTCGGTGCCTGGCGATGGGTCGGAGTACCGCGAGCACTACACGATCCCCGCTCTCGGGGTGACTTACTTCATCCTGTCGAACCCGGATGGCACCCGGCGGGTAATTTTCGTGAACGCCGACGGAGAAGTGATTGCCGATATCACCGATCAGCCACAACTCTTCCCGATGGGCGAATACTTCGTGGCGCTCGATGGCTATTACACCGTTTCGGCGCAGGCTGTGTCCGCCCGAAAACCGATCATCGAAACCGAGGTTGCCTCCGAGCAAGCCCTTGAGGCGATGATCGCCGAAAGCAGCCACTATCGGTCCTACACCGCAACTGAGCTTCCAAGTAACGATCTGGCTCAGGGCATCAACAACAGCCTGCACGTCATGCGCCATGACGGCGTCTGGAAGAGTGTCCTGAGCGAAGATCAGCGTTACTACGACTGGAAAGTCCCCGAATTTCACCGCTTGGACGCTCAATACCGTGTCGCGCGTCGGGGCGACACCCGCCGACATCAAAAGGTCTTTGACGGTCGATACCGGGTCGAGCTGACCCATTTCGACCAGATAGAATACGTGCCCGAGCGCGGCGCAATGATCGGTAGTACAACCGGCAAGGGTCGCGCGGCGCGATGGGTCGGCACCGGGTATTACACGGTCTTTATCGACGATGACCCCGCCCTGCGCTTCCGTATCGAGGACGACCGAGAATTCCTCTCTCCCTATGGGCCGGCCTACCTGATCATTCTCGGCGGAGCAGGGAAGGAGTTCATCGTGATAGAACATCGCAACCACCTGAACGCCCGGCAGGTCGTGGTTGTCAGTGCTGCTTCGGAGTGACGCCGCCATATCCATGCCCGCGGCACAGACCTTAACCCTTCCTTAACCAATCGGGCGACAATATGGCAGGGCGGGGGCTGCTGGGCCTCCGCAAATGCCGCCGGGTCTGCCTTCTGTTTCACCCCGGCGTTACCTGGGGAAGGAACCACGCTCCGTGAGCCCGCAGCCAATGCGCCGCGTGGCTGTTGTCGCACCCGCCGCTGGCGAGGGTGGGCTACAGCTTGTCACGCCCAAACGCCCGCCCGAGGCCATGCGCCCCCGGCTCGGCAAAATCCTCGTCGAAACGGGCGCGCTCGACCCCGGTGATCTGCTCAGGGCTCTCGCAATGCAGGCCCGTGAAGAGGCCCGCCTTGGCGATATTCTCCTTGCCCATAAGATGGTCACCCAAAGCCAGCTAATGGAGGCTCTGGCCACCCAATGGCGCGCCCGCGTGATCGACCCGGCCTTCGAGCCGCCCGACCCCCGACTGGTGGATCGCTACAGCCCCGAGCGTTGCCTGCGCGACTGCATCCTGCCGTGGCGGCGTCGTGGCTCGCTCACCGTCATCGTCACCGCCCGGCCCCACCTCTTTGCCCGCCATCAGGAAGAGCTGACGCGCCTCTTCGGGCCGGTCGTCATGGCGCTCGCGCAGGAGCATGAGGTGTTCCGCGCAGTCCAACAGATCCGCGCCATAGATCTGATTCACAAGGCCGAAACCAAGGTCGCCGAGCCGCTCAGCTGCCGCGAGTTCCTCACGCGCGGCAAGCAGCGGGCACTTCTGGCCATCTGCCTCGCCGCGCTCGTCACCACCCTCGCCGCGCCATGGCTCACCCTCGCCCTGTTCACCGCATGGGCCGTGGTCACGCTCTGCCTGCAAATGGCGATGAAGGGCGCGGCCACATGGTTTGCATGGCGCGGCATGCGCGCCGAAGCCCACGAACGCCAGCACCGCGCCGCCGCGCTGGAAGAGGCCGCCCGCGCCAGCACCGCGCCCGCGCCCCTCACCCTCGCCTCCGCCCTCCCCGCCTTCAACAGCCGCCGCAACCGGCCTGCCATCGCCCGGCTGCCGGTGGTCTCTGTTATGGTGCCCCTGTTCCGAGAAGAGCACATCGCCTCCCATCTGGTGCGGCGGCTGTCGCGGCTGACCTACCCCAAGGAGCTGCTCGATGTCTGCCTCGTCATGGAAGCCTCCGACGACACCACCCGCCTCACCCTCTCGCGCACCCGCCTGCCACCGTGGATTCGCGTCATCACCGTGCCGCGCGGGGCGGTGCAAACCAAGCCGCGCGCGCTGAACTACGCGCTCGAACTCTGCCGCGGCTCCATCGTCGGCGTCTGGGATGCCGAGGATGCCCCCGACCCGGACCAGATTCACAAGGTGGTCCAACGCTTCCACGAGCGCCCGCCCGAAGTCGCCTGCCTGCAAGGCGCGCTCGACTTTTACAATGCGGGCACCAACTGGCTCTCGCGCTGCTTCGCGGTCGAATATGCCAGCTGGTTCCGCGTCGTGCTGCCGGGGCTGGCGCGGCTGGGCTGGCCAATCCCGCTGGGCGGCACCACGCTGTTCTTCCGCCGCGAAGCGCTAGAAAAGATCGGTGGCTGGGATGCCCATAACGTCACCGAAGATGCAGATCTGGGCATCCGGCTGGTCCGCATGGGCTACCGCACCGAACTCGTGCAAAGCACCACCTATGAAGAGGCCAACTGCCGCGCCCTGCCCTGGGTCAAGCAACGCTCCCGCTGGCTCAAGGGCTACGCCATAACCTGGGCCGTGCACATGCGCGCGCCCCGCCAGCTCTGGCGCGACCTCGGCGCATGGCGCTTTGCCGGCTTCCAACTGCTGTTTCTCGGCGCGCTCACCCAGTTCATCCTCGCGCCCTTGCTTTGGAGCTTCTGGCTCGTCCTCCTCGGCGTCTGGCACCCGATCGCAGCAGCGCTGCCCGGCTGGGCCTTCTGGGCGCTGGCTGGCACATTTCTCGCCTCCGAAGCCATCACCATCGCCACCGGCATCGCTGGCACCCAGCTGGCCGGCCACCTGAAGTTGCGCAAATGGGTGCCCACGCTGCACTTCTATTATCCGCTGGGGGCGCTCGCCTCTTACAAGGCGCTCTGGGAGATCGTCACCAAACCCTTCTATTGGGATAAAACCACCCACGGCCTCCACCATGAGGAGGCCGACGAGCTTGCGCCCATCATCGTGCTGGAAGAGGCCTCCGTCAGTCCTGCGCCGCGTCCAGCCTGAGCCGCTGCTCGAAGGCCGCCGAAATGTGGCGGCGCAGCGCCTCGCCCGCCCCCGGCTCATCGCGCGCCGCCATCGCATCGACAATCGCCTGATGCTCCGCCAGCGCCTCCTCGCCCCGCCCCTCGGCCGCCAACGAGGTGGTGGCCAGCAGCGCCATCGAGCGATGCACCAGATCAAGCTGCTGGATCAGAAAGCGGTTGTGGCTGGCCAAATGGATCTGCCGGTGAAACCGCCGGTTGGACCGGCTCAGCGCAGCCGGGTCATCCACCTTGGCGCGGTCCTCCTCCACCATCTGCCCCAGCACCTTTACCTCTTCGGCGGTCGCATGGCGGGCCGCCAGCCGCGCCGCCAGCCCCTCCAACTCGGCCCGCACCACATAAAGCTCGGCCAGTTCGTTGTGGTCAAGCGAGGCCACAATCAGGCTGCGCCCGTCACGCACCAGCAGGCCTTGGGTCTCCAACCGCTGCAACGCCTCTCGGATCGGCGTGCGTGACACCCCGAACCGCTCGGCCAGCTCGCTCTCGACCAGCCGGTCGCCGGGCTTGTAGGTGCCCAGATCAATCGCATCGAGAATAAGCCCGTAGGCATCCCCCTGCGCGGGCCGTGCGCTTGGCATCCAACCACTCCTCTTTGTCTCGTCCGGCGAGCCTATGCGCCCGCGCCGCCCCAAGGCAAGCGGCCCTTGCGCCGCACCGCCCGCGCGCCTAGCGTCCGCCCCATGTCGCACGCCCCCCTCTTCTCCCATGTCGCCGCCTGGGTCTTTGACCTCGACAACACGCTCTATCCGCCCGAGGCCCGCCTCTTCGACCAGATCGAGGTGCGCATGACCGCATGGGTGATGGAGGCGCTCGGCGTCGATCAGCCCGAGGCCGACGCGCTGCGCAAGAAATACTGGGCCGATTACGGCACCACGCTCGCCGGGCTGATGGAGGTCCACGGGCTCGATCCGGCCCCCTATCTCACCCATGTCCACGACATCTCGCTCGACCATCTGGAGCAGGATGACGCCCTCGCCGCCGCCATTGCCGCCCTGCCCGGCAACAAGTTCGTCTACACCAATGGCTCCAAACCCTATGCCCAGCGGGTGCTTTCCGCGCGCGGCCTGTCCGGCCTCTTTGACGAGGTCTTCGGGGTCGAACATGCGGGTTTTCGGCCCAAGCCCGAGCGGGCCGCGTTTGAAACCGTCTTTGCCAAGGCCGGTCTCGACCCGGCCCGCGGCGCGATGTTCGAGGACGATCCCCGCAACCTCGCCGCGCCCCACGCGATGGGCATGCGCACCGTCCACGTCGCGCCCGAGCCGCTGGCGGCGCCGCACATCCACCACCACACCGCCGACCTCACCCGCTTCCTCACTAGCCTCTAGCAAGCGGCCTGTAGACAAGGGGAAAAGCACGCCGAGGCCCGGATGAGGCGGCCCGGTCGGTTAACCTCTCGCCATTTTGCAAAAACCCCCTGTGCATAGGATGTGCATGGGTTGTGCATCACATGTTGCCCGTTAACTTTCCCGGGTTAACGCCGAAATCTGCGCCGCGCACAGGCGTTTTCGCAAAACCTCCGCTGCGCCGATACGTCCCCTTGGCAATTGCCTCCCAAGCGCCCTAAATCCCCACAATGGCACGTAAAACAACCGATATCCTCATCGCAGGCGCGGGCATCGCAGGGCTGACAGCTGCGGCCTGTTTCGCCCATGCCGGATACAGCGTCACCCTCGCCGCCCCAAGGCCCCCGAGCCGAGATAAAACCGATGGAGATCAACGCTCTACCGCTTTTCTCGACCCGGCAATCAACCTCTTCACAGAGGCCGGCCTTTGGCAGCCTCTGGCGCCCCACGCCCAGCCTCTGCAAGAGCT
This sequence comes from Vannielia sp. ABF1_015, assembly GCF_056160745.1. Taxonomy (NCBI): domain Bacteria; kingdom Pseudomonadati; phylum Pseudomonadota; class Alphaproteobacteria; order Rhodobacterales; family Paracoccaceae; genus Vannielia; species Vannielia sp. ABF1_015. The sequence goes on from NZ_JBSWXT010000002.1 coordinate 785,872, forward strand.
GCACATCACCGATACCACTGGCTGGCCGCCCAAAATCCGCGATTCCCGCGCCTTCCGCTCCAGCGCGCCCGGCACCCCGCCTCTCGCGCAAAACCTGATGAACTGGCGCATCGCGGGTGTGCTGCTCAATGCTTTGGAATCCCTGCCAAATGTCACCCTCCATTGGGGCGCGAGCTTTGCTTCAATGGTCACGCGAGAGGGCGAGGCCATCTTCCGGCTCACCGATGGCACCGGCCTGCGCGCCCGCCTCGTGATCGGTGCCGACGGGCGCGAAAGTACCGTGCGCGAAGCCGCTGGAATTGCGGCAGAAATTTCCCGTTTCGGGCAAAAGGCCCTCGCTTTCTCAGTCACCCACCCGGAGCCGCACCGCAACATCTCCACCGAGGTCTACAATCAGGGCGGGCCCTTCACCCTCATTCCCCTCCCTGATGACGATGGCACCCCCACCTCCGCGGTGGTCTGGATGAACCCCGGCCCCGAGGCCCTGCGCCTGCAAGCCCTTGAGCCGGAAGATTTTTCCGCCGAGGCCACCATGCGCTCCGCTGGCCTCCTTGGCCCGCTCACCCTTGCTAGCCCGCGCGCCCTCTTCCCGATCATCACGCTGCACGCCAAGGCCCTCACAGCCCAGCGCACCGCCCTCATCGCCGAGGCCGCCCATGTGATTCCGCCCATCGGCGCACAGGGGCTCAACACCTCGCTGAACGACCTTGCAGCCCTCCTGCAAAGCGCCACGCCAGAAACCCTCGGCTCCCGGCAACATCTTGATGCTTATGAAAATTCCCGCGCCCGCGACGTGGCGGCGCGGGTCGCGGCAATCGGTTTTTACAACCGCCTCACCCGCTCCGGCCTGCCGCCGCTGCAATCGCTGCGCCTCTCCGGCCTCAAGGTCGTGGCCGATGTGCCGCCCCTGCGCCGCGCGGTGATGCGTGCGGGCATGGGCGGTTAACCGGGGATTAGGAACTAGGCGATAACCTTGTCGAGAACCCGCTCAAGCCGTCCGAGCGTCGCCTCAACATCCGCCAGCTTGTCGAGCCCGAAAAGCCCGATGCGGAAGCTCCTGTAATCCGCGCCTTCGTCCACCATCAGCGGCACCCCGGCGGCAATCTGCACGCCTTCTGCAGCAAAGGCGCGGCCTGTCTGTAACTCCGGGTCGTCGGTGTACACCACCACCACGCCCGGCGCACCAAAGCCCTCTGCGGCCACGCTTTTCAGCCCCTTGGCGGCAAGCATGGCCCGCGCCCCATCGCCGAGCGCCTGCTGCGCGGCCTTCACTTCGCCGAAGCCTCTGGCCTCGGTCTCTTTCAGCGCGCCGCGAAACACCCGCAGCGCATCGGTCGGCATGGTCGCATGGTAGGCATGCCCCCCCGCCTCGTAGCTCTGCATGATCGCCAGCCACTTGCCCAGATCACAGGCAAAACTGTCGCTCTTTGTCTCCGCAACCTTCTCCTCCGCCCGCGCCGAAAGCATCACCAGCCCAGCCGAGGGCGGCGCCGACCAGCCCTTTTGCGGCGCTGAAATCAGCACATCCACCCCGGTCGCTTCCATATCAACCCAGATGCAGCCCGAGGCGATACAGTCGAGCACCATCAGCCCGCCAACCCCATGAACGGCCTTGGAAATTTCGGCGATGTAATCATCCGGCAGGATCATCCCGCTCGCGGTTTCGACATGCGGCGCAAACACCAGCGCGGGGGCTTCGGCCTTGATCCGGGCCACCACCTCTTCCACCGGCGCGGGCGCAAAGGCTGCGGTCGCGTCATTTCCCGCACGCCGCGCCTTCATCACGATCTCGTCCGCCGGAATACCGCCGGCCGAAAAGATCTGGCTCCAGCGGTAGGAGAAGAACCCGTTGCGCACCACCAGCACCGTCTCGTCGCGCGCCAGCTGCCGTGCCACGGCCTCCATCGCATATGTGCCGCCCCCGGGCACCACGGCGACGGCAGCGGCGTTGTAGCAGGCCTTCAACCCGCTCGAAATATCACGCATAACCTCCTGAAAAGCCTTGCTCATGTGGTTCAAAGAGCGGTCGGTGAACACCACCGAAAACTCCAGCAGCCCATCCGGGTCGATATCTCCGCGCAGTGCCGTCATGGGGCGATCCTCCGTGTTGGTCGGCCCATAGCTAGCCCCACCGGGCCGCAAAGCAAAGCCCGACTGTCAGCCGTGCGCGCCACCAATCGGCCCCGGGCGGCGCTCTTCGGTGAGCAGCACATTGGCCTCCACATTGCCCACCCCCGGCATCGCCATGATCCGCCGCCGCAGCACTCGCTCAAAATCGGCAAGGTCGCGTGCCGTCACCCGCAGCCTGTAATCATACAGCCCCAGCACGTGCTCCACCGTCTGCACCTCCGGAATGGCGCTCACCGCCCGCTCAAAATCGTCGAGCGAAACCCGCCCCTTGGTCGCCAGCTTCACCCCAAGGAAGACCGTCACACCAAAGCCCAGCTTTTCGGCATCAAGCCGCAGCCGCCGCCCCGAGATCGCCCCCGCCTCGGTCAGCCGCTTGATCCGCCGCCACGCCGCCGGTTGCGATAGCCCCAGCTTGCGGCCCACCGCCCCCGCGCTCAACCGGCCATCCGCCTGCAGCGCCGCCAAAATTTCCCAGTCCAACTCATCAAGCATCATACCGGCAGCGCCTCCTGCCGCTTGATCCGGCTCACGTGCATCAACGCTTCGATGTCAGCGATATGGGGCAACGCCATGATCTTTTCCCGATACACAGCCGTCCAATGCCCCATGTCACGGGCGATCACCTCCAGCCGCACGTCGACCCTGCCGAGAAAGGTCTGAATTTCCGTCACTTCCCGCACCTCGCGCGCGGCGTTAAGAAAATCGTCAAAGGCGCGTGGCAGTGTCTTGTCGAGGGTGATCCGGAGCGAGACCCGCACCGCAAAGCCAAGCGCCTCCCAGTCAATCACCGCCTCCTGCCCACCAATGACCCCATCGCGCTCCATCCGCTCCACCCGCCGCCATGCCTGCTGGGCAGACAGGCCAACACGCTCCGCCAGTTCGGCAGCCTTCAGGCTTGGCTCGGCCTGGAGATGACGGAGAATGCGGCGATCGTGATCATCTAGCATGATTTTCTCGCGAAAAAGGAAAATGGTGAATTACTATTTCACTCAAAGCGCAGAATACGTCAACACCAACTCTCCCGCGCCCACCAAAGCATCGCTACAACTCGCCCCAACGAAACCACTCCCGGAGGGACAGACATGCGCGTTTATTATGACCGCGATTGCGACATTAACCTGATCAAAGACAAAAAGGTGGCCATTCTCGGCTACGGCTCCCAAGGCCACGCCCACGCGCTCAACCTGCGCGACTCCGGCGCCAAAAACCTCGTCGTCGCCCTGCGCGAAGGCTCCCCCTCCGCCAAAAAGGCCGAGGGCGAAGGCCTCAAGGTCATGGGCATCGCCGAAGCCGCCGCATGGTGCGACCTGCTGATGTTCACCATGCCCGATGAGCTTCAGGCCGAGACCTACAAGAAATACGTGAAGGACAACATCAAGCCCGGCTCCGCCATCGCCTTCGCCCACGGCCTCAACGTGCACTTCGGCCTGATCGAAGCCCCCGCTGGCGTCGACGTCATCATGATGGCCCCCAAGGGCCCCGGACACACCGTGCGCGGCGAGTACACCAAGGGCGGCGGCGTGCCTTGCCTCGTGGCCGTGCATAACGATGCCTCCGGCAAGGCGCTGGAGATCGGCCTCTCCTACTGCTCCGCCATCGGCGGCGGCCGCTCGGGCATCATCGAAACCAACTTCCGCGAAGAGTGCGAAACCGACCTCTTCGGTGAGCAGGTCGTGCTCTGCGGCGGCCTCGTCGAGCTGATCCGCATGGGCTTTGAAACCCTCGTGGAAGCCGGTTACGCTCCCGAGATGGCCTATTTCGAGTGCCTCCACGAGGTGAAGCTGATCGTGGACCTGATCTACGAAGGCGGCATCGCCAACATGAACTACTCGATCTCCAACACGGCCGAGTATGGCGAGTATGTCTCCGGCCCGCGCATCCTGCCCTACGAAGAGACCAAGAAGCGCATGAAAGAGGTGCTGACCGACATCCAGAAAGGTGTCTTCGTGCGGGACTTCATGCAGGAAAACGCCGTTGGCCAGCCCAACTTCAAGGCCACTCGCCGGATCAACGACGAGCACCAGATCGAAGAAGTCGGCGAGAAGCTGCGCGGCATGATGCCCTGGATCTCCGCTGGCAAGATGGTGGACAAAGAGCGCAACTAAGGCGCCGCCCCCACCGGCATATGTAAAATCGAGCAACCCCGGCCACCGCGCCGGGGTTGTGTTTTCCGGAAGGCCCTATGAACGCACAAGCCCCTGAAATCACGGCTAAAAGCTGGGCGATGGTCGCCATCCTCGGTGTGATCTGGGGCGGCACTTTCATGGTGCAGAGCCTTGCGCTGCAAACCACGGCGCCCTTCTGGGTGGCTGCCGCGCGGGTCAGCTTTGCCGCGCTGCTCACCGCGCTGGTCTGGCGGCTTAGGGGCGGCCACATGTTCACCACCACGGCCACCGACTGGCCCCGCCTTACCGCGGTTGCCCTGCTCTCCTCGGCCATCCCCTTCATGTGCCTGAGCTGGGGCCAGCAGTTCGTGCCCTCGGCCTTCGCCGGGGTCTCCATGGCCAGCGTCACGCTCTTCATCCTCCCCCTCGCCCATCTGTTTCTGCCCGGCGAGCGGATGACCCTGCGCCGCACGGCGGGCTTCTTGCTCGGCTTTGCAGGCGTGGCCGCGCTGATCGGGCCGGAAGCCCTTTCGGCCACGGGCGCGGCAAACGAGGGCTGGGGCCGCGCGGCCTGCCTCGCGGCGGCCTGCTGCTATGCCGTCTCCTCCGTGATGATGCGCCGCCTGCCCCCGATCGACCCCATCGGCCTCACCTTCGCCACCGTGGCCATCGGCGCGCTCTTCGTCATTCCGGTTGCCGCCATCACCCACGGCGCACCGTCCAACCCCGGCACGAACGGCCTGCTGATACTCGCCCTGCTCGGCCTCGTCCCCACCGCTGGCGCCAACCTGCTGCGCATCCTCGTGATCCGCTCCGCCGGCCCGGTGTTCATGAGCCTGACGAATTACCTCGTCCCGCTCTGCTCCATCCTCTTCGGCTGGCTCATCCTGTCTGAGGATCTGCCCGGCTCGCTCTTTATCGCCATGGCGCTCATCCTCTCTGGCGTGTTCATCAGCCAATGGGGCGCACTCACCCGCCTGTTTCGCCGCCAGTGAGCGCCAGCGCACAGGTCACAGGGCCAAGCCGCGCATTGATATAATATAACACCACGCCCATCTGCCCTGCATGACCAACCTTCATGTGAGCAAAAGAGAGGGCCTGCCAACCGAGATGCAGACCCTCCTTCGGGCCACCCCGCGCGAATCCTGGCCGGGGCACCCGAACTTCGCCGCCTCCGTCGCCAAATGGATGGGGGCTCACCAAATGTTCCGCGACCTCGCCCGTGTGACGCGGGAGGATACCGAGGCCTACCTCGACAAGGAGATCAGCGATGATGCCTACACCCGGTCCCTCGCCCGCTTCGGCGACCGGCTGGTCCGCAACCTCCACGGCCACCACGCCTGGGAGGACCGGCGGTTCTTCCCCGAGCTGAACGCCGCCGATGACCGCTTCGAGGCGGGGCTGGAGATGCTGGAAAGCGACCACATGGAGATGGACGCGCTGCTGGGGCGGTTCACCCGCAAGGGCAACCGCATCATCCAACTCGCCCACCTCGATCCGCCATCCATGGCGGAAGAGGCACGCGGTTTCCACAACGAAGCCGTCGCAGCCGAAGCCTTCCTCGCCCGGCATCTGACCGATGAGGAAGACCTCGTGGTGCCGATCATCCTGCACCACAAGCTCCGTGGTTAAACTGTCGGGCCCGCTTCCACGCGCGGGCCCGGCGCAAGGCTCGGTTGGGCCTTAAGCCTGCAAGAAAATAAAGAGTTTGAGGATCAGCCGTCAGGCCGCGCTTGCGGCCTCCACCTCGGCCACAATGCTATCGACAACGCGCTCCAGAAGCGCCTCATCCTCGCACTCCGCCATCACCCGGATCAGCGGCTCGGTGCCGCTCTTGCGGATCAGCAGCCGCCCCTTTCCTGCCAGCTCGGCCTCCGCCTCAACCAGCCGGGCCTTTACCTGCGCCGCCTCCAGCGGGGTCTCGCCCGCCGCGTATCGCACGTTCTTCAGCAACTGCGGCACCGGCTCAAAGCTGCGCGCCAATTCGCTCGCACGCCGCCCGGTGCCCACCATCGCCGCCAAAAACTGAATGCCCGCCAGCAGCCCGTCACCGGTGGTGGCATAATCCGTCATCACGATATGGCCCGACTGCTCGCCACCAAGGTTGAAGCCCCCGGCCCGCATCCGCTCCACCACGTAGCGGTCGCCCACGCCGGTGCGCTCCAGCCGCAGGCCCCGGCCCTCCAAAAAGCGCTCCAGCCCGAGGTTGCTCATCACCGTGGCCACCAGCGCCCCGCCCTTCAAGATGCCAAGGTCGCCCCAGCGGGCCGCCAGCAGCGCCATCACTTGGTCGCCATCGGCAATCGCGCCGGTCTCATCGATGATCATCACCCGGTCGGCGTCACCATCAAGGCAGATGCCCACATCGGCCCCATGCGCCACCACCGCCTCGGCAGCGGCCTGCGGTGCCGTGGAGCCGCATTTGTCGTTGATGTTGTAGCCGTTGGGCGAAACGCCCAGTGGCACCACCTCCGCGCCAAGCTCCCAAAGCACCTCGGGCGCGGTCTTGTAGGCCGCCCCATTGGCGCAATCCACAACCACCTTCAGCCCGGCGAGCGAGCCCCCCACCGGAAAGCTCGCCTTGGCCCGCTCCACATAGCGAAAGCGGCCATCGTCGATCCGCTTGGCCCGGCCGATGTTCTCGGCTGCCGCAGGCTCCACGCCGCTCGCCACCAGCCCTTCGATCTCTTCTTCCGCCTCGTCCGACAGCTTGAAGCCATCGGGGCCGAAAAACTTGATCCCATTGTCGTGGGCCGGGTTGTGGGAGGCAGAAATCATGATGCCCAGATCGGCGCGCATCGAGCTTGTCAGGTAGCCCACCGCCGGGGTCGGCACCGGGCCGAGCAGCAGCACGTTCATGCCTGTGCTCGTCAGCCCCGCCGTCAGCGCGTTTTCAAACATGTAGCCCGAAAGCCGGGTGTCCTTGCCGATGACAACCCGGTGCCCGCTGGCCCCGTCACGCCGAAAGTAACGGCCCGCCGCCGCGCCCAGTTTCAGCGCCACCTCGGCGGTCATCGGGGCCGAATTGGCCTTGCCGCGCACCCCGTCGGTTCCAAACAGCGTTCTGCCCATTCCGGCCCCCTCACATGCCCCATTGCCCATGCCATTGTGCGGAGGCGAGCCTTAGGCCCTGCCGCGTATCCCGCGCATCATGCACCCGTAATAGCTGCACCCCTTGCCCGACGGCAAGCACGGCCAACGCGAGGCTGCCGGGCATGCGCTTCGCCGCCACCTCCTCGCCCGCCAGCTTGCCGATAAAGCCCTTGCGCGACACGCCCAGCAGCACCGGGCAACCCAGCGCATGGAAGAGCGAAAGCCGCGAAAGCAGCGCAAGGTTGTGGGTCATGGTCTTGCCAAAGCCGATGCCCGGATCCACCACCACCCGCTCCCGGGCGATCCCGGCGGCCTCGGCAGCGACGATGCGCTCGGCAAGGTGGTCGTACACGTCAAGCAGCACATCGGTATAGCGCGGGTCATCCTGCATTGTCTCGGGGCTGCCCTGCGCATGCATCAGGCAAATCGGCGCGCCCGCATCCGCCGTGGCCCCGGCAATGGCCGGGTCGAACAGCATGGCCGACACATCGTTTACCATGTCCGCCCCCGCCGCCAGCCCGGCGCGGGCCACCTCGGCCTTGCGGGTATCCAGCGAAATGGGCGTGGCACAGCCCTCGGCCCTCAGCGCCTCTACCACCGGCACCACGCGCGAAAGTTCTTCGATCACCGCAACCTCCACCGCGCCGGGCCGGGTGCTTTCGCCGCCGATGTCGAGGATGTCGGCCACCTCGGCAAGCGCCAGCGCATTGGCCAACTCGCGGCCCGCGTGCTGGCCACCGTCCGAAAAGCTGTCGGGCGTCACATTGAGGATCGCCATGATCCGCGGCACATCCATCGTCAGCCCCGCCACCGGAAAGCGCGGGGCGGTCAGCCGGGCCAGTTCATCCTCCTCCAGCGCCGAGGCTGGCAGCAACTCCGGCGCGGCCTCCCGGCGCAGCACCTCCACCCGGTCAAACCAGCACCACCCTCCGGCCAGCGTCAACGCGCCCTCGGGGCGGGCCGGGTCTGTCTGCACCAGGGGGCGGATGTATCTCATGTCGCCAACTCTCCCGCGATCCACGCCGCAAGCGCCTCAGGGCGCGCCTCCGGCGGCTCCACGGCGGTGAGCACCAGCTTGGAAGGGGCCCAGAAGGCCGGGATGCCCTGCGCCGCGCAAAAACCGATCTCGGTGCGGCTCGCCACCACCCGCGCACCCTCCACGCTCTCTGCGGCGATCCAGGCCGCCTGCTCCATCGCCAGCAGCATCACCCGCGCGCGTGCCTCGTCGCCCCGCGCTTTGGGCACGTAACCGGGTGTCACCACATAAAGCACCGGCCCCTCGGCGGGCGGCACGGCGGAGCCCAGCACCATCAGGCACACCTCGGGCACGGCTGTGGGCAGCGCCACTGGCTCCACCTCACCGCGCACCCGCAGCGCCTCGACGCCCAGCACAAACTCGCCCCGCTCCAGCTTGTCGATCCGCACCGCCATGCGGGCCACGCGCGGCTCGCTGAACACCCGCGCGGCGATCCGGTCCACCAGCGTTTCCAGCAAGTCCACCCGGCCCTCGGCCAGCGAGGCATCGACCGCGCCAATCAGCGTGTCGTAGCTCACCACCTTGTCCACATCATCACCCGGAGCATCACCCTCGACCTCGGCGTGCACCTCGAAGCAAATTTTCTGCACCGCGCCCCGCTCATCGGCAAAAGCGCCGATCTCCACGTCGCGATAAAGCTCCCGAAGGGCGATCACGTCACGCGGGGCGTGAACGGAAAAGGCGAGGCCGGTTTCATCCATGCCTCGCCTCAAATCACGGCCCGTGGCCAAGATCAATCAGATCACGCGAACCTGCGTGCCAATCGGCGTCAGCTCGAAGAGCTCCGCGATCAGCTCGTTGTAGGTACCGATGCAGCCCGAAGACGAGCGCCGCCCGATCTTGCGGGTGTCGTGGGTACCGTGGATCAGGTAAGCGGGCCAGCTGAGATACATCGCATGGGTGCCCAGCGGGTTGTCGGGGCCCGGCGGCATGTAATGCAGGCTGGGGTCGCGCTTCATCATCGAGGGGGTCGGCGTCCAGTCCGGGCCAACCTTCTTGCGCACGATCTCGGTGTAGCCAGTGCGCTTAAGGTCGTCGGTCAATGGCACCGAAGTCGGGTAAACCTTGTAGGTCGCGCCATCGCCCGACCAGAAGTGCAGCGCCCGGCTGATGGTGTCGCAAACGATCGTGGCCTTGCCCAGATCGCTGAAGTGGTCGCGCCAGTTCTGCGCCTGAAAGCTTGATGCGTTGCGGCGCACCTGTGCCTGGCGGCTTACCGAGGTCGGGTCAATCTCTTCGGCCCAGCTCACAGCGGGGGCGGCGGCCAGCGCGGCAGTGCCGGCAAGAAGGCGTCGTCTGGAAATCATTGAAGTCGTGCCTCGTTCAACGTCTCGTGGTTGCGTCTCACCTGCCACGTCAGGCGCTCCGCCGCTACTCACATATCAGTGAAAATGAATGCGACATAGCGGCATTGCAACGGTGCCCCGCTCTCGCGCCTTACGAGCGCGGGTGCCGGTAGAAGCTGTGCACGCCGATCCGGGCGGTGCGCGGAAACTGCCGGGCCCAACTCGGACGCACGGCGTTGGTGTGATAATGGGTCGCCCCGCCGGTCAGCTGGCGCGGCGCGCCGTTGAGCACGAGCCAAGCGATCTTGCCCACCCGGTCATAGGCAGCCTGTTCGCGGATGGCGTCGGAGTAGCCGTCGCAGGTGTAGGTAAACTGGCACTGATACTTGCGCCCGGTGCCCTGGTTGACCACGGCGCAAACCGTCGAGGGGTAAAGCCCCGAGTCCACGCGGTTCAGGATAACCTCGGCAACGGCAAACTGCCCCTTCACCGTCTCGCCGCGCGCTTCAAAGTAGAGCGCTTCGGCAAGGCAGGCCCATTCGGCACCGCCATTGCTCACGCGGGGCTGGCTATCAACCCACTGGCGGCTATAGCTCACCTTGATCGAGCCGGGCTTGCCAAAAGTGCTGCGTGGCGCCGTTGCCAAACGCTTGATCCGCTTGCCGCTCACCGCCCGAAACGCCTTGCGCTCCTGCCCGAGCAGCGCGTCGAGACGTTGGTTCATCTCAGGATCAGTGGGAGCCCCCGCCTCGATCACCTCTGTCGGCACCGTCGAAGTCGACATCACCGTTTCGGCAGTTGCAGGCATCGTGGCGGCGGTCAGGCCCAAAAGGGACAGGACCAGCGCGGGCATGTTCCGGCGCAGGTTGTGCATCGTATTCTCGTTCCAGCGGCACGTCCCAGGCTCGTGCCCAGCCGAGGGGGCGCTTAGCGGATGACACAGCGTCCTGTCCACCCCTCGGTGCCAGCCTGCGCTCAATCGGCGCAGTTCAGCGCAGATTGTTTCCGAAGCGTCACCAATCAGCGCAAAAATCCGTTGAAAATCTTAACGAAGCTCACCCGGCGCATCTCCCGCACGGTCCCGAATCGCAAGATGCGCGGCCGCCAGCCGGGCCACGGGCACCCGGAACGGGGAGCAGGACACGTAGTCAAACCCGGCCTCACGGCAAAAGGCAATCGTGTCCGGGTCGCCGCCATGCTCGCCGCAAACCGAAAGCGTTACCCCGGGCCTCGCCGCGCGCGCCCGCTCGGCCCCCAGCATCAACAGCTCGCCAACGCCCTCCTGATCGAGGGTATGAAACGGATCTTCAGGGAAAACCTGCTGCTGCACATAGGCCCCCATGAACTTGCCCGCATCATCGCGGCTAAGGCCATAGGTCATCTGGGTCAGGTCGTTGGTGCCAAAGCTGAGAAAGGTCGCATGACCGGCAATATCCCCGGCACGCAGCGCAGCGCGCGGCGTTTCCACCATCACGCCCAGCTTATAGTCAAAGTCCCGGCCCGTCTCGTTGCGCACAGCCGCCGCCACCCCGTCAATCCGGGTCTTCAGCAGCTCCACCTCGCGGCGGGCGCTGACCAGTGGCAGCATGATCTCGGGCACCACGTGGTCCCCCTTGCGGGCCACTGCCACGGTCGCCTCGAATATCGCGCGCGCCTGCATGTCATAAATCTCGGGCACGGTCACGCCCAGCCGCACGCCGCGCAAGCCCAGCATGGGGTTGAACTCCGCCATCGCCTCAACCCGGTGCGCCACATCGCTCAGCGGCAGGCTCAGCACCTCGGCCAGCGCCCGCATCCCCTCGCGGTCGGAGGGCAAAAACTCGTGCAGCGGCGGGTCGAACAGCCGAATGCACACCGGCTGGCCTACCATGATCCCGAACAGCTGGGTGAAGTCCTCGCGCTGCATCGGCAGCAACTGGTCCAGTGCGGCGCGGCGATCACTCTCGGTGTCCGCGAAGATCATCTCGCGCATGACCATCATGCGCCCCTCTTCAAAGAACATGTGCTCGGTCCGGCACAGCCCGATGCCCTCGGCCTTGAACATCCGCGCAGTCTGCGCGTCCGCGGGCGTGTCTGCATTGGCCCGAATGCCGATGTCGCGCATCTCGTCAGCCCATGACAGCAACGACTGAAAGCTGTCATCCAGCGCCGGTTCCAGCATCTCCACTTCACCGTTCAACAGCTCGCCGCTGGAGCCGTCGATGGTTACGGTGTCGCCCTCACGAAAGCTCAGGCCGCTCTTGGTGCGCAGGGTCTTCTTGCTGGTCGAAAGCCTGATATCGCTGGCCCCAACGATGCAAGGCAGGCCAAGGCCACGGGCGATCACGGCGGCATGGCTCGTCATCCCGCCGCGCTCGGTCAGGATGCCGTTGGCCACATGCATGCCGCGAATGTCCTCCGGCGTGGTCTCACGGCGCACCAGAATGCACGGCTCGCCCTGCGCCGCATGGGCCTGCGCGGCCTGCGCCGAGAAGACCAGCTTGCCAATCGCGCCGCCGGGGCTGGCCGCAATGCCACGCACGATCACGTCGCGCTTGGCCTTCGGGTCCACCTGAGGGTGCAAAAGCTCGGGCAGCGCCCGGGGCTGCACCCGCATCACCGCCTCTTCACGGCTGATGATCGAGTCCTCGGCCAGCGCAACCGCGATTTTCAGCGCCGCGCGCGGGCTTCGGCTGACGCGCACCGCATCCAGCACCCGCAGCTTGCCGCGCTCCAGCGTGAACTCAATTTCCATCTCCTCGCGCAACCGGGCGCGGCAAAGTTCGGCCATCTCGGTCAGCCGGTCAAAAATTTCAGGCTTCTCGCCCTCCAGCGACGGCCCGCGCTCGTCTTCCAGCAGGTAGAGCGCCTCGCCATTGGCCTCAAGCGCATCGCGCAGGAAACTCTGGCGCAGGTAACGGCCCGATACTTTGCGGTGCCCCGTCACCTGATCCACGCAGCGCAGCACGCCCGAGCCGCTTTCGCCCGGACCAACACCCAGCGCCATTTCCTGCACCACAAGCCCCAGCCCTGCATCGGTCGGCGCGCCGCGGGCTTGGCGCAACAGCCGCGCCGTGGTGCCTTCCCATGCCCGCGCCATCGAGCGCAGCACCTCAAGCAACTGCACCTCCGCCTCCTGCGGAAACGGCTCGTCCGCCTCTTCCTCGTAGATCGCCAGCGCCATCTTGAGGCGCTCGGTGGTGCAGGCATCGGTGAGGTCGAAGGCATCGGCATCGAGCCGGGCAACATGCACCGCATAGCTCTGGATAAACCGCAGATAGAGCACCGAGGCCGCCTCTTCGCCGTGGCTCTGGCTCAGTTCGAGGTGGCGGCGGTTGTTCATCCCGATATTCAGGATCGCGCCGGGCCCGCCCCAATCCGGATCTTGGCTGGAGGGGCGCACGCAGAGCAGCGGGGCTTTTCCGAACAGCGCCAGCAGTTGCGAAACATCAAACCCCTGCCCCGCCGCCAGCGCGTGCACCGCCTGAAACGAAAGCGCCGCCGTATGAGGCACGGGAAGGCCAAGCCGGATCAACCGCTGCAAGCATTTCGCCCGCCCGCCATGGGTCGAAGCCGCGAGGGTGGCCTCGGGGGTGATCTCGGTAAATCCCGCGATATGGGTCGATTTCTGCAACGCAGCAATCCTTTCTGTGGCGCAGAATAACCCAAAAGATGAGTCGGGCAAGGGCGACGTTAAGGATAGGTTAACGCTAACACCAACCCGAGCAGCGGCTTAGCCCTCCAACCGCGACAAATCCGCCACCGTGGAACAGGTCTGCCGAATGCGGTGGAGCAGGTTTAGCCGGTTTCGGCGCAGCACATCGTTCTCCGCGTTCACCTGAACCCCCTCGAAAAACCCGTCGATCGGCGCCCTGAGGGCCGCCATCCGCGCCATCGCGGCGGCAAAATCCTCGGCCTCCACCGCGCTGGAAATCGCCGGCTCAGCGGCATCGAGCGCCGCAAACAGCGCCCTCTCCTCCTCGGCCTCCGCCAGTTTCGCCTCGGGACCAAAGGAATACTCCACCCCATCCGCCGCTTCGGCCTGGCTGAGAATGTTGTTGGCCCGCTTGAACCCCTGCACAAGGTTCTCGCCATCGTCGGTGCTCAGGAAGGCCTGCACCGCCTCGGCCCGCTTCACCAGCAGCGTCAGGTCATCCTTGCCCGGCATGGCAAGGCAAGCGTCGATCACGTCATGGCGGATGCCCTGATCGCGCAGGTGCACCTTGAGGCGGTCGTGGAGGAAGGCGAGGAGGTCGTCGGCTGTCTCTTCGAAGTCCTTGGCCTCAGGTGTCGGGCAAAGATCGGCGTGCCCGTGCACGACATCATATAGCTTCAACCGCAAGCCATTCCCCAAAACCAACCGGATCACCCCCAGCGCCGCCCGCCGCAAGGCGAACGGGTCTTTCGAGCCGGTCGGCTTTTCATCGATCGCCCAGAACCCCGTCAGCGTGTCCAGCTTGTCGGCAAGCGCCACGGCGACGGAAACCGGCGCGGTCGGCACATCATCCGACGGCCCGAGCGGCGAGTAATGCTCCTCGCAGGCCGCCGCCACCTCGGCGGGCAGGCCTGATGCATCACTGTAATAGCGCCCCATAAGCCCTTGAAGTTCAGGGAATTCTCCCACCATCTCGGACGAAAGATCAGCCTTGCACACCCGTGCCGCCTGCCCGGACAGCGCCGCATCGGCCCCAACCATCGGCGCAAGGCTCTCGGCCAGCGCGGCAATCCGGGCGATCCTGTCGGCCTGACTCCCCAGCTTGTTGTGGAAGGTCACGTTCTCCAACCGCGCGGTCCAGGCCTCCAGCCCTTCGTCCTTTGCGACCCGCAAATCGTTCTCCCAGAAAAACTTCGCGTCCGAGAGCCGCGCCGCCAGCACCTTCTGGTTCCCGGCCAGAATGGTGGCGCCGTTATCCTTCGTCTCCATATTCGCCACAGTGACAAAGCTCACGATCTGCCCCTGCGCGTTCTTCACCGAGAAAAACTTCTGGTGCTCTTTCATCGAAGTCTGCAGCACCTCAGGCGGCAAGCCCCGGAATTGCTCCTCGATGTCGCCCATCAGCACGACCGGCCACTCCACGAGGCCCGAAACCTCGCCCAGCAGCCCCTTGTCCTCAACCAGCTCCAGCCCCTTGGCAAAGGCCAGCTGCGCCGCGTCATGGGCGATGGTCTCGGCCCGCTCCTCGGCGCTCAGCACCACCTTGGCGCGCTTCAGCTTCGCCTCGTAATCCTCGAAATTCAGGGCCGAAATCGCGCCAGCCGAGAGGAACCGATGCCCGCGCGTCGCATCGCCAGCCACAAGCCCGTCAATCTCCAGCGGCACCACCTGCGCGCCGCTCTCATCGCTCAGGATGCAGAGGATCGAATGCAAGGGCCGCACCCAGCGCAGGCTGCCCGCGCCCCAGCGCATCGACTTTGGCCAAGGGAAGCTGCGCACCGCCGCCTCCAGCACATCGGCAACAATCTCCGGCGCCGCGCGGCCCGGCTTTTCGATGACGGCAAAGAACACCCGGCCCTTCTTGTCGTCGCGCTCCTCAAGCTGCTCGCGCGTCAGCCCGGCACCGCGCAAAAACCCCTCGATCGCCTTTTCCGGCGCGTCCACGCGCGGCCCCTTGCGCTCTTCGCGGGTCGCCGGGCTTTCTGCCGGAAGCCCATCCACTGCCAGCGCCAGACGGCGCGGCGTGGAAAACGCCCGCGCGCCCGCATAGGTCAACCCGGCCTCCACCAGCCCGTCGGTCACCAGCTTCTTGAGGTCTTCCGCCGCCTTGCGCTGCATCCGCGCCGGGATTTCCTCGCTGAATAGTTCGATCAGAAGATCAGCCATCGCTCTCGCCTTCCTGCGACCGCGCCGCAACAAATCCTTCAGGGTCCGGGCAGCCAAGCGGCGGGGGGTTGCCGTCAAACACCTCCTCGCCGCAGCGGTTGATCTGGTGCCAGACAAAGCCGCGCCCGTCATCGAGCACAGCCACCACACGATCAATCCCGTAATAGATGTTCTCGACGCCGGTGAAGGCCATCGCCTCGCCGTTCTCCAACGCCGCGCCAACCTGGGCCGCGTCGTAACAGTCAAACCAGCTCGGCCCGGTCAGCGGCTCGGCGCCCTCGTAGGGCTTGTAGGTTTCACTCAGCATCGCCTGGCTCATCGGGGTGGTGAAGCAGGCGCGATAGCGGATGGGCGAGCTTTCGGCGTCGATCGCCTTGAAATCATTGGAGATGATCTCCTCGGGCGCGCCGCTGGCCAGCAGCGTCAGCTCCACGGCCACATCGCCCTGGCGCAGCTCTACCTCGTGGTAGTAGCCGTATTCCTGCAAGTAGTAGATCGCCAAGCTGGCGACAGCCGCAGCCCCCACGATAAACCCTCCGACGATCTTGCCGTTCATTCCGCCGCCTCGGCCACCCAGCCCCCGGCCTCGGTCTGCACGAAGGCGTCCGCGCATTGCTTGGCCAGTGCCCGCACCCGCCCGATATAGGCCTGCCGCTCGGTAACAGAGATCACGCCACGCGCATCCAGCAGGTTGAACAGGTGCGAAGCCTTGATGCACTGGTCATAGGCCGGGTGGGCCATCACGATGCGGCGGCCTGTCTTGGGGTCATCGAAGGGCACGGCCAGAATGCGCTCGCATTCCGCCTCGGCATCCTTGAAGTGCTGCAACAGCGTGTCGGTGTCGGCCACGTCGAAGTTCCAGCGCGAATATTCGCCCTCGGTCTGGCGGAACACGTCGCCATAGCTCAGCGCGATCTCGGTCTGCGGGTCGTTGTAGGGCATGTCCATCACGTGATCGACGCCCAGCACATACATCGCCAGCCGTTCGAGGCCATAGGTCAGCTCGCCGCTTACCGGATGGCAATCATGCCCGCCGACCTGCTGGAAATAGGTGAACTGGCTCACCTCCATCCCGTCGCACCACACCTCCCAGCCAAGGCCCCAGGCGCCCAGCGTCGGGCTCTCCCAGTCGTCCTCGACAAAGCGAATATCATGCAGCGAGGCATCGATCCCGATGGCCGCAAGGGAGCCGAGGTAAAGCTCCTGCAAGTCCGGCGGCGAGGGCTTAATCAGCACCTGATACTGGTAATAATGCTGCAACCGGTTGGGGTTGTCGCCATAGCGCCCATCCGTCGGCCGCCGCGAAGGCTGCACATAGGCCGCCGCCCAAGGCCGCGAGCCCAGCGCGCGCAGCGTCGTGGCCGGGTGGAAGGTGCCCGCGCCCACCTCCATGTCATAGGGCTGCAACACCGCGCAGCCCTTGCCGCCCCAATAGGCCTGTAGCCGCAGGATGATCTCCTGAAAGGAGCGGGGTTTGTCGATGCTCTGCTGCTCGGCCATGGGGCGCGGTATCCTCGGGGTTTCGGCGTGCAGCGTCTCAATAGAGCCGGGGCGCAAGGCGGTCAAACCGTTTGCCTGTGGCCCCCCTGCGACTCCCCCGCCCCGGCGGGCCAGCACACGCATAATTGGGGTGCACCCGCCGTGGGGGCTGATAAATTGCGCTGAAATCAAGCGGGGCGGGATTTGAAGGCCCCGGCAGGAATGGGACGTGGGACAGGCATGACGATTGTGACGAAGCGAGTTTTTGCGGCGCTCTGGCTGCTTTTGGCAACACTCATGGGCGGCGCGGCCACGGCCCAAAGCACCGTATGGGTCCAGATCGAGGCGCAGCCCACGCTGGCCGAGGCCGAGGCACGGGCGCGGGCCTATTCCGCCGCCTTCCCCAATACGGCAGGCTTTCGGATGCGCTCAGGCTGGTATGCCATCGCGCTGGGGCCCTATGCCGCGAGCGATGGCAACCGCGAACTTGCCGCGCTGAAGCGCGAGCGCCTCATCCCCGCCGATAGCTTCATCGCCTTCCCCAACCAGTTTCGCCAGCAATTCTGGCCCGTAGGTGCCAACACCCTGAACGACCCGGCCCCCGCCGCCCAACCCGAGGCCAGCGCCGAACCTGCCACTGAACTGGAGTCCGCAGCCGAAGCGGTTGTTGAGGCCGCGCCCGAGCCTGAGCCGGTGATCCCCGATGAAACCCCCGCCGAGGCCCGCCGCTCCGAGCGTGCGCTCAGCCGCGATGAGCGCGCCGAGCTTCAGGTTGCCCTGCAATGGGAAGGTTTCTACCTGGGTGCCATCGACGCCGCCTTCGGCCCCGGCACCCGCCGGTCGATGGCCGAATACCAGTCTGCCAAGGGTTATGAGCCGACCGGCGTGCTCACCACCGCGCAGCGACGCGAGCTGGTGGAGGGCTACCGCGCCGAGTTTGCCGCCCTCGGCATGGCCCCGCTTGCCGACAGTCGCGCGGGCATCGAGATGACAGCCCCCCTCGGCCTCGTCGCCTTCGACCATATCGAGCCGCCCTTCGTGCACTACGCCCCCTCCAATGATCGCGGCGTCCGCCTTCTGCTGATCTCGCAAACCGGCGACCAGACCACGCTCTTCGGTCTCTATGACATCATGCAAACCCTCACCATCGTGCCGCAGGAGGGGGAGCGCAGCCGCTCTGAGCGCAGCTTTGTGCTCACCGGGCAGAACGACGAGCTGCACAGCTACACCTACGCCCGGCTCGATGGCGGCGCGGTCAAAGGCTTTACGCTGACGTGGAAGCCCGCCGACGCCAAGATCATGAACGCCGTGGTCAAGGAGATGCGCGAGAGCTTCACCCCCACCGCATCAATCCTGCCCGACAGCGCCGGCTCTGGTGCCCAAGAGCAGCGCATTGATCTGCTCGCCGGGCTCGAAATCCGCAGCCCCGAGATGTCGCGCTCCGGCTTCTACGTCGATGGCTCCGGCGCGGTGCTGACCACCACCGAAGTGCTCGGACAATGCGGCCGCGTCACGCTGGACGAAAGCTACGAGGCCGATATCACCGCGCGCGATGACACGCTCGGCCTCGCCCTGCTCACGCCGCGCCAGCCCCTCGCTCCGCAGGCCCACGCCCGCTTTGCGCCCTCCACGCCCCGGCTGAAGTCCGAGGTGGCCGTTGCGGGCTACAGCTACGAAGAGGTGCTGGGCCTGCCCACCGTCACCTTTGGCACCTTGGCCGACCTCCGCGGCCTCGGCGGCGAGTCAGGCATGCAGCGGCTGGAGCTTTCCACCCTGCCCGGCGATGCGGGCGGCCCGGTGCTCGACCAGTCCGGCGCAGTCCTCGGCATGTTGCTGGCCCGCTCGGAAGACGGCAGCCGCCAGCTTCCCGACAACGTGCAATTCGCAATCGACGTGCCCTCCATCGCCGACTTCCTCACCACCGCCGGGCTGGATGCCACCCCCTCCAGCGCAGCCACCGCGCTGGCCCCGGAAGATCTGACAACCCTAGCCGAGGGCATGACGGTACTGGTCAGCTGCTGGGAATGATTGGCCGGCGGGCGCATCCTATCCGCGACACCTGTAGGGTGGGCAATCTGCCCACCTTACCCTGCTGCACCGCGACTTATGCCCGCCAGAAGTTCACCGTGAACAACGCGTAAACTGCCAGCACCTCAAGCCGCCCCACCAGCATTCCGCCCGCCAGCAGCCACTTGGCCGTGTCATTCAACGTGCTGAAGTTCCCCGCCGGCCCGATGGTATCGCCCAGACCGGGGCCGATATTGGCAATCGCCGTCGCCGCGCCGGAAACCGAGGTGGTAAAATCCAGCCCGGTAAAGCTCAGCATCACCGCCAGCGCTCCAAGCGACACCGTGAACAGCACGAAGAAGCTCATCACCGAGCTCAACACATCTTCCCCGATGGGCCGCCCGTCATAGCGCGGTGTGAAGATGCCTGAGGGCGAGTGGATGGTGCGGATCTGGCTGCGGATCGAGGCAAAGAGCAACTGGTAACGGAAGATCTTCACTGAGCAGGCCGTCGAGCCCGCGCAGCCGCCGATGAGGCCGATGAAGAAGAACATGATCACCAAAAACCCGCCCCACTGCATGTAGTCCACAGAGGCATAGCCCGTGCCCGACATGATCGAGGTGATGTTGAAGAGCCCCTCCCGCATCGCCTGCTCCCAGTGATGCGGAAAGATCGAGGTCAGGATCAGCGAGGTGATCAGCACAAGGATCGCGATGATGGCAAGGAAGGTGCGCACCTGCGTGTCACGCCACAGCGGCGTGGCATTGCCATGCACCAGTTGCACGTAGCGCACAAAGGGCAAGGCCGCGAGGATCATGAAGATCGAGGCGGCATATTCCGGCGCCCCCGAGAAGGTGCCGAAACTGGCATCATAGTTGGAAAAGCCCCCCGTCGAGACGGTGGTGAGCGCATGCACCAGCGCATCAAACCCGCTCATCCCGAGGAACAGATAAGTCATCATGCAAGCGAAGGTGATGGCAATGTAGATCACCGAGATCTGCGCCGCGATCTGCGTGGCCCTCGGCAGGATCTTCCCCATTGTCTCAAAGGCTTCGGAGCGGAAAATCTGCATCCCGCCCACCTTCAGTTCGGGCAGGAAGACCATGGCCACCACGATAATCCCGATCCCGCCGAGCCATTGCAGAATGCCCCGCCACAGCAGAATGCCCTTCGGCAAGTCGTCGAGCCCGCTAAACACCGTCGAGCCTGTCGTCGTCAGGCCCGACATCGCCTCAAAGAAGGCATCCACCGCCCGCGCCTCGGTCGCCCCGAAAACAAAGGGAATCGCCGCAAAGAATGGCAACGCCACCCAGACAAGCGTGGTGAGCAAAAAGGTCTGGCGCAGCGTCAGCCCCTCGCTCACCCCATTGGCGCAGGCCAACGCAATGAGCCCGCCCGACAGCATGGTGATGATCCCGCTTTCAAGGAACACCGGCCACTGCGCGTTGGCCTCATAGATATCCACCGCCATGGGCAACAGCATCATGGCGCCTAGAATTGCGGTGAGAAGGCCGATGACATAACCGACCGGGCGAACGTCCAACATGAGGTGAACGGTTGGCGTGAGCCGCGCAGACTGTCAAGCGCTCCCCCGGCCCATCACCGCAAAACAAGGCGCTCCACTCCGGCACGCGCGGCCCGCGCGAACAATGACGTCTCACCCAAAGGGCACGGCTGGCCCCGCCACGCCGGCAGCCGCCTACCCCATCCGCTCGGAGCGATAGCCGCCCGGCGAGGCCGGAAACACCACCGTCTTGGTCCCGTTCATCAGCACCCTATGGTGAATGTAGGCGTGGATCGCGCGGGCAAACACCTGCGCCTCCACATCCCGGCCAAGGCTCACATAATCCTCGCCGCTCTGGGCATGGGTCACGCGCACCGTGTCCTGCTCGATGATCGGCCCCTCATCCAGATCGGCAGTCACAAAATGGGCCGTCGCGCCAATCAGCTTCACGCCGCGCTCGAAGGCCTGCTTGTAGGGGTTCGCGCCCTTGAAGCTGGGCAGGAAGGAATGGTGGATGTTGATGATCCGCCCGGCCATTTTCTGGCACATCTGATCGCTCAGCACCTGCATGTAGCGTGCCAGCACGATCAACTCCGCCCCGGTCTCCTCCACCACATCCATGATCCGCTGCTCGGCCTGTGGCTTGTTCTCCTTCGTCACCTTGATGTGGTGAAAGGGGATGTCATGGTTCACCACCACCTTCTGGTAATCGAGGTGGTTGGACACAACGGCAACAATCTCGATCGGCAGCGCCCCGATCCGCCAGCGATAGAGCAAATCGTTCAGGCAGTGGCCAAAGCGGCTGACCATGATGATCACCTTCATCTTCTGCGCGTCATCATGAATGGCCCACTCCATGCCGAACGGCTCGGCCACCGCCCCAAAGGCCTCGCGCAGCGCCTCCAGCGGCGCGCCCTCCTCGGAGTTGAAGCTGGTCCGCATGAAGAAGTTTCCGGTGCCCGGATCGTCAAACTGCGCCGAGTCGGTGATGTTGCAGCCCTTCTCGGCCAGAAAGCCCGAGATGGCGGCAACGATGCCCCGCGTGGAGAGGCAGGTGACGGTAAGGGTGTAGCGGCTCATGGCTGTGTGGTCCTGCGCGTTAAGGTCTCGTGTTGCTCCGATGCCCTATCAGGGGGCGGACCCCCGTCAACTCCTCCACGCAGGCACACGGCGTTCTGGCCGCAGAATAACCGCCCCCAAAGCGCGGGATTGCCACAATACGACACATGGTGTTCCTATAAGGAACTGTTGCGGAGGAACGGGTGGTGCCACTGGTCGATAGCGAGCGCGTCAAGGCGGGCCCGGGATGCGACCCGATGGCAGGGCGTATCACCTTCGAGCCGCTCAAAGCCGCATGGTGGGCCGCGCACGGCCTTGGCGGCGTTGCTGCGCTGCTGCTCTTCCCAAGTTGGGGTGGCTTCGCCGTCTTCATCCTGCTGACCGGCCTCACCATCTGCGCTGGCCATTCCGTCGGCATGCATCGCCTGCTCATCCACCGCAGCTTCCGCGCGCCTTTCTGGCTGGAGCGCCTGCTTGTCTGGCTCGGCACGCTCGTTGGTATGGCC
Organism: Vannielia sp. ABF1_015; assembly: GCF_056160745.1. Lineage (NCBI taxonomy): Bacteria > Pseudomonadati > Pseudomonadota > Alphaproteobacteria > Rhodobacterales > Paracoccaceae > Vannielia > Vannielia sp. ABF1_015. The sequence goes on from NZ_JBSWXT010000002.1 coordinate 807,877, forward strand.
GGGCCAATGGGCATGATCCGCGCCCATGACATGCGCGACTGGCACCAGCGGCAGACGCGCTGCCCGCCCCATCCCTCGCATGACGCAGGCTTCTTCCGCGATGCCTACTGGCAACTCATGTGCAGCTACCGCCTGAAGCACCCGCCCCGGCTGGAGATCGAGCCCGAAGTCGCCCGCGACCCGGTCTATCGCGTCATCGAACGCACATGGATGGCCCAGCAACTCCCCCTCGCCACCCTGCTCTTTCTGATCGGCGGTTGGTCTTGGCTGCTCTGGGGCATCTGCCTGCGCGTCTGGGTGTCGCTGACAATGCACTGGATGGTTGGCCACTACTGCCACCAATCAGGCCATCAAGGCTGGCGCATCGCGGGACTGCCGGTGCAGGGCTACAACCTCCCCGGCTGGTCGCTCGTCACCTTCGGAGAAAACTGGCACGGCAACCACCACGCCTTCCCCCATTCCGCCCGCCTTGGCGTGGAAAAAGGCCAGCTCGACCCCGGCTACTGGTTCATCCGCACGCTGGAAGCCCTCGGCCTCGCCACCGGCGTCAAACTTCCCACCAGCGAGCCCCCACGTGAAGGCCTGACACCCAACGCAACCCCGTAGGGTGGGCAATCTGCCCACCGCCCCGGCGTCTGCTCATCGGTGCCTTGCCTGACGGCGCAGCCCCTCTTCGCAGCCGCTACCCGCCATGCACAAGCGTGGTGAACAGTTTCGGGTCAAGGCTCTGTGCTGCAAAGGTCGGCCCCTCCGTCAGCACCGCCACCGCGTCATGGGAATGCAGGCTCTCCTGATGGCTTGCCACGATCCTGAAATCCCCCACCCGAGGCTCGCCCTGCAACGCCTCGCAAAAGCTCCGCGCCGCATCCTCCACAAAGATCGGGTTCGCCGCGTTCAACTCGGCAAAGGCCTGCTCGTCCTCGCGCTTCACCATCACCTGCGTCTCGGTCGGCACCGCGCTCCGGCACAGCTCCACCAAGTCCTCAAACCACAGCCGCTGCCCCGGCAGGCACTCCACCGAGATCCGCGCCACCGAGCGTTGCGAATGTGGCGTCGCCAGCTGCCCGCGCGCCCGGCGGGCATGTTCTGAAAGCTCCAGCGAACAGGGGCATGTGCTGGAGTAAACAAAATCCAGATGCATCAGCTTCTTGCGCCGCCCGCCCGCGTCCACCACCTCCATCGCGATGTCGTAATACTGGTAGCCGGTCAGCCCGCTGCGCAGCGAGTCCACCTTCATCGGGAAGGAAAACCGCATCTGGATGCGGGCATCGAAAGATTCCAGATCACCCTTGTAGGCCTCCAGTGTCTCCTCCACCACGTCGAGCGAAAACACCTCCTCGGCGCGGGCATAGAAGGTCCGCATGATGCGGGACATGTTGATGCCCTTCTTCTCCGCCTCAAGGCTCACCGTGCCCGTCACCGATGTTTCCAGCGTGATGTCCCCGCCATCCCGGCGGTGAAAGCGGATCGGCAGGCGGAAATTGGAAATCCCCACATGCTCGATATGCTGGCGCGCCCCGCGAATGAGCGAGGAGGGCCCGTTCTGCAAATCCGGCAACCCGGCCTTATAGGCCTCGTCCACCTTGAACTCTTCGGGATAGGCCCGCGCGAGGGCAGGGTAATTCGGCAGCGGCGCATCGGGCAAAAGCCGCGCGATCGCGGGATCGAGCGCAGCCACCTCCTCAGGCGTTGCCTTTTCAGCCCAGCGGCGCAGCACGTCCAGCGCGGCGCGGGCCTCCTCATCGGTCGTCTCGCCCAGCGCGGCGGCAAGGATGTTCATGGCAATTTCCCCCTTTCACACGGGTGCGGGCCACCGCCTGCATATGGGGCATATACCCCGCCTTGCAAGCTATCCTTAAGCCGCGGGCGACCATTCGGGGGGCGATTCAGCCGTTTTTCTGCCGCCGATGTCACATCAAGGCGGGCTGTCTCGTCATCAAGGTATCGACCCTTTCACACAGGAAAACCCAATGACCCCCAGAGTTGATATCACCACCGCCGCACCCAAGCTGATGACCGATTGGCTGAAGCTTTCCAACACCGTCGAGGCCGCCGGGCTGGAGCCCGCGCTCTGCGAGTTGGTCAAGCTGCGCGCCTCCCAGATCAACGGCTGTGCCAACTGCCTGAACATGCACAGCTTCGCGGCCAGCGGTCAGGGCGAAACCCCGCAGCGCCTTCACCTGCTGCCCGCATGGCAAGATGCGCCTTGCTACACCCCGCGCGAACGCGCCGCCCTTGCCTGGACAGATCATCTGACGCAGGTTTCCACCCGTCGCGCGCCCAAGGCGGTGTACGCCGCGCTGGCCGCAGAGTTCGACCCCGCAGAACAGGTGACCCTGACCATGCTGATCAACGTCATCAACGGCTGGAACCGCCTCGCCATCGGCTTTGACCAGTTCGTGCCCGAATATGGCTGGACATGAGCGCGCCATGAGCGACACCGGCGCAGAACACTTCGCCACCGAGCGGCCCGCCCTGCTGCGGGTCGCCTATCGGATGCTCGGCACCATGAGCGACGCCGAGGATGTGGTGCAGGAGGCTTGGCTGCGTTGGTCGGCAACAGACAGGGCGGCGGTGCGTGTGCCCGCCGCCTTCCTGCGCCGCACCGTCACCCGGCTCTGCCTCGATCACCTCAAGTCTGCCCGCGTTCGGCGCGAGACCTACCCCGGCGAATGGCTGCCCGAGCCGGTGCTGGAAGAGGAGCCGGTTGAAGATGTCACCCTGCCCCTGATGATCGCGCTTGAACGACTTTCCCCTCGCGAGCGAGCGGCCTTTCTGCTGCACGATGTCTTCGGCGAGAGCTTCGAGCAGATCGCCACCGCGCTTGAAAGCAGCCCCGCCGCCTGTCGCCAACTGGCCAGCCGCGCACGCACCAACGTGCGGGCCGAACGGGTGCGCTTTCAGGTCGAAGAGGCGCGCGGGCTCGAAATCGCCCGCGCCTTCTTCGACGCCGCACAGGGCGAAGGTGTGCAAACCCTCGCCACCCTACTGGCCGAAGATGTCCGGCTGCATGCCGATGGCGGCGGCAAACGCGCGGCGCTCTGGCGCGTGCTGAAGGGGCGCGACGAGGTGGCCGATGCCTTCGCCCGCTTCCACCGCGCCCGCCGCGGCCCCTCGCAGTTGATCCGCCTTGGCTACATCAACGGCCTGCCCGGTGTTCTGACACGCGAGTCGGACGGCGAGCTGCAAACCACTGCGCTGCTGATCGAAAATGGCGCGGTGCGCGCAATCTACGTGGTGCGCAACCCCGACAAGCTGCGCCACCTCTCGGCGCAAGCCTCTGCTGGGGAGGCGTGATCCGCAGTCTGGATCGGCTCGGGCCGGGGAGCGGCCGGGGCCGTATCACGGCTGAAGTGCACGTCGCCATAGCGCGCGCCACTGGCGGGCCAAAGGGAAAGGTGGCGGAAGTCGGATGTGGGAACAGGGGCGGTCATAGGCCCTCTCCTCTCGAAATGTGGAAACGCTTGGTGAACTGGCCGGTCAGGCCATCTCCAGCGCCCGCATCAGATCCGCCACAAGGTCGTCCGCGTCCTCGATACCCAAAGACAGCCGCACAAGCCCCGGGCTGATCCCCAGCGCGGCCTTTTTCTCGTCCGAAAGCCGCTGGTGGGTGGTCGTTGCCGGATGGGTGATGATGCTCTTCGCATCCCCGAGGTTGTTGGAGATCACCACGATCTCCAGCGCATCCAGAAAGCGGAAGGCCGCCTCCTTGCCGCCCTTGATCTCGAAGCTCACCACCGTGCCCGGCTTTTCCATCTGCGCCAGCGCAAGGTTGTGCTGCGGATGGGCCGGCAGCCCCGGGTAGAGCACCGCACTCACCTTCTCATGCCCCACCAGCGCCTTGGCAACGGTCTCGGCATTCTCTGCCTGCGCCCGGCACCGCAGATCGAGCGTTTCCAGCCCCTTCAGCAACACCCAGGCGTTGAACGGGCTCATCGCCCCACCGGTGTGCTTGAGGTAGGGCTCCAGCGTCTTGCGGATAAACTCCTGCGTGCCCAGCACCACGCCGCCCAGCACCCGGCCCTGCCCGTCGATATGCTTGGTGGCAGAATAAACGATCACATCTGCGCCCAGCTCTCGGCTGCGTTGAAAGACCGGCGTAGCAAAAACATTGTCCACCACCACCAGCGCGCCCACCGCATGGGCCAGTTCGCTGACGCCGCGGATGTCGATCACCTCCAGCGTCGGGTTGGAGAGCGCCTCGAAAAACACCAGCTTGGTGTCGGGGCGGATCGCCGCCTTCCACGCCGCCAGATCGGTGCCATCGACAAATTCGACCTCCACACCATAGCGGGTGAGCACTTCCGACAGGATATATTCACAGGAGCCAAACAGCGCCCGGCTGCTCACCACGTGGTCGCCGGCCTTCAACGGCGCACAGAGCGCCGCGTTCACCGCCGCCATGCCGCTTGCGGTGGCAAAGGCATCCTCTGTGCCCTCCAGCATCGCAATCCGCTCTTCAAACATCCGCACCGTCGGGTTGCCGTATCGGGCATAGATAAACTCATCCTCACCCAACGCCTCAAAGCGATCCTGCGCCTGCTGCGCGGTGTCGTAAACAAAGCCCTGCGTGAGAAAAATCGCCTCGCTCACCTCGCCATACTGCGAGCGCCGCGTGCCGCCATGAACAAGCTTGGTGCGTGTCTTGCGTTCAGACATGATTGGCCTCCTTCGCCAATAAAAAAGCCCTCACCGCTGCCAAGCGACGAGGGATTTCCTCTGCCTGACCTCTTTAGCGGAAGTGTTTAGAGTGGCCCGCAATCCGGTGAACAAATCGCCACTTGTGAGGGTGAATTACGCCCGGGGGCGGCCTCGGTCAATCCCCTTTGCGGCGGAGATCCGCCAACTTTGGGGCCGCCATCGCGACGGATACTCCCGCCTTCTGCGTGCAACCTGCACCACCAACAGGAGAGAAATCCATGAATCGAGCAGTCACCACCCTCTTCATCGTAGTCCTCACCATCGCCACCGCCCCAGCCGCCTTTTCCGCGCCGCGCGGGCAAGAATGCGAAACGAATGCGCGGCACAAAGCATGCGCTAAACCTCAAAACGGCGAGGCCCGCAAAGAGGGCAACGCGAGGGAGCAGCACAACGAGCATCGCACCGGCCAAAAGCGCAAAGCTGTAAAAGATCGCGGCCACGCGCTCAGCAAGGCCCAGGCCAAGCGCCTGCCCAAACCACCGCGCGGGCAGGAATATCGCGTGATCGACAACCGCGTCGTGCGCATCGACAGTGAAACGCTCCAAACCGTCGCCGTGTTGGGACTGCTGCAATCGCTGCTTAACTAGCGCCGCCCCGGAGGCCGCTGTTCTCCTCTGGAGCGGCCTCCGGCTCCACGGCCCCGCGCTTAGCCAGCAGCCGCGCCACGAGAAAGCAGGCCATTGCCCATGCCGCCCCGGCGAGCCATCCGGCGAGCACATCCGTGGGCCAATGAACCCCAAGATACACCCGGCTCACCCCCACCATGGCCGACATCACAACCGCCAGCGTGAGGATATAGGCCTTCAACACCCGGCCCGGCATCACCCGCGCCACCAATGCGCCCAGCGTCAGATAGGTGACAGCGGCCATCATTGAGTGGCCCGAAGGGAAGGACGAGGTGATCACCTCGACGCCATGAGGCACAAGGTCGGGGCGCGGGCGGTCAAACAGCAGCTTGGCCCCGTGCGACAGCAAGATGCCCCCGCCCACAGATGCGATCAAAAAGGCCACCATCCCCCACGACCGGCGGATCACGAAAAAGCCCGCAACGGCGGCGGTGAAGAGGCTCAGCACCAGCGCACCGCCCAGCGCCGTCAGGTCGCGGCCCATCACCTCGACCCAACCGGGGCCGATCGGGTCGGCAAGGTCGCCGGATGTGCGCAGCGCCAGCAGGATGGTTTCGTCAAGGCTGCGGGTCTCGCCCTCCAGCACCTCATCGGCCAACTCACCAAAGGCCCAAAGCCCGCCCACCACCAACGCCAGCACCACCAGCGTGCGCAACTCCACGTTTCGTTTTGCCCAATCGGTCAGGCGGCGCCCTGCTGTCACGTCAATTGCCATACGGCCCAACGCCCGGCCCGCCCCCGCGTTCCCGTGGCCCGGCGCAACCCCTGCCCCACTGTCACAGCACTGTAACCCAGCCTTAACGCGGGCGTAGTAAAACGCAGGCATCCAACCCCCAGATGTTGTGGCCCCAGTCGCAGTGGGAAGGCCCCGATGCCCCTGACACATGCCAATGCCGATGGTGATCGTCTGGCCGATCCGGCCGGCACCGTGGCCCGCCTGCGCTCGGCGCTGGAAGAGGCTGCGCCAAACGCCCCCATCGCCGTGCTGGTCCACGGCTTCCAATATTCCCCGCATGACCCAGTCCATAGCCCGCACCATTCTCTCTATGGCCTGAGCGAGGTGCACGGCTGGCCCGCGCGGCTCGGCCACGGCGCGGTAGATGCGCCGATCTGCCTCGGCTTCGGCTGGGAAAGTCGCGGCTCGATCTGGGGGGCCTACCACCGGGCGCCCCGCGCAGGCCGGGCACTGGCGGAGCTTGTCGACCTTGCCGCCAACCTCGCCCCCGAGCGGCGCATCACCCTCGTCGCCCACTCCCTCGGCGCTCGCGTCGCGCTGCAAGCGCTGCCCCACCTCGCACCCGGCGCCGCGCGGCGGGCGATCCTGCTGGCGGCAGCCGAATATCGCCACCGCGCCGAAGCCGCCGCCGATTGCCCTGCGGGCCACGCGGCCGACTTTCTCAACGTGACCTCGGCGCAAAACTTGCCCTTCGACCTTCTGCTCGAATACGCCTTCGCCCCCACCCGCCCCGGTCGCCACGCCATGGGGCGCGGCATGGGCCATCTGCCCGGCTGGAGCGATCTGCGCCTCACCTGCCCGGCCACCCGCGCCACCCTCGCGCGGCTCGGCCACCCCGTCGCAGCGCCGATCCGCCGCATCTGCCACGGCTCCACCTATCTCGCCCCCGGGGTCTTCTCACTCTACCGCGCCGCCCTCACCGACGCCTCCCTGCTGCCCCGCCTCAACGCCGCCCTGCCCGCGCCCACGCCCCGCCGCCTCACGGCAAATCTCGCCCGCCTCGCCGCTTTGGCCTTGCCACTGGGAAATCGCACGCCATCCTGACCCCTGACCAATTCAGGAGGAACACATGGCCCCGATCGACCTTTACTACTGGCCCACCCCCAACGGCTGGAAAGTCTCCATCGCGCTCGAAGAGATGGGCCTGCCCTACGAAACCCACCTGATCAACATCGGCGCGGGCGACCAGTTCAAGCCCGAGTTCCTCGCCATCTCCCCCAACAACCGCATGCCCGCGATCGTTGACCATGACGGCCCCGGCGACCAGCCGATCTCGGTGTTCGAAAGCGCCGCGATCCTGATGTATCTCGCTCGCAAAACCGGCAGCTTCTACGGCACCACCGAACGCGAGCGCATCGCCGTCGAAGAATGGCTGATGTGGCAAATGGGCGGCCTCGGCCCGATGGCAGGGCAAGCCCACCACTTCCTCAAATACGCCCCCTCGATGGATCCGCCCAACGACCTGCCCTACGCCAAGGACCGCTACCGCAACGAGGTCAACCGCCTCCACGGCGTCCTCGACAAGCGACTGTCGCAAAACGAATATGTCGCCGGCTCCAACTACTCCATCGCCGACATGGCCATCTGGCCCTGGGCAATCCTTTGGGAAGGCCAGCAACAAGACATCTCCGACAAACCCCACTTCTCCCGCTGGCTCGACCTCGTGGGCAGCCGCGAAGCGGTGAAGAAAGGCAAGGCCCTGGCCGATGAGAAACGAGGCAGCCTGCAGGGCAACAAGGATGCGCAGAAGGTGCTGTTTGGCAAGCCGGAGTGAGATTGGGTGGTCTCTTTGAGCACTTTCCATGGCCACGGGAACCTTACTCAGCTTGTCTCAATGTCCTGCGCAAAACATGAGGTTTCATCCATATTCTTCAGTCGGAACTTTGGACCATTGAAATCCTCAAAAAGCCGAAGATGAGCACCGTAGGATGATGCTGACTTCCTGCGCCAATAATTTTCGGCCCATACTTCTAATTCTGCGATATTATCAAGAGAGCCAAGAGCAGATGCTCTGGAGAACAAGTTCCTACGACACTCGGACCACGGAATATCCGTCCAGATGAGGCAGGTTGCGCGGTCAATGATCGGGCTTATCAAGGCGCCATATACACCTTCGATAATCCATCTTTCTCTCTCTGCCGCTCTTTGTGTCTTTTCGACTGCAATCACCTTCTTTTCCTTCCGGCGATAATCTCCATCAACCCAGTGGATGCGATCAAGATCGACGACAGGTGATGAGAGCGTTTTACCCAGCCTCCCAGATAACCAGCTTTTACCGGATGCGGTATTTCCGATGACAACGGTTCTGTTAAGATCAATAGGTGTCGGTTTCTGCACCGCACGAGCCTCAGTCATTCCACGAAAGCCCTGCAAGACAATGCCTCTTGCGAATCGAGGTGTTTAACCCCCCGAGCGAAGACGGGCGATATTGTCCGTACAGCGGACCCATAGGATGACCGCAGAAGTGAATGGCATCCACCCCCCTCACCCCACCAAAACCTCCCAAACCAACTTCCCCGACACCACCGCCAGCGCCACCTCCACCAGCAGGTAAAACACCTTCTCCGGCAGCCACCGCGCCACCCGCGAGCCGCTCCACGCGCCTGCCAGTGCAAAGGGTGCCAGCCACACGGCCTCCCCCATGCTCGCCCCGGTGATCTGACCGGCCATCACGTAGGGCGGCACCTTCAGCAGGTTGACCACCGAGAAAAAGATCGTGACGGTCCCAAGATAGACCATCTTGTCCAGCTTCTGCGGCAGCACGTAGGCCTGAAACGGCGGCCCACCTGCGTGGGAAATATAGCTGGTGAAGCCCGCCAAGGTGCCCCAGATCACCCCGCGCGGCACATCGGCGTCCCGCGGCGCAGGCGCGGTGCGCGCAAAGCGCCCCCGCACCGAGCCGACGAGGTAGTAAACCCCGATTCCCGCCACCAGCAGCTTGATCGCATCCCCCGGCACCACCGTCACCGCAAAGAAGGCGGCGACGATGCCCGCCACGGCCCCCGGCAGCATGATCTTCAGGATTCGCACGGAGAACGCCTTGCGAAAGAGGTAAACCGCGTACCAATCGGCCACGATATAAAGCGGCAGCAGCAATCCCGCCGCCATCGCCGGGTCCATGAAGAGCGACATCAAGGGCACCGAGAGCATCGCCAGCATCGGCACCCCGCCCTTCGACAGCCCCATCATGAAAGCCGCCAACGCAGCCACAATCCAGAAGTCCATGCCCCTCCCCTAAAGGCTTCACAGCTCAAGGCCAGACCCGGGCCGCCATATCAATCAGACCAAGCCACTCCGGACAATTTGATTAAAATTGCCCATTTTCTTGCTCCAAATACTCCCCGCCGGAGGCCTCAAATCTCGTTGGGCGCGGCCCCTCAGGCGCAAACCTATTCGCTCTTTTCCGTCCCGTATTTCTCGATCAGCGGATATTGCGCCATCATGAAAACAAAGAGCGCCGCCGGCAGGCCAAAGGTCTTCACTGTCACCCAAACCCCGCTCGAGAGCGCAAAGGCAATCACCGCATTGGCCACCGCCAGCGCGAGGAAGAACCAGGCAAACCGCTTGGTCAAAATCATCCACCCCGCATCGCTCATCGGTAGAAGCCCCTCCATGAGCCGCGCGAGGTAGCTCTGCCCCCGCGCCAGCCCAATGGCGAGGATCCCGGCGAATAGCGCATAAAGGATCGTCGGTTTCAGCTTCAAAAACAGGTCGTTATCCAGCACCACCGTCAGCCCGCCCATGAAGACAACCAACACCAGCGTCATCACCTGCATCCGGCTCAGGCTGCCCGTCAGCGCCCAGAGCGCGCCCATGCAGATCACCATGGCGATGACAAACCAGAAGGTAATGTAGGTGAAGGTCTTCACCTCGTGGCCGAACAGCACGTAACTCTCCGCCTTCAGCATGAAGAAAGCCACGAAGAAGCCCATCACCGGGCCAAACTCCAGCGCCGTCTTTACCCAGCCGGGCACCTGTTTCTCTGCCATGTCGCTCTCCGCTCTAACCTGCCACCTCAACTATCACCGCACCGGCGGCGATCAAGGCCATAAGGGCCAAACGCCGCGGTCCCACCCGCTCGCCCAGCAGCAGCCACCCGATCAGCGCGGCGAAGACGGTGGAGGTTTCGCGCAGCACCGCCGCCTCCCCCACCTTGTCGAGCCGGGTCGCCAGCATGATCGCCCCGAAGGAGAAGAAGGCCACCACGCCGCCAATCATCCCCCGCGCCATGAGCGGCCCCAACGTCGGGCGCTCCGCCATGGTCCTGTAGCGCACCAGCGCCACCCAGGGCGCAAACCCCAGCCCGTCGATCATGAAGAACCACGCCAAAAAGGTGAACGGGTCGGCGGTCGCGCGAATGCCATAGGCGTCATAGGTGGTATAAAGCGCCACGAAGAGCCCCGTCAGCACGGCAAAGCCGAGAGCGGCCACCATGGTCTCGCGCTGCAAGGTGACGGTCCGCAGGTTGTAGGCCGCCAGCCCGTAGATCCCCGCCAGCAGCACCGCCACCCCGGCCCACTGCCCTGCTGTGAAATGCTCGCCAAAGATGATCCCCGCCCCGATCACCGCAAACAGCGGCCCCGTGCCCCGCACCACCGGATAGACCACCGTGTAAGCGCCCCGGGTGTAGGTCATCGCCTGCGCGATCTTGTAGCCAACATGGATCACAAAGACCCCGGCGAAGATCGCCCACATATGCGGCTCAGGCCATGGCACCACGAAAAGCGCAAAGGGCGCGGCCATCATCCCGTAGCAGAAATCAATCGCCCCGCGAGACATCCAAGGGTCGTGCCGCCCTTTCTGCAACGCGCCGAAAACCGCATGCAGAAACGCCGCCATCAAGGCAAGGCCCAGCGCCGCCACATGCCCCGCCTCAGTGCCTTCCAAAGAGGTGATCCAAGAACTCATGCTGACGGCATATATTCGCGAGCCCGGATGGTCCAGAGCCCCACCCCGCCCCTCATTGGTCCGTCAAATATCCCGGGGGTGGGGGGGGGGGGGACCCGCCCCACCCCCCCCCCCCCCCTCAACGCCTGCTCACCCAGCACGGCCCGAGCCGTAGGGTGCGCATTCATGGCGCACCACTGCCCCTACCGCCCCATCCCCAGCCGTTTCTCCAGCCGCCGCAGCGCCAGCGAAAGCGTCACCGTCATCACCAGATACAACAGCGCCACCACGTTATAGGTCTCGAAATACCTGAAATTCCCCGCCGATGTGACCTTCCCCAACTGGGTGATATCCGTCACCCCCAGCACCGACACGAGGCTGGAATCCTTGATCATTGCGATGAAGTCATTGCCCAAGGGCGGCAGGATCGTGCGCAGCGCCTGTGGCAGCCGCACCAGTCGAAACCGCTGCCAGGGCGACAGCCCCAAAGCCTCCGCCGCCTCGATCTGCCCTTCATCGACAGAGAGCAACCCGGCCCGGAACACCTCTGCAATGAAGGCCGAATAGCCGATCGACAGCGCAATGATCGCCCGCCAGAGCAGCGAAAAATCCCGCGTCCGTATCCCCTCGCCCCCAAGAGTTACAAGCACCCAGTTCACCGCCACCACGAGCGCAGGGGCCACCACGAAGGCGACATAGAGCAGCAGCACCAAAATCGGCACGCCGCGCACGATCTCCACGTAAAGCCGCGCTACCTGCCGCGCGACGATCCAGCGCGAGAGCGAGGCCATCGCCACCAGCAGCCCCAGCAAGGTCGCCAGCGAAAAGCCAACCAGCGTGACGAAAATGGTGATCGCAACGCCCTTGCTCAGGGTCTCCAGCACATCCGAGTAAAGATCGTCGGCAATCACCCGCCAGAACAGCACCGCCCCCGTGGCGGCCAGGATGACCAGCCACCACGGAAAGTCACTCTCGCCGGGGCGCTGCCTCACTCGCCGAGCTTGGTGTCGAGAAACCACTTCTTGTTCAGCGCATCCAGCGTGCCATCGGCCTGCATCGCGGCAATGGCGGCATTGATCGGCGCCACAAGGTCAGACCCTTTCGGAAAGATGAAGCCAAAGTCCTCGGTCCCCAGCTTCTCGCCCACGATCTTCAGCGCCCCATCCGAGGCCGCCACATAGCCCTCGCCTGCCGTGCCATCGGTCAGCACAAGGTCCACGTCCCCGGCACGCAGCGCCTGCACCCCCGCACCGAAGGTCTCAAACAATTTCACCCGCGGATTGGCCTCGTCGCCGTCCAGCACATCGTAAACCGCCACGTAGAACGGCGTCGTCCCCGGCTGGGCCGCCACCAGCAAATCGTCATCGGCGGCAAACCCCGCCGCATCGCTAAAGCGCTCCTCATCGCCCCTTACCAGCATCACCATCTCGCTGCGCATGTAAGCGTCGGAAAAATCCACCATCTCCTTGCGATCATCCCGAATGGTGATCCCCGTCATCCCGAGGTCATACTGCCCTTCCGAAACGGCCGGTATCATCGCATCCCAGCTGATGTTCTCGTAAGTCACGCTCATGTTGATCCGGGCGGCGATCTCCGCCATGGCGTCATATTCCCAGCCCACGGCCTCGCCTTCAGCCATGTATTGCAGAGGCGGATAGGCGTTTTCGGTCACAACGGTTATTTCGCGGCCCTCAAGGTCGGGCAAATCCTGCGCGACCACAGGGGTCACGAAGAGCGAGGCAAAAACGGCGGCGGCGGCGTATTTCATCAGATCGACTCCCACAGAGGTTCGCTCAAACCTTAGCGCAAACGCAAACCTGCGCAACGCAGGCCCGGAACCTCCGGGGCCAAGCCCGAGTTATGTCACCAGACACCCCGGGAGACCCACCATCGAAACCATCGCATCAGAGCTGAAAGGCACCTTCGCCGCCGTGCCACCCCTCACCGCCTTTATCCGCCTGCTGGCGGCAGCGGTGCTGGGCGGGCTGATCGGGCTGGAGCGCGAATGGCGCTCCAAACCCGCAGGCCTGCGCACCCACATCCTCGTGGCCCTCGCCGCCTGCCTCTTCATCGTGGTCAGCCAGCAGCTCTCGCAGCTGTCCTTCGGCCCGAAGGACAGCATGAAGGTCGATCCCCTCCGCCTTGTCGAGGCGGTCACGGCGGGCGTGGCCTTCCTCGCCGCAGGCATCATCTTCACCAAGGGCGATACCGTGAAGAATACAACCACAGGCGCCTCCATGTGGCTGGCCGGCGGCATCGGGCTGGCCTGCGGCGCCGGGCAAATGCCACTGGCCGCCATGGCCACCGCCCTCACCGTGGCGGTGCTGTGGATCCTGAAACGCATGGTGCAGGCCAGCGAAGACCCATCCTGATTGCAGGCACAGGTTGATCGCAGGCACAGGCCGCGCGCCGCCTAATCCTGCTGGTAGTCCGCCCCTATGGTCACGCCGTCCAGCATCGCGCCAACGGCCTCGGGCGTCACCGCCGCGCCCAGCGCCAGAGGCCCGATCTGCGCCATGCCCAGCCCCTCGGGCGCATCCAGCCGCAGCACAAACCGCCCCTCCGGATGCGGCAAATCAGTGATAAACGCCGCCAACGCCTCCCGCGCACCCGGCTCAAACCGCGCATCCGGCAGGCTCCCCAGCGCCTCCACAGCCGCCGCCTGCAACGCCGCCACCTGCGCCTCTGGCGAAGGCACCTCCGCGCCGTCCGCCTCAGGCACCGGCTGCAAAAGCGCCTGCCCCAATGGCACAAGGAAAAGCTGCTCAAACAGCCCGTTGCTCTCCATCTCCAGCTCCAGCACCATGAGCCGCGTCGTCAACGCCGATTGCTGCATCGCCAGCTGATCCGTCAGGTCCACCCCCGCGATCAGCCCCTCCATCCGCAAACCATTCGCCCCCGGAAAGTCCCAGCGGACCTCCTCGATCACCACCTCCCGGCTGTCCCGGTCCCACCAAAGGTTGGCGGAGAGGTCCATGCCATCGCCAACCTTGGCCTGCTCCGTCAAAAGCCAGCTCGTCAGAGCATCGCCAGACACCGAAAAAACCGGATGCGCCCCGCGCGCCTCCAACTTCACAGCCAGCGGCGGCAGCCCGTAGTCGAGCCGGCCCAAGCCGCCGATATGCACCCGGGCCTGCGGCACCATGTAGCCCAGCATGCCCACACCGGTCGAAATCCGAACATCCGAATAGGCGCAGCCATCCTCCTGCGCGCCCGAGCCGCCGACCTCAACCACGCCGCCAAGGCCCAGCACGTCGGCCCGCTGAAGCAGGCCCGCGCATGCCTCATCCGTCAGACTGTCATAGGTTTGCGCCGCCACTGCGCCCGGCAGCAGGCAAACCAGCGCAAGGGCCCGGATCATGCCCCCGCGCCGGTCAGCGCCTCCGCAAAATCCTTCGGATCGAACGCATCCAGATCGTCGATCTTCTCGCCCACGCCAATCGCATGGATCGGCAGGCCAAACTTGTCGGCCAGCGCCACCAGCACCCCGCCCTTGGCGGTGCCGTCGAGCTTGGTCATCACGAGGCCACTCACATCGGCCATCTTTTGGAAGGTCTCCACCTGGCTCAGCGCGTTCTGGCCCGTGGTCGCATCCAGCACCAGCAAAGTGTTATGCGGCGCATCCGGGTCTTTCTTCTTGATGACTCGCACGATCTTGGAAAGCTCCTCCATCAGATCGGCCCGGTTTTGCAACCGCCCGGCGGTGTCGATCATCAACAGGTCGGCCCCGTCTTCCTGCGCCTTGCCCATTGCATCAAAGGCCAGCGAAGCCGGGTCGCTGCCCTCGGGCGCGGTCATCACCGGCACGCCTGCCCGCTCGCCCCACACCTGCAACTGCTCCACCGCCGCCGCACGGAAGGTGTCCCCGGCGGCAATCACCACGCTCTTTCCGGCAGCCTTGAACTGGCTGGCCAGCTTGCCGATCGTGGTGGTCTTGCCAGAGCCGTTGACGCCCACCACCAGCACCACCTGCGGACGGGTCGGGTAAAGCGGCATCGGGCGGGCCACCGGCTCCATGATCCGCGCAATCTCATCGGCGAGGAACTGCTTGATCTCTGCGGTCGACACCTTCCGCCCGTAGCGCCCTTCGGCCATGTTCGCCGTCACCCGCAGCGCGGTGTCCACGCCCATGTCGGAGGCAATCAGCAGCTCTTCGAGGCTCTCCAGCATGTCATCGTCGAGCACCCGCCGCATAACGGGCCCCTCGCCCCGCCCCAGCATCCGCCCGATGAAACCGGGGCGCTTGGCTGCCACCTCCTCCGCGCGCGGCGCAGGCGGCACCGGGATCGGCGGCAAATCGGGCTCAGGCTCCGGCACTGGCGCAGGTGGCACCTCCGGCTCAGGCTCTGGCTCTGGCTCTGGCTCTGGCTCAGAGGACGAGCCCTCGGCAGGCTCCGCCTGTTCAACAACCAGCGCCCCGGCCTCCACGGTCTCCTCTACCGCTTCCACCGCCTCTTCCTCGCCGCCATCGGCAACAATCGCCTCAAGCCCCTCGTCCAGCTTTGAGCTGGACTTGAACAGCTTGTCCTTGAGCTTCTTGAAAAACGCCATCAACGCCCCTCTTTCCAACCCTTACCGACCTAATCGCTCCCCGCCCCGGATGGAAGAGCCCACCGCACAGGCCATGATCCGCGCGGAGTGCCTTCACCACGGCACCCCATGGTCAAACCGAGAACAGCCAACCCAAAACCTGCACGCCGCGCGCCCTCCGATCCGGCCCGAAACATCGGCCACAGGCAGCGCGTGGCGCGCGGGGTGGGTGGGCGGGTGCGTCGCCACGCGCTGCCCAACGCCCAATCCGCGCCAAACCGCCCCTTCCTTCCGCCACGCCGCAGGCCTATCTTCATCCCCGAAACGGAGATCCGAATGCCGCCCGCCGCCCTCTTTGCCGCAGCCACGCTCACGCCCGTCGCCCTGCTTGCAGCCGGTGGCGCTCTCGGTGGTGTCTGGGTCGTCCTCGCCGCGCTCTACCTCACCCTCTTCTCCGCCGTGATCGACCAGGTTCTGCGCCGCCTCGGTGCCCGGCCCACGCCCACCGCGCAGCCGGGCACTTGGGCTGATGCGCTTTCTGCCAGTCTCGCGCTTGCACATTTCGCCCTGCTCGCGCTGGCCATCGCCACCGTGTCCGGCAAGACGGGCCTCGCCCCCTGGGAGCGGGCCGTTTCCTTCCTCGCCTTCGGCCTCTTCTTCGGCCAGGTCTCCAACTCCAACGCCCATGAGCTGATCCACCGCTCCGCCCGTCCGCTGCGGGCGCTGGGTCGCTGGGTCTATATCTCGCTGCTCTTCGGCCACCACGCCTCGGCCCACCCCAAGGTGCACCACCGCTACGTCGCCACCCCGGATGACCCCAACTCCGCCCGGCTGAACGAAAGCTACTACCGCTTCGCTGCCCGCGCATGGGTCGGCAGCTTCCGCGCCGGGCTGGCCGCCGAGCGCGAGATGCTGGCCCGTGGCGCCAAATCGGCCCTCGCCAACCCCTATATTGAATATATCGCCGGCGCCTTCGCCCTGATTGCCCTATCGGCCCTCGCCTTCGGCCCTGCCGGGCTGGCCGCGCACATCGGCCTCGCCGCCTATGCCACCGCGCAACTTCTGATGTCCGACTATGTGCAGCACTACGGGCTGCGCCGCGCTCGGCAGGCCGATGGCCGCTACACACCCGTGTCAGACGCCCACAGCTGGAATGCGCCCCACGTCTTCTCCTCGCTGATGATGCTTCACGCCCCCCGCCACTCCGATCATCACGCCCACCCAAGCACCCGCTACCCGTCGCTCACCCTGCCCGGTGGCGCGCCAATGCTCCCCGCGCCCCTGCCCGCAATGGCCACGCTGGCCCTGCTGCCCCGCACATGGCGCCGAGTGATGAACCCTCGCGTCGCCCGTCTCACGGCCAAGTCCCCAGAACCCCCGGCACACCCGGCGCCCGAGGGCCAGATCGCGCGGGCGTGACAGCCGCGGGCTTTTCCCGCGCCGCGCCATCTGCCATTCTGCCGCAAAACAGCAGGCAACCCGGAGACCTCATGCGCCCGATCCTCCTCGCCGCAGCGCTGGCTGCTGCAACCCCCGTGATGGCCGCCGAGCCGATGTCGGGCAGCGAGTTCGACGCCTACACTCAGGGCCGCACGCTCTATTACAACAACCACGGCACCGCCTACGGGGTGGAAGAATACCTGCCCGGCAACCGCGTGCGCTGGTCGTTTCTCGATGGTCAATGCAAAGAGGGCTACTGGTACGAATCCGAGCAGTTCATCTGTTTCGTCTACGAGGATCAGCCCGGCGCGCCGCAATGCTGGACCTTCTGGAACGAGCCCGGCGGAATGCGCGCCCTCTTCGAAGATGACCCTTCCGCCACCGAACTTTATGAAGTCACCGATGCCGAAGAGCCCATGCTCTGCCTCGGCCCGGATGTCGGGGTCTAACCCGTAGGGTGGGCAATCTGCCCACCACCCCGGCGCCCCAACCGCCCGATCGTAGCGCTGCCTGAAAAGCGCTGCCTAAAACAAGTCGCCCTGCTCCGGCGGCGGCGCCTTGGGGCTGGCCTTCTTCTTCACCGCCCCGCCGCCCGGCACCATCCGCCCATCGGCAAACTGAATCTCCAGCGGCCCCACCGCCGCCTTCGCCCGCGCCGCGCTTGTCACCACCTCGTCGCCCTCGCGCACCACGGCAAAGCCGCGCTTCAGCGTTTCCTCATAGCCGAGCGAACCCAGCAGGCGCGAAAGGCTCTCCAGCTTGCGCGCCCGCGCCTCGCCCTGTCCCTTTTGCGCCGCCTCAAGCCGGGCGGCGAGGCTGGCCACCCGTTCCCCGGCCCGCGCGGTGCGATCTGTCACCAGCGCCGGGCGCAGCCGCTCGGCCCGCGCCGCCAGCCGCTCCCGCGCCCGCGCCGCCGTGCGTGAAAGCTCCGGCCCCAGCCGCGCCCCCAGCCGCTCCGCCCGCTCCCGCCGTTGGGCAATCCCGGCCCGCACCGCGCCGGGCCGCAGCCCCGCTGCCGCCTCACTGAGCGCCCCGCGCTTTTTCAGCACCGCCGTGCGCAACGCGGCGGGCAGCCGTTCGGCCCATTGATCCAGCCGCTGCTGCGCCCCGCCCAGCACAACCTCGGGCCTCGGCAGCGCGCGGCCAAGGTCGGTCAGCCGCTGCCGCCGCCCGCGCACGCTTTCCGACACCGCCCGCCTGAGTCGCCCGCCCAAACCATCCACCGCCGCCATCAGTTCCAGCCGCACCGGCACCGCCATCTCGGCGGCGGCGGTCGGCGTGGGTGCGCGTCGGTCGGCGGCGTGGTCGATCAGCGTCGTGTCCGTCTCATGCCCCACCGCCGAAATCAGCGGAATCTCCGAGGCGGCAGCCGCGCGCACCACCTCCTCCTCGTTGAACCCCCACAGGTCTTCAATCGAGCCCCCGCCCCGCGCCACGATAATCAGGTCTGGCCGTGGCAGCGCGCCCCCCGGCGTCATCGCGTTGAACCCAGCAATCGCGCGGGCCACATCCGGCGCACAGGCCTTGCCCTGTACCGCAACCGGCCACACCAGCACCTTGCGCGGAAACCTGTCACTCAGCCGGTGCAGAATATCGCGGATCACGGCACCTTGCGGCGATGTCACCACGCCAATGATTTCCGGCAAGAACGGCAACGCCCGCTTGCGCTCGGGCGCAAACAGCCCCTCGGCGGCCAGCGCCTTCTTGCGCTTCTCCAGCATCGCCATCAACGCGCCCACACCGGCAACGGCAACCTCGGTGGCGTTCATCTGATACTTCGACTGGCTGGCAAAGGTGGTCAGCTTGCCATAGGCCACTACCTCCATCCCCTCCTCGGGGATCACGCTGAGGCCCGCCACCTGCCCCTTCCAGCTGGTGCAGGCCAGCACGCTCCGGTCATCCTTGAGATCGAAGTACAAATGCCCCGACCGCGCCCGCACCACGCGCCCCACCTCACCCTTCACCCGCACATAGCCAAACTCACCCTCCACCACGCGCTTAACCGCACCCGAAAGTTCGGAAACAGTAAACTCGGGCGCATTGCCGCCGGGGGTCGGATCGTCGATCAGGTCCATGTCGCGTTGCCTTCGCTGCTCTTGTGCTGCTCGTCGCCCAACCTTAGAACGCCCCCGAAGCAAGGCCAAGGGAGCCCTCCCCATGAACATTCTCATCCTCGGAAGCGGCGGGCGCGAGCATTCCCTCGCCTGGGCCATCCAGCAAAACCCAAAATGTGACAGGCTGATCGTCGCGCCCGGCAACGCCGGGATCGAGGCGATGTGCGAGTGCGCCGCGCTGGATATCGAAGACGGCCTCGCCGTGGCCGAGTTCTGCCATGAGAACACCGTCGATTTCGTGGTGATCGGCCCCGAGGCCCCGCTGGCCGCTGGCGTGGCCGACCATCTGCGCGCCGCTGGCATTCTCACCTTCGGCCCCTCTGCAGAGGCCGCCCAACTCGAAGCCTCCAAGAAGTTCACCAAGCAGGTCTGCGACGCCGCCCAGATCCCCACCGCCGGCTGGTGCTCCTTCACCTCCGCCGCCCCCGCGCGGGAGTATATCGAGGCCGTCGGCGCGCCCCGCGTCATCAAGGCCGACGGGCTCGCGGCGGGCAAGGGCGTGGTCGTGGCGATGGACGAGGCCACCGCGCTGGCTGCCATCGACGATGTTTTCTCCGGTGTCTTCGGTGACGCCGGGGCCGAGGTGGTGATTGAAGATTTCATGACCGGCGAAGAGGCCAGCCTCTTCGTGCTCTGCGACGGTGAACACGTACTGTCCGTCGGCACCGCGCAAGACCACAAGCGCGTTGGCGAGGGCGACGAGGGCCCCAACACCGGCGGCATGGGCGCCTACTCCCCCGCCCCGATCCTCGACGCGGCAGTTATGGCCAAGGTGATGGACCAAATCGTCACCCCCACCGTCACCGAGATGGCGCGGCGCGGCACGCCCTACCAAGGGGTGCTCTACGTGGGCCTGATGATCGAAGACGGCGAGCCCGCGCTGGTCGAATACAACGCCCGCTTCGGCGACCCCGAATGTCAGGTGCTGATGATGCGCCTCGGCGCGCAGGTGCTCGACCTGCTGCTCGCCACCGCCGAGGGGCGGCTCTCCGAGGCGCAGGTGAACTGGGCCGACGATCACGCCATGACGGTGGTGCTCGCCACCACGGGCTATCCCGGCAGCTACCCCAAGGGCTCGTTGATCGGCGGGCTCGACGGCTTGCCACAGACCTCCACCCAAATGGTCTTCCACGCGGGCACCACCATGGCCGATGGCAAGGTCACAGCCACCGGCGGGCGCGTGCTCAACGCCACCGCACGGGGCGAAACCCTCGCGGAAACCCGCGAGCGTGCCTATGCGTTGGCCGAGGCCGTCGACTGGCCCGAAGGGTTCTACCGTAAAGACATCGGCTGGCGCGCCCTCTGACGCGCCACCCTCATCCTAGGGCCTGCCCCGAGGATCTCTTACCGCTCAAGAGCAACGGCAATCAGCCGCCCTTCCCAACCCGTTGCCCCAACGCGCCGCACATATAACGGCAAATCTTGCGCCCACTGTGCGGAGATCACGTATGCATCACTTGTGCATATGAAGTGCATAAGATGTTGCGGTGGTATTATTTGCCGTAACGGCCCCAACCGGGCCAAATCTTAACGGCACGTCAGGGCCGTCTCAAAGCTCTCCGGCCCCTCGATCGGCCCAAAGTATTGGCCCTGCATCCGGCCGTCGACCATGCGGAACCTGACCAGCCTCTTCCAGTCTGCATCGGCCAACAACAGTTCGGGTTGATCGCCGCATTCGCGCAGCCCGCCAAAGATTTCCGACTCTCCATACCGATGGTTCGTCACCCCCTCTACGCTCGTGACCTCGTAGAAGTCGCCACCGGAATACCGCCATATTCTCAGGGTCTTGGCCAGATGCGGGCGGTCGACAAAGGCAACCTCTATATTGCCGTCGCCGTCTAGGTCGGCAGCCGCCAGCGGAGCCGCCCATCTATGCCGCGTGCCGATGAATGGTGTGGCCGCAACGAAGGCAGGCTTGCCCTCGTTCAAGCCGATCACCAGCAACCGCGCGCCCAGTTCCATATGGCTCTGCATCACCACGACCTCGGGCTTCCCGTCGCCGGTCACATCCCAGAGCCTCGGCGCAACATCCTCATATACAAGGTTTTCCTCGGCTTTCAGCTCATAGGTCAGGCTCGCGCTGCCCGAGAAGATCCCGTCCTCCGAGCCGACCCTTCGGCCAATTTCGAGCACAAGCGACAGATACTCGCCCTCCGCCCCCAGCGCCCCATGTCCATACTTGTCGGTCGGGTTGCGCAGCTCTGCCGAAAGGAACTCCTGCGCCTGTCCCGTAGCGCTGCCGCACAGCAAGATTGCCCCCCCGCAGGCGACCGCGCGCAGCATTTTACCAATCGTCAGGAATTTGCGCCAATCTCGCAGAAACCGGCGCACGGGCTTAAATCTGCTTTTCGGGCATCTGCACAACCAGCCCATCCAGATCGTCCGTCACCTTGATCTGGCAGGTCAGGCGCGAGCGCTCCGCATCGGGCTCGAAGGCAAAATCGAGCATGTCCTCTTCCATCGCCTCGCGGCCCGGAAGTTTTTCGACCCATTCGGGCGCAACATAAACATGGCAGGTCGAGCAGGCGCAGGCCCCGCCGCAATCGGCATCAATGCCCGGAATGCCGTTGTCGCGCGCGCCTTCCATGACGGTCATGCCAGTGGCGACCTCAACTTCATGTTTGGTTCCGTTGTGCTCAATGTAGGTGATCTTGGCCATGTGCCGCTCCGATTTGCCTGCTTCGGCCCATTTACCGGATCGGCCGGGGAGATTCCAGCATTGCCGAAACCTACAATTTGTTTTACATTTGTTCTCATGACTCCTCCTCCCGACTGGCCCCGCCCGCCCCGCGCCATCCCCGCCGCCCTGCTGGACCGCCCACCCACCGGCGCGCGCGTGACCGTGGCCGGGCTGGTGCTGGTGCGCCAGAGGCCGGGCACCGCCAAGGGGGTGATCTTCATCACGCTCGAGGATGAAACCGGCACCTGCAACGTGGTGGTCTGGGCCAAGACCTACGAGCGCTTCCGCCGCGCCGTGATCGCCGGGCGCCTGCTGCGGGTGACGGGGCGCATCCAGCGCGAGCAGGAGGTGGTGCATATCGTCGCCGAGCAGATCGAGGATATCTCCGCCCTGCTCGACACTCTGCTCGCGCCGCCCCCCGCCCCCTCTGCCTCGTCGCAGCCCCCTGTTGCAAAAGGGGCGCAAGAATCCGCCCCTCGCCCCGCCCTCCCCGCGCCCGGGCTATGAGACACACCACTCCCGCGCTACTCTGAGCCAAACGCGGCCCGCAAGAGAGCCCAGAGCAGTGACACGACCCAACGCCCAAAACCGCCCCCTCGGGGCCGTCCTCGCCGCCTGCGGTGCGCTTGCGCTCGCCGCCTGCGTCTCACCGCCCGAGGTGCAACGGCGCTCCGCCCCAGCCACCATCGTCACCCAAGCCGAAGCGCCGCCCAGCGCCACGCCCGGCTCCTGCTGGGACAAGGAAACCACGCCCCCCGAAACCGTCACAGTCATCGTGCCAACGCTGGTGCAACCAGCCCAGCTGACCGCCACCGGCGAAGTCATCAGCCCGCCAATCTACCGCCGGGCGCCGCAAGAGCAGGTCACCAAGCCCGCCGTGCAGCGCTGGTTTGAAACGCCCTGCTCCGATGAGCTAACACCCGAATATATCTCCAGCCTCCAGCGCGCGCTCGCCGTCCGCGGCCATTACAACGGCCCCGTATCCGGCAAGCTCGACACCCGCACCCGCCGCGCCATCCGCAGCTTCCAGCAGCCCCAAGGGCTGGACAGCGACACGCTCTCCCTCGCCGCCGCCCGCGTCCTCGGCCTCGCCCCGGCCCTTCTGCCGCAGGCCGATACCGCGCCCGAGGGTTGAAGCCGCCGCCCCTTCCTGCATATCTCCTCTGGAGAACAACGCAGGAGCAGCCCGATGAAATCCCCCGCCTTCGACGCCGCCGCCGCCCCTTCCGGCGGCAAGAACCTCGGCGACCTCCCCGAGTGGGATCTCTCCGATCTCTACACCGCCGAAGATGCCCCCGAGCTGACCCGCGATCTTGAATGGCTCGCCAAGGAATGCCCCGCCTTCGCTGCCGACTACGAAGGCAAGCTGCATACCTTGAGCCCCGAGCAGATGCTCGAAGTGGTCAACCGTTACGAGGCGATCGACCGGATCGCCGGGCGCATCATGTCCTTCGCCGGCCTGCGCTACTACCAGCTCACCGTCGATCCGGGCCGCGCCCAGTTCATGGGCAACATGCAGCAGCAAATCACCGACATCATGTCCTCGCTGGTGTTCTTCTCGCTGGAGCTCAACCGCGTCGATGATGCTACCTATGGGGCATGGTTCACCGGCTCCGAAGAGCTTGCCCGCTACAAGCCTGTGTTCGACCGGATGCGCGCCCTCAAGCCCTACCAGCTCTCCGACGAGCTGGAAAAATTCCTGCACGATCAATCCACTGTCGGCGCCGCCGCATGGAATCGCCTGTTTGATGAAACCGTCGCCGGCCTCGAATTCGAGGTCAACGGCGAGGTGCTGGGCATGGAGGGCATCGCCAACCTGCTCTCCGACCAGAACCGCGACACCCGCGAAGCCGCAGCGCGTGAAATCGCCTCCGTCCTCACCGACAACCTCTCCATCTTCTCCCGCGTCCACAACACGCTGGCGAAGGAGAAGGCCATCGAGGACAAGTGGCGCAAGATGCCCACGCCGCAAACCGGCCGCCACCTCTCCAACCACGTCGAGCCCGAGGTGGTGCAGGCCCTCCGCGATGCAGTCGTCGCCGCTTACCCGCGCCTGTCACACCGCTACTACGAGCTGAAGCGCGGCTGGCTCGGCCTCGACAAGATGCAGGTCTGGGATCGCAACGCGCCCCTGCCGATGGAGAGCGAAAAGATCGTCAACTGGGACGAGGCCAAGGCCACCGTGCTCGACGCCTACGACGGTTTTGACCCGGAAATGGCCAAGATTGCAGAGCCCTTCTTCACCAAGGGCTGGATCGACGCCGAGGTGAAGCCCGGCAAGGCCCCCGGCGCCTTCGCCCACCCCACCGTGACCGACGTGCACCCCTACGTGATGCTGAACTACCTCGGCAAACCGCGTGACGTGATGACGCTGGCGCATGAGCTGGGCCACGGCGTCCATCAGGTACTCGCCGCCGAACAGGGCGAGCTGCTCTCCAGCACCCCGCTGACCCTGGCCGAAACCGCCAGCGTGTTCGGCGAAATGCTCACCTTCCGCAAACTCCTCGCCGCCGCCAAGGACGATGCAGAGCGCAAGGTCATGCTCGCGGGCAAGGTGGAAGACATGATCAACACCGTCGTCCGCCAGATCGCCTTCTACGACTTCGAATGCAAACTCCACGCTGCCCGCGCCGAGGGCGAGCTGACCCCCGACCAGATCAACGAAATCTGGATGTCGGTGCAGGGCGAAAGCCTCGGCCCGGCGTTCGAATTCATGGAAGGGTACGAGACCTTCTGGGCCTACATCCCCCACTTCGTCCACTCGCCCTTCTACGTCTACGCCTACGCCTTTGGAGACGGTCTGGTGAACGCGCTTTACGCCGCCTACGAAGAAGGCGACGCCGACTTCCAGGCCAAGTATTTCGACATGCTGAAGGCAGGCGGCTCCAAGCACCACAAAGAGCTCCTCGCCCCCTTCGGCCTCGACGCCTCCGACCCGGCCTTCTGGGACAAGGGCCTCAGCATGATCGAAGGCTTCATCGACGAGCTTGAGGCGATGGAGGGCTAAGCGCTCTAGGGACGGCGGGTGGAGCGATGCGCGCCAGCGCGAGCGTCATCCGCCGTCCCTACTCCACTGAAATCTCCGTCTCGATCACCCCCGTCACCGCCCGGCAATTGGCGGTATCGGTCGCTGAGGAGATGATTGGGCGAAAGCACAGCTCCGCTTCAAAGGTCGCCACCAGCCGCCCGTAGCTGCCCCAAACCTCCAGTTCCACGATATCCACCTGCGCTGGCTTTCCCGCATTCCGGCTCGTCCAGAACGGCCCGCCCATGCCCTCAGGCACATGCATCACGTCAACTGAAAGCGGCACCGCACCCGGCGTGAACAGCCCTTCGTAGCGCACATCCAAGCTGAACACATCGCGCGTGCTGAAACTCGGCTCCGGGTGGCCCTGCACGCGCAGCTCCGTCAGTCGCGCGCCCTGCTCAAAGCTCGCCGTCGCCACCTGCCGCCCGCCCTGCGTCATGGTGATGGTAAACCACTGCTTCGCCTCCCCCGCGACAAAGGCCGTGATCCGGCCCAGTTCCTCGGCGGAGGCAGGCAGGGGCAGCAGCAGAGCCACGATCAGGGCGCGGGTCGGGTTATTCATGCCGCCAGCTTGCCCGCTCTCCCCACGGCCGGTCAAACGCCCTAGGGTGGGGCAAAGGGGCCATCGCCGCCCTGTTTAACGTTTGTGAAGAATTGGAGGCTAAGATGAAGATCACGCGGGCCACAGAGCAACCCTCGGGCATCGGCCCGGCAGAATACTTCACCGGCGCGGTCCGGCAGGAGAACCGCCACAACCCCGAAGAGGGCGCATCCGCCGGCGCGGTGATCGTCACCTTCGAGCCGGGCGCGCGCACCGCTTGGCACACCCACCCGCGCGGTCAGTTGCTGATCGTCACCGCCGGGCTCGGCTGGGTCCAGCGTGAGGGTGGCCCGAAAGAAGATATCGCCCCGGGCGACAAGATCTGGTTCGAACCGGGCGAAAAACACTGGCACGGCGCCCGCGACACCCACGCGATGACCCATGTGGCCATCCACGAGGTCGTAAACGGCTCCAACGTTGACTGGCTGGAGCATGTGAGCGACGCCGACTATCTCGGCTGATGAAGAGCCACGACCGGTGGCCTCGCTCCGCTCGGCGGGCCGGGCTCTTCGCTTCGCTCATCGCCCGGACCGGCGGGACTGGCCCGGCCCTGGTAGCGTACCCTCAATCCAGCTCGGTCCACGGCCAAGGCTTCACCTCGCTGGCGGCCACCAGATAGCGCGCCGCCTTGGCCAGCCAGATGCCGAGGCTCTCGCCAAAATCGGCAAGGCGTGGGTTCGGCTCACCCTTGTTGATAAGAAGCACCACAAGTTGCACCAGCGTGGCCACCCCGAGCACGGTCATCGCGACCTGAATCATCAAGCCAATTAACACCATATGCACCAGCCGCATCAGCAGCCCGTCCTTGCCCGCCTCCTCCTGCGGCCCGTGCATGCGCCCCTCAAAGCGCTCGTCATCGGAGGGGCGCGTCACCCCCGGCCTCCCTTGTCATAGACCGCATCAATCAGCGCCTGCGTGCCCTTGGCGTCCTCAAGCGACCACGGATATTCCGCCCCCTCGCGCACCGTCTTCCCGAAGTTCTCCACCTGCAAGACGTACTGGTTGATGCCGGGAAACCGCTCGATCCGCCGGCCCATGCCATCCTGATGCAGCTCCACCTCAGCCTGATCGAAGACATTGGCATTGAACGGCGCGGTGAGGCGGATCACCCCCTCGGTGCCGTGAAAACTCATGTGCTGCCACGGGTGCATCCGCATGGAGTTGACCCAATGCGCCGTGCCACTTGGAAAGCGTGCCGCAACCCGGGCCACCACATCCACCCCCGCCTCGAAGGTGAGGTCGGCATGGGTAATCTCATCGGGCTCCTCGCCCAGCATCCAACGCGTTGATCCGTAGGTGTAAACCCCGATGTCCGGAATGCCGCCGCCCCCCTTGGAGGCGTCGTTGCGAATATTGGCCATGTCGGGGTTGTTGTAGGTAAACACGCCATCCACATGCACCAGATCGCCAATCGCCCCGTCGCGCAGCATCGCCCGGGCGCGCTGCCACTGGGGGTGGTGCACGATCATATAGGCCTCGGTGGCAAGCAGCCCGGTGGCGTCGCGCTTGGCAATCAACGCATCGATCTCGCCCGCCTCCATGGCAATGGGCTTCTCGGTCAGCACATGCTTGCCCGCGTCCATCGCCTTCAGCGTCCACTCCACATGCAGATGGTTCGGGAGTGGAACGTAAACCGCATCAATCCCCGGATCGGCCAGCAGCGCGTCATAGCTCTCGTGCACTTTCAAACCAGGGCAAAACGCCTTGAACGGCTCGGCCTTCGCGGCACTCGACGTGGCCAGAGCCACCAGTTCCGCCCCTTCGGCGGCATGGATCGCGCGGCCCATGTGCTGAAGCGCAAAATTGGCAGCGCCGAGGATGCCCCAGCGAAGTGGTTCGGTTGTCATGGCAAATCTCCCGGTGTCCCTGTTAGCGCCAACGCTAACGGCAGCCCGGGTGGCCCGCAAGCTAGCCCTGCTTTTCCAGCACCAGCCAGGTCATCATGCCCATAGGCGGCAGGCTGTCGCGCTCCACCTCCACAAGGCCCGGCCCGCCAAGCACGCGCGAGATCGGAAAATCCGAATGCCACCCCAACAGGCTCTCCAGCGGCGCCGCGGCCCGCTCGATAAAGCTGCGCACGCCCTTTTCGGCGGCGAAGTGGTTGACGATCAGCGCCTGCCCGCCGGGCCGCAAAACCCGGGCAATCTCGCGCATCACCCGCTCGGGCTCGGGCACGACCGAAAGCACATGCATGGCGCTTACGTAGTCAAAGCTCGCATCCGCAAAATCCAGCTCGCGGGCATCCATCTGCCGCAGCGCCTCAACCCGAACGAGGCCTTCCACCTCCACCCGTTTCTCGGCCTTGGCGAGCATCTCGGGCGAAAAGTCGATGCCGGTCACCCGCACGCCAGCGCCGTAAAGCGGCAGTGCCAGCCCGGTGCCCACACCCACCTCCAGTACGTCGCCGCCACGCTCTGTCACATAGGCCGTTGCCCGCTTGCGCCCTGCGTTGGTGACGGCACCGAAGGTGCTGTCATAAACCGGGGCCCAGCGTTTGTAAGAGTTTGAAACAGCTTCAATCTTCATCAGAAAATTCCTCTCTCGCAGTGCCGCGAGCGCTCCATGCGATCAAAATGATATAGCCCATCTGTGCCAGCGTCATGACAACCCAGGGCCAGGTTGAGGCCACGGCAGCAAAGGCCACCAGCCCCACAATGAGAAACCGCGCGCTGTCTCGCGGAATGCGAACCGATTTGAGCGACGGCGTGGGCAGGCGGGAGATCATCAGCAGCCCGACCACAACCAGCCAAAGCGCCACCGCGCCGGCGGGCATGGGCAGGGTCGGAAAATTCTGCACCAGTGAGAAAGGGGCCAGCGCCAGCAATGCCCCACCGGGTGCCGGAACGCCGGTAAAGGTGCCCGGCTTGGGGCGGTCTTCTTGCGCATCCTCCCGCGCCGTCACGTTAAACCGCGCCAATCGTAACACCGCGCATACGGCAAAGATCAGCACCGCGATCCAACTCAGCCGCGAGGTGTTATCAAGGCTCCAGAGATAGAGCAGAAAGCCGGGGACGACGCCGAAATTCACGAAATCCGCAAGGCTGTCCAGCTCGGCCCCGATCTTGGATTCCGACTTCAGCAACCGCGCCAGTGGGCCATCCAGCCCATCAAGCAGCGCCGCCAGAAGAACCATGAGCACAGCCGCCTCAAAGCGATCATGCAGCGCAAGCCGCAGCCCGGTCAGCCCCGCGCAGATGGCACCGATGGTAACAATATTGGGCAACAGGTGCAGGAGCGGAAGCCGGCTTGCCCGGCGACGGATGCGGGGCGCGCGGGGCATTGGCTTAGTCTGCCCTCGCTGGGCGGGGTGTGGAATTACTCAGATCAGCCAGCACACTCTCGCCCCCGATCATGGTCTGCCCAACCGAGACGAGCGGCTGCACGCCTTCGGGCAAATAGGTGTCGAGCCGGGAGCCAAAACGGATGAGGCCAAAGCGCTCGCCGCGCTTCAGCACCGCGCCCTCCTCGGTCAGCGGCACAATGCGCCGCGCCACTAAGCCAGCGATCTGGGTGACCACAAGGTCACGCCCATCATCCATCTCGATCAGCAGGGAGTTGCGCTCATTGTCTTCGCTGGCCTTGTCGAGCTCGGCCGAGAGAAACTTGCCGGGCTTGTAGGCCATCTTCGAAATCCGCCCGGGCACCGGCGCGCGGTTGATGTGGCAGTTGAAGACCGACATAAACACGCTCACCCGAAGGCGCTTTTCCTCGCCCAGGCCCAACTCGGGCGGCGGTGTGGCCATCTCGATGAGGCTCACAATCCCGTCTGCGGGGCTTACGATCAGCCCATCGACATCCGGCACATGGCGCACCGGATCGCGGAAAAAGTAGTAGCACCAGATCGTAAGCACGAGGCCGATCAGGCCCAGCGGCGTCCAGATGAAAAAGAGCAACAGCGTCAGCACCGCGAAGACGCCGACAAAGCGCCAGCCCTCACGGTGCATGGGCTTGATAAACGTTTCGTGCAGTTTCACGCGGTCCCCCCTCGGCTGTCCAAGGGTCTATCTGCCCGCTGGCCGGGGTTCAAGCGCGGGTCAGCAGGCCCCGCTCTTTGGCAAGCTCCTGCATCCGCTTTTGCAGCTTCTCAAAGGCCCGCACCTCGATCTGTCGAATGCGCTCACGGCTCACGTCATACTGGCCCGAAAGCTCTTCCAGCGTCACCGGCTGGTCGTGCAAGCGGCGCTGGATCAGAATGTCCTTCTCCCGATCATTCAGCACTTCCATCGCCTCGACCATCAATTCGCGGCGCACTTCCATCTCGTTTTCTTCGGCGTAGCTCTTGGCTTGGTCGGCGGTTTCATCTTCCAGCCAGTCCTGCCATTGCGCAGAGCCATCTTCATCAGAACCGATGGTGGCGTTGAGGCTCGCATCTCCGCCTGACATGCGCCGGTTCATCGAGATGACCTCTTCCTTGGTCACGTTGAGCTGGGTGGCGATCTTTTCCACGTTCTCGGGGCGCAGATCGCCCTCCTCCAGCGCGCCGATCTTGTTCTTGGCTTTGCGAAGGTTGAAGAAAAGTTTCTTCTGGGCGCTCGTCGTTCCCAGTTTCACAAGCGACCATGACCTAAGAATGTATTCCTGGATCGAGGCACGAATCCACCACATAGCGTAGGTCGCAAGGCGGAAGCCCTTTTCCGGGTCGAAGCGTTTGACCGCCTGCATCAGGCCCACGTTCGCCTCCGAGATCACCTCGGCCTGCGGCAGGCCATAGCCGCGGTAGCCCATCGCGATTTTTGCCGCGAGGCGCAGGTGAGAGGTGACAAGCTGGTGCGCGGAGGAGCTGTCTTCATCCTCGACCCAGCGCTTGGCCAGCATGTATTCTTCCTCCGGTTCCAGCATCGGAAAGGTGCGGATTTCCTGGAGGTAGCGATTGAGCCCCTGCTCGGGAGAGGGGGCCGGAAGCTTTGTGTAGTTGCTCATTCTGGTCCCTTGGCGTTACTTATCAATAGGTTGCGCTCGTATCGGCGCCTGTTCAGGAGATCATGTAAGCACTGAACTGATCGGTTCAAGTCTTAACGATGCCCTAAGGTCGCGATCATCCTATGCCCTCAGATCGTAAATAGAAGGTTAATCCCCCGAGTCGGGCAAAGGTGACGGAATGTTTCATGCGTTTTCGCATGGAATGTGAACGAAAGCTGCCAATTCTCAACAATCTGCGCATGCCCTAAATCCCTCCCTACGCAATCGCACAGCGGGAGAGCCGTCATGTCCAAAACCACGCAACGCAGCGCCGGCGCGCTCTATGTCGGCGTCATTCTACTCGGGCTCGGGGCAGAGCTTCTGGTGCGCATGCCCCTGATCTCGTGGGACAATGCCACCGCAACCTGGCACGCGGTTTCAGCCCACACCGGGCTTTTCCGGCTCGGCTTGCTGGCCGATACGGCGATGGTCATGGCAGATATCGGTCTTGCGGTGCTGTTCTTCGCGCTTTTGCGGCACGTCCACCGCGATTGGGCACTCGCCGCCATGATCCTGCGGCTCATGCAGGCCGCCATCATCGCCGCCAGCCTCCTCGCCGCGGTCGGCGCGCTCAGCCTCGTAACCGGCCCATCCGCCACCCCCGAAGCACTGCTTGCGCTGCTGGAAACCCACAGCATCGGCTATGACATCGGGCTTGTTTTCTTTGGCGCAAACACGCTGATCACCGCATGGCTCCTTGCCCGCAGCGGCCTTGTTCCGCGCTGGTTGCCACCCCTGCTTAGCCTCGCCGGGCTGGTCTACCTCGCTGGCAGCATTACCCGGATCATCGCGCCGGACCTCAATGCAATGATGCAACCCGGCTATGCCGTGCCCGTGGTCGCGGAAGTGGCGCTGGCGATCACGCTGCTGATCGCCCGCCGCATTGGAACCTCGCCAGCATAAAACGCGCTGGCGTTCGCCCGCATCACCCCGCGCGCAGGGCCGTCAACAGCGCCACCATATCCGCTGGCAGATCCGCCTCGAAGTCCATCTCCGTGCCTTCGACCGGATGGGCAAACCCCAGCGATGCCGCGTGCAACGCCTGCCGCGCAAAGCCACGTGCCGCCTCGGCCCCTGCCGCCCCCACCGCACGCTCCGAAAGTTTGCGCCGCCCGCCATAGACCGGATCCCCAATCAACCCGTGCCCGATGTGAGACATATGCGCCCGAATCTGATGTGTGCGCCCGGTCTCCAACCGGCATTCCACCAGTGCCGCCACCTCACTCAGCCGCTCGACCACCCGCACCCGTGTCACCGCATGGCGCCCACCCGCAAAGCAAACCGCCTGCCGCTGCCGGTCGGTCTTGTGGCGCGTAAGCTGGGTGGTGATCCGCAGCGTGCCATCCGGCTCAAAATGGGTGCCCTTGATGCCGCGCAGCCGAGGTTCGGACCCATCAGGAATACCGTAACACATCGCCAGATACCGCCGCCGTGCGGTATGGGCCTCAAACTGTTCGGCAAGCCCATGATGCGCCGCGTCAGACTTGGCGACCACCAGCAAACCACTGGTATCCTTATCAATTCGGTGCACGATACCGGGCCGCTTTTCTCCTCCGATTCCCGAGAGCTCCCCGCCAAAATGATAGAGCAGCGCGTTCACCAATGTGCCGCGCGGGCTGCCCGGCGCCGGGTGCACCACCATGCCCACCGGCTTGTTGACCACCACGAGGTGATCGTCTTCAAAGGCGATGTCCAGCGGTATGTCTTCCGCCACCATCTCCACCTCGACGGCCTCGGGCACGGCAATTTGCACCGCGTCTCCCTCCGCCACCTTGGCCTTGGCATCGGCGACCACCGCGCCGTTCACCAGCACCGCGCCCTCGGCAATCAACCGCACAAGCCGCGACCGGCTAAGGCTGGCCTCGTCTGGCACATCACGCGAAAGCGCCTTATCAAGGCGCGACGGCGGCGTAGGGCCGATGATGAAAGTCACGAGAGAGGCGGCCATGGCGGCTCCGGAAAATGACGAACTGCCGGTGGACCTGAAATGGCTCAAGCGGCTGGTGACGGGGCTGACGCTCACGATGATCGCAGGGATCGCCGTGATCGCCGCCCTGCTTATCATCCGCCTCTCCGGGCCGCAAAGCCCATCCCTCCCCGAAAGTATTACCCTGCCCGAGGGCGCCACCGCGCAGGCCTTCACCGCCACGGCCGAATGGTATGCCGTCGTCACAACCGACGACCGCATCCTGATCTTCCACCGCGATGGAAGCCTGCGTCAGGAAATTGCCCTGTCACCCTGAGCCGGGCAAAGCCGCTTCAGAGCTTTTGGATGTAGGTCTGCGAAACGTAGCCAACCATGCCCGGCGAGCGGTCCAGCGCGACCTTGCACCAGCGCGTCCCGCCGATGCGCGAACAGTCCCTGACCCGCACCACCGTGCCATTCGGCAACCCGGCCTGAATGGTGTAGCCCGTCCCCGGCCCGGCGCGCAGTTTGAGCATGTCGCCCTCTTCGACGCCGGTCACCTCGTATCTCTCCGCCCCAACAGACACCGGGCCCGCCGCATCACATGCCGTGAGCGCACCCGCCGCCAGAGCGCAGATCATGATTCTGTGCATGATTTTCTCCTGCTCCTGCCTCGACGCTCAGCTTAGTTCGTCACCCGCCGAAGGGCCAGTTGCCAATGCGCTGCACTTCGGCAATTGGACGCGCCGCAAAGCAAGGCACCCTTGGGCAATCCATCTATCGTACCGCGATTTCAGGGCTGAATGGTACCACCTCCCCGGCTCGAACGGGGGACCTCTTGATCCACAATCAAGCGCTCTAACCAACTGAGCTAAGGCGGCACTGGGGCGTCATTTAGCGCCCGTCCCGCGCGATTGCAAGAGTGTCAGAGGTCAATCCTGTAGTCGATTATCACGGTATCCTGGCCGAATTCATGCATCGGGCGGCTGCCGATGCGCTGGAAGCCCGCCTTGTCATAAAGTCGGCAGGCCGCCACGTGGGATTCGTGGGTCCAAAGCACCAGTTCATGGTAGCCCTTCTCACGGGCGAATGTGAGGCAAGCGTCCAGCATCTTGCGGCCCAGCCCGAGGCCGCGAGCTTCCGGTTCGAGGAAGAAAAGCCGAAGCTGCGCTGTATCCGGCCCGCGCGCCACACAAAAAACCGAGCCCAGCCGCCGCCCCCCGCCCCAGGCGATCCACCCACGTTCACGCGCCGGGTCATGGCTGCGGATGAACTCCGCCATGATCTCGGCCACCAGCGCCTCGAAGCTCGCGTCATACCCCTCGTCACGGGCATAAAGCTGGCCGTGGCGCTCCACGATCCAGCCTGCGTCGCCCGGAGAAAGATCTTTCAGCTCAACATCCTGTGGCGGATTGAAGGCCTGTTTGACCCGGGCAAGCCCCTCGCCCAGAAGTGCTCGTGCATCTGGGGACATCTGGCCCAGAAACGCCCCCACAGCCGCACGTGAGGCCTTGTCATGACCGGCGGCCAGGGCCTTGCCGTCTTCGGTCAGTGTCAGACGTCGGCGGCGGGCATCGTCCGGGTCCGGCTCCCGCGCGATCCAACCTTTCTTTTCGAAACCGGCGAGCAAACGCGACAGGTATCCCTCGTCGAGGCCCAGCCGCTCCGCTATCTGCCGAGCGGTGCCCTGATCGCCATAGGCCAGTTCCCACAGCACCCGTACTTCCGTGACGCCAAGCCCGGAGCCGAGGTAACTCTGGCCAAGCAGGCCCAGCCGCTGGGTGTAGAACCGCGAGAAGTCGCGCAGCGCTTCGATATCGTCCATTACGTCCTCCTAAGAGAACGGTCCGGCATGCCCTTGCCTCGGTCAAGCATTATCCACCCTTGCCACAAGCCATCCCTCACGCTAGCTCACGGCGCACCGCAGCCGGAGACAGATCATGGGCATTAACAGCGATAGCGACATCACCGCCAACCTGCAGATCGGCCCGACCGATCAGGGCATGGTGCGAATCTACGTTCAGGGTGAAACCGTTGACCTGCCCATGGATTTTGACCCGCAGGAAGCGCTCGAAATTGCAGAAGAGCTGAAGGGGGCCGCTCAACGTGCTGCTGCCATGGTCGCCGGCAACAGCAAGAAGAAGCGCTAAAGCAGCCCCGAAGGCCGAGGATCGCGAAGGGCCTGAAGCCGCAGCGCCGCGTGACGGGCGAATTTTTGCACCATCACCTTACGCCGCGCTGGTGGCAGTTTGGTTTCGGGCGACATGCGAACGATCTCTGCATCATAGCTATCGGCAATGATAAGGCCTGTTTCGGCTGGCAAGAGCTCGGTCGGAAACTCCTGATCCACTGCCCAGAAGAACCGGTCACACCACTCCAGATAACCTTGCCACTTGTGGTCGGCAATATAATCGGCCCGGCTGGATTTGCATTCGATCACCCAGATTTCGCCTTTCGGGCCAAGCGCCATTACATCCACTCGAAGCCCGCTCGTTGGCACCAGCTCCTCGACGGTGACGAAGCCGTGGCTAAGCAGATGCCGACACACGCCGCGCGCGAGCAACTGGCCGGGTTGCATCCCTGGCGTGGGCGATTCTGGGTCAAACTTCATGCGCGCAGCATGAACAAAACATAAACACCCTGCAAGTCACGGACACGACAGGAAACTTTCAGACAAGAATTTGCCTCTTTTTTGCCTCAATTATCCCGGACTTCGCCGGAAATGCGCACCCTGCACGCTCATCGTTTCCAGCTAGGGAACACCCGGCAGAAAAGCGGGATGACTCGCCGCTGCCCCTGCCCTAATTTTGCCTCATGGGGCGTCTTTCTTTCATAACTCTCGCAATTGCGCTGGCGGCGGCCATCGCCATCCCGGCGCGTGCGTCGGATGAAGACTTCGGCAAAAAGTTCTGGAGCTGGCTCTCCGGAACGAACACACCGGCTCAAGTTGAAGAAACCTCATCCGGCCGCCCCAAGGTCTGGACGTTGCATCCCTCCGACCGTGCTCGCCACCCCGAAAAGCGGTTTCGCGGGGGCGGTAAGAAGGGCCATCGGCTTTTCCCGTTCCAGAAGGACTACGTGGTTTATGGCGGCGGCCCCTCTCGCGGGCTTTCGATTGGCACGACCACACCCAACGGCGCGATCATCCGCCAGGGCAGCCCCTCTCTCTCGCGCGGCATCAAGCGTTCTTCGGTCAAGCGCAAGGTGCGCCGCGCGTTCCGGTGAGCTTTGCCCCCGCGCAAGCCGCACGCATTTTCACCGCCCCCTTGTCATGTGCCCACCATGGGCCTATCTGCGCTCTTGGCGGATCTGCTCTTCTCGTGTCGAGGCACAATTCCAGTGGCCTTAAGCAATTCCATGGGAGTTGGCTCTGTCCGGGCCCTGGTCCGGTTACCCGACGCCCACCTGTATATACAGGTCCCCGGGAATTCGAACGCCTTGCCGGTTGCTGTGGTCCCCGCCACCCACACCCTTCTCCGGCTCATAACGCCCAAGTGAAGCGCAGCGCGCTTTCCTCTAGGCGGTGCGCGCCTATACTCGCCGGATCAAGGTGGAGGGCGCTATGAGCCGGAAGATGAGCCAGAGCGAGGCGCGCGGCCTTGCTCATGCGAAAGAGCTGGAGGGGCACCTTGGCGTGCTCGACGGCTTCACCCCCACGGCGCTTGGCGTTCTGGCCACGGCCTCGGGTATTTATACCTACCTCGGCGTGTCCTCCCTTCTCGACAACAACGGCGCGATGACCTTCTTCGCCGCCGTTGCCTATTCCATCGCGGTTTCGGTCGGCATCTTCGTGTTCTGGTCCTTCCTGCTGCGCCTGCTTCCGGCGGTGCGCACGGGCGCGGCCCGGATCGGATTACTGCTTTCCATGGGGCTCGGCTCGCTGGCGATTGTTGCCATGTCGTCATGGTTGAACGCGGCAGCGCTCGCCGGTGCGGCGGCGGTAGAGCAGCACCTCGCCAAGACCGTGCAAGACTATCAGGGCGCATTGGAGCGCAGTTACCAGATCGCCACTGCCGGACAGGGGCTGGGGCGCGATGTGGCCCGCGTGCGCCAGAGCTTCACTGACCTCTCCGAGCAGGAGGCGACCGGCAACCTCTCGGGCCTCGCCGGTCGCGGAGCAGTGTTTCGGGTGCTCAACCAGAAGGCCGATGAGCTGGGCGGGCTGGAAGCGCAGATCGCCAGCCAGACCCCGCTGGTGGAAGAGCGCTTTTCTCAGGGCAACGTGATCCTGAGCCGAATGCGGGCGCTGACGGTAGAGACCGGGCCGGTGGAGGCTCGATCCATCGAGTTTTCCGAAGAGGCCGTGCGATTGGCGGGGATCATCACCGAACTGCGGCAACTCTCGGTCGCGCCGCTGGTGCAGCGGGCGGCGCAGGATCTGTCGGAATCGGTTGTTCTGCCCGAGCTTGACGGGCGCACCGAGCAAGACCGGATCGGTCAGGCCTCGACGCTGGAATCGGTGCTTTCCGTTCTGGGGCAGCGCGCTGAAACGCTGCGCCTTGCTGCCGAGAGCGTCATGGCCATGACCGCGCCCGCCGAGGTGGCCTACACACCGATTTCAGCTGCCGATGCGGTGATCCTTTATGCCGAGAACTTCGTGCCAAGCTGGGCCGGGGCGATTGCCATCGACCTGCTGCCTGCCGTGCTGGTGCTGATCCTCATGGTGGTGCAGGCCGCCATTCGCACGGGCCGCGAGCCGGTAGACCTTGGCGACAGGCTTACAATGGCCGAGCTGCGCGCCGCTCTAGTCGCGGCGCGGGATGTGGAAAACGCGATGGATGACCGCGAAGAGCGGGACATGCAAGAAACGCAGCCCCCGGATGCCGAGCAAGAGGCTGATCCGCACCCCGAGAATGTTGAGCCGCTCGAAAAGCCCGCCAAGGGCTCAGGCCCCCGGTCGGTCTGAGGAGCAGGCGATGGCGTTTACGGCAAAAACCGGCCTCAAGGCGATTTTCGGGCTCCAGATGGGCATCGCGTCCGTGCTTTTGGCGCAGGATTTTGCCGCTGTGGCCCCCGAGATCCGCTGGCCCACCTCCGCCCCCGCCGTCACCAACCCCGTCGCCCCCGGCGACCAGACCCGCCGGTTCAACCCCGACGAAGTGCGCCGCCCCGCCATGCCCGGCGTCCCGATGGAGGGGGCCGCGAACATGCCCAAGCGGCTCTATTTTGAGGACCGCCCCGAGGGTGGCTTTCGGATCGTCGGGGCGATCAAGGAAGGCGATGCCGCCCGCTTTGTGGAATGGCTGGAGCGCCAGCCTGAACAGCCCGATCAACTCTGGCTGCACTCCCCCGGCGGATCGGTGCGTGATGCGTTGCAGATTGGCCGGCTGATCCGCGAGAAGGGCATCGACACAGCGATGGACGATGGTGCCTTTTGTCTCTCCGCCTGCCCTTACATCCTGATGTCAGGGACCGAACGGCAGGTGCATGCGGACGCGAAGGTGGGGGTGCATCAAAGCTACTACGGGCAGAGCACGGTTTTGCCTGCCTTCCTGGCGGTGGAAGATATCCAGCACAGCCAAGCGGAGGTAATCCGTTACCTCGGCGAAATGGGCATAGGGCTGGGGCTTATGGAGCATGCGCTCTCTACCCCGCCGGATGAAATTTACATTCTTCTGCCAGAGGAACTTACCGAGTTTTCTGTCGCGACCGAAATCACCGGCCAGTAGCGATCAGAAATCTTCAAATCTGCGCTGCTTGCGCTGTTCTGCCTGCCGATCCTGCACAGCGATGGGCACGGTGGCGTGCTGCTTGGCCACCCGCCCGTTACCACCACTGCCACCCTCGGGCTCTGCCATCCGCATGATCGTGATGCCAAACTGCACGCCGGAAAAAACGATACCGTTGAACATGAACAGCATGAACACAGCCAGCGGCCCAGCTGAGGTGTGTGAAACCAGATGCCAGAGGTTGCCCACATTGAGCCAGAGAAGTCCGGCGACAAACAGCGCAGCGAGCGCGAAGCCGATCAGAACGTGGCGGATATACAGGGTAATGAGCTTGGGCATTAGCAGGGCCTCCGGGGCAATGCGCGTCGAATAGAAGATAGCGCCCTTGAGGTTTACGACCAGTCAATTCGCGCGGAGCGGCCCGGTCAGCAATGCTCCGCCTGCTAAAATGCCTCGGGCTTGGCCTCTCGGGCCATATGATCCAGCACCGCATTCACGAACTTGGGCTCTCTCCCCTCGGGAAAGAACGCCTTGGCGATATCGACGAATTCCACGATCACCACCTTGGGGGGCGTGTCGCTTTCTACCAG
The DNA here is from genome assembly GCF_056160745.1 of Vannielia sp. ABF1_015. NCBI lineage: Bacteria > Pseudomonadati > Pseudomonadota > Alphaproteobacteria > Rhodobacterales > Paracoccaceae > Vannielia > Vannielia sp. ABF1_015. The sequence continues at coordinate 846,344 of NZ_JBSWXT010000002.1, forward strand.
TTCGGCCCCGGCGGCGCGGAACAGCGCACGCAGGGTCGGGTCGATCCGGCTGATCGGCCATTTGGCCACCAGCGCCCGGTCGGTCATCTGGTCAATCTTCGCCTGTTGGTTCACCGCATCGCCCACGAGCCTGCGAAACAGCGAAGGATCGCCTTCGACCATCTCCGCGCCCTCAAAGTACTCGGTGCCAAAGCGATGGTCTTCAAACTCGGCCTCAACCGCCTCAGCCGTTTGACCGGAGGCTTCCATCTGAAACAGCGCCTGCACGGCATAGAGACGTGCGGCGGATTTCTTCGTGCGTTTGTCGCTCATGCGGTTTTAGGCCCTTCGCCGCTGCCAGCCAGCAGGATTTCATTCTCAAGCGGGGTGCGAAAACCCACCCCGCGCTCGGGCTTGCCAAAACGGCGGGTCAGCGCGATCAGGTGCAACGCCGCAGCCGCCGCGCCGCCGCCCTTGTTCTGGCCGTCAACCTCGGCGCGCACGTCGGCTTGCCTGCGGTTCTCAACGGTCAGGATCCCATTGCCGATGCAAGCGCCCTCCAAACCCAGAAGGGTCAGCGCGCGGCTGCTGTCGTTACAGACCGTTTCGTAATGGGTGGTTTCACCCCGGATGACGCAGCCAAGCGCTACGAAGCCATCAAAGTTGCTCTGCCGATGGGCGATGCGAATGGCAGTAGGCACCTCCAGCGCACCAGGCACTTCGACGGTTTCATGAAAGGCTCCAACGGCCTCCAGCTCGGCTTGCGCCCCGGCCACCAGCGCATCGGCTATGTCCTTGTAATAGGGCGCAACGACGATGAGCACCTTGGGCGCGGTATCAAACTCGGGGCGCGATAGGATGTAGTGGCTTTCGCTCCCGGCCATCAGTTCGCCTCCTCGATCCGGCGTGTGCCGGTGATCTCCAGCCCATAAGCATCAAGCCCCACGATCTTGGGAGAGGGCGAGTTGGTGAGCAGTTCCAGCTTGTTCAGCCCGAGGGACGACAGGATTTGAGCCCCAAGGCCATACTGCCGGAGCGTCTGCGGCGAGGCTTCCTCCGCTGCGGCAATTTTCATCGTGAGGTCGCGCAGCAGCACCACCACGCCACGGCCCTCGGCGGCCACGGCCTCCATTGCCGCGCCAAATTCATGCGCCCGGCCCGCGCCCGCCACGCCGACGACATCAAGCATAGGGTCAAGCGCGTGCATGCGGGTGAGCACCGGCGCATCGCCCGAGATGTCGCCCTTCACCAGCACGATATGCTCGGCGCCCTGCACCTCGTCAGAGTAAATCTTCATCTGCCACTCGCCGCCGAAGGCGGAGGTAACGGTTTCTTCCTTCTTCACGCGCACGAGGTTGTCGTGGCGGCGGCGGTAGGCGATGAGATCAGAAATCGTGCCGATCTTGATGTTGTGCCGCTGGGCAAAGGCCACCAAATCGGGCAGGCGCGACATGGTGCCATCTTCGTTCATGACCTCGCAGATCACCCCCGAGGGGTTGAGTCCGGCCAAGCGGCTCACATCAATTGCCGCCTCGGTGTGCCCGGCACGCACCAGCACGCCGCCCTCGCGGGCGCGCAGCGGAAACACGTGGCCCGGCGTGGCAATGTCCTGCGCGCCCTTGGCAGAGTCGATCGCAACGGCCACGGTGCGGGCCCGGTCGCCCGCCGAGATGCCGGTGGTCACACCCTCGCGGGCCTCGATGGACACGGTGAAGGCCGTCTCGTGGCGCGAGGAGTTTTGCGAGGCCATCAGCGGCAGCCCGAGCGCGTCAATCCGCTCGCCCGTCAGGCACAGGCAGATCAGCCCGCGCCCGTGGGTGGCCATGAAGTTGATCGCATCGGGCGTGGCCATCTGCGCGGGGATCACCAGATCGCCCTCGTTCTCCCGGTCCTCATGGTCGACAAGGATGAACATCCGCCCGTTGCGGGCATCTTCAATGATCTCTTCCACCGAGGAGATCGCGTCATGATAGTCAGTCGAAAGATCGTTCATCGGGCCGCCCGTCTGGTTTGCGGCCTCATCTAGCCCGGTTGTGCCGGGTTGGAAAGGGCGGAAGCCGGGGGAGAGACGTGAGGTCGCGGGCGCTCAGAGGCCGAAATACTCATCGGCTGGCACATGGCCCGCAAGGGCGGCAGTGGGGGCCCAATCCGCCTCCAGAGCGGTGTCGCCCACGACGACCACCGCCCCGGGCAGGTAACCCGCTGCATTGAGCAGGTCGCGCAGGCGTGCCCGGGTCTCGCCCCAGCTCTCGGACAGCTGCGGCGCCTGGGCGGCAGGGGCCAGCACTATGCCATTAGCCGCTTCAATGCGGGCAGCCATCTGCGCCGGATCTTGTGGAGCATGGGCCAAAAGGCCGGTGCCGCAATTGGTGAGGCGCTGCAATTTGGCGGCGCGGGTGGCGGGCATGTCTTGCCCGGCGCGGATCATCCGCAAGGCGTTGTTGGAAAACAGGATCGCAACGATATCCCGCCCCGCAGAATGGTGCACCCGGGCATAGGTTTTGAAATCCAGCCCCAGCTCGTTCGCGCGCTTCAGGCGGCGCTGGATCACCGGCAGGGGCAGGCTGGGGAGCAGCTCGGCCCGCGCCCGTTTCCACGCATAGCTGCGCCAGCCCGCGCCGGGCTCCATTGAGGGGCCGCCGTTGTGCCCGGGGCCGAAATTGGCTTGATCCACCATCAACCGGCCTCCTGAAGCCGAGCGACGTAGCGGGCCATCGTATCGACCTCCAAGTTTACGCTATCGCCCTTCGCCACCTCGCCCCAAGTTGTGACCTCGCGGGTGTGGGGAATGAGGTTGATGCCGAACTCGACCCCATCAACCTCGTTGACCGTCAGCGAGGTGCCATTGAGCGCAACCGAGCCCTTGGGCGCGATGAACTTCGCCAAGGCTGCGGGCGCACGAAAGGTTAGACGCAGGCTATCGCCCTCATCGCGCATCCCCACCACCTCGGCCACGCCATCGACATGGCCCGAAACGATATGCCCGCCAAGCTCATCCCCCACCTTCAGCGCCCGCTCAAGATTGAGCCGTTTGCCGACCGGCCAGCCATTGGAGGGGATTGAGGTTTTCGAAACGGTTTCGGCAGAGACGTCCACCTCAAACCACCCTTCCCCCAGCGCCACTGCCGTCAGGCACACCCCGTCGCAAGCGATACTCGCGCCAATATCAATGCTGCCCGTGTCATAGGCCGTTGCGATCCGCGCGCGCATGTCGCCGCGCATCTCAACCTTTTCCACCCGCCCGATGTCGGTGACGATGCCGGTAAACATGCCTCAATCCTTTATCGCTACCCCCGGCAGAGGCCGGAGCGTTTCAGCCTTAATTCTGCCGCAGGAATGGGTTAGGCCACAAGCAAGACCTGAGGAGACCGCGCCAAAGATGAGCGCCCTTGCCGCTGACAACCGACGCTTCCTGTTTTTGCAGGGGCCGCACGGGCCGTTTTTTCATCGGCTCGGCAAGATGCTGCGGGCTGCGGGCTGCGAGGTTTGGCGCGTGGGCTTCAACAAGGGTGACGAGGCTTTCTGGTTTCATCCCCGCAGTTTCATCCCCTATCGCGGCACACCGGAGGATTGGCCGGCCCGCTTTGCCAAGCTTTGCGACGAGAAGAGCATCACCGACGTCGTGCTTTATGGTGACACCCGTGGCATCCACGCTGAGGCCGTGCGCATCGCGAAGGAAAAAGCGATCACCGTGCATGTCTTCGAAGAGGGCTACCTGCGGCCGTACTGGGTGAGCTACGAGCGTGGCGGCTCCAACGGGCACTCACGGCTGATGGAATTTTCCATCGAGGATATGCGGACCGCCCTGGCCATGTCAGACATCGACTTGCCCGATGCGCCCGCCAAGTGGGGCGATATGCGCCAGCACATCTTCTACGGCTTCCTCTACCACTACTTCGTTCTGCTCTGGAACCGCCCCTACCGCAACTTCCGCCCGCACCGCTCGCTTAGCGTGGCGCAGGAGTTTGGCCTCTACCTGAAACGCCTTTTGTTGATGCCCGTCTTCTGGGCCGACCGGGTGCAGGCGACCTTCCGGATCAAGCACGGTGGCTTCCCCTACCATCTTGCAATCTTGCAGCTTGAGCATGACGCCAGCTTCCAGAAGCACTCGCCCTTCTCGACCATGATCGAGTTTCTCGAAGTCACCATAGATGGCTTTGCGCAGGGAGCGCCGCGTCACCATCACCTCGTGTTCAAGGCTCACCCGCTGGAAGATGGCCGCGTGCCGATGCGCAGCGAGATCCGCCGCCTTGCCCGGGAGCATGGGGTGGGAGACCGTGTGCATTACGTGCGCGGCGGCAAACTGGCGCAACTGCTCAACCATGCCCGCAGCGCGGTGACGGTCAACTCCACTGCCGCACAACAGGTGCTGTGGCGCGGGCTCCCGCTGAAGGTGTTTGGCGACGCGGTCTATTCCAAGCCCGAGTTCGTCTCGACCCAGCCGCTACCTGACTTCTTTGCCGCCCCAAGCCGCCCCGACAGCAAGGCCTACCGCGACTATCGCAGCTTTCTCTTGGAAACGTCGCAAATCGCCGGGGGCTTCTACTCTGCGCGCGGACGGCGGCAGCTTCTGCGGCAGGTCGTCGACATGATGCTGGCGCCGGAAGACCCTTATGACGCGCTCGCTCAAGGCAAAGCCGGGCCGAGGCTTCAGCTCAGGCTCGTCACCTGACGCAGCCCTTGGGGGTGACAAAAGCCACTTCCACTACATCTGCCAAATATCAGGGATTCCTAGTAGAATCTGAATGGTGCCAGGGAGGAAACAATCGCGGCACATGCGCAACACCCTTGCCCTGATCGGCCCGAGTTCGCCACCAGCCAGCTTTCATTTCATATGTCGCTTCCGTAGGTTCGGGTCAAAACTTGAGGCAGAAATCCGTAAAGGAGCCCGAGCAGTGAAACTGAAAACGTCCCCGATGGCCCGGGCTGCAGCCGCATTGGCTATGGTCGGCCTTCTGGCCTCCTGCGGATTGCCGCGCGTTGGCCCGAACAAGCGCGAAATCTATGCAGGTTCCGTGATGAAAAAAGGCGACGCCTATATCGTCGCCGTGAATTCCCGCGTCACCAAGGTCACTTCCGGCACGGCGGCGCTGGGCTTTTCCAAAGCCTTCCTGAACGCGGGGCGCATCGGCTCCGATACCATTCGCCCCGGCGACACGCTGGGCCTGACCATCTGGGAGAACGTCGATGACGGGCTTCTGGCAGGTGAAGGCCAGAACGCCACGGTGCTGGAAGAAGTGCAGGTAGACGCCGCGGGCTTCATCTTTGTGCCCTACGCTGGCCGGATCAAAGCCTCTGGCAATACGCCCGAGCGCATCCGTCAGCTCATCACCGATAAGCTCGACACCCAAACCCCCGACCCGCAGGTCATCGTTCGTCGTCTCGCCGGTGATGGCGCAACCGTTTCTGTGGTTGGCGGTGTAGGTGGGCAGGGCGTTTACCCGATTGAGCGGCCTACGCGCACCCTGTCTGCCATGCTGGCAGCGGCCGGTGGCATCGCCATCGAGCAGGAAGTGGCTCAGATCACCGTGATCCGGGGCAAGCACAAGTGCACCATCTGGTGGGAAGATCTGTTCAAGAACCCCCACTTCGACATCGCCCTGCGCGACGGTGACAGGATTCTTGTGGAAGAAGACACCCGCGCCTTTACAGCGCTTGGTGCGACCGGCTCGCAAAACCGCGTTCCTTTCACAACGCAAACGCTCTCGGCCATTGAAGCCATTGCCCAAGTGGGCGGGCTGAGCTCCAACTTGGCAGACCCGACAGGGGTGTTCGTGTTCCGCGATGAGCCCGAGTCCGTGGCCAGAAAGGTGCTTGGCCGGAGCGACCTGCAAGGTCAGCAGCGCATGGTCTATGTTCTCGACCTGACCGAACCGAACGGCATGTTCGAGGCGCGTGACTTCGTTATCCGCGACGGCGACACCGTCTATGTCACCGAGGCACCCTATGTGCAGTGGCAGAAGACCCTTTCGGCCCTGACCGGTGCCGCCGGAACCGCCAACACGCTGGCCTCCGCCGCCGGCAATTAACGGGGCCGCCGTGGCCCCCGCGCCAGATGAGATTGACGCCGCCGGAGCCGAAAGGCCCCGGCGGCTTTTCGTTTACTCCGGCGGTTTCCTCTTTCAAAAGCGCGTCCGCCGCATTCTGGAGCTCGGCGGATGGGACGTGCGCCTTGGCATCGCGCGGGCCGAAGACTGTATCGGCGTTTGGGGCCACTCGCCCTATGCGGCGCGCGGCGAGGCCATGGCCGAACGCACAGGAGCCTCGCTTGTGCGCATCGAAGACGCCTTTTTGCGCTCCATCCATCCTGCGCGCGCCGAGGGTGAACCGCCGATCGGGCTATTGATAGATCAACATGGCGTGCATTTTGACAGCAGCCGCCCTTCAGACTTGGAAACCCTGCTCGCAACCCACCCGCTGGACGATACTGCCCTGCTGGAAAGGGCCCGCGCCGCAATAGAACGTCTCAAGCAGGAACATCTGAGCAAATACAATAGCTTTGATGCAAAGGCTAACCTGCCGGACCCAGGCTATGTGCTGGTCATCGACCAGACCCGCGGAGATGCCTCGATTGCCCACGGCAACGCTTCGGAGGCGACCTTCCGTGAGATGCTGGCCTTTGCACAAATCGAACATCCCGGCGCTCGCATCCTGATCAAGACGCATCCCGAGAGCCAATCCGGCGCACGCGAGGGCCACTTTGGCCCGGATGACCATGACGGACGCACCGAACTGTTTACGGAGCCCGTTTCTCCATGGGCGCTGTTGGAGGGGGCGATTGCCGTTTACACCGTGTCTTCCGGGATGGGCTTTGAGGCTATTCTTGCCGGGCACAAGCCACGCGTTTTCGGCCAGCCCTTCTATGGCGGATGGGGGCTCACAGCGGATGAAGCCCCCTGCCCCCGCCGCGAGCGCCGCCTGACCCGCGCCCAACTCTTCGCCGCCGCGATGATCCTCTATCCGACGTGGTACGACCCTTGGCGCGACCGTCTGGCAACGCTGGAAGAGGTTATGGATGGCCTCGCGGCCCGCACGCGGGCATGGCGGGAAGATCGCGCAGGCGGCGTGGCTTATGGGATGCGACTGTGGAAGCGCAAGCCGCTGCAACGCTTCTTTGGCTCTGAAAAGCCGCTGATCTTCAATGACAAAGCGGTCGAAGCCACCGCCACGGCAGAAGCGATGAACGCGCCAGTTTTGGCTTGGGCGGGCCGTATCGACGAGACGCTGGAGGCCGAGACCGCACGCGCGCATGTGCCGCTCATCCGCATAGAGGATGGTTTTTTGCGCTCAAAAGGCCTCGGCGCGGAACTGGTTCCGCCGCTGAGCCTCGTGCGGGACGACCTTGGCATTTACTACGATCCGGGTACGCCCTCCCGCCTGGAGCAGTTGATTGCAAGGGCGGCGCGGCGCGCTGAACACACCCGCGCCGCTGCGCTGATCAACCGCCTCAAGGCCAGCGGGCTCAGCAAATACAACCTCGGCACTGCATCCCTGCCGAACCTGCCCACAGGCCATCGGATTCTTGTGCCCGGTCAGGTTGAAGACGATGCCTCGATACGTCTCGGCGCGGGTGACATTTCACGCAATTCCAGACTCTTGGAGGCCACGCGCGCCGCCAACCCCGAGGCCGTGATCCTTTACAAACCGCACCCTGACGTGGAAGCGGGCTTGCGCATTGGCAAGGTCGACAACCCGCTTGACCATGCCGATCTGGTCCTCAGCGGCACGGATCCGGCCGCACTGATCGAGCGGGTCGACAGCGTCTGGACAATGACCTCCGGCCTTGGCTTCGAAGCGCTGTTGCGCGGGGTGCAGGTGACAACATTTGGCGCCCCCTTCTATGCGGGTTGGGGCTTGACGGACGATCGAGGCACCGTGCCTGAACGGCGGGAGGCGCGACCTACGCTAGAGGCGTTGGCGCAGGCCGTACTGATTGACTATCCACGCTATTTTGACCCTGTCACCGGCACGCCATGCCCGGTGGAGGTGGTGCTCGACAGGTTGGAACATGGGCCGCTGCCTTCGGGTGGGCCCGGCAATCGCATACTAGCGAAACTTCAGGGTTGGTTCGCCGGATATGCGCACCTTCGGCGGTAGCGCCGCTTAACTGGCCCGCACCCAGGTTGCCATCAGGTCTGGCCCTATTTTCTGTTCCTCCTCAAGCACATAGCGCACCGCCTCGGAGAGGCTTGAAAGGCCAAGCGGACCGAAAGAAGGCTGGCCTTCTGCGCCGAGGACAAGGCCCGCGGTGAAGCCGACGAGCCGATCGACAAGCCCCGCCCCCATGAGCGACGCGGCCAACATGCCACCGCCCTCGCAGAGCACCCGCGTCAGCCCTCGCATGCCGAGAAGCTCCAGCATAGCGACGGGGTCAGGGTGCCTGTCCGCGCCCGGCGGCACTTCGATCAATTCCGCGCCCAGCGCCGCCCACTCCGCCTTGCGCACCTCAGGCGCATCAGAGCCGTGGCAAAGCCAAAGCGGCAGTTCACGGGCGGTTCTGGCGAGTTGCCCATCCGTGGGCACATCGAGCCTGCGGGAGACGACCACGCGCACCGGCGGGCGGCGCTCACCATAGCCGCGAAGGGTTAACGCCGGATCGTCGGCGCGGGCGGTGCCTGCTCCAACCAAAACCGCGTCATGGCTGGCTCGCAGGCCTTGAACCGCGTGGCGGGCTGCGGGGCCGGTGATCCACTTGCTCTCGCCCGAGGCGGTGGCAATGCGGCCATCGAACGAGCTGGCAAGCTTCAGGGAGAGTTGCGGGCGGCCAAGTTGAACGCGCGAGAAAAAGCCAGCATGGGCACGTTGAGCGGCATGTGCCATGACGTTGGTTTCGCAGCGAATTCCGGCCTCGCGCAAACTATCCATGCCTTGGCCTGCGGTGCGTGGATCCGGGTCTTGCAGGGCTGCGACTACCCGCGTGACGCCTGCTTCTATGAGCGCCTCAGAGCAGGGCGGGGTTTTGCCGTGGTGGGCGCAAGGTTCTAATGTGACATAGGCGGTGGCCCCCCGGGCCGCCGCGCCAGCTTGGCGGAGTGCCATCACCTCGGCATGGGGACGGCCACCGGGCTGCGTCCAGCCGCGGCCAACAACCCTTTGATCTTTCACGAGGATACAGCCCACAGCCGGGTTGGGCCAAACCTGCCCCAAGCCACGCGCCCCAAGGCTCAGGGCGCGGGCCATCCAGCCTTCGTCAGCCTGACGGCTCACTCCTCGGGATCACCGGGCATCACCGGCGGGCGAAGCTCGGAGACGAAGCGATCGAAATCATCCGCGGCCTGGAAGTTCTTGTAAACACTGGCAAACCGGACGTAGGCGACAGTGTCGATCCGCGCGAGGCTCTCCATGACGATCTCGCCAATCACCTTGCTGTCGATGTCCGTCTCGCCCATGCTTTCCAGCCGACGGACGATACCGGAGATCATCTGATCCACGCGCTCCGGGTCAATCGGGCGTTTCTGCAAAGCAATCCGGATCGAGCGTTCGAGCTTGTCCCGATCGAAGTCCTCGCGGCGCCCGCTGGACTTTATCACAATAAGATCACGTAGTTGCACGCGCTCATAGGTGGTGAAACGGCCACCGCAAGCCGGGCAGAACCGCCGCCGCCGAATGGCAACATGGTCCTCCGCCGGGCGACTGTCTTTCACCTGCGTATCGACATTTCCGCAAAACGGGCAGCGCATTCCTGTCCCCTTCTTCTCTGCCTCTTTGGGGTTATGCTCCCCATTTATCCACAGGCACTATAGGACAGCCCCCATAGTTTGGGTAGCCTAAACCGCTTGCCCCCATATGCTGCTGTGCGAACGCAGCATGAAACCGTGTTAACCACGTCACAACCCATGCACATCCTATGCACAACCCATGCATATCGCGGTGCAGCGCAGCGCTGCCGTTAACCTTGAGAGAAATGCGCCGCGACCTCGCGGCGATGTGGTGCCGCGCGATGCTCGAACAGGTAGATCCCCTGCCAGGTGCCCAGCCGCATCCGCCCCGCCTCCACCGGGATCTGCAGCGACACCGGCAACAGCGCCGCCTTTATGTGGGCGGGCATGTCATCGGGGCCCTCCAGGGTGTGGGTGAGATAGGCCATCGAATAGTCGTCTGCGGGCGGCACGAGGCGGTGGAAGAATTCCATGAGGTCCACCCGCACATCCGGGTCAGCGTTTTCCTGAATGAGCAGCGAGCAGGAGGTATGGCGCACCATCAGCGTCAACAGCCCATCGCCCGCGCCCTTGAGCCAGCGGGCGACATCATCGGTAAACATGGTCAGGCCGGGGCCTCGGGTGGCGATGGTAAAGGTGGTTTGCATGAGCGCGAGGATGCGCAGGCTAACGATTGGGCGCAACCTTGTGACGGATTTTGCCGCCCGGCGCGTTACATAGAGACTGACCACACCGAGGAGACCGCCATGACAGCCATCAACCGCCGCCATCTACTCGCCACGCTCGCCGCCATGCCGCTTTCAGCACTGGCAGCGCGAAGGGCGCTCGCGCAGGAAGGCGGGTTGATTACCGGCAATGTCTGCATGGTGCAGCGCGAAACAACCGAGGGGCCTTACTACGTTGACCCGGGATTGATCCGGGGTGACGTGACAGAGGGCCTGCCGGGGCTGCCATTGGCGTTGGCGTTGCAGGTGGTGGATGCCGGATGCACGCCGATAGAAGGTGCTCGGGTGGATATTTGGCATTGCGATGCTGAAGGGCGCTACTCGGGCTACGCGCGCGAGCAGACAGCGGGAGAGACCTTTTTGCGCGGCACGCAGGTCACTGGCAACGATGGGGTTGCGAAGTTTTCTACCATTTACCCCGGTTGGTATCCGGGGCGGGCGGTGCATGTGCACTACAAGGTGTGGCTGAACGCGCGGGAGGTTCTGACGTCGCAGATCTTCTTCCCCGAGGCCGTTTCAGACCAAGTGTTCAGCAAGGTCTCGGCATATGGGGGGCGTGGTGAGCGGGACCGCAAGAATGGAAACGACAGGATCGCTCAGCGGGCGGGCCCTGGCGCTGTGGCGGAAGTGGCAAATGCGCGGCGGGGTTTGCAGGCCAGTTTGGTAGCGGGCGTGGCGGGATAGGCCCGACCCGGTCAGGAGCCGGGCACGGGGCGCGAGCGCGGCTCTGTTACGCAGGTGGCCACGGGCAGCGCCGGGGCTTGCTCGGCGTCCATGGCAACGCGGGTTTCCGTGGCACCTTGGGGAACGGCGACCGGGGCGCCGGTGACCATCGCCAGCATCGCTTGGCAGCGGCTCAGGTCTTCTGGCGCAACGACGATTTCGACGACCTCTTCGGTCGGCATGCCGGGATCATCGGGGTAATCAATGAATGGGCTCGCGGCGGCAGAGCTTGCGGCAGCGGCGGCGGTCGCGAGGGCGATCAGGAGGGGAGCTATCTGTTTCATGTCGCAGGAGAAACTCCGCCTGGCGGGCGGAGGTTCCATGCGCAAGAAAGCGTGACAGGCTCAGTTTTGGATATCGTCACCGCAAAGCGAGCGGGCATGGGCGACAGACACTGCCTCGCCTTGACGCGATGCCTTTAGGAAAATCCCGTGATCGGGCGACGCGCCCGGATCAAGCCGGAAGCCCACGGTTTCGCCACCCGGCCCGAAAACCCGGCCGCTGCGCGGGGTGGTGACAACCACGGTATCGGCTGGTTGCGCGCCGAGGCGATCGAGCGCGTAGGTGGCTGCCGCGCAAAAAATGCCCGGGCTGCCCGCCCCCGCCAAAGGGTGGACGACAATGGATTGCGGCCCGCCATCCACGCGGTAGCCATTGGGAGCCATCCAGCTGCCCGCAAGCGCTGGCGTGGCAATGAACGCGGCAAGAAGTGCGAAGCGGCGCATGGGATGTCCTTTCAATCGTTGAGCACAGGATAGCTTAGCTAGGCCAATTCGCACAGGGGGCATCACGGTGACGTGCAGCGGGACCACAGGAACCCGCCGAAGCAGAGGTTTTCAGCGGCCAAGGCGGCGTCCAGCACGCCGAAATCAAGGGTGCTGCTGCCCGGGTCGCAATCAAGAACTGCCAGCGCGCTGTCACCCTGCACCACTTCGACCCCTGCGCCATTTGAGCTGGCCCAAAGCGCGTAGCCCGTCTTGCCATTCCAGAAGGTCGCGATGGACTGTCCTGCGGGGTGCTGGGCGGCGGGCGTGTATTCAAACCCATCAAGCGGGGCCGTCAGCGCCAGTTCGGGGGCTGCCCCTGCCGGGCCATAGCTGTAGTGCGCGCCATTGGGGCCGACACAGCCCGCAACCTGCTTGGCGCCGCGACCGGTTGTGCAGGCCAGAAACGGGCGGCTGCCTGCATGGCATGCGGCGGGTGCCGAGGACGCCGCCGGTTCGGCGCAGCTTTTCCATGAGTAACCCTGCCAGCATTGGCCGATCTCTGCCTTGGCCTCATAGAGCCCTTGGTAATTGGCGGAGATGGTGCCCGGATCACATTGTAAGTCTGCCAATGTCTCGTCGCCCCGGGTCACGGTGACCCCTGCGGAAGGCGGATCGCCCCCCGGGTCACGGTCGATCCGGTGCCAGACGGAATATTGCACATCACCGTTGTGATAGTTGACCTCTTCCCAGATCGAACTGCCCACGCCGGCCCATGGGATAAAATCCAGCTGGGTGAGCGGTACCGAAAGTACCAGCTCCGGCTCGCCGCCCGCAGGCCCGTATTGGTAGCCCGCATCGCCCGGCCCCCAGCAGCCGCGCAACTCCTTGGCACCGCCATTAACGGTGCACATCAGGAAACTCTCGGCGCGGGTGATGCAATCTGCCGTGGCGGCGGGCGCGAGCAGGAGAAGGGCGGCAGCGGAAAGCGGCGCAACGTGAAACATGGCAAGGGCCTTTCGGGGTAATCGGATCAAGGTAATGCGGCCAGTTTCGGCCATGTTCTGCCAGCTGGTCAAGCTGGAGAGAGCCTGCATGGCTGCGATGACTGGTGACGCAGCCGCCGCGAAAGCCTAAACCGGTGCGGGCCGCAACGCCAACCACATTTGGGAGGGCTTGCACGGACAGTGGCACTAAGGGGCGTCGAGAAAGCGGGCGCGAATGTCGGGCGTGAGCAGATAGCAGCTATCGCGCCGTCCGAAGAGCCGGAAGCGGTTGCGGGCCACCAGCCGGTAGAGCGGGCGTTTTATTGGGCCGGGCAAAAAGCGGCAGATGGCCAGCGCCCGCCAAGGCCAACCGAGGGCAGACATGGCGGCGGCGAAGGCGTCCATATGGGTGTGGATGGCTCTGCCGGTTATCACGAGATTGCTTTCGAAGTCGTCCAGAGGCATTCCGAGTGCCGCATAAAGCTGTTGGCCGAGGGCTGATTGCGCCGTTGCATAGCGGAAACGCTGGGCATGGTCGTGCCGGAGCATGAACTGGAAGAAGCGGGTGCACAGAACGCAGTCTCCGTCGAAAACGATGATGTCATGGGGCGCGACGAGGGCGCGCAGTTCTTTTGGCAGAGCCTCTAGCGAGGTCATGCGGCAAGCTCTGCCATAAGCGCCCGAAACGGGGCATCATGGCGGGCCAGCCAGCGCAGGAACGCTTGACGCCGGGGCCAGTTGGGCTTTGCCATACGCGACAGCCATATGCCGTTCACCGCCGCCATGCCGTGGGCTTGCGCCAGTTGGCGTGGGCGGGGCAGCACCCTTTGGCCCCAAACCGCCTGAAAATGCGCCAGTTCTTCGAGCGAGGTGAAGAGATACTCGGCGCTGCCCTCCTCCACCCGCCACACCGCCCGCAACCCGGGGCGGGCCAGCCTTGGGCGGGGCGGGGTATAGTGCGCGGCCTCAAACCAAGGGCAGGGCCGCCCCTGCGCCGTGCGCGGGCGGTGCACCATGAAGGTGAGCCGGGTTGCGAAATGGTCGGCCCGGAAGATAATTTCGGCGCGGCGGGCCATGGGCAAAGCCTTGCCTGCGCGTTCTGGATGGTCAAGCCTCACTCGCCGCTTGCCTCGCCTGAACCGCCCGCTAAGATTGGCCCGTCATGGGCAAAGCAGTACCCACATGGACCTGATCACTTTCGCCCCGCCTTGGGACGCCGTTTTTGCGCTGGCTGTTGTGGGCGCGATGTTCATCCTGTTCATCCGAGAGAGCTTTCCGCCGGAGGTTGTGGCCATTCTCGGCGTGTCCGTGCTGCTGCTTTCAGGCGTGTTGCCCTACAATGACGCCCGCGAGGTTTTGGCCAACCCGGCGCCCTGGACGATTGCCGCGATGTTCCTTGTCATGGGGGCTTTGGTGCGCACCGGTGCGCTGGATTGGTTCACGCAGGTGGCCGACCGCAATGCCGCCACCCGGCCTGCGCTGGCCGTGGGGGCGATGATTGCATTCGTGGTGATCGCCTCGGCCTTTGTTTCGAACACGCCGGTTGTGGTGGTGATGATCCCGGTGTTCGTTCAGCTCGCGCGGACCATGAAGGTTTCGGCCTCCAAGCTGCTGATCCCGCTTTCCTATGCTGCCATCCTCGGCGGCACGCTTACCCTTATCGGCACCTCCACAAACCTGCTGGTAGATGGTGTGGCCCGCGCCAACGGGCTTGATCCCTTTGGGATCTTCGAGGTCACCCCGCTGGCCGTGGTTTTGGTGATCTACGGCATGATCTACCTGCGCTACATCGCGCCCCGCATTCTGCCGGACCGGGCCAGCATGGCCAACCTGCTCTCGGGCGGAGACTCGGCGCGGCGCAAGTTCTTCACCGAGGTCGCCCTGCCAGAAGACAGCCCGCTGATCGGCCAGAAGCCGGGCGAGGTGGATGCTTTCAAGCGCGAGGGCGTGCGGCTGATCGACGTGCTGCGCGGCGATGCCTCGCTGCGGCGCAACATGGGCGAGGTGGTGCTGGAGGCGGGCGACCGTGTGGTGCTGCGCAGCCAGATGTCGGAGCTGCTGAGCCTGCAGGAGAGCAAACATGTGCGGATGGTCGACAAGCTCTCCTCGGTAGAAACCTCCACCGTTGAGGTGCTTATCACCCCCGGTGCCCGCATGGTGGGCCGTTCGCTCGGGGCGCTGCGTTTGCGCCGCCGCTATGGTGTTTATCCGCTGGCCGTGCACCGGCGAAACCAGAACATCGGGCGCCAGCTTGATGACCTTGTGGTGCGGGTGGGCGACACGCTGCTGCTGGAAGGCGCGCCGGAGGATATTCAGCGGCTGGCTGCTGATATGGACCTCGTCGATGTTGCCGCCCCGACGGGCCGGGCCTTTCGCCGGCAAAAGGCTCCGATTGCCATCGTCGCCCTGCTCGGCATCGTCGGGCTGGCTGCCTTCGGCCTTGCGCCCATTCTCGCGCTCTCCATCTTTGCGGTGGCGTTGGTGTTTGGCACCCGGTGCATTGACGCCGATGAGGCCTTTTCCTTCATCGACGGGCGGCTTCTGGCGCTGATCTTTTCGATGCTCGCGGTGGGGGCTGCGCTCGAGGCTTCGGGTGCCGTAACGCTGATTGTTGCCGCCATTGCACCGGCGCTGGAGACGCTCCCGCCCTTTTTCATCGTCTGGGCGATCTACCTTCTCACCTCGCTCCTCACCGAGCTGGTCTCGAACAACGCGGTGGCCGTTGTGGTGACCCCCATCGCCATCGGGCTCGCCACGGCGCTGGGATATGACCCGCGCCCGCTGGTGATTGCGGTCATGGTTGCCGCCTCGGCCAGCTTCGCCACGCCAATCGGCTATCAGACCAACATGCTGGTCTATGGCCCGGGCGGCTACCGGTTTACCGACTTCATGAAGGTGGGCATCCCGCTCAACATCACCATCGGCTTGCTGGCCTCGGCACTGATCCCGCTGATGTGGCCGCTTGTGCCTTGACCTGAAGTTAGGTTGAGACTTCATCAATGGGCCTCCAGATCGAATCGGAGGCCCTCATGCCAGCCACGCGTCCCTTCTCCCCACCCGAACCGCTCGCCAGCCAGTTTGACGGCATCCGCTTGCCTCGCCCGCCATGGGCGACCGGCAGAGGCAAATAGTTTTTATCGGGAGATCATCCGCCGGGCGCGCTCGGCCAGCGCCCCTGCTCCTGACGCCTCGCCCCTTCCCAAGACCCGCAACCAAGCGTAAAGCGTGACAGATGCATACGATCCCTCTCCGCGAGGCACATCGCCTCCCGCGTTGGCGCCAGCCAATTACCCTGCTCTTCCTGATGGCCGTGGCGATGCCGCTGGCCTTTGCCACTTGGTCGGCGCTGCTAAACAACTTCGTTATCGAGGTCGCCGGGTTTGACGGGCGCGATATTGGGCTGCTGCATACCGTGCGCGAAATCCCCGGATTTTTGGCCATCGGGGTGATCGCGCTGATCATCTTTATTCGCGAGCAGGTGTTGGGCCTAATCTCGCTGGTTCTGCTGGGCGTGGCCACTGCGCTGACGGCCCAGTTCCCCAGCCTTGGTGGAATTCTGACGATCACGATGCTCTCTTCGATCGGGTTTCACTACTACGAAACCGTTAACCAATCTCTCCAGCTACAGTTTCTCAAGATCGAGCGCGCACCGCAGATGCTCGGCTGGCTGCTGGCGGCAGGCTCGGCCTCTACGCTGGTGGCCTATGCGCTTATCGTGATGACGTGGGAGAACTTCGATCTTTCCTATTCCTTCGTCTATTGGGTCTCGGGTGGGCTCTGCACGGCCATCGCCCTCTTCTGCCTCATCGCCTACCCGCGCTTTGAGGGCGAGCATCGGCAGAACACGCGGATGGTGCTGCGTCGGCGCTACTGGCTTTACTATGCGCTGCAGTTTTTCGCCGGGGCGCGGCGGCAGATATTCGTCGTCTTCGCGGGCTTCATGATGGTAGAGCGCTTCGGCTTCGAGGTGCACGAGATCACTGCGCTTTTTCTGCTAAACCTCGTGGCCAACATGATCTTTGCACCGTTGATGGGCCGGCTCGTGGGCCGCTGGGGAGAACGCAACGCGCTAATCTTTGAGTATAGCGGACTGGTGATCGTGTTCACTCTCTACGGCGGCATTTACTGGTTTGGCTGGGGCGTGGTGCTGGCGGCCACGCTCTACGTGATCGACCACGTTTTCTTCGCCCTCGCGCTGGCACTGAAGACCTACTTTCAGAAGATCGCGGACCCGGCCGACATTGCCCCCACTGCTGCCGTGGCCTTCACCATCAACCACATCGCCGCAGTCTTCCTTCCGGCACTGCTAGGCTACCTCTGGGTGGTCTCGCCCGGCGCGGTTTTTGGCCTCGCCTCGGGGATTGCTTGCGGCTCGCTGGTGCTGGCCACACTTATCCCCCGACATCCAGCGCCCGGGCACGAGACGCGCCTTTCTCCCAAGCTGGCAACCGCCGCCGAGTAACGATCTTGGCAAAAGACATGAAGTCGGGCGCCCAGATACTATATCATCGGACAAAAGCACCCGAAGGGAATCGAGGACTCGACAATGTTCGGATTTGGACGTGACAAGGGAACGATGATCGGCGAAGGCGAAGCACTGCCGGGCCGGATTGCCCCAATCCCCACCGCAACCCACCACCACCTGACCGGCGCCCCGCTTACCCGCGAGGTGCCCGAGGGCCAGGTAGCGGCAATGTTTGGCATGGGCTGCTTCTGGGGCGTGGAACGCCTGTTTTGGCAGATTCCGGGGGTGGAGCTAACGATGGTTGGCTACGCGGGCGGTTTCACGCCGAACCCGACCTATGATGAGGTTTGCACCGGGATGACCGGCCACAACGAAGTGGTGCGGCTGCATTTTGACCCGGCACGCGTGAGCTATGACGCGCTGCTCGCCGCCTTCTGGGAAGGCCACAACCCGACGCAGGGGATGCGGCAGGGCAATGACAGGGGCACGCAGTATCGCTCGGGCATTTACGCCTTCAGCGACGCACAGAAGGCGGCGGCCACGGCCTCGAAGGAGGCGTATCAGACGGCGCTTGATGCGCAGGGGCTGGGGCGGATCACCACCGAGATCCTGCTGGCACCGGACTTTTACTTTGCCGAGGACTACCATCAGCAATACCTCGCCAAAAATCCGGGCGGCTACTGCGGGCTGGGTGGCACGGGCGTCAGCTGTCCGGTCGGTCTTGGCGCGCGATGACCAATGCCCTGCCGGGCGTCGAGGATGGGGCTTGGTATAATTGCATGACAGCAGAGCTGGGCGCGCTGCGCGATGCTGCGCGGATGGCCTGCCACGAGCACGCGACGATGGCACCGGGCCTGCGCGGTGCCTGTGGCCCACAACTCCGCGCGCTTTTCGGCAATATCGGCACGGGCTGCTTTATCGAAGCGCCTTTTCATGTGGCCTATGGGGTGAATCTGCACCTTGAGGAGGGCGTTTATATCAATGCCTTCTGCACCATTCTGGACACCGCACGCGTGCAGATCGGGGCCCGGTCGCTGCTGGGCCCGGGCGTGCATGTTTATTGCGCCGACCACCACCATGACGTTGAAGGCCGTCAGAAGGGTCTGGAGCGTGCGCTGCCTGTCAGCATAGGTCGCGAGGTCTGGATCGGTGGCCATGCCACGCTGCTGCCGGGGGTGGCCGTGGGAGACGGGGCGATTGTGGCGGCCGGTGCGGTGGTGACCAAAGACGTAGCCCCCGGCGACACCGTGGCCGGTGTGCCCGCCACGCCGCGCTGAGCGCCACAGCGGGCGAAGACGCCACGCAGGGCGGATGAGGCTGCCCCCGGGGCCTTGACCACGCACCGCAATGCCCCTACCCGGCTTGCGACCTATCGCAGGAGCGCCAGCCATGCCCACATTCACCGCCCTCACCACGCTCATGGGCCAAGGCCCTGCCGAAGCCTTGGGCGAAGCGCTGGAGCGGCTTGAGCCCGCCCCCACCGGCGTTGGCGTTTTCGAGGTGGAGGATGACTCGGGCCTCTGGGAGGTTGGTGGCTATTTCACCGAAGCGCCGGATGACGCTGCCTTGGCGGTGCTCGCCGCCGCCTTCGAGGCCAAGCCTTTCACCGTTTCCGAACTGCCCGAAACCGACTGGGTTGCCCATGTGCGCCGCGAGTTGGCCCCTGTCGAGGCCGGGCGCTTCTTTGTTTACGGCTCGCATGATGCCGACAAGGTGCCAGAGGGCGCGTTGCCGCTGCTGATCGAGGCAGCCATGGCTTTCGGCACCGGCCACCACGGCACCACGCTGGGCTGCCTGCGCGCCTTTGACCGCCTGCTGGAAAACGGCCTTGCGCCCTGCTCCGTGGCGGATGTGGGTTGCGGCACCGCCGTTTTGGCGATGGCCGCCGCCCGGGTGTGGGACACCCCCATCATCGCCTCCGATATAGACCCGGTGGCGGTAGAGGTGGCTGAAGCCAATGTGGCCGCGAACGGGCTGTCGGGCCGGGTCACCTGCATCGAGGCCGAGGGGCTGGAAAACCCGACCCTCGAAGCGGCGGCCCCATTCGGCCTCATCTTCGCCAACATCCTGAAAGGCCCACTCATCGGCCTCGCCCCCGATATTGCAAAGGCCATAGCACCGGGCGGCTATGCGATTCTCTCCGGGCTGCTCAACGATCAGGCCCCTGATGTGACGGCTTCTTACGTTGCGGAAGGGCTTACTGTGGAAAACGCTGAAACAATCGGCGACTGGACGACTCTCTGTCTCGCAAAATCCTGACACCTCGCCCAATTTCCGCCCAAATCATGGCGCATCTTCATGGCGAGGCGGGGGCAGCGCGAACAATTTTTCGGACGGAGAGCACCTTGGCCGACCCAACCATGCAGAATTTTGCCGGACGTATCCGCCGGATCGAAAAGATTCACCGCAAGGGCGGTGGATTTGAAGCCTCAGGCACCCTGGGCCAAAGCCACTACAGCAAGGCCAAGCGCACCAAGCGCCCGGTGCTGCGGCCCGCGCTGACGGTTCTGGCGGTTTTCGTCTGCTTCAAGGCGCTCACCCTCGCGCATCTTGGCACCGCAGATTACACCGCACGGCTGGACGGCCTGCGCACGGGCAACACGGTGCAGCAAGTGGGCGCGCATCTTATGGCGATCGACCCGATCACCCAAGCTGCGGCAGCCGGGATCAAACCGCTGATCCAGTAACAACAGGCGTTTCACACACTCCGGGCGTGTCGTGAAAGCGGCGCGCCCGGAGTGCGTTTGGCGCACCGGACAGCCTAGCGCATGTCGCCCAGCAGCCGCGCCACATGATCGGGCCACTCCCGTTCCCCCACCGAGGCCGCCCGCACCAGCCCGTCAAAATGACCGGTGATCGCCTGCACCCGCTCCTTGTCACGGAAGGCGAGGTATGAGGAGCCGAGGTAGACCGCCGCGAGCAGCGGGCCGAACACGGTAACCGGGGCCGAGAACATGCGCCGCCGGTCGAAGAGACATATGCGAAGCTGCGGATAGAACTGCCGGTGCAGTTCTGCCATCCATTCCAATTGCTCACGCCGGATGTCGAGCGGCAGGCCCTTGTAGTAACCCGAAGCCACGGTGAAGGCGGCCAACTCATCAAGCGGCAAGGCGATCTCGTAGTCACTGCCCGATCCGCGCATCCAATCGAGCCGATCCTGCGCCGCGCCGATGGCCTGTGCCGTGGTCTTGCCAAGATGCGGGGCATACTCCCAATGCAGCATCGCAGGCGTCTTGAGCATATCGGGCAGGGTCGCGGGCACATGGCGGATCTTGTAACCCGCCGCCTCCTGGTGCCAGGCGAAGATCTGGTCATCAATCAGCGCGCGTTCGGCCTGGGTGATTGAGAGCGCGGCTTCAGCCAGTTGCGCGGCGTGCTCTGGACGGTCCGTCAGGCCCAGCAGCCAATCGGCGCTTACGCCAAGCGCACCGGCCATGTCTGCCAGAAGCTGCGCCCCGGGCAGGCGCGGTGCCTCACCCTTGAGCAGCTGCGAGAGGGTCGACCGGCTCACCCCGACCGCCCGCGCCAATGCCGCTTGGCTGATGGCGGCTTCGGCCAGCGCCTGTGCGCTTCGGGCGCGGAAAAGCGCGGCGCGGGTCCGTTTGTCTAGTTTAGCGGTCATTTGTTCATAAATATCAACATCGATGAGATATGTTAACAAGAGATCGCCGCCCGCGGCCTGAAGCAGCCCGATAGCCAAAGAGGGAACCGGCAACGCCGCCCCCAAACATATCGGAGCATCTTTTGAGCGCCCCCCATCGCGCCACAAGCACGGAATGGCCAACCCTCACCTTGCTGGCGGTGTGCTACGGCTGCTTTGCCCTTGGGACGACGGCGATTGCCGGCATCTCCCTCCTCCTCGGGATGATCGTGACCACCCTCGCCATTGTGCTGCACTCCTCCCTGAGCCACGAGATGATTCACGGGCATCCGTTTCGCGCCGCGATCGCGAATGCGGCGTTGGTGTTTCCGGCGCTTGGCATCTTCATCCCTTACCTTCGGTTCAAGGACACCCATCTGGCGCACCACACCGACAGCCTGCTGACCGACCCTTATGACGACCCGGAAAGCAATTACATGGACGCCGGAGACTGGGGCCGCCTGCCCCGTTGGCGGCAAGTGGTTTTGCAAGCGAACAACACGCTGGCAGGCCGTGTCATTCTGGGGCCGTTGATTGGGCAGCTCGCGTTCATGCGCGGCGACTGGCGCGCGATGCGCGCGGGCAGCAGACGCGTTGTGCTCGGCTGGGCGCTGCATGCCGCCGGGCTTGTGCCTTTGGTGATCTGGATCGCCTACGCCCAAATGCCGCCACTGACCTATGTCGGCTGTGCGTATGCTGCCCTGTCGACCCTCAAGATCCGCACCTTTCTGGAACATCAGGCGCATGAACGGGCGCGGGGCCGAACCGTGGTGATCGAAGATCGCGGGCCGCTCGCCCTGCTGTTCCTCAACAACAATCTGCATGTGGTGCATCACATGCACCCGCGGACCCCGTGGTATCGCCTGCCCCGGCTCTACTTTGCCAATCCGGCCCGCTACCTTTCGCGCAACGAAGGCTACCGTTATCGCTCTTATGGCGAAGTGTTCCGCCGCTACTTCCTGAAAGCGAAAGACCCGGTGCCCCATCCTCTCTGGAAGAGACAGGGGCCGCCTGCGCCCTGAGGCTTCCCTTTCGTGCACTTATGTGCCCATAGCACGCAAATGGAATGGCTCTGGATTCCCTTCGCCCTCGCCGCCGCCCTCATTCAGGCGATGCGCTTCATGGTGCAAAAGCAGATGGCGCAGGCTGGGCTTACGGCAACAGGGGCGACATGGGCGCGGTTTCTTTATTCGCTGCCGATGATCTGGGCCGCGCTTTGGCTGATGGTCTGGATGCGGGGCATGGCGCTGCCCGCGCTCGGTGATCGGTTTTGGCTCTGGGCCGCGATTGGCGGCAGTTCACAGATCCTCGCGACCGTCTTCACCGTGATGCTCTTTGCCCGCCGAAACTTTGCCGTTGGGATCACCCTGCGCAAATCCGAGGTGCTGCTCACCGTCGCGGTTGGCTGGGTGCTGCTCGGCGAGGTGCCGGGCTGGGGCGGCTTTGCGGCGATGGTCGTGGGCATGGTGGCGATCCTGATGCTTTCGGGCACTGGCGGAAGGCTCCGGCTCGACCTGCCCTCTGCCTCCCTCGGTCTCGGCGCGGGCCTGTTTTTTGCCTTCTCCGGGGTGGGCTACCGCGCGGCCACGCTTGAGGTGGCGAGCGATGACGTTCTGTTGCGCCCCGCTCTTGCTCTGGGCTGCGTGGTGATCTTGCAAAACCTGCTGATGCTGGGCTGGCTCGGCGTGCGCGACCGCGGCGAGATTACCCGCGTCCTCGCGGCATGGCGGCCGGGCCTTGCGGTTGGCATCACCTCCTTTGGAGGCAGTTTTTGCTGGTTCGCCGCCTTCGCCCTGCAAACCGCCTCGGTGGTTTTTGCCTTGGGTCAGGTGGAGGTGCTGTTTTCGATGGTGATCGGCGCCCGCGTCTTTTCGGAGCGCCTATCGGGGCGCGAGTTTACGGGCATTGCGCTGCTGATCGTTTCCGTCATCGCCTTGGTGGCAGCAACGAACTGACCCCGACCGTGCTTCGCGCGACCTCCGTGCCCGCGGCCCGGCTCAGCGCAGCCGGCGAATGCCTGCAACGAGGTCATCGTTCTTGACGAAGGGCACGCCATCGGGCGGTGCCTCATGGGCCGTCAGCCCGGCCACCTCGCCCAAGACCACCTCGGTGATGAAGGGCAGATCGAAGCTGCGCGCCTTGGTGAGCGGTATCCACTGCAGCAAAGACAGCTCGTCTTCCGCGCGAGAAAAATCATCCACATCGCCAGCCACCCGGCTGGCGGGGGCGAGGAAGAAGCGCGCATCAAAGCGGCGGGGGCGGCCCGGCGGTGTTACGGCACGATAGACGAACCGCAAACCCTCTGCCGAGGGCAGATGGCCCGTGGCCGCAAATCCGCGCCAGCCCTTCGGCGCGGGGCTTGGCCAATCTCCCGGCACGCCGAGGATGAGCCCGGTTTCCTCCCAAAGCTCACGGATCGCGGCGGCAAGCAGCGCGGGGACGAGCCCGCCCTCGGCCTCGGCGGCCAGCCGCGCAGCGCAAAGCGGATCGGGACCGCAGGCCAGGGGCACCTCGGCGTCCACGGCATCTACCGCGCCGCCGGGAAAGACGAACTTGTTGGGCATGAAGGCGGCGCTGGCGCCGCGCTGGCCCATCAGCACTTCAACCCCCTTTACCCCCGCACGATAGAGGATGATCGTCGCCGCATCGCGAAGCTGTGATTTATCCATGAGCCTCCCGCCTCGTTCCGAAGGCGGGCCAGCGGAGCGACACTCAGCCGGACTCGCCGCCAAACCCGTGCATCCGCTTGGCCCATTGCAGACCAACCATCAGCCCCTTCAGCCGCGGCAGAAGGTAGAGGGAAAGCGCAACACAGCCAACCGAAAATCCGGTTGCCATGATCAACGGATCGGGGCGGAAATTGCTGTAAACGATGAGGATCAGCGGCGCGAGGATGTGGCCGACGATAACGATTGTCAGATAGGCCGGGCCATCATCGGCGCGCTGGTGGTGCAGTTCTTCCTCGCAGACAGGGCAGGTGTCGCGCACCTTGAGATAGCCCGCCATCATCGGGCCGTTGCCGCAGGAGGGGCAGCGCCGCCGCCAGCCGCGCAGCATCGCGGGCTTGGCCAAACGCTCCTCGCCCGCATCAGGCCTGCGCTCCACGCCCGAGAGCCCCTCGGCCCGAAGCGTTCCATCGGCTTGCAGATGTTGCATTGCACTTACCCCTTGCAGCGCCCGGCATGGCGGAGCGCGGCGATACCTCGACTTTGGTCTTATCTACGCCAGAGAGGACGCGAACGGCAGAGCACAGATTGTCCTTGCGGCGGGATGTCGCAAAACCGACCCGAAAGTTTTTTTGCCCCCTCGGCGACGGAAGCTGCGCCGCCACGCGTTTGAGAAGCATCAACGGGCCAACGAAGGGCCCCGAGGCAAACGAACCTAGAGCATTTCCGAGGAGGAAAGACGAGATGAAACGCATTCTGCTTCTGACCACCCTGATCGCCACCGGCCTGTCGGTGGCCCCCATGGCTGAGGCCCGCGGCCCGGGCGGCGGCGGTATGGGCATGGGCCCGGGTGCCGACCCGACGCCCCCCAGCTTTACCGAACTCGACACCAATGGTGATGGCGCCCTTTCGGCTGAAGAACTCGCCGCCGGTGATGCCGTGCGCTTTGCCCGCGCCGACACCAATGGCGACGGCGAAGTTAGCGCCGAAGAGCTGGTTGCCGCCGAGGAGGCCCGTGACAAGGCTCGCCGCGCCAAACGTGCCGAGCGGATGATTGAGCGGCTCGACACCGATGGCAATGGCACCGTGTCCGCCGAGGAGATGGCCGCCGGACGCCCGGAGAAAGCACTGGAACGCCGCGAGAAGATGCTCGAAGACCTCTTTGAGCGGATGGACACGGACGGTGACGGCACCGTCTCCGAGCAGGAATTCGAAACGGCCATGGCCTTCCTCGCCGAGCGCGGCGAAGGGCGTGGAATGCGGGACGGTGAGCGCAAGCACAAGCGCGGCGAACACCGTGGTGGTGACGAGCGCGGTGGCAACGGACATGGCCACTACCGCCGGAACTGATCCGCACCGTTTTGAAGCTTCCCTCCCCGCGTCATGTGTCATCCCCTGAAACGCGCGGGGAGGGGGCCGTTGAGAAGACCGGGAAGACAAGATACTGACAGGCGATGCCCATGCCCCTCGATGCGCCGACAGAGCCCGATGACGAGGCGCTCCTGGTCCTGTTTGCCGGGGGTGATCGCGCGGCCGTTCGCAGCCTCACGCTTCGGCTCACGCCTATGGTGCTGGGGCTTGCCACCCGTATGCTGACCGATCGCGCCGAGGCCGAGGACGTGGCACAGGAAGCGATGATGCGGCTGTGGAAGATTGCGCCCGAGTGGCGGCCGGGTGAGGCCAAGGTGAGCACGTGGCTCTACCAGGTGGCCCGCAACCTTTGCACCGACCGGCTGCGCAAGAAGCGCGGTCAGGCGCTCGACAGCATCCCCGAGCCCGAAGACGAACGGGCCGGTGTGGTGGAGCAGATGCAGGCCGAAGAACGTGCCGCGGCGCTTTATGCCGCGCTGGCCGAGTTGCCTGACCGTCAGAGCGAAGCGGTGCGGCTGAGGCACATTGAAGGGTTGGGCAATCCGATGATTGCTCAGCAGATGGACATTTCCGTCGAGGCGGTCGAGAGTTTGATCGCCCGAGGCAAACGCGCACTTGCGGCCCGCCTGAGGGGCGCTCGCGCAAAACTGGGGTTGAGCGATGGCTGACCATGACAACAAGCTGAACGCCTCCGAGGAGGCCCTGCTCGAAGGCTTCTTTTCGGCCGCCCGCACCGATGCGGCGGTTGCGGCAGAGCCTTCGCCTGAGCTGCTCGCCCGGGTGCTGGAAGATGGCTACGGCGTGCAGGACGCGCTGCCTGTGCCCGCGCCCGCCGCTGCCGCTCCCCGCCCCCCGCGCCGCTCGTTCATGGCGGCACTTCTGGCCTCCATCGGCGGCGCGCCGGGACTAGCCGGGCTTACCGCCGCTGCGCTCGTCGGCATCTGGTTTGGCGCCCGCCCGCCTGAGGCCGTTTCCACAGTGACAGCGACCCTCTTTGGCACCTCCGCCGCAGAAGAGGGCGGGACCGATGATGACTTGCTGGGCTATGACATTGCTTTTGCAGACCTGCTGACCGATGGCTGAGAAACTCATATGACCGACCTTCAACCGCCCCCGCCCGAAGAGACCACCACCCGCCCGCGCCGCCGCTGGGTGCGTGTGGTGCTCGTGCTCTCGCTCGCTGCCAACCTCGCCGTTGCCGGGCTGGTGCTTGGCGCATGGATCACCCATGACGGCAAGCGCGGACCCGATGGAGCGCGTGGCGAGCGGGACCGCATCGTGCGCGAGCTGGGCTTTGGCCCCTACTCCCGCGCCATTCCGCGCGAGGGCCGCGAGGGCATGAAAGCCGCGATCGAGCCGCATCGGGGCGCTCTTCGGGCCAATCGCGATGCGCTGCGCGGCGCCTTCGAAGCCACGCTGACCACGCTGCGCAGCGAGCCTTTCGACCGCGCCGCGATGGCCGCTCAGATGGCCGCCCAGCGTGATGCCATCGCCGCCAACCAAAAGATCGGCCACGAGATCCTTCTGGACCGGCTGGAGGCCATGACCCCCGAACAGCGCACCGCCTTTGCCGACAGGCTTGAACGCGGGCTCGGGCGGGAACCGGGCCGGAAGACAAAGGGCGATTAACCGGCTCGCTGAAGGCGAGACACGCCCTGCCCTACTGGACTCATCCCGCTCGCGGCCCGATATATGGCAGATGTCGCTGCCACCTGGATTCCTTGACGAGCTACGCACCCGCCTGTCGCTCTCCGACGTGGTGGGCCGCAAGGTCATGTGGGACCGCAAGAAATCCAACCAGGGCAAGGGCGACATGTGGGCGCCCTGCCCCTTCCACCATGAGAAGACAGCGAGCTTTCACGTCGATGACAAGCAGGGGTTCTACTACTGCTTCGGCTGCCACGCGAAGGGCGATGCGATCAGCTTCGTGCGCGAAACCGAGAATGTCGGCTTCATGGAGGCGATCGAGATTCTCGCGGGCGAGGCCGGGATGCAGATGCCTGCGCGCGATCCGCGGGCGCAGGAAAAGGCCGATGCCGCCACCCGGCTGACCGGGGTTATGGAGCAGGCGGTGCAGTGGTTTCGCTTGCAGCTCAAAACCGCCGCCGGGGCCGAGGCACGTAGCTATCTGGCTGGGCGCGGGCTGGGGGACGCGGCGCAAGAACGCTGGGGGCTGGGTTTTGCCCCGCCGGGATGGGAAGGGCTGCGCGAGGCATTGGCCGCCAAGGGCGTGAGCGTCGAAGACATGCTCGCCTGCCGCCTCCTGCGCGAAAGCGACAAGGGCCGTGCGCCCTATGATGCCTTCCGCAATCGCATCATGTTTCCGATCCGCGATATCCGGGGCCGCTGCATCGCTTTTGGTGGGCGCGCGATGGACCCGGCGGACAATGCGAAATATCTAAACTCATCGGAGGGCCCGCTCTTCGATAAGGGCCGCGTGCTCTTCAACCACCAGCAGGCCCGGGGGGCGGTGGGCAAGGGGCAGGCTCTGATCGTGGCCGAGGGCTACATGGATGTGATCGCGCTGGCCGAGGCGGGCTTTGGTGCGGCGGTGGCTCCGCTGGGCACGGCGATCACCGAGGAGCAGTTGCAGATGCTCTGGCGAATGGCACCCGAGCCTGTGGTGGCGCTGGATGGCGACAAGGCCGGCCTTCGCGCGGCGATGCGGCTCATCGACATGGCGCTGCCGCAGATCGGCCCGGGCCGCTCGCTTCGCTTTGCCCTGATGCCCGAAGGAAAAGACCCGGACGACCTGCTTCGCGCCGAAGGCCCGCCTGCCATGCAAGCCGTGCTTGACCGGGCCGAGCCCCTCTCTGCCATGCTTTGGCGGCGCGAAACCGAAGATCGCCCGCTCGACAGCCCCGAGCGCCGCGCCGCGTTGGATGCCTCGCTGCGGGCCGCAACTGCGTTGATCCAAGACCCCGACGTGCGGCGGCACTACGAGGAAGACTTCAAGCAGCGCAAATGGGAGTTGTTCAACCCGCGCCGCACCACCATTGCTCCGGCCCAACAGGGCAGCGCCCCCCAGCAGCGTGCGTGGCGCCCGCGCGGCACCCCGCCCCCGGCGCTTCCTACGCCCTCTACCCGCAGTTCGGCACTGGCCGCCGCCGGCGCCGAGATCGAGGAGCAACTGCGCGAAGCGGTGATTCTCGCCACCCTGCTCACGCATCCTGATCTGGCCGATGAATTTGCCCATGCCATCGAAGAGCTCGACTGGAAGGGCGACGGCCATGCTGCCGTTGCCATGGCGCTGCTGACCCACGCCGATGCCCCCGACCCCCGTGGCGCATTGGAAGAAGAATTCGGCCATGCCGCCCTTGAAAAACTCTTCACACCGGCACATGTCCGCATTGCGCCCTGCATCCGCAATCCCGGCGACACCGAGTTGGCTCGTATGTGCCTCGCCATGGATTTCGCAATCCTCTCTGCCGATCGCGGGGCCGCGCGTGAGATCGCCGAAGCGATGCACCAGATTGACGGGTTGGCCGATGAGGGGCTGACCTGGCGGCTTGGGCAGGCGTCAGAAGCCCGGCATCGCGCCGCAACCAACCAGGAAACCGACAAGGCCGACTATGACATCGCCCCAAACGG
This sequence comes from Vannielia sp. ABF1_015, assembly GCF_056160745.1. Lineage (NCBI taxonomy): Bacteria > Pseudomonadati > Pseudomonadota > Alphaproteobacteria > Rhodobacterales > Paracoccaceae > Vannielia > Vannielia sp. ABF1_015. The sequence goes on from NZ_JBSWXT010000002.1 coordinate 874,853, forward strand.
CGCCCGCCTCGACCGCAGCGAACGCGCCAGCCTCGACGCTCTGTTGGAGCAGATCGGGCACCCGAAACCGCGCGGCAAACAGGAATGAGTCGAATTGTCGACATAACCGCCACAGGGCGCACGCCTTTCACATCAATTTTTATGGGGTTCGGCTGGAATCTCCGGTGATTCGCGTTATTGATTCGGGAAGCCCGAATCGCGCGTTTGCACGGATTGCCCGAAACGCCCTTCAGGAGAGCTAGATGGCCGCCAAGGACAACGACGACAACAAGCCCGACGACGCCGAGGCCGAGCCGATGCTCGACGTGAGCCAGGCGGCAGTGAAGAAGATGATCGCCGAGGCGCGTGAACGCGGCTACATCACCTACGATCAGCTCAATCAGGTTTTGCCGCCCGATCAGGTCTCTTCGGACCAGATTGAGGATGTCATGTCGATGCTCTCCGAGATGGGCATTCAGGTGACCGAGGACGACGAGAACGAGGATGAAGACGAGAGCAAGGGCTCGACCGCCGTGGTCGAAACCTCTTCGTCGCGCGAAGTCGCCGTTTCGGCCAGCGAGACCGAAAAGCTCGATCGCACCGATGACCCGGTGCGGATGTACCTGCGCGAGATGGGCTCGGTGGAACTGCTGAGCCGCGAGGGCGAGATTGCCATCGCCAAGCGCATCGAGGCTGGCCGCAACACGATGATCGCCGGGCTCTGCGAGAGCCCCCTGACCTTTCAGGCGATCACCATCTGGCGCGAGGAACTTCTGAACGAAGACATCCTGCTGCGTGATGTCATCGACCTTGAAACCACCTTCGGCCGGGGCGTCGATGGCGATGAGGACGACGATGAAGAGGTGGCCGAAGCCACCCCCGCCGCATCCACCGCCACCTCCACGGAAACCGAAAAAGAAGAGAAGCAGGAACTCGACGCCGACGGCAATCCGATTGCCTCGGACGACGATGATGACGACGATGACGAGCAGGCCAACATGTCGCTCGCCGCGATGGAGGCCGCGCTCAAGCCGCGCGTGCTGGAAATGCTCGACGTCATCGCCCGCGACTACACCGAGCTGGCCGAGATGCAGGACCAGCGGATGTCGGCCACGCTGAACGAGGATGGCTCGTTCTCTGACAAGGCCGAGAAGAAATACCAGAAGCTGCGCGGCGAGATCGTGCTGCTGGTGAACGAGCTTCACCTGCATAACAACCGGATCGAAGCGCTGATCGACCAGCTCTACGGCATCAACCGCCGGATCATGTCGATCGACAGCGCGATGGTGAAGCTGGCCGATCAGGCCCGCCTGAACCGTCGCGAGTTCATCGAAGAGTATCGCGGCTACGAGCTGGACCCGACCTGGATGGAACGGATGTCCGAAAAGTCGGGCCGTGGCTGGCAGGCGCTGTTCGAGCGGAGTGCCGAAAAGGTCGCCGAGCTGCGCATGGATATGGCGCAGGTTGGCCAATACGTCGGCGTCGACATCCCCGAATTCCGCCGCATTGTGCAGCAGGTTCAGAAGGGTGAAAAAGAGGCGCGGCAGGCCAAGAAGGAGATGGTGGAAGCCAACCTTCGCCTCGTGATCTCGATTGCCAAGAAATACACCAACCGCGGCCTGCAATTTCTTGATCTCATTCAGGAAGGCAACATCGGCCTGATGAAGGCTGTCGACAAGTTCGAGTATCGCCGCGGCTACAAGTTCTCCACCTATGCGACATGGTGGATCCGTCAGGCGATTACCAGGTCGATCGCGGACCAGGCCCGCACGATCCGTATTCCGGTGCATATGATCGAGACGATCAACAAGCTGGTGCGCACGGGCCGCCAGATGCTGCACGAGATCGGACGCGAGCCGACGCCGGAGGAACTGGCCGAGAAGCTCCAGATGCCGCTGGAGAAGGTTCGCAAGGTGATGAAGATCGCCAAGGAGCCGATCTCGCTGGAGACGCCGATTGGCGACGAGGAGGACAGCCAGCTTGGCGACTTCATCGAAGACAAGAATGCCGTGCTGCCGCTGGACTCGGCCATTCAGGAGAACCTGAAAGAGACGACGACGCGGGTGCTGGCCTCGCTGACGCCGCGTGAAGAGCGCGTGCTGCGGATGCGCTTTGGCATCGGGATGAACACCGACCACACGCTCGAAGAAGTCGGCCAGCAGTTCTCGGTGACCCGCGAACGTATCCGCCAGATCGAGGCGAAGGCGCTGCGGAAGCTGAAGCATCCGAGCCGGAGCCGGAAGCTGCGGAGTTTCTTGGATCAGTGATCCGCGCTTTATAGGCGACCAGAGATGCTCTCTTTATTCCAGCTGACAGCACCGCAAGCGGTGCTGTTGGCATTTCTCGGCCTACTGGCGATCAACACTCTAACCATCGCTCTGTTCAGCATCGACAAGCGCCGAGCGCAGCAACGTGAATGGCGCATATCCGAGAGTACGCTTCTGTTCGTCGCCGCGCTTGGTGGCTATCCAGGAGCCAAATTCTCCCAGAAATTCTTTCGCCACAAAACCCGCAAGCAACCGTTCGGTTGGCAACTCAATTTCATTGGCGCGTGTCATTTTACGCTTCTGATCTTGCTAGCTATTCCGGCTTCGCGGGCCAAACTCTTCATGTTCGCGGGCCATCTGATGAACTGAGTATCTCTAAACCAATAGAGTCCGGGCTTCTTAACCAAGCTACTAATTTGCTTCCTGCCGACCCCGCGCCACAATAATCGGTTTCCCATGCCCCTCATCACCCACGACAACATCCTCACAGACCGCGGCTCGAAATACGCCGTTTCCGGCGGCCCGGCTGCTTCGAGGGCCGAAGCGCTCGCCCTCGTCAAGGAGCTGAAACGAAACAAGAAATTCGCCAAGGCCACTCACAACACATGGGCGTTCCTCACCGAGCACGGCCCCGTGAAGAACGACGATGGCGAGGCGGGCGCGGGCATGGTGATTGTGCGGATGCTGGAGCGGGCCAACCTCACCGGCCATGTTATCATCGTCACCCGCTGGTTCGGCGGCACCCATTTGGGGGGCGACAGGTTCCGCCGGGTGCAGGATTGCGTTACCCATTATCTAGATCACATGGAGTAAGCACATGTCTCTGCTGTCCAAGCTCTTCGGAAAATCCGAGCCCCCTGCCCCCGACCCTGTGGCGCACGCGGGCTTCACGATTACCCCCTGCCCGGAGCAGGCCCCCGGCGGGTTTCGCATCGGCGCGGTGATCGAGAAGGATGGCAAGCGCCACCACATGATCCGTGCCGATGTGATCGCCTCCGAGGAAGACGCCACCGAGGCCAGCCTGCGCAAGGCCCGCCAAATGATCGACGAGCAGGGCGACAGGCTGTTCTAGCCTGCCGCCCGCCCAACCATTCAGCCTGTCGGCATTACGAAGACCTCCTGCACGCTGGCGCGCGCATCGGCCTCCAGCGCAAAGACGACCGCGCGGGCGATGTCTTCTGGTTTCAGCTTGTCGGGCTTGGCCTCATCAAAGAAGGCCGTGTCGACCATGCCCGGCGCAATCACCGTGACCCGCGCGCCAAATTCGCGGAATTCCTCGGCGAGATTGCCGCCATAGCCATGTACGAACCACTTGGTGGCACCGTAGAGCGAGCCCTTGATGTGCCTCCGCCCCGCCGCCGAGCCGGTCAGCAAAAGGTGGCCGCCGCCGTCAAAATGCGCGCTCGCCGCCTTGGCCGTCCACATGACGCCAAGGATGTTGAGTCGGATCATCGCCTCCCATTCCTCTGGGTCGCCATCACGGGTGCCGGGGGTATCAAGGCCCATGCCCGCATTGGCAAAGGCCGCATCGACCCGGCCGAAGTGGCTGGCGAGGCGCTCCATCGCGCCGCGCTGATCGTTAAGCGAGGTGGCATCCCCCGGCAGCGCCAAAGCCTTGGCGCCAAGTTCCTCCACAAGGGCTTCGAGCTTGTCTTCGGAACGGGCGAAGAGCCCCACTTTCCAACCTTGGGCAACGGCGGCGCGTGCGGTTTCGGCTCCGATGCCGGAGGAAGCGCCGGTGATGAAGAGTGTCTTATCGGTCATGTCGGTCCTTTCACGTTGTCAGGCAGACAACGTGGCAGGGCCGATCCGGTTGCGTGCCTAGGCCGGGCCCGTCTGCTCCAGCCGGCCACCTTGGCGCACCTGCACCACGCGCTTGGCCAGCCCCGTCCGGTCATCGGTTTCTACGTAGAGCCCACATAGCGTGGCCTCGCCCATCGCGGGTTGGAACCGCCCCTTGCTCATGCCTGTCACAAAGCGGCGCAGCGGCTCGTCAGGCTCCATTCCGATCACCGAATTGTAATCGCCGCACATCCCCGCATCGGACTGAAAGGCCGTGCCCTTGGGCAGAAGCTGCGCATCACCTGTGGGCACGTGGGTGTGAGTGCCCACCACCACGCTCGCGCGCCCGTCGCAAAAGTGGCCCATCCCCATCTTCTCGCTGGTCGCCTCGCAATGCACGTCGATCAATGCCGCCTGCACCATGCCGCCCGGCGGGTGCGACTTCAAAACCGGCTCAATGGCCGAGAACGGGTCGTCGAAGCAGCGCTTCATGAAGACCTGCCCAAGCACCTGCGCCACCAGCACCTTGCGCCCCCCCGGCGCATCATACACCCGGAAGCCTTTGCCGGGGGCATCCTTGGCAAAGTTGATGGGCCGCAGGACACGAGGCTCATTGCCGATGAAACTCAGCATCTCCTTCTGGTCGAAGGCATGATCGCCAAGAGTGATCACATCAGCGCCCGCCTCAAGCAGGCCCTTCGCATGGGCCGCCGAGAGCCCCGCGCCAGAGGTGGCGTTCTCGCCGTTGACCACCACGAAATCCAGACGCCACGCCTCGCGCAGCCCGGGGAGGCGTTCGGCCACCGCTGAGCGGCCCGCGCGTCCCATTACATCGCCAAGAAAAAGTATCCGCATCCCATTGGCCTAAGCTGCAACCGGCCTCAGGGCAAGCCCGAGGGTCTCATCATTTTCTTGCTGCAAATACTCCCGGGGGTGTGGGGGCAGCGCCCCCGCTCCGACGGTGCCACGAAGCACCCCGCACCTGGTCACGCCGCGCGTGGCGGAACGGGGCGGGTGGGTGGGCGGTCCGCCACGCGCGGCGCTACAGCGAAATCACTTCGCGCTCGGTCACGATCATGTCCAGCGGCGCATCTGTTGGCTCCAGCGGCAGCGCCTCGGCTTCCTGCGCGCCGTAGGCAAAGCCCACCGCCAGCACCGGCCCGTCGCGGCGCAGCAGTTCAAGCGTGCGGTCGTAGAAGCCCCCACCGTAGCCGAGCCGTGCGCCGTCGCGGGTGAAGGCCACCAGCGGCACCACGAGGATTTCGGGGCGCATCACTGCGCCGGTCGGCTCGGATGTGCCGAAGCGCGCGGGCACCATCTCGGCCCCCGGCTCCCAGAGGCGGAAGACCAGCGGCGTGGCGGGTGCTGTGATGGTGGGCAGGCCGACGGGGCCATGGGCGGCGGCCTCTTCCAGGGTGGGCGCAGGGTCGATCTCGTCGCGCATCGCCATGTAGCCTGCCAGCGGCACGCCCCTGTAGCCCGCGAGCACTTCAGAGAGGTGGCCGGCCGCGTGGCCCGACCACTCTGCATGGGCCTCGGCCCGTCGCGCCAGCGCTGCGGCCCGGGCAGCGCGCTTCTCTTCCGCAAGGCTCACAGCAGCAGCACCGCGGCAAGGCCGAGGAAGGCGAAGAAGCCGACCACATCGGTCACCGTCGTCACGAAGGCACCGGAGGCCAGGGCCGGGTCGATGTTGAACTTGTCGAGCACCACGGGCACCAAGATGCCCGCCAGCCCCGCCACCACGAGGTTGATCACCATGGCCAGCGCCAGCACCGCCCCGAGCATTGGCGTGCCAAACCATATCCAGCCCACCAGCCCCATCAGCGCGGCAAAAGCGAGGCCGTTCAGCAGGCCCACAAGAACCTCGCGCCGGATCACCCGCCACACGTTGGAGCCGGTGAGGTCTTTGGTGGCGATCGCGCGCACCGCCACGGTCAGCGATTGGGTGCCTGCGTTGCCGCCCATCGACGCCACGATGGGCATGAGCACGGCCAGCGCCACCAGTTGCGCGATGACCGCCTCGAACTGGTCGATCACGAGGCTGGCCATGATCGCCGTCACGAGGTTGACGGCGAGCCAGGGGAAGCGCCGCTTGGTGGTTTCCCACACCCGGTCGGTCACCCGGCTTTCGTCGCTCACACCCGCGAGGCGCAGGATGTCTTCTTCGGCCTCGTCATCCAGCACCGCCATGGCATCGTCGATGGTGATGACGCCGACGAGCCGCTCGCCTTCATCCACCACCGGGACCGAGATCAGGTGATACTGGTTGAAGGCATAGGCCACCTCGCCTTCGTCCTGATCAACCGGCACGGTGCGAAAGCTGTCTTCCTTGATCTCCGCGAGCAAAACCTCGCGGGGGCTGGCAAGGATGCGCCCGAGGGCGACATAGCCGACCGGGTGCATCTTCGGGTCGATCAGGATGACGTGGTAGAACTGCTCGGGCAGCTCGCGCCCCTCGGCCCGCATGAAATCAATCATCTGGCCCACGCTCCAATGCTCTGGCGCGCGCACCACCTCCCGCTGCATCAAACGCCCGGCGGACTCTTCGGGCCACGACAGCGCTTCTTCCACCGCGATCCGGTCGGCGGCGGGGAGCGCTTCGAGGATCGCCTCCTGCTGGTCTTCTTCGAGGTCTTCGACGAGGTCGACCACGTCATCGGAGTCAAGTTCGCGGACGGCTTCGGTGAGGGTTTCGGGCGAGAGGGTGGCGATCACGTCTTCGCGGATCGTCTCATCGAGTTCCGAGAGGATGTCGCCATCGACGCTTTCGCCCCAGAGCATCAACAACTCGCGCCGCGGCCCTGCCCCGATCTGTTCCAAGAGGTCGGCGATGTCGGCGGGGTGCAGCGGGTCGAGCAGTTCGGAGAGAGTGACCACGTCATCGGCAAAGGTGGCTTCGAGCACCGATTGCACGAAGGGGGTTCGGAGCGAGTAATCCTGCTCCTCGCGCTCCTCGGGGCGCTCTTCCTCCTCGATCTCGGTGGTCGGCTCTTCGCTCATTGGCGGCCCCTCTGCTCGGCGTTGCGGCCACCATATTGCACGCGCCGGGTGGCGCAAGCGCAGGAGCGCGAAATCAGCGGCCTGCAGGCCGGAGCCCGGCGTGAATTCGCAACTTGCGCCGCTGGTTACATCATTTCACGCATTGTCCGCCGTGCAGGGCCCGCTTAATCTCCGGGGCATGTCTGCCTCTGCCCCGCCCAACGCCGAGTCTTCGGCCCCAGAGACCCTGCTGCTTGGGCAGATCATCGACTTTACCGACGATCCCTTTGCTACGCCTGCGCCGGACTGCGCCCGCCACCTGTCGCGCGGGGCGATCCTTTTGCGGGGCGGGAAGATCGCCGAAGTCGGCCCCGCGGCGCGCTTGGGAGAGGCACACCCCACCGCTCGCCGGGTGGATTATGGCGCGGCGCTGCTGCTTCCCGGCTTCGTCGACGCCCATGCCCACTATCCGCAAACCGGCATCATCGCCTCATGGGGCAAGCGGCTGATCGACTGGCTGGAAGGCTATACCTTCCCCGAAGAGAGCCGGTTTAGCGATGCGCTCTACGCCGCCACGATCGCTGGGCGCTACCTTGATCTGGCGATCGCCAATGGCACCACCACGGTTGCCAGCTTCTGCACATCTCACCCCGAGAGCGTCACTGCCTTCTTTCAGGCTGCGCAGGCCCGAGGCATGGCGGTGGTGGGCGGCAAGGTTGCGATGGATCGCAACGCGCCCAAGGCGCTGCTCGATACGCCTGAGCGGGCCTATGACGAGAGCAAGGCGCTCCTTCAGCGCTGGCATGGGCAAGGGCGCGCGCGCTATGCCATAACCCCCCGTTTCACGCCCACATCGAGCGAAGCGCAGCTGGAGGCCATGGGCGCACTTTGGGCCGAGCACCCGGATTGTGCCATGCAAACGCACCTTAGTGAGCAGGCGGAAGAAATTGCCTGGGTAAAGGAGCTTTGCCCCGATGCCGAGGATTACCTTGCCACCTATGAGCGGCACGGCCTCATCGGCCCGGGGGCCCTCTTTGGCCATGCCATCCACCTCACTCCGCGAGAGCGGGCAAGACTGGCCGAGAGCGGCTCATCGGTGGTGCATTGCCCGACATCGAACACCTTTATTGGCTCCGGTGTTTTCGATGCCGCCGGGTTGGCGGCGGAGGGTGTTACAACCGGCTTGGCGACTGATACGGGGGGCGGCTCGTCATTTTCGATGCTGCGCACCATGGGGGCCGCCTATGAGATCAGCCAGCTCAATGGCGCGGTGCTGCACCCGGCGCAGCTTTTGTGGCTGGCCACCGAAGGCTCGGCCCGCGCGTTGCGGATGGAGAGCGAGGTGGGCACGCTCGCGGTTGGAAGTGCCGCCGATATCATTGCACTAGATCTTGCCTCCACCCCCGCCATCGCCCAGCGGGCCGCGCGTGCGGGTGATATTTGGGAGGCGGTGTTTCCGACGATGATGATGGGGGACGACCGCGCAATCAAAGCCGTTTGGATCGGTGGCGTTGGCCGCCGCTGAGCACAGCGCCCACCGCGCGGCGTTTTAACAGGGCCGCGCCAGCACCAAGACCCGCACCGCACCTGCATGGCCCTCACCGTAAAGGCTGGCATTCGGGAGCAGCATGTTGCGATTGTGCCCGGCTGAGCCCTTCCACCCCGCCACCGCCTGCGCAGCCGTTGGATAACCGAACGACAGGTTTTCTGCCACGAGACAGGCCTGAAGGCCCTGCGCCCGCACCCGGTCCATCACGCTGGAGCCGCCGCGCCCGGTGTGGCCTGTGCGCCCCGTTGCGGCAAGGTATGCCGCCTGATCCTGCGCCGCCCGCATCAGGGCCGGGTGGGCTGTGAGCGGCGTTAGCCCGCCAGACGCGCGGTATGCGTTGAGCGCCGACCCTACGCTGCCCGGTGTGGTTGGAGTGCGTGATTGCGGAGTAGAGCTATCGTCCAAACCTGCCGCAGGCGCGGCGGGGGGTGGCGCGGGCACGCAGGCCGCGAGAGTGATCAGCAGGCCTGTGGCCATGGCGATCCGACAGTGTTGTAACATACTTGGCCTCCTCACGTGCCGTTGGCCAGCCGGGCCACCGCCGCTGCCGCCTGCTGCGCCAGCTCCCGTGTATCGACGCCTACCAGCGCACCGGCGCGCACCACGTCGCGCCCCTCCACGATCAGGTCGCGGACCTGCGTTGGCCCGGCCAGCAATAGCGCGGCGCGATCCCAGTTGCCTGCCGCCTCCAGACCCGCCATGTCCCAGATTGCGACATCGGCGCGAAACCCCGGCGCAAGCTGGCCAAGGTGGCCACCGCGCCCAAGCACCTCGGCCCCACCCCGCGTGGCAATCTCGAGAGCCTCGCGCGCGGGCATGGCATCGGCCCCGTCCCGCACCCGCGCCACCAGCAATGCCATGCGCGCCTCTGCGGCCAGATTGCCCGCGTCATTACTGGCTGAGCCGTCCACGCCCAGCCCCACCGGCACCCCCGCATCACGCATCGCCCGGATTGGCGCGATCCCCGAACCGAGGCGGCAGTTGGAGCAGGGGCAATGGGCGACCCCTGTTTTTGTGTGGGCGAAAAGATCTATTTCTGCGCTATCCAATTTTACGCAATGGGCATGCCACACGTCTTCGCCGACCCAGCCAAGCTCTTCGGCGTATTGGCCGGGACGACAGCCGAAGTTGGCTTCGGAATAGGCGATGTCTTCATCATTCTCGGCCAGATGGGTGTGCAGCCGGACGCCCTTTTCGCGCGCCAAGATAGCGGCATCCCGCATCAACTCGCGGCTGACCGAAAACGGCGAGCAGGGCGCAAGGCCCACCTGCACCAGCGCCCCCGGCGACGGGTCGTGAAACGCGTCCACCACCCGCGCGCAATCCTCCAGAATTGCAGCCTCATCTTCCACCAAGGCATCCGGCGGCAGCCCGCCCTTGCTTTCTCCAATGCTCATCGCGCCGCGTGTGGCGAGAAAGCGGATGCCGACCTCGCCCGCGCCTTCGATGCTGTCCTCCAGCTTGGCACCGTTCGGAAAAAGATAAAGATGGTCAGAGCTCATCGAACAGCCCGAGAGCGCAAGCTCGGCGCAGGCCAGTTTGGCGGACAGGCGGATGTCTTCCGGCGTCATCCGGCCCCAAATCGGGTAAAGCGCCTGAAGCCAGCCGAAGAGCCGCGCATCCTGGCCCGCTGGCACGGCGCGGGTCAGGCTTTGGAACATGTGGTGATGCGTATTCACCAACCCGGGCGTAACAAGGCAGCCCTCGGCGCTGATTACCTCGGCCCCATCCGCAGCAAGGCCCGGGCCGATCTCTTCGATGATCCCGCCGCGCAAACGCACATCTAATGTGCCTTCGCGGCGCGCATCGTCCATGCTCAGCACATGGCCGCCCCGGATGAGGCGATGCGTCATGCGGCCTGCTCGGCCAAGAGCGCCATCGCTGCGCGGTGTAGCTCGGGCGTGGCTGCGGCGAGGGCCCTGCCGCCCTCGTGCACCGGCCCGCCCTCCCAATCTGTCACGACGCCGCCTGCTGCCTCGATCACGGCAATCGGTGCGGCAATATCATAGCTTTGCAGACCTGCTTCGATCACAAGGTCGATTTGCCCGAGGGCGAGCAGGGCATAGGCGTAGCAATCCAGCCCGTAGCGGGTAAGCCGCGCTTTGCTCGCGACGCGCCGAAATGCGGCGGCCTCGGCCTCGGTGCCGACCTCCGGGAAGGTGGTGAACACTGTCGCCTCCGCGAGGCTGCGCCCTTCGCGCACTTTCAACAGTGTTTCGCCGCGCGGGCCGGTGAGCTGCGCCGCACCAAGGCCACCCTGAAAACGCTCCTCCATATAGGGCTGGTCGATGATGCCATAAAACGGGCCGCGCGCATCGTTCAGCGCGATCAGCACGCCCCAGCTCGCGGTACCGGAGATAAAGGCGCGGGTCCCGTCGATCGGGTCGAGCACCCAGGTCAGCCCGCTCTCGCCCGCCTGGTGGCCAAACTCCTCGCCCAGCACTGCATCCTGCGGGCGCCGTTCGGCCAAAACCCCGCGCATGGCTTCCTCGGCGGCGCGGTCTGCAACGGTGACCGGATCAAACCCACCGGGGCCTGCCTTGTTGTCGGCCAGCATTGGGGTGCGGAAATGTGGCAGGATCGCCGCCCGAGCCGCATCGGCCATTGCCGCGCCACAGGCCCGTAGCTCGGCCGCCTCTTCTTCCATGATTTCTTCGCGCAACATATGCCTCTCCCTGCCTTTCAGCAGCCATAGCGCACCCCGTAAAACGAGAAAAGCGCCCCTGGGTGGGGGCGCTCTCTTGGTGGCACCGGCAACAGGTGGTTGCTTTTGCTCAGTTCACATCGCTCAAAACTCGGGCGAGATCAAAGAGCCGGCGGCGTTGGCTTTCAGGGATGGCGTAGTAGCTGCGCACCAGTTCCAGCGCCTCGCGGTCTCCGAGAATGTCGCCCGGAACGCCCTCGCCCTCGACCGCATCGGTCTTGGACACCTGCGGCAGATCTTCACTAAGCCCCTCGAAGAAAAAGGAGATTGGCACCTCGAGCGCGTGGGAGATGTCCCAAAGGCGCGATGCGCTTACACGGTTCATGCCGGTCTCGTATTTCTGGATCTGCTGAAACTTGATCCCGACCTTCTCGGCCAGCTGCTGCTGCGTCATCCCCACCATCCAACGACGGTGCCGAACGCGCTTACCAACATGGATGTCGACCGGATGCTTCATGAATGTCTCCTTCATATCTCTCCACCTAGTACACAGCAACTTTCGTGCCAAAACGGGCGAACCCGCTGAGATTTATCATATTTGTTTGATATTAAATCATCATTCCCTTTAAAAACAGAGGGTTGCGATGTTATCCTGCATTTCAGAGCCTGCAACTATGACCTTACTACGGCAAGTTTAGACGTGAGTCTCGATACAATTATAAGTTGCGCTTGGTTGACGCCGTGAACTCTCGCGAATTGCAATTGCATTTTGCAAATACCCACAGGATTGCGCAATTTTTCGACAGCTCGTAGGGATGGTGCGCAATTGGAGGGATGTGATGAAGGCCTACCGTGTTACCGAGACGGGTGAACGCCCGGCCCTTACCGAGATTGCCGCGCTAAAACCGGCGCCGGGAGAGGTGGCGGTGGAGATTGCGGCCTGCGGGCTCAACTTCGCCGATCTGCTGATGGTTGAGGGCACATATCAAGACACGCCTCCCGCCCCCTTCACCCTCGGAATCGAGTTGGCCGGCACCGTCACTGCCCTCGGTGAAGGTGTGGAGGGTTTTGCACTCGGGGATCGCATCGGTGTTTTCGGCGGGCGTGGTGGGCTGGCCGAAGCCGGGTGCTTTCCGGCTGACCGCTGCCTCAGGCTGCCCGATGCCATGCCGTTCCATATCGCCGCAGCGTTCCTTGTTGCATATGGCACATCTCATCTCGCGCTCGTTCATCGCGCCCGGCTCGCCAAGGGCGAGCGCCTTGTGGTGACCGGAGCGGCCGGAGGCGTGGGGCTGACGGCAGTGGAACTGGGGGCCAAGCTGGGCGCCGTGGTGGTGGCCATCGCGCGCGGGGCCGACAAGCTTGCTGTTGCAGAAAAAGCCGGAGCGACCCACCTGATCGACGCGACCAGCGAGGACATTCGCGGCCAGCTCAAGGCACTTGGCGGCATCGACGTGCTCTATGACTCTGTGGGTGATCCGCTGTTTTCGGACTGCTTTCGCGCCGCTCGCCCCGAGGGCCGCCTGCTTTCCATTGGCTTCGCCGGGGGCAAGGTGCCGCAGATCAAAGCCAATCATCTGCTGGTCAAGAACCTAACGGTGATGGGGCTCTACTGGGGCGGCTATATGGGCTTTGCGCCAGAGGTGCTGACCGGCTCACTCAAGGAACTTATGGCGCTGTGGGAAACCGGCGGATTGGAGCCGCATGTCTCGCACCGCCTGCCGCTTGAAGAGATCGACGCGGCGATGGAGCTTATCAGGACGCGGCGCTCGACCGGGAAGGTCGTTGTTGAGCCACGGCGCTGAGCGCCTCGCCCACCACACCCGCCTCTGCAACCGGCACGGGGCCCATGCCCGTGGTTGGCAACCGCCCCGCGTAAGAGCGGCGCAGCAGCTCGGCCAGCGCCTCCTGCGCTGGGTTCTTCAGGCTGGCGGCTCCGTAAAGATTGATCCGGAAAGAGCGCAGCTCAGGCAAAGCGCCACCGTGGCAGATCGGCTCAGTGGTGGGCGGCTGCATGCCTTCCAGCATCGCATGCACGGCCAGATCAGCGTTCACCGTTGCCTCCACAGTGCGCGATGAATTTGAGCTGACCTGCATGGTCCAAGGCAGCCCCGCCTCATCAAGCGCACGCTGCACAATGGGTTTGAAAAAGCACTTCTCCTCGAAGGCCAGGGGCAACGGTCGGCGCCGCCACGCACAGCCACCCGGGGCACCCACCCAAACGAGCGGCACCTCGCGAAGCGTCTCGCCGCCCTCGTCCATCCCGTCCTCGGTGGTTACGATCATGTCGCATGCCCCCTTTGCAAAGTCTTCCTTGAGGCTTCGTGTAAAGGAGGAAACGAGATGCACACGCACGCGCGGAAACTCAGCCGCGAAGCGTTGGAGCATCCGCGGGATATAGCCCAGCACGATATCATGGGGCACGCCCAGCACGATCTGGCCTTCGAACTCTTCTGCCGTCAGCCGGGTGATCGCCTCATCGTTCAGCGCCAGCATCCGGCGGGCATAGCTGACAAGCTGCTCCCCGGCAGGGGTCAGGCCAATCTTGCGCTGGGAGCGATCAAGCAACTTTTGGTCCAGCGCCTCTTCCAGCCGCTTGAGCTGCATCGAAACGGCGGATTGGGTCACGTTGAGCTGCCCGGCTGCGCGGGTCACCCCGCCACAATCAGCGACGGTCACAAAGCTGCGCAGGGCGGTGAGATCCAGGTTGCGGGGCATCATCAATCTCCGTGATGGCGGGCGTCACAAACATTCGTTTCCAATATGCCCCACCCCACGCCATATATCAATCATCCTGATCAAACAGATCGTAACGTTCACAGAAAGCAAAGGATCGGACTGATGAGCTCCCCCGCTTCCACCCTCTCCTCCGGCGCCCTGTCCGGACACTGCAACCCTCCCCGCAGCAGCCTGATCGCTCGCGTTCTGGGCCTTTTGGCTCTACGCCGTCAGCGCCGCGCTCTGGCCGCGCTCGATGAAACCCTGCTGCGCGATATCGGCGTGTCGCCCGACGCAGCGCGCACCGAAGCTGCCCGGAAACTCTGGGACGTTCCCCCGGGCTGGCGGACCTGATCCCGCCATCCCAAGAGAGCGGCGCTTTCCCCCCGAGGGCGCCGCTCTCGAAAACTTTGTGTCGAAACAACCCGTTTCCCCGTCAGAACCACTTGAAATCAAGGCCGTCTGTGCCGATATTTGACACCAAGCAGTGCGCCCGCCGGGCGTGCTGACATGAATTTTGTGCAAATGGAGGCATGAATGGCAGAGACTGGACCGATCCGCACGATGGGCGCAGGCGTCCGTACGGCGCAGATCGACGAGGGCCTCCGGGCCCATATGAACAAGGTGTACGGCACCATGTCGGTGGGGCTCTTCCTCACCGCTGCGGTGGCCTGGGCCGCTGGCAACAGCGAAGCCGTGGTGATGCAACTCTTCGCCACACCGCTGCGCTGGGTGATCATGTTCGCTCCGCTGATCATGATCTTCGCCTTCGGCGCGCTCATCAACAAGATGTCCTCTGCGGCCGCGCAGCTGTTCTTCTATGTGTTCTCGGCCGTCATGGGCCTGTCGATCAGCTGGATCTTCGTAGCTTACACGGACTTCTCGATTGCCCAGACCTTCCTGATCACGGCCGTCGCCTTCGCTGGCCTGTCCCTGTGGGGCTACACCACGAAGAAAGACATCTCCGGCTGGGGCAGTTTCCTGATCATGGGCGTGATCGGCCTGGTCATCGCCTCGGTGGTCAACCTGATCCTGCCGATGTTCATCGCGGGTTATGACCCCAGCGGCATGATGTTCGCCATCTCGGTTCTGGGTGTGCTGATCTTCGCAGGCCTTACCGCCTACGATACGCAGAACATCAAGAACACCTACATCGCCCATGCGGCGCATGGGGATCAGGAATGGCTCGGCAAGGCCGCCATCATGGGCGCGCTCAGCCTCTACCTGGACTTCATCAACATGTTCATGTTCCTGCTCTCGCTGCTTGGCGGGCGCGAATAAGAGACAGTTGAAAGACTGAAACGATCAAACCCGCCGGAGTGATCCGGCGGGTTTTTCTTTGCCGAGATTTTTCGGCCATCACTACTAGACGACCGGTCTAATACTTCCTACATGCCTAACATGACCGAGCAACGCAAATCTGAACAGACCCGTGCCCGCATCCTCGAAAGGGGCCGCGCATTGGTGCTTGAAAGAGGCTTCGGCGGGGTTGGGCTAAAGGATATCCTCGCCGCCGCCGATGTGCCCAAGGGCTCTTTTTACTACTACTTTCCGTCCAAGGAGGCGTTCGGTTGCGCGCTGCTTGAGGGCTACGTCACCGAGTATGTTGCCGCCCTCGACGCGATCATCGCCCTCCCCCAGCCTGCCGCCACACGTATGGAACGCTACTTCAACGGCGCGCTCGGCACCGAGGCCGCCACGATGGCCGACCGTTGCCTGGTGGTGAAGCTCGCTGCTGAAATCGCCGATCTTTCGGAAGATATGCGCCAGATCCTCGATGCCGGGGTAGCGCAGGTTTGCACGCGGCTCTCGGCCCTGCTGCGAGAGGGGGCGGAGGACGGCTCTGTCGCACTGCAATCCGACCCGGAGCGCAGTGGCGCGATGCTCTATGCCCAATGGCTCGGCGCGGCCATCCACGCCAAGCTATCTCGCAACCGCCTGCCGCTTGAGCAAGCCATGGAAGACACCCGTACGCGGTTCTTCACCTAAATCGAAACACAAAGAAACCGAATGCCTGCGCATCCGTTGGGTGCGCAGAAAAGAAAGGACACACCATGAAAGCCATCACCTACGACACCTTTGGCGAACCCGCTGACGTGCTGCAAACCTCTGATATCGCTGTGCCAGGGCCCCAGGCCGGAGAGGTCCGCATCGACATGATACTCTCCCCCATCCACAACCACGATCTGTGGACCGCGCGTGGCACCTACGGCTACAAGCCCGAGCTGCCCGCTGTCGGCGGCACCGAGGCCCTCGGCATCATCGAGGCCGTCGGGGAAGGCGTGGACGAAGCGATGATCGGCAAGCGTGTTGTCGCAGCGGGCGTCCACGGCGCATGGGCAGAGCAGTTCATTGCGCCCGCAGCGGCCGTGGTGCCGCTGCCCGAAGAGATCGGCGACGAGGCCGGCGCTCAGCTTATCGCCATGCCGTTCAGCGCATTGGCCCTGCTTGAGTACCTTGAGGTCAACGAAGGCGATTGGGTCGTGCAGACCGCTGCCAACGGCACCGTGGGCAAGATCTTTGCGGAACTGGCCAAGGCGCGGGGCGTGAAAACCCTCAACCTCGTTCGCCGCGCCGAAGCCATCGACGAACTGACGGAGTTGGGCATTGAGAATGTGCTGAACACCTCCGATGAGGGCTGGGTCGACGAGGCTCGCAAGATCCTTGGGAAGGATGGCGCACGGGCCGCGATCGACAGCGTCGGCGGCGCAATTGTGGCCGACATCGCCGATCTGCTTGGCACCGATGGCACGCTCGTCGTGTTCGGCACCGCCACGGGCGATCCGCTGCAACTGCGGGCCGGGTCGGTGATTTCGCGCCACCTGCAAATCAAGGGCTTCTGGGGCTCGCGCGTGATCGGCGAGATGGACGGGGCCGAGAAGGGCCGCCTCATCGGCGAGTTGGTGACCTTGGCCGCAAAGGGCCAGTTGCACCTGCCCTCTGGCGGGGAGTTTCCGCTCGACGAGCCGGTCGAGGCGGTCAAGGCCTCTCTCACCCCCGGTCGCAGCGGCAAGATTCTGCTGCGCGGCTGAAGGCACGCATGAGCGGGGCCGGCAGCGTTATGCCGGCCCCGGTTGGGCCAAGCCCTTCCGGCCCTCCACCGCCTCCAGCCAAGCCCGCACCTCGCGGCGTGACCTTAAATGCACGACCGTGAGATGCGGCGGTGGGGCGGCAGCGACATCGACCAGTTTCGCCCGGCTGCTATTCCGGGTCCGCCAGATGAACAGCCAGAAATCGAGCGCCCCCCTATCCAGCCGCTCAACGCAGCCCCGAGGCATGTCGGGGCGCGTCTTGCCGAGGTAGCGGAGCTGCCGTCGGATCACCCGCCAGAGCCTTAGCCCCACCGGCAGATCGAGCCAAATCAGCGTATCCGCCCGCGCGATCCGCTGGGCATAGGTGCGGGAGTGGTTCCCCTCGAAGATCCAGCGCGGCTTGCGGTGAACCTCCTCGCTCATCCAGCTCTTCACCTCCGGCTCGCGCTGCTGCCAGCCCGGCCCGTAGTGGATGTGATCCATATGGAAGACAGGCAAGCCGGTAACCGCCCCCAGCCCCCGCGCCAGGGTGGACTTGCCCGAACCGGGCCCTCCGACAATCATCACCCGTTCCATGCCCCCAATTCTGCGATGCGGCACAGACCTTCGCAAGTGCGGCGTGGATCACATTTCACAACACATCTGCACGGCGGCAAATTCGAGCCCCGGAGCGAGGGTGATGGTTATCTCGCCCTGGGAGACGAAGCCCAGCGCGGCATAGAAGGGCTCTGCCGTGAGGGTGGAAAAGCACATCATCCGCCGCACGCCAGCCGCCTCGGCTTCAAAAAGTGCATGCTCCATCAGAGTGCGGCCAACGCCCCGGCGCGCCATCGCAGGAGCGGTGGCGACATGGCGAATGTGGCCCACCTCGCGCGGCCCGGTGGCCGTGCCGCCCGGTGCGTGAAAGGTCCAGCCCCCGGCGGCCAGCAGCCCATCGCCGGTATCGGCGAGACAGTATGTGCCGGATGACAGCAAAGCCGCCTGCGGCCTGGTGATCAGCGGCAACGCCTCGGCGAGAATTTCGGGCGGATAGTCCGGCGCCAGCAAGGCACGGTAGGAGGCGGCCAAGAGCTTGCCCACGGCCTGCACGTCACCCATGCGCGCGGGGCGGATGGTGAAGGGCGGCAGAGCGGGGCGCAGCCCCCTTCCGGGCATTTCACTGGTCTGGGTTTGCATGGTCTGGCCTCCTTGGTGGACCGTCTTGAGAAGGAGGCTCGCGGGGTTTGCTGGCTATGGGACAAAGAAAAACCGCGCGAGCCTTGGGGCGTCGCGCGGTTTTCTAAGCTTTGTCGTGGAGCGGAGGGGCTTACTTGATCTTGCCTTCCTTGTATTCCACGTGCTTGCGCGCGACCGGGTCGTATTTACGTACGACCATCTTTTCGGTCATGGTGCGGGCGTTCTTTTTGGTCACGTAGAAGTGGCCAGTGTCGGCAGTGGAGTTCAGCCGGATCTTGATGGTGGTCGGTTTGGCCATCTTGGTTGTCCTCTTGCGGGGGGAGCGCGCACGGGGGCACTCCGCATGTGTATCTTGGAGCCCGCCTTTTACCCGCGCGGGGGGCCGAGTCAACCACTCCCGGCGGGGAATGGCAAAAATAATCGCGCGGATGACCTGTAAGCCGGATTCTGTCCGCCCGTCGGCCGAAGCGTCTGGGCGGGGTGGCCATTCATCTAAGGCGCGCGTTGCCGCGTGCCCTCTAGCTGCCAACCCGAGCCCCGGGGCCGAAGCGGCCCATGTGAGGCTCCTATTTGGCATTGCTCCCGGTGGGGCTTGCCGTGCCGGTGCTGTTGCCAGCCCCGCGGTGGGCTCTTACCCCACCGTTTCACCATCACCCTGCAAGCAGGGCAGTCTGTTCTCTGTGGCGCTTTCCGTCGGATTGCTCCGCCCGGGCGTTACCCGGCACCGTTGCTTCGTGGAGTCCGGACTTTCCTCGGAGGCGAGCCCCCGCAGCCACCCGGTCATCCGCGCGAAGGCCCGGTTAGGCGATAAGCGCCTCTGGGTCAACGGGATACCGCGCGGCGAGGTCGGCCATCCGGGCGCAGTCGGTGGCATCGAGCGGGCCGCTCGCCCCGGGCCTGAACCTGCTGCGGAAGGCAGCCAGCAGGGTGTCGGGCGGCACATCGTCGGTATAGCCAAAGGCTCGCGCATCTTGGCAAAAGGCAGCCTCATCACTGGCGCCTGCCGCCTCTTCGGCCTCGCTCCACACCGCGAGGCCCTGCAGGGCGAGGCGGCGCCAGTCGAACCGCGGGCCCGGGTCGATCTTTCGGCCCGGGGCGATGTCGGAGTGGCCAAGCACCCGTTCAGGCGGCACGGCCCATCGCCCCATTATCCCCCCCACCAACGCTTCCACGGCCCGCATCTGCGGAGCTGCAAAGGGCTCGGTGGCGGCATTGACGATCTCGATGCCGATGGAGCGGGAGTTCACATCATCGCAACCGCCCCAGCGCCCTGCCCCCGCGTGCCAAGCCCGCGCGGCCTCATCGACCATTTGCCAGACGCCGCCTGCCGGGCTCACCACGTAATGCGCCGACACTTCGGCTTCGGGCGTGGCAAGGCGCTTCAGCACCAGATCGGTGTCGGGCATGGCGGTGTAATGCAGCAGCACGATATCGGGGCGTGCCCCGCCCCGGCGCTCACCCTGATTGGGCGTTGGATAGCTTTGGATCTTCACGCCGGGCTCTGGGGCCGACTCACCCCTTGGCGGCGCGGAAGGGCCGGGGATCCCAGCCACAGGCAAAACCGTCCCCGTCCGGGTCCATACCCAGCTTGTCACGCTTGGGGCCACCGGCCGCGAGGAAGGCCTGCTGGGCCAGCGCTGCGGAGGGCTGAGAGGCACAGGCGCGGTCAAATTTGCGCTGACTGGTAAAGCCGCGGCGATAGATTTTCTCGCCCGGCTGGTTTGTGGTCGACAGCGCGTATTGCGCCAGATTCGGCCCGGTATCCTGCGGGCGATCGGGAAGGGCCGTTACCGGCGCCTGCTCAAATTGCGCACGTTGCCGGGCAATCCTCTGGGCATCACTCTCAATCGACTCCCGCGACGAGACCGCCTCGAAAGACTGCTCATCGGAAATTCCGGCGCTGCCTGCAGTGCGCGGCGCGGCAGCGGTGCGCACCGGGGCGGGGGCAGCCGGGGTGATCACCGGCTGCGCGGTGGTGGGGGTGCGCCCGAGGGCCTGGTCAATCTCTGCTGCGGTTGGAGCCCCGGTCGCCGAAGGCGCAGCCGCCGACGGGCTTGCCGAGGCCGAGGCGACAGGCGCAGCGGGCGGCTGCACCGTTTGCCGCGAAGAAGTGGCCAGCGCCGTGTCGCGCCTGAGCTGCGACTGATAGCTGTCATAGTCGCCGAAGCCGACGCCCGAACCGCTATCAGGAATTGCCGGATCACAGGCCGCAAGGGCCAAGGCTGCACACAGGGGAAGCCACGCTCGCATGGGAAAGATCTCTGCTCTCTTTTTTGCCTATTGGGCCGGTTTTACCACCATTTGCCCGGTTTGGCCACAAAACCTGCGGCCTGCTCCAGCGCGTAGGCCGTGTTCAGCAAGTCGCCCTCTTCCCACGGGCGCCCGATAAGCTGGAGACCCAGCGGAAGGCCCTGTGTGCTGGTTCCGGTGGGCACAGCGATGCCCGGCAAACCGGCGAGGTTGACCGTCACGGTGAAGACGTCGTTGAGATACATTTGCACCGGGTCCGCCTCGGCCATCTCGCCCAACCCGAAGGCCGCGGAGGGGGTGGCGGGCGTCAGGACTGCGTCGACCCCTGCGGCAAAGACCTCGTCGAAGTCCTTCTTGATCAGGGCACGCACCTTGCGGGCACGGTTGTAGTAGGCGTCGTAGTAACCTGCGGAGAGCACATAGGTGCCCACCATGATCCGCCGCTTCACCTCGTCGCCAAAGCCCTCGGCGCGAGTCTTTTCATACATCTCCACGATGCCGTCACCCTGCGCCAACTTGGCCCGGTGGCCAAAGCGCACGCCGTCGTAGCGGGCGAGGTTGGAGGAGGCCTCGGCAGGGGCGATCACGTAATAGGCGGGCAGCGCATACTTGGTGTGCGGCAGCGAGATATCGCGGATCTCGGCCCCCGCAGCCTTGAGCATCTCGGTGCCCTCGGCCCAAAGTGCCTCGATCTCTTCGGGCATGCCTTCCATCCGGTATTCCTTCGGAATCCCGATCACCTTGCCCTTGATATCGCCCGTCAGCATTGCTTCGAAATCGGGCACCGCAAGCTCGGCCGAGGTGCTGTCCTTCGGGTCATGCCCGGCCATGGCCTGAAGCATGATCGCGCAGTCGCGAACATCCTTGGTCATCGGTCCGGCCTGATCAAGCGAAGAGGCAAAGGCGATGATGCCCCAGCGGCTTACCCGGCCATAGGTGGGCTTTAGGCCGGTGATCCCGGTGAAGGCCGCAGGTTGGCGGATTGAGCCGCCGGTGTCGGTGCCGGTCGCGGCAAGGCAGAGGTCGGCCGCCACGGCAGAGGCCGAGCCGCCCGAGGAGCCGCCGGGCGTCAGGGCCGCCTCATCGCTGCCGCGCCGCCAAGGGTTCACCGCGTTGCCGTAGGTCGAGGTCTCGTTGCTCGACCCCATGGCGAATTCGTCCATGTTGAGCTTGCCCAACATCACCGCGCCCGCGTCAAATAGCTGGCTGGTAACGGTGGATTCGTATTCCGGCTTGAAGCCGCCAAGAATGGCGGAGGCCGCCTGGCTCTCTACACCCTTGGTGCAGAACAGATCCTTGATGCCAAGCGGAATGCCGCACATCGCCGGGGCATCACCCGCGCCGATCCGTGCGTCAGCGGCCTTGGCCTGCTCCAGCGCAATCTCCGGCGTGTGGTGAACAAAAGCATTGAGCGCCCCTGCCCCCTCGATGGCCGAAAGGCAGGCCTCTGTGATTTCCACGCTCGTGGTCTCGCCCTTGCGCAGCGCGTCCCGCGCGCCTGCAATCGTCAGCTTGGTCAGATCGCTCATTATTCCACCACCTTCGGCACGGCAAAGAAGCCTTCGCGGGCATCGGGCGCATTGGCCAGAACGGCCTCGGGCTGGCTGCCATCCGTCACCACATCCTCGCGCCGCTTCAACCGTTGCGGGGTGACCGAAACCATCGGCTCAACGCCCTCCACATCCACCTCGGAAAGCTGTTCGATGAACCCGAGGATCGCGTTGAATTCGCCCGCAAGTGCAGGCAGGTCTTCTTCGGGCACGGCGATCCGGGCCAGATGCGCCACACGGCGCGCGGTTTCGGTGTCGATCGACATGGGGCGAAACTCCTATCGGCTGTCGACCGCCCGTTTATCGCTCGCGCCCAAGGGCTGCAAGCGGTGGACGCTGCCCCGGTGCCGCCCTAGGTTCGCCCGGAACGCAGATTGTGGAGACTCCCCATGAAACTTACCTGGCTTGGACACGGCGGCTGGAAACTTGAAGCCGAGAAGGCGGTGATCCTGATCGACCCCTGGCTGGACGGAAACCCTGTCTTCCCGGCGGAACGCAGAGACGAGGCGCTTGCGGGCGCAACCCATGTGTTGCTGACCCACGGTCACGATGATCACATCGCGGGCGTGCCGGAGATGGCGGCAGAGAAGGGCCTGCCTGTGTTTACCATGGTGGAGCTCGCCGGCCAGCTAGAGGGCGTGGAGGCCACCGGCTTCAACAAGGGCGGCACGGTGGACCTTGGCGGCGTCAAGGCAACGATGGTGCCCGCCTCTCACTCCACCAGCTACAACGGCGGAGCGGCTGGGACCGAGGTTGGCTATGTTCTGAGGGCCGAGGGCAAGTGCATCTACTTTTCCGGCGATACCGGGATCATGGCCGATATGGAATGGATCGGTGCCTACTTCGAGCCCGACATCGGCATCCTCTCCTGCGGCGGTCTTTACACAATGGACATGGAGCAGGCTGCGTGGGCGGCAAAGCGCTTCTTTGACTTCGAGATCGTCATCGCATCGCATTACAAGACCTTCCCGGCGCTGGCGCAGGATGCGGAGGTGCTGAAAAAGGGCCTGAAAGGTGTGGATGTTCTGGAGCCGGGTGTGCTTGAGGCAGTGGAGCTGTGAGCCTCTGCCCGTGTTTCCCGGTGACACCCTCCGGCCGTGGGGGTTTCACACCCCCACACCCCCGTGGAGATATTTAAAGCAAGAAAATGAACAAATTGGCCGTCACACCCGACGGTTGGCGAAGAATGCTCGCAACAACGCCGCGGCCTCTTCCTCGGCAATCCCGCCGATGATTTCCGGCGCATGATGCGATTGCGGGTGAGAAAAGACGCGGGCACCGTGATCCACCCCGCCCGACTTCGGGTCGGCCGCGCCATAGACCACGCGGGCAATCCGAGCGGCGGCGATGACGGCGGCGCACATCGCGCAGGGCTCCAACGTGACGTAGAGCACATGGCCCGGCAGCCGCTCGGAGCGGGCGGCGGCGCAGGCCTGCCGGATCACCAGCATCTCGGCATGGGCCGAAGGGTCCGCCAACTCGCGGGTGCGGTTTCCGGCGCGGGCGACAACCTCACCGCCCGGCGCAACCAGCACCGCGCCCACCGGCACCTCACCGCGCGCAGCGGCCGTGCGGGCTTCGTCCAGCGCGGTCTCCATATGGCTCGTAAAGGTCATGCCTCTCCCCTGCCCCGCGCCTGCGCCCTTGGCAAGCCTTTCGCGCAGGGATAGAGCGGGGCCATGGCAGAGAAACCTCCAAGCAAGACCCCCGCGGGCGACCGGATCGCCAAGGTGCTGGCCCGCGCCGGCCTTGCCTCGCGCCGGGAGGCGGAGAAGATCGTTGAAGCCGGTCGGGTGACTGTGAACGGCAAGCAGATCGACAGCCCGGCGCTGAACGTGACCGAGGCCGACAAGATCACCGTCGATGGCAAGCCGCTTGCTGCGCCCGAGCCACCCCGGCTCTGGCTCTACCACAAGCCAGCGGGCCTCGTGACGACGGAGCGGGACGAGAAGGGCCGCGAGACGGTTTTTGCCAACCTGCCGGAGGACATGCCTCGCGTGGTGAGCGTGGGGCGGCTCGACCTCAACTCCGAGGGCTTGCTGCTGCTCACGAACGACGGCGAGATCAAACGGAGGCTGGAGCTGCCCTCCACCGGCTGGGTGCGCAAGTATCGCGTGCGCCTGCACGGCACGCCGGAGGATGCGGATTTTGAGCCCCTGCGCCGTGGGCTTACCGTGGAGGGCGTGAAGTACCAGCCGATGACCATCACGCTCGATCGCCAGCAGGGCGCCAATGCCTGGGCCACGGTGAGCCTGCGCGAAGGCAAGAACCGCGAGATTCGCCGGGCGATGGAGGCGGTGAACCTCACCGTGAACCGGCTGCTGCGGGTATCTTACGGCCCGTTCCGGCTGGGAGACCTGAAGGCTGGCGCGGTGGAGGAGATCAAGGCGCGGGTTCTGCGCGACCAGCTTGGACTGGACCCGGAGTTCAAGCCAGCCCCCGCCCCGAAGAAAAAGCCCCAGCGCCGCCGCAGGTAGCCCGACAGAAACGCCGCGAAGCACGGATAAGCGCGACCGGGCGATCCATGCTGGCCCGCAGAAAATCATTCGCTTATAAGCGAAGATATGCGCCACGCGGGCGCGGGTGGGGTGAGATGTCTGGAGATGGTTTGCAGAAACTGAGCTACGCGCTGCTTTTGGCGCTGATGCTCTATGCCGCGTTCACTGGCGGGGGTGCCTGATGGCCCAGCGCTACGGTGGAAAGTTCAGCCCTGACGGCTCGCAGGCGGGCGATGACGATGTTCGCGCGGCCCCCGAAGCTCCCAAGGCCTCCAGCATGGCACCGAAGTTCGCAGGGGCCAGCCGGGCGCGGGCCGGGATGCGCTCCAATCTCATGTTCGTAGTGCCGCTGATCTTCTTCTGGCACGCTTTCACCTCTGATGCGAAAGGCCTCGCGCTCTATCTGGCGGCCGTGGGTGTGCTGATGCTCGCCGCATGGCTCACCCGCGAGGGCCTGAAGGCGCAGGACGCATGGGAAGCGCGCAAGGTCGCCCGCCGCCCCGGCATTCCGCGAAAGATTTTTGGCTCGGTGCTGACCGGCCTCGGCCTAGGAGTGGTTGGGCTTGCCGGGCATGGGCTGGTGGAGGCCATCATCTTCGCCGTGCTCGGCGCAGGGCTGCACAGTTTTGCCTTCGGGCTTGATCCACTGTCTGACAAAGGGATGGAGGGCATCGACCTGCGCCAGCAGGATCGTGTGGCCCGCGCTGTGGATGAGGCCGAGGCCCATCTTGCCGCCATGGCTGATGCGGTAAAGCGCGCGGGCGATCGCGGCGTGGCCGACCGCGTGGCGCGCTTTTCCGATACGGCCCGCACCATGTTTCGCACCGTCGAGGAAGACCCGCGCGATCTGACGGCAGCGCGCAAGTTCATGGGCGTCTACCTGATGGGGGCCAAGGACGCGACGGTGAAGTTTGCCGATATCTACAGCCGCAACGGCGATGCGCAGGCCAAGGCTGATTACCTCGCCCTGCTTGATGAAATGGAAGCCAATTACGCCCAGCGCACCGAGAAGCTGCTGCTGGATGACCGCACCGATCTGGACATCGAAATAGAAGTGCTGCGCGACCGTCTGCAGCGTGAAGGGGCACATTAAGCCCCGCGTAACAAGGAGATCAGGGACAATGGAACAGGAAGTTCACGCCAAGGCCAAAGAGACACTGGCGCAGGTTGAAGAGGTCAACGCCGTGGTGCTGCCCGAGCCGGTGGATGCCAACGCCGTGGTGCCGCTTGCCGAGGCCGACCCAGCCCTTTCGGCAGAGATCACCAAGCGCATGGGTGAGTTGGACATGTCCGACACCGGCTCCATCGTCAACTTTGGCTCCGCCGCCCAATCCGAGCTTCAGACGATCTCGCAGGCCATGCTGGCGGATGTGAAAAACAAGGACGTTGGCCCGGCGGGCGACGGGTTGCGCAAGATGGTCACCACCATTCGCGGCTTTTCCGTTTCCGAGTTGGACGTGCGCCGCAAGCGGAGCTGGTGGGAAAAGCTGATCGGCCGCGCCGCGCCCTTTGCAAATTTCCTCAGCCGTTTCGAGGACGTGCAGGACCAGATCGACAACATCACCAGCGAGCTTGAAGGCCATGAACACAAGCTGCTGAAGGACATCAAGTCGCTCGACGTACTCTATGAGAAGACCCTGAACTTCTACGACGAACTGGCGCTTTACATCGCCGCCGGCGAGGCCAAGATTGCCGAGCTGGATGCCACCACGATCCCCGCCAAGGAGGCCGAGGTGCAGGCCGCCCCCGAGGAAGAGGGCGTGATGAAGGCTCAAGAGCTGCGTGATCTGCGCGCCGCCCGTGATGACCTTGAGCGCCGCGTGCACGACCTCAAGCTGACGCGCCAGGTGACGATGCAAAGCCTGCCCTCGATCCGGCTGGTGCAGGAGAACGACAAGAGCCTCGTCACCAAAATCAACTCCACCCTCGTCAACACCGTGCCGCTCTGGGAAACCCAGCTGGCGCAGGCGGTGACGATCCAGCGCAGCGCCGAGGCCGCCGAGGCCGTGCGCTCTGCCAATGACCTCACCAACGAGCTGCTGACGCAGAACGCCAAGAACCTGCGCGAGACAAACGCCAAGATCCGCACCGAGATGGAGCGCGGCGTTTTTGATATCGAGGCAGTCAAGACGGCCAACGCCGAACTGGTGGCGACCATTCAGGAAAGCCTGCAAATTGCCGATGAGGGCAAGCGCAAGCGCGCCGAGGCCGAGGAGGAACTTCAGAAGATGGAGCACGAGCTGAAAGAGACGCTCGCCTCTGCCAAGGCCCGCAAGACCGGGCTGGGCGACGCGGCGGGCACCGCCGTTTCGGAAAGCTGAGAGGAGCCGCGCATTGCGCCGCATGCCAATGATCCCGAGAGTGGCAATGCTTATCGCCGCCCTCGCCCTTGCAGGGTGCGAGGAGGTAACCGGCCCGGTCACCTCTCCGACCCCGCCTGAACGCCCGGACCTGCCTGAACCGGGGCCAAAGGAGCGCTCCGAGGCGAGCCGAATCGCCTCCCGCCACTACGCCCGCGTTCAAGCCGATCTGCTGGCCCGTGGGTTGTTGCGCCGGGATGGCGGCGGCCCCGATACGCCGTTTTCTGACCGGCAACTGACCGAGAATTTTATCCGCATCGCGCTCTTTGATGAATATGTCTCCCGCGGCGGGGCGCTGATTGCCCACCAATCCGAATCCAGCCTGCGCCGCTGGCAACAACCCGTCCGCTTTGGCCTGCGCTTCGGTGAGAGCGTGCCCGAGGCCCAGCGCGCTAAGGATCGCGCCAACGTGGCCAGCTACGTGCGCCGCCTCGGCAAGGCAACCGGCCATCCGATGTCCATGGGCACCGGCAATGGCAACTTCACCGTCTTGATGCTGAACGAAGACGAACGCGCCGCTATCGGCCCCGAGTTGCAGCGGCTGGTGCCAGGCATCGACCGTGCCGCCATCCGTACCATCGAGAACCTCCCGCGCGACACGCTCTGCCTCGTCTTTGCCACCACCACCGCCACCAGCTCTGTCTACACCCGCGCCGTGGCGATCATTCGCGCCGAACACCCCGATCTGCTGCGCCTGTCCTGCATTCACGAGGAACTGGCGCAGGGGCTGGGGCTTGCCAATGACAGCCCCGAGGCCCGCCCCTCGATCTTCAACGATGACGAAGAATTTGGCCTGCTCACCACCCATGACGAAATGCTCCTGCGCATCCTCTACGACAAGCGCCTTGAGCCGGGCATGACGGCGCTGGAGGCCAAACCGATCGTCAAGAAGATCGTTGCCGAGGCGATGGGGGGCCGGGTTTGATCGCACGGTTGCTGCGGCGACCGGGCTCGTCGCGCCACTTGTCAGCCGGATCGAAACCCCTGATCCTCTCGGCACTGCTCTGCTGCCTTGCGCCCCTGCCTGCTCTGGCCAACAGCGCCTGCGAGGGCGACGACGCCACCCGCCTGACACCTTCGCTGGCCGCGCAGGCGACTGACTGCCGGGTGGAAGGCATCCTCTCCCCCATCCTTGGAGGAGCAACACTTTATACCAACAATGCCGAGAGCCCTCGCGCCTTGGCGCAGGTGCCAATCGCACGGGGCGTGCGACTTCTGCGCAGCTTTCTCTGGCAGGGGCAGCGGGTGTTTCTGCTTGGTCGCCCGCCTCAAACGCCATCTGTGCCGCGCGCCTCGGGATCCGTCATCGACGCGCCCGCTCACTTGACCCTCGACACCGGGAACATCCTCGCCACCCATCTCGAAAATGGCGGCGCATTGAATCGCCCCAAATCACACGACGCGGCCCTGCTCATCACGCCCCAGTACAAACCGCAGGAGAGTTTTTCGGACCGGATGTGGGCGCGGTTCCTCGGTGAACCAGAGCAGAGCCCCCTTGCAAGCCTCGCCCGTAAGGCTCCAGGCCCCATGGTGATGCTACCACTGGGCGCGGGGCGTGAGGTGCCTTCGGCTCTGGCGCTCCTGCCTCACCCGCCCCCACCAGGCCTGCTCACCGCCTTTGGCCTACCCGACATGGGCAGCGGTGCCACCTTCCTTGCGCCGCCCCCCGCGACGCCAAACCCCTAGCACCCCACCCGCGCCGCGATAGGCACTGGCCAGCACTGGCTCGTTGGCTATAGTCACCGCATTAACTTTTCAGGAGGCCGCCATGGGCATTCTCGATTTTCTCTCAGGCGAATTCATCGACGTCATCCATTGGACAGACGACACCCGCGACACGATGGTCTGGCGCTTCGAGCGCTATGGGCACGAAATCAAATATGGCGCAAAGTTGACCGTCCGCGAAGGGCAGGCAGCGGTGTTCATCCACGAAGGCCAGCTGGCCGATGTGTTCTCTCCCGGCATGTACATGCTGGAAACCAACAACATGCCGATCATGACCAAGCTCCAGCACTGGGACCATGGCTTCCAGTCGCCGTTCAAGAGCGAGATCTATTTCGTTAACACGACCCGCTTCAACGACAACAAGTGGGGCACCAAAAACCCGGTGATGCTGCGCGACCCCGAGTTCGGCCCGACCCGCATTCGGGCCTTCGGCACCTATTCGGTAAAGGTCTCCGATCCGGCCCTCTTCATGCAAGAGATCGTCGGCACCGACGGCGAGTTCACCTCTGACGAGATCACCTTCCAGATCCGCAACATCATCGTGCAGGAAGCCTCCCGCGTGATGGCCGGAAGCGGCATCCCGGTGCTCGACATGGCCGCCAATACCCGCGACATGGGCAAGCTCATCTCCGCCGAGGTCAGCAAGACGCTCTCCGAATACGGCATGATCATCCCCGAGCTCTATATCGAGAACATCTCCCTGCCCCCCGCCGTCGAGGAGGTACTCGACAAGCGCACCTCCATGGGCGTGGTCGGGGATCTGGGCAAATACACCCAGTTCGCCGCAGCCGAAGCGATGAGCGCCGCCGCCGCCAACCCCGGTGCTGGGGGCAATGGCATGGGCGCCGGCCTTGGCATGGGTATGGGCATGGCAATGGCCAATCAGATGGGCGCCGCGATGAACCCGCAGGGCCACGCCCAGCAGCCCCAGCCCGGCCCTTGGGGCTCCCCGGCCCATGGCACCGCCATGCCCGGCGGCCAGCCCGGCTATGCCCCCGCGCCAACCCACGCCGCGCCCCCGCCCCCGCCGCCCCCGCCGGTCGAGAAGCTTTGGCACGTGGCCGCCAACGGCGCCACCGAAGGCCCGTTCTCCAAGGCTCGCATGGGCCGCATGGTGCAAGAGGGCAGCCTGACCCGCGACAGCACGGTCTGGACCGCCGGTCAGGATGGCTGGCTGAAAGCAGGCGACATCCCAGAGCTGGCCCAACTCTTCACCATCCTCCCGCCGCCCCCGCCGCCGGGGGTGTGAGGCACCGGCTCAGCATCGCGTGAACGAAACAGCGCCGCGCCCATACCGGCGCGGCGCTTGCAGTTGAAGGACCAGCCCGATGCCCCGCCCCACCAGCTACTCCCGCCTGCAGGTCATCCTCCACTGGCTGGTGGTCATCCTCATCATCGCAGCCTTCCTGCTCTCCGACCAGATGGACGACTGGGAAGACATGCCCGCAGACGCCGCCCTGCCCCTGCATGGCATCATTGGCCTCACCGTCTTCTTCCTCATGCTCGCCCGCCTCGCCCTGCGGCTCTTTCGCGGCGCGCCACCCCCGCCCGAGGCCGATCCCGCGTGGCAGCAGCGTGTGGCCGAGCTCACCCACTGGGCACTCTACGCTCTGGCCATCGCCACGCCGTGGTCGGGCGGCTTCGCCTTCTACCTGCGCTGGGAAGAGGCCGCCGACGTGCACGAGCTGCTCAAGACCCTGCTGCTGCTCACCGCCGCCGCCCATACCGCTGCCACGCTCTACCACCAGTTCATCGTGAAAGACGGTCTGATGGCGCGGATGGGGCTGCGCCGCCCTTAGCCCCCTAGCACCCACCGGCCCCTTCCCGTAACCTGCTGCCAAAGCATTCTGACCCAGACGCGATTTTCATGACCGACAGCCAATCCTCCGCCACCGAAGAGCACCGCTTCCCCTGCCCCGCCTGCGGCGCAGACATGCGGTTTGACCCGACCTCGGGCGCGCTGATGTGCGACCACTGCGGCCACCGCGAGGAGGCGGTGGATGAAGACCAGGCCGCGCCTGCCATCACCGAGTTGGACTATGAGGCCGCGCTGAGGGCGCAACTGCCCGAAGCGGAGATGGAGGAAACCCGCGTTCTGCAGTGTGACAGCTGCGGCGCGCAGGTGGAGTTCGACGAGCACGACCACGCCACCGAATGCCCCTTCTGCGCGACCCCGATCGTTACCGACACCGGCACCCACCGCCACATCAAACCCAAGGGCCTCGTCCCTTTCGCTCTGAAGGAAGAGCAGGCGCGGGATGCGATGAACGAATGGCTCGGCAAGCTCTGGTTCGCGCCCGGGGGCCTTCAGCAGTACGCCCGCAAGGGCCGCCGGATGCAGGGCATCTACGTGCCCTACTGGACCTATGACGCCGACACCAAGAGCCGCTACACCGGCATGCGCGGGGTGTATTACTACGTCACCCAGACGGTCATGCGGGATGGCAAGCCCGAGCAGCGCCGCGTTCGCAAGATCGCATGGACCCCGGTTAGAGGCCGGGTTGCACGCTGGTTTGACGACGTGCTTGTGCTCGCCTCGCGCAGCTTGCCGAAAAAGTACACCGATGGCCTGCAACCGTGGAACCTCACCGGGCTGGAGCCCTACGCCCCCCACTTCCTCGCCGGTTTCCGCGCTGAAGGCTATCAGGTGGAACTGCCTGAGGGCTTCGAAGAGGCCAAGGGCATCATGGAAGCGCAGATCCGCCGCGATGTGCGCTTTGACATCGGCGGCGACCAGCAGAAGATTGCCTCGCTCAGCACCGACATGAGCGACATCACCTTCAAGCACATTCTGCTGCCGGTCTGGCTGGCAGCCTACAAGTACAAGGGCAAGAGCTACCGCTTTGTGGTCAACGGCCAGTCGGGCAAGGTGCAGGGTGAGCGGCCCTGGTCGGCCTGGAAGATCGCTTTTGCCGTTGTGCTGGGCCTGATCGTGGCCGGGGGCATTGGCTACGCCGTGGCGATGAGCCAGTAGGCGAGTGCTGGCATAGGGCAAGACCCGCCCCGCGCCAGCCTCTTGCGCCATGCCCCCGCTATCGGCTAGAGCCAATGCAAACAAGGCACCGTTAGCGGTAACGGCGCGAGTGGAGGACCATCATGATCATTTGCGCGGGCGAGGCCCTGATCGACATGCTGCCCCGCGAAGCTGCGGGTGGTGAGGCGATGTTTCTGCCTGTCTGCGGCGGCTCGGTCTTTAACACGGCGATCGCCCTCGGGCGGCTCGGTGCCGAGGCCGGGCTGGTTTCGGGCGTCTCGACCGATATGTTCGGCGCGCAGCTGGTCGAGGGGCTCACCGCCTCCAAGGTCACACCCCATCTGCTGATGCGCTCGGATCGCCCCACCACGCTGGCCTTCGTCCGGCTCACCAATGGCCAGGCCGAATATGCCTTTTTCGACGAGGGCAGCGCCGGCCGGATGATCCGCGTCAAAGACCTTCCAACTTTGCCACGCACCGCCAAAGCCGTGTTCTTCGGCGGCATTTCCCTTGCCGTAAAGCCCTGCTGTGACACCTATTTTTCCCTCATGAAGCGCCACTCCAAGAGCAAGCTCATCATGATGGACGTCAACGTCCGCCCCGATTTCATCCCCGACGAGGCCGAGTATCGCGCCCGGACCGAGGCCATGCTCGCCCATACCGACATCCTCAAGCTCTCCGATGAAGACCTCGCGTGGATGTTCGGCGATGCCGACCCATCGGTCCATGCAGAGGCGCTTTTGGCCAAGGGGCCCAAGATGATTTGCGTCACCGAAGGGGCCAAGGGCGTGACCGCCTACACGGCCTCGGGCGCCCACACCGTGCTGGCCGAACGGGTTGAGGTGGTCGACACCGTTGGTGCGGGCGATACCTTCAACGCTGGCTTGCTCGCCGGGCTCGACCGGGCCGGGGCGCTCTCGAAATCGGCACTGGCAGAGGGGCTGCCCAAGGAGGTGGTTATTGAAGCGCTGCGCCTTGGCACCCGTGCTGCCGCCGTCACCGTGCAGCGCGCTGGCGCAAACCCGCCCTGGGCCGCAGAACTGGCATGAGGGCGCTGCTGCAGCGGGTGCTGGAGGCCTCCGTCACCGTCGAGGGCGAGCGGATTTCGCAGATCGGGCCGGGGCTGTTGGTGCTGGTTTGCGCAATGGAGGGCGACAGCGAGGCCGAAGCCGAAAAGCTGGCCGCCCGCATTTCCAAGCTGCGGATCTTTCAAGATGAGGCGGGCAAGATGAACCGCGCCCTGACCGATATTGGCGGCGAGGCGCTTGTCGTCAGCCAGTTCACCCTCGCCGCTGATACGCGGCGCGGCAACCGCCCCGGCTTTTCCGCTGCTGCGCCACCCGAAGTGGGCCGCGCCCTCTATGAACATTTTGCCGATGCGCTGGCGGCGCTTGGCGTGCCGGTGCAGCGGGGCCGCTTTGCAGCAGATATGAAGGTGGCGCTGGTCAACGACGGTCCAATCACCATCTGGCTCGATACCGAGGGTTGAACCCGCGCCCTGTAGGGGCTAGGTAACGGCTTGTTATAACATAACGGCCCCCATATGCCCCGAACCACCGGCTTCGCCCCGCACGATCACCGCGCCTGCATCACCGGGGCCATCGCCGCCGCTGAGCAGGCCTGCGCGGCGCGTGGAGCGCGGCTGACCCCCGTACGCCGCCGCGTCCTCGAAATCCTGCTCGAAAGCCACAAGGCGCTCGGGGCTTACGATGTGCTCGAAAGGCTCGCGGCCGAAGGGTTGGGAGACAAGCCTCCGGTGGCCTATCGCGCGCTAAACTTCCTGACAGAACAAGGCTTTGCGCACCGCATTGAGCGGCTGAACGCCTATATCGCTTGCACCCACCCCGAGGCGGGCGAAAACCATGAGGCGGCCTTTCTCATTTGCCGCGACTGTGGCCTCGTCGCCGAAGCGCCGGCCACAGAAGCGCCTTTGGCCGCCGATGCCAAGGGCGCGGGTTTCACTGTGGAAGACGCCGTGGTGGAAGCGCGCGGCCTTTGCCCGGCCTGCCAGACGGGGCGTGAGGCATGACGGCCTTGATCGAGGTTCACGACATCACCCTCAAGCGCGACGGGCAGACGGTGCTCGCCGGGGTCTCTGCCGAGTTTGAGCCGGAGGAAATCACCACCATCGTCGGCCCCAACGGCTCGGGCAAAACAAGCCTTCTGAAGTCCCTGATCGGCGAGCTCGCGCCAGCCTCCGGCCAGATCACACGTGCGCCCGGCCTGCGCGTTGGTTACGTGCCCCAAAAACTCGCGCTGGACCCGACCCTCCCGATGACGGTCGCCCGGTTTTTGTCGCTGCCTCGCCGCGTCAGCGCCGATGCCCGCAGTCGCGCCTTGCGCTTTGCCGAAGTCACAGCGCTTGAGCACCGCCAATTGGCCGACCTCTCAGGCGGCCAGCTTCAGCGCGTATTGCTGGCCCGCGCTCTTCTGGCCGAGCCGCAAATCCTGCTGCTCGACGAGCCGACCCAGGGCCTCGACCAACCCGGGCAGGCCGCGTTTTACCAACAGATCGAACATGTGCGCGACAGCATTGGATGCGCTGTTGTGATGGTCAGCCACGAGTTGCACGTGGTGATGAGCGCCTCGGACAAGGTGATTTGCCTCAACGGCCATGTCTGTTGCGAAGGCACCCCTGAGGTGGTGCGCAATTCTGCCGAATATCGCGCGCTCTTCGGCCCCGGCACCCATGGCGCGCTGGCCCTCTACCGCCATGAGCATGACCACTCTCACGACCACGGGCATGACCATGCCCACCCGCACGATCATGAGCACGCCAAGGGGCACGATCATGCCCATTGACACGGCCCAACGCTCCGCCTCATCTCTCCGCACAGGCACATCGCGCCGCTATGCTTGACGACTTTCTCATCCGTGCTGCCCTCGCCGGGCTCGGCGTGGCGCTAGTGTCCGCGTTGCTCGGCTGCTTCGTGCTCTGGCGGCGCATGGCTTATTTCGGCGACGCCACCGCACATGCCGCCCTGCTGGGCGTGGCGCTTTCGCTCGGCTTTGGTATTTCCATCCCGGTCGGTGTTGCCGCCGCCGCCCTCGCAATGGGGCTGGCCATCGGCACCCTCTCCGGCCGCCGCACCGGCACCGATACCCTGCTCGGAGCCCTTGCCCACTCTGCCCTCGCGGCGGGGCTGCTGGCGGTGGCGCTGATCCCCGGCGGCGCCCGGCTTGACCTTGAAGCCTATCTTTTCGGCGATATTCTCGCCGTCTCTCGCAGCGATCTCGGGCTTATCTGGGGCGGTGCCGCACTGACGTCAGCGGCGTTGCTCTGGCGCTGGCAGGCCCTTTTGATCACCGTGGTCTCGCCCGATCTCGCCCGCGCCTCCGGCATCAACCCGCGACGCGAGAACCTGCTGCTGGTCTTCGCTCTCGCCCTCACCGTGGCGGTTGCGATCAAGGTTGTCGGGGCGCTGCTGATCACCGCCCTGCTGATCCTGCCTGCCGCCGCCGCCCGCCCGCTAGCCCGCACACCCGAGGCCATGGCCGCGCTTGCGGTGGTTATCGCCGCCTGCTCCGCCCTCGGCGGGCTGCGCCTCTCCTATCAGTGGGACAGCCCAACCGGCCCCACCATCGTGTGCACCGCCGCCGCCTTCTTTGCCCTCACCGCAATGGCCCGGCCTCTGCTCCAACGGGTACGATGAGCGGCTGGTTTACCGCTGCCGCCACCGCCCGTCTCTTTGGCCCGGGCGGCCCCGTGCCACTCGGCCCACCCGCATCCCAGAGCAGTGAGGCCGACCTCCTGTGCGCCGCACTCGACGCGGCCCCAAGGGCCACCTTTCGCCTCGCGCCGCCCACCTTGCACCTCGGCGCACCGGAGCCCGTGCCCGCGTTTGAAACCCTGTCCGGCGGCACCACCGGCCGCCCGCGCCACATCCGACGCACGCAGGCCAGCTGGATTGCCAGCTTCGAGATCAACCGCGCTGCGTGGTCCCTCGGCCCCAACGCCCGGATTGCCACCCTCGGAAGCCTCGCGCATTCTCTCACGCTCTATGGCGCCCTTGAGGCCCTGCACTGTGGCGCCGAGGCACATCTGCTCCACGGTCTTCGGCCCGATCGCCAGCAAGCGGCGCTGGTCGCGCGCGCGATCACCCTGCTCTGGGCGACCCCCTCGCAAATCCGCCTGCTCACCGGGCCACCCGCGCCCTCCGTCACCCGGCTCCTCATCGGCGGCGGCGCGCTGGATGCCGCCAGTGAGGCCAAGGCACGCGCCCTCTTCCCCGAGGCGCAGCTACACAGCTTCTACGGTGCAGCCGAAACCAGCTTCATAACAATTGACGGTGCCCCCTACCCCGGCGTCACACTCGACATCCGAAACCCCGGCCCGGATGGCGCTGGGGAAGTCTGGGTGAGGAGCCCCTACCTCTTCGAAGGCTATGGCGGTACGCCAGACCCGCAGCGCGATGCCAGCGGCTTCACCACAGCGGGCGAGCGTGGCCGCCTTACCAATGGTCTGCTGTCCATCGTGGGCCGTGCCGACCGCGCCGTGCGGATCGCCGAACAGACGGTGCAACTTGAAGCGGTCGAGGCCGCGCTCCTCGCGCTGCCCGGCGTTACCGAGGCCGCCGTGATTGCGCAGCCCGATGCCAAGCGCGGCAACCGTCTTGTCGCCGCCTACAGCGGCACCGTGGCGCCCGAGGCCCTCGCTCTTACCGCCCTGCCGCCGCTGGCCCGACCGCGCAGCCTCACCCAAATCGCTCCCGAAGATTGGCCCCGCCGCGCCTCCGGCAAGACCGACCTCGCCGCCGTTGCCGCCCGCCTGCAAGCCGATGAGCAAAGCGAAGAGGCCCGCCGCACCGAAGAGCGCAGCGATGAGGCAACTGGATGAGCACTGCGCCCAAAGCCGTCATCATCGCGGCCCGCCGCACTCCCGTTGCGCCCCGCGGCGGGGCCCTCGCCCGCATCGACGCGCCAGAGCTCGCCGCCCATGCGGCGCGCGCCTGCCTTTCCGACACGGGCCTTTCTACGGATGATATCGACGAGCTCATCCTCGCCAACGCCCTTGGCGCTGGCGGCAACCCGGCCCGCGTGGCGGCTCTGGCCGCTGGCCTGCCAGACCGTGTCGGCGGGCTCACCATCGACCGGCAATGCACTGGCGGGCTGGACGCGATCACGCTCGCCGCCAGCCTGATCGAAACCGGCCGCGCCCGCGTCATCCTCGCTGGCGGGTCCGAGAGCTTCTCGCGCCGCCCCATCCGACTTGCCACCGATCCCGACGGCGGGCCGCCGCAGCCCTACCTGCGCCCCCGCTTTTCACCGGACCCGGCCCGTGACCCTGACATGGCCGAGGCGGCTGACGCACTTGCCATTCCGCGTGCCGCGCAAGATGCGTTTACGGCTGCCAGCCACGCCAAGGCTCTCGCGGCCGCGCCTCTGCCCGAGATTGCGCCGCTCGCGGGGCTGGCGACAGATCCCTACGGCCGCGCGCTGTCGCCCCGCCTGTTGGCCCGCGCCAAACCGCTCGCAGGGAGTATCACGCTGGCCAACACCGCGCCCGAGGCAGATGGCGCCGCCCTGCTCCTCGTCACTACCGAGGAACACGCCCACGCACTGAAGCTTCCAGCCGTAGGCATCGGGCCATCCGCCATGCGCGGGGGCGCCCCCTGCCAGCCCGGCCTCGCCCCCGTCGACGCCATCCGCGCGGTGCTCACCGAGGCGGCGTTGTCGCCGGCGCAGATCGACCATTTCGAACTGATGGAAGCCTTCGCCGCTCAAGCCCTCGCCACGCTCTCGGCCACCGGCCTGTCCGAGGCCCACACCAACCCGCAGGGCGGCGCGCTGGCGCGAGGCCACCCGATTGGCGCATCCGGCGCGTTCTTGGCCTGCCGTCTGTTTCACGCCCTCAGCGCACCCAACGGCCCGTCCGTCGGGCTCGCCGCCATCGCCGCGGCAGGCGGGCTTGGGAGCGCTGCGGTCTTCCGCCGTCTGTAACCACGCGCCTTGCCAGCTTGCCCGGTGACGGGTAACGCTCGCGCGACCGCACGAACAGGCAGAGAAATCTTGTACCTTTATCGACTGCTTCTCAGCTTTGCCCTCCCGGCAATCGCGCTCAACTTTGCTCTGCGCCTGCTGCGCCGGAGCGAAACCGCCGATGACATCCGCCAGCGTCTCGCCACCCGTGAAGAACCGCGCCTGACAGGCCCAAGGATTTGGCTGCACGGCGCCTCCAATGGCGAGCTTGCGGGCGCGCGCGCGCTGATCGAACGGCTGCTTGAGTCGCATCCGGGCCTGCATCTTACCATCACCTCGAACACGACCACAGGGCGTGACCTTGTGGCAGGCTGGATGCTGCCCCGCACAATCGCGCGCCTCGCGCCGCTTGATACCCGCGCCACGTTGCGCCGTTTTCTTGATCTGCATGTGCCACAAGCCCTGATCGTCATTGAAAATGAGCTCTGGCCAAACCGGCTGACATCGGCGCGCGAGGCCGGCCTTCCCGTGGTCGTCATCTCCGCACGCCTTTCCGCCCGCTCGGCAGGGCGTTGGGCCCGTTGGCCGGGGCTGGCCCGCGAGGTGCTTTCCTCCATCACCCTGCTCTCGGCGCAGGATGCCGAGAGCGCCGAGCGCTTCGCGGCCCTTGGCCTGCCCGATACCGCAATCGCAAAGCCCTTTGCCCTGAAGTCCTCCGCCCCGCCGCCTCCGGTCGACCCTGCCGAGCTGGACCGGCTCGCGCCTCACTTCGAGCGGGCCGAAACCTTGCTCGCCGCCTCCACCCACCCGGGCGAAGAAGAACAGGTCTTGGCTGCCTTCAGCGAGGCCCTGCAAACCCGCCCCGGCCTGCGCCTGATCCTCGCGCCCCGACACGCACGCCGCAGCACCGAAGTGGCCGGGCTGATCGCAAAGGCTGGCTTGCTCTTCGCCACCCGTTCCAAGGGACAGTCCCCCGGCACCGCACGGGTTTACCTCGCCGACACCATGGGCGAGATGGGCCTTTGGTATGCGCTCAGCGGGCTCTGCTTTACCGGTGGCTCGCTGGTGGACAAGGGCGGCCACACGCCGTGGGAGCCAGTGCACTTTGGCTGCGCCCTGCTGCACGGCCCCTCCTCGTTCAACCAGCAAGATGCCTTCGCCCAGCTGCACGAGGCTTTTGCCGCCGTTGAGGTACCTGATGCCAAGGCGCTGGCTCAAACGCTGGCCACGCTGACGCCGGAGGATCAGGCACGCATGGCCGACGCCGCCTTCGCCGTGGCCAAATCGCGTGAAACCGATATCTCTCCCCTGCTCACCGAGGTGTCACGCGCCGCCGGGCTTGCAGAAGAAACCGCCAAACTGTGACAGCTGCGCAAAATTCCCGTCTCCGGCCCTTCGCAGTCCGGCCTCAGATGCTAGGGTTGTGCCAAAGAGAGTGAAGTGACTCGTAAAATGAGCCAGATGAAACCAATCCACGTGCCCGTCCGCCTCGCAGGCCGGTCCAAGCGTGGCTTGCGCACCCAATTCGCCGCGCTTTGCTTCCGGCAGGAAGCTGGCGAAACCGAGATCCTGCTGATCTCATCGCGCACACGCAAACGCTGGATCATTCCCAAGGGTTGGCCGATGGATGGGCTTTCAGGTGCTCAGGCAGCGGCGCAGGAAGCCTGGGAAGAAGCGGGCGCACTTGGCATGACCCTGCCTCACAGTCTCGGCGTTTACAGCTACTCCAAGCTTTCCGGCCCCCGCAAAGGCCTGCCCTGCCTTGTCGCCGTGTACCCGCTGCTCGTCACCCAACTGCGCCGAAACTACCCCGAGCGAAAGCAGCGCAAACGCAAATGGTTTTCGCTGAAGAAGGCGGCTGCAAAGGTGACGGAGCCCGAGCTGAGAGCAATTCTCGAGCGGTTCGACCCGGCGCATCTGACTGATCTCCAGAAGATCCGCTAATTGAAACTTCACCATCCCGGGGCTAGATAAGCTGGCATGATAAAGTACAGCCTGCGATGCCGCGAAGGCCACAGCTTTGAAAGCTGGTTTGCCGGTGCCGAAGCCTATGACGCCCTCGCCCGCGCGGGCCATCTGTCTTGCGCGGTTTGCGGTGCTTCGGAGGTTGAGAAATCGGTCATGGCCCCCCGCCTTGGCTCCGGCGCAAGTGCACCAGAAGTCCGCGAACCCTCCGAGCCAAGCAACGAACGCCCGCTTGCCGCGCCCGCCACCCCGCAAGAAAAGGCCATCGCCGAGCTGCGCCGTAAGGTAGAGCGCGACAGCGAATATGTTGGCGGAGAGTTTGCTCGCGTCGCCCGGGCCATGCACGCGGGCGAGGAG
This sequence comes from Vannielia sp. ABF1_015, assembly GCF_056160745.1. NCBI lineage: Bacteria > Pseudomonadati > Pseudomonadota > Alphaproteobacteria > Rhodobacterales > Paracoccaceae > Vannielia > Vannielia sp. ABF1_015. Next base: position 914,577 of record NZ_JBSWXT010000002.1, read on the forward strand.
CCGGGCCGCAGCATTCATGGCGAGGCCCGGCTGAAAGACGCGAAAGCCCTCATCGAAGATGGCGTGCCGGTGCTGCCCCTGCCCTTCGCCTCACCGCGCAAGACCAACTGACATGGCCAGTACCGCCGCGCCCGTTGCCGCACTCGTCACCGGCGCCAGCCGTGGCATCGGCCTTGCGCTGGCCCAGCGCCTCACCGCGCAAGGCCCCGTCATCGGCACCTGCCGCAGCGCACCGCCCGCCGCTGAAGGTATCCGTTGGGCCGAAGCGGAGATGACCAGCCCAGCCTCAATCGCCGCTCTTGCCGATCAGCTGGAAGGCGCCCCGCTGGAGCGCCTTATCTGCAACGCGGGCATCTACCCCGATAAGGGCCAGAGCCTTGAGGGCGGCTATCCGCCTGAGATGTGGGCCGAGAGTTTTGCCGTTAACGTAACCGCGGCCTTTCTCACCGTTCAGGCGTTGCTGCCCAACCTGCGGGCGGCACAGGCTCCAAGGATTGCGCTGATCTCTTCGCAAATGGCCTCGCATACCCGCGCACCCGGCGGCAGCTACATCTACCGCGCCTCAAAAGCCGCCGTGCTCAACCTCGGTCGCAACCTCGCAACAGACCTTCGCGGCGATGGCATCGCAGTGGGCATCTATCACCCCGGATGGGTGCGCACAGATATGGGCGGCAGTGCAGCCGAAATATCCGTCGACGAGGCCGCAAATGGGCTTGCCGCGCGTGTGGAAGAGCTTTCCTTGGCCACCACCGGCGCGTTTCTCACATGGGATGGGCGCGAACACGCCTTCTAGCGCGTCACGTTAAATGCCCCATCCCGGCGCCCTGTGGCGCATCTCACGGGCGCGCGTCTTGACTAAAACTTGGTTTCCCCAGCCTGCGGTGTCACCTGCCTGCGGTTCACCATCGCCTCCCGCCATGTGATGAAGCTGACCGCCGCAATGATCACCGTGCCGCCGATGATGACCCAGCTGTCCAGCCCCTCATCGAACATGAAATAGCCCAGCGCCACCGCCCAGATCAGCTGCAGGAACGTCACCGGCTGCGTCACCGTCACCGGCGCGCATTTGAAGGCGAGCCCCATGCTGTAATGCGCGCCCGTGGCAAAAGCCGCTGTCAGGAACAGAATGCCAAGGTCATGCCAGCTCACCGGCACCCAGACGGCCCAGGCAAAGGGGGTTAGCCCGATCGAAACCGCAATCGAAAGCATCGCGACCAGCGTTGCCGCGCTCAGACGGCCCGAGAGTTGCTTGGCCACGAGGTAGCTGCCTGCGAGGCAGAAAGCCGCCAGCACCATTGCCCAGTGCCCGCCCTGCAACTCGCGAAAGCCGGGCCGCAGGATGATAAGCGCGCCTAGCATGGCCACCCCAACGGCCATGATCCGCCGCAGCGCCATCCGCTCGCCAAGGAACAGGACCGCGCCCAGCGTCACGTAAACAGGCGACATGTAGTTGAGCGCGGTGACCTCAGCGATGGTGATCGTGCTCATCCCATAGAACCAAAGCATCACCCCCACCGTGTGGGCTGCGCCGCGCAGCGTGAACACGCGGATCTCCGGCCAACCCAGCTTGTCCGCCCGGATCGCCGGGATCATCGGCAGAATGAAGATGAGCCCCAGCGTATAACGCAAAAAGGCCGCCTGAGGCGCCGGAACGCGCCCGTCCGTCAGCTTCACCGAGGCGGTGACTGCGACGAAGAGAATGCCTGTGACAACCATCCAGAGCACACCCGCGACAGGGCGGCTCGGGGCTGCATCCGAAGGGGAGGTCGTTGTCATGTAAACTATGTGCGCGAGTCACACGACGAGGTCAACCGGCGATCATGCGCCTAGGATGAGCCCCGCCGCGATAACCCACATCACCGCCCCGATCAACACGTCGAGCACCCGCCAGGCAGCGGGGCGGGCAAAGAGCGGGGCCAGCAACCGGGCACCATAGGCCAGCGAGAAGAAAAATGTGAAAGAGGCGATGACCGCGCCAACCCCGAAGGCCAGCTCATGCGGTGCATAGCGGGTCGAGATCGAGCCGGTAAGCGCCACCGTGTCGAGATAGACATGCGGGTTGAAGAAGGTCAGCGCAGCGCAGGTGGCGAGCGTCTTCCAGCGTGAAACCGCGTTGCCAGCGCCCTTTCCATTTGCCGCTCCGGTCGCCTCAAGTGCCTCCCCACCCCGCCATGCGGCAAGGAAGCTGCGCGCGCCATAGGCCAGCAGAAAAACCACGCCTCCCCAGCGAAACCACGGCAACAGAGCGGGCATCACATCGGCCAGCGTGGCGAAACCGGCAACGCCGATGGCAATCAGTGTTGCGTCCGACAACGCGCACAGCAGCGCGACTTCTAGCACGAAAGCCCGCCGCAGCCCCTGCCGCAATACAAAGGCGTTCTGAGCCCCAATCGCCACGATCAGGCTGAGCCCCAGTGAAAACCCCGCAATTGTCGCATCCCACATCGCCGTCTCTCCTTTCGGCCCCGCATATCCGGCAACGTAGGTTAAGCCTAGTGAAAGGAATGAAGCCTGATTAAGCTATGCTTATGTTCACAGATCCGGCCCTCCTCGCCCTTCATGCCGTCCTGCGCACCGGCTCCTTCGAGGCGGCCGCAGCAGCGCTTAACGTGTCCCCACCCGCCGTCTCTCAGCGCATCCGAAAGCTGGAGGAGAAGATGGGCACCGCGCTTGTCCGCCGCGCAACGCCCTGCGAAGCCACCGAAACCGGCGCCCGCCTCTACCGACACGCCGAGGAAATGGGGCTGCTCTCCCGGGCGCTCGCTGCCGACCTTGGCCAACCCGCCGCGCCCGCAACCCTCCGCCTTGCGGTGAATGCCGACAGCCTCGCCACATGGTTCATCGAGGCCATGGCGGGTGTGGAGGGCATCAGCTTTGATCTGGTCATAGACGATGAAGACCACTCCGCCGACTGGCTCCGCCGGGGCGAGGTGCTTGCCGCAATTTCCGCTCAGCCCGGCCCGGTGCAGGGCTGCGACGTGCACCCTCTCGGCGTTCTTCGCTACCACGCCACCTGCAATGCAGCCTTCGCCGCACGGTACTTTCCCGATGGCCCTACCCCCGAGGCGCTTTCTCGCGTGCCCTGCCTCACCTTCTCAATCAAAGATCGGCTGCAAATTCAGTGGATGGAGGCCGCCACCGGCACAACGCCTGCCCCGCCGCTGCATATCATGCCCGCCACCACAGCCTTTATCGACGCCGCCCGCGCCGGCCTCGGCTGGGGTATGAACCCCGCGCCCATCGCCGCGCCGCACCTTGCATCCGGGGCGCTCTGCGAACTCAAACCGGGCCTCACCATTGACCGGCCGCTCTTTTGGCTTGTCTCCCGCCTCGCCGCTCCCGCCCTGACCGACCTGACGGCCCGGGTCAAACGCGCCGCTGCGCTCCATCTTGCCTAGGGTGGGAGACACCCACCGCGGCCCTCACAACGGCCAGAACACCAAGATGAGCGGGATCGACACGGCCACGACCAATAACTCCAGCGGCAGGCCCATCCGCCAGTAATCGCCAAAACTGTAGCCGCCCGGCCCGAGGATCAGCGTGTTGTTCTTGTGCCCTATGGGGGTGAGAAACGCGGAAGACGCGGCAACGGCCACCGCCATCAAGAACGGGTCTGCCGAGACACCCAGAGAATTCGCCATCTGGATGCCGATGGGCGCGGCAACGATTGCCGTGGCCGTGTTGTTGAGCACATCCGAGAGCGTCATCGTCACTACCATCAGCACCGTGAGAATGGCCCATGCCGGCCACCCCTCCGTGAGCCCCACCAGCGCGCCTGCGATCATTTGCGTGCCGCCCGAAGCCTCCAACGCCGCGCCGAGCGGGATCATCGAGCCGAGCAGCACCACCACGGGCCATTCGATGTGGGTGTATAGCTCGCTCAGGGAGAGTATCTTCGTCAGCACATAGCCCACGACGACAAGCCCAAGCGCGACGGGAAGATAGACAAGCCCAAAGGAAGCCGCAGCCACGGCGGCCGCGAACATGCCAATGGCCAGCCAGGTCTTGCTGTCTTGCGTCACCGCCAGCCCCCGGTCTGCCAGTGGCAACGCGCCGATCCAAGCGGTCACCTCCGTCGCCCGGTCATTTGGCACCAGCAGCAGCAAAATGTCGCCCGGCTTGACCTCCTCCTTGCGCACCTGACTGGTGATCCGCTTGCCCTGCCGGGAGATCCCCATGAGGATCGTGCGCTGACGCCAGCTCAGCCCGATACCATGGGCCGAACGACCGGCAATTCGCGCATCCGCCGGCACCACCACCTCGATCAACCCGAGCCCTTCGCCCGCGTCTTCAAGCAGCTCACGGCGCTTTTCATCAGAGAAAACGAGCCCATGAGAGGCGCGGAACTCGTCAAGCGCATCCGGCACCGCCTCCAGCACCAGCGCATCTTCGGCCTCCACTTTGGTGAGCCGCTGCGCCCCATAAAGCCGCTTGCCACCGCGCACGAGGCCCAGAACGGCAACATCGGCCTTCACCGCGGCCTCTTCAATCTCGCGAACACGGAGGCCAACGAACTTGGAGCCCTCGGGCACGGTCAGCTCGGCGATGTAGTTCTTCATCTCACCTACCTGCACCGCGCCCGCCCCGTCGCCCGTGCCAGGAATCAGCCGCCAGCCGCCAAGTGCCACAAAGGCAAGGCCCGCAATGGCAGTGAGAGCACCCACCGGGGCAAAGTCGAACATCCGGAACGGCTCGCCCAGGGCATCGCCCCGCACGGCGGCAATGATGATGTTGGGCGGCGTACCGATGAGCGTGGCCATGCCGCCCAGAATGGTGGCAAAACTCAGGGGCATCAGGGTGAGCCCCGGCACGCGCCCAGCTTTGCGCGCGGTCTGAATATCCACCGGCATAAGCAGCGCCAGTGCGGCCACGTTGTTCATGAAGGCGCTGAGCAACCCGCCCACGCCGCCCATCAGGGCGATGTGGCCGCCAAGCCCCCGCGTCGAGCTGACAAGCGTGCGGGTGATCAGAAGCACAGCGCCCGAGTTCACCAACCCCGCCGAGACAACAAGCACCAGCGCCACAACGATGGTGGCTGGGTGGCCAAAGCCCTCAAAGGCCCGGTCCGAGGGCACCACACCAAGGACAACCCCGGTGAGCAGCGCCGCGAAAGCCACAAGGTCATATCGGAAGCGCCCCCAGAGCAGCAGCCCGAAGACCGCCCCAAAGAGCGCGAAGAGTGTAATCTGTTCGCCTGTCACCGCCGACCGTCCCCGCTCGCCTTTACCCGCCGATCATGGCCTTCCCGCCGCCGGAAGGAAAGCCGCCACGCACCTTGCCCCCGGCCCCTGCTCTGCCCTATATACCCCGCCAGATCAGGCACACAGCATCAAACGGAGGCCCCCATGGCCGGCCATTCCAAATGGGCGAACATTCAGCACCGCAAAGGTCGGCAAGACGCCGCCCGCTCCAAGCTCTTTTCCAAGCTCGCCAAGGAAATCACCGTGGCGGCCAAGATGGGCGATCCCGACCCCGACAATAACCCCCGCCTCCGCCTCGCGGTGAAAGAGGCCAAGTCGCAATCCGTGCCCAAGGATGTGATCCAGCGCGCGATCGACAAATCGCAAGCCGCGGGCGGAGATGACTACAAGGAAATCCGCTACGAGGGCTATGGCCCCGGCGGCGTGGCGGTGATCGTCGAGGCGATGACCGACAACCTCAACCGCACCGCCTCCACCGTGCGCTCCACCTTCGGCAAGCACGGCGGGAACCTCGGCGAAACCGGCTCGGTCGGCTTTATGTTCGAGCGCAAAGGGCAAGTCACTTACCCGGCCGCTGTGGGCGATGAAGACACCGTGATGATGGCCGCCATCGAGGCGGGCGCTGAAGATGCCGAAAGCTCGGAGGACGGCCACGTGATCTGGTGCGCCGACACCGACCTCAACGACGTGTCCAACGCGCTTGAATCCGAGTTGGGCGAAAGCGAAAGCGCCAAGCTGGTCTGGCGCCCGACCACGACAACCGAACTGGACCTCGAGGGCATGCAGAAGCTGATGCGCCTCATCGAGGTGCTCGAAGATGACGACGACGTGCAGCGTGTCACTGCCAACTTCGAGGTCTCTGACGAGGTGATGGAGCAGCTCTCCGCGTGACGGTTCGCGTCAACACTCATCCGACAGCAAGCCGCGCCCTGATCTGGGGCGCGGTTTTCTTTTTGCCTGTCATGTATTGGGCCCTTTGGCTGAATGTGAAGACTGGCTGGCTTCTCCTTCCGCTCTCCGACAATGGCCAATCGACCGCCCCCCTACCCCTCGGCCTTGCTGTGATCGCGGGCTTGTCACTCGCCTTCGGGCTCGGAACAGCCGTGGCGCTATGGCAGGCCCGCTTCGGCTCGCTGCGTTCCATCTTCCTGCCCGGCCCCGGCCGCTTCGCGCTGTGCTTTTTCCTGACCTGCCTGACGCCCTACACCAGCATCGCGATTTTCCCGATGCCGGTCGTTTTCGTGTTGGGGTTTGACGCGTCGGCGGTCATTGCCTTTGCGATCTACTTGGCCGCATGGCTCATCGCCGCCGGGCTCATCATATCCGGCCACCGCCCCAAAGTGCTCCGCGTGCTGCTCTTTGGCCAAACCTACATCGCTCTGTGGTCGGCCAATCTGATTGCCTGTGGCTACTTCGCCTTTCGTGTCTGAGCCGGAAAAAGGCTCAATAGGCCTACGTTCATCTGCGCAGGCACCCGGCTGTGCCAATCGCACGGCGCGAGCCGGAGCCTTACAGTCGCCTGCACCGGCGCAGCCATTTTCCTTCCCCTTGCCCTCGCCATACTCGGCCCATTGCTCATACCGCCGCCCGAGAGCGCGGCCATGCCGCCCAACGGGCGATTTATCGTTACAATCAGGCTGCGTGGGCATTCCTTTTTTCGGGTGTCCTGCTAGGTGTGAGGAGGCAAGACGGACGGGCGGCAGATGGAAGGTTTTCTCTATCAGGCAGTGATCTATCTCAGCGCGGCTGTGGTCGCGGTGCCCATATCGGCACGGCTGGGTCTCGGCTCGGTGTTGGGCTACCTCCTATCGGGCATCGTGATCGGTCCGATCCTCGGTCTTGTCGGTTCCGAAACGCAGGAATTGCAGCACTTTGCGGAATTCGGTGTCGTCGTGATGCTCTTCCTGATCGGGCTGGAGCTGGAGCCAAAGGCCCTGTGGAACATGCGGCACCGGCTGCTTGGGCTAGGTGGCCTGCAGGTGGTGGGCACTTCGCTGGTGATTGCGGGCTGTGCCATGGCGCTAGGGCTTAGCTGGAGCCTTGCCCTTGCGGTGGGCATGACCTTCGCCCTCTCCTCAACCGCCATCGTGTTGCAAACCCTCAGCGAGAAGGGGCTGATGCAATCGCCGGGTGGGCGCTCGATCATCTCGGTGTTGCTGACGCAGGATATCGCGGTGATCCCGATCCTCGCGGTGCTGCCCCTGTTGCCGGTGGCGCTGGTGCCTCAACTCGACCCGAGCGGGACCATCCAGCGCGGCAGCGAAGAGGCCCATCACAGCATGTCTCTGGTCGAAGGCCTGCCGGGCTGGGGCGTGGCGCTGGTGACGCTGGGCGCGGTGCTGGCGGTGATCCTTGCGGGCATCTTCCTGACCCGTCCCCTGTTTCGCTTCATTCACATGGCCAAGCTGCGCGAGCTCTACACCGCCACCGCCCTGCTGATGGTTGTGATGATTGCCTTCCTGATGAACCTCGTCGGCCTCTCTCCGGCGCTCGGCACCTTCCTCGGCGGCGTAATGCTGGCCAACTCGGAGTTCCGCCACCAGATCGAGGCCGACCTGAACCCGTTCAAGGGCCTCCTCCTCGGGCTGTTCTTCATCACAGTTGGCGCGGGGATCAACTTCGTTGTGCTGTGGAGCAACATCTTCACCATCATCGGGCTGACGCTTGGCGTGATGTTGGTGAAAGGGCTGATCCTCTTTGCGCTGGGGTGGATGTTTGGCCTGCGCACCAAGGGGCAATGGCTATTTACGCTAGGGCTGGCGCAGGCCGGTGAATTCGGATTCGTGCTCGTCGGCTTCATGACCGGGCAGCGGATGCTGGATCCGGTGCTGGCGCAGATCCTGCTGCTGGTGGTGGCCATGACCATGCTGCTGACGCCACTGTTCTTCATCCTCTACGAGAAACTCTCGGAGCGGATGGCGGACGAGAGCGAGGCCCCGGAGCCCGACGAGATGGACGAAAACGCGCCCGTCATCATCGCCGGGCTGGGCCGCTTCGGGCAGGTCGTGAGCCGGATGGTGAGCGCCGCTGGCGTGCAGACGACCGTGCTGGACCACAACCTTGAAACCATCAACCTGCTGCGTCGCTTCGGCTTCAAGGGGTTTTTTGGCGATCCCACCCGCCCCGAGCTTTTGCACGCGGCGGGCATTCACCACGCACAGGTGCTCGTGGTTGCGCTTGATAACCCCAAAACGGCGGTGCAACTGGTGCGCTACGCACGCGAAGCGCGGCCCGATATCCACATCGTCGCCCGCGCCCACGACCGCTTGCATGTGTACGAACTCTACAAGGCCGGAGCCAATGACATCGTCCGCGAGCTCTTCGACTCCAGCCTGAGGGCCGGACGGTATGTGTTGGAGAACATGGAATTTTCCGAGTTCGAAGCGAGTGAGGTCGAGAAGAGCTTTTACAAGCACGACAGGCACACGCTGCGCGAGCTGGCCGAACTGTGGCAGCCCGAGGTGCCGCTGACACAGAACGAGGCCTACGTGAAACGCACACGCGAGCTGAACTCAGACCTTGAAGCAGCGCTTGTGCGTGAAATTCAGGAGGAGCGGTCGCGGGACGACGAGGATTGAGCCCCCCAAGATAATAAAATAGGGGCCGCGCCCGGGCAGACGCGGCCCCTGATTCTTCAAGGAAGAGCGGCCGTCATGCAGCAGCGCGGCTCACAAGCACGTCGTCGATCTGCTTCTGCGCACCGGCCTCGTCACTGCCGGCAACGGCGGCGATTTCGCGGGTCAGGCGCTCGAGTGCGGCCTCGTAGAGCTGGCGCTCGGAATAGGACTGTTCACGCTGATCATCGGTGCGGTGCAGGTCGCGCACCACTTCGGCGATGGCGATCAGGTCACCGGAGTTGATCTTTTGCTCATACTCCTGCGCCCGGCGCGACCACATGGCCCGCTTCACCTTGGCTTTGCCCTTGAGGGTTTTCATTGCCAGGCTGACGGTGTCAGGCGTGGAGAGCGAGCGCATGCCGACCTCGGTCGCCTTATGCGTGGGCACGCGCAGGGTCATCTTGTCTTTCTCGAAGGAGATCACGAAGAGCTCCAGCTCGAAGCCCGCGACCTCCTGCTTCTCGATCGAGACGATCTTGCCCACGCCGTGGGCCGGGTACACAACGAAATCGTTGGGGCGAAACTCGGATTTCTTCTTTGTCATTCAAGGCCTTCCTTAGCCGATCCCTTGGAGCCGAAAAGACCCTTTCCCGGCGGACATGCCCCCGGGAGCGGGTCTTGTTTGCGCTTTGATTTCCCCCGATACGGCGAGCAGCGCAGCGTCGGGAGCCTCAGGATTTACGTTCCATCATCAAGGAATGTATCACAAAAATGACGATTCTCAAAGCGCATCGCTAGCGCAGAGCCGCGACGTTTTTACCGAATGGTCAAATTGGCAGAGCAGCGCCGGTTCAGCCGCCCTCGCCCGCGGCTTCCGAGAAGAGCTCCATCTTGCCCGGTTTGCCATCCATCTCATCGGCTTCGGGCAGCGGGTCTTTCTTGGTCACGATGACCGGCCACATCTCGGAGTACTTGCGGTTGAACTCGACCCACTTCTCCATCTCCGGCTCGGTGTCTGGCCGGATCGCGTCTGCCGGGCATTCGGGCTCGCAAACGCCACAGTCGATACATTCATCGGGGTGGATCACCAGCATGTTCTCACCCTCGTAGAAGCAATCCACGGGGCAAACTTCGACGCAGTCGGTGTATTTGCAGGCGATGCAGTTGTCGTTGACGATATAGGTCATGCGGGCCTCGGAAGTGTTCGGGGCAGAGGTATTTCAAACCATCCCGTCATTCAAGCGACTTGCCTCGCATTCGGAGCGCGGTGCGTCGATCTCGCTGTGTGGGGCGAACGCCAGTCTGCGGCTGTGACGGATCGTGGGACGGGCGTTCTGGTGGGGCAAGGTCTTCATAGAGCGCTTGCGCCTCGGGCGCGGGCCCACGGCGGGTGCCGAGAGCGACGATGCGGATCACACGGATATGCGTATCCTTCGGAAAGGTCAGCGTATCCCCCGGAGAAACCATGCGGGACGGCTTGGAAATGGGCGTGCCATCAACCCGCAGCTTACCCTCGCTTACCAGTTTGGCGGCAAGGCTGCGGGTCTTGAAGAAGCGGGCATGGAACAGCCACTTATCGATGCGCAACGTGGGGCGCGGGCTGTCCCCGGCCCCGCTCACTCTTTCTTGAGGCCCATCAATGCCTGCGCGAAGGGGTTATCGGGGTCGATCTGCTTTTCCTTACGCGGTGGGCGAGACTGGAAATTCTTCGGCCCGTCGTCGCGGCGGGGGCCGCCTTTGCCCTTCGAGCCACCCTTGCCGCGTGGCTTGCCCTTGCCCTGCCCTTTCGGGCGGTTGCCTTGCTGGTCATTGCGACGACCGCCGCGATTGCCGCCCCACGTGAAGGTGTAAAACACCTCCATCTCCGGGCCTGCGATTTCGGCGTCGGGTGCGGTGCCCGGCGCAAGCTCTTCGGCAGGCGTTTCGGCCACGGGCTCTTCGGGTGCGGGCTCGGCGGGGGATTCGGCCACGGGAGCCGCGCCCTCATCTGGCAGAGCCTCGGCTTCGGGCGAGATGTCATCTGCCGGGGTCTCGGGCGTGGGTTGCTCGATAATGCCGCCCTCGGGCTGCGTCTCGGCGGCGTCCATCACCGGGGTATCACCCTCAGGCGCAGCGGTGCCTCCCGCCTCGGGCACGACGGCATCCACAGGCTTCACCTTGGCGCGCTCGCCCTTCTCGGCCTTGTATCCCAGCCCGCCCATGAGGTCAGCGAATTGCTCCAGCGTCATGCCGGTGATCGAGAGCATATCGGCGTTCGCCTCAAAGCCCGCGCGGCTGTCCTGGCTGCGGAGTTGGTCGGCAAGGCGCTCCAGCATGTCGATCCGGATCGCGCGGGCCCCGGCGGGGCGGTAGCCCGACATCGCGGCATAGCCTTCGGCCAGCCCTTCGGGGCGCGGTATGGTCACAAGGCCCGGCGGCGGGCTTTCGGGAAACTCCTGAAGCCCCTCGTGGAGCGACCACAGGACGAGCCGCAACCGGGTGGGCGCGGGCTTGAGCAGCAGCGGCATGAAAATGGTGAACTGGCCGAACCGGACGCCATGCTTGCGCAACGCACCGCGGGCATCCTGATCGAGCGCCTTCACATCCTGCGCCACCTGCTCGCGCGGGATCACACCAAGCGCTTCGACAAGTTGGAAGCCAAAACCACGCGCAAGCCCGGTGAGCGCCTCATCATTCTTCACCGCCAAGAGCGGCTCGAAGAGCGCGGCAATCTTGCGATCAATGAAATGCTGCAAACGCCGCGTGACCTTTTCGGCCACATCGGCCCCGGCCTCGTCATCGACAAAGGCCTGAACCTGCGGCTTGAGCGCCTCGGGGCCCTTCACCAGCTTGCCCACGGCGTGCTCGCCCCACATCAGCCCGCCCTGCTCGGTGTAGTCAAGCTCGGTATCAGGGGCGTTATAAAAGCGGTCAGACAAAAGAGAGAACTGCGGGCCGAGCGCCGCTACAGCGGCAGCGCGAAGGGTTTTGGCCTCACCTGCATCGGCGGTGTCTGCCTGTCGGAAGCGGAACCCCTCAAGGCGCCCCACCGTGTGGCCTTCGATCACCACTTCACCCTTGTCGTTTACATCAGCCACGAGGCTCTCCTTCTGTTTCAACCGCCGCAGCAGCACAGATGTGCGCCGGTCGACAAATCTTTGGGTCAGTGCGCCGTGAAGGGCATCTGACAGGCGGTCTTCTACAGCGCGGGTCGCGCCGCGCCAATGGGATTCGTCGTCAAGCCAGCCCTTGCGTTGTGCCACGTAGGTCCATGTGCGGATATACGCCAGCCGCTTTGACAACGTATCAATGCCGCCATCGGTTCGATCCTGCCGCTTCACTTGCCGGGCGAACCAGTCATCGGGGATGCGGCCAAGCTCGTGCAGGTCGGCGAAGATCTTGGTGAGCAGGCTATTGTGCTCGGCATGGGAAATGCCGCGAAAATCGGGGATGCGGCAGACGTCCCAAAGCAGCTTTGTATCCGCACGGGAGGTCGTTCGGGCGGCAAGTTCCGGCGCAGCGGCGAGGGCCTTTAGCGCACCCAAGTCATCAGCCTCGCGGGCCCGCGACAGCAAAAGATTGTCGGGCCGTGTTTCGAGCGAAGCAATGAGGTGAGCCGGCGTCCGATAATCCAGCTCCGGGTTGCGCCACTCCAGCCGCCGCACCGGCTCGAAGCGATGTTCGGTAACAGCCTCCACAACCTCCTCGGAGAGCGGCGAAGCCTCGCCCGTCACGCCAAAGGAACCGTCGCGCTGATAGCGCCCGGCGCGGCCCGCGATCTGGCCAATTTCCTGCGGGTTCAAAGGCCGCATCCGCCGCCCGTCGAACTTGGAGGTGGCCGAAAAGGCAACGTGGTGCAGGTCGAGGTTCAGGCCCATGCCGATGGCGTCCGTGGCCACGAGATAATCGACATCACCATTCTGGTAGAGCGCCACCTGCGCATTGCGGGTGCGGGGAGAAAGCGCCCCCATCACCACCGCGCAGCCGCCCTTCTGGCGGCGGATCAGCTCGGCGATGGCATATACATTTTCAACCGAGAACCCCACGATGGCGGAGCGTGCGGGCATTCGGCTTATCTTTTTCGAACCCGCGTAGGTGAGGTGCGAAAACCGCTCACGCTTTACGAACTGGGCACGGGGCACCAGCTGCGCGATGGCGGGACGCATGGTTTCGGCCCCGAGAAACATGGTTTCGTGCCGCCCGCGCGCGTTCATCAACCGGTCGGTAAACACATGCCCGCGCTCCGGGTCGGCACAAAGCTGAATCTCGTCGATGGCGAGAAAATCATGCTCGCCGGTCAGCGGCATCGCCTCAACTGTGCAAACCCAGTAGCGTGCGCGGGGCGGCACGATGCGCTCTTCTCCGGTCACCAGCGCCACCGCATTCGGTCCGCGCAGCCCGACGATCCGGTCATAGACCTCGCGCGCCAGAAGCCGGAGCGGCAAGCCGATCACGCCAGAGGGATAGGCCAGCATCCGCTCGATGGCGAAATGAGTCTTGCCAGTGTTGGTGGGACCGAGAAGGGCCGTTATACGCGCAGGATCGCCGCCCATGGGGCCTCTCCGATAAGAGCGTTAGGGAGTCGTCAGATGCGCTTGCCCATCACGGTGAATTCAAGCCGCTCGACGGCCTCCTTCACATTGGGGCGATGCGGGTGAATTTCCAGAACTTTCTGATAGGCGGTCAGCGCCCGGGCCTCTTCGCCCATCTGCTCCATGATCACGGCAAGCCCGGTGAGCGCCGCAAAATGGCGCGGGTTCAGATCCAGCGTACGGCGAATGTCCTCAAGCGCGAGGCCATACATTTCGAGCTGAAAGAAAGCCGTGGCGCGGGCGTTGAAGCCCTCGGCAAACTCCGGCGCATGATCCGTCAGCGCGGTGAGATGTTCGATGGCAAGATCGTACTCTTGCCGCTCAAGCGCTTCGCGGCCTTGCTTGAGCAAAAGATCCATCGGTGCAGAGCCGGAGCGCGACCACTCGATCCAGATCGCATCCTCGATGCGCTGCCAGCCCATCTGCTCTGGCTGGGCCAATTCGGCAAACAGCTGATCAAGCGACGCGCGTCCACCTTCCTCCTCGGGCATTGGCGCGGCAACATCTGCCGAGGGCGTTGGCATTTCGGGCGGCGCGCCGGGCACATCCTCGTCTTGCGCGGCGAGGGGTGCGGCAAATGCCAGCAGCACGGCAAATGCCGTGACGTGAAAGTTGAGAGGTCTGGCCATAACTCGCATATCTGTGCATGAGTTTAGCGCAAGCGACGGGGGAGCCAAGCCCCCGTACGGTCACATTGGAAGGAGATTGGCATGAGTTCTGTAGTAGAGAGCGCTGTTGCAGCCCTGAACGAAAAGCTGGATGGCGGTTTCGACGGCACGGCAAAGTTCGTGATCGAAGATGAAGGCGCGATCATGGTCGACAGCGACGGTGCCCGCGCAGGCGACGAAGAGGCCGAGGTGACGATGAGCGCCGATGCCGAAACCTTCGAGGCGATTCTTTCCGGCGACCTCAACCCCACCGCTGCCTTCATGGGCGGACGCCTGAAGGTGGATGGTGATATGGGCATGGCCATGAAACTCGGCGGCGCGCTGAGCTGAGGCGTGCAGGACGCACCGCTCTACGATGAGGCGGACGGCCCCGAGGGGGGCCGCGCCTACTGGCTGACCTGCGCCGACGGGGTGCGGGTGCGGATGGCGTGGTGGCCTGTGAGCGAGCCGGAGGGCCCCGCCAAAGGCACCGTGCTCTTCTTCCCCGGTCGCACCGAATACGTTGAAAAATATGGCCGCGCGGCGCGAGAATATGTGGCCGCGGGCTGGAACATCGCAGCAATGGACTGGCGCGGCCAGGGCTTGGCCGATCGTGCCCTGCCCGACCCGGCAACTGGCCATGTCAACGAGTTTGACGACTACCAGCTCGACGTGGATGCAATGGTGGCGGCGGTGCGCGAGCTGGAAGCCGCCCCCCTGCCCCACGTGCTCATCGGACACTCCATGGGCGGCTGCATCGGGCTTCGCGCTGCGCATCGGCTGGAGCTGAAGGCTGCTGCTTTCTCGGCCCCGATGTGGGGCATCCGGTTTCATCCGGTGGTGCGGCCCGCGGCCTGGGTGCTCTCAACCCTGTCGCGCCCCCTCGGCATGGGCGGCAGGTTTGCCCCCGGCACCGTGCCCGAAACCTATGCGCTCACCGCTGAATTCGAGAATAACTTGCTCACCCGTGACGAAGAGATGTGGCTCTACATGCGCGCCCAGCTCACCGCCCATCCCGAGCTGGCCTTGGGCGGGCCAAGCCTGCATTGGCTGAACCGGGCATTGGTGGAAATGCGCGGGCTGATGCGCATGCCCGCCCCCGACCTGCCCTGCCTGACGTATCTCGGAGGCAATGAGCGGATCGTGGACCCGGCAGCGGTGCGCAAACGCATGGATAGCTGGCCCGGAGCAGAGCTCGTGGTGCCTGAGGGCGCGGAGCATGAGATCCTGATGGAAACGCCCGAGGTGCGGGCCGATTTCTTTGCCCGGACAATCGCCTTTTTCAACGCGCATAGCGGCTGAAATTTACGGCACACAGCTGCCTGCCGCCCACCTGCCCTGCTTCAAACCACCCCTGACAGAAAAAGACCCGCGCTGGATGCGCGGGCCAGGTTTTCTCGCCTATGAGAACTCGATTTATTCCAGCGAAAGCGCCACGAAGCGGGGCTCTCCGGCACGGCGGATCAGCAGCAGGAGCGATTTGCGGCCAGCCTCGCGGGCTTCTTCCACCCGGTCTTCCAGCTCATTCACCGCCCGCACCTTTTGCTGGCCGGCCTCTGTGATGATGTCACCCGCGCGCAGGCCCTTCTCGTAGGCCTCCGACATCTCGTCGACCTCCTTGATCACCAGCCCTTCCTCATTGCCGTCGAGGCTCATCTGCTCGCGCAGCTCATCGGTCAGCGTGGTGACGGTGAGGCCCAGAAGCTCTTGCTCCTGCGGCGCTTCGGGCTCTGTGCCCTCTCCCTGCTCGGCCACGGCGGGCACAGCGCCTTCGGCCTCTTCACGGCGACCAAGGGTGACCTTCAGCGTCTCGGTCTTGCCATCGCGGAATACCACCATGCGGACGGTTTTGCCGACCTCGGTGTTGCCCACCCGGCGCACGAGGCCGCGCACGTCTTCTACCTCTTGCCCGTCGAAGCTGATGATCACATCACCCGATTTCATGCCAGCTTCCATGGCCGGACCTTCGGGCACATCGGTGACCAGCGCGCCCTTGGCCGGGGTCAGGCCAATGGCTTCGGCCACATCCGGGGTGACATCCTGAATACGCACACCCAGCCAGCCACGGCGGGTTTCGCCGTATTCCTTGAGCTGGGCAACCACCTTGGTCACCACGTTGGAGGCCATGGAAAAGCCGATGCCGATGGAGCCGCCGTTGGGCGACAGGATGGCGGTGTTCACACCAATCACCTGACCGTCCATGTTGAACAGTGGGCCACCGGAGTTGCCGCGGTTAATGGCCGCGTCGGTCTGGATGTAATCGTCATAGGTGCCCGACAGCGCCCGATTGCGGGCTGAGACGATCCCGGCGGAAACCGAAAAGCCCTGACCAAGCGGGTTGCCCATGGCAATCACCCAATCGCCCACGCGGGCGGTGTTGCTGTCGCCAAAGGGAACAAAGGGCAGCGCCTCTTCAGGATCAACCTTCAGCAGGGCGATGTCGGTGTTGGCATCTGTGCCCACCACTTCGGCGTCCAACTCCTTGCCGGAGAAGAACTCGATGGTGATCTGGTCCGCGCCTTCAATGACGTGGTTGTTCGTCACGATGTAACCATCTTCAGAGATCACAAAGCCCGAGCCCAGCGCCGAGCTGCGGCGCGGACGGTCAGGGTTGCCTTCACGGTCAAGAAAATCGCGGAAGAAGTCCTCGAAGGGCGAGCCTTCGGGCACCTGCGGCGTGGGGCCGGTGCGGCGCGAAACCGTGGTGGAGGTGGTGATGTTGACAACCGAGGGGCTGATCTGCTCGGCAAGGTCAGCGAAGCTGCCCGGAATGGCGCGAGATTGCGCATTCACGGCTTGCGCCGCCAGCAGCGCCATGCCGATGAGCAGGGCGAAGAGGCCGCGCAGCGCAAAAGCGCCTCGGCGGTCCTGCACCATTGGGGTTGCGATTGCCTGTGAAGTCACTGGATGGTCTCCCTTGATCGTCGGGGCGGACCGGCCAGCATGGGCCTGCGCGAAATGCGCGTCAGGCCGGTCAGGCGCCCCTCTCTGCTTCTGTCTATTTCCCAGATAGGAAGGCAGAAGCGCAACTCAATGGCTATCGCGGTGCGTCACTTGGCCGTGAATACCGCGTCAACCCTCGGCGCAAAGTGTTTCAGCCACGGAAGCGTCGCGCAAGGGGGTGCGTTGCCCCAAGGCGTGAAAACCGCGCCTCATCCACCAATCCACGCCGCCGCCCAGAGGGAAAGCGCCCCTGCCGTCAGCGCCAGAAAGCCGATCGTCCTGCGCGCTTCGGGCGGCAGGGAGACGATCCAGCGCAGGATATCCTCATAAAGCGAAGGGGCCAGTGCAAGCACCAGCCCCTCCACAATGCAGATTGCGCCAAGCGCGTAGAGCGCCAAGGCCATGGGTCAGTTGCCCGTGGTGTCGTCGGCGGGAGCCTCCTCAGCGGGCGCATCCTCGGCAGGCGCATCCTCGGCAGGGCCCGGCGCATCGGTGGAGGCGTCGGTTTCACCCGCAGGCTCCATCGGAACCTCACTGGTTTCACCCTCGGCGTCCCCTTCTGTGCCAATCTCGGCGTCATCGGGAATGTTCACCGGGTCCGGCATGGTCTCGGTCACCGCTTCGGCCTCGCTGGCCGTTTCGGCAGCCGATTCTTCGGCGGCGCGGATGGCGGCCTCATTGGCCTCCCGTGCCGCTGCTGCAGCAGCCTCATCGACTGGCGCCGGCGCCGCGCCGGCAGAGGAGCCATCGCTGCGCAGGTAATTGAAGAACTCCGAATCCGGGCTCATCACCATTGACGAATTGTTACCCTTCAGCGCGTTCTCATAAGCGGTCAGCGAACGGTAGAACTCGAAGAACTCCTGATCCTGCCCATAGGCTTCGGCAAAGATACGGTTTCGTTCCGCATCGGCCTGACCCTGAATGATGCGGGCATCACGGCGAGCTTCGGCGAGGATCTCCTCGTAGGTCCGGTCAGCGGAGGCGCGCACCCTCTGGGCCGCTTCCTGGCCTCGGGCCCGTTCGTCGATGGCTTCCCGTTCCCGCTCGGCGATCATCCGCTGCAGGGTGGCGTCGAAGTTCTGGTCGGGCAGGTTGGTTTGCCGTAGCCGCACATCGACAACCTCGATGCCCAGCGCCGAGGCACGGGCGTTGGCCCGCACTTCGATCTGGTCCATCAGCGAGGTCCGCTCGGGCGAGAGAATGGTGTTGGACGTCACACCATCCGAACCCAGCACGGCGCGGATCTGACCGTCGAGAATGTCATTCAGCTGGATCTCGGCAGCGCGTTCGTCACCGGCACCGAGGGCCTGACGGAACTGCACCAGATCAACGATGCGCCAAAGCACGAAAGCATCGACAACGAGACGCCGGTCATCAGCCGGGGTCACCTCGATCAGCGGTGTTTCGATGGAGAGGATACGGTCTTCGTAATCCACAACATCGTCGAGCAGCGGCACTTTCAAGTACCAGCCCGGCTCGGTGCGTTCCTGCTTGATCTGGCCGAAACGGAGCACCAGCACCTTTTCACGCTCATCGACGATATAGATCGACGAAAGCAGCGCGGCCAGCACGATGGCGACGACGGGAATGAGATAGGAGGCGCGGTTCATCAGTTGCTCCCTCCGCTGGTAGTGGATCGGCGAAGCTCGTTGAGCGGCAGGTAAGGCACAACGCCCGAGCCACCGTCTTCACCTTGATTTTCAAGGATAATTTTGTCGACGTCGCCCAGCACCTTTTCCATCGTTTCAAGATAGAGGCGCTTGCGCGTCACTTCCGGCGCGGCGCGGTATTCTTCCAGCACCGACAAGAAGCGCGAGCTTTCACCGGTGGCGTCGTTGACGACGCGCGAGCGGTAGGCTTCGCTTTCCTCAAGGATCCGCGCACCCTGACCACGGGCTGCCGCGAGACGTCCGTTGGCATAGGCATCGGCCTGACGTTCAACCTGATCACGCTCCTGCTCGGCGGCCTGCACGTCGCGGAAGGCGTCAATCACCGAGGTGTTGGTGGTGTTGCCGTTGATGTCGGTCACCTGCACCTGCTGCGAGGGCGGGTCCACCTTGTTGAAGTTGACGCGGATGACGTTGATGCCGGTTTCCTGCTGGTCGAGAATCTGCTGGATCAGCTCATCCACCGCCGCTTCAATCGCGGCACGGTCCCGGTTGAGGATCGGGGCGAGTTCGGACTGCGCGATCACTTCGCGCATGGCGGACTCGGCCACCGAGCGCACGGTGAGCTCAGGCTGTTGCAGCGAGAACAGGAAATCTGCCGCGTTCTTCACGTTCCAGACCACCTGAAAGTCGATATCGACGATGTTCTCGTCGGTGGTCAACATCAGCCCGTCATTGCCGGAAGAGCCACGCCGCACGCCGATATCCTCGGTGCGGTTGGTGGTGACGTCGATCACCTCGGCGGTGACGAAGGGCCAAGGAGCGAAGTTGAGGCCTTCTGTGCCGATGTCGGAGAACTCACCCAGAAACAGCTCGACCGACTGTTGTTCAGGCCGGACAGTGTAAAAGCTGGAGAAGGCCCAGAGCAGGGCCGCTGCGCCGACGCCAATCAGCAGGGTGCCGCGAGTGAGCCAGGGAGCGCCGCTGCCGCCCGGGCCACGTCCGCCGGGGCCACGGCCATTGCTGCCGCCGCCACGCCCGCCCATGAGCACCTTCAGCTGCTCCTGGCCCTTTTTCATGATCTGGTCGATCTCGGGGATCCCTGCCCCCTCACCGGGCCTGCGCCCGCCCTCCGGGCGATTGGGTCGATCACGATCGTCGCCATTTCCACCGCCGGAGCCACCGCCAGACGATCCGCCGCCCCAAGGGCCGCCGTTATTGCCAGCCATATGTGTCTCTTTCCTCTTCCTTGCCGGTCCGCCTTCGGGGGCGGGTTGGTTCGTGTTGTAGCACAGGTGGTTACGGGAGCGCCAAATTCAACTGCGCCCGCACCCCGCGACGCCTCAGCGCACGGGGGTTTTCATCGTCACCAGTTCCTCTGCCATGGTCGGATGCACCGCGCAGGTGCGGTCAAAATCTTCTTTCGTGGCACCCATCTTGATGGCGATCCCGGCCAGCTGGATCATCTCGCCAGCCTCGGGGGCCACGATATGGCAGCCCAGCACCTTGCGGCTCTCCTTGCCGACGATCAGCTTCATCATCACCCGGTCATCGGTATGAGCGAAGGCGGTCTTCATCGGGCGGAAGGAGGTGGAATATACTTCATAGGCCTCGCCGCCTGCCTCCATCGCACGCTCTGCCTCGTTCTCCGTGATGCCCACGGTGCCCAGCTCGGGCTGAGTGTATACGGCAGAGGGCACCAGCTCGTGATCCACCGGCGTTGGTTTGCCGTGGAACACGGTGTTCACAAAGGCCACGCCCTCGCGGATGGCAACCGGCGTCAGCTCCACCCGTCCGGTCACATCGCCGATGGCGTAGATCGAGGGCACATCTGTCTGGCTGAACTCGTTGACGATCACCTCTCCCATCCGGCCCAGCTTCACGCCTGCATCTTCCAGTCCGAGGCCCTTGGTGTTGGGGTCGCGGCCGGTGGCAAACAGGATCTTTTCGTAGAGCCCTTCGTGGCCGGTGGTCGTGCGCACGGAAATCTTATTTTCGAGCTTCTGCATCTCGGTGATCGAGGTGCCGGTGTGGATCTCGATGCCGAGGCTGGCCATGTGATCGGCCAGATGGCCGCGAGCCTCGTCATCGAAGCCGCGAAGGATCTGTGCGCCGCGCAAAAAGAGCGTTGTCTTGACCCCCAAGCCATTGAGGATGCAGGCCATTTCGCAGGCGATGAAGCCGCCGCCGATGATCAGGATGCTCTCGGGCAGCTCCTCCATCAGGAAGATGTCGTTGGAGCTGATGCCAAACTCCTCGGCCCCCTCAAGCGGCGGGAAGCTGGGGGCCCCGCCCGTGGCCACGAGGATATGGCGGCATTTGAACTCGGTGCCATCAGCCAGCGCAACGGTATGCGGGTCTTTCACCACGGCACGCTGCCCGAAAATCTCCACGCCGGCCTTTTCGAGGTTGCGGGTGTAGATCTGCTCCAGCCTGTCCAACTCGGCGTGCAGGTGATGGCGGAACTTGCCCCAGTCAAACCCGCCGGCGTGCACCGTCCAGCCGTAGGCCTGCGCCAGCTTCATCTCTTCGGGGAAGTGCGAGGCATAGACCATCAACTTCTTGGGCACGCAGCCACGGATCACACAGGTGCCCCCCATGCGATACTCTTCCGCCAGCCCCACTTTGACGCCCGCTTCCGAACTGGCCAGCCGCGCCGCGCGCACGCCGCCGGAGCCGCCGCCGATGACGAAGAGGTCGTAATCAAATTCCATGTGTCTGCCTTGCCTCGCTGGCCGCCCTCTCCTCCTCAGAGGTCGGCGAAGATGTTGTCTCCCTCAAGGAGGTCGATCTTCTCTTCCTCCTCGGTGCCTTCATTGATGTCGCGCACCTGTACGCGCCCGTCGCCGTGACCGATGATCACAACGTCGCATATGTCGATGAACAACCCGTTTTCAACCACGCCGGGCACCTGATTGAGCACGAGGCTCAACTGGCGCGCGTTGCCGATGCGGCGCAGGTGCAAATCGAGGATGTAGTTGCCCTCATCGGTCACATAGGGCGCGTCATCATTCATGCGCAGGCTGGTGTCGCGGCCCAGAACATCCATGTTTATAAGGGTTTCCTCAACCAGCGCCTTGGTGGTTTGCCAGCCGAAGGGGATCACCTCCACCGGCAGCGGAAAGGCCCCGAGCGAGGTGACATCCTTGGCCGCATCGGCGATCACCACCATCCTGTCAGAGGCGGTTGCGACAATTTTCTCTTGCAGCAACGCCCCGCCGCCGCCCTTGATGAGGTTGAGCTCCCCGTCGAACTCGTCGGCCCCGTCGATGGTGAGATCGAGCCATTTCGCCTCGTCCAGAGACACCACCGGAATGCCCAGCTCACGCGCCAGATCTGCGGTGCGGGTGGAGGTGGGAACGCCGACGATATCGAGCTTTTCCTTCTGCATCTTTTCAGCAAGACAGCGCACCATCCAAGCCGCTGTGGAGCCGGTGCCGAGGCCCACGCGCATGCCGTCCTGCACGTAGTCAACCGCGCGTTTGGCGGCGACGAACTTGGCCTTGTCGATCGGCGAAAGGTCAGTCATCTGCGGTCTCCCCCTGGTGGCCGTCCGGGCATGGTTATAGGGGCTCGAGGCGCAGGGCGCGAGGGCAAAAGAGCCATGGTCACGGGCGATGGGCCGGGTTGCCGAGGTGGCAATGCGCAAATGCGGCTGCAAGGGGCGGCGGAGCGGCGTTAACCCTAAAAACTTAACAGCCACAACCTATGCACAAGCGATGCACATCCCATGCATATGCATTTTTGCAAGACAGAGAGTGGTTAAGGCGGCGAGCGGCGGGTGCGGCAGGGCCATCGGGGCGCAAAATCGCGATGCGGGAGGCGGGCGGCTCGGACCGCCGTCCATCGCGGCGCGGGAAGTGTCGTTTTCGGGCTTGCCGCCGGGCGGCGGGCTGCCATGGTGGCGGCCATGTTTGTCTCTGTCTTTGAAATGTTCAAGGTGGGCATCGGCCCGTCCTCCTCGCACACCATGGGGCCGATGGTGGCCGCCGCGCGCTATCTTGACCGGCTGCGGGGGCTGCCCTTTGCGGTGGCTGGCGTGCGGGCGCGGCTGCATGGCTCGCTGGCTTTCACCGGGGTGGGCCATGCGACCGACAGGGCCGTGATCCTCGGCCTCGCCGGGCTGGTGCCGGAAACCTACGAGGCAGAAAAGGGCGAGGCGGCGCTCGCGGATGTGAAGGCGCGGGGCGTGGTGGAGCCAGAGGGCTTGAGCGTGCTGCGCTTTGCCCCCGCCAATGACCTGATCTTCGACTATGACGCCCCCCTGCCCGGCCACCCCAACGGGCTGGCCTTCGAGGCGCTGGACGCGCAGGGCGATGTGATTGACCGAGAGGTCTATTACTCCGTCGGCGGGGGCTTTGTGCTGAGCGATGCGGAGCTTGCGGCGGGGGCCGATGAGGCACAAGGGCCGCCGGTGCCCTTTGCCTTCAAGAGCGCCTCCGAAATGCTGGATATGGCCGCCGAGAGCGGCCTTTCGATTGCCGAGATGAAAATGGCGAACGAGCGCACGCGGCGGCGCAAGGAGGAGATCGAGAAGGGCTTGGCGCGGATCTGGGAGGTGATGGCGGCCTGTTTGAACCGGGGGCTGGAGGGGCATGGAGAGCTGCCCGGTGGCCTGCGGGTGAAACGGCGGGCGGCCACGATCTGGGAGGCCTTGCAGGCCGAGCGCGGCAAGAACCTGACCGCGCCGCACACGATCAACGACTGGATGTGCTGCTACGCGATGGCGGTGAACGAGGAGAACGCAGCGGGCGGGCAGGTTGTGACCGCGCCGACGAACGGGGCGGCGGGCGTGGTTCCTGCGGTGATCCGCTACTGGCTGGACCATGTGCCGGGAGCCGCCGCGTCACGCGTGGGAGAGTTCTTGCTGACGGCAGCGGCTGTGGGCGGGCTGATCAAGCATAACGCGTCGATCAGCGGGGCCGAGGCGGGCTGCCAGGCGGAGGTGGGCAGCGCGGCGGCGATGGCGGCGGCGGGCCTCTGCGCGGTGATGGGCGGCACGGCGGAGCAGGTGGAGAACGCGGCGGAAATCGCGCTGGAGCATCACCTCGGGATGACCTGCGACCCGGTGCGCGGGCTGGTGCAGGTGCCCTGCATCGAGCGCAACGGGCTGGGGGCGATCAAGGCGGTGTCGGCGGCGAGCTTGGCGTTGCGGGGGGATGGCTCGCATTTGGTGCCGCTGGATGCGTGTATCAAGACGCTGCTGGAGACGGGGCGGGATATGAGTGAGAAGTACAAGGAGACGGCCCTGGGTGGGTTGGCGGTGAATGTGCCGAATTGTTGAGGAAACTATCCTTCTTGTTTCGTTTCGATTAGCTTCCTAACAAACTCGACCTCGGCTTCCATGCTGGCGTCCTTGCGATGGTGTTTATTTAGAAGTATCGGCACCTCAAAGGAAACTCTGGAAACTCGCGAGTCCATTTTAGATTTCTCAATCTTATTCTCTCCACCTGCTCCCAGCTTTACGCCGACCCCAAGAACTCTTACCTCGCCACCCGCCGAGGCATCCACAGCGCCCGATTTATCGGAGGTTTCCGAGACGGTGACCGCGACGTCAAATGAAACTCTAGTCTCAATATCTTGCTTAACACCTTCAACGGAACCAGGCGCAATCGAACTTAGTTGGTAGCTGTCCACCTTAGCTTTGTGAACGCCCCTAATAATCTCCGAAAGAGTTTGTGCAATAAAGCTATCGAGTTTCATGTGATTGCCTCCAGTCAAAATCACGCCATACCCCCAAGACGTCAGCCTAGTGAGCTTCCCCTTACGCAGGCCAGTAATTGACACCAGAACGGGGCCGACAGCAAGCGCGTTTTGTGCAAATGTCCTTGCGGGACAAGTCCCGCCCTACTGCCTCTTGCCACGCTCCTCAAACCCTGCTCACCTCCCCCCATGACCACCAAGCCCCACATCCGCTCCGCTCCGATGACCCTGCAAGGCGCCGCCGCCCCGGCCACCTCCCTGCCCTCTTCCGCCCTGGCCTTTGCCCGCACCGAGTATCACGAGCGATTGGCCGCCGTGCGGACCTCGATGGAGGAGCGGGGGTTGGAGGTGTTGGTCATCTCCGACCCGTCGAACATGAACTGGCTGACGGGCTATGACGGGTGGTCGTTTTACGTCCACCAGGCGGTGATCGTCAGCATGAAGGACGACCCGGTTTGGTGGGGGCGCGGGATGGATGCGGCGGGGGCGCGGCGGACGGTCTGGATGAGTCAGGATCATATCTTCGGCTACGAGGACTGGCTGGTGCAAAACCCGGATGCCCACCCGATGACGGTGCTGGCGCAACTGGTCAGCGACAGCGGGCACGGGGCCTCGCGGATCGGGGTGGAGCTGGACAATTACTACTATTCCGCCGCCGCCCATCTGGCGCTGACCAAGGGGCTTCCGGATGCGGATGTGGCCGATGCGACGGGGCTGGTGAACTGGTGCCGGGCGGTGAAGTCTGCCGCCGAGATCAGCTATATGCGGCGCGCGGGCGAGATCGTGACCGAGATGCACCGGGTGATCGCCGAAGTGGCCGAGCCGGGGATGCAGAAGAACGCGCTGGTGGCGGAGATCCTGAAGGCCGGGGCGTTGGGCACGCGGGGGGCCTGGGGCGACTATCCGGCGATTGTGCCGATGACCCCCTCTGGGATGGATGCCACGGCACCGCATCTCACATGGGACGGCGCGCCGATCTTGCGTGGGACGCCGACCTTCTTCGAGATCGCGGGGTGCCACCGGCGCTATCACTGCCCGCAGTCGCGCACGCTGTTCTTCGGCGAGCCGCCCAACAAGTATCGCAAGGCCGAGGAGGCGCTGATGGCGGCCACGGCGGCGGTGATGGGCGCGGCGCGGCCCGGCGCGACCTGCTCGGAGGTGGCGCGCAGCTTCACACAGACGCTGAACCGCTACGGTTTCGAGAAGAACAGCCGCTGCGGCTACTCCGTGGGCCTCAGCTACCCGCCCGACTGGGGCGAGCGGACGATGAGCCTACGGGAGGGCGACGAGACGGAGTTGGAGCCGGGCATGGTGTTTCACTTCATGCCGGGGCTCTGGCTGGATGATGGGGGCATTGAACTGACCGAGACGATGCTGATTAACGACGCCAGCGCGGAGTATCTGGCGACGACGCCGCCGGGGTTGGTGGTGAAGCCCTGAGGGGGAGTGGGCGTGCGACCCGCCGAACGTCTACTTCGAACCCAACTTTCGCCTCGGATGCAGCACAGCGAGCAACCGATCCGCCCTCTGCCACATGCGCTGCAACCCCGGCGTGCCACCAGCGGACATTGCAGTTGCTGGGTGACCTGTTATTCTGAAGCACGGGAAGTGATGGAATGCGGTGGAGTTCAGGGCCGAGGACGCGCGAATTTAGCGACTAAATCAACCGAGCAGTACGGGGGATCGCATGAAAAGACGGGATTTTATTGTCAGTGCATCGTCTGCATTATTGCTCATTGCTCTTGGATGGCCGACACATGCCCAGTCAAGATTCAAAAAAGCCCGTATCAAAAAGAAATACCACAGCGGAACCAAAAAGAACTATTCCTATAAAAAAGTCAAGGATCCGACCGGAGCAATTGGCGGCAGAGTAGAGCGTTTTGAGCTGCGTGGCGGTGATTGCTCTCAGAATAACGATTGCAGAGCCCGACCATTGAATGGACGAATGGTCACGAGAGCGCGCACGGAGCGTGTCCTTCAAACTAATTTGAAGTCAGGTGACTCCGGTCTGTTTCGCTATTCGGTTTTACTGCCATCCTCCGAGTATAATATCGTTGATCAATTTGGCACGACATTGGGCCAGCTTCTTTCTGGTTTTTATAGGGGAAAAGATTATGACAGCTTTCCTCTTTTCTCCTTCGATACTGATCGCGGGACAAGGCAAACGCGCACTTACGCCGCCTTGTCCGAAATGAGGCAGCAAGAGAACGAGCGTGTTCGTACCGATGAATACACCATCGGTAACCTTCGGAGAGGCATGCTTGACCGTTGGATCAACGTTCAGGTACGCTTCGGGCTATCAACGGAGAGAGATGGCTATTTGACGGTTGTTGTGGATGGTCGGAAGCTTGGAACGTTTCGTGGGCGAACCATGATCGACCGTGGCTTTCTGGAAGTCAGGTACGGCATCTATCAAACAGGGACAAACCAATACCCAGGCGGGCCAAAGCGGGTGCCTCCGCAGGTTGCCTATTTTTCAAGATTGGAAATTTTCAAAGCTGTTTAGCCATACAGTGCCTTTGGCAAATCTTAGAAGGCTATAAAATATGACCGATAATCTTTACGGAGAATAGAATTGGAACGTCGCAGCTTAATTCTTGGAGCGATTGCATCATGCATGACAACCGCAGCTTACAGCCAAAGCTATCTGCCCAAAAGGAGATCCGCCGCAGGCTATTGTAGCAATCGCGCACGTGTTGCGCAGCGGTTTGCAAACCTTAGCACGGCACGGCTGAACGCGGCAAAGGCGGTCAGTGACGATGAAGGTTTTTTTAATGACCGGGTGAACCCGGCGCTGCTGAGCGCGACTTCTGCCGTGGCGCAAAGGCCCTCTGACGCGCAGGCTTTCGGGCATCTTGTGGGCCTGTTGAACAGAATTAATTCAACGAACTACGCGACAAGAGTATCGAAGAACTCGACGGCCAACCTTTTACACACAGACCATTTGCTGCTAATGGCCTATGCTGTCTTGGCGCTGGATGAGACCGGTCGCCTCGACCGGCAAACCAAAAAGTCCTTGCTGGCGCCGATCAGCAAACGCGTCGGTTTGTCGAGCTATAAGTCGAAGTTCTACTACGGTATGAAAGACTGCAAAGGCGCGACGAAAGGCAAGCCGGATAAAGACCCCTTCGGGTGCCAGAACCACACCTATGGTGTCCAGCATGTTCGGATGCTTATGGGCATTCTGACCGGCCGCTCTTCAGACATAGCCCGCGGTAAGAAGCTGTACAAATACGCGATAGATGACCTGTCGAATGAAGGCGCGCTGTGGCGCGAAGCGGTTCGGGGGGCCTATAGCTGGACCTACTACCCCCATGCCCTAAGCCATCTCGTTGCGATCGCGGACCTGGATGCGCGGCGAGGGGGCAGGCTTTGGGCCTATACAAACCGAAACGGGCAAAGCATCCATGACCCTGTCCGCTTCTACGTGAGCAGCATGGCGGACCCGACCAACCGCAACTTGATGCACAAGTTCAGCAAACGCAACTTGGGGGTCGAGGGGCGGCGTTATAGTAATAACCCCTTCTCCCTGGCGCGCCACAAGCGCGCACTGCAACATCAGCATTATCAAGCCTGGTTTCCGATCTATCGGAGTAAGTTCCCGAATAGGCCAGAAACGAAGGCTTTTGCGCGCCTCACACGACGCGCCCAAAGTGGGGCCTTTAGCTATCATCTTGGATTGGACACATGGTGCATCTTTGGCTGATGGGAAGAAGCTCATAATAGAACCTGAGCGCTGAACGGTTTTCCAAGGAATGGTTCAGCCTCGTCTCGAGCGTGCGGGCTGCAACTCAGCCGTGAGATGATTTCGCGCCTTGAAGGGCACAAAGGTCTGTAGAGTGCGCAAAGCCGACCTTGGCCATTACCTCGCGACCAAACCCCATCCCCCCTCCCCTCCCCGCCCCTCCTCATGCTACCCTTCCTCCAAGGCCCACCGAGCAGGAGGTTCCTCATGAGACGCAGAATGCGCATTTTCGCGGCCCTAATCTTCGCCCTGAGTGGCGCAGCACCCGGCCCATCCGCGGCACAATCAGGGATTCCCGGCTGGCTGGCTCCCCATGTCGGCACCGGCGAAGGGCAGATTGCGCCTGTGGTGCTCAGCCGGGCGCGGGCGCTCTACCAAGAGCGGGTGAAGCGACGCGAGGTGCGCAACCCCTGTTACATGGCGAAGGATGCCACGCGGCCCGGCGGGTCGGGGCGGTATTACATTATCTGCGAGAAGCAGCAGGTGTTTCGGGCTGTCTCGTCGGGGCATGGCAACGGGCGTAAGCTGCAGCAGGCGAATTTCGCCAATGGGCGGCAGTGCGCGCGGCATTTCAGCAATGCGGAAGGCTCGAAGCTGACGATGGGGGGCGAGTACGTGACCGCCGAGACGCGGACCTCTTTTAAGGGCTACATCCGGCAGTCGGGCAAGCTGGTGCCGTTTCATCGCACCTTCCTGCTGTTTGACGGGCGCGGGGAAACCTCGAACGCGCGGGAGCGGGCGATTGGCGGGCATCAGGCGGTTTTTGTGAAGTGGCAATGCCGGATGCAGATGCCAAGAAGCCCCTATGCCGATGAGGAGGGCTATGTGCCTGTAGGGCGGCTGGTGGATTATACCGGCGGGCGGAGCAATGGCTGCACCACATGGTCAGGCGAAGCGACGCGGGAGATTTTGCGGCTGGTCGAGAAGAGCCCGACGACGCTCTATATCTACCCCGAGGGGCGCGACATCGACGCGGTGGCGAGGGCGGTGAAAGCGCGGGCCTCGTTGGCGGATGCGGGGCTGTATTGGAACAGCGCCTGCCTGCGGGAGATCGGTGCGCCGCGTTTCTGGCCCAAGCGCAAGTTGCAGCCGGTGATCAACCGCTGGCGCCGGTCGCTGCCAAAGACGGAGCCGCGCGAACTGCCGATTTGCCAGTGAGCCACGGATGAACAAACGCCCGAGCGCGCATGCCCCCCTATCTCAGCCTGTTCCTCGCGGCGTTCGTCGCGGCCACGCTGCTGCCGGCGCAGTCGGAGTTGGTGCTGGCCTATCTGGTCACGGACCCTGCCCTTCCGGTGCCGCTCCTGCTTGGCGTCGCCACGGTGGGCAACGTGCTGGGCTCAGTGGTGAACTGGCATTGCGGTCGGTTCCTGCGGCGGTTTCAGGACAGGCGGTGGTTTCCGGTGTCGCGCAAGGGGATGGCGCGGGCCGAGGCGGTGTATCTCCGTTGGGGCCGCTGGAGCCTGCTGGCGAGTTGGGTGCCTTTTATCGGTGACCCGCTGACGGTGGTGGCGGGGGTGCTGCGGGAGCCCCTGCCGAGCTTTTTGCTGATCGTCACCCTCGCCAAGGCGGGGCGTTACCTTGCTGTGGTGGCTGCGGCGCTCGCGTGGATTTAGGCGGGGCCGCGGCCCCTTGCCCGGGCGGGCCGGGAGACATATGACTCCGTCATGCAACAGGCTGATCGCCCGCTTCTTGGTATCACGCTCATGCTGGGGTTTTGCCTTCTGGCACCCTTGGGCGACAGTGTGGCCAAGCTGCTGGGCGGGCATGTGCCGCTGAGCCAGCTGGTGTTCTTTCGCTTTGCGATTCAGGCGCTGATCCTCGTGCCAATCGTGCTGCTGGCGGGCGGCACGCTGCGGATGAGCCGGCGGGCGCTGGGGTTTACCGCGCTGCGCACGGTGCTGCATATCGTCGGGATCGGGTCGATGTTTCTCTCCCTGCGGTTTTTGCCGCTGGCCGATGCGGTGGCCATCGCTTTCGTGATGCCCTTCTTCATGCTGCTGCTTGGCTGGTTCTTTTTGGGCGAGGAGGTGGGCGTGCGGCGTTTGACGGCCTGCGCGGTGGGCTTTGCCGGCACCTGCATGGTGATCCAGCCCTCCTTTGTGGAGGTTGGCTGGGCGGCGCTGTTGCCGGTGCTGGTGGCGGTGAACTTCTCTTTTTTCATGCTGGTCACGCGGATGATGCGGGCCGAGGTGGACCCGGTTGCAATGCAATCGGTGAGCGGGCTGATGGGCACCGCGCTGCTGGCGCCGCTGCTGCTGATTGCGGACGGCAGCTGGTGGGCGGAGTTTGACGTGATCGCCCCTGCCCCGCGCACATGGGTGTTGATCGCGGCGATGGGCTGCATCGGCACCACGGCGCATTTGCTGATGACATGGAGCCTGCGCCATGCGCCCACGGCCACGCTGGCGCCGATGCAATATCTCGAAATCCCGTTCTCCACCCTTATCGGCTGGCTGATCTTCAAGGAGTTCCCCGATGGGCTCGCACTGGCCGGAATCGGCGTGACGATCTGCGCCGGGCTTTACATCATCTGGCGCGAGCAGGTGGCAGGGCGGCAAAGCCTTCCAGCAGAGCGTCCAGCGCCTCCGGCGGCGTGATCACCACCATCCCCGGCGCATCGAAGCTGAGGCGCACCGGGCCTGTGACCCGGTTAGAGGTGCCGATCTGCCCCGAGGGCGCAAAAGCGAGGCGCTCGATGGGCCACTCCAACCCTTCCGAGCGGCCCGTCACAGGAGCCAGAGGGTAGAGCGACAGGCGGCTGCCCACCGGAAGGTCGAGCGCGATCTCCGGCGGCGCGGCAAAGGCGATGTCATCGGCGCCGAGCAGAAGGCAGGGGCGCGCGGCGTGGCGCACGAGGGCGCTCAAGGCAGCAAGCTGGTGATCAAGCCGCCGCCCGAGGAAGCCCACCGCCAGAAGCATCGGCGCCCGCACCCTTTGCAGCACCTTCTCGAAATCGGTACTGTCCTGCTCCGCAACGTGGTGCAGGGTTTCGGGCGGCAGGCTGGCGCGGGCCTCGGCGCTCAGACTGTCGAAATCGCCGATCACCGCCTCGGGCGTTAACCCTCTCGCCAGCGCCGCATCGGCCCCGCCATCGGCGGCCACCAGCCGGGGGGCTCGGATTAAGGCTGCATTAAGGCGGTGGTCGTTAACCTCTCCACCACCCAAAAGGGTAATAATATCTGGTGAATCGATGAGGATTTGCGCCATGCGAAGGGTATGCCCGGTTTCCCCCGTGGTCACAATGAAGCCCAATTATCATACCCGAAAATTCCCCAGTCTGTTGCTTCTCTCGAACCAATACGTGGTAAACAGACCCCGCTGGGCTATGAGAAAGCGAGCACACAGATGATCGGATCGAGCAAGATTCTGACGGTGTCCTACGGCACCTTTTCGTGCACGCTGGAAGGGTTTGATGACTCTTTCGGCACGATGAAGGCAATTGCGGAGTATTTCCGCGACCTTGCCGCCGACGACAGGTACTTTGGCGCAGAGCCGCCCACGCCGGACGCTGACATGCTTCAGCGGATCGCCGAAAAGGAGATTTCCCGCCGGGTCGAGGCGCAGGTTTCGGATACGGGCATCCTGCTGCGCGCGGCCGAAGGGGCCGGGGCCGCTGTGGCGGCCGTTGAAGCACCCGCCGACCGGGTTGCCGCTGACGAACAGGCGGAGGCCGGTGAGGCTGACGCCGAGGAGGCTGCTCCTTCGGGTGTAGTTGAACCTAGCACCGACATCGAGGCTTCTGCCGAAGACGAACACGCCGAGCCGGAGGTGGCCGAGGCCCCGAAGGCAAAGGGCAAGTCCAAGGGTAAGGCCAAGTCGCGCTCCAAATCCAAGGCGAAGGGGAAGGCCAAGACCAAGCCCGCGTCGGAGGTTGAGGTTGAGCCGCTTTCGGTGCTGGATGCGGACGATCCCTATGCTGATCTGCCGGCCCCTGCTGCTGCCGCCGCACCTGACAGCGTGGCCGCCAAGCTGGCGCGCATCCGCGCCGTGGTGAACAGCGCCCCCGCCGTGAGCGAGGCCTTGCAGCCGGAGAGCTTTGAAGAGGATGTGCCCCAGGCCTTCCTGGCGGAAGATGCGCCGGTGAGCGAGGATCTTGCCGAGGGCATGGCGGAAGAGTTCCCCACCGCCCCGCTGGCCGCCCCGGTTGAAGACGCTGGCGACCTGCAGGAAGAGACTGCAGAAGCTGCCGAAGAGGCTGCACCCGAGACCGATGAGACCACCGAGGCCGTTCTGGCATCGCTTGCGGATAGCGAAGAGGTTGCTGAGGCTGAGGCAGCCCCCGCTGAGGACATGGCTGTGGCTGCGACTGAGGAAGCGCCTGCCGAGGACGTGGCTGAGGCTGCGGCTGAGGAAGCACCTGCCGAAGACGTGGCTGAGGCTGCGGCTGAAGAAGCTCCTGCTGAAGACGTAGCTGAGGTTGCGGCTGAAGAAGCACCTGCCGAAGACGTGGCTGAGGTTGCGGCTGAAGAAGCACCTGCCGAAGACGTGGCTGAGGCTGCGGCTGAGGAAGCGCCTACCGAAGACGTAACTGAGGTTGCGGCTGAAGAAGCACCTGCCGAAGACGTGGCTGAGGTTGCGGCTGAAGAAGCCCCTGCCGAAGACGTGGCTGAGGCTGAGGCTGAGGAAGCACCTGCCGAGGACGTGGCTGAAGCTGCGGCTGAGGAAGCACCTGCCGAAGACGTGGCTGAGGCTGCGGCTGAAGAAGCTCCTGCTGAAGACGTAACTGAGGTTGCGGCTGAAGAAGCCCCTGCCGAGGACGTGGCTGAGGCTGAGGAAGCCCCTGCGGAGGCCGAAGCGGCTACCGGTGACTTTGATGATGTGCTTGCAGGCTTTGATGCCGAGGCGGAGGCGTCCACCGAGGAGGCCGTGGCCGAAGATGCAGAGGCTGCAGAGGAGGCACCTGCCGAAGAGGCCGCTGAGGCCGCGCCTGCTGAGGGTGCGACTGAAGATGGCGAGGTCGATATGGCCGATGTCATCGGTGCGCTCTCTGAAGAAGACTATGGCTTTGGTGCGCTGAAAACGACGGAGGAGGCCGAGGCCCAATCTGGCGAAGAACGCGCCAAGGCTGACGCCCAGCCCGAGATCCCGGAAGAGAGCGCCGAGGCCGCTGCGCCGCGCCGCACGCGGGTGATCAAGGTCAAGCGGTCGGCCATGGCCTCCGCCCTGGCTGCCATCGGCTTGCGCCGTGACGCACCGGCTGAGGAAGAGGCCGAAGAGACGGCTGAAGCCACGCCCGCAGAAACCGCGCCTGCGATTGAAGGCGAAAGCAGCCTGACCCCGGAAGCCGAGGCCGACCTTCTGGCCGAGCTCGCTGCCGTTGAGCAGGAGCTGAGCGGCGAGGCTGCCGAGCCGAAAATGCAGGACGCTGCGCCCGAGGAAGAGGCCGAGGCCCCTGCCGAGGAGGTGACGGTAGACGCCGAGCCCGTTGCGGAGGCCGAAGATGCGCCCGAGGGCGACGAGATGGCCCCCGAGGCGCTGGAAGAGCTGGCTTCGCAGGTGATCGACCTCGAAGAGCCGGAAGTGCCGGTTGAGGCTGCTGAGGCGGAGGAAGCTGCGGAAACTGCCGAGCATTCGGAGACCGAAGACGCACCCGAGGCGCTCGAAGCCGAGGACGCGCCGGAGGCTGCCGAGGCAGACGCGCCGACGGAAGCAGAGGCCAGCGAGCCGGAAGCAGACCAGACGGACACGGGCGTTGAAAACCTTGTGGCCCAGATGGCTGCCGAAGCCAAAAGCGAAGCGCGCTATGAGGCTGCCCGGTTCCGCCGCGACCGCATTGTCGAGACCGAGCAGGCCGACGCCCGCATGGACCGCTTGATGAGCGAAACCGAAGGCAAGCTGCGTGGCCCCGAGATGGAGCGTCGCCGGTCGGCCATCGCGCATCTCAAGGCCGCAGTGGCCGCGACCAAGGCCGAGGGCGACCGCCTGAACGAGGGTGACGACGATGCCCGCGTTTATCGGGACGACCTCGCTTCGGTGGTGCGCCCGCTGCGCGAGCAGGATGCGCCGACGCAAAGCGATGCCACCCCTCTGGAGGCCGAAGAGGCCGCAGGCCCCAAACCGGTGAAAACCGAGGTTGAGGTGACGGCCGAGGCGGTGCCTTCGGTGGAAGCTGAAGCGCCGGTCGAGGCCCCCGTGGAAGAGGCATCTGCCCCGGAGGCTGCGGAAACCGAGGCCAAGGAAAGCGCCGAACCGGCACCGGCCACCCCGGCCCGTCCGCGCCGCCCCGTGCTGCGCAAGGCCGAAACCCGCCGCCCGCGCGCGACCACGCCGCTGATGCTGGTCACCGAGCAGCGCAGCGACGAGGCCGGAAAGGCTGAGGCCGAGGCGGCTGCAAGCCGCGTCACCCCTGTTCGTCCGCGTCGCGTGACCGAGCGCACCCTCGATGCCGTTGCCGAGCAGCCCGAGAGCACCGGCGAGATGGTGAAGACCGACGCTGAAGCAAGCGGCATCTTCGCCGATTGCGCCAACTTCGAGGAATTCTCCGAGAAGATGGGGGCCAAGGGTCTGGAAGACCTGCTGGAATGTGCGGCGGCCTATACCTCCTACGTGCAGGGCAGCGGCCACTTCTCGCACCCGCAGATCATGCAGCAGGTGGCCGAACTGGGCAAAGTTGAGAGCTTTACTCGCGAGGACAGCCTGCGCAGCTTTGGCCAGCTTCTCCGCCAGGGCAAGATCCGCAAGCTGAGCCGCGGCCAGTTCACGCTTTCTCAAACTTCCCGCTATACGCAGGAGCAGCGCCGGGCGATGCTCTGAGGCTTCAGCCCGCGCAACGTCGGGTTAAGAGTTTGGGCGGGGCGGCCAAAGTGGCGCGCCCCGCCTTTTCATGTGCGGTGGTTGGAATTGGCGCGCAACCGCAAGGCCGGGCGACTGGCAATAGATGGAATGCGCCCGCGAGGGCGCGCGATCAAACAGCAGCCCCGCGCCGGGTGCGGCGTGCCTTGGTTCAGGCGTCGGGGTCGTCCTTGCCGACTCCGTAGAAGACCTTGCGCACCGGGATCGTCCAGGCCACGCCGAGCACCACGAAGACCAGCAGCTCGACCAGCACCGGCAGGTCGGGCAGCAGGCTTGTCAGCCACCATGCGAAGGCGATGTAGGCCGGCAGACCGATCAGCAGGATGACCAAAGACCAGCGCCGCCGTGCCTTGTAGCTGAGTGCCATGTGCCCCGCCCTCCTCAATCCGCGAAGGGGTCGGTGACGAGGATGGTATCTTCGCGCTCCGGCGAGGTGGAGAGCAGCGCCACGGGGCAGCCGATCAGCTCTTCCACCCGCTTGACGTATTTGATCGCCCCCGCCGGAAGATCGTTCCACGAGCGGGCGCCTTCGGTGCTCTCCGACCAGCCCGGCATTTCCTCGTAGACCGGCGTGCAGCGGGCCTGTTCGTCGGCGGCGGTGGGCAGGTAATCGAGCGTCTTGCCGTCAAGCTCATAGCCCACGCAGATTTTCAGCGTGTCGAAGCCGTCGAGCACGTCGAGCTTGGTCAGGCAGATGCCGTTGATGCCCGAGATCGCGCAGGTCTGGCGTACCAGCGCGGCATCGAACCAGCCGCAGCGGCGCTTGCGCCCGGTTGTGGTGCCAAACTCGTGGCCGCGCTCGCCCAGCCGCTGGCCGTCGTCATCGTGCAGCTCCGTCGGGAAGGGCCCCTCACCCACGCGGGTGGTATAGGCCTTCACGATGCCGAGCACGTAATCCACCGCGCCGGGTCCCATGCCCGCGCCGGTGGCCGCCTGCCCAGCGATCACGTTGGAGGAGGTGACGAAGGGATAGGTGCCGAAGTCGATATCCAGCAGCGCGCCCTGTGCGCCCTCGAAGAGGATGCGCTTGCCCGCCTTGCGCTTCTCGGAGAGCACCTTCCAGACGGGGGCGGCGTATTCGAGGATGCCCGGCGCAATCTCTTTGAGTTGGGCCAGAAGCGCCTCGCGGTCGATCTCCTCCACGCCCAGCCCTTTGCGGAGCGGGTTGTGGTGCTGAAGCGCCCGGTCCACGCGGGCCTCCAGCGTCGCGGCGTCGGCAAGGTCGGCCACGCGGATCACCCGGCGGCCCACTTTATCCTCATAGGCCGGGCCGATGCCACGGCCGGTGGTGCCGATCTTGGTGCCCTTGCTCGCCGCCTCTTCGCGGGCGCGGTCGAGTTCGCCGTGGAAGGGCAGGATGAGCGGCGTGTTCTCGGCGATCATCAGGGTTTCGGGGGTGATCTCGACGCCTTGGTTGCGGATGGTGCCGATCTCTTTCAGCAGGTGCCACGGATCGAGCACCACGCCATTGCCGATGACCGAGAGCTTGCCCTTGCGCACCACGCCCGAGGGCAGCGCGTGCAGCTTGAACACCTCACCGTCGATCACCAGCGTATGGCCCGCGTTGTGCCCGCCTTGGAAGCGGCAGATCACATCGGCCCGCTCCGAGAGCCAGTCGACGATCTTGCCTTTTCCTTCGTCACCCCATTGGGCGCCGACGACGACAACGTTTGCCATGATTAATCTCCTGCATTGGAAGCCCGCGCCCGTATATCGGGGCGGGCGGGGCGGCGAAACCTCAAATATGCCGCAGCCCGCGCGGGGCCTTGAACAAGCGGCTGGCGCGGGCGTTGCGCGTGGCCACCCTGAGCGCCTGCGCCGATGCGGGCTGCGCTCCAAGCGCGCAGGGGCGGCCTGCGTCACCTCGGTTGCGCCGCCCTACTGCGCGGCGATGGCCCGGGCATCACGCGCGGGGGAGAAAAAAGGCATGGGCGGCGCAGGCAAGCAGGGGCGGCGAGGGGTTGCGGCGTGGGGCCGGACGGATTAGATACCCCGCCGAACCACGCGGGAAAGCTTCATGGAAAATGTCATCCTCATCGTCCACCTGATTCTGGCACTTTGCCTGATCGGCGTGGTGCTGCTTCAGCGCTCCGAGGGCGGCATGGGCTCGATGGGTGGTGGCGGCGGTGGCGGCGGCGGTGTGATGACCGGACGCGCGGCGGCCACGGCCATGGCCAAGCTGACATGGATCTTTGCCATCGGCTTCATCTGCACCTCCATTGCGCTCACCGTGCTGGCTGCGGCCGATGCGGGCTCTTCCTCGGTTGTGGACCGCGTCACCGACACCGGCACGCAAGACGCCCCTGCCGATGAGGGCGCGCTGCCCGCAGGCGAAGACCTGCTGCCGCCCTCTGCGGATGGCGACGCGCCGCTGGTGCCCCAAGCCGCCGACTGAGGCGGCCCGCCCCGGCCAAAGGGGCTGTAATGGCGCCCACCTCAAGGGGTGGAACCAGCGCCCTAACCATCAACCTACAAGACGTTGGGGCAACCCGACAAAGCTCAACATCATGTTGCGGCGCGTGTGGACTTTGGTCCGCGAATCTTCTATATCTCAAATCCCGTGATGCAGCGTGGTTTGAGGCCACGCCGCAGCGCATTTCAAGGCGAATACACGGGAGCCCCACACCACATGGCACGATTTATTTTCATCACCGGCGGTGTGGTCTCTTCGCTCGGCAAGGGCCTCGCCTCGGCGGCCATGGGCGCGCTGCTTCAGGCACGGGGCTACTCGGTGCGGCTGCGCAAGCTGGACCCTTACCTGAACGTCGATCCGGGCACGATGAGCCCGTTTGAGCATGGCGAGGTTTTCGTGACCGACGATGGTGCCGAGACCGACCTCGACCTTGGCCACTATGAGCGCTTCACCGGGGTTGCGGCGAGGCAGACGGACTCGGTCAGCTCCGGGCGGATCTACTCGAACGTGCTGGAGAAGGAGCGCCGAGGCGACTACCTCGGCAAGACCATTCAGGTCATTCCGCACGTCACCAACGAGATCAAGGATTTCATCTCCATCGGCGAGGATGAGGTGGACTTCATGCTTTGCGAGATCGGCGGCACGGTGGGGGACATCGAGGGCTTGCCGTTCTTCGAGGCGATCCGCCAGTTTGCGCAGGACAAGCCGCGCGGGCAGTGCATTTTCATGCATCTCACCCTGCTGCCCTTCATCAAGGCCAGCGGCGAGCTGAAAACCAAGCCAACGCAGCACTCGGTGAAAGAGCTGCGCTCCATCGGCCTCGCGCCCGACATCCTTGTCTGCCGTGGCGAGGGGGCCATTCCGCAGAAGGAGCGCGAGAAGCTGGCGCTGTTCTGCAACGTGCGCCCGGAATCGGTGATCGCCGCGCCCGACCTCAAGAGCATCTACGAAGCACCGCTGGCCTATCACCGGGAAGGGCTGGATCAGGCGGTGCTGGATGCCTTCCAAATCTCCCCTGCCCCGCGCCCAAACCTCAGCCGCTGGGAGGATGTCTATGACCGCATCCACAAGACCGACGGCGAGGTGAAGGTGGCCATCGTCGGCAAATACACCCAGTTGGAAGATGCCTATAAGTCCATCGCCGAGGCGCTGACCCATGGTGGCATGGCGAACCGGGTGAAGGTGAAGATCGAATGGGTCGATGCCGAGCTGTTTGACCGCGAGGATGCCGCGCCGCATCTGGAGGGCTTCCACGCGATCCTCGTGCCGGGCGGTTTTGGTGAGCGCGGAACGGAAGGCAAGATCAAGGCGGCGCAGTTCGCCCGTGAGCGGAAGGTGCCCTACCTCGGCATTTGCCTCGGCATGCAGATGGCCGTGATCGAGGCCGCGCGCAACCTCGCCGGGCTAGAGAAGGCCGGCAGCGAGGAGTTTGACCACGAGGCCGGGAAGAAGCGCTTTGAGCCGGTTGTCTACCACCTCAAGGAGTGGGTACAGGGCAACGAGAAGGTGAAGCGCAAGAAGACCGATGCCAAGGGCGGCACCATGCGGCTGGGGGCCTATGACGCGGTGCTGAAGGGCGGCAGCAAGGTGGCCGAGATTTACGGCAAGACTGCGATCGACGAGCGCCACCGCCACCGCTACGAGGTGGACATTGCCTATAAGGAGCAGCTTGAGGAGAGTGGGCTGGCCTTTGCAGGGATGAGCCCGGATGGCCGCCTGCCCGAGATCGTGGAGGTGAAGGACCACCCGTGGTTTATCGGGGTGCAGTTTCACCCCGAGCTGAAGAGCAAGCCCTTTGCGCCGCACCCGCTGTTTGCGGATTTCGTGCGGGCGGCGGTGGAGAATTCGCGGTTGGTTTGACGACAGGGACGCGGGGGCGCTGATGTTCACGGAATTTCTGCAACGGTTAACGGGGACGGCGAAGGCCAATGGCGAGGTTTTGCCGGAGCTGGATGCACGGCTGGCGCTGGCGGCGCTGCTGGTGCGAATGGCCAAGAGCGACCATGCCTATCAGGCCAGCGAGATCGGGTTGATTGACAGGTTTCTTGCCGCCCGCTTCGGGTTGAATCCGGTGGAGGCGGCCAAGCTGCGGGCGACGGCGGAGAAGCTGGAGCATCAGGCGCCGGAGACCGAGGTGTTTACCGGCCTCATTCGCGATGCCGTCAGCTACAACGAGCGGGTCGAGGTGCTTGATGCGCTGTGGCAGGTGGTGATGGCCGATGGCGAGGAGAAGCCGGAAGAGGCCGAGATGATTGGCTTTGCGTCCGGGGCGCTGGGGGTGGCCGAGGCCGATGCGGCGGCGCTGGAGGCGCGTTACCTGCCCTGAGCAGGCAGCTCTTCGGCCCTTGCGGTCCTCATCGCAGCTGCGAGGAGGAGGCGACGCCCCGAGGAGCGGCTTGCAGCGCGAGCGGGGGACTTTATATCTCACCTCATGTTTGCAGACCTCATCAAGCGCCTGACCGGCGAGACCGACACCACCCCAAGCGACGTGGACCCGCAGGTGGCCCTCCCTGCCCTTCTGGTGCGCGTTGCGCGCGCCGATGGGGATTATGCCGACAGCGAGAAGGACATGATCCGAGGTATCACCCAGCGCTGGATCGGCGGCTCGCCCTTCGAGGCCTCCGAGGTGCTGCGCGAAGCCGAGGCGCTGGAGGCCGGTGCCTCCGACACTGTGCGCTTTACCCGCGCGATCAAGGACGCAACGCCGCTGGAGCAGCGTGGCAAGGTGGTTGAGGACATCTGGCGCGTGGTGCTGGCCGATGGCCGCCGCGACGAGGAGGAGGACGCTCTGATGCGGCTCATCGCCAACCTGCTGGGCGTCAACGACCGCGACAGCAACTTTGCCCGCCAGAACGCCGAGGCCCGGCGCTAGGATGCTCCGCGCCGGATTGTCGATGTATCTGCGGGCCGAGACCGAGCCCGCGCTCAACCTGTTTTGGGGTATCATCCGCGATGGCCTCATCGCCCGGGGGGCCGCTCTGGCCGATGATTTGCCAGAGGCGCTGGAGGCCCCCGAGAGCCTGTGGAGCCTGTGGGAATCGCCCGATTTGATCCTCGGCCAGTCCTGCTCGCTGCCCTACCGGGGGCGGCTGAGGGGCAAGGTGGATTATGTCACCACGCTCGACCACGCCCTGCCGGGCTGTCCGGCGGGCTATTACAATTCTGTTGTCGTCACCCGCCCCGGCGGCGCGCCGAAGGGCGTGGTGGCCTATAACTCGCGCAACTCGCAATCGGGCTGGGCCACAGCGCGGGAGGTGATCGAGGCCGGGCGGGCGCAGGCGAGCGGGGTGCTTTCGACCGGGGCGCATATCGACTCGGCTCATGCTGTCGCTGAAGGCCGGGCCGACTGGGCCTGCATAGACGCGCAGACATGGGCGATGCTGGAGCGCTGGGAGCCGGTCGCCGCCTCCCTCGAAGAGCGGTTTCGCACCGCGCCAACGCCGGGGCTGCCGCTGATCTGCGCACCGGGGCAGAACGCCACTGAAATCGCCGGGGCGGTGGAGGAAGCGGTGCAACTTCTCGACCCGCCAGCGCGCGAAACCCTTGGATTGCAAGCGGCGGTGCGGCTTGGGGCGAAGGTTTATCTCGACATGCCTATTCCGCAGGCACCTGCCGCCTGAGCGAGCGAACGCTGCGGAAACCAAGGCCCTTCCAACTTGCAATCGCAGAAATTCTGCGCCCTACTCCGGGCTTGCAACCGGCAATATGAGGCCCCGTGCCAGACAGCGTGTCCAACCCGCACCCCGTTATCGAGATCAGAGGCCTGCACAAGGCCTATGGCAGCCTTGAAGTGCTCAAGGGCGTTGGTATGTGTGCCCGCAAGGGTGAGGTGGTTTCGCTCATCGGCTCGTCGGGCTCGGGCAAATCCACCCTGCTGCGCTGCGCCAACCTGCTGGAAGACAGCCAGCAGGGCGAGATACTGTTTTCTGGCGAGGCGGTGCGGTGGAAGGGCGAGGGCCAGAGCCGGCGGCCTGCCGATGCCAAGCAGGTGCTGCGCATTCGCACCAACCTCAGCATGGTGTTTCAGCAGTTCAACCTCTGGGCCCACATGACCATTCTGCAAAACGTGATGGTAGCGCCGGTGACGGTGCTGAAGCGCGACAAGGCAGAGGTGGAGGCCGCCGCGCGGGGCTATCTGGCGAAGGTTGGCATTGGCGACAAGGCCGATGTCTACCCGGCCCAGCTTTCGGGCGGGCAGCAGCAGCGGGCCGCGATTGCCCGTGCGCTGGCGATGGAGCCGGAGGCGCTGCTATTTGACGAGCCGACCAGCGCGTTGGACCCGGAGCTGGAGCAGGAGGTGGTGAAGGTGATCAAGGCGCTGGCCGAAGAGGGCCGCACGATGATCCTTGTCACCCACGACATGCGCATGGCCCGCGACGTGAGCGACCATGTGCTGTTTCTGCATAAAGGCTTGGTGGAGGAAGAAGGCGCGCCGGGCGAGCTGTTTGGGGCGCCCAAATCGGACCGTCTACGGCAGTTTCTTTCGCATTCCGGCGAGATGGCCTGATGATGCGGCGGGTGGCATGGGCGCTGCCAGTGGCGCTGGCGCTGGTGACCGGGCTTGGCGCGGGCGAGATGGCAGCAGCGCAGGATGTGCGCATTGGCACCGAGGGGGCCTTTCCGCCCTACACCTTCCGGGACCGGGCGGGCGACTTGCGCGGCTTTGACATTGAGCTTGGCAACGAGATCTGCCGCCGCGCCGAGCTGGACTGCGAGTGGGTCGTGAACGACTGGGAGTCCATCCTGCCCAACCTTGTGGCCGGTAAATACGATGTCGTCATGGCCGGGATGGCCGTCACGACCGAGCGGGCGCAGATGGTGGCGTTTTCAACCGGCTACGAGGGCGGAAGTAACGCGGCATCTGCGGTTTTGGTGCGCAGCGGCGGCTCCACCTCGGACGCGCCTCATGTGGCCGTTCAGGGCGCGACCATCCATGAAGACTGGGCGCGCGCGATGGGCTACCCTGTGTCGACCTACCCGACGCTGGTGGCTGCGGTGGAGGCGCTGTTTGCCAACCGGGTCGATGAGGTGTTGGGGCCGCAGGCCTTCCTTGAGGGCGTGGCGCGCAACGGCGGTGGCCATGTGGAAATTGCCGATGTCTTCGGCATCCCCTCGGGCGATACCGCCGCCGCCTTCCGCAAGGAAGACGTGGCGCTGCGCCAGACATTCGATTCTGCCATTGAAGAGATGCTTGCCGATGGCAGCATCGCCGCGATGGCCGACAAGTGGTTCCTCGCCGGAGACGGCACGGAATGAAAGAAAGAAAGAAAGCAAAACAAAGACCAACGGGAGAAACACCATGTTGAAATCCATCCTGACGCTGGGCACAGCCATGGCCCTCACGGCCGGTGCAGCCTTTGCCGAAAGCCACGCCATGACGGTGCGGATCGGCACCGAGGGCGCCTATGCGCCGTTCAACTTCATCAATGATGCCGGCGAGATCGACGGCTTCGAGAAGGAGCTGGGCGACGAGCTTTGCGTGCGCGCCGAGCTGACCTGCGAGTGGGTCAAGAACGACTGGGACAGCATCATCCCCAACCTCGTATCCGGCAACTACGACATCATCATGGCCGGCATGAGCATCACCGATGAGCGTGATGAGGTGATCGACTTCACGCAAAACTACACCCCGCCGAGCGACAGCGCCTTTGCCGCCGCGTCCGAGGATGTGGACCTTGAGGGCGGCGTGATTGCCGCGCAGACCGCCACCATTCAGGCGGCCCATATCGCCGAGGGCGGGGCCACGCTGCTGGAGTTTGCCACCCCGGAAGAGACCGTGGCCGCCGTGCGCAACGGTGAGGCCGATGCTGTTTTTGCCGACAAGGACTACCTCGTGCCGCTGGTCGAGGAGAACGCCGAGCTGATGTTCGTGGGCGATGATGTGCCGCTGGGCGGTGGCGTTGGCGTGGGCCTGCGCGAGAGCGACACAGAGCTGAAGGAAAAGCTCGATGCGGCCATTGCCTCGATGAAGGAAGACGGCACGCTGAACACCATGATCACCAAGTGGTTTGGCGAAGACGCCAAGACCTACGAATGATCTGACCCATTGGCGGGCCTCCTTCGCGGGGCCCGCCTTTCAGGGCTTTCTTGATGTTTGAATATTGCACCGATCCCGAAAGCCTCGCCGGACTTACCTGGCTGAGCTGCTACCTCACCACGGGGGTGCATTTTTCGTTCTATTGGGCCTTCGGCAAGGTGCTGCTGCTGCTTGCGCTGGCCGCGCCCTCTGCCCTGCTGATGGGCTTTCTGGGGGCCATGGCCGCCCGCTCGCTGATCGCGCCACTGCGCTGGATCGGCAAGGGCTATATCTCGGTGGTCCGGGGCGTGCCCGATGTGGCCTTCTTCCTTTTTTTCGTAATCGCGCTCGATCAGGGCTTCGAGTGGATGCGCCACAAGGTCAAATGCCCCGATTGGGATGAGCCGATCCG
The DNA here is from genome assembly GCF_056160745.1 of Vannielia sp. ABF1_015. Classification (NCBI taxonomy): domain Bacteria; kingdom Pseudomonadati; phylum Pseudomonadota; class Alphaproteobacteria; order Rhodobacterales; family Paracoccaceae; genus Vannielia; species Vannielia sp. ABF1_015. The sequence continues at coordinate 958,187 of NZ_JBSWXT010000002.1, forward strand.
GCAGGGCAGCGACTTTCTGGTTTGCCCCGCCGCCAAGCTGCCGCTGGGCAGCTCGCCCGAGTGGCAGCATGAGACCTATGGCTTTTTGCTCGCGGTGCTTACCTTTGCCATCGTCTTCGGCGCTTTTGCCGCGAACGTGATTTTCGGCGCGATGAAGGCGGTGCCGCGTGCGCAGATGGAGACGGCGGAGGCCTATGGCATGACTCGGCGCCAAGCCTTCTGGCGGGTGATGGTGCCGCAGATGTGGGTGTTTGCGCTGCCGGGCCTCTCCAACACGTGGATGGTGCTGATCAAGGCCACGCCGCTGCTGTTTTTGCTCGGGATTGAAGATATCGTTTACTGGGCGCGCGAGCTTGGCGGGACCAAGACGGCGCGGTTTTCGGAGTACCCGCATGGCGACTGGCGGATGTGGTACTTCCTCGCGCTGCTGGTGTTTTACCTGTGCTTTACCCGGGTGTCGGAGATCGTGCTGCGGCGGCTGAATGCGCGGCTGTCGCACGGGCAGGCCACGGCCGCCGGGGAAGCGCAGAGGAAGGCAAACGCATGACGGGGCGCTCAAACTTCAAATGGGTGCCGCACGCAGTCGCTGCGCGACCGCTTTCGCGCACGCGGTGCCTCTTGCGGAGGCCCCGGGTATGAGTTGCGCAGAAACCATCGCCGACTACGCCTTCCGCTCGCTGGGCTACGGGGAACGGCTACTGCCGCGCTCGGACTTTACGCTTTGCCAGCATTTCGTGCTGATCGGCTCGGGGCTGTTCTGGAACATCTACTTCGGGATCATGGCGCTGTGTTCGGGGTTTTTCCTTGCCATCGTGGTGGCGCTTGGCAAGGCCTCGGCCAACCCGTGGCTGCGCAAGCCTGCCGAGTGGTTCATCCTGCTGTTCCGGGGCACGCCCTTCTTCATCCAGTGCTTCTTTGCCTATTTCGCCTTCCTGTCGCTGAAGAGCCAATATGCCTTCTTCGATGCCTTCACCTCGGCCTGGCTCGGGGCGGTGATTGTGCTGTTCCTCAACACGTCGGCTTATTCGGGCGAGATCTTCTATGGCGCGCTGCGCTCGATCCCGAAGGGCGATATCGAGGCGGCGGATGCCTATGGGCTGAGCGGCTGGCACAGGTTTCGGCGCATCACCTTCCCCACGATGCTGCGGCTGGGGTGGCCGGCCTACACCAACGAGGCGATCTTTCTGTTTCACACAACGACGCTGGTGTTTTTCAGCGGCTTCCCGGCGCGCCAGCAGGCGGGGGACGCGCTCTATTATGCCAGCTACTTTGCTGACAAAACCTTCAACCCCTTCATCCCCTACCCAATCCTCGCCTTCTATTTCATCCTGCTGACGCTTTGCATCATCGGGGTCTACACGGTGATCGGGCGGCGTCTTAACCGGCATTTGCCGCAGGAGCGCAGGGCGAAGTTCAAGCTGAGGCCGCAGTTGATCCGATGAGCGAGACGATACGGTTTGGCGCCGTGGACCTGAACGGTCAGGCGCGGGGCAAGCGGGTGCCTGCGAGCTATGCCGAGAAGCTGGAGAGCGGAGTGGCGCGGCTGCCGCTGAGCGTGCTCAACGTCGACCTCTGGGGCGAAGACATTGAAGACAGCCCGCTGGTGTTCAAGAGCGGCGACCGGGACGGTGTGTTGCGCCCCTCCCCGCGCGGCCCGCTCGCCCTGCCGTGGATCGACAGGCCCTCGGCGCTCTGGCTGATGCGGATGCATCTGCAGAGCGGCGAGCCTTTCGAGGGCTGCCCGCAGCGGGCGCTGAGCCGGGTGCTGGAGCGGTATGAGGCCAAGGGCTGGCGGGTTGAGGCGGCCTTCGAGATGGAGTTTCACCTAATCGACGATGTGGATGGCACGCTGAGCGCGCCGATCAGCCCGCGCACCGGGCGGCGGATCAAGCGGGCGGATGTGAACTCGCTCCTCGGGCTCGATGCCTTCGACGACTTTTTCACCGATCTCTATGATGGCTGCGAGGTCATGGGCATTCCGGCCGAGGCGGCGATTTCGGAGGCCGGTGTGGGGCAGTTTGAACTGTCGCTAACCCATGAAGAGGCAGGCCGGGCCGCCGAGAGCGCATGGGCGTTCAAGCAGCTGGCTAGGGGGCTGGCGCGGCGACATGACATGGCGGCGAGCTTCATGGCCAAGCCGTTTGAGGATGACACCGGCAACGGGCTGCATGTGCACTTCTCGGTGCTGGATGAAGCGGGTCGCAACGTGTTCGATGATGGCTCCGAGCAGGGCAATGACCTGCTGCGAAGTGCGGTGGCCGGGTGCCTGACCGCCCTGCCCTCTTCGATGCTGATCTTCGCACCTCACGCCAACAGCTACGAGCGCCTCGTGCCCGGGGCCCATGCGCCGGTGCAGGCGAGTTGGGCCTATGAGAACCGCACGGCGGCGATCCGCATCCCTGCCGGGCCGGGCAAGGCACGGCGGATCGAGCACCGGGTTGCGGGGGGCGATGCCAACCCGTTTCTGCATCTGGCTGCCGTGTTGGGGGCCGCGATGAACGGCATGGAGGCGGGCGCGATGCCGCCCGAGCCGATCAAGGGCAATGCCTATGAGCAGGAGTTGCCGGAGTTGCCGACCGACTGGGCAAGCGCGATTGATGCCTTTGACGAGAGCCCGGAGGTGGCGGATATCTTCCACCCACGGCTGATCGACTGTTTCACCCGGACCAAGCGGCAGGAGTTGCGCCGTTGTGAGGGGATGCTGCGGGACGATCTGGTGTTGCTTTGTCTGGAGACAGTATAGGCAGGCCAGCTCGTTGGCGCCTTCGGCGCACGCCTCGCACCTGCGAAGACGCCTCGAAGGGCGGATGAGCGGGCACCGACACCGCTTGCAGCCCCCTGCGCCGAGGAATACCGTCAGCCCAAGCCACAAGGAGGCCCCCATGCTCATCGGTATCCTGCAATGCGGCCACTGCCCGCCCGAGCTTCAACCCCATGTGGGCAACTACCCGGCCATGTTCGAGAAGCTGCTGGCGGGCCATGGCTTTGAGTTCGCCAATTGGGCGGTCTGCGACATGGAGTTTCCCAATTCGATCGACGCCGCCGATGGCTGGCTGATCACCGGCTCGCGCTACGGGGTGTATGAGGATCACCCGTGGATTGAGCCGCTGGAGCAGATTATCCGGGCGATCTACCTCGCGCCCAAGCCGATGGTCGGCATCTGCTTTGGCCACCAGATCATCGCGCAGGCGCTTGGGGGCAAGGTCGCCAAGAGCGACAAGGGCTGGGGCGTGGGCCGAATGGAATATACTTGGGGCAACGAGGTGGTGGCGCTGAATGCCTGGCATCAGGATCAGGTGATCGAGCCGCCCAAGGAGGCCAGCACGATTTCGGCCAACAAGTTTTGCGACCATGCGGCGCTGATGTATGGCGACCGCATCCTGACGGTGCAGGCGCATCCGGAGTTTGGCCGCGAAATGATGCAGGGGCTCATCAACGTGCGCGGTGCCGCCGTGCCCGAGGCGCGGCTGGCCTATGCGCAGAAGGCGCTGGATGCGCCGGTGGACAACGCCCGGCTGGGCAATGACATCGCGGATTTCTTCAAGGCGAAGCGCGGGTGGCAGGAGAGCTCGGAATGAGCGATTTCAGAGATCAGATCCCCGAGGCCGCGCAGGCCTATCTGGAGGGCCGCAGGCTGGATGAGGTGGAGTGCATCGTGGGCGACCTCGCAGGCGTGGCACGGGGCAAGGCGGCCCCGGCCAGCAAGTTTGCCCGCCAGAGCCACTTCTACCTGCCGAACTCGATCTTCCAGCAGACCATCACCGGCGAATGGGCCGATCTGACAGACCAGCCCTTCACCGAGCCCGACATGGTGCTGACCCCCGACTTCGCCACCGCCACCGCTGCGCCGTGGACGGCGGACATTACCCTGCAGGTGATCCACGACATCAACGACCAGCAGGGTAACCCGGTGCCGGTGGCGCCGCGCAACGTGCTGAAGAAGGTGGTGGCGCTCTACGAGGAGATGGGGCTGACGCCGGTGGTTGCGCCGGAGATGGAGTTTTACCTCGTGGCCCCCAATGTGGACCCCGGTCATGAGATAGAGCCGCCAATGGGCCGCACCGGCCGGCGGGCGGCAGCGCGGCAGGCCTATAGCATGGCCGCGATCGACGAATACGGCACGGTGATCGACGACATCTATGATTTTGCCGAGGCCATGGGCTTTGAGATCGACGGCATCTTGCAGGAGGGCGGCGCGGGCCAGATCGAGATGAACATGCGCCACGGCGACCCGGTGTTGCTGGCCGACGAAATCTTCTATTTCAAGCGGATGATCCGCGAGGCCGCCCTGCGGCATGAGTGCTACGCCACCTTCATGGCCAAGCCCATTCAGAACGAGCCGGGCAGCGCGATGCACATTCATCATTCGGTGGTAAATGCGAAAACGGGGGAGAATATCTTTTCCAACGCGGATGGCTCGGAGAGCGAGGCGTTCGGCCACTTCATCAGCGGGCTGCAACGCTACATGCCTGCCGCGATTGCGGTGATCGCGCCCTACGTCAACAGCTATCGCCGTTACGTGCCGGACTACTCCGCGCCGATCAACCTCGAATGGGGCCGCGACAACCGCACTACGGGCCTGCGCGTGCCGGTCAGCGGCCCCGAGGCGCGGCGGATCGAGAACCGGCTGCCGGGGATGGATTGCAACCCCTACCTCGGCATCGCCGCCTCGCTGGCCTGCGGGCTGCTGGGCCTGCGCGAAAAGATGGAGCCGCGTGCCGAAGCCACCTCGGAGGCCTATACGGCAGAGGCGGAGGTGCCCACCACGCTGGGCGAGGCGCTGGAGCTGTTTGATGCCGACTCGGCGCTGAAAGAGGTGCTGGGCGAGGCCTTTGCCGAGGTTTACCTTGCGGTCAAACGGTTGGAATACAAGGGTTTCATGCAGGTGATCTCACCATGGGAGCGTGAGCACCTGCTGCTGAACGTATGAGGCTGCTCTACGCCAACGGAAAGCGCGGTGAACATACCGCAAGCTGGTATGCCGCCAGCGCCGAGGCCCCCGGCCCCTACCCCATGCTCAAGGGTGAGGTGCGCGCCGACGTGGCCGTGGTGGGCGGTGGCTTTACCGGGCTGTCGGCGGCGCTGCATCTGGCGCGGGCCGGGGCGAAGGTGGTGCTGGTCGAGGCGCAGCGGGTGGGCTGGGGCGCATCGGGGCGCAATGGCGGGCAGGTCGCGCCGGGGCTGAACATGCATCAGGACGCGCTGGAGGCAAAGCTGGGCCGCGCGGCGGCAGAGGGCTATTGGCGGATCGGGCTGGAGGCGGTCGCGCTGGTGCGGGCGCTGGTGGACGAGTTGGCGCCCGAGGCCGATTGGCAGCCGGGTGTGCTGCATTCCTTCTGGCAGGCCAAGGAGGCCGAGGAGGCGGCGGGTTATTCGGCCTATCTGCGGAGCGAATACGGCTACGAGCATCAGGAGGTGCTCGACGAGGCCGGGGTGCGCGGCTTTGTCAGCACGGAGGCGTATAAGGGCGGCGTGGTGGATTGGGTCGCGGGGCATATTCATCCGCTGGCCTATGCGTTTGGCCTCGCGCGGGGGGCCGAGGCCGCCGGGGCGCAGTTGCATGAGATGAGCGAGGTGCACCGGATCGCGCCCGAGGGCGGGCAGGTTCTGGTGGCCACGGATCGGGGTCGGGTGATTGCGGATCAGGTGATCCTTGGCTGCAATGGCTACATGGAGGGGCTGGCGCCGAAGATGCAGGCCCGCGTCATGCCGATCAACAACTACGTTGTGGCGACCGAGCCGCTGGGCGACCGGGCGGCGGAGGTGATGCCGAAGAACGTGGCGGTGGCGGACAGCAAGTTTGTGATCAACTACTTCCGTTTGTCGGGGGACGGGCGGCTGATCTTCGGGGGCGGCGAGAGCTATGGCTACAGGTTCCCGGCCGATATCGCCGCCAAGGTGAGGAAGCCTCTGGAGCAGGTGCTTCCGCAGTTGCGTGGCGTGAAGATCACCCACGGCTGGGGCGGCACGCTGGGGATCACGGTGAAGCGGGTGCCGCTGTTCATGCGGGTTGCGCCGGGGGTGATGGCCGCCGGGGGCTACTCCGGGCACGGGGTGGCGCTGGCCACCAAGGCGGGCGAGATTATGGCCCGCGCGGTGGGGGGCGATACCGGCGATTTCGACCTGATGGCGAGGCTCCCTGCCCCGCCCTTCCCCGGCGGACCGCTGCTGCGCACCCCGATCACCACGGCGGCGATGATGTGGTATGCGATGCGCGACCGGCTCGGGGTTTGAGCCGGTGACGTGCAGATTGTTCGGGCTGTGAGGTTGGGGTGATTTGCAAGGGTATGGCGCAGAGCCTGCCCGATGCACGCCTTAAGGCACCGGGCAGCGCCGTCCCGCCCCCCGGGACAGCGCTGCCCGGCGTCTGGCAGAACATCTTCCCACCCACGAGTCTGTTATCGAAAATTCACTTGGGCGGTCGCCCCTTTTCAGCTACACAATTCCTGAAAGAGCATTTCAGGAAAGCTGAAACAGGAGAGCAGAGCATGACCGTGGCCCCCAACGTCTATGACGCCGAGCCGATCCCCGAGGCCGCCCGCGCCGAGATTGACCGGCTGCTTCAAAGCGGCGACCTGTTTCGTTACACCGCGCCCGAAAACGCGCCCGTTGCCATTCTGGAGCATGAGTTTGCCGAGCTGATGGGCGCAAAATACGCGCTGGCCGTTTCCTCCTGCTCTGCCGCGCTGTTCCTGTCGCTGAAGGCGCTTGACCTGCCGCGCGGGGCCAAGGTGCTGATCCCGGCCTTTACCTTCGCCGCCGTCCCCTCCGCCGTGGTCCACGCCGATTGCGAGGCTGTGCTTTGCGAAGTGGGCACGAATTACCGCGTCGACATGGATGATTTCGCGGACAAGCTGCCCGGCGTCGATGCCGTGCTCATCAGCCACATGCGCGGCCACACCTCGGACATGGATGCGATCATGGCGCTGGCGGATGCCGCCGGTATTCCGGTGGTGGAAGACGCCGCCCACTCGCTGGGCACCGTCTGGAAGGGCCGCAAGATCGGCACCATCGGCAAGATCGGCTGTTTCTCGTTCCAGAGCTACAAGCTGGTGAACGCGGGTGAAGGTGGCATTCTGATTACCGATGACGCCGAGCTGGTGGCGCGCGCGGTGATCATGAGCGGCGCCTATGAGCACGCCTGGAAGAAGAACATGGGGTTGGAGACGCATTACCGCACGTGGCAAAACCGCCTGCCGCTCTACAACATGCGGATGCAGAACCTCTCTGCCGCCGTCATCCGCCCGCAGCTGCCCGAAGTGGCCCGCCGGGTGCGCGATGGCCGCGCCGGGCACGACCGGGTGGCCGAGGCGCTGAACATGAGCACATGGCTGGAGGTGCCCGCGCCGCTGGAGGGCGAGCTGCGTGCGCCGGATTCGATCCAGTTCAACCTCATGGGCATGAGCGATGCCGAGGTGGATGAGTTCACCGCCACCGCCGCGGCGCAGGGCGTAAAGGTGCAGGTGTTCGGGATGAGCGAAGACAACGCGCGGGCCTTCTGGAACTGGCAGTTCCTTGGCGATCTGCCGGAGCTGCCACAAACCCGGGCGATTCTGATGCGGGCCTGCGATGTGCGCCTGCCTGCCCGTCTGACCGACGCCGAGCTGGATTACATCTCTGCCGCGCTGGTGGGCGCAGCGCAGCAGGCCAAGGGCACGATTGCTGCGGAGTGAAACCGGCCCTGACAGTTTGAAAAGCGCCATCCTCGCGAGTGGCGCTTTTGCTTTGGGACTGGCGCAACGCGGGGCCGGCCAAGGCGGTTAGGCCCGGTCTCAGGCCACTACAAACTTGCGTGGTCGGTGCACGCTGTCGTTGAAGCCAAGAAAGCCGGGGTTGTAGTGATCCGGGCCAAAGCGGCACTCATGCACCGCGCGTTCTGCGTCATGGGTGCCTGCGGGTGCCCCGCCACAATGCGCCAGCTCATGGCAGAGCGTGGCAGCCAGAACCCAGTGATTGCTCGTGAGCAGCGCCGCTTCATGAAACGCGATGTCGACATTGTTAGAGTGGGTATCGGCCGTGTAGGGGCTGGGATTATCTGGCGAATGGTTGATGAAGATGCCGCCGTGGAGCCAGAGCTGGGTGAGGGTCTTGCCCAGCGCAAGCCCCTTGAAGTGCAGGTTGCACTGGTCGGTCGCGGGCAGCCGGGCCAGTTCGTCCATGATCCGCATCGCGTTGCGGATCTTTGGCAGGGCGTGGTGGTTTTGCGGGAAGGCATTGTAGTGGATGACCCGTCCGCCGGTGTAGGTTTCGGACTTGCTGCCATGCGCGTGGCCGTGAACGTTGAGCGTTGCCATAAAGGCCTCCTGAGGAATTCGTTGTGCCCGAACCGGGCGAATGCATTCGATCAATAGAGGCAGGCTAGCAGGATCGGCGGGGCCAGAGGAGTCCTGCGCGGGTGACAAATGCATTCATCGGGGCCGGTGGCGCGGGTTACAGCAGCTTCAGATCGCCCGCGAGCCATGGGTGCCGCTCGACCGAGGGGCGCACCACCAACTCGTCGATCAGCGGGCGCAGCTTGGTGGCCATGCGCGCAGGCATGGTGGAGAGGACGCCTGCGCGGGCGTTCAGAGAAATGGTGCGGGCAAGCGGCGCGAAGGGCAGCGGCAGGATATCGGCGCTGTGCTGAAACCGGTGGGCGCGGCTGAGCGCCAGCGGGGTCAGGATTGTCCAGCCCGCGCCATCGGCCACCAGCGCCAGAATGGCGTGGTAGCTATCCAGCTCGAAGCGATGGGTGAGGCGCAGGTTTTGCCGGGCCAGATGGTCGGCGATGGTGCGGCCCATCAGGTGGCGCTGGGTGTATTGGATGAGCGGGAGCTTTTGCAGCTGCGCGGCCACGTCTCCACCCGCATCGACCGCGCCAGGGGGCGCGGCGACCACGAACGGCTCGGTCAGCAGCGGGTGCACCTCCATCCAATCAGTGGCGGCTCCGATGTCGGCGGCCACAACCACATCGAGCGTGCGGGCATCGAGCAGGTTGAAGAGGTGGTGGGAGGCCCCGGTTTCCAGCAGGAACTGGCAGGCGGAGAGATCGCCGGCCATGGAGCTGAGCAGGCGGGGTGTGACGTCTGCGTCGAAGTCCTCGATCATCCCGAGCCGCAGCGAGGTGAGGGCGGACATGTCGCCGCCTGCAATCTCGGCCCGCGCCGCTGCCGCCTCGTTGAGGATGTTCTGCGCCCGCCGTTTCAACGACTCCCCTGCAGGCGTGAGGGCCACGGGGCGGGTGGAACGATCCATCAGCGGTGTGCCGAGGGCGGCCTCCAGCGAGGTGAGCTGCTGCGAGACGGCGGAGGCCGAGGCCCCGAGCCGCCGCGCCGCTGCCGAAACGGCCCCCTCCTCGGCGGTGGCGAGGAAGACCTCGACCTGCCAGAGTGTGATGCGGCCAGTCTTGTCAGGCATGGGGCAGAGGCTCCTTGGATGGGCCGCACGCTATGACCATTGCGAAGGGCGTGCAACTGGGTCAGGGTCGCGGCAACACCACCCAAGTTTCGGAGACCCCATGACACATTTCGCGCAAAGCTGGGAGGCCCGCGCAGAGGCCGCTACCCTCTATGGCTTCACCGATCTGCCCACGATCCACGACCGGGGCACGGTGGTGCTGACACATGGAGAAGGCCCCTATGTGGTGGACGTGCATGGGCGGCGCTATCTCGATGGCAACTCGGGGCTGTGGAACATGGTGGCGGGCTTCGACCACCCCGGGCTGACGCAGGCGGCGCAGGAGGCCTATGCGCGGTTTCCGGGGTATCACGCCTTCTTTGGCCGGATGAGCGACCAGACGGTGATGCTCTCGGAGAAGCTGGTGGAGGTGTCGCCGTTTGACCGGGGGCGGGTGTTTTACACCAACTCGGGGAGCGAGGCGAATGACACGATGGTCAAGATGCTCTGGTTCCTTGCCGGGGCCGAGGGACAGCCGCAGCGCCGCAAGATCCTGACCCGGAAAGGTGCCTATCACGGGGTGACGGCGGTGAGCGCGTCGATGACGGGCAAGCCTTACAACGAAGTCTTCGGGCTGCCGCTGGAGGGATTCTTGCACCTCACCTGCCCGCATTACTGGCGCGAGGGGCGCGAGGGGGAGAGCGAGGCGGAGTTTGTGGCGCGGTTGGCGGCTGAGCTTGAGGATGTGATCGCGCGCGAGGGGGCCGATACGATTGCAGGCTTCTTCGCGGAGCCGGTGCTGGGGGCTGGCGGGGTGATCCCGGCGCCTGAGGGGTATTTCCAGGCGATTCAGACGGTGTTGAAGCGGCACGGGATACCGCTGATCTCGGATGAGGTGATTTGCGGGTTCGGACGCACGGGCGAGGTTTGGGGCTGTGACAGCTACGGGTTCACGCCAGATGCTATTATCAGTTCGAAGGCGCTGACGGCAGGGTTCTTCCCGATGGGGGCGGTGATCCTCGGGCCAGAACTGGCCGACCGGGTGCAGGCGGCATGCGAGGCAATCGAGGAGTTTCCGCACGGGTTCACGGCAAGCGGGCATCCGGTGGGTTGCGCGATTGCGCTGAAGGCGATCGACGTGATCCTGAACGAAGGTCTGATCGAGCGGGTGCGCGAGCTGACGCCGCTGTTTGATGCCGAGATGGCCCGGATCGGGGAGAATGCCAACATCGGTGAGGTGCGAGGGCGCGGGATGATGGGGGCGCTTGAGGCGGTGGCCGACAAGGAGACGAAGCGGCCGTTCGACGGGTCGCTCTCGGTCAGCGAGCGGATTGCGAATGCCTGTACGGATGAGGGGCTGATCTGCCGCCCGCTGGGCCAAAGCATTGTGCTCTGCCCGCCGTTCATCATGACCGAGGGGCAGATGGCGGAGATGTTCGAGAAGTTGGAAGGGGCGCTTGGCAAAGTTTTTGCCGAGGTCGCCTGAGCCGGCGGATTGAGGGGGGGGCCGCCCCCCGCCGCGACCATTAGTGGGGGGGGGGGGGGGGGGGGGGGGGGGGGGGGGGGGGGGGGGGGGGGGGGGGGGGGGGGGGGGGGGGGGGGGGGGAGGGGGGGGGGGGG
>NZ_JBSWXT010000003.1:0-388028 GCF_056160745.1 Vannielia sp. ABF1_015
AGATCTACATTTGTCTGGGATTGGGGGAAGGGGAGGGTGGGTAGAAGAGAGGGGGGGGGGGGGGCGCGCCGCCCCCCCTGCGCCGCACGACAATCTTCACCAACCGCGCCACACCCCCTTGCCCCTGCCCGCGCCATCCCTATAACCCACGACAATTTGCACCGACCCGGGGATGACCATGCCGAAGAGAACCGACATCAAATCCATCATGATTATCGGTGCAGGCCCCATCGTTATCGGGCAGGCCTGCGAGTTCGACTACTCCGGCGCACAGGCCTGCAAGGCGCTGCGCGAAGAGGGCTACCGGGTCATCCTGGTCAACTCCAACCCGGCCACCATCATGACCGACCCGGAACTGGCCGATGCCACCTACATCGAGCCAATCACCCCCGAGGTCGTCGCCAAGATCATCGAAAAAGAGCGCCCCGACGCACTGCTGCCCACCATGGGCGGCCAGACCGGGCTGAACACCTCGCTCAAGCTCGAAGAGATGGGCGTGCTCGAAAAATTCGGCGTCGAAATGATCGGCGCCAAGCGCGAAGCCATTGAAATGGCAGAAGATCGCGCGCTCTTCCGCGAAGCGATGGACAGGATCGGGCTGGAAAATCCCAAGGCCACCATCATCACCGCGCCGGAGCGCGAGGGCAACAGCCGCGACCTTGAGGCCGGGGTGCAAATGGCCCTCGCCGAGCTGGAGCACATCGGCCTGCCCGCCATCATCCGCCCCGCCTTCACCCTTGGCGGCACCGGCGGCGGCGTGGCCTACAACCGCGAAGATTACATCCACTACTGCCGCACCGGCATGGATGCCTCCCCCGTCGGCCAGATCCTCGTCGACGAGTCGCTGCTCGGCTGGAAAGAGTTCGAGATGGAGGTGGTGCGCGACAAGGCCGACAACGCCATCATCATCTGCTCGATTGAAAACGTCGATCCGATGGGCGTGCACACAGGCGATTCTATCACTGTCGCCCCCGCCCTCACCCTGACCGACAAGGAATACCAGATCATGCGCAACGGCTCGATCGCCGTGCTGCGCGAGATCGGCGTCGAAACCGGCGGGTCGAATGTGCAATGGGCGGTGAACCCCGAAGATGGCCGCATGGTCGTGATCGAGATGAACCCCCGGGTCTCCCGCTCCTCCGCGCTGGCCTCCAAGGCCACCGGCTTCCCCATCGCCAAGATCGCCGCCAAGCTGGCCGTGGGCTACACGCTGGACGAGCTCGACAACGACATCACCAAGGTCACGCCGGCCTCCTTCGAGCCGACCATCGACTACGTTGTCACCAAGATCCCCCGCTTCGCCTTCGAAAAATTCCCCGGCGCCAAGCCCGATCTCACCACGGCGATGAAATCCGTTGGCGAGGCGATGAGCATTGGCCGCACCATCCACGAGTCGATGCAAAAGGCGCTCGCCTCGATGGAAACCGGCCTCACCGGCTTTGACGAGATCGACATCCCCGGCGCACCCGACGCCGCCGCCGTGACCAAGGCGCTGTCGGAAAAAACGCCCGACCGTATCCGGGTGATCGCCCAAGCCATGCGCCACGGCCTCTCGGATGATGATATTCAGGCCGCCACCGCGTTTGACCCGTGGTTCCTCGCCCGCATCCGCGAAATCGTCGAAGCCGAAGAACAGCTGCGCCGCGACGGGCTGCCTTTGGATGAGGCCGGGCTGCGCCACATCAAGATGATGGGCTTCACCGATGCCCGCCTCGCCAAGCTGACGGGCCGGGACGAGGCCAACATCCGCCGCGCCCGGCTCAACCTCGGCGTGGTGGCCTCGTTCAAGCGGATCGACACCTGCGCCGCCGAGTTCGAGGCGCAGACGCCCTATATGTATTCCACCTACGAGCACCCGGCGATGGGCGAGGTGGAATGCGAGGCGCGGCCCTCGGATGCCAAAAAGGTGGTGATCCTCGGCGGCGGCCCCAACCGCATCGGCCAAGGCATCGAGTTCGACTATTGCTGCTGCCATGCCTGCTTCGCCCTCACAGGGCAGGGCTATGAAACCATCATGGTCAACTGCAACCCGGAGACGGTGAGCACCGACTATGACACCTCCGACAGGCTCTACTTCGAGCCCCTCACCTTCGAGCACGTGATGGAGATCCTGCGCGTCGAGCAGGAAAAGGGCACCCTGCATGGCGTCATCGTCCAGTTCGGCGGCCAGACCCCGCTGAAGCTGGCCAACGCGCTGGAGGCAGAGGGCATCCCGATCCTCGGCACCACACCCGACGCCATCGACCTGGCCGAAGACCGCGAGCGCTTCCAAGACCTCGTCAACCGCCTTGGCCTCAAGCAACCCAAAAACGGCATCGCCCATTCCGACGCCGAGGCCCTCTCCATCGCCGCCGACATCGGCTTCCCGCTGGTGATCCGCCCCTCCTACGTGCTGGGCGGCCGCGCCATGGAGATCGTCCGCGATCAGGCCCAGCTTGAGCGCTACATCAAGGAGGCCGTCGTCGTATCGGGTGACAGCCCCGTCCTGCTCGACAATTACCTCTCCGGCGCCACCGAGGTTGACGTGGATGCGCTCTGCGACGGCGAAAACGTCCATGTCGCCGGCATCATGCAGCACATCGAGGAGGCCGGGGTCCACTCGGGCGACAGCGCCTGCTCCCTCCCGCCCCACACCCTGAGCGCCGAGGTCGTTGACCGGCTGATCGAGCAGACCAAGGCACTCGCCGTGGCACTGCACGTCGTCGGGCTGATGAACGTGCAATTTGCGGTCAAGGCCAACGCGCAGGGCGAAAACGAGATCTACCTCATCGAGGTCAACCCCCGCGCCTCGCGCACCGTGCCCTTCGTGGCCAAGGCCACCGACAGCGCCATCGCCTCCATCGCCGCCCGCCTCATGGCCGGCGAGAAACTGGCCGATTTCCCCCTCGCCGCGCCGCACAAACCGGTCGATGACAGCACCCCCATCCCGATGGGAGACCCGCTCTCCCTCGCCGATTTCCGCACACCGTGGTTCTCGGTCAAAGAGGCCGTGCTGCCCTTCGGCCGCTTCCCCGGCGTCGACTCGCTGCTGGGGCCAGAGATGCGCTCCACCGGTGAAGTGATGGGCTGGGATCGCTCCTTCCCCCGCGCCTTCCTCAAGGCCCAGCTCGGCGCAGGCACCATCCTGCCCCAACCGGGAGCGGGAAAGGTGTTCCTGTCGATCAAGGAAGACGACAAGACCGACACGCTGATCGAAACCGCGCAAACCCTGCACGACCTCGGCTTCCCCCTCATCGCCACCCGCGGCACCGCCAGTTTTCTTGCCGAGCACGGGTTGGAGGCCGAAGTGGTGAACAAGGCCTACGAAGGCCGCCCCCACGTGGTCGACGCGATGAAGAACGGCGAAATCTGCCTTGTGATGAACACCACCGAAGGCGCACAATCCGTCGAAGACAGCCGCTCCATGCGCGCCGTCTGCCTCTCCGACCGCATCCCCTACTTCACCACCCTCGCCGCAAGCCACGCGGCGGCGCTGGCAATGAAGTCGCGCGGCGAAGGCGACATGGCAGTGCGCTCGCTGCAAGAGGCGTGACACGATCCAAATGAGCGCCTTCGGCGCACACTATCTATTTAGTGTGCCTCCGGCGGGAGATATTTGAAGCAAGAAAATGGGCGGGGTGCGCGGTTTGGCGGGCCGGGCGGCACTCGCTTCACACCCCCTCCTCACTATCCCCATACCGCACCCGTCGGCGGGTCTTGAAGGCCACCACCTTCTCGGGCCGCAGGATGTAGTCGTTCACGTCCGGCCCCTCGATCACCTTGGCCAGCCGCATGTGCATGAAGGCGCGCAGCACCCGGTTGATGCGGGGCTGGTAGCCCTGCCCCAGCGCCTTGAAGAACTTCACCACATCCGCATCCAGCGCAATCGTCACCCGCGTTCGCTTCGGGTCGCGCCGGTCTTCGTCCTGCCAGATCTCGTGCCATTCGGGCGGGCAGCCGCGGATGTCCCAGAGGTGGTCGTGGATGTCGTGTTCGATCATCCTCAAGGCATCGACACCATAAAAGAAGTTCTGGCGCTCGGTCTTGGTCATCTTGATCGGATCAATCGGCATCGGGCATCTCCTTTGCCCGCCAGTTTTGCGGCAAATGGTTAATTCCGATTCGAGGGGCCGCGCGGTGAATTCTCGTAGGTATCGGATGTGCATGGGTTGTGCATGGGATGTGGCTGTGATCTTTCCGCCACTGACCCCGTCAAATGCCAATGGTAAACGAAGCGCATGGCAAAGCTGTATTTCCATTACTCCACCATGAACGCCGGCAAGAGCACCATCCTGCTTCAGGCCTCCCACAACTACATCGAGCGTGGGATGCAGACTTACCTGCTAAATGTGGCCTTCGATGACCGCTCCGGCACGGGCACCATCGGCAGCCGGATCGGGCTGGAAGCGGCGGCCGATACCTTCACCTCCGATGAAGATCTCTACACCAAGATAGACGCCCGCCTCGCCAGCGGCCCCTGCGCCTGCATCTTCGTCGATGAAGCGCAGTTTCTGACGACCGAGCAGGTTTGGCAGCTGGCCCGCGTAGTGGATGATCTCGGCGTGCCCGTCATGTGCTACGGGCTGCGGGTGGATTTTATGGGCAAACTCTTCCCCGGCTCCGCCGCCTTGCTTGCCCTGGCCGACGAGATGCGCGAGGTGCGCACCATCTGCCACTGCGGCCGGAAGGCGACGATGGTGGTGCGCATGGGCGAAGATGGCGAGGTGCTGCGCGAGGGCGATCAGGTGCAGATCGGCGGCAACGAAACCTACCTCAGCCTCTGCCGCCGCCACTGGCGCAGCGCGATGGGCCGCTAAAACATCCGCCCGCCGATGGGCACATCCTTGTCCGGCCCAAGCAGCACAACCTCGCCCTCGGCATCCGGAATCCCCAGCACCAGCGCTTCCGACATGAAGGGGCCGATCTGCCGGGGCGGAAAATTCACCACCCCGATCACCTGTTTGCCCAACAGCGTCTCCGGGTCGTAATGCACGGTGATCTGGGCCGAAGATTTCTTCACCCCGATCTCCTCGCCGTAGTCGACCCACAGCTTGATCGCCGGTTTGCGCGCCTCGGGAAAGGGCTCCGCCTTCACCACGCGCCCAACCCGGATATCCACCTTCATGAAGTCGTCGAAAGAAATTTCACTCACGATCTCAAATCCTTGGCCCGTTTCGTCGCCGCGTTCACGGTGCGCTGCATGAGGTCTTGCAGCTCTCCCATCAGCACCTCAAGCCCGGCCTGTGTGGTGCCATTGGGCGAAGTCACATTCACCCGCAGCTGCTCGGCGCTCGCCGCATCCTGATGGGCCAACTCCCCTGCTCCGCACACCGTCGCACGGGCCAGTTTCATCGCCATCTCCGGCGCAAGCCCCTGCGCTTCGCCCGCAGCCGCCAGTGCCTCGATCATGTGAAACACATAGGCCGGCCCCGAGCCGCTCACGCCGGTGACCGCGTCGATCTGGTCTTCGTTCTCCAGCCGCACCACCTCGCCCACGGCGCTCAGCAAATCGCAGGCCATGTCGAGTTGGGCCGTGCTCACCCTTCCATTGCCGATCACCGCCGAAATGCCGCGCCCCACGGCGGCAGGGGTATTGGGCATCGCCCGCACCACCGGCACATCACCCAGCGCATCTTCGAAAGCTGCAATCGGTGTGCCCGCGGCGATGGAAACAAACACCGTATCCCCGCCCAAGGCCTTGAGCGCAGGCAGCGCATCGCCCATCATCTGCGGCTTCACCGCGATGATAGCCACCGCCGGGCTGGCAGGCAAATCCGTGTTGAGATTCACGCCCTTGAGCGATTTCAGCCAGTCAGAAGGTGCGGGGTCCAGCACAGTGACGGCCTCTTGCGGCAGCCCGTCTGCCAGCCACCCGGCCAGCATCGCCCCGCCCATCTTGCCACAGCCCAGAAGCACTAATCCGCGCGCGTTGAGATCTTCCGTCATGTTACGGCCTCGCTGATGTGTGGCGCGAGACTACTGCGCAACAGCGGGGGTGCAACCGCGTTTAACGCCCTTGGTAGTAGGGGATTGCCCAGGCGATCAACAACCCGATCGCAATCACGGCGTTACCGGCGACCCAGAGCAGCTGGGAGAGTATCAGGTGGATATCTTCTCCGAAGGGGAAGGTATTGCGTGGAGGCGTGCCAAAGCCGCGTAGCCTGAGCCATTCTATGAGCATCCAAGCCAGGACCGGCAGATTGAAGAGGGCCAGAATGCACCCTGCAATGAACCGGAACCTTTTGCGCCTTCGGGTCGCGTCAGGCGCGTCCATAGGCCTCCGCAATCGCCACCTGCATGGCGTCTTTCGCGGGGCGGTCGCCCCAGACAACAAGCTGCATCGCCGGGTAGAAGCGCTCGGCCGCGCTCACCGCAGCACCGATCAGCTTGTCGATCTGCTCGGGATGGGCCATCTGCCCGCCGCCCATGACGAGGCCATAACGGTAAACCATCAGCTTTTGTTCGGCCCAGAAGGTGAAGGCCCCGGCCCAGCACATGTCGTTCACGCTGTTAAGCACTTCGTAAAGGGCACCGTGCTTATCTTCCGGCGGCTCCATCTCGAAGGTGCAGATCAGGCGAAGGGTTTCATCATAGCCGGACCAGGCGAGGGTGATCGAGTAGGTGCGCCACTGGCCTTCGACCGCCATGGCGATCTGATCGTCAGCGATGCGGTCAAAATCCCAGGCGTTGTGCTCCGCCAGCGTCTCGACGATGTCGATCGGGTGAAGATCCTCGGATTCCAAGTAAGTTTCGGAAAGTGACATGCCCGGCCCCTTCTATGGTTCGTTCTGCTAGCTCTGCGGCTGCCAGAACTTGTTGCCTGCTCTAGGTCCGGTGGGGCTCCCCACCGCCCTTACTAGATATCGTGCGCGGGATCACTTGCCTGTGTAAAGCCAAATCTTGCGGCATACGGCAATAAGTTGTGGACAACTCTTGAGCAGACACGAAATGCAGGGAGGTGCCCCTGCGGAACGCGGGTCGGGCAAACAAAAACGGCGCCCCGAGAGGCGCCGCTCATCATCAAAGCTGAGGCCTGTGCTACTTCGAAGCCGCTTCCAGCGCGTCGAGCCGGGCCTTGAGCGCCTCGTTCTCCTCGCGGGCCTTCTGCGCCATGGCACGCACGGCATCAAATTCTTCGCGGGTCACAAAGTCCCGATCCACCAGCCACCGGTCCATCCAGCCGCGCAGCGCCGTCTCCGCTTCATCCTTCGCGCCCTGGGCCACACCCATGGCATTCGTCATCAGTTGCGAAAGGTCGTCGAAAATCTTGTTACGGGTCTGCATGGGGCCTCCTCTTAGGGCTGGGTCGCAGGTGCCCCTCATATGGGGGGCCTTGGGCCGATTAGCAAGGTTGACACTGCCCGCCCGGCGCGGCCAATTGCGCCCATGCAGGCGCTTATCCCCTTCCCCGAGATCGACCCGGCGATCTTCACGCTTGAGCTCTTCGGCTTATCCTTTTCGCTCCGCTGGTACGCACTGGCCTATATCGCCGGCATTCTGGCGGGCTGGCGCATGGGCATTGCCCTCGGCACCCGCGCAACCCTCTGGCCCGGCAACACCGCTCCGCTCACCCGTGAAAAGGGTGACGACATGGTTACATGGATCGTGCTGGGCATCATCCTCGGCGGGCGCATGGGCTACGTGCTGTTCTACAAGCCCATGTTCTATTGGGAAAACCCCGACCAGATCATTCGGCTCTGGGATGGCGGCATGGCCTTTCACGGCGGGCTCTTGGGCGTGGTCATAGGGGTCTGGATCTTCTGCGCCCGTCACGCGATCCCCAAGATGAATATCGCCGATCTGCTCGCCGTCTGCGTGCCGCCCGGGCTGTTCTTCGGGCGCGTCGCCAACTTCATCAACGCCGAGCTCTACGGGCGGCCAACCGATGTGGCCTGGGGCGTAAAGTTCCCCTCCATGTGCCATGATCCGATCCGGCAGGGCTGCGAGGTGGCGGGTGAATGGTTCTACTACGGCACCGAAGTCGCGCGGCACCCTTCGCAGCTTTACGAGGCCGGGCTGGAAGGGCTGCTGCTTGGGCTGATCTTGCTGATCATGGCGCTGCGCGGCTCCTTCAAGATACCGGGGCTGACGGTGGGCGTCTTCTTCCTTGGCTATGGCGTTTCGCGCTTCATCGTCGAGTTCTACCGGCTGGCGGATGAGCAATTCATGACGCCTGACAACCCGGCAGGCTACGTGATGCGGCTGGGCGAATGGGGCATCACCAAGGGCCAGCAACTCAGCCTGCCGATGGTGGCGCTGGGGCTCGGCCTCATCCTCTACGCGCTTCTCCGCCAGAGGCGCACTGCCCCGGCATGACGCCGCTCGCCGCAAAGCTGGCCGCCCGGATAGAGGCCGACGGGCCAATCGGGGTGGACGCCTTCATGCAGGCCTGCCTGACCGATCCCGAGCACGGCTATTACACCACCCGCGACCCTCTCGGCGCGGCGGGTGACTTCATCACAGCGCCGGAAATCTCCCAGATGTTCGGCGAGCTTATCGGCCTCTGGCTCGCGCAGGTCTGGACAGATCACGGCGCCCCCGGTGCCTTCGTGCTGGCCGAGCTGGGGCCGGGCCGGGGCACCTTGATGGCCGACGCCCTGAGGGCTGCCAGCCGCGTGCCGGGCTTCGCCGAGGCCGCACAGCTCGTGCTGGTAGAGGCCTCGCCACAGCTGCGCCAAGCCCAGGCGGAACGGCTTGAGCCCTACACCCCGCAATGGGCCCCGTCCGTCGACGCCCTGCCCGAAGGCCCGCTCTTCCTCGTTTCCAACGAGTTCTTCGACGCGCTCCCTATCCGCCAGTTCATCCGTACCGAGGCGGGCTGGGCCGAGCGCTGCATCGGCCTGCAAGACGGCGCGCTCAGCTTCACCTCCCGCCCGGCTGAGGCCCCCGAGCTTGCCTTCCGCGAGGCCGACACCGCCCCCGGCGAGATCGTCGAAACCTGCGCGCCCGCCACCGAGATCATCAGCCAGATCGGCCAACGCCTCGCCCGTCACCGCGCCGGGGCCGCGCTGCTAATCGACTACGGCGCGCCCCTCTCGCGCGGCGACACGCTGCAAGCCCTCAAGGCCCACCAGCCGATCTCCGCGCTGGCCACACCCGGCGAGGCAGACCTGACGGCCCATGTCGACTTCGGCTCACTCGCCGCCGCCCGTGGCTCCGCCGAAGCCGCGCCGCTCACACCGCAAGGCGTGTTCCTTGAGCGGCTCGGCATAACCCAGCGCGCGCAGTCCTTGGCGGCCCGCTTGACCGGCGAAGCGCTTGCTTCCCACATCGCCGCGCATCGCCGCTTGACCCACCCCGACGAAATGGGGAGGCTCTTCAAGTGTCTCGCACTTCATCCCACCAGCACGGCGACGCCGCCGGGGTTCTGAGCAAATGACCCTCGAAATCATCACCGCCCCTGCCCTCGCGCCCGCGGCCCATGGCTTCTTCACCCGTAAGGGCGGGGCCTCCTCGGGCGTGTTTGAAGGGCTCAACTGCGGGGGCGGCTCTTCTGACCTCTCCGATGCTGTTGAACTCAACCGGTCTCGCGTGGCCGGGGCGATGGATGTACCGCCCGACAACCTGTTGACCGTCCATCAGGTGCATTCGCCCGATGTGGTCACGGTCACCGAGCCGCTCTCGGGAGACAAGCCGAAGGCCGATGCCCTCGTTACCGCCACCCCCGGCCTCGCCATCGCCATCCTCACGGCCGATTGCCAGCCTGTCCTGTTCTGCGATGCCGAGGCGGGCGTTGTCGGCGCGGCGCACGCAGGCTGGCGCGGGGCGCTATCCGGGGTGCTCTCGGCCACTGTCGAATCCATGGAGGCGCTTGGAGCAAAGCGCAAAAACATCGCCGCCGTCATCGGCCCTTCCATCAGCCAACGCGCCTATGAGGTTGGCCCGGAGTTCTTCGAAGACTTCATGGCAGAAAGCCCGGAGTTCTCCCGCTTCTTTGCCGGGGGCCAAGGCGACCGGATGCAATTCGACCTGCCCGGCTTCGGCCTCCACATGCTGCGCGAAGCGGGCGTTGGCGCGGCAGAATGGACAGGGCACTGCACCTATTCTGACCCGGGGCGATTCTACTCCTACCGCCGCACGACCCACCGGGGCGAGGCCGATTACGGGCGACTCATTTCCGTGATCCGCCTCTGATCGGGGCATGATTGGGGCAGCCCCCGCCAAGCGCTCGCCACAATAGCGAACCGAAACAATGCCCGCCGTGCCGCGCCACTGTTTCGCCACCTCGCCAGACCCCAATTTTGCATAGGCAGAGCACACTCGGCTCGTCCTGCCAGATTTCACTCTTCAAGCGCCCAAAACTTTCTGAAAATTCTCCAATGCCGCCCAAACAACGCCCCAGTTGCGGGTGAGATTGTTCTCAATCGGGCAACAAGCCCACAGGCACAGAGCGACAAGACGAGCAGGAGTTGAAGACAGATGAAGATGCGTTGGATCAAGCAATCGACCATGTCAGCCGAGGCGCTGAAGGTGCAGATGCCTTGGGAACGTGGCGCACGCCGCGCCAAGATGATCGCCCGCCGCGAGGCGCGGATGAGCCGGCTTAATCTTCTTACGGCCTGATCGCCGCTTAACGAGTTTCCCTCGCCGGGTCGTTTCCCCCCCGGCAAAAAGACAGCCCGCCGGTCCTCCCCCGGCGGGCTGCCTGATTCTGGGCGCGTGCCATCCGCGATGGAATCAAAATGTGGCAAGCCGCGCCACGGAGCCGAAACAGTTGCGCCGATCTCGCCCGATTGGCCCGCGCGCCGCGCCAAATCGCTCCCTTTCTTTGACAGTACGCGCCTTTTGTCGCCACTTTCCTCCTCAAGACAAATCCTTCTGCGCTCTTTGGTGGGGGCCAGGCAGATGTGATCGAACCGAAAGGTGCTATCGCATGGTGTACCCTCGCCATCCCGTCGCTGGCCTCGCGACGGACGCAACGCGCCCTCAGAGAGAAATCTCGGGGCAAACCTCCTGGGCGTCCCAACCGGACGCTCGCTCGAAACCTCGGCGGGTGATGCCTCTCACCCGCCGCTTCGAGGTTTCCTATCTCGCTTCCAACGGTGATGTAGACGAGTTTCAGCGGGTGGCCCCGGCCACCCCACTATTTGAAGATGCATTCTCGGCGCTTGGCCGGGGAGCGCTGATCTCCACGGTCGATGGCCTCACGGCCGTGGAAGACCTCTTGCCCGGCACCTTCGTGGAAACCTCGGATGGCCCGCAAAAATTGCTGTGGGTCGGCTCGATGATGGTGTTTCCCGAAAGCGGCGAACTGGCCGCACGGGCACCGGGGCGCGAGCCTCAGAAGATGGTGCGCGTGGCCACCGATACCTTCGGCCTCGGCCGCCCCGCACCCGATCTGATGCTCGGCCCAAGGGCGCGCCTGCTCTACCGCAGCTCAGCCTGTGTGCACATGGTCGGCACCGAAGAAGCCTTCGCCCCGGCCCATGCCTTTATTGATGGCGTCAACGTCATCGAGATTTCTCCGATGTCGCCGCAAAAGGTCTGGCAGCTGTGCTTCGACGGCCAGCAAACCTTCTATGCCAATGGTGTGGAGGTGGAGAGCTTCCATCCGGGGCTGAAGTCAGAAGCCATGCATGACCGTGAGATGGCCGCACTTTTCCTCGCGCTGTTCCCCCACATTCAGCAGTTCGACGACTTCGGGCAAATGCGGGTGCCGCGCCTCACCGCTTTTGAAGTGGAAAACCTACGCGCCGCCTGACCAGCCGCCCGCACACCATCAAGCATTCGGCCTCGTCTTCCCGGCGGGGCCGTTGCCGTTTCAGGGGTCAGGCGGTTTTGGCCAGCCGCTCTTCGAGCACGTCAAACGGCACACCCGGGTCATCCTTGGCGCAGCGGATCACCAGCGAGGTCTTCACGCTGGCCACATTCGGCGCGGTCAGCAGCTGCCCGGTCAGAAAACTCTGGAAGCTGGAAAGATCGGGGGCGACGCACTTCAGGATAAAGTCGATCTCCCCATTGAGCATGTGGCACTCCCGCACCAACGGCCAGTCGCGGCAGCGCTGCTCAAAGGCGGCCAGATCGGCCTCGGCCTGGCTGTTGAGGCCAACCATCGCAAAGACCTGCACCTCAAAGCCCAGCTCCCGGCTGTCGACATCGGCATGATAGCCCTTGATGTAACCCGCCTCTTCCAACGCACGAACACGGCGCAGGCAGGGCGGAGCCGAGATGCCCACCTTCTCGGCGAGGGCAACATTGGTCATTCTCCCGTCGGCCTGAAGCTGAGCGAGGATGTTCCGGTCGATCTCATCAAGTTTCGATGTGGCCATCTTCTCCCCCGATTTGCGGTTTTGTATGCTGAGGCGGGAGAACACGCAAGAATGTTTCATGTTTGCGCAAGAAACAGAACAGCTGTCCTTGCAGAGCGCGCCTGCCCTTTCTCTCCGCCCCGCTGAGGCCTATATGCCCTGAGGCATTCGATTCCACACCAGCAAGGGGGCCGCGATGAGCGAGACGCGCCACACCAAAACCCTGATCATCGGCTCCGGCCCGGCGGGCTACACGGCGGGGGTCTATGCCTCCCGCGCGATGCTTTCGCCGATCCTGGTGCAGGGCATTGAGCCCGGCGGGCAGTTGACCACCACCACCGAGGTCGAAAACTGGCCCGGCGATACCGAGGTTCAAGGCCCCGACCTGATGGTGCGGATGGAGGCCCACGCCAAAGCGATGGGCTGCGAGATCATCGGCGACATCATCGTTGAGCTGGACACCGAGAGCCGCCCCTTCGTGGCCAAGGGCGACTCGGGCAACATCTACACCGCCGACTCGGTCATTCTTGCCACCGGCGCACGCGCCAAGTGGCTGGGGCTGGAGAGCGAGGAGAAGTTCAAAGGCTTTGGCGTTTCCGCCTGCGCCACCTGTGACGGCTTCTTCTATCGTGGTCAGGAGATCGTGGTGATCGGCGGCGGCAACACCGCCGTGGAAGAAGCGCTCTTCCTCACCAACTTTGCCAGTAAGGTCACGCTGATCCACCGCCGCGACGAGCTGCGTGCCGAAAAGATCCTGCAGGACCGGCTGCTGAAGAACCCCAAGATCGAAACCCTGTGGTTCCATGAGCTTGAGGAAGTTGTTGGCGAGGACAACCCGCTGGGCGTGGAGGGCATCCGCGTGCGCCACACCAAAACCGGTGAGATCACCGAGATCCCGGCCAAGGGTGTGTTCGTGGCCATCGGCCATGCGCCCGCGACAGAGTTGGTGAAGGGCAAGCTGGAGCTGCACAACGGCGGCTACGTCAAGGTCACGCCCGGCAGCACGGAAACCTCGGTGCCCGGCATTTTCGCCGCTGGCGACCTAACCGATCACAAGTATCGTCAGGCTGTGACCTCCGCTGGCATGGGCTGCATGGCCGCACTGGACGCCGAGCGTTGGCTGGCCGAACAGGGCGAGGCCGCCGAGCCTGACCCGCAAGCAGCAAACGAGCCTGCAAGCGCCTGACGCTTTTCAGAGACGCATCAAACAAGGGCGCGGTCCGGAAACGGGCAGCGCCCTTTTCTCTAGGCGGGCCGCCAAGTTGTTGTCGCCGTGTTAACCCGGATTTTACCCCGCTCACGCAAGATGCCCTCAAGCGATGGGCAAGGCTCTCCTCCGCAGCAGCGCAGCAATTCGGCAACAACCTGTCCGTGCGACAACTTGGGCCTTTCGTGAACAGAGAAAGAGTGACATGTGTTCATCGTTGAACACACCTTGAGTCGCCTGCCTCCGCCATGACCGCGCAAACGGATAAGCCCCAACTCCCAAACGAGGACCAGCTGTTCTTGCTGCTGCGTCAGCTCGAACGGGCACCGGACGCCAGCCAGCGCAGCATTGCCGAGGCGCTCAAGGTCTCTCTCGGCAAACTCAACACCCAACTGCGCGCCACCGCCGCCGCAGGCCTCATCACCATGGAAGAACGCGCCGGCCCCGATCGTCGCCAACGCTTTGCCTATGCCCTCACCAAAGCCGGGCAGGCCAAGAAAGAACGCCTGATTGATGCGTTCCTCTCTCGAAAATTCGCTGAATACACCGCTCTTCACGCCGAACTCACGGGTTCGGTGAGCGACCTGATACCACTGAAATACAGGAGCACCCTGATGCAGAACAACCTCGCCCCGATTCCGGAGCTCTACGTCTCTTACGAATCCGCCCAGAAGCTGAAGGTCGAAGCCGCCGAGCTGACCTCGCATGACCTCACCCCGCGCCAGATCTGCGACCTTGAGCTGCTGATGAACGGCGGCTTCAACCCGCTCAAAGGCTTCCTCTCCGAAGAAGATTACAACGGCGTCGTCGAAAACATGCGCCTCGCCGATGGCTCCCTGTGGCCGATGCCGATCACGCTGGACGTAAGCGAAGCCTTCGCTGACACCATCGAACTCGGCCAAGACATCGCCCTGCGCGACCAAGAGGGCGTGATCCTCGCCACCATGACCGTGACCGACAAGTGGGAGCCCAACAAGGCCCGCGAAGCCGAGAAGGTGTTTGGCGCCGATGACTCCGCCCACCCGGCTGTGAACTACCTGCACAATCAAGCTGGCAAGATCTATCTCGGCGGCCCCGTCACCGGCCTGCAACAGCCGATCCACTATGATTTCCGCGGTCGCCGCGACAGCCCCAACGAACTGCGCGCCTACTTCCGCAAGCTCGGCTGGCGCCGCGTGGTTGCGTTCCAAACCCGCAACCCCCTACACCGCGCCCACCAAGAGCTGACCTTCCGCGCCGCCAAGGAAGCCCAGGCCAACCTGCTGATCCACCCGGTCGTCGGCATGACCAAGCCGGGCGACGTCGATCACTTCACCCGCGTGCGCTGCTACGAGGCCGTGCTCGACAAATACCCAGGTGCCACGACCACGATGAGCCTGCTCAACCTCGCCATGCGCATGGCTGGCCCGCGTGAGGCCGTGTGGCACGGGCTGATCCGCGCCAACCACGGCTGCACCCACTTCATCGTGGGCCGCGACCACGCCGGACCCGGCAAGAACTCGGCTGGCGAAGATTTTTACGGCCCCTATGACGCGCAGGAGCTGTTCCGCGAGCACCAGAGCGAGATCGGCATCGAAATGGTCGACTTCAAGCACATGGTCTGGGTGCAGGAGCGCGCGCAATACGAGCCGATGGACGAGATCACCGACAAGGACAAGGTGACCATCCTCAACATCTCCGGCACCGAGCTGCGCCGCCGTCTGGCCGAGGGCCTCGAAATCCCCGAGTGGTTCTCGTTCCCCGAGGTGGTCAAGGAGCTGCGCCGCACCCGCCCGCCGCGGGCCAAGCAGGGCTTCACCGTGTTCTTCACCGGCTTCTCCGGCTCGGGCAAGAGCACCATCGCCAACGCGCTTATGGTCAAGCTGATGGAAATGGGCGGCCGCCCGGTGACGCTGCTCGATGGTGACATCGTGCGCAAAAATCTCAGCTCCGAGCTGGGCTTCTCCAAGGAGCACCGCGACCTGAACATCCGCCGCATCGGCTACGTGGCCAGCGAGATCACCAAGAATGGCGGCATCGCCATCTGTGCGCCCATCGCACCCTATGCCACCACCCGCCGGGCGGTGCGTGAGGATGTGGAAGCCTATGGTGCCTTCGTCGAAATCCACGTGGCGACCAGCATCGAAGAGTGCGAGCGGCGCGACCGCAAAGGCCTCTACAAGCTGGCACGCGAGGGCAAGATCAAGGAGTTCACCGGCATCTCCGATCCTTACGACGTGCCCGAAAACCCCGAACTGCGGGTCGAGACAGAGGGCACCGATGTGGACAACTGCGCCCATCAGGTGCTGTTGAAGCTCGAACAGATGGGCCTCGTCGCCGCAGTCTGATCGACAGAAAACCCGATGAAGCCCCCGGCCTATGGCGCGGGGGCTTTTTCATGCCGTTCGATGGTGCGATTGCCCTGCGGCGCAGTCTGATAGGGGGGCCGACAACCCTACAGCCAAAGTCAAATGTGCGGAGTTGATGCGCGATCAATATGGGGTTTGGGCACCCTGAAGGCTCAGTGCACCGGCACGGGGGCCATGTCGTGCTGTCGGGCCAGAACAAAGGCCAGCTCGCGGCCCTGAACCAGCGCCAGACGCTCGCCCTCATCGTTATGCACGGCGTAAATGTCGCCCGCAGCCTGCGCTTGGTCGCGCACCTCGTCAGGCAGGTCTTGTACCTCGACCTTGCGCACGTAAACGATGGGCCGCTCGCCATCTTCCATGATTTGTTCAGCAAACTTCGTGTCCATCACACGTCTCCTTTGCAGGTTGTCCGTCCCTCGGACCAGCCCGGTCAGCCGCGATCTATCTTGATCGTCTGAACCACCGTTTCGGGCGCGGCGCGGTTGAGATCCACGTGCAAGAGCCCGTTTTCCAGCTTCGCCCCAGCGACCTCCACGCCTTCGGCCAGCACGAAACTGCGCTGAAACTGCCGGGCGGCGATACCACGGTGCAAAAACACCCGCCCGTCATCGTCGTCCGCCTGACGGCCGCGAATGACAAGCTGTGAATCCTCAACCGTGATCGACAGATCCTGTTCCGAAAAACCTGCCACCGCGAGCGTGATCCGATAGGCGTTTTCCCCGGATTGCTCGATATTGAAGGGAGGGTAGCCCTCGTTGCCGGTCTTTGCCGTGCGCTCGACCAGCCTTTCAAGCTGCTCGAAACCGAGGAGAAACGGGTGAGACCCGAGTGTGAGTTTGCTCATCTGGCACTGCCCTTTTGCTCAAGCGACGATGCGGAATGCGGCCCCATGCTGGCGACCACAGAGGAAATATGGGGATTGAAGCCGCTTCGGGCAAGGGCTGGCCATTGAGCGAAGCCGGAAAATGCATATGATCGGCGCACTTGCCACCAATTTGAAGATCCAGCCCGATGAACGCTCCCGGCGAAATGAGCCATGAAGAGGTGCTCCGCGTAAAGCTGGAGGTGCTCAAACGCGAGCATCGTGAGCTCGACGAGGCGATCAAGGCGATTCAACTCAAGGGCACGGGAGATACCTTCACCCTACAGCGGCTGAAGAAGAAGAAACTGGCGCTGAAGGATGAGATTTCGCGGATCGAAGACGAGCTTTACCCCGACATCATTGCGTAAGCCTGCGGCGCGGCTATAAAGGCCGCTCTTTAGCCGGAAGAGGAGCCTTGAAGCATGGCAAATCCAGTAGTTGGCATCATCATGGGCAGCCAGTCCGACTGGCCAACGATGAAGCATGCCGCCGATGTGCTGGACGAGCTCGGGGTAGCCTATGAGGCAAAGATCGTTTCGGCGCACCGCACACCCGACAGGCTCTGGACCTACGGCAAAGAAGCTGCCGCACGTGGCCTGAAGGTCATTATCGCGGGCGCGGGCGGCGCGGCGCATCTGCCCGGCATGATGGCCAGCAAAACGCGGGTGCCCGTGGTGGGCGTTCCAGTGCAGACACGGGCCCTGAGCGGTGTCGACAGCCTCTATTCGATCGTGCAGATGCCGCGCGGCTTTCCGGTTGCGACCATGGCGATTGGCGAGGCGGGCGCGGTGAACGCGGGGTTGATGGCGGCAGGCATTCTGGCCGTGTCGGATGAGGCGCTGGCCGAGCGGCTGGACACATGGCGCGATGCCCTCTCGGCGTCTATCCCCGAGGAGCCGCGTGATGAGTGAGCCGCTGGCACCGGGATCGACCATTGGCATTCTGGGCGGCGGGCAGTTGGGGCGCATGCTCTCGGTCGCCGCCGCAAGGCTTGGCTACAAGGCACATATCTTCGAGCCGGGCGCGGCCCCGGCAGGCGATGTGGCGGCGCAGGTGACGCAGGCGGGATATGATGACGAGGCGGCACTGAGGGCCTTCGCCGAGAGCGTCGATGTCATTACCTACGAGTTTGAAAACATCCCCACCGCCGCGCTCGACGTGCTGGAGGCGATCCGCCCAATCCGCCCCGGGCGCGAGGCGCTGCGGGTCAGCCAAGACCGGCTGACGGAGAAGGAATTTCTGCGCGGGCTGGGGCTGGAAACGGCCCCCTTCGCACCCGTGGCTTCCGATGCCGAGATGGCCGAGGCGGTGGCGACAATCGGCGCGCCCTCGATCCTCAAAACCCGCCGGCTCGGCTATGACGGCAAAGGGCAGGCGCGGCTGAAGTCGGCGGAAGATGCGCCGACGGCATGGGCCGCGATGGAAGGTGCCGAGGCGGTTCTGGAAGGCTTTGTCGACTTCTCGCTAGAGGTTTCAGTAATCGCCGCGCGGGGCCTGACGGGCGAGGTTGTCTGCTTCGACCTTGGCGAAAACGTCCACAAATCCGGCATTCTGGCCACCACCACGGTTCCGGCCAAGCTGCCGCCCCGGCTGGCGCTGGATGCCGCGCTGCTGGCGGGCAAGATCCTTAATGCGCTGGATTACGTGGGCGTCATGGGCGTGGAGCTTTTCGTGACGCCGGGCAAGCTGATCGTGAACGAGATCGCCCCGCGCGTGCACAATTCCGGCCATTGGACGCAGAACGGATGCGCGGTGGACCAGTTCGAACAGCACATTCGCGCCGTGGCCGGATGGCCGCTGGGCGATGGCAAGCGGCACTCGGACGTGGAGATGGAAAACCTCATTGGTGACGACATCCTGCGGGTGCCGGAGATCGCCAAAGAGCCTCACGCCGCGTTGCACCTTTACGGCAAGGCCGAAGCCCGCCCCGGACGCAAGATGGGGCATGTAAACCGGGTAAAGCCGGCTACTCGCTGATCTCTTTCAGCCCCAACGCGACGGCATCAGCATAGCCGAGGGCGGGGTCGAAGGCCCCGCTATCAAGGAAGGTCAGCACCTGCGCCATGACGAGGGGGTTGGTCATCATGAAGGTATGTGTGACCGGAAGCGCGATGTGATCGGCCTCGCCCTCCACATGGGTGTGCTTGACCGCAACCTTGCTGTCATCAGGGCCGGGAATGATCGACGAATAGACCGGGTTGAAGCTGAGGGTGCCCGCGATGATACCGGGGCCAAACCACGCCGGGCCGAGCGTATTGGGCAGGCTGGTCGCGTCAGTTCCAAGCTGGTCGCCTGCCGGCCCGTTCAGCGCATCAAAGAGCGCCCAGTCGGAGAGGGTATCAACCAGCTCGCTGCCCTCGTTCGGCGGGCCCATCATCACCACATGGCCAAGCCGCGCGGGGCGGGCCTCTTCCAGCCAAAGGCGCAGCAGGATGCCGCCCATGGAGTGGGTGACAAAGTGCACCTGCGCGCTTTCGCAGGCGGCATAGGCTGCCGGAACGGCTGCAACCAGTTCCTCCACCGGCTGGCGGGTGGAGGGATAGCCCTTGTTGACCACGTTATAACCCGCCTCGGTGAGCGCCAGCTCAAGCGGCGCCATCGAGCCGGTGCCGCGAGCGAGGCCATGGAGCAAGACAACACAGTCTTTCGCGGCAGCTGGAGCAGCGGTAAGGGCAAGAGCGAGGGCAAGGATCAGTCGCATCGTACTCAGATAGGCACTGCTCTGCCCCCTTGCCACCACCGCGCCGCAACGTCACGTTGCGGCCATGCCAATCCGCCTCGCGACCCGCGCCATCATCGTTCAGGACAACCGCCTGCTTATCGTCAACGCCTGGGCCGACCCGAAGAACCCGCTTTGGTGCGCACCCGGCGGCGGGGCCGAGATGCACAGCTCGCTGCCCGACAACCTCGCCCGCGAGGTGCATGAAGAAACCGGGCTAACCGTAAGCGTAGGCCCACCCTGCCTTGTGAACGAGTATCACGAGGAGGCCACGGGCTTTCATCAGGTCGAAATCTTCTTTCGCTGCAAGGTCTTGGCCGGTGAGCTGCGTGATGATTGGGAAGACCCCGAGAAGGTGGTGACCAAACGGCGCTGGGTGACGGCCGAAGAGCTGGCCACGCTGCCCCACAAGCCCGGAAGCCTGGGTGACGTGGCCTTCAACCGCGGCTTTGGGTACGATCCGCTGGAGCCGCTGGCGCGGTGACGACCAAGGCGATGCCACCAAGCACCACGGCACTGGCGAGCAGGAGCGCAAGGCTCAGCGTTTCGCCCAGCAGCAGGGCCCCGGCAGCCAGCGCGATGACTGGCACTGAGAGCTGAACAACGGCAGCGGTGGTGGTTTCGACACGGGGCAGCAGCGCGTACCAGAGCGCATAACCAAGGCCCGATGTCACACCCCCGGCGATAACGGCCAGCAGCACGCCCCCCGGCGCAGGCCAGCCGGGCAGTGCAAAAACCACGGCCAGCACCATAAGCGGCAAGCACCACAGGAAGTTGGCAGCCGTTGCGGCGAGCGGATCGGCAGCACCCTTCCCCGCAAGGGAGTAAACACCCCACCCAACACCTGCGACCACCATCAAAGCCGCCCCGGTGAGGTCAACCGACAGGCTGCCACCGGGCCAGAGCAGCCAAGCCAGCCCGGCAAAGGCAAGCCCCGCCCCGGCAAGGCGCTGCGGCCCGAGAGGCGCCCCACGCAGTGCCGCCGCGGCAAACATGGTGATCTGCACCACGCCGAAGAGGATAAGCGCCCCGAGCCCGGCCCCAAGGGTGAGATAGGCCAGCGAAAAGCCGAGCATATAGGCGGCGAGCGAGAGCGCCCCGGCCCATGGGAGGGGGCGGAGCGAAAGCCCCCTGCCCTTGCCTCGAAGCGCAAGCACCAGCCAAAGCATGGCGGCACCCGAGGCAACGCGCAGCAGGGCAAAGCCCAGCGGGTCAATCCGGCCGCTATCAACCGCCGCGCGGTTGAGCAAAGAGTTGGCAGCAAAAGCGGCCATGGTGAGGGCGATCAGGAGGGCAAGGCGCATGGGGCTCAGTAGCCTGCAGATGCGCAAAGAAAAAGGGCCACCCGAAGGTGGCCCTTTCCCGTATTCGAAAGCCGGGCTGGCTTACATCATGCCGCCCATGCCGCCCATGCCGCCCATGTCGGGGGCACCGCCGCCGGCACCCTCTTTGGAGGGCTTGTCGGCAACCATCGCCTCGGTGGTGATGAGCAGGCCGGCCACGGAAGAAGCATCTTCCAGCGCGGTGCGGACCACCTTGGCGGGGTCGATCACGCCGAATTTGAACATGTCGCCATATTCTTCGGTCTGAGCGTTGAAGCCGAAGGCCTTGTCGTCACTTTCGCGGATCTTGCCAGCCACGACGGAACCGTCGACGCCGGCGTTCTCGGCGATCTGACGCAGCGGAGCTTCGAGCGCCTTGCGCACGATGGCCACACCGGCGTTTTGGTCAGAGTTTGCACCGGTCACACCGTCGAGCGCCTTGGCGCCCTGGATCAGGGCCACGCCGCCACCGACGACAACGCCTTCCTGAACGGCAGCGCGGGTCGCGTTGAGCGCGTCATCGACACGGTCCTTGCGCTCTTTCACTTCCACTTCAGTCATGCCGCCGACGCGGATCACGGCAACACCACCGGCCAGCTTGGCCACGCGCTCTTGCAGCTTCTCACGGTCGTAGTCGGAGGAGGTCTCTTCGATCTGCTGACGGATCTGGGAAACGCGGGCCTCGATTTCGGACTTCTCGCCATGGCCGTCCACGATGGTGGTTTCGTCCTTGGTGATGGTCACGGTCTTGGCGGTGCCGAGCATGTCCATGGTGACGTTCTCGAGCTTCATGCCGAGGTCTTCGGAGATCACCTGACCGCCGGTCAGAATGCCGATGTCCTGCAGCATGGCCTTGCGGCGATCGCCGAAGCCCGGTGCCTTGACGGCAGCGATCTTCAGGCCGCCACGCAGCTTGTTGACCACGAGAGTGGCCAGCGCTTCGCCTTCAACGTCTTCAGCGATGATGAGGAGCGGCTTCTGCGACTGGATCACCTGCTCGAGCAGCGGCACGAGCGGCTGAAGCGAAGTCAGCTTCTTCTCGTGAAGAAGGATCATGCAGTCTTCCAGCTCCGCGATCATCTTGTCGGGGTTAGTGACGAAGTAGGGGCTGAGGTAGCCACGGTCGAACTGCATACCTTCAACAACTTCGGTCTCGGTCTCGAGGCCCTTGTTCTCTTCAACGGTGATGACACCCTCGTTGCCGACCTTCTGCATCGCATCAGCGATCTGCTGGCCGATCTCGGCTTCGCCGTTGGCGGAGATGGTGCCGACCTGAGCCACTTCGGCGGAGTCGTTCACTTCGCGGGCGGCGTCCTTGATGGCCTGAACCACTTTGGAGGTCGCGAGGTCGATGCCGCGCTTGAGGTCCATCGGGTTCATGCCAGCGGCAACCGACTTCATGCCTTCTTTGATGATGGCCTGAGCCAGCACGGTGGCGGTGGTGGTGCCGTCACCGGCTTCGTCGTTGGTGCGAGAGGCAACCTCTTTCACCATCTGGGCGCCCATGTTCTCGAACTTGTCTTCGAGCTCGATCTCTTTGGCGACCGAAACACCGTCTTTGGTGATGCGGGGCGCGCCGAAGCTCTTGTCGAGCACAACGTTACGGCCTTTGGGGCCGAGGGTGACTTTGACCGCATCGGCAAGGATGTTGACACCCTTCAGCATGCGGTTGCGGGCGTCGGTATCAAACTTGACGTCTTTTGCCATTTTACAATTCTCCTATGTCTCTGAGGACGTTGGTGAAATTCGGGTGACTTAGGCGATCACGCCCATGATGTCGGACTCTTTCATGATCAGCAGCTCTTCGCCGTCGATCTGAACTTCGGTGCCCGACCATTTGCCGAACAGCACACGGTCGCCGGCCTTCACATCGGGGGCGATGCGCGAGCCGGCATCGTCACGTGCGCCAGCACCAACGGAAATCACTTCGCCTTCTGCGGGCTTTTCCTTGGCGCTATCGGGAATGATGAGGCCGCCGGCGGTCTTTTCGTCGGATTCGACGCGGCGGACGACAACACGGTCATGAAGCGGGGTAAATGCCATCTCTGAACGCTCCTTCGTTCGAGGTTAATCTTGCTGTTAGCACTCACCTTGGGAGAGTGATAACGCAGCCGATGTAAGGAGGAGGTGAGTGGGAGTCAACCAAAGCTTTGCGGAAATTTCGCCCTATCCGCGCTCGTCCTTGGGAGAGCAGACAACAACATAGGTCGTGATGGATGTCACCTGCGGCAAGGCGCCCAGGATGTCGGTGTGAAATGCCTTGAAGCTGGCGATGTCTTCGACCTCGACGCGCAGCAGATACTCGATGGTTCCCGTCACGCCATGCACCTCGCGCACCTGCGGCGCGTGCAGCATGGCGCGCTCGAAGTCTTCCTGCGCCGTCTTGGTATGCACGGACAACCCGACGCCCAGCATCGCCACGAAGCCCTTGCCCATGGCCACCGGGTCGAGCACGGCGCGATAGCCCTTGATGACGCCGCTGCGCTCCAGCTCCTGCACCCGGCGCAGGCAAGCGGAGGGCGAGAGGCCCACGCGCTCCGCCAGATCGGTGTTGCTGATGCGGCCATCGCGGCTAAGTTCGCGCAATATTCGGCGATTTATGTCGTCAACCTTCGTCATTTGTTGCGCATTATTCGCCATAAGACCGGAAAAACGCAAGCACCTGCCGCAAGACCGCGGCGATAGTTGCGCCATGACAGATTCGCTCCTCCTCGCCCTCATCGGCTTTGCCTTCGTCAGCACCGCCACGCCAGGCCCCAACAACATGATGCTGCTCGCCTCCGGCGCCAACTTCGGCTACCGCCGCTCGCTCCCGCATATGCTGGGAATCGTGGTCGGGATGCTGGTGCTGTTTTCGGCCGTAGGCCTCGGGCTTTCGGCGGTGTTCGAGGTGCTTCCGCAGGCCGGGCTGGTGCTGAAGGTTGTGGCGGTGGGATATATGCTCTGGCTGGCGTGGAAGATCGCCAACGCAGGCGCGCCGCGAGAGGCCAGCGCCGAGGGACGCCCGCTCACACTGCTACAGGCGGCGGGCTTCCAATGGGTGAACCCGAAGGCCTGGACAATGGCGCTCTCTGGCCTGTCGCTTTACGCGCCCGACCATAGCCTGCCTGCCGTGGCAGCCGTCATATTCGCCTTCGCGCTGGTCGCCCTCCCCTCCATCAGCCTCTGGACGGCGCTTGGCCAGCAGATCCGCCGGTTTCTCACCTCCCCAGCCCGGCTGCGCGCGTTCAACATCACCATGGCCGTGCTGCTGGTGGCCTCGCTCTACCCGGTGCTGCGCTAAGGCGTCGCGTTGGCGGCGGGTGACAACGCCCCCTGCCCCGCCTATAAGGCCCGCGACTCCTCCTCAAGACACGCAGGCATGATATGACGATCAAGGTTTTTGGCCATAAATCCCCCGACACCGACAGCACCGGCTCCCCGCTTATCTGGGCGTGGTACATGAGCGCGCATCGCGGCCAGCCCGCCGAGGCCGTGCTGCTGGGCGAGCCCAACACCGAGGCCGCCTTCGTGCTGAAACGCTGGGGTTTCGAGCAGCCCTCGATCATCGACGGGGTAAGCGAGGGTGAGCAGGTGGTGATCGTTGACACCAACAACCCCGCCGAGCTGCCCGATGCGATCAACGAGGCCGATATTCTGCAGATCATCGACCACCACAAGCTGACCGGCGGGATCGAGACAAAGGGGCCGATCGACATCACCATCAAGCCGCTGGCCTGCACCGCGACCATCATGCACAACCTGATGGGCGAGAATGCCGCCAAGATGCCCGAGGGGATCAAGGGGCTGATGCTGTCGTGCATCCTGTCGGACACGCTGGAGTTCCGCTCGCCCACCACGACCGAGCAGGACAAGGCACTTGCCGAAGAACTGGCCGCCGATCTGGGCATCGACCTGAGCGCCTATGCCTCGGAGATGTTTGAAGCCAAGAGCGATGTGTCGGCGTTTTCGGATGCCGAGCTGCTGCGGATGGACAGCAAGGAATACCCGGTGGATGGCACCAAGTTCCGCGTGTCGGTGCTGGAAACCACCGCGCCCAAAATCGTGCTGGACCGCAAGGACTCGCTGATGGAAAGCATGAAGGCCGTGGCCACCGAAGATGGCGTGGACCAGGTGCTGCTCTTCGTGATCGACATTCTGGCCGAAGAGGCCACGCTGCTGGTGCCGAACGATCTGGTGAAGACCGTGGCCGAAAAGAGCTTTGGCGCGACTGTTTCGGGTGACACCGTGGTGCTGCCCGGTGTGATGAGCCGCAAGAAGCAGATCATCCCTTCGCTCAAGGTCTGAGGCGTGAGCCGGGTCATCGAGAACCTTGCGGAGGTCGCGCATCAGTATGACGCGGCCTTCGTTGATCTCTGGGGCTGTGTCCACAATGGTGTGACCGCCTTCCCCGAAGCCGTTGCTGCGCTTCAGCAATTTCGCGCCGCCGGAAAGAAGGTGGTGCTGCTGACCAACGCCCCCCGCGCCCGCGCCGAGGTGCAAAAGCAGCTTGGCCAATGGGGCGTTCCCGATGACGCATGGGATGTGATCGCCACCTCGGGCGACTCTGCGCGCGCGGCGATGTTCCGTGGGGCCGTGGGCAGCAAGGTGTGGTTCATCGGGCAACCCTTCGACCAGACCTTCTTTGACCCCCTGCACATTGTGAAAGACCCGGTCGCCGCTGAGCAGGTGACGCTGGAAGAGGCCGAGGGGATCGTGTGCACTGGCCCGTTTGATCCGTTTGCCGACCCCGAGGAGATGCGGGGGCGGTTCCTTTATGCCAAGCAGAAGGGCATGAAGCTGCTTTGCGCAAACCCCGATATCGTGGTTGACCGGGGCGAGAGCCGCGAGTGGTGCGCGGGCGCGCTGGCCAAGCTTTATACCGAGATGGGGGGCGAGAGCCTTTACTTCGGCAAGCCGCATCCTCCGATCTATGACCTCGCCCGCGCGAGGCTGGCAGAGGTCGGCGGCGATCCTGCCGGGCCGATCCTGTGCATTGGCGACGGGGTGCTGACCGATGTGAAGGGCGCGATGGGCGAAGGGCTGGATTGCGTGTTTATCTCGGGTGGCCTTGGCGCACTGGAGACGGGCACCGCGCCCGGCGGTCAGCCTGTGCAGGAGAAGCTCGACGAATATCTCGCGCATCACCAAATGGCGACGACCTATGCCATCGGCTTCCTGCGGTAACCCTGCAAGCCCTTGATATAAAACTGGTTAATTGACTTCGGTCTCGATATACCGCCGCCCGAGTTCCTGCGCGCCGCGGCGGTGAATCACCGTGCCGCGATACGCTCCCCAAGGCCAGCCGGACGCCGGGGTGCGCTTGCCATAGGCGCGGAGCACGAAGGGTTGGGCCTTTTCCAGCACGTCCACATGCCGCCCGATCTCCCCCTCCGGACCTTCAAACACAATCTCGATCTCGTCACCGGCCTGCCCGGCAAAGGCATAGCCCCAAACGACCATGGCCGGCGTTTTGGGTGAAGTAACGGGGGCGGTGCGCAGGCCCGCGCGCACCTCTGAGATTGCCGGAACCTTGCTTGTAAAGCCCACCGCGATCAGCCCGCCCGGCACATAGGCGGGCGGCTCAAGCCAAAGCCCCTCGCGCCCGCCCGGCGTGGCGCGCGGGGCCGCTTCCTCACCCGTTCCGGCCATGGCGCAAGAGGCGGCAGGGCCGGGCTCCGGCGCAAAAGGGTCTACCTTCTGGTCGCCATTGCGCACTGTGAGATGCACATGCGGGAAGGAGGCGCGGCCCGACATGCCGATGAGCCCGAGTGGCGTGCCCATGGCAACGCGTTGACCTTGCTCCACCACAATCGACCCCTCCCGAAGGTGGCAATATTGGGTGGCCCAACCATCGCCATGGTCGATGGCAACGCCATTGCCACAGTCCCGGCCCTCAAGATCGGGGGCGTTCGGATCCTGAATGGAGATGTCCGGCATGCCGTCACGTGTGCCGATCACGGTGCCGGGCGCGGCGGCGACGACGGTGACACCGGCGGCCACCTGCTCCAGCGTGGCCACGGCAAAATCAGTGCCGCCATGGCCATCATTGGCAAGCGTGCCGCAGCCATGATCCTGCACCTCGCCCTCATCGGGATCGCGATCGAAATATTGTTGGATATAACAAGTGTGGCCAAGCGCGCAGTCAACCGGAAGCCCCAGCAGCGGCGGATCTGCGAGAAGGGGAGCGGGCATCAAGGCCAGTGCCCCGGCGCCGATGCGCAAAAGGAGCGCCCGGGGGCGCTCCTTGATGTCTCGTATCCGGCTCGTCATTCCGCCGTGAGCAGCGGTGGCTTCTTGTGCGACCCGATGCGGGCCTTGGCCGGCTCTTCCATCCGCAGGTCGATCTCGCCATTCTTGACGCCCACCTTGACGATTCCGCCCTTGGTGAGCCGCCCGAAGAGAAGCTCTTCGGCGAGCGGCTTCTTGATGTGCTCTTGGATCACCCGGCCCAGCGGGCGGGCACCCATCTTGTCATCATAGCCTTTGTCGGCGAGCCATTCGGCGGCCTTCGGCGTCAGCTCTATGGTCACGTCACGGTCCATCAACTGGGCCTCAAGCTGGAGCACGAACTTCTCGACCACGGAAAGGATCGTGTCCTTGCCGAGCGGCGCGAAGCTGATCACCGCATCCAGACGGTTGCGGAACTCCGGCGTGAAGGTGCGCTCGATGGCGGCTTCATCTTCGCCGGTGCGCCGGTCACGCCCGAAGCCGATGGCTTCCTTGGCTTGTTCGGCAGCCCCCGCGTTGGAGGTCATGATCAGGATCACGTTGCGGAAATCGGTCGTCCGGCCGTTGTGGTCGGTCAGCTTGCCGTGGTCCATCACCTGCAGGAGGATGTTGTACACATCCGGGTGCGCCTTTTCGATCTCGTCGAGCAGAAGCACACAATGCGGGTTTTGATCCACGCCATCGGTCAGCTGACCACCCTGGTCGAAACCCACATAACCCGGAGGCGCGCCGATGAGCCGTGAGATTGCGTGCTTTTCCATGTACTCAGACATGTCGAAGCGCAGCAACTCCACACCAAGCTGGCTGGCGAGTTGCTTGGCCACCTCGGTTTTGCCAACGCCGGTCGGGCCAGCGAAGAGGTAGTTGCCGATGGGCTTTTCAGGCTCACGCAGGCCAGCACGGGCCAGCTTGATTGCCGAGGAGAGCGCGGTGATCGCATTGTCCTGCCCGAAGACGACCCGCTTGAGCGAGGCCTCCAGATCTTTCAGCACGGTTGCGTCATCCTTGGAGACGTTCTTGGGCGGGATGCGGGCGATCTTGGCCACGACCGCCTCGATCTCCTTGGCGCCGATGGTCTTGCGACGCTTGGATTCCGCCACAAGATGCTGCGCCGCGCCAGCCTCGTCGATCACGTCGATGGCCTTGTCGGGCAGCTTGCGGTCGTTGATGTAACGGGCCGAAAGCTCGACAGCCGATTTGATCGCGTCGGCGGTGTATTTGATGTCGTGATGATCCTCGAAGTAGGGCTTGAGGCCCTTGAGGATTTTCACGCTGTCTTCGACCGTGGGTTCGCTGACGTCGATCTTCTGGAAGCGGCGGCTGAGCGCGCGGTCCTTCTCGAAGTGCTGGCGGAACTCCTTGTAAGTGGTGGAGCCCATGCAGCGCAGCTTGCCGCCCTGCAGCGCAGGCTTCAGCAGGTTCGATGCATCCATTGCCCCGCCGGAGGTGGCCCCGGCGCCGATGACGGTGTGGATCTCGTCGATGAAGAGCACCGCGTCGGGGTGCTTTTCAAGGTCGGTCACCACGGCCTTCAGCCGCTCTTCAAAGTCGCCGCGATAGCGGGTGCCTGCGAGCAGCGCGCCCATGTCGAGCGAATAGATGGTGGATTGCGAGAGAACCTCGGGCGTTTCACCCTGCACGATCTTGCGCGCAAGGCCCTCGGCGATGGCGGTTTTGCCAACGCCCGGATCGCCCACCAGCAGCGGGTTGTTCTTGCGGCGGCGGCAAAGCACCTGAATGCAACGCTCCACCTCGTGCTCGCGCCCGATCAGCGGATCGACATCGCCATCCTTCGCCTTGGCGTTCAGATCGACGCAATACTTGGAAAGCGCGCTCTCTTTCTCTTCAGGCTCGGCATTCACCGTTTCGGGGGCGGCCTCTTCCTCCATGTCGGTCGCGCCGGAAACCGAGCG
This sequence comes from Vannielia sp. ABF1_015, assembly GCF_056160745.1. Taxonomy (NCBI): domain Bacteria; kingdom Pseudomonadati; phylum Pseudomonadota; class Alphaproteobacteria; order Rhodobacterales; family Paracoccaceae; genus Vannielia; species Vannielia sp. ABF1_015. The sequence continues at coordinate 28,809 of NZ_JBSWXT010000003.1, forward strand.
GGTTTCCCCGAAGGCCGGATCCTTGGCGACGCCATGGGCGATAAAGTTGACCGCATCATAGCGGGTCATGTCCTGCTCTTGCAGGAAGAAGGCGGCGTTGCTTTCGCGCTCGGCAAAGATTGCCACGAGCACGTTGGCACCCGTCACCTCGGTGCGGCCGGAGCTTTGCACGTGGATCGCGGCGCGCTGGATTACCCGCTGGAAGGCGGCGGTGGGCACGGCTTCGGAGCCTTCGATCTCGGTAACGAGAGTCGACAGGTCTTCATCAATGAAGTCGTTAAGAGTGCTGCGAAGTTCGTCCAGATCGACAGAGCAGGCCTGCATCACCTTGGCGGCGTCAGGCTCGTCGATCAGCGCCAGCAGGAGATGCTCCAGCGTGGCAAGCTCATGGCGGCGGGCATTTGCCAGCGCGAGAGCTGCGTGAATTGCTTGCTCTAGGGTGTTCGAAAACGATGGCACGTGGCGTGCTCCTTTCCCTGGTGGCCTAGGATGGTTCCGGCCCGTCCTCGACCGTGGCCTCATATGATTAAAGTTCGGTGGAAAACCCGAACCTTCAAGTCTTTTCTGAGAGTTTTTTTGCCCGAGACCCGAAATTGCACAAATTGTGATCGGGCTGCACGGGCGATTTGAGCGGCCCCTCTGAGCCGCTGGCGGCACTATAGGGCGACCGTTTCAGAAAGCATCCTTCCGCCGCCGGATTTCGGCGAATACCTCCACGTCAGGCGCGTCTTTCATGGCCAGTGTGGCCCGAATGCCCGCATCAGAGGTGCGCAGAAACGGGTTTGTCGCTAGCTCCTCTGCCAGAGAAACCTGTGCCGTAGGCTCACCGGCCTCACGCTGGGCCGCCACTTTTTTAACCCGTTCTTGAAGCGCCGTGTTGTCCGGGTCGATGGTGAGAGCGAATTTGGCGTTGCCCGTGGTATATTCATGCCCGGAATAGACCATTGTTTCCGGCGGCAGGGCTGCGAGCTTCTGGAGCGAGTCGTGCATCTGCTCCATCGTCCCCTCAAATACCCTCCCACAGCCGAGTGCCATCAGGCTATCCGCGGTGAAGAGCGCGCCCGCATTCGGAAAGTGGAAGGCCATGTGGCCCAGCGTGTGGCCGGGCACGTCGATCGGCACGGTATAGCCCTCGCCCTCGCCGCCGTTCATCCCTTCGGTCAGCCCCATGTCGAGCGGCGGCAGCTTGGCCTCCTCCGCCTTGGGGCCCATCACCTTGAGCCCGTATTTCTCCCGCAGCTCCTCCACCCCGCCAACATGGTCATGGTGATGGTGGGTGATCATCAACACCCCGGGTTTCCAGCCTTTTTCCTCCAGCGCATCAATGATCGGCCCGGCCTCGGGTGCGTCGATGAGGCAAACGCCATCAGGCCCTTTGACCACATAGGCGTAGTTGTCGGAGAGGCAGGGGACCGTGAGGACTTCGAGGGGCATGGCGTTTCCTTTGGGCGCTGGTATGGTCTTGCCAGATTGACCCAAGAGCGGACCACCGGCAACCGATGCATCTGGACGTTCTCGACCTGAGAAACTTCTACTATCGCACCCAGTTAGGGCGCGTGGCCCAGCGGGCAATCCGCGATCAGGTCACCGCGCTCTGGCCTGAGGCGAAGGCGCAGAGCGTTGTGGGCTATGGTTTTGCCACGCCGCTGCTGCGGCCCTACCTTGCCGAGGCGCGCAGGGTGATGGCGTTGATGCCGGGGGCGCAGGGGGTGGCGCATTGGCCGGCGGGTGGGGCCAACCATTCGGTGCTGGTGGAAGAGACGCTCTGGCCCGTCACGACCGGACAGGTCGACAAGCTCATCTGCCTTCACGGGCTGGAAACAACCGACAATCCGGGCAAACTTCTTGAGGAAATTCATAGGGTTCTGGGCCCCGGGGGGCGGGCGATGTTTATCGTGCCGAACCGGGCCGGGCTCTGGGCGCGGCGCGATGTGACGCCCTTTGGCTTTGGCCGGCCCTATTCGCTGGGGCAATTGGAGGCGCAGTTGCGGGCAAACGGCTTTGTGCCCGAGCGCCATCTGGCCGCGCTGTTCAGCCCGCCGAGCCACCGGCGCTTTTGGGTCAAGTCCTCGAATTTCTGGGAAAAAACCGGAAGAAAGGTCTCCAGCTACCTGGCCGGGGGCGTCTTTATTCTTGAAGCCAGCAAGCGGGTTTATGCGCCCGGCGGGGAGGCGCGCCCGAGGCGGCAGCGCAAGCCGCTGGAGGTGCTTGAACCGGCGGGCGCCAAACCGGCCTGACGCCGCGCACCGCGATAGCGTGCGATGCGTTACCGGCACCTCATGTGCAATAGCGCAGAGGCACAAGTGATGCACATCTTATGCACACCCCATACCTACGCGTATGCGCCGCAGCGCAGAATAACGAAAGTTAACGCCGCTGCGCCGCGCCCGGACCGCAAAAACTTCCGGACGCCCGCTCCCGCCTGCGCCCGCCGCGGCCGCCCGTGCCGTTAACGAGTGTGTTTGCACCTGCGGAGAGCTCAGGGCGCGTCGATTGCCTTGCGCAGAGGGCAGGCTGTGGGCCGAGCAGATCCAATGGCGGACGACGGAGGCGGCTGCGGACGCGGCCAAGGCAATCGCGACGGTGCCGGACAATGCGCCGTTTTCGACCGCCATCGACCTGGGCGACGGTCGGCCTGGCGCGGTCATTTGGTTATCGGCGTTAACCAAGCGGCAGGGACGACCGGTGACGGGGCGAGGCCTTCGAGGGGCACCTCGGCAGGGCGATGGGTGCGGGATGCAGCGGGCAAGCACCTGTCTGGCAAGGATATTTCACTCGGCTGCAAGCGGGCGGCGGCGGGTATCCGCTCGACAAGAGATTCCCTCGATACAGCGGCGACCAAATGACACCAAACTGTCGCAGGCCACACAACCTACTGATAATGCTCAATTTTGCGGCAAAAATATCACCGGTTAAAGCAGTTGCGACCCTAGAAACCGTCTGCTAGATACCCCTCGACTTCGGGGGGCGCCGGGAACGGCAATGCCCGATCTATGCCCAGAGCCCACATAAGCGGGCCTTAATGACAACGAGGGGTGGACGTGTCCGAGACGGCTTCGATATCCGCAAGCATCGCCGCGCGCTACGCATCAGCGCTCTTCGACCTCGCCAAGAGCGACAAGAAACTCAATGAACTGAGCTCCGACGCCGATACGCTGGGCGCCGCTCTGGATGACAGCGATGCGTTTCGCGAGCTGATCTCCAACCCGGTCTACTCCCGCTCCGAACAGGAAGCTGGTGTGACGGCGGTGGCCAAGAAGATGGGGCTCGCCGATCTGACCACCTCGACGCTCGGGCTGATGGCGCAAAACCGCCGTCTCTTCGCCCTGCCCCAGCTGGTGAAATCGCTCAAGGCGATGATCGCCGAGGAAAACGGCGAAGTGACTGCAGAGGTCACCTCGGCCAAGGCGCTCACTGACGCACAACAAAAGACTCTCGCCGATACCCTCGCCAAGAAGGTCGGCAAAGATGTGAAACTCGACATGCACGTCGATGAAGCCCTGATTGGCGGCCTCGTCGTGAAGCTCGGCTCGCAGATGATCGACAGCTCGATCCGTTCGAAGCTGTCTTCCCTCCAGAACGCAATGAAAGAGGTCGGCTAATGGCTCTCCAAGCTGCGGAAATTTCCGCAATCCTCAAGGACCAGATCAAGAATTTTGGCCAGGAGGCCGAAGTTGCCGAAGTCGGCCGCGTGCTCTCCGTCGGTGACGGTATTGCCCGTGTGCACGGCCTCGACAACATTCAGGCCGGTGAAATGGTCGAATTCCCCGGCGCGATCCGGGGCATGGCTCTGAACCTTGAAAGTGACAACGTCGGTGTCGTGATCTTCGGCTCTGACCGCGACATTAAAGAAGGCGACACCGTCAAGCGGACCAACGCCATCGTGGACGTGCCGGTTGGCGAAGCCATGCTGGGCCGCGTGGTTGACGCGCTGGGTGCTCCGGTTGACGGCAAAGGCGCCATTGAAGCCTCCGAGCGCCGCATCGCGGACGTGAAGGCCCCCGGCATCATCCCGCGTAAGTCGGTGCATGAGCCGATGGCAACCGGCCTCAAGTCGGTTGACGCCATGATCCCGATTGGCCGTGGCCAGCGCGAGCTTGTCATTGGCGACCGTCAGACCGGCAAAACCGCCGTGGCGCTTGACGCGATCCTGAACCAGAAGTCCTACAACGACGCTGCGGGCGACGACGAGAGCAAGAAGCTCTACTGCGTTTACGTGGCTGTCGGCCAGAAGCGCTCGACCGTGGCGCAGCTGGTGAAGAAGCTCGAAGAGACCGGCGCGATCGAATACACCACTGTTGTGGCCGCGACCGCCTCTGACCCGGCACCGATGCAGTATCTGGCTCCCTACACCGCGACCTCGATTGCCGAGTTCTTCCGCGACAACGGCCGCCACGCGCTGATCATCTATGATGACCTTTCCAAGCAGGCCGTCTCCTACCGCCAGATGTCGCTGCTGCTGCGTCGTCCGCCCGGCCGTGAAGCCTACCCCGGTGACGTTTTCTACCTTCACTCTCGCCTGCTGGAGCGTTCGGCAAAGCTGAACGAAGACCACGGCGCTGGTTCGCTGACCGCTCTGCCGATCATCGAAACCCAGGGCGGCGACGTTTCGGCCTTTATTCCGACCAACGTGATCTCGATCACCGACGGTCAGATCTTCCTTGAGACCGAACTGTTCTATCAGGGCATCCGCCCCGCCGTGAACACCGGCCTCTCGGTGTCTCGTGTGGGTTCGTCCGCGCAGACCAAGGCGATGTCTTCGGTTGCTGGCCCGGTGAAGCTGAGCCTCGCGCAGTACCGCGAGATGGCCGCCTTTGCCCAGTTCGGCTCCGACCTTGACGCCGCCACCCAGCGCCTGCTGGCCCGTGGTGCGCGCCTGACCGAACTGATGAAGCAGCCTCAGTACAGCCCGCTGACCAACGCCGAGATCGTCTGCGTCATCTATGCAGGCACCAACGGCTACCTCGACAAGGTTGACGTCTCCGAGGTGGGTCGCTTCGAAGCCGGGCTGCTGGCGCACCTGCGTGGCAAGCACGAAGATCTTCTTAAGGACATCACCGACAATGACCGCAAGGTGAAGGGTGAGCTTGAGGACAAGATCAAGGCGGCTCTGGACGAATTCGCCAAAGATTTCGCTTGAGGCTGGCCGGGGAGATAGCTCATGCCGAGCCTAAAGGATCTTAAAAATCGGATCGAGAGTGTCAAAAGCACTCGGAAGATCACCAAGGCCATGCAGATGGTGGCCGCCGCAAAACTGCGGCGGGCACAGGAAGCTGCCGAGGCGGGACGCCCCTATGCCGAGCGGATGAATGCCGTGATGGCGGGGCTTGCCGGCGCATCGGCGGGTTCGGATTCTGCGCCGCGCCTGCTGGCCGGAACCGGCGACGACAAGGTGCATCTGCTGGTGGTGATGACTGCCGAGCGGGGCCTTTGCGGCGGTTTCAACAGCTCGATTGTCAAACTTGCGCGCACCCATGCGCAGCAGCTTCTCAAAGACGGCAAAGAGGTGAAGATCCTCACCGTCGGCAAGAAGGGCCGCGAGCAGCTGAAGCGTGACTTTGCCGATCTGTCGGTAGGTCATGTGGACCTCAGCGGCGTGAAGTCGCTAGGCTATGGCGATGCGCAGGGGATTGCCCGCGACGTGCTGACCCGCTTCGATGCGGGTGAGTTTGACGTGGCGACGATCTTCTATTCGGTCTTCCAGAGCGTCATCAGCCAGGTGCCGACCGCCTTGCAGATCATCCCCGCCGCCTTCGAGGCAAGCGAGGACGCTGCCGAGGAAGCTGGGACGACCTATGATTACGAGCCCGAGGAAGAGGCCATTCTGGCCGATCTCCTCCCGCGCGCCGTGGCAACGCAGATCTTTACTGCGCTGCTGGAAAACGGGGCATCGGAACAGGGGGCCCGGATGAGCGCGATGGACAACGCCACGCGCAACGCGGGCGAAATGATCGACAAGCTGACGATCCAGTTCAACCGCTCCCGCCAGGCCGTGATCACCAACGAGCTGATCGAGATTATTTCGGGCGCCGAGGCGCTCTGACGAAGAGGAAACGAAAATGGCTAACGCAAAAGGCAAAGTGGCTCAGGTCATCGGCGCTGTCGTTGACGTGCAGTTTGACGATGATCTGCCGGCGATTCTGAACGCGCTGACCACCGAGAACAACGGCAAGAAGCTGGTGCTCGAAGTGGCCCAGCACCTTGGCGAAAACACCGTGCGCACCATCGCGATGGACGCCACCGAGGGCCTCGTGAGGGGCCAGGAAGTGACCGACACCGGCGCCGCAATTCAGGTGCCCGTGGGCACCGCAACGCTGGGGCGTATCCTCAACGTGATCGGCGAGCCGGTTGACGAAAAGGGCCCGGTGGAAGCAGACGAATTCCGCCCCATCCACGCCCCTGCCCCCGACTTCGCCGACCAGTCGACCGAAGCCGAAGTGCTGGTGACCGGCATCAAGGTGATCGACCTGCTGGCCCCCTACGCCAAGGGCGGCAAGATTGGCCTGTTCGGCGGTGCCGGCGTGGGCAAGACGGTTCTCATTCAGGAACTCATCAACAACATCGCCAAGGTGCACTCGGGCCTCTCCGTGTTCGCTGGTGTGGGTGAGCGGACCCGTGAGGGCAACGACCTTTACCACGAGATGATCGAATCCGGCGTTCTCAACCCCGACAACCTGCCGGAATCGAAGATTGCCCTGTGCTTCGGCCAGATGAACGAGCCTCCCGGAGCCCGTGCCCGTATCGCGCTGACCGGCCTGACCCTGGCCGAGCAGTTCCGCGACGCGACCGGCACCGACGTGCTGTTCTTCGTGGACAACATTTTCCGCTTCACTCAGGCCGGTTCCGAGATGTCGGCGCTTCTGGGTCGTATCCCCTCTGCTGTGGGCTATCAGCCGACGCTGGCAACCGACATGGGCGCCATGCAGGAGCGGATCACCTCGACCAAGAACGGTTCGATCACCTCGATCCAGGCCGTCTACGTGCCTGCGGATGACCTTACCGACCCGGCCCCGGCAACCACCTTTGCCCACCTCGACGCGACGACCGTGCTTAACCGTGCGATCTCGGAGCTTGGCATCTACCCCGCCGTGGACCCGCTGGACTCCACCTCGCGCCTGATGGACCCGCTGATCGTGGGTGAAGAACACTACCAGGTGGCCCGTGACGTGCAGGGTATCCTCCAGCGCTACAAGTCGCTGCAGGACATCATCGCAATTCTCGGCATGGACGAACTCTCGGAAGAGGACAAGCTGACCGTGGCCCGCGCCCGGAAGATCCAGCGTTTCCTCAGCCAGCCGTTCGACGTGGCCAAGGTGTTCACCGGTTCCGACGGCGTTCAGGTGCCGCTGGAAGACACCATCAGCTCGTTCAAGGCAGTTGTGGCCGGCGAATACGACCACCTGCCCGAAGGCGCCTTCTACATGGTTGGCGGCATCGACGAAGTGAAGGCCAAGGCCGAAAAGATGGCTGCGGAAGCCGCCTAAGAGCTTGCGCCCCCTGCCCCGAAAGGGCGCGGGGGGCGATTTCAACTAACAGGAGCCTGCAATGGCCGACACCATGCAATTCGATCTGGTTTCGCCCGAGCGCCGTCTGGCCTCGCTGGCGGCGAAGGCGGTGCAGATCCCGGGTGCCGAAGGCGACCTGACGGCGATGCCCGACCACAGCCCGATGATCACCACCCTGCGGCCCGGCATTCTGACCGTGACCGCCGAGGATGGTGCCGAAAGCAAGTTTGCCGTGATCGGCGGCTTTGCCGAGATCACCGCAGAGGGCACCACCGTTTTGGCCGAGCACGCTGTTCCGGCTGAGGAAATGACCTCCGAAGCTCTGGACCAGTTTATGGCGGATGCTGCAGCCGCGCGTGACAATGGTTCGCCTGAAGATCTGGACTCTCTGGCCAAGGCGGCAGCCGACATTGCCGCACTGGGCAACGATCTTGGGCTTTCGGTGCGCACCAACGCCTGAGCCTAGGCATATCAGAATTTTCATGGCCCCGACGAGAAATCGCCGGGGCCATTTACGTTTTGGTTCCAATTTTCGCCCAAATCCTCTTTTATCGGTGGACTAGGGAAGACGGGTTTAGACAGACGGAATGAAACGCTTGCGAAATCACCTTGTCGGGGTCGACGAGGGCTCTGTTGTGATGTTCTCGGATTTCGAGGACGGCGGCGAGATGTGGACGGGCACCGGCCCGCGCCAATCGCGCCGGGCCATCAGCTTTGCAGAAACCTTCCGCAGCCTGCCGACTGTGGTGGTGAACCTTGCCATGTGGGACATGGACCAGAAGACCAACCAGCGCGCGGATATCTCGGCAGAGAACATCACCGAAGAAGGCTTCGAGATTGTTTTTCGCACGTGGGGCGACACCCGGGTGGCGCGGGTGCGGGCAAGCTGGATGGCGCTCGGCGAATTGCGCCACGAGGACGATTGGGAGATGTATTGAGCGCGGTAGTGGTGGGTTAGCACCCACCCTATGGCGCGCGGCGGAAGGCGAGATGTCTCCCCTCCCCCGCCCTCGGCCTCAGACGTCGGTGCCGTAGAAGCCTTCGTAGATCGGCACCAACGTGTTGTGATCGAAGAGCGACGACACCGATGTGCCCGACCAGATGTTGAGGATCGCCTGGGCGAACATCGGGGCGGTGGGCACGATACGGATGTTGGGGCAGGCCTTGACCGCCTCGGTTGGCTCGATGCTGTCGGTGATCACGAGGCTCTTCATCACCGAATTGGTGATCCGCTCCACGGCCGGGCCGGAGAGGACGCCGTGGGAGATGTAGCTGTGCACCTCGGTGGCGCCGTTTTCCATCAGGATTTCGGCGGCCTTGCAGAGGGTGCCGGCGGTATCGCAGATGTCATCCACGATCACGCAGACCTTGTCTTTCACGTTGCCGATCACCGTCATCTCGGCAACTTCGCCGGGCTTTTCACGGCGCTTGTCGACGATGGAAAGCGGCGCGCCGATCCGCTGGGCCAGCTCGCGGGCCCGGGCCACGCCGCCCACGTCGGGGCTGACAACCATGACGTCGGCGAGCTTTTCGCGCATGTGGTGCTTGATATCGAGCGCGAAGATCGGCGAGGCGTAGAGGTTATCGACCGGGATATCGAAGAAGCCCTGAATCTGCGCGGCGTGCAGATCCATCGTCAGCACCCGCTCAATGCCCGCCTCGTGGATGAGGTTGGCCACCAGCTTGGCCGAAATCGGCGTGCGGGCCTTGGTGCGCCGGTCTTGCCGGGCATAACCGAAGTAGGGGATTACCGCCGTCGTCCGCGCCGCCGAGGAGCGCTTGAGCGCATCAGCCATGATGAGCAGTTCCATCAGGTTGTCATTGGCCGGGTTGGAGGTGGATTGGATGATGAACATGTCCTCGCCGCGGACGTTCTCATAGACCTCGACGAAGATTTCCTGATCGTTGAACCGCTCGACCCGCGCATCGACCAGCCCCACGGTCATGCCACGATGCATCGACATCCGCCGGCAGATCGAGGTGGCAAGCGGCAGGTTGGCATTGCCGGACATCAGTTTGGGTTCGGTCGGATTGGGCATCGCGTGTCCCCTCGCGCGTGGCAGAATCGAAAAGTTGACACCCCATAGCACCGGCCTACGGTCAGGGCCAGAAACGCGCGAGCCCGGGAGGTGCAAATGCCGCATATTGATTACTTTTTCTCCACGATTTCCCCCTTCACCTACCTTGCCGGAATGCGGTTGGAGGAGATCGCTGGGGCGACGGGGGCGAGCATTGCCTACAAGCCGGTGGATATCATGGCGCTTTTTGCCCGCACCGGCGGCACTCCGCCGGGTGAGCGGCACGAGAACCGCAAAGCCTACCGGATGCAGGAGCTCCAGCGGGCGGCGGCCAAGGCCGGCCTGCCGATGAACTTCACCCCGGCGCATTTCCCGACCAATGCCGCGCCGTCGAGCTACGCGCTGATCGCGGCGCAATCGGAGAGCGGCGGCGATGTGGGCGCGCTGGCGCACGGCCTGCTGCGCGCCTGCTGGGCCGAGGAAAGGGACATTGCGCAGGACGATGTGATTCAGGCGTGCCTCACGGCTGCGGGCTTCGACCCGGGGCTGGCCGACAGGGGGCTGTTGGCGGGCGCGGAGACCTATGGGCGCAACCTCGACGAGGCAGTGGAGAAAGGCGCCTTCGGCTCTCCCTTCTACGTGGTCGATGACGGTGCGCTGTTTTGGGGCCATGACCGGCTGGACGACCTTGAGGCACATCTGAAAGCATGAGGTCCGCGCTGGTTTGGCTGAATTGGGCCTCGGTCGCCACCCACGCGCTGGCAGCCTGCGTGCTGCTGGCGCTCGGGCTTTATCTGGCCGCCACATCCGAGGGCAGTGGCGGCTATGCGCTGGCCGCTCTGGCCTTCGCGCTGGCGGCGGTTCTGGCATGGCTCACCCGCAACGAACTGGCCCGGGCCAGACGCGCCGCGCCCAACGTGCTCACCGCGCCAAGGCCAGCCCCCGCGCCACCTCCCTCGCCCAACCCGGCCACGCTGGCCTGGCTGGACGCGCGGCGCGAGGTGCTGTGCAGCTACGGCGTGCTCTCCAGCACGCGGCTGCCCGAGACCGTCCGGAACGATCCGCCGGAGGCCGACATCTTTGGGCTTGGCGACATGGTGCTGCGGACTGCCGAGGCCGGGGACGAGCCCAATCTTGCCGTCCAACGCGAGCAGGTGGAAATGACGGAAGAGACCTACCGCCGCCTGCTGACCGATTTCGCCGATATGCTGGGCAGCCCTGCCCTGGATGAGATCCATCTGAACCCCAATCGCCTCAGCTTTCGCCTCGATGGCACCACCACGCAGATCGAGGCCGACTTCCCGCCCAAGTATCTCGCCCAAGAGGCCCTCGCACACTCCGCCCGGCTGCTGGAAAGAGCCGCGGAGGGCGGGCGCAGGCTCTATCGCCTTCCGGCAGATATGGCCCTCGTCGTCACGGCCCTGACACCCCAAGACGCGGCCCGGCTGGATGCCGAACTGCGCAGCCAAAACCACGGCCTCACCGCCCTTGCGGATGGCTGAACGCAAATGGGGCAAGCTCGCCCCTGCCTCATTTTCTTGCTGAAAATACTCATTCCGCCCTCTCCACGCGCACCACGCTCGCCGGGCCGACTGACCGCCGCCGCAGCGGCGCGAGGGCGGGCGGGTGGGGAGCGACGTTGCGGCGGCGGTCAGTCGGCCCAGTTCACCCCGGTGAGGTCATTGGCCTGGGTCGGGGCGTTCTCCCAGAGGCCCTCGATTTTGGCATTGGCCACACCCGTCTTGGGCAGCTGGAAGAGGTAGCCGTTGACGAAATCTTCCGCGATCTTGGTCTGCGCGGATTTCAGGATCTCCGAGCGCGCATCCGGGCCGGTGGTGCCCTCGAGCAGGGTCATCATGCTTTTGAAGTCCGGGTCGGCATACTGGAAGTAGTAGTCGTCACGGGCATAGATGTTGATGTCGAGCGGCTCGGTGTGGCTGACAATGGTCAGGTCGAAATCACGGCCCTTGAACACCTGTTCGAGCCATTGCGCCCATTCCATGTTGGTGATCTCGGTCTCGATGCCCACGTTGCGCAGCTGGGCGGCGATGATCTCGCCACCGCGGCGGGCGTAGGCGGGGGGCGGCAGGGCGAGGCGCAGCTTCAGCCCCTCGACCCCGGCTTCGGCCAGCAGCGCTTTGGACGCCTCCGGGTCGAATTCCGACATTTCCATCAGGTCCACGTAGTCCGGGTTATGCGGGGCGAAGTGGGTGCCGATGGGGGTGCCATAGCCGTTCATCGCGCCGTCGATGATGTCTTGCCGGTTGATCGCATGGGCGATGGCTTCGCGCACCTTCACGTTGTCGAGCGGCGGCTGGGCGTTGTTCATCGCGAGGATCGTCTCACCCTCAGTGGAGCCGATAATCACCTTGAACTGCGGGTTGCCCTCGAATTGCGGCAGGGTTTCCTGCGCGGGGAAGTTGGGGAAGGCATCGACATCGCCGGCCATCATCGCGGCGAAGGCGGCGTTGGGATCGGAGATAAACTTGAAGGTGGCGCTGGCCAGCGCCGGGGCCTCGCCCCAGTAGTCGGCGTTGCGCGTCAGGCTCACACGGTCGCCCTGCACCCATTCGGAAAAGGTGAAGGGGCCGGTGCCAACGGGCTTGGTGGCAAGGTCGGCGGCACTTTCCTCGCCCACCATCACCGCATCACCCCATGCCATCTTGAAGGGGAAGGCGCCATCGGGCTGGCTGAGGGTTACGGTTACGGTTGTCGGGTTTACCGCTTCGACGCTTTCGATCCCGGCAAACAGCGCCTTCTGGGCGTTGGTGCTGTCTTCGGCGCGGGCGCGATTGAGCGAGAACACGACATCATCGGCGTTGAAGGCGGTGCCGTCGTGGAAGGTGACACCCTCTTGCAGCGTGAAGGTGTAGCTGGTGCCATCGTCCGAGACCTCCCAGCTTTTGGCCAGCGCGGGCACCACCGAGCCATCGGCGGCAAAACGGGTGAGGCCTTCGAAGACGTTGGCATAAACCACTTCGTCGATGGCCGCCGCTGCGCCGCCTGTCGGGTCGAGGTTGGGCGGCTCGAGCACCATGCCGAGGGTGATGCTGTCTTGCGCCAGTGCGGGCGTGGCGAGGAGCGTGGCGGCGAGAAGGGTTGTGCGAAGGGTCATGGGGCTGGAGCCTCCCTGGGTGGTTTCCTTCAGGTTAACCGGCCCAAGCGCGGCTGCATAGGCGGTTTAGCGGGCAAGCAGCTCGGCCAGCACGAGGGCCATGACGCTGGCGCTGTCGACCATATCCTGCACGCCCACCCATTCATCAGGCTGGTGGGCGAGGTCCAGAATGCCGGGGCCGTAGGCGATGCAGTTGGAGAGCTTGCCGATGCGGTCGATGTGCTTTTGGTCGTAGGTTCCAGGGCTGACGACGTAATCGGGCTGGCGGGCGAGCACCTTTTCAATCGCTGCCGCCGTGGTGCGCACGATGGGGGCATCTTCGGGGGCCATCGTGGGCTGCACCTCGAAAAGATCGCGGATTTCGTAGGTAAAGCTGGGGCGCGCGGCTTTAACCTTTTCCATCAGCGCGGTGACCTCGCCTTTCACCTCGGCGAGCTCTTCCTCGATGAGAAAGCGCCTGTCGATCACGATGCGGCAGCTGTCGGGCACGCAGGGCGCGGGCAGGCCGGTGTAATCTGCCGGGTGGTCAGCCTCGCCGCCGTGGATCGAGTTGATGTTGAGCGTGCTTTCGCGTGCGCCTTCGGGCACCACCGGCATTTCGGTGTGCTTGGTGGCGAGCAGCGGAAAGAGCGTGGCCTCCATCTCCGCCAGCACGGCGCCCATGTGGCGCACGGCGGAGTCTCCGAGGAAGGGCATGGAGCCGTGGGCGATGCGGCCGAAAGTTTCGATCTCGGCCCACCAGACGCCGCGATGGCCAAGGCAGATGCGGTCCTTGTTGAGCGGTTCGGGGATGATGACGTGCTGCACCCGCTCGGGGCTGAACCAGCCGCGCTCGGCGAGGTAGGCGACGCCGCCGTAGCCGCCGGATTCCTCATCCGCCGTTGCGGAGATTTCGACCGCGCCGGAGAAGTCGGGGCAGGTTTCGAGGAAGGCCTCGACGGCGATGATGGAAGCGGCGAGGCCGCCCTTCATGTCACAGGAGCCACGGCCATAGAGCTTGCCGTCTTTCACCTCGCCGCCAAAGGGGTCGACCGTCCAGCCACGGCCAACCTCGACCACGTCATGGTGGGAGTTGAAATGCACGCACTCCCCTGCCCGCTTGCCCTCGCGGCGGGCGACCACGTTCCAGCGCGGGTATTCGGTGCTGTCGGCGGGGGCGCCCTCGGCGCGGATCATCTCCACCTCGAAGCCCTGCTTGCCGAGGCGTTCTGCCAAGTAGGAACAAATGGCGCGGTAGTGCTGGCCGGGCGGGTTGAGCGTGGGGATTTGCACGAGGTCGCGGCAGAGCGCCACCAGCTCACCCTCGCGGGCGCGGATGGCTTCGGTAAGTCGGGCGTCGAGATCGGGTGGCATGGCGGCAGGTTAGGCAGATCGACCTGCCGCCACAACGCCCGATCGCCTACTCGGCCGGTGCGGGGCGCTCAGGCGTGCGCCCGGCGGTGCTGCGGGCGTCGATCTCCACGTCATCTTCGGGGTGAAAGGCCTCCAGCTCGGGACGGGTGCCGATGTTGATGTGGTCGATCTCCTCCTCCGCGAAGCCCCGGATCAGCGAGGGGATCATCATGCAGACCAGCACGAAGATCGGCAGGCCGACCACGGTGATGACCTGTTGCAGCGCCGTCAGGCCCGCCTCTCCGGCGAGGATGATGAGCATCGCGGCCACCAGCCCCTCGGCGGCACCCCAGAACACCCGCTGCCCCACCGGGCCGGGGGTGGGCTTGCCGGTGCAGAGCATATCGACCACCAGCGAGGCGGAGTCGGACGAGGTGGCAAAAAAGATCGCCACGATCACCACGGCGAAGCCCTGAATGAACTCGGTGAAGGGGAAGTGCTCGAAGAAGGCGAACATGGCCAGCGGCACGCTTTCGGCCACGGCGGCGCGGATCTCGCCCGCGCCCTCGCCCAGCGAGGCGCGCGCGGCCAGCCCCAGCCCGTCGAACTCCATCGCCTGCCAGCCGAAGATGGAGAACCAGACGAGGGTGAAGAGCGAAGGCGCGAGCAGCACGCCGAAAACGAACTCGCGGATGGTGCGGCCGCGCGAGATGCGCGCCACGAAGAGGCCGATGAAGGGCGACCAGGTGACTGTCCACGCCCAGTAGAACACCGTCCAGCTGCCCTGCCAGCCCCATGGCGGGTTGTCGGGGTTCTCGTTGGCGAGCATGTCGTTCCAGAACATCAGGTGCGGCAGGTTCTCGAAGTAGAGGCCGAAGGTTTCGACGATGCCGCGCAGCAGGAAGAGCGTGGAGCCGAAGACGAGGACGAAGATCATCAGCCCCACGGCCATGCCGATGTTGAGGTTGGAGAGCACCTTCACGCCCTTGTCGAGTCCGACGACGATGGAGCCAACGGCGACCACGGTGAGCACCGCGAGGATCGTGACCTGCACACCCGGCCCGGTGCCCGAACCGGTGAGCGCATCGAGGCCCGCCGCGATCTGGCTGGACCCAAGGCCAAGGGAGACGGCGACGCCGAAGAGCGTGCCGAGGATGGAGGCAATATCAATCGCCTTGCCGACGGGGCCATGGATGCCCTCGCGCAGCAGCGGGTAGAACACGGAACTCACCCGCACTGGAAGCTCGTAGCGGTTGATAAAATAGGCAAAGGCCAAGCCCGGCAGGGCGAAGATCGCCCATGTGTGCAGGCCGAGGTGGTAGATGGCGATGGAGATGGCATCCTGCGCCGCCTCTTCGCTGTGGGGCGCAACGCCCGGCAGCGGCGGGTTGGCGAAATGCGAGATCGGTTCGGCCACGCCCCAGAACATCAGCACGGTGCCGATCCCGCCGGCAAAGAGCATCGTGAACCAGCTGAGGTTGGTATACTCGGGCCGCGAGCCCTTTGGCCCGAGCCGGATATGCCCGTGCCGGGAGCAGGCCGCCCAGATCAGGAAGCCCAGCCAGACATTGACGCCGAGGATGAAGAACCAGCCGAGGTTGGTGACGATCCACGCCCGCCCCGCTGCGAAGAAATCGCCAATGGAATCGGGCGCAATGACCAGCGCGAGCACGAAAAGCAGGGTCAGCCCTGCGGAGACAAAAAAGATGGTCGGATCGGTGCGCAGGCCAAGGCGGCTGGCTAGCTGGTGCAAGGATTTGTCTCCCAATTGTGTTCACGCGTTACGCAACCAACGGGAGAACGGCGCAGATGTTCCGGAATTCTTGGGCCATCGCCCTGCAAATGCCCCCGAAATGACCGCATTTGGCGCGTGACGATGCTTAACAAAACGCGTTAAAACCCCCACATAAGCCCCAGCACCATATGATTTGAGGACGCGAAATGGCTGATTTTGATGCGATGATCGAGAAATCCCAGGCCCAGGTGGCCGAGACCCAAGGCAAGATCCAGGAGCTTTCGAGCCGGATCGAGAGTGCCCGCCAGAAGATGGCGCAGGGGCAGGACATCCAGCTCGACATCGAGAACGCCACGCTGGAAGACGTGCACCAGCACACCGAGCTGATGAATGCCAATATTGCCGAGCTCATCATGGGCCTTGATGACGTGACGACGGGCTTCTCTGAGGACTTCTCGGAAATTCGCGACAAGACCGGCTGGGAAAGCTTCGTCGGCATCTTCTCCAAAGGCAAATCCGAGAGCCTGCGGCAAGAGCGCATCCGCACCGCCAACATCGACGACAAGCTTCAAGACCTGATCAGCAAGTCCGACGTGATCGTGAAGCTGCTCGAAAACCAGCTAATCGTGCTGAACGGCGAGAAGGAAAAGGTGGAGGCCAACCTTTCCACCACGCTGGACGAGCGCGAGGCCACGGTGGGTGAGCTGGAGGCGCTCAGGGCCGAGATTTCGGCGATGGACCCGAAGATCATCGAGCTGGAAAACAAGATCAGCGTCGAGCAGGACGCCGCCGAGCGCACCAAGCTGGAAACCGAACTGGCCGAGCTGAACGCCAAGTATAACGAGCAGGTGCAGCAGGAGCAGGTGAAGCTGGCCAAGAGCCAGACGCTGGAGCGCTACATCGAGAAGGGCAAAACCTGGGTCGATTCCCTGCAAAACCAGGCCGCGACCCAGATGGTGCTGATCAACAAGCTGCAGACAGACACCAAGCAGCGCGTGGTGCTCTATGATGCGCTCACCAAGTCGCTGAAGACCGCCCAGCAGCAGGACGTGGCCCACCGGATCAACGAGATCGGGGTGAAAACCGACCAGGAGGCGCAAGCCGCCATGGCCGGGATCGGTGCCGCGACCAACCAGCGGATGGCCGACATGATGGAAGCCCACGAAGATCACATGGTCTTTGCCCGCAAGGTGCTGGAGCAGAAGGCCAAGGCCGACGAACGCTTCGCCCGCCGCTTCGAGAAGATCGTGGAGAAGCACGACAAGAATATCTACGGGGACGTGTGATCTCTTTCGCTTTCTGCCGCTCCGGCGGCCCAGATACGACCGTGAAATGGTGGGTTTCACCCACACTGCGGGGCTGACATGACCGACACCAAGAAAGCCCTCACCGCCGACCACAAGCAGCTCACCGACGAGTTTGCGGCGCGGCGCTATTTCACCAAGTTCGAGGCGATCACCGGGCATCTGGCCAAGGTGGCGGCGGCGATGGAGGTGGAGGGGAGCCTTTCCAAGACCGAAGTGACCATTCTGGGCCGCTACATCGGCGGGCTGGCCAATGCTTTTGCAGCACTTGGAAACAAGTACCTGCTCACAGGCCGTGACGGCACGCCCTTCGGCAAGCTGGATTTCGACAGCCACGAGAGCGGCTTTCCGGTGTTTCAGGAAATGCTGACGATGGCGGTGGATGCGCAGCAGGCCGAGCGGCACCTGCGGGGCATGCCTTCGGCGGCGGAGCTGAAGGACGACATGATCCGCCAGATCGTCGGCGAGCTGACGATTCCGACCAAGCTGCAATACGCGATGGCGCAGCGCTTCTACTACGAGGCGCTGACCGACGGTGATATTTTTTGGGCGCGCAACGACCCCGAGGCGCTGTGGCAGCGCAGCGAGGGCGAGCGGCGGGTGTTTCTGATTCACTGGGCGATCTTCGACAGCCAGACCAACCTGCCGGTGATCTACCTGATGGAATGCGAGGACTCGGGCCGCACGACGCTGCCCAAGGACGAGCGGCGCTGGCCCTCGGCGCAGGCGCACCTGATGGCGCAGAGCTTCTCCGGCCTGAAGCTGCTGACCATCGCGCAGGGGTTTGACGAAGACTTCGACGACCTCCACCCCAAACGCATCCGGCGCTTCCACGTGGGGCCGATGTATTCTTCGGCCTACACCGTGCAATCGGGCCCGCTCTGCGAGGTGCTGCGCGAGGCGAAGGCACCGCAGGGGCAGGATTGGGCGCTGGCCTGGACCGAAGAAGAGCTGGTGAGCGAGCGGGTGCGCACGGAGAAGGCCGGGTGGTTCTCGTCCGTCGAGCGCGAGATCTTCACGCTTGATCCGTTCTCGGGCCGGGGGGCCGACACCGGGGCGACGCGCACGGAGCGGTCGATCATCATGCCCGAGCGGCCCTATCAGGTGCTGGCCGAGAAGAACCCGCCAGGGTTTACTGGCGTGCGGAAGTTTGTGGTGAGCCCCGGGGGCCGGGTGTTTTCCTACAGATAGAGTTTGGGCCTCCGGCGGGAGTATTTCCGGCAAGATAATGAGGCCGGGTTTTGAGAAGGATTTGAGCGATGAGCCTTTCAGCCAACGAGATGGAGCTTCGGGAAGAGGAGATCCGCAAGCATTACGAGGCGGCGGCCGAGATGCTGGAAGGGATCGACCACACGCCCCGGATTGCCAAGCCCAAGGAGGCAGCGGCCACGCCTGAGCGCTCATCCGGCATCGGCACGCGGCGGCGGTTTCGCAGCACCACACCGGGGCTGGTGACGCGCAGCACCGCCCGGCCCGAGGGCGTGCGGCTGGTGGAGCGGATCGAGGCGGCGGATGATGGTGACCCGCTGGTCTCGCCGACGCAAGCCACGGTGCTGCACGGGCTGCGCCGGGCGGTGGCGATTGCGCTGGCGACGGGAGAGGCGTTTTCTGAGGCGACCGGGCTGGTGGAGCTGAAGAAGGAGAACCTTGAGGGCCGCCTGCCCGAGACCCGCAAGGCCGAGTTTGGCGAGCTGCTCTCCGCCGAGGCGCTGGCGGTAATGTATTCCTTCGGCAATGCAACTAGCTTTTTGCTCGCCCCCTCGGCCAGCGAGGCCAGCGTGGAGATTGGCGCGGTGGAGGAGGTGCTGACAGACAACGCCCCCCTCGCCCTGCACGGCTGCCTCTGGGAGCTGGATCAGGAGCTGGCCACCTTTGCCGACGCGGAACCCAAGCTGGTGGCGACGGTGATGGCCTATGCCGAGCAGCTGATGGAGAAGGTGGCGCTGCGGGGCCAGTCCGCCCCCCGGATGGAGGCCTTTACCGGCGCCAAGTATCGCGTGGAGGCCGATGATCTGACGATTGCTGGCTTCACCCCAGCGCGGAAGGCCAAGGGCAGCACGCTGGTGATGCAGTTCAAGAAGCCCAACGAGGTCGTCGGCAACCATATCGCCAAGTATCAGGCGATGCGGCTGGCCAAGATGATCATGGCCTATGACTTCGACCGCAAGCTCAACCCCTTCGTCGAGCTGGGCGGCTTCATCTTCACCTTCATGGGCGATGGCGCGCCCGGGACGGGGAAGACGACCCTGATCCAGATGATGGCCGGGCTGGTGAGCGAGTATTGCGGTGTGGCGGGCTACCCTTTCCGCTACCAGAACTTCGGCATCGACAATATCGACAGCTACCAGGGCAAGTCCGGCCAGAACGCGAAGGCGTTTATCAACAACGTGCTCGATCCGGGCGTGATCGGTTTTGGCACGGTGGATGACATCGACCAGATCGCGGGCAAGCGGGGCGACCGGCAATCCAGCGCGGGCCAGCAGGAGGTGACGGCGGTGCTGATGGAGGCCTTTGCGGGGGCCAACACCGTGGTGCGCGGCAACTGCACGTTTGGCATGTTCTCGAACTACCCGGAGAATGTGGACGACGCCCTGCGCCAGCGGGCCGGGGCGCGGTTTCTTGTCGACGGGCCGCAGACGCGGGAGGATTACATCGACATTCTCTACCTGCTGATGGGCAAAAATCATTCGCTGCCTCTTGGGGATCACGAGGCCTATGCGGCGCAGGAGATCAAAAAGGCGGTGGCGGCGAGCTTCGAGGGGCACGGCAAGCCCCATGAGGCGGGGCTGCTGGAGGTCTACGACCGGGTGATCGGGCAGGTCGGCGAGCTGGACACGATTGCCAAGGTCGGCACCTATCTGAAAGCGATCCAGGAGGCGGACGAGCGGTTTACCGGCCGGGCGATCAAGAACATCACCGACGCGGTTAAGGTCCGCGCGATGGACTTCGAGCTGCCCGACGAGTGGATGGAGGAGCCGGAGCTGTTCCTCTTCAAACCCTACGACGAGAAGCTGGGGATGGTCGGCGAGCTGCGCCAGCCGATCACCATGGAGATGGTGATCCAGGAGGTGAACCGCTACGCGGACAGCGAGTTCCGCTACGCCGACAAGTCGGACGAGGTGGCCATCGAGGGGATGGTGCGCGACTTTGGGCGGCAGGAGGAGGCGAAGCGGCGGTATTTGGAGGGGAAGGGGTGACGCGAATAATAGTCTCCTTAGCTGTCTTAACCTCGTTGAGTGACGCAGCTTACGCGAAAGACAACTTCAACACTGAGGGCAGATTGGGCTACGCCCTGTGGGATTGTGCTGCACATGGCTTTCTAATGAAGGAGGTTCCGGAGTCCGCAGAAATTCTATTCAATACAGGTTTCGAGAAAATTGGGGCCTTCATCCAAGCAGCGAATGATGGAAGGCTGACGAAAGAGAACACCAAAGATGTTCCCATCGGGCTTTCTTGGTACTTCGTGCCCGGCCCCAGCATTGACTTCTCGTTGGGCTACATGTGGGCAAACTTCTCCAATCACGCTTACGACGAGACATGGCCGGACTTTGCGGAGCCATCCTTTGACGAACAGAAAGAGATTCAGCAGTTGAGAGCTATGCAAGCATATCAGGACAAAAACTGTGAATTGCTCGCAAAGTGAAAGGGAGGTTTGATTGGCAAGGGAATGGCCTTATTCACAATTCGCTGGTGCTCAAAAAGCGGGGAACAGTAATGCTCTCTGATCGATACCCCAGCCCGTCGGCAACGCCGGGCAGCGCCAAACTCGGCACCCAAGGAGCGGGCGTTTCGTGGAGCGCTGCGTTGCACGGCGAGGTTTTGCGAGACAGCGCCACCACGCATGGCTCTCCCCCGCCCCGCGCGGGTGGGGCGCTGCCCTTGTCGCTTGGCAGGTGAACAGGTGACGTCGGATTCCAGCACCACCGCTTGGGTCATTCTCCCCCTGCTCCTCGCCTTTGGCCCGGCCGTTGCGCTCTACGCGATCCATAGGTGGAGCGCGCGGCAGGGGCTCCGGTTCTGGTCGGTGACGTTGGCGGTTGTCTGGCTGGCGGTCGTCGCCGGGTTCATGCTGTTCGTCGGGGATGTTCTCATTGTTCGCTCGTCGGAGGGTGTTGCAACCTATGAGAACCCGGACATCTGGTTGCGGCTGAATTTCTCGGCGGTGTTTCTTCTGGCCATGGCGGCCTCCTATATTGGCGGCATCTGGCTGGGGGCTTGGGGGCGCAGGAGGGCGGGCGGTGATTGAAGGCGCAGCAACACGAAACGAAAAGGGACCGGAATGAAACGCCTCATCTCCCGCGGCCTGATGTTCGGCAACCTGATCGAAGTGGCCTCCCCGGCCCTGATCGACCGCTACAACCGTGCGCTCCATAAGCTCACCGGCAAGCGCACCGAACTGCCGGACTTCCATGTCGATATCTCCGGCTTCTCCCCCGAGATCGCCTTCGAGTTCGATGATCTGCTCTATCTCAACCCCAACGGGGTGAACCGGCAGTTCATCCTGCTGACCACGGCACAAAAGACCGCGCCGCTGCTGAACGCGAAATTCTCCATGAGCCGCGGCATCCTGCGGCAGTTCATCGAGGAGAACGAGAGCCAGCTCTTTGCGCTCACCTCCCGCGACGCGGTGCTGGGCGAGCTGGATAACACCGTGTTCGAGGTCAACACCCCTGCCCGGCTGTTCGACATCAAGAAGATCACCGTGCGGGCCGATACCACCTCGGGGCATGTGGAGCAGGCCGAGGCGCTCAGCGAGAAGATCGCCACCTTCAAGACCAAGCCGGATGCCTGGTGGGATGACGTGCTGATCGCCGAGATGATCGGGCTGGCCAAGCAGACCGGGGATGTGACGCGCAACCCGGTGACGTTCAAGGCGCCGAGCTTCACGCAGGGCAACTTCTGGACGGCGCATTTTGGGGGCTTGTACATCTTCCGCGATGTGGAGCACCCGGCGGTGATTTGCTGCGGCGAGAAGGAGCAGCTGGGCAAGGTGCCCTCGCCCTTTGTCTTCGACCTTGAGGACCGGGCCGGGATTGCGAAGTTTCTGGAGCTGAACGGGCTGGTGGAGCCGATCGTGAAGGCCAAGGGCACCGATGCGACGGCGATCCTGAAGCAGAAGATGGATTTCATCCTCGTCGATGTGGCGGCGACGCTGGGCAAGGATGTGCCTTCGCGCTCGCGTGGCGATTTGCGCAAGCTGGCGCAGGTGCTGGGCTCGGCGCTGCCGCCGGAATTTCATGCGCTGAACGAACTGGTGCGCTGGGCCGAGCAGGGTGGGAAGTGGCCGAAGATCACATCGAGCCATCCGGCGTATTTTTACACGCTGCGCGCCACCAACCACCCCGACCGCGACCTGATCAACCAGCTCCTCACCGAGCTTTCGCGGCTTGACGTGCGCCAGCTCTTCATCTGCCACAAGGAGCTGTTTTACGCGCTCTACCGGGCGTGGCCGGACAGCAAGAAGGAATTTGTGGCCGATTTCCTCGCCCGCGAATACGCGGTGGACAAGGAGGGGGCGCGGGCGGCACTCTTCGGGACCGGGGAAGACGCGATGGAAGAGCCAAGCCCACCGCCCGCGCAAAGGGTGAGCGATGAGCGCATCCGCATCGTCGGACCGTGGGGCGCGATCAGGAGGTAAGGCATGGGGTTGATACGGCTTGTTGTGGTGGGGTTCATCGTTTTGACGGTGATCTACTTCTGCATCTCGATCTACTCGCGCTCGGTGCGGCGCGAGAAGCTGGAAGAGGCCTGGGCAGAGGATCACCCCAGCGGGGGTGACGATGCCGCGCGCAGTGCCTATATCGAGAAGGGAATGGCCGAGTATCACTCGGGGCTGCGCAAGAAGCTGATATTGCTGGTCTATGTCATCCCGGTGATCGTCGTGGTGACGATCCTGTGGTTTACCAACGCCAACTGAGGGGCAACATGCGGATTTTGTGGCGAGCGATCAAATGGGCTTTCATCACCATGATCGCGCTGATCTTCCTTTACGTGCTGCCCCAGCATGACGTGGTGCGCATTACCGGCACCGAGGTGATCCGGCAGGACTTCTCCGGCTTCAACCGGATGTTCTATGCGCAGGCCGACAGCGGGGCCACGGAGATGGCCACCCGCGATGTGCGGTTTATCCAGACGGTGAAGCAGAAGAGCTTTCTGCTCGGGTTCATCCCCCGTGACAGCTATGGCGTGATGGTCTACCGCAACGAGGATTCCGGCTGGATCTGGCCGCCCTACTTCAAGTTCGACAGCTCGGATTTGCAGGCGGACGCGGCGGAATACATCTCGACCACGGCGAGCCCGCAATGGGTGCTGATCACCCACTATGGCTGGCGCAACCGGTTTTTCTCGATCTACCCGAACGCGATTGGCATCAAGCCCATCGACGGGCCGGAGCATTACTCGATCCCTTGGTTCAACATCTCGTTCTTCGTGCTGCTGGGAATCGCACTGCTCTTCATCCGGGCGATGTGGCGGCAGTTCCGCGAGCGCGCTTTGGATCCGACGCTGGATGCGGCGGAGGATCGCTGGGACCGGGTGGAGGCTGCGGCCAATGAAAAGAAGGCCGGCTGGCGGCGGTGGCTGGGAACGTGGAAGAGCAAGCCGCCGCGGTATTGAGGGGGATGGCACATGCCGCTCAATACTTGGGCCACAGCTATATTCTGTCTAACCGGTAAAAGGGACCGCCTTCAGCTCATGAAGGATTGAAGGTCTCCCTGAGTTAGTTACAGATCTACTCGCCGTAAGGGTCAATACCAGCCCGATTGGTTGCCAGAAGCACGAAAGCTGCGACAACCTCAGGCGTGATCCAAGTTTTCTCAGTCAGTTGAAGAACCCATCGAAGGATTTGTGTACTCGATCTACACTCGCTCAATGGGATGCTGTACTCAGACGGACCTTCGTTCATGGCGTCAAAGTCGATGACGATGTGATCGCCACTCACGGATATTATGCGGCGCAGTTTTTCAATTTTCGAGAGCGAGTGCTGCCGCGTTGCTTCCGGTGTGCTCATAGAATCCTCGAGTCTTAAACGGAGTATGGTTGAGGCTAGTCATACACGGGGTAGCTGTCACCTCTACCCGCTCGACACCTTGCAAAAAGGCGCGCGGGTCTTCCCGCGCGCCTCACTCTTCTCACTGAAACTGAAGGCTTACGCCTCGACGGTCTCTTTCTGCGCCTCGATGGTCTTCTGCGACCCACCGGCGATCTCGATGCGGCGGGGCTTCAGGGCCTCCGGCACTTCGCGCACGAGGTCGATGTGCAGCATGCCATCTGCGTGGGTTGCGCCCGTCACCTTGACGTGGTCGGCAAGGGTAAACCGGCGCTCGAAGGCGCGGGTGGCGATGCCACGGTGCAGGTAGGTTTTGCCCTCGTCATTGTCGGCTTTCTTGGCCGATACAATCAGGGCGCCTTCCTTCACTTCGACGTTCAGCTCAGCCTCCGAAAAGCCCGCCACGGCGATTGAGATGCGGTAGTCGTTCTCGTCGACTTTCTCGATGTTGTAGGGTGGGTAGGTCGGCTGGGTGCCGTCTGCGGTGAGGGCGCGGTCCATCAGGTCGGCGAAGCGGTCAAAGCCGACGGTGGCGCGGTAGAGGGGGGAAAGGTCGTAGTTACGCATGGGTATCCTCCATTGAGCGATAGATAAGCGTTTTCAGTCACATGCGCCTTCCTGCAGCGGACAGGCGCGGGATCGTGCGCGGGCCCGTTTGGCGCCCGTGCAGGAGATATGTGGGGAGGAAATTTTTGCGTTTCAAGGGGGGCTGGCTCGTCAAAGCCCGGGGGCTTTTCCTCGCCGGGGCGATGACGCCTCGAAGGGCGGAAGAGCGCGGCCCCTCAGGGCTTTACGAACTTGGGGCCATTGCCGGGGCGGACGAAGCGCGCGCCGGTGGAGGAGGTCGCCCCCACGCGCAGCCGTTTGGCCTGTGCACCCCCGGCTTGAGGGAACACGCCGCGCCCTGCCCGCAGATCGGCCCGCAGCTGGCGCACGGCGGGCTCGACGCGCATGCCGAGCGACAGCACCTTGCCATCTTCGCGCGCGCCTTTGGAGATGATCGACACAATCGCGGGACGGCCCGAGGACATCTCGAACACTGGCGCACCCGAAGAGCCGAAGGTGACATCGCAGGAGAAGGCCAGCGCGCCGATCCGCTCGCCCAGCACGCCGCAGGAGCGTTGCAGCGATAGAGCCTCTTCGCGGCCCTGCCCGTAGGAGGCGACTGAAACAGTGCCACCGGTGCGCACATTGCCGGAGAGCGCGTAGGGCGCGGCATTGGCGGCGGCAATCGGACGGTCGAGCTGGAGCAGCGCAACATCGGTGCGCAGCTGGCCGATCACATCATCGCTCACCGGCGCGTAGCCCGCCATCACCACGGCGCGCGCTCCCTGACGGGCGGCCACGTCTTGCCCGTCGCGGTAGCCCGCGCGGAAGGTGATGCGGCGCGGGTCGAGCCGGTTGCCTTCACGGTCGAAGAGGCAATGGGCCGCTGTCAGCACGAGATCGGTGGCGATGAGCGCGCCAGAGCAGAAGGAGCCGCGGCCAAGGTCGAGCCGCCCCACGGCCTCCCAGCCCAGCCCTTCGGAGCGCAGCGACAGGCGGCGCAGCGCGCTATCGGCAAAGGCAGGCGTGGCGAGGGCCAGCGCCAGCGCGGCGAAAAGGGTGCGGCGCAGCATCACGGCTTCACGAAGCGTGCGCCAATCTCGCGCCGCTCGCCGCTGTTTCCGCCGCCCAGAAAGCGCACCGTGCCGCCCGGGTTCAACGCGCCGCCGCCCGAGGAGAGCTGCTCCATCAGCACGCTCAGCACGGGCTCCAGCTCGGTGCCCAGCGCCACCGGGCGGCCCTGCATCGTGGCCTTGGCCGAAACCACCGAGGCCACCTGCGGCCCGCGTGCGCCGATGGTGAAGATTGGCGCGCCCGAAGAGCCGAAATCGACCGAGCAGGTGAACATCAACACACCGCCGCGCCGTTCCATCACCTCGCAGCCGCTTTCATAGGCGGGCGCTTCGGCCCGGTCTTGCGCATAGGAGATAACGCTGACGCTATCGCCCGCGCCCGGCGCATCGGCGGTGTCAAACGGGGTGACGCGGATGTTGCGGATTGGCCTGTCGAGCTGCAGCAGCGCAACGTCCAGCGCGACCCGGTCCAGCTGGTCGCGCCCTTCATACACATAATCCGGATGGGTCACCGCCCGGCGCACACCGCGATAGGCCTCTGCCCGCCCGTTGCGCCAACCTGCGCGAAACTCCACGCCCGACATATCCACGCGCGCGCCGGTATCCATCTCGTAAAGGCAATGCGCCGCCGTCAGCACCAGATCAGGCGCGATGAGAGCGCCGGTGCAAAAGCTCTTGCGCCCCATTTCCAGCCGCCCGACGGCTTCCCAGCCGCGCCCCTGGTCACTGGTGGCAAGGCTCGTCAGGCCGTTTTCCTGCGCGCTGGCAGGGAGGCTGGCAAGGGCGAGGAGCCCGGTGAGGGCAGAGAGGAAAGCGTTGCGCATGGCGGTCCCGGTCTGGTTCGGGGGCCTGCTTAGCGGTGGGGTTGGGCGATATTGTGGCGGCTCTGGCGCTGGCCGCGTGATCGTTGCAGGAAAGCCTCGTCAATTGACATCGGGGCAAAGCGCCGGAGGCTTCGGCCCGCCGGTGGCCCAATCCAGCAGTTCGACGGTGTGCACGATGGGCGTGGCGGTGCCCGAGCCGATCTGCATCATGCAGCCGATGTTTCCAGCGGCGATGATATCGGGCCGTTTGGCCTCCAGCGTTTGCACCTTGCGGGCCTTCAGCTGGCCCGAAATCTCCGGCTGCATCAGGTTGTAGGTGCCCGCCGAGCCGCAGCAGAGGTGGCTGTCGGCGGGTTCCACCACCTCGAAGCCCGCCGCTTTCAGCAGCGCCTTGGGGTGATCCTTGATCTTCTGGCCGTGCTGAAGCGAGCAGGCGGCGTGATAGGCCACGCGGATCGGCCCGCTGCCCTCGCCGGGTTGCGCCTTGGCATCGGTGCCGGCGATCTCGGTTTTGGCGAGGTTATGCGCCTCCACCGGGGCCTCGGGCATCAGGTCGGCCAGCACCTCGGAGATATCCTTGGCGATCCCGGCCACCCGGGCGGCCTGATCGGCAAGCTCGGTTTGCGCGAACATGTGGCCATAGTCCTTGACCGTGGTGCCGCAGCCGGAGGTGTTGATGACAATAGCATCGAGCCCCTGCCCCTCCATCTCTGCCGCCCATGCGCGGATGTTCTTGCCCGCCGTCCCATGGGCCTCACCCTCGCGGCCCATGTGATGCGTCAGCGCCCCGCAGCAACCGGCGCCCTCGGCCACCACCACCTCGCAGCCAAGCCGGGTGAGCAGGCGGATGGTGGCATCGTTGATGTCGGTGTTCAGCGCCTTCTGGGCGCAGCCTGTCATCAGGGCCACGCGCTTGCGGCGCGGCGCGATGGGCGCGAAGCTTTGCGGGTCGTCATTGCGGGAGACCGGCGGGATGACGGCGGGGGCCATCTCCAGCATCGCACGCAGCCGGGCCGAGGGGATCAGCCCGCGAAACGGCCGCCCGATCTTGGCCCCCAACAGCGCCAGCCGGAACCGCCCCGGATAGGGCAGGATGCGGGCGAGGATCCAGCGCAGGGCGCGGTCACCCAGAGGCCGTTTGTAGCGCTCTTCGATATAGGCGCGGGCGTGGTCGACGAGGTGCATGTAATGCACGCCGGAGGGGCATGTCGTCATGCAGGCGAGGCAGGAGAGGCAGCGGTCGATATGCTTGACGGTTTTCTCATCGGGCACGCGCTCGTTTTCGAGCATGTCCTTGATCAGGTAGATCCGGCCCCGGGGGCTATCCAGCTCGTCGCCAAGTACCTGATAAGTCGGGCAAGTCGCAGTGCAAAAGCCACAGTGGACACAGGCGCGCAGGATCTCGTTGGCGCGCGCGGTGCCGGGATCAGCCAGCTGGGCTTCGGTGAATTCGGTCTTCATGCCATCAGGCCCCTGTTCAGAATGCCGCGCGGGTCAAACTTGGCCCGCAGTCCAGCGGTGAGCGCGGCCAGCGCGGGCGGCTCGGGGTGGAAGCGGGCAATGCCGCCGCCCTGCCCGCGCACCCGCGTTGCATGGCCGTCGAAAGCCCCCAGCGCCGCCCGCAGGTCGGTGCCCGGTGCGACGGCGGCCCAGATCAGCCCGCCGCCCCAGTCGAGCAACGCCTTGGCACCCTCGGGTAGCCGCGCCACGAGGCCGGGCGCGTCGGAGGGCTTGCAATGCAGCCGCCAGACATCCTCTTCCCCGCCCGCAAAACGCGCTACGTCACGGAACCACGGCCAATCGTGGCTGTCGCTTGTGGCCGTTTCGACCTCGCCGAAAGCGGCAAGATGGTCCTTCAGCCGCCCGAGTCTGTAGGCGACCGATTCCGCCATGCCCTCGATCCGCAGCTGCGTCGAAGGCCGGTCACTGGCGTCAAGATCGGTGTGGCAGGCCGCCGTCACCTCCCAAGGGGTGCCCAGCGCCGCGCTCATCGCCGTCACGGCCTCGGCCACGGACAGCCCGTCGATCGAGAGCACACCGGCCACCTCGGGCTTGGGCAGCACCTTGAGCGACACTTCGGTCAGCACCCCCAGCGTGCCGTGGCTCCCCGCCATCAGCTTCACCAGATCGTAGCCGGTGACATTCTTCATCACCCGCCCGCCGTTCTGCACCACGCGGCCCGCGCCATCGACAAAACGGACACCGAGGCAGAAGTCCCGCGCCGCGCCCACCGAAACCCGCCGGGGGCCGCTGGCATTGGCCGCCACCACGCCGCCAATGGTGCTCTCTCCCTCGGTGCCGAGCAGCCCGCGCATGTCGGGCACCTCGAAGGCCAGCCGCTGCCCTTCCGCCTCCAGCGCCGCCTCAATCTCTGCCACCGGCGTGCCCGCCTGCGCCACCAGCGTCAGCGCGCCCGGCTCGTAGAGCGAAATGCCGCGCCCCGCGTAGCGCAGCGCCGCGCCCTCGGCGACCACGCCCCGCGTGCCGCCACCGCGCACCGAAACCGGCCCTCCCGCGCCTGCAAGCGCCTCTGCCAGTTCCGTTTCACTCGACGGCTCCATGATGCTCAACCCGTTCATTTTCTTGCTCTAAATACTCAATCCCAAGCCCGCCACCTTCACGCCGCCTGATCCGGCGCGCGCCGCCGCCCGGCCGAAACCGTCAGCGGAAACACCTTGGCCGGGTTCAGGATCCAGCTCTCATCGAACACGTCCTTTACGTCCATTTGCGCGGCCAGATCGTCGGGACGATATTGCACCTCCATCAGGTCGCGCTTCTCGATGCCCACGCCATGCTCGCCAGTCAGGCAGCCGCCCACCTCGACGCAGAGCTTGAGGATCTCGGCACCGAATTGCTCGCAGAGCTCCAGCTGCCCCTCCTCGTTGGCGTTGAACAGGATCAGCGGGTGCATGTTGCCATCCCCGGCGTGGAAGACGTTGGCCACCTCCAGCCCGAACTCCTCGCTCATTTCCCCAATGCGGCGCAGCACGCGCGGCAGCTCGCTGACCGGGATCGTGCCGTCGAGGCACATGTAATCGTTGATCTGGCCCATCGCGCCGAAGGCCGATTTGCGCCCCAGCCAGATGCGGGCGCTTTCGTCGGCGCTTGCGCTTTGGCGTAGCTCTACCGGGTTCAGCTCTTCAGCGATGCCGCAGATCAGCCCGAGCTGGTGGTCGATCTCCGCCTCGGAGCCCTCGACCTCCACGATCAGCAGCGCCTCGCAATCGGGGTAGCCCGCCCCGGCGAAGGCCTCGGTGGCGCGGATGCAGGGCCGGTCCATGAACTCGATGGCCACGGGCAGCACGCCCGCCTTGATGATGTTGGTCACGCATTGGCCGGCCACCTCGGAGCTGTCGAAACCGATCAGCACAGGCCGCGCGCCCTCGGGCTTGGGCAGGATGCGCAGCCATGCTTCAGTGACCACGCCTAGCTGGCCCTCGGAGCCGCAGATGAGGCCGAGCAGGTCGAGGCCGTTCGCGTCCATCCACGGGCCGCCGACCTTGGTGATCGTGCCATCGGCCAGCACCATCGTCACGCCGAGCAGGTTGTTGGTGGTGACACCGTACTTGAGGCAATGTGCGCCGCCGGAGTTCATGGCGATGTTGCCCGCGATGGCGCAGGCGAGTTGGCTGGAAGGGTCGGGGGCATAGAAGAAGCCATCGGCCTCCACCGCGCCGGTGACGGAGAGGTTGGTGCGCCCGGTTTGCACATGAACGTAGCGGTCGGGGTAGTTGCTTTCGAGCACCTCGGCCATGCGGGCAACGCCGAGGATGACGCAATCCGCCGTGGGAAGCGCCCCACCCGCAAGCGATGTGCCCGCGCCGCGCGGCACCACGGGCACGCCTTCCTCGTGGCAAACCTTCAGCGCGGCGGCGACCTCCTCGGTTGTCGAGGGCAGCACCACGGCAAGCGGCGGGCACTTGTAGGCGGTGAGCGCGTCACACTCATAGGCCCGTACCTCCTCCTCCGCGTCGATCACGCCGCCGGGCAGGGCCGCGCGCAGGCGGGCGACGATCCGGGCCTTGCGGGCGAGGATTTCCGGGTCTGGCTGGGGCATTTCCATGGGCGCGGTTCCCTCCCTTGCTGAATTGGTCAGAAAATATAACCAATTTTGCCATCTGGCAACCGGCGCTGGCGCGACATAGGGTCCGGCCATGGATCTGATGCCGCTTCTTGCCCCTTTCACCAGCACCGATGGCGTTGCCGTCGCGCTCATTCTGGCGCTTTGGGCCGGGCTGGGCTGGGTGGTGGAGCACCCGCCTTCGGGCAAGCCCTCGGTTTCAGTTTTGATGCAGGAGTACCGCCGCAACTGGCTGCGCGAGCATGTCACCCGGCAGCCGCGCATCTTTGACGCCACCATTCTGGGCAGCCTGCGGCAGGGCACCACGTTTTTTGCCTCCGCCTGCATGATTGCCATCGGTGGCGGGCTGGCGGTGATCGGCAATCCCGAGCAACTGACCGGCCTTGCCGAAGATCTCTCGCTTGGCACCACCTCCACGCTGGCCTTCGAGGTAAAGATCACGCTGATCCTGTTTTTCCTCGCCAATGCCTTCCTCAAATTCGTCTGGGCGCACCGGCTGTTTGGCTACACCTCGGTGGTGATGGGGGCGATTCCGAATGATCAGGATGATCCCTCCACCTACCCGCGTGCCGCCAAGGCTGCCGAGATCAACATCGCCGCCGCCAAGAGCTTCAATCGCGGGATGCGGTCGATCTACTTTGCGCTGGGGGCGCTTGGCTGGCTGGTGGGGCCGTGGGGGCTTGGGCTAGGCGCGGTGGTGACATCGGTGGTGATCTGGCGCCGGGAGTTCTGGAGCCAGTCGCGCGAAGTGCTGATGCGGCCCGATAACTGACTGGCCCGACATCTGACAGTCATGTGAGTGCGCTGCGGCGTCATCTATGCCATGCTGCGCCACATGCGCTGGATTGCTCTTACCCTCTTCGCCCTTCCCGCCCACGCCGACCCTGCGGTTGTAGAGGCAGTCAAGGCCACGCCATCGGGCGGGGCTTGGCGCTTTGACGTGACGATCAGCCACAGCGATACGGGCTGGGAAGATTATGCCAACGGCTGGCGCGTGACGAATGAAACCGGAAAGGTTTTGGGCACTCGAGTGTTGGCGCATCCGCATGTGGATGAGCAGCCCTTCACCCGCAGCCTCGGCGGCGTGAAAATTCCGCAAGGGGTGACCCGCGTTTGGATCGAAACGAGCACGCTCCCCGAAGGCTGGGATGGGGCGCGGTATCAGGTGGATTTGCGTTAGGCGGGTGGTGGGTTGCCCCACACACCACAGTGGGTGCCAAGCCAATGAGCGCGGGCTATCTGCGGCCTCAAGCCGCTTTCGCGCCGCGCCGCCCTTCCACCAGCCATGCGCCCAGTGTCAGCAGCGCCGCCAGCACGAGGAACAGCAGCGGGTTCACCAGCGGAATCACCGTGATATCGGCCGTAACATAGGCCCCGCGCGGGTTTATCCCGATCCAGCCCCGGCCCGAGGCCACCCGGCCCTCGCGCACTTCGCGGATCGCCGGGGTGCCCTCTTCCAACGGCATCACGCCACCGCGCCGGGCGTCGACCGCCGGTTCCACAACAGCACCGGTGGCGATTGTCTCTTCAAATTCCTTGGGCGCTGACGGGCCAAGCGCGACGACGGCTGTCTTTTCGCCCTCGGCGAGCCGGTAGAGGCCAAGGTCGGGGCCTTCGAATACGCCCTGATAGAGCCCGGGTGACACCTCTTTAAGCGGCACCACATGCACCGTGCCATCGGGGGCCGTCACCTCCACCTCGGAGGGCGCATCCCCAAGGGTGCGGCGGGTGATTGTCATCTCCTGACCCACGGCTTCGGCTGTCAGGCTCTCTTCTTCGAGATCCGGCTCTTTCATCATCCAATGCGCCAGCCGCCGCAGAAGCTCCAGCTGCGGGCCACCGCCCTCAAAGCCGCGTGACCAGAGCCATGCGTGATCGGAGGCCATCAGCGCCACCCGGCCCTCGCCGTGGCGTTGGAGCACCAGCAGCGGGCGCTCTTCCAGCCCCGACATCACCACCTGCCCGCCGTTCTCACCGGGCGCAGGGATCAAGTCGACAAGGCGGAACCAGCGGCCCCAGCCCGGCACGCCCTCTTCCTCGGAGGGGTAGAGCGCCTCCAGCCCTTCGGTGACGGGGTGCTTTTCGCCCAGCTCGGTCACTTCGGGAAGGTAGCCCTCTTCAACCACGCGTGCCGATGGCGAGGCGGGCATGATCTCGCCCAGCGGCGAGCGATAGATGGACTCGGCGCTGGCAAAGTCTGGCCCTGCCGCCACCAGCACCGCGCCGCCGCGCTCGACGTAATCGCGGATGTTGTCGAGGTAGAGCGTGGGCAGGATGCCGCGGCGCTTGTAGCGATCGAAGATGATAAGGTCGAACTCGTCGATCTTTTCGATGAAGAGCTCGCGGGTGGGGAAGGCGATGAGGGAAAGCTCGCTCACGGGCACGCCGTCCTGCTTTTCAGGCGGGCGCAGAATGGTGAAATGGACGAGGTCCACCGAGGAGTCGGACTTCAGCAAATTGCGCCATGTCCGCTCGCCGGGGTGCGGCTCGCCGCTCACCAAGAGCACGCGCAGGCGGTCGCGCACGCCGTTGATCTGCACCACGGCGGCATTGTTGCGGTCGGTCAGCTCGCCTTCTGCGGTGGGGGTGATGAACTGGATCACGTTCTTGCCGCCGTGGCTGAGCGTGACGGGCAGCGAAAGCTCCTCGCCCACCGGCACGTCATAGGTGCGCGGCTCCTCACCGTCGATGGCGATGGAGAGCGGCACGGTGGCGCCACGGCCTGCGCCGGAGGGCAGATCGCCCTGATCGTCGATCATTAGGGTAAGGGTGATCTCTTCGCCGAGGATGCCGAAGGCGGGGGCGTTTTGCACCACCAGCCGCCTGTCCCAATCGGTGGAATGGCCGGTCATCAGCAGGTGCAGCGGGCCGGGCAGATCGGGGGTGCGCTCCATGTCATGCACGCGCCCGTCCGAGATGAGGATCGCCCCGGCCACCCGGGCGCGCGGCTCTTCGGCCAGCGCCTCGGAGAGCGCCGCCATGGCGCGGGTGCCCTCGTCACCCTCGCCGTCACCCAGCTTGGCCACACGGGCCTCGGTGTTTGGCATGGCGTCGATCTGGGCCAGCACGCGGCCAAGGGCGGCTGAGGTTTGCTCGGCCCGGTCGGAAAGCCCCTGCGAGGAACTTTCATCAACCAGCACCAGCACGATATCGGAGAGCGGGTTGCGCTCTTCCTGTTGCAGCGAGGGGTTGGCCAGTGCGACCAGAAGGGCCATGGCAGCCAGCGCGCGCAACCACCAGCCGGCCAGCTTGCGCCAGATCGCCAGCGCAATGAAAAGCACGGCGAGGCCGCAGGCGGCATAGAGCGCAACCCACGGCAGGTGGGGGGCGAAGATGAGGGTTTCGGCGTTCATTGGCCCAGCCTGTCGAGCAGCGCAGGCACGTGGACCTGATCGCTTTTGTAGTTGCCGGTGAGCACATGCATGATCAGGTTCACCCCGAAGCGATAGGCGATTTCGCGCTGCTGCTCACCCGCGTAGCCGCGCCCCACCGGGAACATCGCCGCGCCGTTGTTTTCCACCGCCCAGGCTGCGGCCCAGTCGTTGCCGCCGATCACCACCGGCGTCACCCCGTCATTGAGGTTGCGGAAGGGCATGCCCTCGACCACCTCGGCATCGGGCGGGGCGGCCTCGACCCAGACATCGCGGCTCGCCCAGCGGCCGGGGAAATCCTGCAGCAGGTAAAAGGTGCGGGTGAGCACGTGGTCCTGCGGGATCGGCTCCAGCGGCGGCACATCCAACGGGGCGGCCAGCTCTTGCAGCTTGCGGCCCTCGGGCGTGGCCGCGCCGAAGCCGCCGATATCGGCATCGCGGGTGTCAAACAGGATCATCCCGCCGGTGCGCAGGTAGCGGTTGAGCTTTGCATAGGCCTCGGCGGAGGGGATCGGCTGATTGGGGCTGACCGGCCAGTAGAGGAAGGGGAAGAAGGCCAGCTCATCGGTTTCGAGGTTCACCGCGATGGGTTCGGCGGGTTCGATGGAGGTGCGGCGGAAGAGCGTGTCGGAGAGGCCAGTGAGCCCGGCGTGGGCCACCTCGTCGAGCCGGGGATCGCCGGTGATGACATGGGCCAGCACGACCTCGGTTGTGGCGTCCAGCGCAAAGATCTCGGCGGTCTCGTCGGTCTGGGCCTGCGCGCCATCGGGCGCGGCTGCGAAGAGGGCCGCGATAAGCAGCGCGCCCGCCGCCGAAGAGCGCCGCGCAATGCCCTTGGCGCGAGGCGCGAAGAGGCGGCCGCCGAGCCAGAGCGAGGCGATGATATCGAGCGCCAGCGCCACCAGGGCGGCCGTGAGCACGAAGCCTTTCAGCGCCGTTTCCCGGCTCACCGCCAGCCCCTCGACGGGGATGCGGGCGGGCCATGTGACAGGCTCCAGCGTGGCATTAGCCCCCAGCACGTTGAGCGCGATCAGTCTGTCTTCACCCGCGTAGAGGCCGGGGCGCAGCGCGGGGCCGATTGGCGCGTCACCGGCCAGCGCCGCTCCAAGGTCTGCGCCGTCAACGCCCGCCAGCGTGCCTGCATCTTGAACCACGCCAAAGCCATCGAGCACCCGTTCCGGGGTCCAGACGGTGCCCTCCAGCTCGCTGGCCTCCGGGGTTGCGGGCCGGGTGGAAATCGCCAGCCGTTCGAGCATTTGCACGAAGAGGCCGGAGAGCGGCAGCGTGGACCATTCGGCATTGGCCGTCACATGAAACAGAACCACAGAGCCCTGACCGATCCGCTTGCGCGTTACCAGTGGCGTGCCATCGGCCAGCGCGGCAATCACCCGGTCGGCAAGGTCCGGGTCGGGCTGGGCCATGACCTGCGCCGTCACCGTCACGTCATCGGGCAGGGCGAGGCCATAGAAGGGCGAATTTTCGGGGAAGGGGCGCAGGGCCTTGGGTTCGCCCCAGCTCATCGCGCCGCCCACCGAGCGCCCGCCTTCCCGCAGGCGCACCGGCATCAGCGGGTCTTCATCGCGGCGGCTGAGATCGGAGGCCGCAAGCTGCGGCCCGGCGAAGCGCAGCAGCATGCCGCCCTCTTCGACCCACTCCAGCAGATCATCCTTTTCGGCCTGCGGCAGATCGGCGACATCGGCAAAGACGATGGCATCGGGGTTGGCTAGCAGGATATCGGGCAGCGTGCCTTCCACAAGGTCAGCCGTCGGCTCCAGCGCGCGTTGCAGGTAGTGCAGCGGCGAGAGCAGCTCCAGCCCCTCGCGGTCTTCGCGGCCCGCGATCAGGGCGACCTCGCGGCGGCGCAGCCCGTCATCGGTGAGGCTCACGGCCCCTGCCCCGCGTGCGGCCTGAAGCTCAAAGCGTGTGATCCGGTTGCGCAGCTCGGCGGGCAGCACGAGGGCCACCTCGGCCTCGGTGGCCTCCGCCTCGAACGCCGCCTCGGCGCGGGCCAGCACCCGCTCTGTGCCCGAAGGATCACGGCCATAGGCCAGCACGGTGGCGGTTTGCGCAGCGGTCTCGTCCGGGCGCAGCACGGTCAGCCGAACTTGCCCATCCTCAAACCGGGCCGGGCGAAGGCCGAGGGGGCGGCGCGGGCTTTCAAACACCGTCACCGGGCCCTTGTCTTCAAAGGCGGCGAGCACATCGGCCCGGCCCTCGTGTGCGAGGCCATCGGAGAGCCAATAGGTCTCAAACCCCTCGCCGAGGCTTTCCACCCACGCCACCGCATCGCCGCTTTCGGGCGTCCATGCCATCGGCTCCAGCCCGGCAAGGCGCGGGCCCCATGCGGCGGCGGCGAGCATCGGCAACTCGCCCGGTGCGGGCAGCGCGGTGAGCGAGACCACGGCCACCGGCCTGTCAGTTGCGGCGGCATCGGCCAGCAGCCCCTCGATCCGGGCCATGCGCCCCGGCCAGTCGCGGGCATCGGCCCAGCCGCCATCGAGCGCGATCAGCAGCGGGCCGGTGCCCTCGCGGCGCTCTTCGGGGTTCAGCACCGGGCCGGCGAAACCGATGATGATGGCGGCGACCGCGAGCATCCGCAGCAGCAGCAGCCACCACGGGGTGCGGTCGGTCTGACTGTCTTCATCCTCCAGCCCCAGCAGCAGCGCCACACCGGGAAAGCGGCGGCGGATCGGCGCGGGGGGCACGGCGCGGAGCAGCAGCCAGAGCAGTGGCAGCACAACGAGCGCCCAGAGCAGGAGCGGCGCGGTAAAGCCTATGGGACCGATTGCAAACATCAGCGGCCATGCTCCAGCGCACCGTAGAGCCAGAGCAGCGCCGACTGCGCGGGCGTATCGGTGTGATGAGTGGAAAACTGCCAGCCGGTGGTGCGGGCGAGCGCCTCCAACCGGTCCTTGCGGGCGGCGAGACGGTCGAGATAGCGGGCGCGCAAATCACCGGCCTTGCGGGTTTCATGCGCGAGGGAGCCGCCCATGCTTTCAAAGATGGTGCGCCCGTCGAAGGGAAACTCTTCTTCCACCGGATCGAGAATCATCAGCATCGCGCCGCGCACGCCCCGGTCGGCGGCGCGGGACAGGGCGGCTTCGGCGGCGTCGATCTCGCCCATGAAATCAGAGAGAAAGACGGCGCGGGAGTGGAGCGGAAGGGTATCGCCGCGCGGTGCGCCATAGTCAGGGCCGGGCAGCGCCTTTTCTTCGGCCTCCATCGCGCCGCCAAGGGCATCGGCGATGCGGATCAGTTGCAGCGGGCCGGATCGGGCGGGCTGGTCGAGCCGGGCGAGGCCCACACGCTCGCCCCCGCGCACCAGCAGCACGGCGATGGCCAGCGACAGAAGCCGGGCGCGGCCTGCCTTGGAGGGACGTTTGCCCGGCTCACCGGAAAACCGCATCGACATCGCCTCGTCGCACCAGAGCATGACAGATTGCGCGGCCTGCCACTCCTTCTCGCGCACGAAGTGCTGATCGGACTTGGCAGAGCGGCGCCAGTCGATGCTGCGCGCCTCATCGCCCACCGCCAGCGGGCGGTATTGCCAAAACTCATCGCCCATGCCGCTGCGGCGGCGCCCGTGGGCGCCCAGCAGCACGGTTTGCGCAAGGTGCTCGGCATCGGCCAATAGCGGGGGCAGCGCGGCGGCCAGCCCCTCGGCCTTCGAGCGCAGTCCGCGCCCGACGCCGGCATGGAGAGCAACTGGACCGGCGTCGCTCAAGCGGCGGCCTCCACGCGGGTGACGCTTTGGGCAACGGCGCGGATCACGGCAGAAAGCTCTTCGCCCCGCGCACGGGCGGCGAAGGAGAGCGCCATGCGGTGCGTCAGCACCGGGGCGGCCATCGCCAGCACGTCCTCGGCGGAGGGCACGAGGCGGCCTTCCAGCAGGGCGCGGGCGCGCACTGTCATCATCAGCGCCTGTGCCGCACGCGGGCCGGGGCCCCAGCTGACCGAGCGCTGCACCTGCTCGGGCGCGGTCGGGTCATCGGGGCGGCAGGCGCGGACGAGGTCGAGGATCAGCTCGACCACGCTATCTCCCACCGGCATCCGCCGCAGCAGGCCCTGCGCGGCGATCAGCTCTTCGGCGGAGAAGATCTGGTGGCTCTCGGCCTCCTCCGCGCCGGTGGTGGCGAGGATGATATCGCGCTCGGTGTCGCGGTCGGGGTATTCAACGTCGATCTGCACGAGGAACCGGTCAAGCTGGGCCTCGGGCAGCGGATAGGTGCCCTCCTGCTCGATCGGGTTTTGCGTGGCGAGCACGTGAAAGGGCTTTTCCAGCACGCGGTGCTGGCCGCCGACAGTGACCTCCTTTTCCTGCATCGCTTGCAGCAGGGCGGATTGGGTGCGCGGGCTGGCGCGGTTGATCTCATCGGCCATCAGCAGCTGGCAGAAGATCGGCCCTTCGATGAAGCGGAAGGCGCGGGAGCCGTCCTCGGCGGTTTCCAGCACCTCGGAGCCGAGAATATCGGCGGGCATCAGATCGGGGGTGAACTGGATGCGGCTGCCGTTCAGCCCCATCACGGTGGAAAGTGTATCGACCAGCCGGGTCTTGCCGAGGCCGGGCAGGCCGATCAGCAGGCCGTGGCCGCCGCAGACAAGCGCCGACAACACGAGGTCCACCACCTTCTCCTGGCCGATGAACCGGCGGGAGATGGAGGCCCGCGCCTGGCCCAGCTTTTCGGCCAGCGCCTCGATTTCTGGCACGAGGCCCGCGTCGTCGGACATGACATTTCTCCTTGGTCGGCTAGGTTATGGCCTAGTAAGCCATCTATCGCATGTGAGACCAATGGCGAAATCGAAGGCCAGACAAGATATTGTGAAACCAGACGCACAAAGCATCGAAACCGCGGCCCGCAGCGCCGCCAAAACCGGCAAGCTGCCGCCGGTTCACCTGTGGAACCCGGAGTTTTGCGGCGACCTCGACATGCGGATTGCCCGCGATGGCACGTGGTTTTACCTCGGAACGCCGATCGGCCGCCCCGAGCTGGTGCGGCTGTTCTCAACCATCCTGAAGAAGGAAGGCGCGGATTACTTTCTCGTGACCCCGGTGGAGAAGGTCGGGATCACCGTGGATGACGCGCCATTTGTCGCGGTGGATTTTACCGCCGGGGGCGAGGGCAAGGCGCAGGTGCTCCGGTTTGAGACCAACGTGGGCGATTTCACCGAAGCCGGGCCGGAGAACCCGATTCGGGTGGAGCGCGACCCGGACACCGGCGAACCGTCACCCTATGTGCATGTGCGCGCGGGGCTGGAGGCGCTGATCGACCGCAAGAGCTTTTACCGGTTGGTGGAGATTGGCTGCGTGGAGGACGCGTGGTTTGGGCTTTGGTCGGGCGGTGCGTTCTTTCGCATCATTCCTGCGGCGGAGCTGCCCTGAGCTCGTGTTAAATTGAGCGCCTGCGGCGCGTTACATTTTTTGCGTGAGTATTTTTGGCAAGAAAATGAACAGGTTGCGCGAAAGTGGCGTGGGGCTGACAGGCTCCTGACAGGTAGGTGTCAGGAGGGGGGTGCGATGATGAGGTATCGAAACCCTATGAGGACATCTGCCATGACCGATACCATGACCAACCCCGCCGTTGATGCCGCCCTCCCCGACGATGCGCTCGTCTGGTGCGAGATCCCCGTGACCGACCTCGACGCCGCAATGGCCTACTATGGCGCGGTGCTGGGCCACCCGCTGGAGAAGGACGAGAGCGGCCCCAACCCCACCGCCATGCTGCCGGTGAAATCGCCGATGGATGGGGTGGCCGGCCATCTCTACCCCGGCAAACCGGCGGGCGATGGCTCGGGCGTAACGGCACACCTGGCCGTGCCCGCGCTTGAGGCGGCGCTGGAGCGGGTGATGGAGGCCGGGGGAAAGGTGCTGCCGGGGATTATTCCCATTCCTTCCGGCCGGTTTGCCTATACGATTGATCCAGATGGAAATTCCATCGGGTTGTTCGAGACCAAGGATTGAGTGATGCGCCGCGCTGATCGCCTGTTTCAGATCGTCCAGCTGCTCCGAGGGGGGCGGCTGGTGACGGCGCGGATGTTGGCCGAGCGGCTGGAGGTGAGCGAGCGCACGATTTACCGCGACATCGCCGATCTCGTCGGCTCCGGTGTGCCGATCGAGGGCGAGGCGGGCGTGGGGTATCTGATGCGCGCCGGGTTTGACCTGCCGCCGCTGATGTTCAACCGCAGTGAGATTGTTGCGCTGGTGGCCGGGGCGCGGCTGATCCGGGCATGGGGCGGGCTGGAGATGGCCGAGGCCGCCGAGGAGGCGCTGGTGAAGATCTCCGCGGTGCTGCCCGAGGCCGAGCGCGACAAGGCGGCGGGCTTGCAGATCCACGCGTTTTCAATGCCCTACCTGATGGATGATGACACGCGGCGGCGGCTGGACGCGATTGAGCGGGCGGTGGATGCGCGCGAGCGGCTGGTGCTGGAATACGGCGATGCCGAGGGGGCGCAGACGGCCCGGGTGGTGCGGCCTCTGAGCCTGATCTTCTGGGGCCGGACGTGGACGCTGATCGGCTGGTGCGAGCTGCGCGATGATTTTCGGATGTTTCGGGTGGACCGGGTGAAGGGCATGGAGACGGGTGAGCGCTTCCGCATCGAGCCAGGCAAGAGCCTGCAGGATTTTTACCGGATGGAACGGCACCGCGGCGGGTTTGACGAGCGGCGCGAGGGGGCCTGTTAGCGCTTGAGGCGCAGGGTCTTGCGGCGTGGTTCGGGTGGGGTGTCATCCAGTTCGCGCCATGCGCCGGGGGCGAGGCCGCCCAGCGCCCATGGGCCGATTTGTGCGCGAATGAGGCGGAGGGTCGGGTGGCCCACGGCGGCTGTCATCCGGCGGACCTGACGGTTGCGGCCTTCGCGAATGGTGAGCAAAAGCCATGTGTCGGGGGCCTTGCGGATGCGCACGGGTGGATCGCGCTCCCATAGGCCTTCGGGCGGCGCGATCACCGCCACCTCGGCGCGTTTGGTGGGACCGTCCTTGAGGGTGACGCCCATCTTGAGGGCTTCGAGGGCGGTGGCGGCGGGCGTGCCTTCGACCAGCACCCAGTAGGTTTTGGCCATCTTGAATTTGGGCGAGGAAATGCGGGCCTGTAGCTTACCGTCATCGGTGAGCAGGAGCAGGCCTTCGCTGTCACGGTCGAGGCGGCCTGCGGGGTAAACGCCCTTGGGCAGCCCTAGGCCGGAGAGACCCTGCCATTTGCCCTCGTCAGTGAATTGCGAGAGCAGGTTCATCGGTTTGTTGAGCGCGAGGAGCATTGGCTTTCAGCGTGGTGGGCAGATTGCCCACCCTACCCGGCGCTCGTAGGGTGGGCAATCTGCCCACCATTCGTCCGGCTCAATGCGCTTCAGCCCAGCTGTCGCCCTGCCCGGCGTCCACCTCAAGCGGCACGTCGAGGTGCACGGCCGGGGCGGCGGCGCCTTCCATGACCTTTTTCACCACGGCGATGGTGTCGTCGATGGCCGCCTCTTCGACTTCGAAGATGAGTTCGTCGTGGACCTGTAGAAGCATCTTGGCGGGCAGCCCCTCAATCGCTTCGGGCATCCGCACCATCGCGCGGCGGATCACATCGGCGGCGGTGCCTTGGATGGGCGCGTTGATCGCCGCGCGTTTGGCAAAGCCCGCGCCGGGGCCCTTGGCGTTGATCTCCGGTGTGTGGATCTTGCGGCCAAAGAGGGTTTGCACGTGGCCGTGCTCCTTGGCGAAGGCAATCGTGCTGTCCATATAGGCGCGGATGCCGGGGAAGCGCTCGAAGTAACGGTCGATGAAGGCCTGGGCCTCGGCGCGGGGGATGCGCAGGTTGCGCGCAAGGCCGAAACCCGAGATGCCGTAGATGACGCCGAAGTTGATCGCCTTGGCCTGGCGGCGGATGTCGGGCGTCATCTCTTCGAGCGGGACGTTGAACATTTCAGACGCGGTGAGGGCGTGAATGTCCTGCCCCTCGCGGAAGGCCTGCTTCAACTCTTCGATGTTGGCGATATGGGCGAGGATGCGCAGCTCGATCTGGGAATAATCGAGCGACACCAGCTTGTTGCCCTTCTCAGCCACGAAGGCCTCGCGGATGCGGCGGCCCTCTTCACTGCGCACGGGGATGTTTTGCAGGTTCGGGTCGGTCGAGGCCAGCCGCCCGGTGTTGGCGCCGGTGATGGCGTAGCTGGTGTGTACCCGGCCCGTTTCGGCGTTGATGTGGGTTTGCAGGGCGTCTGTGTAGGTGCTTTTGAGCTTGGAGAGTTGCCGCCAGTCGAGCACCCGCGCGGGCAGGTCATGCTCAGTCGCAAGGTCTTCCAGCACATCCGCCGGGGTGCTGTATTTGCCGGTCTTGCCCTTTTTGCCGCCTTCCAGCCCCATCTTCTCGAAGAGGATATCGCCAAGCTGGGCGGGGGAGCCGACGTTGAAGCTTTCTCCGGCGAGTTCGTGAATCTCGGCCTCCAGCCCGGCCATCTTTTGGGCGAAGGCGTTGGACATGCGGGAGAGCGTGTCGCGGTCCACCTTTACGCCGTGCATTTCCATTTCGGCCAGCACCGGCACCAGCGGGCGCTCCAGCGTTTCATACACAGTCGTCACCTTGGCGCGGTGCAGGCGGGGCTTGAAAACCTGCCAGAGCCGCAGGGTGATGTCGGCATCCTCGGCGGCGTATTTCACCGCTTCTTCCAGTGGCACCTTGTCGAAGGTGATCGCGGATTTTCCAGTGCCGATCAGCTCCTTGATCGGGATCGGGTTGTGGCCGAGGTAGCGCTCGGAGAGCGCATCCATCCCGTGGCCGTGCAAGCCGCCGTGCATGGCGTAGCTGAGCAGCATGGTGTCATCGAAGGGGGCCACCTTCACGCCGTAGCGGGTGAAGATCTTGGCGTCATACTTGATGTTCTGGCCGATCTTCAGGATCGACGGATCTTCGAGCATCGGCT
The DNA here is from genome assembly GCF_056160745.1 of Vannielia sp. ABF1_015. NCBI lineage: Bacteria > Pseudomonadati > Pseudomonadota > Alphaproteobacteria > Rhodobacterales > Paracoccaceae > Vannielia > Vannielia sp. ABF1_015. The sequence continues at coordinate 71,659 of NZ_JBSWXT010000003.1, forward strand.
TGAGGGCATCGAGCGCCTCGTTCAGCGGCAATTGGCCCTCGGCGGGGGTTTCATCGGCAAAGAGGTCATCGCCGCTGCCCTTCACATGGGCCAGCGGAATATAGCAGGCCTCGCCTGGTGTGACGGAGAGCGAGATGCCCACCAGATCGGCGGTCATCTCGTTAAGGCCGGTGGTTTCGGTATCCACCGCCACATGGCCCGCACTGGCCACGCGCATGAGCCAATCGTCAAGCTGCTCACGAGTGGAGACATGCTCGTATTTGGCGTGATCGAAGGGGATTTCGCTCGCCGTCGGGTCCGGCATGTCGGAGGCTTCGGCGCCGTCAGAGCCGCCGGAGGTGCCGGGCGTGTCGTCGATCACCGGGGCCTCGGTGCCGAACTGCTCGGCCACGCGCTTGGCCAGCGTGCGAAATTCCATTTCCGCGAGGAAGGCGAGCAGCGCTTCCGGGTCCGGGTCTTTCACCTCAAGGTCATCGAGGGTGAAATCCAGCGGGGTGTTGCAATCGAGCTGGACGAGGCGCTGAGAGATGCGAATGAGCTCTGCGTTGTCTTGCAGGCTCTCGCGGCGCTTGGGCTGCTTGATCTCGCCGGCCCGCTCCAGCAGCGTGTCGAGGTCGCCATACTCTTTGATGAGCAGCGCGGCGGTTTTGATGCCGATGCCGGGGGCGCCGGGCACATTGTCGGTTGAATCGCCGGCCAGCGCTTGCACGTCGACCACGCGCTCGGGCTTCACCCCGAACTTCTCAATCACCCCGTCCACGTCGATGCGTTTGTTCTTCATCGCGTCGAGCATTTCCACCCCGCCGCCGACCAGCTGCATCAGGTCTTTGTCGGAGCTGATGATGGTGACGCGCCCGCCTGCCTCGCGGGCCTGACAGGAAAGGGTGGCGATGATGTCATCGGCCTCGTAGCCCTCGATCTCTTCGCAGGCGACGTTGAAAGCGCGGGTGGCCTCGCGGGTGAGCGGGAACTGCGGCACAAGGTCTTCCGGCGCGGGCGGGCGATTGGCCTTGTACTTGTCGTAGATCTCGTTGCGAAAGCTCTTGCCAGAATAGTCGAAGATCACGGCAGCATGGGTCGGGGCATCGGGGCCGGTGTTGGCCTCGATATACTTGTGCAGCATGTTGCAGAAACCCGCCACAGCGCCAATCGGCAGCCCGTCAGACTTGCGGGTGAGCGGCGGCAATGCGTGATAGGCGCGGAAGATGAAGGCCGAGCCGTCGATCAGGTGAAGGTGGCAGCCTTTGCCGAATGCCATGGTGTGGGCCTCCCGAATGCGTTGCGGATTACATGCCACGGGGCGGCGGCGGGGGCCAGCCGGTTGCTGACAGCGGGCGCGCTCATCCGCCCTTCGAGGCGTCTTCGCGCGGGGCGCCGCCGTGCCACCAGAGCGAGAGAGTGACGGCATAGGGCGTGGGCGTCCAGATGCCTGCGGGGTGGCCGGCGGCGCGCAGGGCCTCGGTGATCCATGTGTTGCAGGTACGGAAGAGGTGGAAGCCTCCGTTTGCCTCGAAAAAGGCGTCGGTGTCGCTGAAGCCCGCGCCGCGCACCACCGGGCCGCTGCGGGTTTTGGCGATGAAGGCGAGGAGCGCGGTGTATTGGCCTGCGCTGAGGCGGAGGCGCGGATAATTGAGCCCTTCGGGCAGCGCCCCATAGACCTCGACGCGTAAAACCGAGGCATCGCCCGTGGCGGCCCGCAGCACGGTGGAGGCGGCAATGTCGCCGTAGCTGCCTGCCGTTGTGTAAAACCCAGCAGAGCCCCAGCCGACCAGCACATGCTGCACGCCGGGTGCCTCGACGGGCACGCCCCCCTCTGCCGCGAAGCCGAGGACGGTGCGGGTTTCGGGCGTGGCCGGCAGGATGAAATCATAGTGGATCGGCCCGGCGATCAGCCCGACCTCCACCGGCGCGCCCTGTTTCTGAGGCACCTCGGCCACCCGCCCTGGCACCAATGCGCCCAGCACCGCCGCCGCGAGGTAGGCCAGAGCCGTCACCAGAAGCCAGAGCAGCCCCCTCCCAAGCCATCGCCCAACCCGTCGCACCGCTGCCACCTTTCCTCAACCGTCCGGCCAGAGTGGCACAGTGCCCTCAGCGCAGCAAACCGTAGGGTGCGCATTCATGGCGCACCACCCGGCCTAAACCGCCGATTGCGCGGCGTGCATGAAGACCGCGACGAAGAAGACGATGGAGGCGATGGCGACGAAGAGGTGCCATATCGCGTTATGAAACCGCATCCGCCCCAGCATCAGAAACAGCGTGCCTGCCGAGTAGAGCCCGCCGCCCACCGCCATCAGCACGATGACGGGGGTGGAGGTGACGGCCAGCAGATCCTGCCCGCCGATCAGCACCGCCCAGCCCATGCCGAGGCACAGCGCCACGCCCACCGTTGTGGGGCGGCGTGGCAGGGCGAAGTTGGCCACCGTGCCCACAACTGCCAGCGACCAGACAAAAACCAACAGCCCCTGCCCGGCCCCGGCCAGCAGCGCGAAGGGCGTGTAGGTGCCCGCGATCTTGAGATAGATCGCCGACTGGTCAAAGCGCAGGAGGGTGCGGCGCCATTCCGGGCGCGGCAGGTGGTTGTAGAGCAGCGAGCAGGTGAGCATTGCGATCAGGGTGGCCCCGTAGATCGACACGCCGAGAATGCCCATCGCGTCGCCCCGCCACACCGCCGTGAGGGTAATGAGCACCGGCACGGCACCAATCGCCAGCGCCAGCGCCGCGATATGCACCCATGCGTCCACCGCCAGCTCCACCCGGCTATAGGGGCGGGAGGCGTGAGGCAGGATTTGAGCGTCGCTCATCTCACTCATTTCAGTCATGTCGGTCATGGCCTTAACCTATGCCCCCGGCGCGCGCCTTCAACCTAAATTGCCCCGGCCTAAGGAAACGTGACTGTCGTTGCCCGATCATTGGGCACAGGACCAGAAGCCGCGGTAACCGCGCGTCGGACCTTGGGCGATGGAAAGCACAAGCGCCGCGTCGGAGCGCACCCCAGACGCCTCGTCATCAAGCGGCGTGACCTCGGCCGCAATCCTGCCATCCGCAAAACGCCCCTCGCCGCCTGACAGGCTGAGGTAGGTGCCATTGAGAAGCATTGCGGCGGTATCTCCTTTGGCGTTTGTCCAGAGAATCGGCACATCGGCCTTGGTCTGGCGAAAGTTGCAGCCGCCGGTCGGGCCATCCACCAGTTCAGCAGCCTCTGCGGCGGTGAGGGGTGCGGGATAAAGAGTGGAGAGGCGCAGGGTGCTCAGCGCCTCCTCCGCGCGCCCTTCCCCGGGGGGCGGATCTGCGTAAGCGCTTTCCACCACGCGGCCCGCTTCCAACTCGGCGACGAGCCAGCGCATCTCGGCAATCTCGCGGCGCTGCGCGGCGATTATTTCATCGGCCAGCTCGCGGACCCGTGCGTCCTCGATTTCGGCCCCCCCGAGGTCATCACCGCAATCGAATGGTGCGGGATCATCGCGCGCATGTAGCTGAGCCCGCCCACCGTGGCCTGGCTGCGGACAAGCCAGAGCGTGAGTGCGATAACCATCGCCGCCCCGGCGAAGATGCCCAGCTTCACCATTCGGCCCTCATACTTCGCCCACATGAACCCCATCATAATCACCGCCATAACCGCGCCCATGAGCAGCGCCATGTAGAGCCGCGTTTCGGGAAAGAAGACGTGCCCGAGCGCATAGGTGTTGAGGTACATCAGGCCAAACATCACCACCGTGGAGGTGGCGATCATGGCGGCAAAGCGGGTGTAGGTCATGCGGCTCTCCTGCGGTGCCCTCTGCCACCTCAACCCGCGCACAGCCCTGTAAGGTTCGGCAAAAAAGCAAACGGCCGCCCCAAAGGACGGCCGCTGCAATGGTTTTCCGGAGGGTCAGTGCAGCTTGGCACCGGCCTCTTCGATGGCGCTGTCGATCAGCTTGTTCGCCTCGGCGGCGCCCATCTGCTTGGCAATCACATCGCCAGCGGCGGCCACGGCCACCTGCACGGCGCGGTCACGCACGGAGCGCACGGCGGCGGCTTCGGCAGAGGCGATCTGCTCGTCGGCCCCGGCCAGACGGCGGGCGATGGATTTCTCCAGATCGACCTTGGCCTGCTCGGCGGCCAGCTTGGCCTCTTCCTTCGCATGGGCAACGATGCGCTCGGCCTGTTCGGCCACCTCGGCCTGCTTGCGCTCGAAGCCGGCCAGAACGGTCTGGGCCTCTTCGCGCAGGGCGCGGGCTTCATCGAGCTCGGCGCGGATCGTGTCGGCGCGCTTGTCGAGCAGCCCAGCAATCATCGAGGGCACCTTGAAGAACAAGAGCACGCCGATGAACAGCAGGAAGGCGATGAGCACAACGAAGTTGGAGTTGCGCAGCGAGAAGAACGGGCCAGACGCGGCCAGCGCGGGCGAGGCCGCGAGGGTGATGGCAGCGGTGGTGAGCCAGTAGCGGATCATCATCACGAGGCTCCTTTCAGCCGGGCTTCCACCGCGGCGTTGACGGCAGCGGCATCTGCCGTGCCACCGAGGGCCGAGACGATTTCGCCAGCCGTGTCCTTGGCCACTTCCTCGACATTGGCCAGCGCGCTTTCACGGATTTCGGCAATCGCCTTCTCCGCTTCGGCAGTCCGGGCCGCAATCTCGGCATCGGCCTTGGCAATGGCAGCGTCCACATCTTTCTGGACGTCGGCCTTGGCCTCGGCAGCAATCGCCTGTGCCTCGGCGCGGGCATCGGCCAGCGCCTTCTCATAGGCTTTCTCGGCCTCACCGGCCTTCATCTTGAATTCTTCGGCCGCCGCGATGTCATTGGTGATCGTGCCGGAGCGCTCGGCCAGAACCGCGGCGATGCGCGGCAGGGCGATGCGGCTCAACACGAAGTAGATCGCGACAAGCGTGACGAGGAGCCAGAAGATCTGGTTGGGGAACCAGTCGAAGCACAGCTGCGGCATGCCGATGGCACCGCCATCGGGCCCGACACAGCGGCCAGCCGCCTCAAGATCGGCGGGGCTGACGTGCTCGGCTACAGAGTTTTCAGTTGCCATGGGCTCTCTCCGGAAACCTTAAAGGGACACCGGGGGACGCGGATCGCTGCCCCCCGGCCGTAAGGATCAGAAGTTTTGCCTCAGACGGCGAACATCAGCAGAAGCGCGACGAGGAACGAGAAGATCCCCAGGGCTTCCGCAAATGCGATGCCGATGAACATGGTGGCCGTCTGGCCGCCAGCGGCGGAGGGGTTACGCAGAGCGCCGCTGAGGAAGTTGCCCACAACATTGCCCACACCGATAGCAGCGCCGCCCATGCCCACAGAGGCCAGGCCTGCACCGATGAAAGCACCCATTTGAACGATATCGCCTTCCATGTCGAATTCTCCTTACGTTGGAATTGGCTAGAAACTTGGTTGTCTGACCGCCGGCCTTAGTGGGCCGGGTGCAGCGCGTCTTTCAGGTACACGCAGGTCAGGATGGTGAAGACATAGGCCTGAATGAAGGCCACGAGCAGCTCGAGCGCGTAGATCGCGGTGATTGCCAGGATCGACAGCGGCGTAACCGCGATGCCAACGGCAGAAAACAGGACCAGCGGCGCGAAGGCTGCAAAGACTTTGATCACGGCGTGACCGGCCATCATGTTGCCCATCAGACGGATGGAGTGGCTGACCGGGCGCACGAAGTAGCTGATGACCTCGATCAGCGCGAGGATCGGGCGCAGCGCCAGAGGGGCCGAGGAGACCCAGAAAAGCTCGAGGAAATGCGCGCCGTTCTTCACGAAGCCGATCACGGTGACCGAGATGAAGACGAAGAGCGCCAGAACCACGGTAACCGCAAGGTGCGAGGTGGTGGTGAAGGCACCGGGCAGCAGGCCCAGCATGTTCGCCAGCAGGATGAACATGAACAGCGTCATGATGTAGGGGAAGTACTTCAGCCCGTCCTTGCCGCAGACATCCTCGATCATCTTGTGCACGAGGCCATAGGCCATTTCGGCCACCGACTGGCTGCGCGACGGGATCACCGCACGGCGGCGGGTGCCGATGACGAGCAGCAGGATCACGGCAAGCACGGTGAGAGCCATCCAGAACGTCACGTTCGTCGGAGTGTACCACGCCACCGGGCCGTCTCCGAAGAGCGGCTTGACCATGAACTGGTCCATCGGGTGGAACGCGAGGCCGTCCTCTGCGCCGTGGGCTTCTGTCGCCATGTCAGTCCCTCTTCTCGTCCTCTGCCCCGCTTGGCGGGGCGTTTTGAAACTCTGCTGCCGTGCGCATCATCACGCGAACACCGGCGGCAAAGCCCAGCAATGTGAACAGCAGCAGGAAAACAGGCAGCGTTCCGAACAGAACGTCGAGCCCGTACCCGATGCCAAAGCCAATCCCCAGACCGGCGACCAGCTCGATCACCATGCGCCAGCCCTGCGAGGCGGCGTGGTAGTGATCGTCTTTCGGCGGGGGCGGCGCGTATTTGGCCCTGTGTGCCAGAAGCTTTTCGTCAAGCTCCCGCAGCTTTTGCTCGTCATCCGAGCCGGCCATGCTGTGCCCCCATCGACAGTTGCGCGGAAACTAGGGAGCAGGGGCGGCAGAGTCAATTGGCTGGATTTCCGGTTAAGACATTGATTTTATTTGAGAGTGCCAGCCTGTCGCAGGGCCATTTTTGTGCGATGTGGCGGCTTAGGAGCGGTTTCGTATATTCAACCAAACGGTTGACGATAGCCAGGCTCCGCCCTACCGCTGCGCCATGACCCTGCGCTCGCGCCCCACGCTCGACACCGTCTTCGCCGCCCTCGCCGACCCGACCCGGCGGGCGATCCTGACGATGCTGCTGGAGGACGACATGGCCGTCACGGATGTGGCCGAGCCCTTCGAGATGAGCCTAGCGGCGATCTCCAAGCACCTCACCATCCTCGCTGGCGCGGGCCTGATCAGTCAGGAAAAGCGCGGGCGGGTGAAGTGGTGCAAGCTGGAGCCCGATGCGCTGAAGGGCGCGAGCGTGTGGATGCAGGGGTTTGGGCAGTTCGAGCCGGTAAACCTTGATGCCTTCGAGCGGTTTCTCGGCGCGGAGCTGGGGCTCGGCGGCGAGGAATAGCCCGTAGGGGCAGCTCTTCGCGGCCCTGCTGCCCCATCATCGCAGCTGCGAAGAGGGCCGCACGGGCCGATGAGCCGCCTCTGTCAGAAACTGCCCGGATCGAAATCGTCTTTCAGATGCGTCAGGATCGACTGCACCTTGGCGGTGCGGTGCAGGTCCACATGGGTCACCAGCCAAACGGTGGCCGTCCACGCATCGCGTGGGGCCATCATCTGCACGAGGTCCGGCGAGCGGTCGCCCACGGCGGAGGGCAGAAAGCCGATGCCCGCCCCTGCTCGGATCGCGTCGACCACCGAGCGCTGCGCCGAGGCGCGGTAGCTGATGCAACGGTCGGGCACCATCTCGTGCAGCCAGCGATAGAAGGGGGCGCGGCTTTCGCGGTCATCCTCCGAGACAAAGCGGTGGCGGGCCATGTCGGCCTCGTCGAGCGGCCCCATCTCTTCGACATAGTCGCGGGTAGCATAAAGCGCATGCGTCAAATCAAAGAACTTCTGCACCACGTTGTCGGGCTGATCGGGCCGCTTTCCGGCGCGAATGGCCACATGCGCTTCGCCATACTCCAGCCGGAACAGCCGCTCGTCTGTCATGAAGCGCATCACAACCTGCGGGTTGGCGCGGCTGTAGCGGGCCAGCGTGGCCGTCAAAGAAGGCGAAAGCGCTGGGATGGAGGTGATGATGAGTTCGCCCGTCACCTCTTCACCCCGGCCCTTGATCCGTCCCGCAAGCTGCGAAAACTGGTCATCGGTGGCCTTGGCGACCTGCAACAGGTCCAGCCCGGCTTCGGTGGCGGTATAGCCGCGCGCGTGCCGCTGAAACAGCTTGGTGCCCAGCCGCTGCTCCAGCGCGTCGATGTGGCGGATCACCGTGGCATGGTGCACGCCCAACGCGTCGGCCGCGCCGGACACCGTGCCAACACGGGCCACGTGGTAAGCTGTGCGCACCTCATCCCAGGCATCTAGGCTATTCATCCGTCGCCCTCCGGCAGAAATCTGTTCACCATCCAACATGAGCCACAACCTTCCTGTTTTCTGTGCGCCCACGCAAGGGCGATAGCTATTCTGAACCGTTCAGTATAGTTTACCACGTTCCGCTGCCACCGCAAGAAGCCTCTGCTCTTTTCACAGCGGCTCAGGCCAGTTCCTGCCAAACTGCTGAACCCCACGCCCTTTAGAATGGTCATGAGCGATACGGAGCCTGCGGCCAATTCCGTCGCATTTGGCACGACTTTCTGCACCGCACAGCCTGCGAAGGCACCGCCCCGGCTTGACGCCGGGCCAACGGCGGGCCTCAATGCGGGATATGGGAGAGGACCACAGCGAAAGCATCACGGCAAACGGCGCGGGCCAACGGCTCACGCTGCGCAGCCATCCGCCGCCCCAGCCTTGGGCGGTGTGGCTGGCACTGGCCGGGGCCGGGCTGGTGGTGGCCGGCCTGCTCTTGCGCACCCCCACGGTGACGCCGCTGCTTGGTGTATCTGGAATCCTTGCCGCGCTGCCGCTGCTCTGGGGCCTGCGCCCCGGCCCGGTCACGGTGATCGACCGCCGCGCGGGGCGCATCGAGGAGCGCAACGCCTTGGGGCGTGTCTGCCGCTCGGCCAGCTTTGGGCAGGTCGAACGGGTGGCCTGCGATCACATCACCCTGCCCTCCAGCTCACCGGATGGCCCCGAGTTCACAATCTACCGCACATTGCTGATCACCGCTGACGGCCCGGTCACGGTTTGCGGCTTCGGCGCCCCCGGCCCGGCCCGCAAACTGAAGACCAAACTGGAGCAGTGGCTCCCCACATCCCCAACCAGCACGCCGTAAATGCAACAAAGCAGAGGGCTAGCTGGCGGGTGCAGCTGACCAAGGCCGAGCCAGCGCCGCTTTACACCGCCTTCACGCGAGCAAAACACCGCCAAGCCGCCCGCCTGCGCTGTGCTCCATTGGCTTTTGGGCGAGGGCGCCCCCGAGCCGCCTCTGCTTGACTCACAGGGCGGGCCGCCTTAAACGCCCTGCAAACCTTCGGAAGTGGCACAACTTCCGGTCCTGCCCCGGTTCAGGATCGCCCCCCGTCAGCGAGTTTCGCCCACGGGGGCGCAACTGCATTCGGGCTTGCGATATGAGCCGCCCGCCCCATCTGGGGAAGGCACATCCCGAAAAGGCCTAAGGAGGGCCGAGAGCATGTTTGAAAATCTGTCCGAACGTCTCTCTGGCGTCTTCGACCGGCTGACCAAGCAGGGCGCCCTTTCCGAGGATGACGTGAAGACGGCGCTCCGCGAGGTTCGCGTGGCGCTGCTGGAGGCCGACGTTTCGCTGCCCGTGGCCCGCGACTTCGTGAAAGCCGTGCAAGACAAGGCCACCGGGCAGGCCGTGACCAAATCGGTCACCCCCGGCCAGCAGGTGGTGAAGATCGTCCATGACGAGTTGGTCCACGTGCTTGAAGGAGAGGGCGAACCGGGCGAGCTGAAGGTGGATAACGCCCCTGCCCCGATCCTGATGGTTGGCCTGCAGGGCGGCGGTAAAACCACCACCACCGCCAAGATCGCCAAGCGGCTGAAGGAAAAGCAGGGCAAGCGGGTGCTGATGGCCTCGCTCGACATCTACCGCCCCGCCGCCATGCAGCAGCTTGAGGTTCTGGGCCGTCAGATCGGCGTGGACACCCTCCCCATCGTCGAAGGCCAGAGCGCCGTGCAGATCGCCAAGCGCGCCCAGCAGCAGGCGACGATGGGCGGCTATGACGTGTATATGCTCGACACCGCCGGTCGCCTTCAGATCGACGAAAAGCTGATGGGCGAGGTCGAGGACGTGCGCAACGCCGTCTCCCCGCGCGAGACGCTGCTCGTGGTCGATGGCCTCACCGGCCAGGTCGCCGTGGAGGTCGCCGAGGAGTTCGACGGCAAGATCGGCATTTCCGGTGTGGTCCTCACCCGGATGGACGGCGACGGGCGCGGCGGTGCGGCGCTTTCGATGCGGGCTGTCACCGGCAAGCCGATCAAGTTCGTCGGCCTTGGCGAGAAGATGGAGGCGCTGGAGGAGTTTCGCCCCGAGCAGATCGCCGGCCGCATCCTCGGCATGGGCGACATCGTGGCCCTCGTCGAGAAGGCGCAGGAAACCATCGAGGCCGAACAGGCCGAGCGGATGATGAAGCGCTTCCAGAAGGGTCAGTTCAACATGAACGACCTGAAGATGCAGCTCGAGCAGATGCTCAAGATGGGCGGCATGGAAGGCATGATGAAGATGATGCCCGGCATGGGCAAAATGGCCAAGCAGGTGGAAGAGAGCGGCTTTGACGACACCATCTTCCGCCGCCAGATCGCGCTGATCCAGTCGATGACCAAGCGCGAGCGGGCCAACCCGGCGCTGCTTCAGGCCTCGCGCAAGAAGCGGATCGCCAAGGGGGCCGGGCAGGAGGTCAGCGAGCTGAACAAGCTGCTGAAGATGCACCGGCAGATGGCCGACATGATGAAGAAGATGGGCAAGGGCGGCATGCTGAAACAGGCCATGAAGGGCATGTTCGGCAAGGGGGGGCCGAGCGAGGCCGATCTTGCGGCGGCGCAAAAACAGATGGGCGGCGCAATGCCCAAGGGCCTCGGCGGCATGCCCGGCGGCGGCCTGCCCGGCCTTGGCGGCGGGGCCCTGCCCCCCGGCCTCAGCGGGTTTGGCAAGAAGAAGTAACCATGCCCTCCGCCCCCACCATAACCACCGAGCGCCTGCGCCTGCGCCCCCACCGGATCGAGGATTTCGAGCCGATGGCCGCGCTGTTTGCGACCGATTGGGCGCGCTACATGGGCGGCCCGATTTGCCGGAAGGAAATGTGGTACTGGCTCTCTTCCGAGGTGGGAAGCTGGCCGCTGCTGGGGCACGGCAGCCTTGCGATCGACCTGCGCGAGAGCAACGCCTTCATCGGCCAGATCGGTCTCACCAAGCCCGAGCAGTTCCCCGAGCCGGAGCTGGGTTGGTGCGTTTGGCCCGAGTTTGAAGGCAAGGGCTACGCTTTTGAAGCAGCGCAGGCCCTGCTGGCCTGGGCCTGGGCCAACCTGCCCGCGGCAACCGTCGTCAGCTACATCGACCCGGAGAATGACCGCTCCATCGCCCTCGCCCGCCGTCTCGGCGCGGCGGAAGACGGGCAGGCCCGGCGCCCCGATGGCGAAACGCCCGAAGACACGGTGGTGTATCGCCACCCCCGCCCGGAGCACGCCTAAGATGCCCGAGATGAACCGCGCCCCGCATGAACGCCCCATTCCCGGTGCCGCCGCAAAGCTGGCCGCGCAGGTCTCTGCCCTGCTGCCGGTGGCCGACACCGCCCGCACCCGCCTGCGCCCGGCCACGCTGGCAGACTTCGATGTCTTTGCCGAGATCGCCTGCGACCCTGTGCGCGGCGCGGGCATGGGCGGTGCGCAGGACCGTGAGAGCGCGTTCCGCGAATATGCCGCCATGGTCGGCTGCTGGCTGCTGCGCGGCCACGGGCTTTGGGCGGTGATGCACGAGGGCGCCTGCGCCGGTTTCGTCCAGATCGGCTTTGAGCCGGGCGACGAGGAGCCGGAGCTTGGCTGGTTTTTCACAGAAGCCTACGAGGGCAAGGGGCTGGCCCGCGAGGCCGCTGAAGCGGCGCGCGAGATCGGCTTTTGCCTGCTCGGCCTGCCCTCGATGGTCAGCTACGTCGACAGCTTCAACAGCCGCTCCAACACGCTGGCGCAGCGGATGAACGCCGACCGCATCCCCTCGCCCAACCCCGATCTCTTCATCTGGCGTCACAAGAGGCCAGACCAATGATCCCGACACTGGAAACCGAGCGCCTTGTGCTGCGCGCGCCCGAGATGGGCGACTTCGAGCCTTTCGCGGCGTTCTATGCCTCGGAGCGGTCGAAGTTTGTCGGCGGCCCGCTGAACCGCGAGGGCAGCTGGCGGATGCTGGCGATGGAAATCGGCCATTGGACGCTGGCAGGCTTCGGGCGCTGGATCGTTGACATCAAGGGGGGCGCCAAGACGGCGGGCCTCGTCGGCCTCTTCGCCCCCGAGGGCTGGCCCGAGCCGGAGATCGGCTGGGATCTGTTCGAGGGCCACGAGGGCAAGGGCTATGCCACCGAGGCCGCATTGGCCGCCCGCAGCTATGCCTATGACGTGCTGGGCTGGCAGACGGCGATCAGCCTTGTGAAGCCGGGCAACGTGGCCTCCGCCCGCGTGGCCGAGCGGATGGGCGCGCGGCCTGACGGCGACTTTGTGCACGAACGCCACGGCACCGTGCACATCTGGCGCCACCCCGGCCCCGCAGACACCGCCGAGGGCGGCATGGAGGCCTACGCATGAGCCGCATGTCCGCCCTGAACGTCCCGGTGATCGAAACCGAGCGCTGCATCCTGCGCGCGCCGGAAGAGCGCGACTTTCCCGCTGCCGTGGCCTTCGGCGAATCCGAACGCTCCAAATGGGTCGGCGGCCCCTACCCGCGCCGCGCGGCCTGGGGCGTGATGCTGGCCTCCATCGGCCATTGGGCGCTGCGCGGCTACGGCCAGTGGATGATCGAGGATCGCGCCACCGGCGAAGCGGCGGGGCGCACCGGCTTCCTGTTCAACGACGGCTGGCACGAGCCGGAAATCGGCTGGTGGCTGCACGACGGCTTCGAGGGCCGCGGGCTGGCCTTCGAGGCAACGCAGGCGGCGCTTGCCTATGGCGCAGAGCACTTCGGCATCGACGGCCCAATCTCCTATATCCGGCAGGGCAACACCCGCTCCGCCGCGCTTGCCGAACGGCTGGGCGCCGCGCCCGAGCGCGAGGTGGAATTTTTCAATGCGCCCTGCGTGATCTGGCGTCACCCGAAGCGGGAGGCAGCCGCATGAGCCAGCCCCCCGAAATCTTCACCGGCAACCCGCTGGAAAACCCGCTGACCGTGCCCGGCCCGCGCCCGGTGACGATTCCCACGCTGGAAACCAAGCGCCTGCGCCTTGAGCCTCCTGCGCCCGAGGATTACCCGAACTTCAAGGCCACGTTCGCCTCCTACCGCAGCCGCTTCATGGGCGGGCCGCTTAACCCCTATGAAAGCTGGATGCTCTATGCCGCCGAGATCGGCCACTGGCATATCCGGGGCTTCGGCATGTGGATGATCCACCTCAAGGAGACGGGCGAAACCGTGGGCATGGCCGGCGGTTGGGCCCCTGCAGGCTGGCCCGAGCGCGAGATTGCCTGGATCATCTGGCCCGAGAAGGCCGGCAAGGGCTTTGCGCTGGAGGCAACCGACCGGGCGCGGCGCTATTTCTACCACGATCAGGGCTGGGAGGGTGCGGTGAGCTACCTCGACCCCTATGACCTCAGCTCGATCAAGCTGGCCGAGCGGCTGGGCTGCACCAAGGACAAGGAGGCCCCGAGCATCGGCAACGATGAGGCCGCCGTCTATCGTCACCCCAGCCTCGAAACCCTGCGCACCACCCAGTTGGGCGACGGGATCGCGCTGGAAATCGAGCACCATATCGACCCGATCTTCAAACCAAAGGGAGGCACCGTTGACTGACGCGACCACCACTCAGGACGACGCCACCCGTGCGGCGCAGCTGCTCAAGGGCCACCGCGAAAGCATCGACCGGCTCGATGCCATCCTTGTCTACACCCTCGGAGAGCGCTTCAAGCACACCCAGGCCGTGGGCGTGCTGAAGGCCGAACACGACCTTCCCCCGTCCGATCCCGCCCGCGAAGCGGTGCAGATCGCGCGGCTCGAAGACCTTGCGAAACGGGCCGACCTCGACCCGGAATTCGCCAAGAAATTCCTGAACTTCATCATTCAGGAAGTCATCCACCACCACGAGGCACACCAATCGTAGGGGCTCGGCCCCTCACCATGACAGCCATTCCAAAGGAGAACTCACAATGGCCATGAAAATTCGTCTTGCACGCGGCGGCTCCAAGAAGCGCCCGTTCTACTCAATCGTCGCTGCCGACAGCCGGATGCCCCGCGACGGCCGCTTTAAGGAGAAGCTCGGCACCTACAACCCGCTGCTCCCCAAAGACAGCGAAGAGCGCGTGAAAATGAACATGGAGCGCGTGCAGTACTGGCTCGATCAGGGCGCCCAGCCGACCGACCGGATCGCCCGGATGCTCGAAGCCGCTGGCGTGCGCGAGAAGACCGAGCGCAACAACCCCAACAAGGCCAAGCCGGGCAAGAAGGCCGAAGAGCGCGCCGAGGAGAAGGCCGCCAAGGCTGCTGCCGCCGCCGAAGCCGCCAACGCCCCGGCTGAAGAGCCCGCCGAGGAGGCTGCTGCCGAAGAAACCGCCGAGTAATCCGGCGTGGCTGACGCGCGGGATCGCCCGGTGCGGGCGCTCGTCCACATGGGCTTTCACAAGACCGGGACGACCTCTGCCCAAGCGTTTCTGCGCGCCAATGCCAAACATCTCTGGCCAGTCATGGCCCTCGGGCTCCGGCAACAGCTGGAGCCCGTTCTTTTTGCCACCCGCGCATTTTCCACATGGCGAGACCCGTTCTCGCTGGAAAAGCTGCGGCGGCGCTTTTCCGACTACCTCGCCGGGCTCGACCTTGGCCGAAAACGCGATCTGCTCCTCTCGTCCGAGGAGCTATCGGGCCATATGGCGGGCCGCGCCGGGCTGCCCAGCTATGGTGCCGTGCCGGAGATTGCCGAGGTTCTGGAGCAATGCATCATCGAGCGGTTCGGGCCGCAGACGGAGCTCTGCTTTTTCTTCTCCCTGCGCGACGCCGGACCTTGGCTGCAAAGCGCATGGGCTGAGCACGTGAAGAGCTCGCGGATGGAGCTGGATTTTGAGACCTTCAGCGCGGCCAACCCGACGGCTGCCGATTTTGCCCCGGTGATCGAGGCCACCCGCGCGGCGGTGAAAAGCCCGGTCAAAACCGCGCGGCTGGAAGAGCTTGCCGAGGCAGAATTCGGCCCTGCCACCCCGCTGCTGGATCTCATCGGCCTGCCAGTGGCCCGCCGCGCCAAGCTGAAGCCCCCGCGCCACATGAACCAGCGCCGCGACCCGGAGGTGCTGGAGGCCCTGCTGGAACTCAACCGCTCCGACCTCGACAAGGAGGCACTGAAACAGGCCAAGTATTCGCTGCTTGGCCGCTAGAGCCGGCACCTGCGAAGAGGGTCATTGGCCCGATGAGCCGCCTGCCGGCCTTCTTCGCGCTGCTTCCCCATTGCCCCGCCCCCGGCAAATCCACTAACAACCGCCCCATGTTCTGGCTCTTACGCAAACTTCTCATCCCCGCCGCCGCCTTCGCCTTTGGCTATGCCGCGCATTGGCAACTCTCGGTCGATGCCTGCGAGGCCGAGGGCGGCAGCTACGCGGCGCGGCTATGTATCGGAGACGGGCGATGAGTGACGGGATGATCTGCGTCGGCGCGATCGGTGGGGCCTTCGGGGTGCAGGGAGAGGTGCGGCTGAAGAGCTTTTGCGCCGAGCCATCCGATATTGCCGACTACGGGCCGCTTGCCACCGAGGACGGCAAGCGGCAGTTTTCCGTCACCCTCACCCGCCCGCTCAAGGGGGCCCTCGGCGCGCGGCTGACCGGCATCACCACCAAGGAGCAAGCCGATGCGCTGAAGGGCACGCGGCTTTACGTGCCCCGCACCGTGTTGCCCGCGCTGCCTGATGACGAGTTTTACCATTCCGACCTGATCGGCCTCACCGTCACCGATGCTGGCGGCGAGAAGCTGGGCCAGGTGCAGGCGGTGCATGATCATGGCGCGGGCGACCTGCTGGAGATTCGCCGCGTTGGCAGCAGTGACAGCTTTCTCATCCCGTTCACCCGCGAGGCCGTGCCCACGGTGGACCTTGCCGCGGGCCGCATCGTCGCCGACCCGCCCGAGGAGAGCTGACCGATGCGCTTGCGGCTCTTCTGGCTTGCCATCGCCGTGCTCTACATCGCGCCTGTGACGGCGGGGCTTTATGGCGCGGGCTGGTGGGCCGTGGCGGGATTCGGGGCGATCTTTGCCCTGTTCAACCTCGCCATGGAGCGCATCCCGCCCCAGCCGCTGCTGGCCGCCGCCTCGCTTGCGGTGGTCGCCGCGCTGGCACTGGTGCTGCTGGCCTTCGGCTGGGGCCTGCGCTCGCTCACCGGCTTTGCCGCCGCCCTTCCCGTCTGGCCGTGGCTCGCGCTTGGCCTCGGGGCCACCGCGCTGGCCCGCCTCGCCTTTCCGCCCCGGCTCAGCCGCGAGCTTGATGCGCTGGTGGACGACACCACGCGCCGCGTTGAAGAGGCGAGCCGGGCAGATGACTAGCCTCACCCCCGACATCGCCGCCTCGATGTGCTTTGCCACTGCGCCCGGCCCTCATGCCGAACGCCCGACCACAGGCAGGATCGTCGAATGAGTGACAGCCCAAAGAGCCATGGAAACAAATCCCACGGGCGCCTCTCGATCTCGGCCTCGCGCACCCCTCGCGACCTGATGGGCCCCGGCCCGCGCCTTGCCACGTCATGGACCGCCAAGATCATCACCCTTTTCCCCGAGGCCTTCCCCGGCGTGCTTGGCCAGTCGCTCACCGGGCGGGCGCTGGAAGAGGGCAAATGGGCGCTCGAAACCCTGCGGCTGCGCGACTACGGCAAGGGCCGCCATCGCAATGTCGATGACACGCCCGCAGGCGGCGGCGCGGGCATGGTGCTGCGCGCCGATGTGGTGGGCGAGGCGCTTGAAGACGCTGCCCGTGGCACCCCGCCCGACCGGGTCGAATGGCCGGTGCTCTATGCCTCGCCGCGCGGCAAGCCGTTTGATCAGGCCATGGCCCGCCGCTTTGCCGCCGGGCGCGGGCTGACCCTGCTGTGCGGGCGGTTTGAGGGCGTGGACGAGCGCGTGCTGGAAGAGTTCGGTGTCGCGGAGGTGTCACTCGGAGACTTCGTGCTGACCGGCGGCGAGATTGCCGCGCAGGCGATGCTCGATGCCACCGTGCGCCTGCTGCCGGGCGTGCTCGGCAACGAGGCCTCGACGGAAGAAGAGAGCCATTCCAACGGGTTGCTGGAGCATCCGCAATATACCAAGCCTGCCACATGGCGCGGGCGGGCGATCCCCGAGGTGCTGCTGTCGGGCCATCATGGCCGGATTGCCGATTGGCGCCGCGAGATGAGCGAAACGCTCACGCAGAGCCGCCGCCCCGACCTTTGGAAGAAGCGCTAAAATCGCCTCTGCGGCCCACGCGCCAATGGTGCCGAGAAACCCCCTTTGCCCCGCGAATTCCTGCCCTTTGCCACGTATTTGCCGGGTTTACTGCTCAAATCTGCATCGAATTCAGACGGCTTTGAGGCAGAACATTGGGCAAACTACTCGAACTCCCCGGATTGGCCTTCGGCTTTCTGGTTCTGCTCGGCTTGGTGCAGGCCTTCCCGCAGGCTGCGGTGACGGTTGTTTTGCCGCTGCTTCCGGTGATCTGCGTGGTGTTGCTGCGCGAGCTGATCTGGCCCGACGCGATGGCCGCCAAGCGCGCCGCACGGGATGATGCGCGCAGGCAGGCCCGGGCCGAGCGCCGGAGGAGCCGTTGGGCCAGCGCCGCCACAAATGCCGCCTCGGCAACACGTAGGGCCGAGCGCAGCACCGGCCCTGCCGCCAAGGCCAACCACCTCATCGTCGGAGGCTGGCTGCCCTTCCTGCGCGCCATGCCGCCCGACGTGGAGCTGTGGGATGACATCGCCACCCAGTTTGACGGGTTGGAGGGCGACCGCCTCGCCGCCGCGTTCTGGATTCTCGAACAACCGGCCTGCGACCGCGCCACCGCATGGCACTTCATCGCCGGAGCGGTGATGGGCAGCCTGCTGGAAGAAAACGGGCGCTGGGGCCGCGAGCGGGCAATTCAGCGCTGGAACGTTGTGGTAACCCGCTGGAACGCAGGCTTTTATCGCTACCACGCGCTGCCGCTGGACGGGCCGGTTTGCAGCCTGACGGCAGAAGCGCTGGAGGCCCGGCTGCTGCGGCTGGAAGCCCGGCACAACACGCAGGTGCCGCGCCCGAAGTTTCCCCATGAGATCGACATGCCAACGAGCAACCTCGCCCACTCCACCCGCTCCGGCTTCAGCTTTACAAGCGATCTGGGCCTCCTGCGCCATCATGAGCCAAAGGCAAAAGCCGCCGCCTGAGCGCACCCCTGGGTGGCACGGCCTCGCCGGTGCGCGGGGCACCGGGGAGGCCACAGGGCAACACAGCGTTTCGTCCCTGTGAACCAACCGCCAAACCCTCGCCACCCTGTTGCCCGGTTTCATCATTAGTTGCGGCAGAAGACGCGCATAGAAGGCCCTGCACCGAGCCGTGAAAGAAAAACTCTCCAATCTCCCCCTCGCCACCAAGGCGCTGCTGGCCACCCCGGCGGCGGTTTTGCTGGTGCTCCTCATCCTCACCACCCCCGCAATCGGCGTGCCGCTTGCGGTGATCCTGCTGCTGGTGTTCCGCCCCGAGCTGCTGAGCCCGCGCTGGTGGAGAGATTTTCTTCGCCAAGGGCCCTGAGCCACGGGTTTGACGCACCAGAGCGGGCGATGGAGGGCCGCCGCAGTGGTAGGCGTGATCCTTGCAATCGGTATCTGGCTTGGCTTCACCCCCACACAGTTCAGGCTGGCCAACGAGCTGCTTGCGGTGCTCACCGTCTTTGCCCTGTGCGTGAAGCCGCCCGCGCCTGCTCGACTGGCTCACAGACGCCGACGCCCACAAACCCCTTGATCCAAAGCCTCCATCCCCCTAAACAGCGCCAGTCTGCGGGCGGAATCGCCCCCGGACCGTTCGGGTATGGGCCAAGGCCCTTCGGACGTAGACCAAGGAACAGTGGCTGAACTCTTCGGCGGGCGCAAAATGGCGGACCCGGTAAAAAACCCGAAGCTCTGAGACACGCCAAACCTCCGTGGCATACCACGGGCAACGATAGGAGTGGATCAGATGGACCTGATCGCTGAACTGGAGGCCGAACAAGTCGCCTCCCTCGGGAAAGACATTCCCGATTTCAAAGCCGGCGACACCGTGCGCGTTGGCTACAAGGTGACCGAGGGCACCCGCACCCGCGTTCAGAACTACGAAGGCGTGTGCATCTCCCGCAAGAACGGCGACGGCATTGCCGGCTCGTTCACCGTGCGCAAGATCTCTTTCGGCGAAGGCGTCGAGCGGGTGTTCCCGCTGCACGCAACCAACATCGACAGCATCACCGTGGTGCGTCGTGGTCGCGTTCGCCGCGCCAAGCTCTACTACCTCCGCACCCGCCGCGGCAAATCGGCCCGGATCGCGGAAGACACCAACTACAAGCCGCTCGCTGATAAATCCGGCGCCGAAGCTTAAGGAGCAGAGATATGAAAAAAGACCTGCATCCCGAATATCACCTCATCGACGTCAAGATGACCAATGGCGACGTTGTGCAGATGAAATCGACCTGGGGCGCCGAGGGCGACACGCTGTCGCTCGACATCGACCCCTCGGTTCACCCGGCCTGGACCGGCGGCAACACCCGCCTGATGGACACCGGTGGCCGCGTGTCGAAGTTCAAGAAGAAATACGAGGGCCTCGGCTTCTGAGCCTGTTCCCTTAGCATGCCAAGCGCCGCCCCGGATCATACTCTGTGGGCGGCGCTTTCAGTTTCGGGCTCCTGCGCGAGCCTGACTAGGCCCCGCCTTCCCGACCCCGACAATCGTTACACCTGGCAGGCAGCTGCCCCAGCGCAAGCCGAGCCGCGGCTTGGCTTTGGCGCGTGCTGGGCAGGTTGAGACAGGGCCACGAATTTCAAAGTTGTATTTAATATATGTGATTAGTCACATTCTTTCTAGTTATTAATTTCCAAATAAAATTTAATTCCGCTCCTCGCCTTTGGATTGAAATCTTTTTTTTTGCACGCTAGCCTCAAGATAGTTACACGAGAGAACTTTCGTCTCGCCCACTCAGAAGCTTGCTGGATTCTCTGAGCGCGGCGGCCTGTGGGAAGCATGACGGACAAAAGCGATTATAGCGCACACCTTGGCGTGTTGCGCAGCGCAGAACGTGTGCGCAGCGCAGAATTCTCCGCCAGATTGCTGCTGATGCTCATTGGCACAGCGGCCGGCACCCTGCTCACAAGTCTGACCCTGCTTCCGCTTTGGCTTGGCGCTTACTATGCTGCCGTGGGCTTGGAAAAATACGTGCTCTGGCGCTGGCCCCAGGCCACCTCCGGCAAGTTCTTTGCCGCTATGGTCGGCATCTCTGTTCTGATCGCCTCTATTTACGCTGCACTCCCGGTTTATCTTTGGCTTCATGAAAACCACTCCATGAAATTTGGCGCACTAATTTTACTGGTTGGCGGCGTGCTTAATGTCTTTTTGGTCCGTGCGCGGATATGGCAAATATCTGCAGCCTATATGGCCCCCCTCGGGGGCGCATTCCTGGCAATTTCCGCATCCACCTATGAGGCCCCCGGCGGCGGGCCGTTGTTTTACACCGCCATGATTCTGTCCGCAGCGATCATCAGCTATTTTCTCATCGCCGTTTACGAGGCCAACAGATCTCATCGCAGATTGCTGGATACAGAACGGCAGTTCTTTCAGGCCCAGAAGATGGAAGCCGTCGGCACGCTGGCCGGAGGGCTGGCGCATGACTTCAACAACATGCTCAGCGTGGTTCAGGGCAACCTTGAGATGATCCGGACTGCAGAGAGCGACAGCGACCGGGAGGCCTTCAGCACAGAGGCGCTCACCGCCTGCTGGCGCGGCGCGGCCCTGACCCGGCAGTTGCTTGCCCTGAGTCGCGCGCCGATGACCGAGCCTGTGCGGCTGGACCCTGAAGAGGTGCTGTTGGAGGTTGAGCGGCTGGTGCGGCGCGTGGCCCCGCCCAACATTGGCCTGAGCGTGACGGCCGAGCCTGACCTGCCGTACATCCTCGCCGATGAAACCACGCTGCAAGCCGCCCTGCTCAACCTTGCGATCAACGCCCGCGACGCCATGCCTGAGGGCGGAAGAATGCACTTTCAGGCCAAGCACCTCACGCGCGGGGATCCGCACCCGGCTTGGCTTCCCTCCGGGGCCTATGTGGCGCTTTCGGTCTGCGACAATGGCATCGGCATCCCCGAAGAGATTATCGGCAAGGTCTTCGACCCCTTCTTTTCAACCAAGGCCAAGGGCCATGGCACCGGGTTGGGGCTTTCGATGGTGGAGGGGTTTGCACATCAGGCGCACGGCCATGCCCATGCCGAATCACAAAGCGGCCAAGGCAGCCGGTTCACGCTCTACCTGCCCGCCGTTTCCGCTGTGCCCCAACCCGCCGAGCCGGCGCGGGGAGAGGCAAACACCGACGCGCGGCCATGCCCCAAGGTAAGGCCGCCTCGGCCACAGCCCACCACAGGCTAGGGCACCCGCCATCGCCCCTCTTGCGCCCGGCGGCGCGCAGGCTAGGCTCGCGCCCATGCATCGCCCCCTCCTTACCCTTCTGGCCTGTCTCACCACCGGCGCCGCTCTGGCCCAAACACCCGAGCGTCCCTTGCCGCGCGATATCTTCGCCCATCTCGCCGCCAACACATGGGCCTTTCCCGATGTCACAGGGATGCACTGCGACGAGAACCCCCACAGCATTACCTTCGATGCGGCCCGCAAAACCTCGTGGTTCGACTGGCGCGGCCCGATGACAAACTATCTTGGCGAGATTGATCAGCAGGGCGTCTATGACGTGCTGGAAAGTGATGATGGCTCCATCACCATGTTTCTGCACGGCGAGCAGCGGACAACTGACGCGGGCGAGCCTGTGGTGTGGATCCTGCGGCTGATTGACGGTGGCGAGGCCTATTGCTGGGATCGCACCGATTGGTCGCCGCCCCGCTGCACCCACCTGCATATCCGCTGCTACGGCCCCGCCCCGATGAGTTGAGCCCCGGTTGGCCCTCTCAGGCCCCGCGCAGCGCCTCGGGTAGCCGCACAGGTCGCCCGCCGGTGCCCATTGCCACGAGCGTCACCTGCGCCTCAAACAGCGCCACGCCGCCCCGCAACACCCGCTGCGCCAGCACCATCCGCGCCGCCGTCTGGCTGGCCACGCGAGTTTCTACCTCCAATGCGTCGCCCAGCCGCGCGGGGGCCAGAAAATCCGCCTCGATCCGCCGCACGGCAAACACCAGCCCGGCCTCGCGCATCGCGTTCTGATCCACCCCAAGCCCGGCGACCCAAGCTGAGCGGGCGCGCTCGATGAATTTCAGGTAGTTGGCGTGGTAAACAAAGCCCGACAGGTCGGTGTCTTCATAATAGACCTCGCAGGGGAACAGATGGCTCATCGCCCCACCCTCGCGGCCAGTCGCAGGGCGTGGCTGGGGTCATGGGCCACCGCCGGCATCACCGGATCATAGGCCGCTACGATCACCTCCGCGATCTCGGGCCGCAGCACCGCCCGCCCCTTGGCCAGCGCCAGCGGCGACGCCCCGGCAAAGGCCCCCTCGCCCCAGTCAAGCATCACCCGCGCCATCTGGTTCAGCGCCAGCGCCTCCGCTGAGAGCGCGCGGTTCGCCTCATCCATCCGCACAAAGACAAACCCCGCCCGAATGGCCCCCGCCGTCTCAAAGCGAAACGCCCGGTAAGACGAGGCCCCGGCCTTCTCCAGCCGCTCCACAAGGGCCTCCAGACCCGGGATCATCCCGCCAAGGTCGGGCACCGCCAGCAGCTCTTCCCATTCGCGAAAGAAGAAGAAAAACAGGTTGGCCCCCTGCTCATTGTCCATCTCGGCCATCTTGTGGCCCGCCATCGCAACAACGGCTTCGCAGGCGCCTTTCACCACGCCAAGCGTTTCATCTTCGACACCGAAGACGATGGGCACGATGGGTCGCTCCCAGCGGGCGAAATGATAAGTCCCGTCGGTGCGGGTGAAGAGGCGGGCAATGTCGTCTGGGCTCATGGCCCGGTTGTGCCAAAGCCTGCGCGTCGCAGCAAGGCGGCGCGGTTACTCAAACAGGTCGCCCGGCCCGCGCGGCGCGGCAAGGCCGAGGTGGCTCCACGCCCGTTGCGCCAGCATTCGCCCGCGCGGGGTGCGCTGGATCAGCCCCTGTTGCAGCAGGTAGGGCTCGATCACCTCTTCAATCGCGTCCCGGCTCTCGGAGAGCGCGGCAGAGAGCGTTTCCACCCCCACCGGCCCGCCCTGATAGGCCTCTGCAATGAGGCTCAGGTAGCGCCGGTCGGCCCCGTCGAGCCCCAGCTTGTCCACCCCCAGCCGGGTCAGCGCACCATCGGCAATCGCCTTGGTGATCCGCCCGTCACCCTCGACCAGCGCAAAATCCACCACCCGCCGCAGCAACCGCCCGGCAATGCGCGGCGTGCCCCGTGAGCGGGCCGCAATCTCGCGTGCGCCGTCTTCCTCGCAAGCGATCTTCAGCATCCGCGCCCCGCGCATGGTGATGCTGTGCAGCTCGTCCACGGTATAAAAGTTCAGCCGCGTCGGAATGCCGAAACGGTCGCGAAGCGGCGTTTGCAGCAGCCCCAGCCGCGTGGTGGCGCCCACCAGTGTGAAGGGCTCCAGCTCGATCCGCACCGAGCGCGCCGCAGGCCCCTCGCCGATGACGAGATCGAGCGCGAAATCTTCCATCGCCGGGTAGAGCACCTCTTCCACCACCGGGTTCATCCGGTGGATCTCGTCGATGAAGAGCACATCGCGCGGCTCGAGGTTGGTGAGGATCGCCGCAAGGTCGCCCGCCCGCGCCAGCACCGGCCCGGAGGTCATGCGAAAGCCGACGCCGAGTTCCTTTGCCATGATCTGCGCCAGCGTCGTCTTGCCAAGGCCGGGGGGGCCGTGAAACAGCGTGTGATCCATCGCTTGCCCGCGCCGCTTGGCGCTTTCGATGAACACCTTCAGGTTTGCCCGCGCCTCCGCCTGACCGGTGAAGTCATCAAGGCTCTCGGGCCGCAGCGCGCCCGATGCGGCATCCTCTTCGCGCGGCTCGGGGCGCAGGGTTGGGTCCGGTTCTGCCATATCAGCCCTTCGGCGCCAGCAGCTTCAGCGCCGCGCGGATCAGGGCGCCGGAGTCTTCGCCCTCCACCTGCGCCACCGCCTGTGCCGCCTCGCTCTGCCCGTAGCCGAGGTTGACCAGTGCCGATAGCGCATCGGCCTGCGCCTCTGCCCTGCCGCTCGCCACGGGTGCCGAGGCGGCCGCGGGGGTGGCAACAGGCGCATCGGCCTCCACAACTTCCACCGTCTCTGGCGAGAGCGCGCCGCCTCCAAAGCTGCCCATCGCCATGACGGCGGCGGCTTTTTCCTTCAGCTCGTTCACCACCCGTGCCGCCAGCTTCGGCCCCACGCCCGGTGCCGATTTTACCGCCGCCGCGTCGCCCAGCGTAATCGCCCGGCCCACGCCCTCCGGCCCCAACGTGCCGAGAATTGCGAGCGAAACCTTCGCGCCAACGCCCTGCACGGAGGTCAGCAGCCGGTGCCATTCCTTTTCCAGCAGGGTCGGAAAGCCGAAGAGTTGCAGGTTGTCCTCGCGCACCAACAGGTCGGTATAAAGCGCCACCGCCTCGCCGGGGCCGGGCAGCGCGGCCAGCGTCCGCTCGGAGACGTAAACCAGATAGCCCACGCCGCGCACGTCGATCAGCACGTGATCGGAAGCCCGATAATCCAGCCGCCCTGCGATCCGCCCGATCATCCTGCCGCCCTCAGCGCAGCGGCCAGCTTGGCAGCGCCCGGGCCGGAATGGTGCGAATGGCAAATGGCAATGGCCAGCGCATCGGCGGCATCGGCACCTGCCACCTTCGCGCCCGGAAAGTAATGCGCCACCATATGGGCAATCTGCCCCTTGGCGGCATGTCCAGTGCCGACCACCGCCTTCTTCACGGTGTTGGGGGCGTATTCGCCCGGGGCCAATCCGGCCTCGGCCAGCGCCAGCAGCGCCACGCCCCGGGCCTGGCCCAGCTTCAGCGTGCCCTGCCCATCGCGGTTGACGAAGGTTTCCTCGATGGCGGCCGCCTCAGGGGCGTATTCGGTGATGATGGCGCTCAAGGCGCGGAAAAGCGATTGCAGGCGCGTGGCGAGCGGCGCGGCGGCGTCACTCTGGCAAATCCCGTTGGCGACATGAATCATGCGGCTGCCCTCGGCCTCGATCACGCCCCACCCAAGGTTGCGCAGGCCCGGATCGACCCCGATTATCCTCATGCTCGCCCTCTCACATGCCCGCAATTCGCAGCGCTTTTTAACCGATTAGCACGAAACGTGAACAATCCCAAGCGGGAATGCGGTGGGCCGCGCCGGGCAACCGGGCGGAAAACGACGCCCCAAGGGGCGGAAACGGCACTTTCTGCACCACCCTGTCACGGAAATTTCACAAGAGTTTCCAAGTGGTTACGAATTACATGACCCATGCACAAATTGCATGGCGGGCATGTTTTAACTGCGCTTGTTAAATGAGCAATCCGCTTCTAATTGAGCCTCAGAATGCAGCGGTTACAAAACCGCCCCTCCCCGATCCGCGCCTATAAGGAAAACCCCGATGGCATATTTCTTTGACCCGACCGCCCGCGCCTCCGGCAGCACTCTCGCCGGTAAGCTCGCCCACTTCCTCACCCGCCCCGCCGGCGTTATCGCCGACTGGAACGATCGCCGCATCACCCGCAAGGCGCTCTCCAAGCTCAGCAACCGCGAGCTGGACGACATCGGGCTGAGCCGCGCCGATATCGCAGACATCTGAACTCTCCCTGCCAGAAATGGCAAACTTGAAGGGCGGCCCCGCAAGGGTGCCGCCCCTTTTTTTGCGCTGCGGTCAGACTTGGGCCGGGGCGCGCATCCGCTCGACAAGAGCGGTCAGCGATGCCGTTACCGCGTCGATCTCGCCCATTGCATCCACCCGGTCCAAAACGCCTTGCCCGGCATAGTAGCCAATGAGCGGTGCGGTCTGGGCGTGGTAGGCCTCCAGCCGTGCGGCCACGGTCTCGGCCTTATCATCAGCGCGGCGCTTCATCTCGGTGCCGCCGCAGGCATCGCACACGCCCTCCACCGCGGTGGGTTTGAAGCTGTCATGGTAGCCCTCACCGCAGGCCCCGCAGGTAAAGCGCCCGGCAATCCGTGCGACCATGGCGGCATCGTCAACCTCCATCGAGATCGCCCCTGTCACCCGCTCTCCGCGTGCGGCCAGCATCGCATCCAGCGCCTCGGCCTGCACCGTGGTGCGCGGAAACCCATCGAGGATCACACCGCCCGCCACATCCGGCTCGGCCAGCCGGTCGGCGAGGATATCCAGAACGATCTGGTCACTCACCAGCCCGCCAGCCTCCATCACCGCCTTGGCCGCGCGGCCCGCTTCGGTGCCCGCAGCCACCGCCGCGCGCAGCAGATCGCCGGTCGAAAGCTGAACCAAGCCAAAGCGCTCCTCCAGCCGCCGCGCCTGCGTGCCCTTGCCCGCGCCGGGCGGGCCGAGAAGGATGAATACGGGCCGTGCGCCCATCTGTGCCCCCATGGTGTGTCCTCCAAAACCATCCACAACGTGACGCTTGGGTAACACGAAAGCGTGAACACCCGACTGCGGCAAAACCGCCCCATTGCATACCGTGGCACACCGAAACTCCGGGCACAAAAAAGGGCGCCCCGCAGAGCGCCCCTTTCCGTCAGATCAAACCGGATCAGCCCTTTTTCAGCGAGTCCCGGATTTCGAGCAGCACGTCCAGCTCGGAGGGGCCGCTTTCCACTTCGGGGGCCACTTCCTCGGGCTTCTCGGCCATCGCCTTCACCTTGTTGACGTAGCGCACCAGCATGAAGACCACGAAAGCGATGATCAGGAAGTTGATCACGGCCATCACGAAGCTGCCCCATGCAAACACGTTAGCCCCGGCCTCACGCGCGGCTTCCAGCGAGGTGCCCTCGGCCACGTCGCCGCTCAGCACGGCGTAGTTGTTGGTAAAGTCGAGCCCTCCAGTGAAGAGGCCGATGATCGGGTTGATCAGATCGGCCACCATCGAGCTGACGATCGCGGTAAAGGCAGCACCGATAATGATACCCACCGCCATGTCCATCACATTGCCCTTGGCAATGAAGTCCTTGAATTCTTTCATCATGTCCTTGGTCC
This sequence comes from Vannielia sp. ABF1_015, assembly GCF_056160745.1. Taxonomy (NCBI): domain Bacteria; kingdom Pseudomonadati; phylum Pseudomonadota; class Alphaproteobacteria; order Rhodobacterales; family Paracoccaceae; genus Vannielia; species Vannielia sp. ABF1_015. The sequence goes on from NZ_JBSWXT010000003.1 coordinate 98,636, forward strand.
CTCTCGCACGTGTTAGCGCACTGTTTAACAGCCCCACCGAGGCTGGCGGGCTTTTAAACAACATTTGCCACAATTTCAGCTTTTTTTATGCGTCGGTGACGCTACGTAGCCCGAAAGCAACATTTCAGGGACATGCCGAATGACAGACCTTTCAAACTTCAACGTCACCAAGCGCTGGCCGGTCGAAGACCCGTCCAAGCTGCAGCTGTTTTCCTTCCCCACGCCGAATGGCCGCAAGATCGGCATCGCGCTGGAAGAGATGGGCCTGGCCTATGAGGCGCATCGGGTGACGGTGTCCGACAAGGACGTGAAGAGCCCCGAGTTTCTCAGCCTGAACCCCAACAACAAGATCCCCGCCATCATCGACCCAGACGGCCCGGGCGGCGAGCCGCTGGCGCTGTGGGAGAGCGGGGCAATCCTGATCTATCTCGCTGAGAAGACGGGCAAGTTTTATGGCGAGAGCAGCACCGGCAAGCATATCGTCAACCAATGGCTGATGTGGCAGATGGGCGGGCTTGGCCCGATGCTGGGGCAGCTCGGCTACTTTGTGAAGTTCGCCGGAAGCCAGATCGAAGACCCGCGCCCCCGCGAGCGCTTCATCGGTGAGGCCAAGCGCCTGCTCGGCGTGCTCGACGGCGCGCTTGAGGGCAAGAACTGGGTGGCGGGTGAATACTCCATCGCCGATATGGCCATCGTTCCGTGGCTGATGGGGCTGGAGTTCTATGGTGCGGAAGAGCTGGTTGGCCTGCCCGAGCGCAAGAACGTCACCGCCTATATCGAGCGCTTCAAGGCGCGCCCCGCCGTGCAGGCCGGGCTCAACGTGCCCCCGCGCGAGGGCTGAGGCGAAGAGATGCCAAAGGCGTGGATGAGCGGCCAAAGGGCTGGCTCATCCGCCCTTCAAGGCGTCTTCGCCCGGCTCAATCGCGCCTACCGGTGCATCCATGTGCGGCGGAAGCTGTCGACCGATTGCATGAGGTTGCAGGCCGCCGAGAGCCGGGTCGCCGCAGGGCGCGGAAACAGCCGCACATGCCGCCGCCCCTCCACCATCAGCAGCCGGTAGCGATAGCGGGTGGCCGTGCCCTTGGCTTCACGCGCAAGGGTGATCTTGCCAAAGCGGGTCTCACTATCGGCCACCACGCGGCATGTGCGTTTGCCGCCGGTCCGGGCACAGGTGGCCGCGGTGTTCTTGGCCGTCCAGGCGTAGGTCTTGCCATTGTGGGTCAGGTGAATGGTGTCGAGGTAGTTTTCATTGAGGTACTCAAACGCCCCGGCCCCCGAGGGCAGGCTTGTCAGCTGATCGAGCGGCGCGTCGAGATCGGCAAACATGCCTTCGGCCAGCGGCAGCGAGATATCGCAGGCCGGGGCTGGCGTAGCCAGCAGGGCGGCGCAAATCGTCGCCACCGATAATCGGGCCATAATGGGCCTCCTTGAAACCAATTGGGTTTCAAACGCGCGAACAGCGGCGCGGGTTCCATGCTTTTTCGAGATTTCTTGGCTGGTCAGCCCGGCGGCGCGAGCTCTGTCCGGGCAAAGGCGAACCATCCCGCCAGCGCGGCGCAGGCTGCCCCTTCGGCAGTCTCCTCGGCGCGGCCCGAAAAAGTAACCCGCCGGTCCGCCGAATCTTGCACCACCAACGCCCCGGCATAGCCCTGCTCCGCCGGTTCGACCCAGAGCAGCGCAAAGCGGCTCTCGCTTTCGACCTTCAGGGCGCAGGGCAGGCCCTCATGGCACAGCTGGCGGGCATGTTCGGCCCGCCATGGCACCAGCCCCGCCTCGGTTTCGATCCCTTGGTTTGAAAGGCTGCCCGGCCCGGAGAGGTGCCATGTGGCGCGCACGCCGGGCAGCTCGTGCACCACGCCCTCGGGCCCGGCCCCATCCAGCAGGCCGCTGCGCACCACCATCTCGGGCAGGCACTCCACGCTCACGTCACGGCGTAGCAGGTGGGGCCATGCAAGCAGGTCGGCGGCAGCGACAGCCGCCACCAATCCCCAGCGCCAGCGTCTCACCCGCGCAGCGCGCCGCCGGTGGCCTTGCTGACCTTCTCCACCACCTTGGTGGCAACGCCTGCGATATCTTCATCGGTCAGGGTCTTGCCCGTGGGCTGCATCCGCACGGTGATCGCAAGGCTCTTCTTGCCCTCACCGAGGCTGCCGCCGATGAACTGGTCAAACAGGCGCACCTCTTCGATCAGCGCCTTGTCGGCCCCGCGTGCGGCATTGATCAGGTCCATCGCGGCCACGCCCTCGTCGACAACAAAGGCAAAATCGCGCTCCACGGCCTGCAAATCGGCCATCACCACCGCCCCGCGTGAAGCGCCCTTGGCCTTCTTCGCCGGCACCGCCTGCGGCCAGATGGTGAAGCCCACCGCCGGGCCCTTCACATCCATCTCGCGCAGGATGCGGGGGTGGATCTCGCCAAAGACGGCCAGCACATTCTTGCCCAGCGCCATCACCGAAGAGCGCCCCGGGTGCCACCAGTCGCTCGCCTCGCGGCGAAACTGCACGCGCTCGGGCGCACCGAGGGCCGCCAGAACCGCCTCGCAATCCGCCTTGGCATCGTAAACATCCACGTCGCGGCGTGCGCCAAAGCTGTCACGCGGGCCGGTTGCGCCCACCAGAAGGCCAGTGGCCAGCATGTGCTGCTCGCCCGGCTCGCCGCCGTGGAAGGCCGCACCCACCTCGAACAGCGCCATATCGGCAAAGCCGCGCGCCTGGTTGCGAGCCGCCGCCTGCAACAGCCCGGGCAGCAACGCGGGGCGCATATGGCTCATCTCGGAGGAGATCGGGTTTTCCAGCTTGGTCGCAGCCTCGCCACCGTTGAAGAGCTTGGCCGTCGCCTCATCAATGAAGCTGTAGGTCACACATTCATTGTACCCTAGCGCCGCAATCGTCCGCCGCGCAATCCGCTCGCGCTGCTGGCTTTCGGTCAGGATCGCCTCGGGCACACCGGCAGAGACGCGCGGCATCGGCTTGCCCACCAGCCCGGTCAGCGAAGCGATGCGGGCGACTTCTTCCACAAGATCCGCCTCGCCCTTCACATCCGGCCGCCAGCTTGGCACCTGCGCCATATCGCCATCCATCACGAAGCCCAGCGCCTCCAGCGAGGCGCGTTGCGTGGCTTCGGGAATTTCCATTCCCACTAGGCTCTCGATCCGCTGGGGGCGCAGCTTGTAGGCCCGGCTCACATCGGGCACCTGCCCGGCCTCGATCAGCTCGGAGGGCTCGCCGCCACAAAGCTCGATGATCATCGCCGCGGCGTCATCCACCGCCTGCCGGTTGTAGCCCGGATCAATCCCGCGCTCGTTGCGATAGCGCGCGTCGGAGTTGATCTTCAGCGCCCGGCCCGTCAGCGCGATCTGCACGAAGTCCCAATAGGCCGCCTCAAGGATCACATCCGTGGTCTCCTCGGTGCAGCCAGACTCCTCGCCGCCCATGATCCCGCCGATGCTCTCCACGCCCTTATCGTCTGAGAACACCATTGCGCCCTCGGGCATGGCATAGGTCTTGCCGTCCAGCGCCAGCAGCTCCTCGCCGCCCTTGGCGCGGTGGATGAGCAGATCGCCGGTCACCTTGCCACCGTCAAACACGTGCAGCGGGCGGTTGCGGTCGTGGGTGAAGTAGTTGGTGATATCGACCAGCGCGGAAATCGGGCGCAGCCCGATGGCGCGCAGCTTCTTTTGCAGCCACTCCGGCGAGGGGCCGTTCTTGACGCCCTTGATGTAGCGGCCCTGAAACACGTGGCAGCCGTCTGCCGTGTCTTCGGCGATGCGCACCTTCACCGGGCTCTCAAACTTGCCCTCGATCGTGTGGGCGGTGAGCGGCTTCAGGGTGCCCAGCCCCCGCGCCGCGAGGTCACGGGCAATGCCGTGCACGCCCAGCGCATCGGGGCGGTTGGGGGTGATAGCGATCTCGATCACCGGGTCCACCGCCTCGGGGCGGTTGGCCGCGAGCCAATCGGTGAACTTGTCACCCACTTCGCCGCTCTCCAGTTCGATGATGCCATCGTGCTCGTCCGAAAGCTCCATCTCGCGCTCGGAAGCCATCATCCCGTGGCTCTCGATCCCCCGGATCTTGCCCACCTGAATTGTCGTGTCGATCCCCGGCACATAGGTGCCCGGCTTGGCGACCACCACGGTGATCCCCTCGCGCGCATTGGGCGCGCCGCAGATGATCTGCTTCTCACCCTCATCGGTGGCCACCTGACACACCTTCAGCCGGTCGGCATCGGGGTGCTTCTCGGCGGCGAGCACCTTGCCGATGGTAAAGGCCTCAAGCCGGGAGGCCGGGTCTTCGACCCCCTCCACCTCAAGGCCGAGATCGGTCAGCGCTTCGAGGATATCGTCAAGGGGGGACTCGGTTTCGAGGTGTTCCTTGAGCCAGCTCAGGGTGAATTTCATCGGGTCGTCCTTATCCGCCGTGTCGGGGGTTTGCGCGGGTCTTAGCGCAATGGCGTGGGGGGGAAAAGGGCAAGCCGGGTTCAGCGCCGCCCGCGCCAACGCCGCCAGAGGGGGCGCAGATCAAGCGCGGCCACGGCAATGCCGAGCGGGATCATCCAGAACCCCAGCACCGGCAAAAACCCCAGCAGCCCGCCGCAGACCAACAGCACCCCCACAACCGCCCGCCACCCGGGCCGCACATGATGGCGCACCCAGAGCCGCAGCCGCGCCAGCCGCGCTTTCAGGTCTGTCCGGGCGTGCTGCGAGCGTGCCACCTGCCCTAACGCTCCATCCGCTCTGCCAGCGTTTCATACTTGCCCATGCGCAGCAGCTTCACCTCCCGCGCCAGCCGGATCGCGGGCTTGGCGAAAAACAGCAGCGAGCCGATGGTAAAGAGCCAGACGCCGGGCGTTTCCCAGGCGGGCCAGAAAAACAGCACCGAACCGATCAAAAAGCAGGCCGCCGCGCCGAAATCCACCAGCGTGTAGGCCAGCTCGTAAAGCGCATAAATACGGCGCGTATCATGGTTTCTCTCGCGATTCTCGTGGCGAAACAGCTTCATCGCACAGGCTCCTTTTCTCAGGTCGCTCCCCCTGTAACTTCCTTGCAGCATCGACACAAACCCGCCGCGTTTGCCCAAGTTTTGCCACAATTAAGCCCTATCAAGACCGTGAACCGGTGGGGGCCGATTCACTTGACGAATATTGGGGGTACCATGCTTTCGTCCGTTCTCGACTCCCTTGGTGGTTTTCTCCGCCCACTTGCGATTGCTGTGCTTGTGCTCATCGGGCTCGGCTTCATTTCCAACTCGCCAGATGGTGCGGGCGGCACAACATGCCGTCAGTTGACCGATAACATCGAGCTGAACCGCGCTCTCTGCCGGATGAACCCGGCCCGCCTGTGGAACACGCCGGTGGCCGATCTGATCCCCGGGCTGCGCTCCGAGGACAAGAACGCCACAAACTAGGGCGCCCCTCCGGCGCCCGCCACCGCCCTGCCCTTCGGCCGCTTTCCCTCGTTTCCGGCCGCAGGGCGGGGCGACTCTCGTTTCGGAGTGGAAACAATGCCACCACCTGCGGCAGAACTGTTTCTGCAAAATTACCTAAAACTCGCCCAGATCTCGCCGCTTTTGCCGCGCTAACTGACGCTGCGACACCCGAAAACGGGGCGCAACAAGAGACCCGTGTAAGCCGGAAAACCGGCACGCGGACAGTGCAAGGACGAGCAGATGCAAACCATTTTCAAATCCGCAGCCGGCGGAGCACGATTTCCCGTGCTTGTCGTGCTGACACTCACCGCCGCCGCCGCTCTGGCCGTGCCGGTGCTTGATGCGAAGGCGGTCAGCCTTGCACGTGGAACCATCATGGATGTGATCGACCAAGATTCGATGGCCTTCGTGAAGGGTTTTCTGCCCGAGTAACATTCGGGTGGGGGCAAAAGCGTGGGCGCGGCGATGTTCCAGGGGGCTGGATATCGCCGCGCCCTCTTTCGTTTGTGTAGGGCGGGCAATCTGCCCACTATCCGGCCAGCCTAGCGCGACACGCCCGCATGCAGCGTGGGCACATCCAGCGCCGCAAAGCCGTAATGCCGCAGCCAGCGCAGGTCGCTCTCGAAGAAGGCGCGCAGGTCGGGGATGCCGTATTTCAGCATCGCCAGCCGGTCGATTCCGATGCCGAAGGCGAAGCCCTGCCACTCTTCCGGGTCCACCCCGGCGGATTTGAGCACATGCGGATGCACCATTCCGCTGCCGAGCACTTCAAGCCAGTCGTCGCCCTCGCCCACCTTCACCGTGCCGCCCTCGAAGCTGCACTGAATATCCACCTCCGCCGAAGGCTCGGTGAAAGGGAAGTGGCTGGCGCGGAAGCGGGTTTTCACGCTGGTGCCGAAATAGGCGGTGAAGAACTCTTCCAGCACCCATTTGAGGTTGGCCATCGAGATATCCTTGTCGATCGCAAGGCCCTCGACCTGGTGGAACATCGGCGTATGCGTCTGGTCGTAATCCGCGCGATAGACCCGGCCGGGGCAGATGATCCGCGTCGGCGCGCCGCCCGCTTCCATCGAGCGGATCTGCACCGGGCTGGTGTGGGTGCGCAGTACATGCGGCGGGCGATTGTCGCCCTCTTCGCGGGCCATGTAGAAGGTGTCCATCTCCGCCCGCGCCGGGTGGTGGCCGGGGATGTTCAGCGCGTCGAAGTTGTACCAATCGGTCTCGATCTGGGGGCCTTCGGCCACGGCAAAGCCCATGTCGGCAAAGATCGCGGTGACCTCCTCCGTCACTTGGCTCACCGGGTGGATCGTGCCTTGGCGGCGCGGGCGCGAGGGCAGCGTCACATCCAGCCACTCGGCCTTCAGCCGCTCGTCGAGCGCAGCATCGGCCAGCGCCATCTTGCGGGCGGCCAGCGCGGCGTTGATCTCATCCTTCAGCGCGTTCAGCGCGGGGCCGGCCACTTGGCGCTCTTCCGGGGTCATCTTGCCCAGCTCGCGCATTTTCAGGCTCACTTCGCCCTTCTTGCCAACGGCCTGCAGCCGCAGATCTTCCAGCGCCGCTTCGTCGGCAGCTCCGGCAATCGCCTCGATGTATTTTCCGCGCAGCTCGTCCATCAGCGGGGCCTCCTTTGCACCGCCGCTTGCCTATAGCGGTGCGCGTGGGGGTGCAAGCCGTAGGGCGGGAGTTGCCGCGCCTTGCCGCCCTGACGGAACCCCATGATGGCCGCCCTCGTTGTCCTCCTCAAAGGAAAGCCCATGCACGCCCAAGCCAGCCCGCCCGGAATGACCCCCGACATCACGGATCGCCGCGCGCCACCGCGCGATCAGGCAAAAGCCAAGGCCCGCCTCTATCGCATGGCCACGCCCGATCACCTCTGCCCCTTTGGCCTGAAGTCCAAGGCAATGCTCGAACGCTGGGGCTATGACGTGGAAGACCACCCGCTGGAAACCCGCGAAGAGACCGACGCCTTCATCCACGAGCACGGCGTCGAGACCACCCCGCAAACCTGGATCGGCACCGAGCGCATTGGCGGCTATGATGATCTGCGCGCCTTCTTCGGCATCCCCCTGCGCGACGAAAACGCCACCACCTACCAGCCGGTCATCGCCACCTTCGCCCTCGCCGCGCTGATGGGGCTTGCCGTGTCATGGCTGGCGACCGGAGCAATCACTGCCGCCGCGCTCGTGCCCATCATTGCCATCGCCATGTGCATCCTCGCCTTCCAAAAGCTGCGCGACGTCGAGAGCTTTTCGACCATGTTCCTCGGCTATGACCTGCTGGCCCGCCGCCGGGTGGAATATGCCTATGCCTACCCCTTCCTCGAAGCCGCCGCTGGCCTCCTGATGCTCGCGGGCATCGCCACATGGCTGGCAGCGCCCATCGCCATCATCATCGGCGGCATCGGCGCGGTCTCGGTCATCAAGGCTGTTTACATCGACAAGCACGAGTTGAAATGCGCCTGCATGGGCGGTGGCTCCAACGTGCCGCTGGGGTTCGTATCGCTGACCGAAAATCTGATGATGCTGGGCATGGGGCTTTACATGGCGGCTCAGGCCGCGATCAGCGCCGCCTCGTAGCGCCGAAGCTCGGGGCGGGCGAGCGCGCCATAGGGCCTGTGCCCGGCCAGCAGCCCCGGGAAGATCGCCTCAATCTCTTCCCGCGCGGCCTCGGTGAGGGCCTCTGCGCCCACCTCACCGGGATAAAAGCTCTCGGTCTGCGCGCCCTCGGCATAAACCACCTCATGCGCATCCAGAAGCACATGGTAATAGGAGACTGTGCAGCAGGGCACGAAGCGGATCGCGGTGCCATCCACCAGCGCCTTCGCGGCCACCAGCGCTTCGGGCTCGCCAAAGAGCAACTCAGCGCGCCAGCCGCCCACCAGCATCCTGTGGTTGGGCGACACCACGAGGCGGCCATGATCGCCCAGCGCCCCCGCCTCGATCACCACCGGCGCAAGAGCGCCCTGCCCGCTCACCCGGCTGCCGCCAACCCAGCGGATAACCTGCCAGCCGTTATCCCGCGTGCGCAGCTTCATACCGGGCTGCAAAAATTCCACCTCGCAAAGCCCGGCCTCGGTTTCGAGCCGGGTGCCCGCCGCAAAGCAGGGAAATTCCGTTTCGGTCTCCGCATCGAGGTCTGACACCTTCAGCGATGTGGAGCCGTTGGGCAGGTTTGGATAATCCGGGTCGTCCCGGTCTGTCAGGTCGATGGCAAAGGTGCTGCCCGCCTCATACTCCGCCCCCGGTGGGCCGGAGGTGATGCGGATGAAGGCCGCCGCGTTATCGGGATTGCCACGAATTTCGCCGGAGCCGAGGTATTCGTACTCGTAGCTGACACCGTTGATGACAAGCACATCTTAACTGGCCACCGTGGAGAGCGAAAACTCTCCCGAAGGTTCCTCGAAAACCGCGTTCGGCTCCTGCTGTGTTGTCAGGTTGATCCCTTTACCTGACGTTGCCGGATCGCCGTTCACGAATTGAAGTGTCAGCGAAATCGACGCCATTGGCCTCTTCGCACCTGCCTCACATATGCTGCGGCTCTGACGGCCGCCTTGGCCCCAAATTCACCACATAAGCGCCGGCTTTAATACAGATTTGCGAGCATTGCTCGGATTTGCCTGCGCCTGTGGCCGCGCCGCACTTGTTGCGCAGGCTCATCCACGGCTCTGCCGTCTCTTCGCACGCGCCCCGCCTCTTCGCCCGCACCCCGCGAGGACGCCTTCGAAGGGCGGACGAGCAGGCCCCGAATGCAAAAAGGCCGCCCCGAAGGACGGCCCTTTCAGATTTCTCTTCGCGGGCCTCAGGCCAGCGCGGCTTTCGCCTTTTCGACGATACCGCCGAAAGCTTCCGGCTCATGCACGGCGAGGTCGGCCAGCACTTTGCGGTCTACCTCAATGCCGGCCAGCGACAGGCCGTTGATGAAGCGCGAGTAGGTCAGCGCTTCGTCATGGGCGCGCACGGCGGCGTTGATCCGCTGGATCCACAGCGCGCGGAACTGGCGCTTGCGGTTCTTGCGGTCGCGCGTGGCGTATTGGTTCGCCTTGTCGACAGCCTGAGTGGCGGTTTTGAAGTTGGTGGACCGGCGACCGTAATAGCCCTTTGCGGCCTTGATCACCTTCTTGTGGCGGGAATGGGCGACGGTGCCGCCTTTGGTACGAGACATCTGGGGCTCTCCTTAGCGCGCGTAGGGCATGAATTTCTTGACGATTTTCTCGTCGGCTTCGCTCATAACAACCATGCCGCGGGCGTCGCGGATGAACTTGTTGCTACGCTTGATCATGCCGTGACGCTTGCCAGCCTGGCCTGCCTTCACGCGGCCGGAGGCCGTCACCTTGAAGCGCTTTTTGGCGCTCGATTTCGTCTTCATCTTGGGCATTTGCCATCTCCATCGAAGTGGTCATATTGGCACGGGTAGGCATGCCGCTTTCGGCCCGCCCATGCGTGAGAAGCGCCGTATAGGGGCGAATCCTCCGGCTGGCAAGGAAATTCTGGCCCCTTCACACCGCCCACCGGTGCAGCCACCCTGCGCCCCGATCCGACCTCGCAGAAAGGCCCGCGCCATGCAGCAGCTCGACCAAACCTACGACGGCTTTCACGGCACGATTGTCACCGACCCGTCCCAGTCGTCCCCCCGCCCCGGCGTGCTGATCTTTCACTCCATCGCATGGCGCAGCCCGGTGGAGATGGACGCCGCCGAGCGGCTTGCCTCAATGGGCTATGCCGCCTTCGTCGCCGACACCTATGGCCGTGCGCCCGAAAGCCCGGAAGACTGCCGCAGCCTGATGAACGGCCTCAACGCCGACCGGGGCGAATTGCGCCGCCGCATCGGGGCCGCCCTCGACTGGATGCGCGGCTCGGGCGTGACCAACGGCCAGCACGGGGCCATCGGCTTTTGCTTTGGCGGCAAATGCGTGCTCGATCTGGCGCGGATGGGCGAGCCGGATGTGAAGGCCGTTGCCAGCTTTCATGGCCTCTTCGATGCGCCCACATGGCCCGTTGCGCCGCGCATCACCGCCAGCGTTCTGGCGCTGCACGGCTGGGATGATCCGCTGGCCACGCCCGAAGATGTGCTGGCCCTGTCAAAAGAGCTGGATGCCGCCGAGGCCGATTGGCAAATCCTCGCAATGGGCGGTGTGGGCCATGCCTTTACCAACCCGAAGGCGCAGGACAAGGCAGGCGGCAAGCAGTTTGACGCCCGTGCCACCGCGCGGGCCTGGGCGGCAACCGAAGGGCTTTTCGCCGCGGCCTTCTAGTTCACGATACTGGAAACCACATTCATGAACACATCCGGCGCGGTGCTCAGCGAGTAGCCGCCCGGCTTGCGCAAGACGGCAACAGAGATCAGCCCCGCCGAGATCAGCACCATGATCGCCGCCGCGCGCGGTGTCCGGCTTTCCGAGAAAGCGCCGATCAGCGCCGGGACTGCTAGCAGCCCCACGACCATGCCGATCACAAAAATGACGTCCGGGTCGATATACACAAACCCACTCCTGAACTGCACTGCATTTCCTTGCCTTAGCGGCAAGTATTCCGGCACCCGCGCAGAAAATCAATTGTTCCGCGCGGAAACCAGTTCAGGGCGGCCCGACGTGGCCGCAGGGCGACGGTGGGTTACTCCGGGTCGGAGGGGAATATGAGGCGCTCGGCGCAGGGCGCGACCCGCAGGATGTTGGTGGAGCCGGGCACGTTGAAGGGCACACCGGCGGTCACCACAATCTGGTCATCCTCGGTGGCCATTCCCAGCTCGCGGGCAGCGCGGGCACCGCTGACCACGGCCTGCTTGAAGCGCTCCAGCGTGGCGGTGATGGCGCAGGTGCAGCCCCATGTCAGGGCAAGCCGGCGGGCGGTGCTGATGTGGTTGGTCATCGCAAGGATCGGCACCTCCGGGCGCTCCCGCGCCACCAGAGTGGCGGTGGTCCCGGTCTGGGTAAAGCAGGCGATGGCCTTGATGTCGGTGGCCTCGGCAATCTCGCGCGCGGCGCTCACGATCCCATCGGCCACAGTCGAGCGCTCGATCCGGCGGGCCGCCTCGATCACGTTGCGATAGGTCGGATCGCTCTCCACCTCCTGCGCCACCGCATCCATCATGCGCACCGCTTCAATCGGATAATCGCCCGCCGCGCTCTCGGCACTGAGCATGATCGCATCGGTGCCCTCGTAGATCGCGTTCGACACGTCCGACACCTCGGCGCGGGTCGGCATCGGGCTTTCGATCATGCTTTCCAGCATCTGCGTGGCCACGATCACCGGCTTGGCGGCAGAGCGGGTAGTGCGCACAAGGCGCTTCTGGATCGGCGGCACCGCCTGCACCGGCAACTCCACGCCCAGATCGCCGCGCGCCACCATGATGCCATCGGAAACTTCAAGAATTTCTTCAAACGCCTTCACGGCGGCAGGCTTCTCGATCTTCGAGAGAATGGCGGCACGGCCCTTGGCCAGCTCCCGCGCCTGAAGCACGTCTTCCTTGCGCTGCACGAAAGAAAGCGCCAGCCAGTCAACGCCAAGGGCGCAGACAAACTCGAGGTCTTTCAGGTCTTTCTCCGATAGTGCCGCCAGCGGCAGCACCACATCGGGCACGTTGACCCCTTTGCGGTTGGAGATGGTGCCCCCGGCGATCACCTCGCAATCGGCATAGTCGCTGCCACATTCCGTCACCTTCAGGCGGATCTTGCCGTCGTTGACCAGCAGGCTAGAGCCCGGCTCCAACGCGTCAAAAATCTCCTTGTGCGGCAGGCAAACGCGACTGGCATCGCCATCCGTCGGGTCCAGATCGAGGCGAAACTTGGCACCCTCCACCAGCTCTTCGCTGTCACCCGCAAAGGTGCCCACGCGCAACTTGGGGCCCTGAAGATCCGCCAGAATCGCAATCGGGCGGCCCACATCCTGCTCCACCTGGCGGATCATCTCGTGGCGCGCCTTGATCTCTTCATGGGAGCCATGGCTCATGTTCAGACGAAAAACGTCAGCCCCGGCTTCATGCAGGTTGCGGATCATCTCGTAGGTGTCCGAGGCTGGGCCGAGCGTGGCCACGATTTTGACGTTTCGGTTGCGTTTCATCTCGTGGCTCTCCTGATCTCGATTGCCCTCTGTTAGCGCTAAAGCGGCGCAACGGGAAGGGGGGGCACTGCTTGGTTGCTCTGGTATCCCGCGCCCCTCTTGCCTATCAGAGCATGACCCGAAATCAAAACACCGCCATGACATATCACCCCTACTCCCTTCACGGGCGCGAGCGCACCGGGCGCTGGTGCGTAACGTGTGACCACGCAACAAACTTTGTGCCCGCCGAGGTGAACGGCGGCAGCCTTGGCCTGCCCGCCGAAGACATGGCCCGCCACATCGCCTTCGATCCCGGTGCAGCCGGTGTTGCGCTTGCGCTGGCCGAGCACCTGGGCGGGCCTGCGATCTGCTCAAACTTCTCCCGGCTGGTGATCGACCCCAACCGCGGAGAGGATGACCCGACCCTGCTGATGAAGCTCTATGACGGCACGATCATCCCCGGCAACCGCCACGCCGGGGCCGACGAACTGGAGCGCCGCAAGGCCCTCTGCTACCTCCCCTACCACGACGCGCTGACCGAGCTGCTGGCCGCCCGCGAGGCCCCCGTGCTCTGCTCGATCCACAGCTTCACCCCCAAGCTCAAGGGCCGCCCGGCCCGGCCTTGGCAAGTCGGCGTGCTGCACTCCCATGTCGACCCGGCCCTCGCCCACGCCCTTATCGCGCGCCTGCGCCGCGAGCCCGACCTCGTGGTGGGCGATAACGAACCCTACGGCGGCCACCTGCCCGGCGACGCGGTCGATCGCCACGCCCTGCAACACGGCCGCCCGAATGTGCTCATCGAACTTCGGCAAGACCTGATCGAAACCGACGCCCAGCAAGCCGCCTGGGCCGCGCGGTTAGCCCCGCTGCTGGAAGAGGCGCTGGAGGCATCGGGGAGATAGCGCTTTCACACCCGGCCCAAGAAGGCGACGTAGCTGGCAGGTGCCTGCCAGCGCAGCACTGAACATCGGATCAGCTTTGCGGGACTGAACACCTAGAAGCAGACTCTAGCTGAAGCCCAGAAGATCGGAAAAAGGGCTCATAGCTGTCTTCCGCGCCGCCCCTGCCTCCTATGACGGCAAGCCAACTGCCTTTACCCCTTGCTTCCAACGAGACCACGCCCATTCTCTACCCCAACAAGGAGGACCCCCATGGACGACACCACCCGCACCGAACTTGAAGCCGCCGCCTTCCGGACTTTGCAAAAGCACCTGATGGAAAAGCGCACGGATGTGCAGAACATCGACCTGATGAATCTCGCCGGGTTCTGCCGCAACTGCCTGTCGCGATGGATGCAGGAAGCCGCCGCCGAGCGCGGCATCGAGATGGGCAAGGAAGAGGCCCGCGAGCTGTTTTACGGCATGCCCTACGACGAGTGGAAAGCGCAGCAACCCGAGGCGAACGACAGTCAGAAAGAGGCGTTCAAAACCGCCTTTGAAGAGAACGTCGGCAAGGGCTGAGCCCCCGCCGACGCTGAAGGTTGGGGCGGGCACGCATGCGCCCGCCCGCGCCCCTGTTACTGCGCCGCGGCGTTCAGCGCCGGGGCCTCGCTGACCACAAGGTCAACGTCCGCGTCCAGCATCAACCGCTTGTCGACGAGCGATTCTGCGGCCGCCTCGATGGCCGCCTTATAAGCCGCCTCATCGGCATAGCGCGCCGCGATTGGTTTGCGGCTGTCTCCCTCTACCGCCTCGGCGGGGAAGGGCAGGAAGCTGCCGGTCAGGCTGCACAGCTCACCATCGGCAAAGCCTTCGCTGCGCAGGTTCCAGCCCATGTAGGTGCCGGTCGGCACCGCCACATAGGGCAGCTTCACGCCAACCTCGGCAATCCCGTCTGCATCCAGCGCGGGCACCATCAGCGCATAGGCCTCACCCTCGGCTGGCGGGTTGGAGCCATGATCCATCACATGCAGATCATTCGGCTCGGGCTCCGGCGTGCCGCCCGGAAGCTGCGGCAGCGCCAGCTTGTCAGGGCTCGCAAGCCCCTCGCCACCAAGGCCGGGAAAGGCGCTTTGCGGCGGCTCGGTTCCCTCACGCACCCAATCCTCCAGAGCCACCTCAAGCGCGCGCAGCACCGGCGCGGGGCTGAGCGGGTTGGTCATGTAGTCACAGGTGCTCGCCTCGCCCGGCGCACCGCCCCAACCGTTAAAATGCGGCGCCCCCGCCAGATAATACAGCCGCACGTTCTCGGGCATCTCCAGCGGCGTGCCGTCCGGCGCGGTCGATACCAGCGAGGACCGGCCCTGCCAAAACTCGGTATCGGTATCCACATGCATGATCTTGGGGCAGGTCTCGCTCGCCGTGCAGGTGGCCAGAATACTGTCGGTCTGCCCGGTCAGCGGATCACTGGTTTTGGAGTAGGAAAACGGAAACTGATCGCCCGGATAGTCATGGTCTTCATGCGCGCGGGAGTAGCGCCCGGCCAAAGCGAAGCGGTAGTTGGTGAAGGTCTTGCGCGACCCGGCGATATGCACGATCGCCCCGTCAAACACCGTGTTGCCCGCTTCATCCGCGTTGAAGCCCTGATAGATCAGGTCGCGCATGAACCGTCCGGATTGCGAAATGCCGATCCCCAGCGCCTCGGTGATCTCGCCGGTCGGACGCTCGGCCTCTGTGCCGGTATTACCACGCAGGAATGAGACGACATCGCTCACCGCGACAAAACCCAGCGCCGCTGGCACCGCTTCGCTGGCCGGGTAGACCAAATCATAAATCGCGCCGCCGTCCACGCCTTCGGGCCGGGTGATCTCTACCGTGCGCTCGTCGATGTAGCGAAAGCTCAGGCCCTCCGGCGTTTCGCGCGGTGAGTCGGTGTCGGCGCGCACGGTCAGCGTGGCCTTGGCCGGGTCCATATCCGCCGCCGGGTAGGTCAGGGTTCCGGTGCTCACGGTCTCGCCATCGTCAAAGATGAACTGCTCGCGCGACTGGCCCGTTACGCCTTCCGCCGTCGGCAGGTTGAGGTTCAGAAAATCCTCGCCCAGATGGGTCTGCCAGCCACTCCAGACCAGCGTATGCCCCCGGTTCATCAGAAAGCCATCGCCCGGCTTGCTGATATCAAATCCCGAGCCACCCGGTGACAGGTTCAGCCCCATGAACGACAGGTTGCGACCGCGGTTCACCACCTCGTAAAACAGCACGCCAGAGCCCTCGCCCGCCGGGCGCAGAATCGCCACCTCGGCAGTAAACTCCACCATCCCCGCGTCATTCGTCGGCACCTTGTCGAGATCGACGATCCCGGCGGCGCGCTCCAATGTCGGGTCGATAGCAATGGTCGCCAGCGCGTCGATCCGCTCATAGGCGCCCGCGTCGCCAAAACTCTGCCCTTCGAAGGCCGGGGCCTGTGATGTGATCTCGAACTTGGTGACCTCGCCAGATGCAAGGCCCGGCGCAAGCGCCAGCATGGTCGTGCCAGCCAGTCGTGCGAATAGGGTCATGAGGTATCCTCCCTCTGATTGTGTGCGGTGGGCCTAGTCCTGCGCGCCGTTTTCGGCGTCTTTCGGGAGCCGCCCGGAAATGGCGCAACAACACGCACCATCGCCCCATGGGCGGCCCATCCGCCTATCCGCGCCCTCCCATCGCTCGGATAAACATCACCACTCCCGCACAACCTATCGGGGCATAGTTAACTCGACAATATTTTTGTATACAAAAAAATAGCTATTGCATCCGTTTGGCGAATTATTGCCTACAATCACTTGCCGATTGAATTGAATCCGAGCCGCGCCGCAAGACAGGCGCACCCCCAGCAGCCAAACTCACAGCGATGTTTCAAAGGTGCGAAAGCGTCAGGCGGGCAGCCAATCGCGCCGCCCCAATGGGCCAAGGAGCCCCCGGCCCCTCAGCCAGCGGCCACGCAGGCCTCAGCACGCGGGCACAACGCCTCGCCCCCCCGCACGCCTCACCAATTTTACGAAAAGGGCAAAAAGCCCACCCGCCAACGCCAAGCCTCAGTCGTAAAGGCCGCCCCGGTCGACTCGCTTCGAAAAGGCCGTTTCCTCACCAGCGGCGAGCACCTTCGCCTGCTCCACCCAGTTGTCACGGCTCACCCGGCCCTTGAAGCCAGCGAGGTTGGCGTTGACCCATGCCACCTCCTCATCGGTCCATTCGGCGATTTGGTCGTAGTGATAGAAGCCCATCTCGTGCAGCAGCTGCTCCAGCTTCTTGCCCACGCCCTTGATCTTCTTCAGGTCATCCGGCGCGCCTTCGCGGGGGGCATCGAGGGTGGCGGGGGCGCTGCCCTCTTCGGTGCCCTCACGCACCCCGTCGCCATCGAAATCGGGCGTGGCGTCTTCCGACGGCTCTGCGGGTGTGCCCGAGGTTTCGTCAAAAGCGCGAATCTCGTCATCCTCGGCCTCAAACGCCGGAAGCGGGGCGGTGAAGGCGGCCTCGCCGCGCAGCTCGTCAAGCTCGCCCTCCATCTCCTTCATCCGCGCGTCTTTCTTTTCGCCGTCCGAGCGGCAGCGATCTAGCCGGGCCAGCAGTTCGTCGCGCTCGGCACGCAGCCGGTGCTCATTGGCGCGGGCCTGATCGAAGGCCACCTGATCCACCTCCTCGCCCGCCTCGGCCAGCGGCTCGGATTTGCCCCAGATGATCCAGCCCGCCACCAGCCCGATAAGGGCGGCAAGGGCCAGCAACAGCCAGATTTCGGTGAGCAGAAAGCCCCAGTTCTGAAACATCTCGCGTCCTTCTCTAGTCTTTCCACGCGAGGGTGGTGCGCCGGTTGCGGGCGCGGCCCTCTGCGGTGTCATTGTCGGCCACCGGCTCGTCAGCGCCGTGGCCTGTGGCCTCCAGCACGCGCTCCGGCACGCCACGGGCGGCCAGCGCCTCGGCCACAACCTCGGCCCGCTTCTGGCTCAGCGCCCTGTTGCTTTCCGGGTTTCCGGTGGCATCGGTGTGCCCGCCGAGCGCCAGCGTCAGCCCCGCCGCGCCGCACTCCAGCGCCACCGCCGCTACGGCATTGACCGCCCGGAACGAGGCCGCATCAAGCCGGAAAGCCCCGGTGACAAAGCCAATCCGCTCCCCCTCCAGCGCCGCCTGCGTGGCCGCGTTGCAGCCCTCAACGGTGGTCTCGAAGCCGCTCACGACCGGCAGCCATATGCCACCCGAAAGGCGCTGCTGCGCACCGAGCGCTGGGTTGTCGCGCAAATCGCCCTCGGCAGCGCCCTCGGCATCCGCAACGGTCAGTGTCACCTGGCCGCCCAGCGCCTCGGCCAACTGGCTCTGCAACAGAGCGCCATCCACGCCCGGGCTTGCGGTCACATCGGCGCGCACCGTGCCCCCCTCGCCCAGCACCAGCTCCACTGCCTCAAGCTCGCCCATCCAGGGCGCGAGCGCCGCCAGCGCCTGCCGCATCGGCGCGGCGCCGGTTTCGTCATCGCGCGATTGGCCCGGCGTGCCAGCCAGCCTGTCCAGCCCGGCGAGGGCGGCAATTTCCGGCGGGGTGATCCCGGCAGGGAGTTTGCCGCTGAGCGCACCGCCCTCCGCTACGGAATAGGAGAAGGTAAAGCCCGGAGGCGTGCCGTCGTCCACCAGCTCCAGCGCCAGCGAGGGCGCAAACCCCTCGGGCAGCGCCGTCAGCGCCGCCTCGGCTTCTGCGGCGGCCTGCGGGTCATCGGCCTCGCCCTCGATTTCTACCGCACCTTCGCGCACCGTCAGCCTGCCGGTGTTCAGCACCGAAAGCGCCGCAAGCCCGGGGGGCACCGCATCTGCAAAGCCATGCGCCTCGCCGCCGATCCGCGCCACCGCAACCTCACCGGCCTCCAGCGCGTCCACTCCGGCGGCGGCGGCATAGTCGAATCCCTCCAGCACCGCCGGCACCTTGCCAGAGACCTTCCACGCGCCGTCCACCGGCTTCTCGACGACAAGCGCAAAGGGCGCGCCATCGTCTTCCACGTCAATCTGGATCGACATCGGCATGCTGCCTGTCACCGGCATCAGCGCCGCCTCGGCCTCTGCCGCCGCATCCGGCGTCGCGGCCAGCGCCACAAAGGAAAGACTCTCCGGCGAAAGCGCAACATCTGCCGTCTTCACGGCGGCTACGGCCTTCAGCGCGGCGCGGGCGGCGAGGGTGAATGTCTCTTCTTCCGCCCCGATCCGCGCCATCGCCAAATCGCCGCGCGGCTCCTGTCCAGCCAGCGCCACAAGGTCATCCTCGGCCATCGCGGCGGGCAGCTTGCCACCGGCCTGTAGCCCGCTGGCCGATTTTCGCAGGGTCAGGGCATAGGGCTTGCCATCGTCGTTCAGCTCCAGCTCAACCAGCGGCGTAAAGCCTTCGGGCAGGCCTTCCAACTCGGCCCGCGCCGCTGCGGCGGCCTCCGGGTCGGCCGCAAGGCCGGTCAGCGCCAGCGTCTGACCCTCGATCCGAAGCCGCCCGCGCATCAGGCGCGACAGCGCCGTCATTCCGGCCTGCGCCGCCCCGGCAAAATCCGCCTCACCCTCGCCGATCCGCGACACCGCGATATCGCCAGCGACCGGCGCGCCATAGGCGGTGTCGAGGTCCAGCGGGTCCACCGCCGCGGGCAGCTTTCCGCCCTTCCACGTCACATTGCCACCCTCGGCCTCGATATCCAGTGCAAATGGGGTGCCATCGTCCAGCGTGGTCAGGTCCACCTCCGCCGTCCAGCCCTCGGGCAACACCACCAGCGGGGCCTCTGCGGCGGCCTGTTCCGTCGGCGTGGTGACAACGCCGCTCAGCGCAATCGTCTGTCCTTCCAGCACAACCTGCCCACGCTCCAGTGGCAACAGTGCCTGCGTGCCGGCCAGTGCGGCATCGCCCCAACCCGCCGGGGCACCGCCTGCCAGCTCCAGCCCACCGGCGGCCTCCGCACCGATCTTCTCGGCCAGCGCCGCGCGCGCCGCTTCCGATGCAACATGGCCCTCCCAGACAGGGCCACCCGGCCCCTTGGCCCCGCGCAGGGTGAACGGGTCGGCCAGCGGAAGAATGTCAGCCTGCGAGCGCACCACGCGGCGGCCCGGCACAGCATCCAGCGCGGCCATCACGCGGGCATGTTCCGCCTCGCTGTCGGCCACGCCCGAAAGCACGATATCCCGGCCCCGCGCCGTTGCAGAAAGCCCATGAGCCGAGCCCTGCACCGCCGCAGCCGCCTGCGCGTTTAACTTGTCTTCGATCGAATGTGCGGGCCGTGCTCCGGCATAGAGCCCCAGCACCAGCACACCGCCCACCAGAACTGCCCCGCCCAAGAGCTTGCGCACGTTTCAAAATCTCCCGGTTCTCAAATCAACGCCTCGGCGTGGCCGCATGGTGCCCGCAAGCCACCCCAAAGTGCAAGGCCAAAGCCCGGCACAGGGGCAGCCGGAACACGCCGCAGTGGCGCGGGAGAGCAGGCAGTACGCCCAGCGCCGGGCGCTATACGGCGGCCTTCTTCATCTCGTCGATGTAGATCTCGCGCAGCCGGGTGGCCACCGGCCCGGGCTTGCCCTCGCCCACCGGTGCGCCATCCACCGAAACCACCGGCATCACGAAGGCCGAGGCCGAGGTGACAAAGGCCTCATCCGCACCCTGCGCCTCTTCAATGGTAAAGGGCCGCTCCTCCACCTTCATCTGCGCCTCACGGGCAAAGCGCAGCACGGCGGCGCGGGTGATGCCGTGCAGAATCTCGGTGCCGAGCTGGCGGGTAATGATGGTGCCGCCCTTGACGATATAGGCGTTGTTCGAAGTGCCCTCGGTCACTGCGCCATCTTCCACCATCCATGCGTCATCGGCGCCCGCCTTCTTGGCCGCCATCTTGCCCATCGACGGGTAAAGCAGCTGCACCGTCTTGATATCGCGCCGCCCCCAACGCTCGTCGGGGATAGAGACAACGCTGATCCCCTTGCCCGCCACCGGGCTCTCGGCGATCTGCTTTTCCTGGTGGAACAGCACCAGCGTTGGCGCGGTGCCCGCGGGCGGAAAGGCAAAATCACGATCCGCCGCGCCGCGCGTTACCTGAAGGTAGATCATCCCCTCCTCCAGCCCGTTCTTCGCGATCAGCTCACGGTGAATACCCAGCAGCTCCTCTTCGGTGCAGGGCGGTGTCATCTCCAGCTCGGCCATCGAGCGCCAGAGCCGTTTGGCGTGGCCGTCGAAATCCACCAGCTTGCCGCCCAGAACGGTCGTCACCTCATAAACGCCATCGGCAAAGAGAAACCCCCGGTCGAAGACCGAAACCCGGGCCTCCTCTTCCGGCAGATACTCTCCGTTCACATAGACGATCCGGCTCATGTCATCGCTCCTTGCATGCGTTGCAGCTTCTTCCCGTGCGGCACTGCCGCCGTCAACCCGTAGGGTGGGCAATCTGCCCACCACGCGCCTTAGCCCCTGATCCAACCGGTCTCCACAGCCCGCGCCCAGTCGTCGCGGGCATAGGCGTGCGCCATGGCGACCATACGGGCGGTGTCATAGGCGGTTTGTCGAAGCTCCACGGCCCAGCCATCGGCGGCGCGCTCCACCACCGCCCAGCGGGCCTCCGGCGCGCCATTCTGCACGGCATGGGGCGCGGGCGCGCCGTCTTCATAGGCCGGGCAGCCCACCGAGCCGGGGTTGACCACCAGCGTGTCACCGACTTCCATCACCCGGGGAAGGTGCGAATGGCCGCAGAGCACCAGACCGGCCTCGATTCCCTCAAGGTCGCCCGCCACCGCCGCCGCGGGCCGCTCGGCCACGCCGTCGCCGTCGATCACCTCCATCAGGTATTCATCGTCCCGCGCGGGCCGGGCGTGGCAGGCAAACACCGCGTCCCCCAGCCAGGCTGTCACCGGAAGGGCTGCAAGCCAGTCGATCTCGGCGGGTCCAATCGCCTCGCTGCTCACCCTGTCGGTCGCGCTCATCTGCCCCAGCGGATCTTCCAGCAGGTAGCGGTCATGATTGCCCCGGATGCACACCATGCCGGGCCGTGCCATCAGCTGCGCCGCTACGCCCGCAGGGTCCAACGGGCCGCTCAGATGGTCTCCGAGGTTGACGATATGGCCCAGCCCCTCGCCGTCGATCTCCGCCAGCACCGCCGCCAGCGCATCGGCATTGCCATGCACATCCGCGATTACCGCAAACCGCTCCGGCGGAGCGGGCAGATGCGCGGCGGGCAGGGTCATCCCCAGAGCGCGGCCTGGCTCGGGTGCACGCCGCGCCCGTCATAGGCCAGCGGCGGCATCCGGTCTTCGCCCAGCAGCAGCGGGCCATCGAGATCGGTGAAGCCCACGCCCTGCGCCACCAGCACTGCCGGGGCCATACCGAGCGAGGTGCCCACCATGCAGCCCACCATGATGCCATAGCCCTCTTCCTGCGCCGCCCGCTTCAGCGTGAGGGCCTCGGTGAGCCCGCCGGTCTTGTCGAGCTTGATGTTGATCACATCGTATTTGCCCTTCAGGTGCTTCAGGCTCTCCCTGTCATGGCAGCTTTCATCGGCGCAAATCGGAACCGGCTTTATGAGCCCAATCAGGCTCTCGTCCTGATCGGCGGGCACCGGCTGCTCCACCAGCCCCACGTCGAGGCGCAGGAGGTGGGGGGCCAGCTCGCTGTAGATTTCCGCACTCCACCCCTCATTGGCATCCACGATCAACCGCGAGCGCGGGGCGCCCCGGCGCACGGCTTCCAGCCGGGGCATGTCTTCCGGGGTGCCGAGCTTGATCTTCAGCAGCGGGCGATGCGCGTTTTCGCGGGCGGCCAGCTCCATCTCGTCGGGCTCGCCCAGCGACAGGGTATAGGCGCAAATCTCCGGCCCGGGCTGCGGCAGGCTGGCCAGCGCCCACACCCGCTCGCCGCGCTGCTTGGCTTCCAAGTCCCAAAGCGCGCAATCCACCGCGTTGCGGGCCGCGCCCGAGGGGAGAAGCCGCAGCAGATCAGCGCGGTTCACCTTTTCCGGCAGGCCGTTGATTTGGTCCATCACGCTGGCAAGGCTCTCACCATAACGGGCGTAGGGCACGCATTCGCCCCGGCCAATGGCCCCGCCCTCGCGGATTTCCACTGTCACCACATCGGCCGCCACCTTGGTGCCGCGCGAGATGGTGAAAGGCACCTTCAGGGCAAATTGCTCTGTCTTTGCAGTGATCTGCATCGGGGTCTCCGTTATCTGTTGCCGACCAGCCTAGCCCGGCCCCGTAGGGTGGGCAATCTGCCCACCTCGCGGCTACGCCTTGGACGCGGGAAGCGCATCCACCAGCCGTGCCGCGCCTTGGCGGAACGGGTCCACCGTGGGCAGGCCCATACGCTCTTCCACCTCTGCCAGATAGGCCTCGGCCTCGGCTTCGCTCATGTGCTGGGTGTTGATCGAAATGCCGATCACCTCGACCCCGGGGTTTACCACCCGCGCCATGGTGAGCGACAACTCGCGCAGCGCCTCCAGCGTAGGCAGCTCATAGCCCGGCAGGCCGCGCATATGGGGCCGCGTCGGCTCGTGGCAGAGCACCAGCGCATCCGGCGCGCCGCCATGCACCAGCGCCAGCGTCACGCCGGAGTAGCTGGGGTGAAACAGGCTGCCCTGCCCCTCGATCATGTCCCAATGGTCGGCGTCGTTGTCAGGCGTCAGCCACTCAATGCTCCCGGCCATGAAATCCGCGATGACAGCATCCAGCGGCACCCCATCGCCGGTGATCAGGATGCCGGTTTGCCCGGTGGGCCGGAAGGTTGATTTGAGGCCCCGCTTGCGCGCCTCGGCGTCCATCGCCAGCGTGGTATACATCTTGCCCACCGAGCAATCGGTGCCTACGGCCAGCAGGCGCATGCCGCTGCGCGGCTCTCCGCTGGCGATCGGATATTCGACGCTGGGGATGCGCACATCATGCAACTGGCGCCCATGCTCCTCGGCCAGCGCCACGAGTGTCGGCTCGTTCCGCAGCAGGTTGTGCAGGCCGGAGGCCAGATCCAGCCCCGCGATCAGCGCCTTTTCCAGCACATCCATCCAGCTTTGCGCAATCTTGCCGCCCCGGTTGGCCACGCCGATCACCAGCGTCTTCGCCCCCGCCTCCACGGCCTGCTCAATGCTCAGCTCCGCCAGCTTCATATCGGCCTTGCAGCCCGGCAGGCTCAGCTGGCCCACCGCGTTTTCGGGCCGCCAATCCTTGATACCCTGTGCCACCTTGGCCGCGAGGGCATCCGGGGCGTCTCCGAGGAAAAGAAGATACGGCGTCTCGATCATCTGGGCAGCTCCTGTTGGTGTTGCCCACAACCTAGGGCGAGACCGGCAAGAATTCTTGCCGATCTGCCCCGGCTCGGCGGGCATATGTGCAAAAATATCCGAATCCATCCAAAAGTTGCGCAAAATCTTCGCGCAATGCCCGCCCTTCAAGCCGCGTTCGCGCCGCCGTGGTGCCCTTTGGCCCCTATTTTGGCGTGCAAGGCGCGCCCTCCGGCGCCGCGCCGCTCATGAAGCTCGTGTGCCCGGGGCCATAAACCGCCTCCGCCCCCCGCGTTGTCCAGCTTTCGGCCCAAATCGGCAGGCCAAGGGCCGGGTCATATTCCATCACGGTGTCACCGCTCTCTTCCTTGAGCGCGGTAAAGCTGTAGCGAAACCGCTTCACCAGCCGCCGCTGCCCCGAGGCCAGCTCGCGCCGCCCCTCACCCAGCGCCTCGATGCGAATGTCGAATGGGTCAACCATTGCAGGCGTGTCGGTGCCCGTCATCCGGCGGCTCCGGTCGGCCTTCAGTTCCAGCACCTCGCCCGCGCTCAGCGCGGCCAGCGCCGCATAGCTGCCATCTTGCGCTGCCATCTCCTGCAACCTGTTGCCGCGCCGCCAGCGCACCATCTCGATAACCTGCCATTCCTCCTCGCCCAGATAGGTGCCGTCGAGATAGACATCCACCCGCTGTGGGCCCGCCTCGGCCTCGCAGCGCAAAACCTGAACCATCTCGCAATTGCTCCGCAGCATGGTCGCCGTCACCGCGCAGCCCGATGGCACGCCCACGGGCTCTGCCGCAACTGGGGCGGCGCTGCACAGGAGAACGACGGGAATGAAGTAAAAACGCATGATAATACCTCCGATGAATGCGCCAACTATGCCGCATCGGCCCCACGCCGCCTAGCCGCCATTGCTGCAGGTGCGAAATCGGCTTGCGATTGGCGGCGCAACAATCTATCTCCAAATAAACCGCCTGCGACACATCATTACCCAGAGGTCCGCCAATGTCCTTCCGCCTCCAGCCCGCCCCGCCCTCGCGCCCCAACCGTTGCCAGCTCTTCGGCCCCGGCTCGCGCCCGGCGATCTTCGAGAAAATGGCCAGTTCGGCGGCGGATGTGATCAACCTCGATCTGGAAGATTCCGTCGCCCCCGACGACAAGCCGGAGGCCCGCAAGAACATCATCGCCGCCATCGGCGATGTCGACTGGGGCAACAAGCTGCTCTCGGTGCGCATCAACGGGCTCGACACGCCGTTTTGGTATCGTGATGTGGTGGACCTGCTGGAAAACGCCTCCGACCGGCTCGACCAGATCATGATCCCCAAGGTCGGCTGCGCGGCGGATATCTACGCGGTCGATGCCCTCGTCACGGCAATCGAAAGCGCCAAGGGCCGCAACAAGCCGATCGGCTTTGAGGTCATCATCGAGAGCGCTGCCGGCATCGCTCACGTCGAAGAGATCGCCGCCGCCTCCCCCCGCATGGCCGCGATGAGCCTTGGCGCGGCAGATTTTGCGGCCTCCATGGGCATGCAAACCACCGGCATCGGCGGCACGCAGGAAAATTACTACATGCTCCACGGCGAAGCACGCCACTACTCCGACCCGTGGCATTGGGCCCAAACTGCCATCGTCGCCGCCTGCCGCACCCACGGCGTGCTGCCGGTCGACGGGCCCTTTGGCGACTTCTCCGACGATGAGGGCTACCGCGCCCAGGCCCGCCGCTCGGCCACCCTCGGGATGGTTGGCAAATGGGCGATCCACCCCAAGCAGGTGGCGCTGGCCAACGAGGTGTTCACCCCCTCCGAGGAGGCCGTGGCCGAGGCCCGCGAAATTCTCGCCGCGATGGAGAAGGCCAAGGCCGAAGGTGCGGGCGCGACCGTCTACAAGGGCCGCCTCGTCGATATCGCCTCGATCAAACAGGCCGAGGTGATCGTGCGGCAAAGCGAGCTGATCGCGGGCTGACGCAGGGCGGGGCTTGCCCCTCCCCCGGCACCAGCCCCCCTAGGCCAGCGGCATCACCACCTCGGTCAGCAGCTCTTCCTGTGCTGTGTCCATCGCGTTGTTGAGGTAACGCTCAAACGGCGGCTCCACCTCCGAGGGTGCCCGCCCGCTTTCGGGCAGGGCTTTGCCATACATGAATCCCCAAGCCTCGGGCAGCCCGGTGTAGGGGCCCTTATGGGTCACCACCAGCACCTCGCAGGGTGTCACCTCCACCGGGTCCAGCCCCTCTGGCAGGGGCACCCCCTCGGGCAGGATCACCCCGGCATGAGAGCGCAGCTTTTCCACCGGAACCGCCGTGGGGTCATCCCAGAAATAGGCCACCAGCAGCCCCAGCTTGCCCCTCAACCCGGCCTCAAGGCAGCGCGTGATCAGCCTGTCAAAGGCCCCGCCGATCTGCTGATAGGCCCCCGCGTGGGCAATCGCAGCCCCCCGAAACCCCGGCTCCTTGCGAATTTCAACATCATACATCGGAATTTCTCCTTGTTTGTCAGGCAATAACAGAACCGGCGTTGCGCGGCGCGTGCGGGTTTGAGAGGGCGTTTCGCCAAAAGCGGTACGATAGGCACGGGCAAAGCTCTGCGGGTTCGGATAGCCGCACATCGCGGCCACCTCACTCAGCTCCTGCCCGGTGGTCGCCAGCATCACGGCGGCCCGGTTCAGCCGTGTGCGCCGCACCGTCTCGGCCACCGTCTCACCCATCATCCGGGTGTAGACACGGTGAAAATGAAACCGCGAGAAGGCCGCCACATCGGCCAGCGCATCGAGGCTCAGATCCTCGTCCAGATGGGTCAGGATATGGCGTTCCACCCGATCCATCCGCTTTCGATAATCCATCGCAATCCCTCGCGGCCAACGCCCCTTCGCCTAGCATCGCGGCAGACGACAAATCTTGCTTTGTTGCAAGCCCCGCCACGCTGCGCCATATGAGGGGGGCAGCCACTCCGAGAGGCCATTCTGCGAGGATAGATGACCAACTACCTGGAATTCGAAAAACCGCTTGCCGAGATCGAAGGCAAGGCCGAAGAGCTGCGTGCGATGGCGCGCGCCAACCCCGAGATGAAGGTCGAGGATGAAGCCAAGGGGCTGGACGCCAAGGCCGCCACCCTGCTCTCCGACCTCTACGGCGACCTCTCCGCCTGGCGCAAATGCCAGGTCGCGCGCCACCCCGACAGGCCGCACTGCAAGGATTACATCGAAGCCCTCTTCACCGAATACACCCCGCTCGCCGGGGACAGGAACTTTGCCGACGATCACGCGGTGATGGGCGGCATGGCCCGGCTTGAGGGCCGCCCGGTGGTGGTGATCGGCCACGAGAAAGGCCATGACACCAAAACCCGGATCGAGCGCAACTTCGGCATGGCCCGCCCCGAGGGCTACCGCAAGGCAATCCGTCTGATGGATCTGGCAGACCGTTTCAACCTGCCCGTGGTGACGCTGGTCGACACCCCCGGTGCCTACCCCGGCAAGGGCGCCGAAGAGCGCGGCCAATCCGAGGCCATCGCCCGGTCTACCGAAAAATGCCTCAGCCTCGGCGTGCCGATGATCTCGGTGGTGATCGGCGAAGGCGGCTCGGGCGGCGCGGTGGCTTTTGCCTCTTCCAACCGTCTCGCAATGCTCGAACATTCGATCTACTCGGTGATCTCGCCCGAGGGCTGCGCCTCGATCCTCTGGAAGGACGCCGAAAAGATGCGCGAAGCCGCCGAGGCGCTGCGGCTCACCGCGCAGGACCTCAAGCAGCTCGGCATCTGCGACCATATCATCAAGGAACCGCTCGGCGGCGCGCAACGCCACCGCGCCGAGGTGATCGAGAGCGTCGGCAGCGCGGTCCAATCGCTGCTGAAAGATCTTGAGGGCAAGGGCCGCAAACAGCTGCGCGCCGACCGGCGAGAGAAGTTCCTGAAGATGGGAAGCAAGGGGCTGGCCGCCTGAGGCAAACCCGCGCTCCGCGATCTATTTCCCGAAATGTGATATATTGGCCGCGCCGACTGGTGCGGCTTTTTTAATCGCATATTTCACACAGGAGTTAGATCAATGGCCAAAATGCCTGATCCCGCTAAACAATTTGCCGAGCAAGCCGTTAAGGCGCGCGCCGATTTTGACAGGTTCGACGCCGAAACGAACGAATCGATCAATCGCACGATGAAAGCCTATGCCAAGCTGGCTGAGGAGAAGCCCGAGGAGCTTTTCGGCCTCAAACCGACCGAGCGCGAGCGCTTCTTTGTCTCCCGCCTGCTCGACCCGGCAGTGCTGCGCGCCGGTGCCGTGGCACAGCTCACCGGCACATCGGGCCCTGACGCGCCTTTGGACGATGCTGTCGAATTTTCCGGAGAGAACCCGGCCCTGATCGCCGGGGCCATTGCCAAGATCCTCAGTTCCGATGGTGGCGCCAAGGTAATTGAAGAATTCCTGCACCATATCCGCGAAGAAAAGAAATTCTTCAAGGAAACCGGTGAGGATATTATCGGCTGGCTTTTCGGCGGCGAGTAGCGTGCGGGTCGGATTTCCGATTGCCGTGAAGGCGAGGTTATTCGCAGAGGCCAGCCGCGCCGATCCTCATGAGTGCTGCGGCTTGTTCCAATGGGTGCTCACGTCTGAGGGGCTGATTATCCAAGCTCTGGTGCCGCTGGCCAATCGGGCGCCGAACCCGATGGGCGGCTTTTCGATCGGTCGGGCGCAGTTCCGGCGGGCGAGGGAAAGACTAAGGGGCGCGGTGGGCATCTACCACAGCCACCCCACCGGCCCCGCGCTCGCCTCGGGCGCGGATCGCCGGGCGATGGCGCGCCGGGACGGGCTGTATCTGATCTGCGATACGCTGGGGGATGTCGCCCTCTACACGGCGCGGGCCGGGGGCCTGCGCACCTTGTTTCAGGGCAGGCTCGGCGGGGCTGTGCGCTGACGGCGCAGGGGGCCGCAGGATGCTACCACATCCGCGGCCTGGCATATTCCGCGTAGCCGTCGTCGTAGCTTTCGGCATCAAACGCCTTGTCCGCCTCGCGGATCATCTGGCCCGCGCTCGGCACCCTGCCGCTTTCGTCCTCGCCGCGCCACAGCCCCGAGCGCATGATCGCCTTGGCGCATTGGAAGTAAACTTCTTCGACCGTCACCACCACGACCGAGCGCGGCTGCTTGCCCGCCTTCTCGAAGCGCGCCAGCAGGCCCGGCTCCACCGCGACCACCGCGCGCCCGTTCACCCGCACCACGTTGGCGGCCCCCGGCACCATGAACATCAGGCTCACCCGCCCGTCGCGGACGATGTTGCGCAAGCTGTCGATCCGGTTGTTGCCGCGCCAGTCGGGCAGTGCGAGGGTGCGGGCGTCCAACTCCAGCACCACCGGCCCGTCGTCGCCGCGCGGCGTGCCGTCGGTGCCCTCGGGGCCGACGGTGGAGAGCACGCAAAACCGCGAGGCCCCGATCCATTGGCGATAAAGCGGGGTGATCTGCCGTGCCACCTTGGTCAGCGAGGCCTTCACCGGCTCGCCATAAAGCCCTTCCAGCGCCTCGATGCTCTCGATCACCTTCATCATCGCCCTACTCCCCCAGCGGAATGTCCTTTGTCGCCACTGGAAACCCCGCCTCGGCCATCAACTGGTCGGAGCGGGTTTCCACCACCTCCTCCAGCCGCGCCATGAAGGCCTTGGCCTCCATCCCCGGCGGGATCGGCGGCAGAAATTCGATCACCCCGAGCCCCGGCTTGCGGTAGATGCCCTTGCGCGGCCAGAACACGCCCACATTGGTCGCCGCCGGCACGCAGGGCTGCCCCAACTCGCGGTAAAGCACAGCACTGCCCACCTTGTAGGGCAGATCGACCCCGGGGGCGACGCGGGTGCCCTGCGGGTAGATCACCAGCTGCCCCGGTAGCGCCGCGCCCGAGGCCACGTCAGAGATCATCTTCTGAATCGCCTGCGCCCGCTTGCCCCGGTCCACTGGCACACAGCCGATCCGCAGCGCGTATTGCCCAAGGATCGGCGCCCACATCAGCTCTTTCTTCATGATGAACTTCGGGCGCGGCAGCACCGAAACCAGAAGGATGATGTCCAGAAAGCTCTGGTGCTTTGAGGCCACCAGCACCTCTTCGCTCGGCACTTCGCCCCGCACCTCGGTTTTCAGCCCCACCATCCAAGAGGCCGTCCAGCGGACCCAGCGGCAGTATGTGTGTACCCCGGCATAGGCGCCGCGCCGGTCAAACAGCATCCACGGCGTGAAGAACAGCGCCAGAATGAACATCGCCAGATACATCTGCCCAACGAAGATCAGGCTGCGCAGCCATTGGATTGAATAGCTCATGTCACTTGCCTCAGGCTGCGGAATGCGGCGGCCCGGGTGGCCCAGAAGGCCACGGCGGCGGCCAGGAGCGGCACCAGCAGCGGCAAGAGCCAGCCCACCCCGGTAAAGCCGAGCCCGGTGAGAAAACCGCCGGTGGTTTCGGTCCGTGGCATCAGGGCGATGGCCAGCATCGCCAGCGAGGTGCCCACCGCCGCGCCCAGCAGCGCCCGCTGGGTGAAGCGCCGCACGAAGGCGCGGGCAATGTACACATCCCGCGCGCCCACCAGCCGCAGCGTGGCGATAACCCGGGCATTGGCAGCCAGCGCGGAGCCCGCCGCAAGGGTGATCATCGCGGCCATCGAGGCGGCAATGAGCCCCAGCGCCACCAGCCCCATCAGCCGCAGCCGCGAGGCCGCGCGGATGAGCGGGGCGCGCCAGCGGGAGTGATCGTCATAAACCGCACCGGGCACCTCGCCCGCGAGCCTTTGCTTCAACCCCTCCACATCCAGCCCACTGCCCTCGACCACCTCGATCAGCACCGGCACCGGCAAGTTTTCCAGCGGCAGGTCGACGCCGAGCCAAGGTGCCAGCAGCGCCTTCTGCTCCCCGTCATCCAGCGCCCGGGCCGAGCTGATGCCCGGCGTGCTCTCCAGCACCTCCAGCGCCTTTGCGGTCTGGGCCGCGCGCTGATCGGCGGGGGCGGAGATGCGCAGCGTGGCCGAGCGGGCCAGCTCCTCGCTCCAACGGTCGGCCACCCGGCCCGTGGCGAGCGAGAGGGCAAGCGCGAAGACGGCCAAAAAGGCCATGGCGCCCGCAGTGAAAAGGGTGAGGTTGGCCGTAAAGCCGGTCGGCGGCACCACCCGGTCGGCCTGCCCGTCGCCCTGCAACAGCGCCAGCGCCCGGCCCAGCCTCTGGCGCATCTCGGCAACGATGGCCCCGGCCCGGCTCAAAGGTCGGCCCCGGCCAGTTGCAAACGGCGCTTGGAAATGCGGAGCACCCGCGCGGCCACCTTGCTCTTGGCGGTGCGGATCAGGTTCAGATCATGGGTGGCGACGAGGATGGTCTTTCCCATCTTGTTCAACTCCACCAGCAGCTGGAGCAAGCGCTGCCCCATCTCCCAATCCACGTTGCCCGTGGGCTCATCGGCCAGCACGATATCGGGAGACATCACAACCGCCCGCGCCAGCGCCGCCCGCTGCCGCTCGCCGCCCGAAAGCGAGGGCGGCAAGGCATCGGCATGGGCCTCCAGCCCGACCCAGCGCAGCAGCTCATCCACATTTCCGCGCTCCGCCTCCACGTTCCGGCCCGCCACGGTGAGCGGCAGCGCGATGTTTTCGGCCAGCGGCAGGTGATCGAGAAACTGGCAATCCTGATGCACCACGCCAATGCGCTGGCGCGCGCGGGCCACCTCATCGCGGCTGAAGCCCTCCGAAGGCCGCTCAAACAGCTGCACCCGGCCCGCCGTGGGGGCCAGCTCCAGATAGCACAGCTTCAAAAGGGTGCTCTTGCCCGCGCCCGAAGGCCCGGTCAAAAAATGGAAAGAGCCGGGAGCAAGGCGGAGCGAAATGTCACTCAGCAACTCGCCCCCGCCGTAGCTGTAGGCCACATTCTCCAGCTCGATCACGCACTACCCCCGCCAGTCCTGCGGCTCCTTTTGCCGCAGTGGGGCCTCACATGCAATTGCCGCCCGCCGGGGGCCAGCGCTATTTCTTTGCTTCCCGCTGTTTGAGTGATAGTTTGCGCATCAATAAACTGGGGCAAGCAACCGAAACGGGTTGAAATCGAGGGGCGACTATGCGGCTGGTATGCCCGAATTGCGGGGCGCAATACAACGTGGACGACGGCGCCATTCCAGAGGCAGGCCGTGACGTGCAATGCTCCAGCTGTGGGCATGGCTGGTTTCAGAAGCCCGAAGGCGGCGGCGCAGAGCCAAGCCTGGCCACCCGCATCGCCAGCCAGCCCGGCCCCAAGCGCGAGACCACCAAGATCGCCACCGGCGGGCCGGATCAGGCCAGTCGCGAGGCCGCAGCGAGCGGCGCGCCCGAGCAGCGCACCGGCCGCCGCGCCCTCGACACCGCCGTCATGGACGTTCTCCGCGAGGAGGCCGAACGCGAAAAGGCCGCCCGCGCTGCCGAAAGCGCCTCACAACTGCAGCCCGCAGCCCCGCCCCCAGCCCAGCCCGAACCAATCCCTGTGCCCGAGCCGGCACCCGCGCCTGCGCCCGCCGCCGAGGCCCCCGCACCCGCCGAGCCGGAACAGGCCGCACCGCAGCCCGCACCCGAGCCGGCCCCAGCGCCCAAGCCGGAAGAGCGGCAGGTTGCCAGCGAAACCCACAAGGCAAAGATCCGTGGTGAAAACCCGGTGGTCGCCGTCGCCGCCCTGTCGGGCCGCGCGGTTCAGCGCAAGGAAATGCTGCCCGATATCGAGCAGATCAACTCCACCCTGCGCGCCAGCGCCGACCCGAGCCGCGCCGCCGAAGAAGCGGGCGCCGCCGATGAGGCCGAGAAGCGCAAGGCCAAGCGCGGTTTCCGCATCGGCTTCGGCCTCGTGGCCGTCCTCGCCCTCGCGGCCACCCTGATCTACATCCAGAGCCCGCGCATCGCGGCGGCCGTGCCCGCGCTGGAAGGCCCGCTCACCAGCTATGTTGCCGCCGTAAACGATGGCCGCCGCTGGCTCGACAACACGCTGCGCGGCGCCAGCAGCGAATAAGCGCCCGCTTCACGTCAGGTCAAACGCGAAAGAACGCGCCTCGGCGGCAGGCCTTGCACGGCCTCGCCGGATGGTGGCTGGTGGCTGGTGGTTGATGGCTGATTGCAGGCGAAGGCCAACACACGCGGTCAGAACCGCTCCAGCAGCCGCTTGAGGTATTCCAGTTCCACATCCGGGCGGCCCTGCTCTGAGGAGCGGCGGCGGATTTCATCGAGCAGGTCGCGGGCGCGGCGATACACATCATCGCCTTGCAGCATGTGCTCCTCGGTGCCCAGCGGGCCGGTGGAACCCCGGTCACGGCCCAGCGGATCGCGGCGGTTGTTCGGGTCTGCCCGACCCACGTTTTCGCCCTGCCCGCCCTGCTGCTGGCGGCGCTCTTCAGCCATGGCTTCGCCAAGGTTGCGCATGCCTTCGCGCAGCCGCTCGATGGCCTGTGATTGGTTGTCGATGGCCTCGGCCATGTCACCCTGCCGCAGGCTCTCCTCGGCCCGGTCCATCGCCCGGCCCGCCTCGTCGAGCGAGCGGCGGGCGGCATCGCCCTGCTCGGTGCCCGCGCCCGGCAGCTGCCCGCGCTGACGCTCCAACTCACGGCGCAGCTCGCGCTGGCGCTGCGCAAGGCTGCGCTCGTCCGGCTCGCCACCCTCGCCGGGGCGGCCATCGGGGTTGTCTCCCTGGCCCTGCTGGTTCTGGCCCTGCTCATGGCTCTCGCCCTGGCCCTGGTTGCCATTGCGGCCCTCGTTCTGCCCGCTCTCGCCCTGCTGGGCATTGGGGTTGAACTGCTCCTGCAAGTCGCGGAAGGCTTCGTCGCTCAGGCCCTGCTGATCGCGCAGGGTTTCGGCCAGCCCTTCCATGGCTTCCTCGCCGGGGCTCTGCTGCCCCTGCCCGCCCTGGCCCTGGGTGACCTGCATGTTCTGCATCATTTCCATCAGCTGGTTCAGCAGCTCCTGCGCCTCGGCGGTGCGGCCCTGCTGCATCAGCTCTTCGAGCTTGTCGAGCATATCCTGCAAATCTTGCTGGGAAAGCTCCATCGTCTCGCCCTGCTGGCCGGGCTGTTGCTCGCCGGGGTTCTGCTGTTGCTGCTGGGCAAGCTGGCGCATGTAGTCCTGCATCGCCTGCCGCATCTCTTCCATCAGCTGGGCAATCTCTTCGTCGCTCGCGCCGTTGCGGATCGCTTCGTTCAGCCGCTCCTGCGCCTGCCGCAGCCGCTCCAGCGCGTTGCTCAGCGTGCCCTCCTCGATGCGCACCGCAATCTCCCAGAGCGCCTCGGCCAGTTCGTCGCGGGTGGCCTCGGGCAGCGTCTCGCCGACCGCCTCCAGCCGCTTCAGCACCATCCGCACCTGCAAATAGGTGCGCGGTTGGGCGATGGCAGAGGCGGGCTTCCACGTGATCGTGCGCAGGATCTGGGCGGTGCGCGCCGCGTTCTCCCGGCTCCACAGCAAATCGCGGCGAAGCTCGATCAACGCCGAGGCCGCCGGGTCAAAGAAGCGCCGCCCGGGCAGCACCATGGCGCGAGCCTCGCTGCGGCCCTGCTGGCCGTTGGCGTCTTCCACCGACATCTGCATCACCACGGGCAGGTTGGCCCACGCGTGTTTTGACAGATCGTCAATCAGGGTTTCCTCAAAGCTCGCGCGGTTGCCCGAAATCGTCATCGGCAAATCGAGCACCACCGGCTCGCGCGGCTCCGGCTCGGCCTCCAGGCCATAGCGGCGATCCAGCGCGCCCTCGTCCAGCGTGATCCGGGCAGACCCGGCAACAACGCCGTAGTCATCCTCGGCCCGGAACCGCTGCTGCAGCTCGCCCATCGCCGATTTGTCGACCTCCCCAACAAGCTCCACCCGGGGCGCCGTGTCGGGCGAAATCAGCACCGTCCACTGCCGCCCGCCGGAGCCGCCAATCTCGATCTCGCCAGAGCCGTTGATGGCAAAGCTGCGCACGCCGTCGTCTGCTGCAGGCGTGGCCTCGGGGGTGGCCTCATCGGCAGAGGCCTCTTCGGCCGAAGCGGCAGGTGCCATGCCAGAGACGGTTTCGCGCACATCCAGCGCACCCACCTCGCCATAAAGCCGGATCGTCACCTCCGAGCCCTCGGGCACGGTAAACTCGGCCTGTTCGATGTCGTTGAGATAGAGCGAGGGCTTGCCGGTATAGGCCGGCGGCTCGATCCAGCCCTCCCAGCTCGGCCCGGCCGCCAGCGCCGCGCCCGGCCCGGCACCGGCCGCATCATCCAGCGAGGTGATCCGCCAAAGCGAGCCAAACAGCAGCGCCGTCACCAGCGCGCCCAGCGCCACGTAGCGCAGCGCATAGGGGTCACGGTCCGAAAGCCGCAGATCGGGCTGCACCGCGCGGGCGCTCTCGATCCGCTCGGCCATCCGCTCAACATGGGCGTTCCACACCGCCTCGGAGCCAAAATCACCCGCGCCAATCGCCTGCTTGTCAGAGAGCGCCTTGATCGGGCGGCCCGGCAGCGTGGCATCCAGCCGCGCAACAACCTCCTTGCCCGTGGGGCGGGTGTAGGCGCGGATACCAAGCCCGATGGCCACGATGACGGCCACAATCCAGAGCCCGCCAACACTCCACACCCCCTCGGGCGGCAGCATGTCATGCGCGCCAAAGGCCAGCGCGGCCAAGGCGGCAAACACCAGCGTCCAGACCGGCCAGAAGCAGCGCACCGCCCGTTCGGCAATCATCCCCATCCGCGTCAGCTGGAGGGGTTTCATCAGGCGCTTCAGGGCGCGGGAGCGGGCGGCATTCGGGTCCATGACCCTCCGATGCGGTCAGGATTCGCGGCAAGTGCGGCCAGCATGGCCTACACCCATGACGGAACCTTATCGCGGGCAATCATTTCGTCAAAGGTCGGTCTTTCCCGTATGACGGCAAAGTTATCTCCGCTCACCAGCACCTCCGGAATGAGCGGCCGCGAGTTGTATTCGCTCGACATTACGGCACCATACGCACCCGCCGAGCGAAACCCGACAAGCTCACCGGGCTTTACCGGCGCCATGGTGCGCCGCTTGGCAAAGGTATCGCCGCTTTCGCAGACAGGCCCGACGATATCATAGTTGCGCTGCTCCACCCCCGGCTCCGCCTCGATCACCGGCACGATGTCATGGTGTGCGCCATACATCGCAGGCCGCAGCAGGTCGTTCATCGCGGCGTCGATGATCAAAAAGTCGGTGCCATCCCCGTCCTTCTCATAGATCACGGCGGCCACCAGCATACCCGCATTGCCAGAAATCAGCCGCCCCGGTTCAATCTCCACCTCAACGCCCAGCCCCTCGGTGACCCGCTTGATCATCGCGCCATATTCAATCGGCAGCGGCGGGCCGGAGTTGTTGCGCTCGTAGGGGATGCCAAGGCCCCCGCCAAGATCGAGCCGCTCAATCGTGTGGCCCTCCGCGCGCAGCGCATGGGTCAGCTCAACCACCTTCTCAAAGGCGGTCTCGAAGGGCGTAAGGTCGGTGAGCTGGCTGCCGATATGCACGTCGATCCCCACCACCCTTAGGCCGGGCAGCGCGGCGGCACGGGCATAGGCCTCCTTGGCGCGGCTGATCGGGATGCCAAACTTGTCACCCTTCTTGCCGGTCGAAATCTTCTCGTGGGTCTTGGCATCCACATCCGGGTTCACCCGGATCGTCACCGGCGCCTCGGCCCCCATCGCGCAGGCCACCTCGCTCAGCGCCTCCATCTCCGGCTCGCTCTCGATGTTGAACTGCCGAATGCCGCTCTCCAGCGCCATCGCCATCTCGGCGCGGGTTTTGCCGACGCCGGAAAACACGATCTTGTCGCCCGGCACACCGGCGGCAATCGCCCGGGCATACTCCCCGCCAGACACCACATCCATCCCCGCCCCGAGCTTGCCCAGCAGGGTCAGAACCGCCTGATTGGCGAGGCTCTTCATCGCAAAGCAAATGCAATGCGGCACGCCGTCCAGCGCCTCTTCGAACAGCTTGTAATGCCGGGTCAGCGTGGCGGCGGAATACACGTAGAACGGCGTGCCCACCTGCGCCGCGATCTCGGAGATCGACACATCCTCGGCATGCAACACGCCGTCACGGTAGAGAAAATGGTCCATCGCGCCCTCGCTCGTTTCCGCGCGTTCCTACTGCCCAGCGCCGGGCAGATCAATCAGTCAGCAGCCCCGCGTCCCGCATCTCGGCGCGGCTGGGGTGCCAGAGCGTCTCGGGCGGGGTCTGATAGGCCCGCTCAAGGAAGGCCCGCGCCACGCCACGCCGCGCCAGAAAGGCCCTGTCCTTCGCCTCCTCGGCGGCAGCATTCACATGCCGCACCGCGCCATAGCTGGAACTGTCCAGCAGCACGTAGCGGTGAAAGCCCAGCGCGCCCTCCTGCCCCACGCTCCGCGCCGCCCCGGCGGCAAACACCAGCGTGCAGGCCGAAAAGCAGCGCACCTGCGCATGGGTCGCCAGCCCCGCCTCCTCGATCAGCCGCGCCATGCCGCGCGCCGCAAAGATATTGCCGCCCGGGCTGTCGAGGTCGATCGCCACCACACCGCCCCGCGCCAGCCGCTCGCGCAGCGCATTGAACTGCGCCAGCGTCATCTCCCCCTCCAGCCGCAGCCGCCCGGCCTCTTCCGGCAGGCTGGCCACGGCAAGGCGGGCGGGCACCGTCTCTGAGGTAAAGCTGCGCACCGGCGTCTTTCGCGCCACCAGCGTTGTGCCCACGGCCAGCAGCACCGCGCCCGCGCCCGCATAGGCGGCAAAACCGGCCACAAACCCGCCGCCCTCCCGCAACGCCCTGTCCGCCGTGCGAAACGCCCCCACCACAGCCCAGATCGCCAACGGCGCATCCACCAGCGCAAGCGCGGGCAGCGGCCAATCCGCCAGCACCCGGTTCACCGCCCAAAGCAGCAGCGCCGAGCCTGCCACCGGCCCCGCCAGAGCCAGCCAGAGCGGCAGCGCCCCACGCCAGTGTTGTTTGAGAAATGAGGCCACCCGCATGGGGCCAGCCTAACCGCCTGCGCGGCAGCAATACAGCGTCAGCCGGTAATCCGCGTGACGGGGCGAATGTTGCCGTCGGCATCCTTGGCCACGCCCATCTGCACCTTCCCGTGAAAATGCACCCCGGGCTCGGGGCGGTCGGCGTTGGGCTCGCCCATCGCGCAGCCCGAAAGCAGGGCGGCGGCAGCCAGCAGCAACAACAGCCGTTCAGAACGTGCGATCATCTTCATCCGCTCCATAAATCACATAGGGCTCCCAATCGGCCACCCGCTGCACGGGGCGGGTCTTGCCATCGCTCGACCCGGCCACACCGGCTTGCACCTTGGTCGGCAGGCTCACGGCCACCTTCAGCCCCTCGCCCGACCCTCCGGCGCAGCCCGCCAGCAGACTGCCGAAGCAGAGAAGCGCCAGTGCCCGCATTAGCCACTGCCCCCGGTGATCCCAACCTTCACCTTGCCACTCACGCTGATGCCCGGCTCCGCTGGCGGCTCCGGCTCGCCATCAACCCCGCAGGCAGCAAGGCCCAGCAGGCTGGCAATCACGATCAGCTTCTTCATCCCAATGCGTCCTTCCAGCGGGCAATCTGCGCCCGCACGTTGGCAGGGGCGGTTCCGCCATAGGATGTGCGCGAGGCCACCGAGTTGTCTACCGACAAGACCGTGAAGACATCTTCGGTGATCTCCGGCTTGACCGATTGCATCTGTTCCAGCGTCAGATCTGGCAGGTCGCAGCCCTGTTTCTCGGCCATCGCCACCAGCGCGCCGGTCACGTGATGCGCATCGCGGAACGGCAGGTTCAGCACCCGCACGCACCAGTCCGCCAGATCGGTCGCGGTCGAAAAGCCCGTGCCCGCCGCCTCGGCCAGCTTCTCGCGGTTGGGGCTCATGGTTTCGACCATCCCCGCCATCGCGGCCAGCGCCAGCATCAGCGTGTCGGCGGCATCAAAGACGCCCTCTTTATCTTCCTGCATGTCCTTGGAATAGGTCAGCGGCAAGCCCTTCATCACCGTCAGCAAGCCAAGGTTGGCACCAAGGATGCGCCCGATCTTGCCGCGGATCAGCTCGGCGGCATCGGGGTTCTTCTTCTGCGGCATGATAGAGGAGCCGGTGGACCAGGTGTCGGACATGGTGACAAAGCGGAACTGCGCCGATGACCAGATCACCAACTCCTCCGCCAACCGGCTCAAATGCATCGCACAAATGCTCGCCGCCGCCATGAACTCCAGCGCAAAGTCCCGGTCTGCCACCGCATCAAGGCTGTTGGCCATCGGCCGGTCAAACCCCAGCGCCGCCGCCGTCGCCTCCCGATCAATCGGAAAGCTCGTCCCCGCCAGCGCCGCCGCGCCCAGGGGCGACTCGTTCATTCGTGCCCGCGCGTCCTGAAACCGCGTCACATCGCGGCCCAGCATCTCCACATAGGCCAGCATGTGATGGCCCCATGTCACCGGCTGGGCGACCTGCAAATGCGTGTAGCCGGGCATCACCCAATCCGCGCCCGTCTCGGCCTGCGCCAGCAGCGCCTTCTGCACCGCACGGATCGCGGGCACCGCCGCATCGCACTGGTCACGCACCCACATCCGAAAATCGAGCGCCACCTGGTCATTCCGGCTCCGGCCCGTGTGCAGCCGCTTGCCCGCATCCCCGATCAGCTCCACCAGCCGCGCCTCGACATTCATGTGAATGTCCTCCAGCGCTGCGGAAAACTCGAATGTGCCGCCTTCGATCTCTGACAACACCGTGAGCAGCCCTTCCCGGATCGCCTCGGCATCGCTATCCGAGATGATGCCGACCTGCGCGAGCATGGCGGCATGGGCGCGGCTGCCCGCGATGTCTTGCTGCGCCATCCGCTGGTCAAACCCGATCGAGGCATTGATCGCCTCCATGATCGCGTCCACACCGGCAGAAAAACGCCCGCCCCACATGGCGTTGGCACTGGTCTTGGAGGTCTCTGTCATTACGGGCCTGAAGGAGTTGGGAATGAAACGTCTGATTGCCGCGGTTCTCTACACGGCGCTGAGCCTCACTGCAAACACGGGCAGCGCAAGCGCCCAAGACATTGCCGCCCTGCGCGACGGCAGCATGAAAAAGCTCGCCGTGCACTCCACGCCCCGCGACGTGCCCACCGAGGCCTTCGACGGCCCCGATGGCCCCGTTACCCTTGCCGACCTGAAGGGCGAGGTGATCATCCTCAACTTCTGGGCCACATGGTGCGCCCCCTGCCGCAAGGAAATGCCCGCGCTGGCCGAACTTGGGGAGGCCTTCGAGGGCAAGGGCGCCCGCGTCGTCACCGTGGCCACCGGGCGCAACCCCGACGGCGCCGTCACCCGCTTTCTCACCGAAATCGGCCTTGCCGACCTACCGGTCTACCGCGACCCGCGCCAAAAACTGGCCCGCAACATGGGCGTCCTGGGCCTTCCGGTAACGGTGATCCTCAACGCCGAGGGCCAAGAGGTTGCCCGCCTCACAGGCGATGCCGAATGGAACAGCGACAGCGCCCGCGCCATCATCGCAGCGCTGGTGGAATAGCGCGCAACCCGTTCATTTTCTTGCTGAAAATACTCACCGAATCTCTTTTGGCCTGCCCTCACCCAAGGGCGGCACAGGCGTCATGGCGCGGGCAGCCCACCACGTGGTCATTCACCATGCCCACCGCCTGCATGAAGGCATAAACGATCGTCGGCCCGACAAAGCGGAAGCCCTGCTTCTTCAGGTCTTTCGAGATCGCCTCCGAAACCGCCGTCTTCGCGGGCACCTCGGCCAGCGAGGGCCAGCGATTCTGCACCGGCTTGCCGTCGACGTAATTCCAGAGGTAGGCCGAAAACCCCTCCCTCGCCTCGATCTCCAGCCAGCCCCGCGCATTGCCGATGGCCGCCTCGATCTTGCCCCGGTGCCGCACGATCCCCGGATCAGCCAGACAACGCGCCACCTCGGCCTCGCCCCATACGGCAATCCGCGCAGGCTCGAACCCCTCGAAGGCGGCGCGAAAATTGTCGCGCTTTTTCAGAATGGTGATCCACGAGAGCCCGGCCTGAAACCCGTCGAGCATGAGCTTTTCATACAGCGCCCGCCCGTCAAATTCCGGCACGCCCCACTCCTCATCGTGGTAGTCGATGTAGATCTGGTCCTGCCCGACCCAGCCGCAGCGCTCGCCCATCCTGCACCCATCCCTAAAATTAGAACAAAATATGAATATTCAGGATTTCTTAGGAGAACAAGGTGCATCCTGTCGGCACCTGTCAGAACGGAGCATGCAATGGCCGGAGCAGAACCACGGCGGCAATTCTTCGAGGCCAATGACACCTCTCCGCTCGGCGCAGCGGTGCGCCAGCGCGACGAGAATATCCTGTCGATGGTCCGCGCCGCGCTGGACAGGCGCGATGTCATGCTCGCCTTTCAACCCATCGTCAGCACCCTCGATCACGGCAGAACCGCCTTTTACGAGGGGCTGATCCGCGTGCTCGATGACACCGGGCGGGTGATTCCCGCGCGGGAGTTTATCGGCGCTTGCGAAACCAACGAGATCGGTCGAATCATCGATTGTCTCGCGCTCGAAATGGGGCTGACAGCGCTGCATCAGGCCCCCGCCCTGCGGCTGGCCATCAACATGTCGGCCCGCTCCATCGGCTATCCGCGCTGGATGCAGACGCTGGAGCGCGGCCTCACGATGGAGCCAACGCTGGCGGAGCGCCTGATCATTGAGATCACCGAAGCCT
This sequence comes from Vannielia sp. ABF1_015, assembly GCF_056160745.1. Lineage (NCBI taxonomy): Bacteria > Pseudomonadati > Pseudomonadota > Alphaproteobacteria > Rhodobacterales > Paracoccaceae > Vannielia > Vannielia sp. ABF1_015. The sequence goes on from NZ_JBSWXT010000003.1 coordinate 139,837, forward strand.
CGGCCATGATCATGCCCGATATCACCTCGGTTTTCATGCTCGATCTGCAAACCCGCGGCATTTCCTTCGCGTTGGATGATTTCGGGGCGGGCTACACCGCCTTCCGCTACTTCAAGGATTTCTTCTTCGATATCCTCAAGATCGACGGGCAGTTCGTGCGCGGCATCAGCCACGACCCCGACAACCGCGTGCTGGTGCAGGCCATGGTCTCCATCGCCCGCCACTTCGACATGTTCACCGTGGCCGAATTCGTCGAAAACGCCGATGATGCCGCCGCGCTTTCAGCGCTCGGGGTGGATTGCTTGCAAGGCTACCACTTCGGCGCCCCCACCACCTCACCGGGGTGGAAGGAATTTCCCCAAGGCATGCGCCGCACCGGCTAAGCGGGCCACGGGGCGCAGGCCAATCCGCCTCAGCTCCGGCTCAACGCCGCAGCGCAGCATTTTGCCGCAGCGCAGCAATGCCGCCCTTGCGTCACCCCCGCCAAAGCTCTACCCATGGCTGTGATCCGGGCGGGGTGGAGTCGGGTCAATCAGGCACGCAAACACAGACACCCCGCCCCAGCCATCGGGAAAGGATGTCTCATGACCAACGTCGTAATCGCCTCAGCCGCGCGGACCCCTGTGGGCTCCTTCCTCGGCTCTTTCGCCAACACCCCGGCCCATGATCTCGGCAAGGCCGTTCTGGAGGCCATCGTTGAGCGTGCGGGCATCGAAAAGGGCGAGGTTTCCGAAACCATCCTCGGCCAGGTGCTCACCGCCGGTCAGGGCCAAAACCCCGCCCGTCAGGCCCATGTCAACGCCGGTCTGCCCACCGAGGCCGCCGCATGGGGCATCAACCAGGTCTGCGGCTCCGGCCTGCGCGCCGTGGCGCTCGGGGCCCAGCACATCCAGCTTGGCGATGCCTCGATCGTGGCTGCGGGCGGGCAGGAAAACATGTCGATGTCCCCCCACTGCGCCTCCCTGCGTCAGGGCCAGAAGATGGGCGATATGAAGTATATCGACACGATGATCCGCGATGGTCTCTGGGATGCCTTCAACGGCTACCACATGGGCCAGACCGCCGAGAACGTGGCCGACCAGTGGCAGATCACCCGCGACCAGCAGGATGAGTTCGCCGTTGCCTCCCAGAACAAGGCCGAAGCCGCGCAAAAGGCCGGCAAGTTCGACGACGAGATCACCGCCTACACCATTGGCACCCGCAAGGGCGACATCGTGGTCGACAAGGATGAGTACATCCGCCACGGCGCGACCATGGAAGCCATGCAAAAGCTGCGCCCCGCCTTCACCAAAGAGGGCTCCGTCACCGCCGCCAACGCCTCCGGCCTCAATGATGGCGCCGCCGCCGTGCTGCTGATGAGCGCCGATGACGCCGAGAAGCGCGGCATCCAGCCGCTGGCCCGCATCGCCTCCTACGCCACCGCCGGGCTGGACCCGTCGATCATGGGCGTCGGACCGATCTACGCCTCCCGCAAGGCACTCGACAAGGCGGGCTGGAGCGTCTCCGACCTCGACCTCGTGGAAGCCAACGAAGCCTTCGCCGCGCAGGCCTGCGCCGTGAACAAGGACATGGGCTGGGATCCCTCGATCGTGAACGTGAACGGCGGTGCCATTGCCATCGGTCACCCCATCGGCGCCTCGGGCTGCCGCGTGCTCAACACCCTGCTCTTCGAAATGCAGCGCCGCGACGCCAAGAAGGGCCTCGCCACCCTCTGCATCGGCGGCGGCATGGGCGTGGCCATGTGCCTCGAACGCCCCTAAGCCGAGAGAACGCAGAAGAGGGCGCGCAATATAGTTGCGCGTCCAATTTCAACTGCGTAACAAGATTACCAATACGGAGGAGGAGAATCATATGACCCGCGTTGCACTCGTCACCGGCGGTTCCCGAGGGATCGGGGAAGCCATTTCCAAAAAGCTGAAGTCCGATGGCTACGAAGTGGCCGCCACCTATGCGGGCAATGACGAGAAGGCCAAGGCCTTCACCGAGGCCACCGGCATCAAGACCTACAAGTGGAACGTGGCCGATTACGAGGCCTCCAAGGCCGGTATCGCCCAGGTCGAGGCCGATCTCGGCCCGATCGACGTGGTGGTGGCCAACGCAGGCATCACCCGCGATGCGCCCTTCCACAAGATGACGCCCGAGCAGTGGAAAGACGTGATCGACACCAACCTCACCGGCGTCTTCAACACCGTCCACCCGGTCTGGCCCGGCATGCGTGAGCGCAAGTTCGGGCGGGTGATCGTGATTTCCTCGATCAACGGCCAGAAAGGCCAGTTTGCACAGGTCAACTACGCCGCCACCAAGGCCGGTGACCTCGGCATCATCAAATCGCTGGCCCAGGAAGGCGCCCGCGCCGGGATCACCGCCAACGCGGTCTGCCCGGGCTACATCGCCACAGAGATGGTGATGGCCGTGCCCGAGAAGGTGCGCGAGAGCATCATCGGCCAGATCCCCGCCGGTCGCCTTGGTGAGCCCGAGGAAATCGCCCGCTGCGTGGCCTTCCTTGCCTCCGATGATGCGGGCTTCATCAACGGCTCCACAATCTCGGCCAACGGCGCTCAGTTCTTCGTCTGAACCCGACGCGAAGGCAAGCAAGGGGTCGGCCATGCGGTCGGCCCTTTTTCTTTGTCCGCACCCCGGCTAGACCGGCGGGATGACACGCCCCGCCGCCACCGCCATCGGCTTCACCGCCATCCTGCTCTGGGCGCTTCTGGCGCTGTTCACCGTGGGCTCCGCACCGGTGCCGCCGCTTCAGCTCAACGCCATCTGCTTCACCATTGGCGGGGCCATCGGGCTTGTCTGGTGCGCCGCGCGGCCCGGCGGCTTTGCCCGCATGCTCGCGCCGGGCTGGAAGGTCATCGTCTTCGGCACCACCGGTCTCTTCGGTTACCATCTGCTCTACTTCTCCGCCCTGCGCGTTGCCCCGCCCGCGCAGGCCGGGCTCATCGCCTATCTCTGGCCGCTCTTCATCGTGCTCTTCTCCGGCCTCCTGCCGGGCGAAAAGTTGCGGGCCGGGCACATAATCGGGGCGTTGCTCGGCTTTGCCGGGGCGGCGGTTGTGATCACCGGCGATGGCGGCGGATTTACCCGCGAATGGGCGCTTGGCTACGGTCTGGCCTTCGCCTGCGCGCTCACCTGGTCAAGCTATTCGGTGCTGTCGCGCCGCCTCGGAACGGCCCCCTCCGAAGTTGTCACCCTTTTCTGCCTCGCCTCCGCCCTGCTCTCTGCGGTGGCCCACCTCGCGCTGGAGCAAACCGCATGGCCACAGGGCACGCTGGGCTGGGCGAGCATGCTCGCGCTGGGGCTGGGGCCGGTGGGCCTTGCCTTCTATACTTGGGATATCGGCATGAAGCGCGGCAACATCCAGCTTTTGGGCACCGCCTCCTATGCGGCCCCGCTGCTCTCTACCCTTGCGCTCGTGCTCGCAGATGTGGCGAAGCCGACCGAGTGGCTGGCCGCCTCCGCCCTCCTGATCTCGCTTGGCGCCGCGCTTGCCGCTCGGGCAAGCCGCAGCGCCGTGAAGCTCACTTCGCCAAAGCTTAAGTCGCCAACCGGCTGATCTCTTCTTTCAGACGAAGTTTCTGCTTCTTCATCTCCGCGATCTTTAAATCGCTCGCCCCGGGGCTGCGTTGTGCCTCTTCCACTTCGGCCGAGAGTACTTGGTGTTTGCGACGAAGCTCCTGAAGATGGGCAGTCACGGACATGAGTATCTCCTCTATGGTTATGGGTCAGCCCGCTGATTGCAGCACAGAATCTGAGTCGTGTCACCCATGCCGCGCAACTGGGCTGTGGATAAAGGTCAAGTGCAAAGCTTTCGAAAGGGTTAAGATTTCACAGAGCTGTCACAAGAGCCGGGTGAGCGGCGCGCCCTCCCGCAAAATCGCAGCCGCTTCTTCGGTAAAGTCGTCCCCATCCCGCTCATGCGCCGGCCCCCGGTGCAGCACCATCGGGGCCACCAGCCGTGCATCGGCCCGCCCGCCCTTGCGGGCTTGCACAATCACCCGCCCGGCGTCCCGCCCCGCACGCCCGGCCAGCGGCAGCATCTGCGGCCCGCCAAACCCGCCCTGCCCCTGGAGCGCCGCCAGCAATTCGGGCAGGCGCTCGGCCCTGTGAATCACCGTGAGCAGGCCCAGCGGCGCCAGCCTTCTGGCGGCCACATCGACCCACTCTGCAATCGGCGTTTCCTCGCCCATCGCCGCCTCTCGCGCCGGATCGGGCGAGGCCTTGCCGCGGCTGCGGTCGAAATAGGGCGGGTTGAACAGCACATGGGCAAAGCTGCAGGCCTTCAGCTCTGGCGGCAGGGCCGCAATGTCGGCCTCCACCACCTCCACCGCGCCGTCGTTCTCGCAGGCATTGCGGCGGGCAAGCGCGGCATAGGCCGCATCGCGCTCCACCGCCGTGACCCGGCAGCCTGTCACCCGGGCCGCAAGGCACAGGCTGGCCACACCGGCCCCCGCGCCCAGCTCCAGCGCCGTCTGTCCGGCCTGCGCGGGCACCGCTGCCGAAAGCAGCACCGCATCCATCCCGGCCCGATAGCCCGCCACCGGCTGCCAGGCCTGCACGCGCCCGCCCAGATACCGATCGCGCCGCGCCTCAGTCGACAACACCTTCCACCCCGTTGTCGCGCAGGATCTCGGCGGCCTCCTCATGCTCGGCATCCGCCACCATCAGCCGCCGCGGCAAAACGCCTATGGAGCCTTCGAGCACGCTCATATGGACGTCCATTTCGAAGCAAGTTATATCCTCGCCGGTCAGGAGCGCCTTGGCGAATGCGAGTTGTGTCGGGTCGGTGGTGCGTAGAACGGCCTTCATGGACAAAGACTTAAGCGCAGCGATGGCGGCTGTCGAGCGGGGTTACAGGAGCGTGAGCGTGCTGAAGAAAGCAGAGACGGCGGCGCAGACCAAACCACATGAACGGCTGGCTGTGGCGTTGCAGGGCGATATGGCCGCGGTCAACGCGCTCATCGCCGAGCGTATGGCCTCCGAACACGCCCCCCGCATCCCCGAGGTGTCGGCCCACCTGATCGAGGCAGGCGGCAAACGCCTGCGCCCCATGCTGGTGCTCGCCGCGGCGCGGCTCTGTGGCTACGCCGGCCCCTTCCACGTGCACCTCGCCGCGACGGTCGAGTTCATCCACACCGCCACGCTGCTGCATGATGACGTGGTCGATGAAAGCGCCCAGCGCCGGGGCCGCCCCACCGCCAACCTGCTCTGGGATAACAAATCTTCCGTGCTGGTGGGCGATTACCTCTTCGCCCGCGCCTTCCAGCTCATGGTCGAGCCGGGCAACCTGCGGGTGCTCTCGATCCTCTCCAACGCGGCGGCCACCATCGCCGAGGGCGAGGTGCTGCAACTGAGCGCGGCGCAGGATCTGAAGACCGATGAGAGCGTCTATCTCAAGGTTGTGCGCGGCAAGACGGCGGCGCTGTTCTCGGCGGCAACAGAGGCGGGCGGGGTTATCTCCGGTGCCGCCGACGAGGCCACCCGCGCCCTCTTCGACTATGGCGACGCACTCGGCATCGCCTTCCAGATCGTCGATGACTACCTTGATTACGCGGGCGACACCGGGGCGACCGGCAAGAACGTGGGCGACGATTTCCGCGAGCGCAAGCTGACCCTCCCGGTGATCAAGGCAGTGGCGCTGGCCGATGCGGAAGAGCGCGATTTCTGGAAGCGCTGCATCGAGCGCGGGCGTCAGGACGAGGGCGATCTGGAAACCGCGCTCGGCCTTCTGGCAAAGCACGGCACGCTGGAGGCCACCCGCACCGAGGCCACCGCATGGGCCGACCGCGCCAAGGCGGCCCTCGCGCCGCTGCCCGCAAGCGACATGCGCGACATGCTCATCGACCTCGCCGATTACGTGGTCGCCCGCATCCGCTGACGCCGGGCTCAGCCCTCGGCCACCCACCACTCGGGCCGCTCATCGCGCAGCATCCCGGCGGCCCGGTCGCGGGCCTCATTGTCCTCGAAAATGGCAAAGCAGGACGCACCAGAGCCTGACATCCGCGCCAGCATCACCCCTTCCATTAGCCGCAGCTCATCAAGCACCTCGGCAATCTCCGGGGCCAGCGAGCAGGCGGGGGCTTCAAGATCATTGCGCTGCCACGTGAGCCAATCCACCAGCTCGCGGCGCGTGGGGGCCTCGGGCGGCTCCGGCAGGGGGGCGTTGTCATGCCGCTCCATCCGCCCAAACACCGCCGCCGTCGAAACCGGCACCCGCGGGTTGACCAGCAGCAGGTTGAGTTGCGGCATCCGCTCGATCCGCGTCAACTCCTCGCCAATGCCGCGCATCCGGTAGGCAACGCTCGGATCGGCGCAAACCGGCACATCCGCGCCCAGCGCCTCTGCCAGCCTGTGCGGGCCGGGCATGGGCAGGCGCCACAACTCCGAAAGCGCCCGCAGCGCCGCCGCCGCATCCGCCGAGCCGCCACCGAGGCCGGAAGAGATCGGCAGGTTCTTTTCCAGCTGGATAGAGACGCCGCCCGCCGGCAGCCCAAGCCGCGCGGCCTCGGCCTCCATCAGCTCCGCAGCCTGCAACACAAGGTTGGAAGGCCCCGGCGGCACGCTTGCCCCAAACGGGCCAGAGGCACCAAGGCTCATCCCCGCCGCATCGCGCAGGATCAGGTGATCGCCCACATCGGCAAAGCACACGAGGCTGTCGAGCAGGTGATACCCATCACTGCGGCGGCCTGTAACGTGAAGCGCAAGGTTGATCTTGGCCGGGGCGAAGGCCTCAACCTTCGTCATTGGCGATTGCGAGCGGCTGTGCACCTTCCTCGGCCAGAACCTCGTCCAGCCCCACCTCCAGCTTGCGCCGGATGCGCTCCGCGTCCTTTTCTTCCGGCTCGAAGCTCAGCGCCCGCTTCCACTGAAACTGCGCCTCAAGATGGCGGCCCACGGCCCAGTAAACGTCGCCCAGATGGTCATTGACGATCGGGTCCACTGGCAGCAGTTCGGTTGCCCGCTCCATATGGGCCACCGCCTCATCGTAGCGGCCCAGCCGATAAAGCACCCAACCGAGGCTGTCGGTGATATGCCCGCTATCGGGCCGCTCGGCCACGGCGCGTTCGATCATGTCGAGCGCCTCGTCGAGGTTTTCACCCATCTCCACGTAGGAATAGCCAAGGTAGTTCAGCACCTGCGGTTGGTTCGGGCGCAACTCCAGCGCCTTGCGAAAATCCGCTTCGGCACCGTCCCATGTCTCCATCCGCTCACGGGTGATGCCCCGCGCGTAGTAAACAACCCAATGGGTCTCCAGATCGCTCTCGAAGAGCGCAATTGCCTTGTCATAGGCCGCTTCGCTCGCCGCCCATTCCTCCTGCCCGCGCAGGATGTCGCCCAGCGCGATGTGCACTCCCAGAATATCGGGGCGCGACTTGGCCAGCTGGCGCAACACTTCCGTGGCCGCCTCCACCTTGCCAGCCCGGCGCAGCGCCTCGGCGCGGCCCATCTCGGCAGCATGGAAGGCCGGGTCACTCTGCGGCACCCGCTCATAGGTGCGGGTGGCCAGCTCGTATTGCTCCATCTGGTCCAGCAGCTCAGCCGCCAGCAGCAGCGCCTCGGTGTTGCCATCCGGGCGCAGGTAGTCGGAGGCGCGGGCGTAGAGCAGCGTGTAGCTGTCGGAGGTTTCGCCATTCAGCGCACCGGCCACCGAGAGAAACACCTCTGCCAGCCCGTCATCCGCCGAGCGGATCACGGTAAACGGCAGGGTCTCTCCGGCCTCCAGCTGCGTGCGCATGGCGGCAAGCTCTGGGTCCAGGTCGCGGGTGAAGGCCTTCTGCATCAGCTCCAGCGCAGACTCGTTGCGGTCCAGCTGGCTCAGCACCTGCACATGGGCAATCACGCCCCGGCGGGTCAGCCGCAGCGGCCCGGCCTCGCGGCCCGAAAAGATGTTGTCGGCCGCCTCAAAATCACCTGCCACCCCAAAGGCCAGCGCCTTGTGATACAGGCCAAACGCCTTCAGCCCGGTATCGGCAGCAGCGGTATCGAAAGCCTCCAGCGCGCGGTCCATATTGCCCTGCGCCAGCTCGGCCCAAGCCCGCACCAGACCGTCCACCAGCGGGCCAACGCTCTCACCCGCCTCGATGCTCTCCAGTACCCCGGCATAGTTCTTCTTGCGCAGCTCCTCGGCAATCAGCACCAGCTGCGCGATCTGGCTGTCCTCGGAAGTCTCCACCATCTGCCGGGCAATCGGCGCAGCGGCCTTGAAGTCGCCCAGCCCGATGAAGGCCAAGATGGCGTTTTCCAGCAAAAACGGGTTCGTCCGGTCGCGCACCAGAGCGCGGGTGTAATAATCGGCGGCGGCGCGAAAATCGTTGTTATAGCTGGCCACACGGGCCGCGAGATACGCGCCGGAAAGCCCCCTGTCGGCCTGTTGGGCGGCGGCGGGCAGGGCAAGGCTCACGGCCAGCGTCAGCGTGGCGGCGGTGCGAAGCAGTGATCTAAGGCGCGGGGTGCTCATGGCGGGGCCGATCTACCTTTTATTGTTCATTGTCGGCGCACGGTAGACCCCTGTGCTTACCAAAACAATACGATCCCCGGCCACGACAGCCCTTGTCACGCGATTTCTCGCGCCATCGTGACGGCCCTGCCGCGCCCGCCCCTCACATGTTGGGGTAGTTCGGCCCGTCACCGCCCTGCGGCACCGTCCAGTTGATGTTCTGCGGCGGATCCTTGATGTCACAGGTCTTGCAATGCACGCAGTTCTGGAAGTTGATGACAAACTCTTCCTTGCCATCCTTCTCCACCACCTCATACACGCCCGCCGGGCAGTAGCGCTGCGCCGGTTCGGCGTATTTCGGCAGGGTGAAGGCAATCGGGACCGACGGATCCTTCAGCTTCAAATGGCAGGGCTGGCTTTCCTCGTGGTTGGTCATCGAGAAAGACACATTGGTCAGCCGGTCAAAGCTGAGCTTGCCGTCGGGCTTGGGGTATTCAATCGGCTCATGGTCGGCGGCCAGCCCGGTGGCATCGGCATCGTTCTTGCCGTGCTTCAGGGTGCCGAACAGGCTGAAGCCAAAGAGGTTGTTCGTCCACATGTCCAAGCCGCCCAGCGCCAGCGACGGCCAGAGGCCCCACTTGCTCCACATCGGCTTCACGTTGCGCACCTTCTTGAGATCCTTGGCAATCGCTCCGCCGCGCACCTCAGCCTCATAAGCCGCCAGTTCGTCGCCCTCACGCCCCGCCTTGATCGCCTCAAAGGCCGCCTCGGCCGCGGCCTTGCCAGAGAGCATGGCGTTGTGGTTGCCCTTGATCCGCGGCACGTTGACCATGCCCACCGAGCAGCCCAGCAGCGCCACACCGGGCGCCACCATCTTGGGCATGGACTGATAGCCACCCTCGGTGATCGCCCGCGCGCCATAGGCCACGCGCTTACCGCCCTCCAGCAACTCCGCCACCATCGGATGATGCTTGAACCGCTGAAATTCCATGTAGGGGAAGAGATGCGGGTTCTTGTAGTTCAGGTGAACCACGAAACCCACGTAAACCTGATTGTTCTCAAGATGATAGATAAAGGAGCCGCCACCTGCGTTGCCGCCCAGAGGCCAGCCCATCGTGTGGGTCACGGTGCCCTCGCGGTGCTTGGCCGGGTCGATCTCCCAGATCTCCTTCATTCCAAGCCCGTATTTCTGCGGCTCATGCCCCTCGGCCAGCCCGTATTTGCCGATCACCTCCTTGGAGAGCGATCCCCGCACGCCCTCGCTGAGGAACACATACTTGCCGTTCAGCACCATCCCCGGCTCGTAGCCCGCGCCCGGCGTGCCGTCGGGATCGCGGCCAAATTCACCGGCCACAACACCCTTCACCCGGTCGCCCTCATAGATCAGCTCCGAGCAGGCCATGCCGGGAAACACCTCAACCCCCAGCTCTTCCGCCTGCTCCGCCATCCAGCGGCAGACATTGCCCATCGAAACGATGTAGTTGCCGTGGTTGTTCATCAGCGGCGGCATCGGGAAGTTGGGCACCCGCAGCTTGCCCTCTTCGCCAAGGATATAAAAATTGTCCTTCGTCACCGGCACATTGACCGGCGCACCCTTCTCTTTCCAATCCGGAATCAGCGCATCAAGGCCGCACGGGTCCAGCACCGCGCCAGACAGAATATGCGCCCCAACTTCCGAGCCCTTCTCCAGCACCACCACGTCCAGATCGGCATCAAGCTGCTTGAGCCGGATCGCCGCCGACAGGCCCGCAGGCCCCGCGCCCACGATGACCACGTCATAATCCATGGATTCGCGTTCGATATCGGCCATTGGTCACATTCCTCGCGCAAGAAAAATTCGTCCGGCCTTGGTTACCGGAGGGGCAGGCGCAAGTCCATCGCTACGCTGCGGCTTTGGCCGGCGCGACCAACGCCCCTCCAACAGGACCTATTACGATCACTCCGCGATACGACCGGTCTTTCCGTCCGAAAGCGAGACTCGTTGTTCATAGATCAACGGCTCACCCTTGACGGCGCGATAGCCCGCATCAGCGATTAGCGTTCCAGCCTTAAGGAGGAGGGCAGCCGCCAGAAAGGTAAACGCCAGAAAGAAAAGGATGCCCACGGTCGTGAAATGGCTGCGATCAATACAGAGTGCAGCGATCAAAAAAACCACACCCACCGCGGCAAGCAATCCTACTATCGCGTTAACTCGTCCAGCCCAGATCATTAGTAGCAACCTTGTATGTGTCATTGAACATTACGTCCGACTTGGCACCGCCAATGTGGCATGGACTTGGCTAATTAACGAACTTGTTGGGATTAGCGCCAAACCCCGTGAAATCACGACCTCTGGTTTTGGAACAGAACGGCGAAGATTATGAAGTGGCCTGGCAGGGGCAGCAGGGCTTGAACCCGCGACCTACGGTTTTGGAGACCGTCGCTCTACCAACTGAGCTATACCCCTAAGGCCGGTGCCGTGCATATGAAAGCGCGCCTGCCTTGGCAAGAGGGAAATCCGCAGGGCGGGGCTTGTGGGGCCATCCCGCAGCCCTCAAATCCACTTCAAGCGGCGCAGCACCCAAAGCTGCCCGACCGCCACAACGCAGAGCGCCCCGGTAAACACCCAGAACGCCGCGCCGCTTTCGGCCCCCGGCATCCCACCTAGGTTGATCCCCATCAACCCGGTCAAAAAGCCCAACGGCAGGAAGATCGCGCTGAGGATGCTCAGCAGGTAGAGGTTGCGGTTCAGCCTGTCCTGCACCGCCGAGTCGATCTCGTCCTTCAACACGATCAAGCGGTCGCGCATGGCATCCAGCTCCTCCACCGCGCGCACCAGCCTGTCATGCGCCTCGTTGAGCCTGCGGCGGTCGCTCTTGGACAGCATCGCATGGCCACCACTGACGAGCAGGCCAATCGCATCACGCTGCGGGCCGAGGTAGCGGCGCAGGTCGATCACCTCCTGCCGCTCATCCACAACCTGCCCGCGCTGTGCCGGGTCGGGCGTGGCAATCACCGCGTCCTCCAGCGCGTCCACCCGCTCGGCCAGATCAAACAGCGCCCCGTCAATCCGCCCGCCCAAGTGCTCCACCAGAGCCGCCAAAAACGTCCCCGCGCTCTGCGGGCCCTCACCCGCCTCCACCTCCCGGCGCAAGTCGGTGAGCGAGAGCAGCGGACGCCGCGAGAGCGTGATGATTCGCGCCGGGTTCAGGAACACCCGCAGCGAAACCATGTCTTCCACCTCTTCGCCGGGGTTCAGGTTGACCCCCCGCAAAATCACCACCAGCCCGTCCTCCTGCACCGAGGTGCGCGGCCGGGTCGATTTGGCGGTCAGCGCGGCGCGGGTCGGCGGCTCGACGAAGTCCAGCACCTCCTCCATCCAAGGGTCGGTTTCCGGGTGGTCGGCCACAAGATGCAGCCACGCCAACTCATCCGCCTTCAGGCTGGTGACGATATGCGCCTCGCTGTCGAGCCGCTGGCCCGCGTCGGGGCCGTTCAGGCAATATGCAAATTCGATGTGCTCCATGGGCCTGAGCCTAGCTCCCGCATCGCGCCGGGCAACCGAAATCCGGCGATGGCCACGGAGGCGAAGCCACCGGCGCGCGCAGCCTTAACAGCGAACGCCCTGCATTTTCTCATAGGTATGGAATGTGCATGGGATGTGCATAGGATGTTGCCCCCCAAAACCACTGGTTAACGGCGCGACAGCGGCCCACGCAACGGCATCCCTGCAAAGCCCGCCGCGCCCCCGGTGGAGCGCGGCGCAAGCCATTGATATCAGGCGAACTCCACGCCAGCATCCACCATCGGAAGCCGCATGATCCGCTTGCCCGTCGCCGCAAAGATCGCATTGGCCACGGCAGGTGCCGCAGGCGGCAACCCCGGCTCCCCGATCCCCGTAGGCGCTTCAGCAGAGGCCACGATATGCACCTCGATCTTGGGCATATCGTTGATCCGGAGCGGCTCGTAATCGGGGAAGTTGCTCTGCACCACCTCACCGCCATCCAGAGTGATTTTCTGGCGCATCGCATGGCTCAAACCATAGCCAATCGCCCCCTCCACCTGCGCGCGGATCACATCGGGGTTCACCGCCACGCCGCAATCCACCGCCGCCACGATCCGCTCCAGTTTCACGCGGCCATCGGCATCGGTCGAAACCTCTGCCACCTGCGCCACATAGCTGTTGAACGAGGGATGCACCGCCACGCCCCGGCCCCAGCCATCGGGCAAGTCATTGCCCCAACCGGCTTTTTCCGCAGCGAGCTGAAGAACGCCCAGCAGGCGTGGGCTACCCGCAAGCATCTCTTCGCGGAAGGCCACCGGATCGGCGCCCGCAGCTTCGGCGGCCATATCCATCGCCACCTCCATCGCATAGCCCGAATGGCTGTGGCCAACCGAACGCCACCAGAGCACCGGCACCGGGGTTTCCATGTTGCGCACCGAAACCTTCATCGCCGGGATCGCATATTGCGTATCTGAAACGCCCTCGACAGTGGAGTGATCCACCCCGTCATGCACGATCATCTCTTCCATCGGCGTGCCGGTGAAGATCGACTTCGAGGCCACGTCCGATTGCCACGCAGCGAGCTTGCCATCCGCCCCGACCGCCATCTTTACCCGATGCTTAACCATTGGCCGGTAGTATCCGCCGCGCACGTCATCTTCGCGGGTCCAAACCAGCTTCACCGGCTGATCAGTGCCCAAGGCAACGGCGGCCATCGCGGCTTCCACGTGGTAGTCGCTGTCCATATTCGCGCGTCGGCCAAAAGAGCCGCCCGCGTAAATGGTCTCGATGGAGGTATTTTCCGGGCCAACGCCAGTGACCGCGCCCACGGCCATCTGCGTCACGGTCGGAAACTGCGATCCGTCCCAGATGTGCACCTTGCCGTCCTTGGCCTGCACAACGCAGTTCATGGTCTCCATCGGCGCATGGGCAAGGAACGGAAAGTCAAACTCCGCCTCCACGGCGGTGCCGGCCTCCAGCGCCTCGGCCACGCCCGCGTCGTCACGGGCCACCGGGCCGTCGCCATCGAGCGCAGCGGCGTATTCGGCCTCCATCTCCTCGGTGGAGCGCCCTTCTGCATTGGAGAAATCCCACTCGATGCTCAGCGCATCGCGGCCCTGCATCGCGGCCCAGGTGTCGGTGGCATAAACCACCACGCCCTTGGGCGTTTCCTTCACCGCAGACACGCCGGGCACCTCCAGCGCAGCGCTGTCATTAAGGCTCGCAACCGTTCCGCCAAAGCGCGGCGCCCGGGCCATGACGGCATAGATCGCGCCCTCAGGTGCCACATCCATGGCGAAAATCGCGGTGCCATCCGTCTTGGCCGGAGTATCCTTCCGGGGCAGCAGATCTTGCCCTATCAGCTTGAAATCCTTCGGCTCTTTCAGGATCGGCTCGCTCGGCGGCTCGGCGGTCTCCTTCACCTTGCCAACCAGCTCACCAAAGCCCGCGGATACATCCCCGTGGCGCACCACCCCCTTGTCGATGGTGATCTCGCTGGCCCGCACGGCCCACTCAAGGCTCGCCGCCTCCATCAGCATCGCCCGTGCCGCTGCGCCCGCCTGACGGTATTGCATGTAGCTGTTGGCCATTGCCGTCGAGCCGCCAGTGCCCTGCATTCCGAAGAGCGTGTTGGCGTATTTCGAGGCATCCGCCGGGGCAAACTCGATCTGGAGCGCGTCCCAATCGGCGTCCATCTCCTCGGCCACCAGCGTGGCAAGGCCCGTGGTCGTTCCCTGCCCCATCTCGAAGTGCTTGATGATCACCGTCACGGTGCCATCCGGCGCGATCTTCACAAAGGGGTTGGGCACCAGCGCACCATCATGCCCGGCAGCCAGCGCGCCCTTGGCGTTCAGCCCGATAACAAGCGCAGCCCCCGCAGCGGCGGAGCCAGCGAGGAAGGCGCGGCGGGAAGGTGTAAAATCATTCATGGTCTCAGCCCTCCATCCGCTTGGCCGCATCGTGGATCGCAGCCCGGATCCGCACGTAGGTGGCGCAGCGGCACACGTTGCCTCCCATGTAGCTGTCAATGTCCTCATCCGTCGGGGCGGCGTTTTCGCTCAGCAAACCAACGGCTTGCATGATCTGGCCTGACTGGCAGTAGCCACATTGCACCACGTCATTGGCGCGCCACGCGGCTTTCACCGCCTCGGCCACCGGCCCGCTGGCCCCTTCGATGGTGGTCACCTCAAGCCCCTCCACGTCAGAGATCCACGTCTGGCAGGAGCGGGTCGGTTCGCCGTCCACATGCACGGTACAGGCCCCGCAAGAGGCCACGCCGCAGCCAAACTTGGTGCCAGTGAGCTTGAGGCGGTCGCGGATCACCCAGAGGAGCGGCATCTCCTCGGGGGCCTCAACCGAAACCTCCTCGCCATTGAGTTTAAAGGAAATAGACATCGGTGCTGGCCTCCCTGAGCTGGCGCGGTGAACTCTTGTGTTCATTTTGCTCAGGGACTTAGAGCGCGGCGACATTTTGTCCTGCCAGCCAGCCAAAAAAGTCGGGCCGCCCCGGCTAAGGGGCGGCCCTGCAACGCTTTTTCAAGGTGAGGTGGGCAGATTGCCCACCCTACCGATCACTCGATGATCTTGGAGACCACGCCGGCGCCGACGGTGCGGCCGCCTTCGCGGATGGCGAAGCGCAGGCCGTCTTCCATGGCGATCGGGGCGATCAGCTCAACCGTGAACGACACGTTGTCGCCCGGCATCACCATCTCGGTGCCCTCTTTCAGGGTCACCGTCCCGGTCACGTCCGTGGTGCGGAAGTAGAACTGCGGGCGGTAGTTGGCGAAGAACGGGGTGTGACGGCCGCCTTCCTCTTTGGTGAGGATGTAGGCTTCGGCTTCGAATTTCGTGTGCGGCGTCACCGAACCCGGCTTGCAGAGCACCTGGCCCCGCTCAACGGCTTCACGGTCGATACCACGCAGCAGCGCACCGATGTTGTCACCAGCTTCACCACGATCCAGCAGCTTGCGGAACATTTCCACGCCCGTGCAGGTCGTCTTCTGGGTGTCCTTGATGCCGACGATCTCGATTTCGTCGCCCACGTTGATCACGCCGCGCTCGACGCGACCGGTCACAACCGTACCGCGACCGGAGATCGAGAACACGTCCTCGACCGGCATCAGGAACGGCTGATCCACGGCGCGCTCGGGCGTCGGGATGTACTCGTCAACGGCAGCCATCAGCTCCTTGATCTTCTCTTCGCCGATCTCGGGCTTGTTGCCCTCCATCGCCGCCAGAGCCGAACCCGCGATGATCGGGATATCGTCGCCGGGGAAGTCGTAGGACGACAGAAGCTCACGCACTTCCATCTCGACGAGCTCCAGAAGCTCCTCGTCGTCCACTTGGTCGACCTTGTTCATGAACACGACCATGGCCGGGATGCCAACCTGACGGCCGAGCAGGATGTGCTCGCGGGTCTGGGGCATGGGGCCGTCAGCGGCGTTCACCACCAGGATCGCGCCGTCCATCTGGGCGGCACCGGTGATCATGTTCTTCACGTAGTCGGCGTGGCCGGGGCAGTCGACGTGGGCGTAGTGACGCGCGTCCGTCTCGTATTCCACGTGCGCCGTCGAGATGGTGATCCCGCGGGCCTTCTCTTCCGGCGCGCCGTCGATCTGGTCGTAGGCGCGGAAGTCGCCGAAATACTTGGTGATCGCAGCCGTCAGCGTTGTCTTGCCGTGGTCAACGTGACCAATCGTGCCGATGTTCACGTGCGGCTTGTTACGTTCAAACTTTTCCTTAGCCATCGTCCTTGGCGCCTCTTTTCGGGGGGCCGACGATGGCCCCGGGATTTGCATGGGCGGGTGCCTACGCGGGCATGGGAGAAAAATCAAGCAGGTTTGGGGGCAAGCGGTTCACAACATGGCAAAAGCCGCGCCGCACCTATTGTGCAGGTGTGATGACCTCGCCGATGTCGGGCGACACGCCGGGCCGGTCGGTTGCCGCCGGGGGCACCATGGGCGAAGGTGCGGGCGTGGCTTGCACTGTCGGAGCGGGGGCGGTGCGGCGGGTAAACCACCCCGGATTCTCCCGCATCCACGCTTCGATCAGCCGCGCCGCATTGGCCGAAAGCTGCTCGATCTGTTGCTCACGTGTGCGGGTCAGCCCCGAGCCCACGACGGTTTCGCTGGAAAACCGCTCAAACACCGTGAAGGCACGGGGCTCGGCGTTCAGCTTACCGCCCGCCGCATCATCCCAGACCGAAACCTGTATCCGCAGCACGGACTTGGGCGAAAGCACCACAGGCACACCGGGCACCGCCAGCGCATAGGCATCAACCTTCACCGCGACGTGGTAGAGTTGCCCGCCATCAAACCGGCCAAAGCGCTGAGTCAGGGCGCTCTCCAGCGCCGCCTGCCATTCCTCCGGCGTTGCCTCCCGCGAGGGCGGCACCTTCTGGGCGCCTTCGGCGACCACCACCGCATGCCCAAGGCTGAAGGCCCCGATGGGCACCACCGGCTCTTCAAGGTCGGCCACGGCAGAGCAGCCTGCCAGAAGCAACAGCAGGGCCGCGGCGCGCCTCACTTGCAAATCGCCTTCAGCGCATCCCATTCAGCATCGGTCAAAACCGGCTCAAAATCGCCCCTGGCGCGGGTCTCGGCGGCACGTGCGGCGATGGCCCGGCTGGCAAGGTTGGGGTGTGAGGCGAGATATTCCATCGCGCCCTCACTGTCGCCGTAGCGGTCGCGCAGCTTTTCGAAGAAGCGGGCGATCCCCTCGGTGGGCAAGCCAGACTTTTCCAACGCCTCAAAGGCAAAAACATCGGCCGCCGCTTCGGCCTCGCGCGAGAAACTGGCTTGCATCAGCTGCTGCGAAATCGCCAGCACCAGCGTGCCACCGGCAAAATCGCCGAGGATCATCGAGAGGATACCCGCCGACCCTGCCGTGCGCAGGGTGATGCGGAGCGGGTCGCGGTTGTAGACATGGCCGATCTCATGGGCCAGCACACCGGCCACCTCTTCGGCGCTATAGGCCTTGTCGAGCAGGCCCGAGACAATCACCACATGCCCGCCCGGCGCGGCAAAGGCATTGACCATCGGATGGCGGATGACCTTGAGCTTCAGCGGATAGGGCAACTCGATATGGCCGGTGAGCCGCTCGCTCATCTTTTCCAGCGCCGCCTGCCCCTCTTCGCTGGTGCAAAAGCCCGAGCCGTTGCGGCTGCCCAGCATGCCCTCCATCTGTGACACCACCGTGAGGCCGATCTGCTCTTCCTGCTCGGGCGAGATCAGCCCGGCGAGCGTGTCAGAGAGGGTGGGCAGGATCACGAAGAGGATCAGCAGCAGCGCCGCCACGGCCCCGCCCGTCCAAAACAGCACCTTGCGAGCCGTGCCTTTGGCCACGGTCACCTTGCGCAGATTGGGGGCAACAGCCTCCAGCGCAGCCGCATCCTGCGCCGAAGCAACGTTTAGGCGGGCTTCATCATGGCCTTCGCGGTAAAACACGATGCCATCGCCAAAACCCGGGTCGCGGATCATCCGCAGCTCTTCGAGTGGCCACTCTGCAAGCAGGCGGCCGCTCTCTTCGTCAAAGATCTGCAGCCGCCCCTTGAGCTGTTCGGCCAAGCCGCGCACCACCGTCTCACCGGCGCTCTGCCCGTCAAAGTAGCGGGCGGCAACGGCAAAGGCGGGCAGGGGCGCGGCATTGCTCATGGGACGGCTCCTTTTGAGTGTGGCAGACGCAGCCTAGAAGGCCGCGCCCACATCGAGCGCATCGGCAAAGCCCTCGGCATCTACCACCTCATCGCCTACACGCTGGCGGATGGCATCAAGGCCGGAGGCGTTGATCACGGTAGTTTCTTCAACATAGTGCCGCAGAATCGGCTGGGTGATGAAGACCATCGAGAGTGCGCCTGCAAAGACGATGACGAAGAAATAGGCAAAGCCAACGATGGCAATCGCCAACCAGCCTTGCGGAGTGGTCATCAGCGCGTCTGGATCGACGAAAATCGTGGTCGCCTGAGCCAGCCCGCCAAGCAGCAGCCCCAGCGGGATCAGCGCAAGCGCCGAAAGCAGCGAAACTGCGATGCTGCCAACGATATAGGTGCCGATGATGGTGCCGGTGCGCGGCAGCGAGCGGAAGCGAATATCTTCGCCCAGCACCTTATGGGCCGCCAGAATGCGCCAGGCGTGCACCTGGTAGTAGATGAAGCCGATGATCAGCCAGATGTAGCCGACGAAAAACAGCACCGTGCCGAGCAAGCCAAGGTTCGGATCAACAGCGATGAGCACGCCAGCCGCGATAAAGAGCACCACACCGATCACCACGTGGATCATCGCCCGATAGAGGCTTGTCCACTTGCCGCCTTGGGTAAACTTCGCATCACCATACCACGTGCGGTTCCACGTGTATTTTTCGAGCTTGAAAGTGGCGAGCGGGGTAAGCAGGCCGAGTGAGAGGCCGCTCACGATAGCGAGCAGACAGCCCCGCCACGTGTAGCCCCAAGCGCCCTTCTCCGCCCCGAAGCGCACGCCACGCCAGCGGGTGCGGCTGAGCAGGTAGCGGCGGGCGCGATACTGCGCGAAATAGATCAGCGGGATCAGGGCGAAGAGGTTGATATACAGCACCAGAATCTGCTGAAACATCACCATCGGGTCCGAGGGGTCACCCCCTGTGAGGATCGAGAAACCGGCGAAGAGCAGCAGCACGTTGAGAACGCCGAGATAGGCGGCAAGGATCACCACCGCCACAAGGAAGCCAAGAAACTTCTCAAGCCCGGTGCCGGTATATTCAAACGGGTTGCCGCCGGGAGCAGTGGCGCTCCAGAGATAGCGGCGAATGCGGGCCTTGGCCCAGAAACGGTAAATACCCAGTGTCAGCAGCGTCAGCACCCCGGTGCCGAGCGCAAGCCAGAACAGCCGCCCTCCCTCGCCGCGATATGCACCGTGCAGCACGTCGTCCTCGACAAGTGGTGCGTCTGTATAAGCCATTGCTCTTCCCTCGTTTTATGCCCTGCCCTCTTATCGGGGCTGATCGGGCGAAATCATGACATTCAGTCGGTAAATTTGTTGTCTCTCGGAAATCCGCGCGGGGCCATTCGGCCAGAGGAAGCGCGTTTGCCGATCCATTCGGCAAGGTCGGTTTCGGTGCGGGTGCGCCCGGCCGGGTCTTTCCAGCTCAGCCCCTCTTCAAGCGTGAAGGTCACGGCGTCTGACAGGCCACCATCCTTGTAGCGTTGCAGCCGCACGCCCTTGCCGCGGGCCATTTCTGGTAACTCGTCGAGCGCAAACACCAGAACCTTGCGATTCTCGCCCACAGCCGCCACGTGATCGCCCTTCACCGGGCGGCAGACCAGCGCCGTGACGCCATCTTTCACGTTGAGCGATTGCTTGCCCGCGCGGGTCTGGGCCACCACCTCGTCGGAGTTGACCACAAAGCCATCGCCCGCGCTGGAGGCCAACAGCAGCTTCTGGCCCGGCACATGGGCAAAGAGGGCCGTGATCTCGGCCTCATTGGGCAGATCGACCATCAGCCGCACGGGCTCGCCCATGCCGCGCCCACCGGGAAGTTGCGAGCCGGGGAGGGTATAAAACCGCCCGTTCGCGCCCAGCAGCAGCAGCTTGTCGGTGGTCTCGGCATGGAAGGCAAAGCGCGGCCCGTCACCGTCTTTGAACTTCAACTCCTGGCTCAGGTCGATGTGGCCTTTCATGGCCCGGATCCAGCCCATCTGCGAGCAGACAACCGTGATCGGCTCCCGGTCGATCATCGCCTCGATCGGCACATCCTCAACCTCGCCCGCCTCGGCAAAGGTTGTGCGCCGCGCGCCGCCCTCCGCCTTGGCACCAAACTTCTCGCGCACCTCTTTCAGCTCGTCGCTGATGCGGGCCCATTGCAGATCGGGGCTTTCCAGCAGGTCTTGCAAGGCCTCGCGCTCCTGCATCAGCTTGTCCTGCTCGGCCTTCAGCTCCATTTCCTCCAGCCGCCGCAAGCTGCGCAGCCGCATGTTGAGGATCGCCTCGGTCTGGACCTCTGTCAGCCCGTCCTGCGGCTCTTCCGGGGTGTCGGGGCCGATGGGGCTGACATAATCGCGCTCATCCGTGGCCCGCGCCCTTGTGAGCGACCAGTCCTCGGCCATCAGGGCGCGCTTGGGCTCGTCGTCGTAGCGGATGATGTCGATCACCCGGTCGAGGTTGAGGAAGGCCACCATCAGGCCTTCGAGCACCTCAAGGCGATGGTCGATCTTTTCGAGCCGATGGCGCGACCGGCGCTCCAGCACGTCGCGGCGGTGGTCGAGGAAGGCGCGCAACAGCTCTTTCAGCGAGCAGACCTTGGGCGTGCGCCCGTCGATCAGCACGTTCATGTTGAGGCTGAATCGCACTTCGAGGTCGGAGTTGCGAAACAGCATGCCCATCAGGATCTCGGGATCGACGTTCTTGGAGCGCGGCTCGATGACCAGCCGGATATCCTCGGCGCTCTCGTCCCGCACATCACCCAGAATCGGCAGCTTCTTCAGCTGGATCAGCTCGGCGATCTTCTCGATCAGCTTGGACTTTTGCACCTGGTACGGGATCTCGGTGACAACGATCTGCCACTGACCACGCCCCAGGTCTTCAACCTCGTAGCGGCAGCGCAAGCGTACCGCGCCTCTCCCCGTGCGGTAGGTTTCGGCAATGCTCTCGGGCGGCTCCACGATCACGCCGCCGGTGGGGAAGTCGGGGCCTTTCACGTAATTCAGCAGCGTATCGTCGCGCGCATCCGGCGTTTTCAGCAAATGCAGGCAGGCCTGCACCAGCTCGTCAATGTTATGCGGCGGAATGTTCGTGGCCATCCCCACGGCAATGCCGCTGGAGCCATTGGCCAGAAGGTTGGGGAAGGCGGCGGGCAGAACCTCGGGCTCCTGCAACCGACCATCGTAGTTGTCACGGAAGTTGACGGTGTTTTCGTCCAGCCCTTCCAGCAGCGCCTCCGCGCCCACGGTCATCCGCGCCTCGGTGTAGCGCGAGGCGGCGGGGCCGTCGCCATCAATGTTGCCAAAATTGCCCTGTCCGTCGACCAGCGGGTAACGCACCGCAAAGTCTTGCGCGAGCCGCGCCATCGCATCGTAGATCGCCTGGTCACCGTGGGGGTGAAAATCCCCCATCGTGTCGCCGCTGATCTTCGCCGACTTCAGGAATCCCCCGGTCGCCGACAGCCGCAAACGGCGCATCGCGTAGAGGATTCGCCGGTGAACCGGCTTCAGCCCGTCGCGCGCATCGGGGAGCGCGCGGTGCATGATGGTTGAGAGCGCATAGGTCAAATAGCGCTCGCCAATTGCCCGGCGGAGGGGTTCTGCCCTCTCGTTTGGCTCGATATTGGGGGTGTCTGCCTCGTTATTCATAGATGATGTGATACCGAAGCCAAGAAACGCGGTAAAGCGAAAGCGGAGTCATCTGAACGACACACAGAGGCCCTCAAAGCGGTTTGACGATTGGCAACGCCATGGCCGGGCGGAACTCTTCACGCTATAGTGCGGTTAGATTTACCGGGTCGGTTTAAAGTGCAAAGTCTGCGGAGGGTGCGATGGGTGCGCGCGGTTTGATGAAAATGGTTGTAGCGTTGGTCGCCCTTATTTTTGGGGCGATGGTGCTTGTTGGAGACGGCCCCGAGGTTGCCATGGGGTCTGATCAGCCAGAATTGACCACGCAGGAGTTGGCCGCGCTTGACGCCGAGTCGGTGCAAGACACCGCCACCAAGGCCGAAGACAACCCCGCTGTCCTCACCACCGCCCCACCGGCGATTGAAGAAACACCCGCGCCCGTGCTGGAAGCCTCGCTTGGTGCCGCCACGGATGCCGCTGTCGAGGCGGCGCTGGCAGAGCTGCCCGCCGATGAGCCCACCCTTGAGCAAGAGGCCCCCTCGGTTGAACTCACCACTGTGGGTGTTGTCATCGGTCAGCGTGTCAACGTGCGCTCCGGCCCCTCCACCGGAAACGGCGTGATCGGCCAGGTCGTGCAAGACCAAGAAGTCGAGATCCTCAGCTATGAAGACAACGGCTGGGCCCGCATCCTGCTGAACGGCGAAGAGGGCTACATGTCGGGCGATTTCCTCAGAGAACTGCCGCAGGGCTGACAGCATTACTTGCGCCGGGCCACGCGCCGGGGCATGTGCTGCCGCATGACGCAAAAATCCATTCTCATCACCGGCTGTTCCACTGGCATCGGCTATGACGCAGCCCACGGCCTGCGCAAGGCGGGCTGGCGCGTGTTTGCCACCTGCCGCCAGCAAAAAGATGTAGATCGGCTCGCGGCGGAGGGGTTTGAAAGCCTCCGGCTCGATCATCAGGACGACGCCAGCATGAAAGCCGCCGTGGCCGAGGTGCTTGCGGCCACGGGCGGCACGGTGGATGCCCTCTTCAACAACGGCGCATATGGCCTCGTCGGCCCGCTGGAGGATGTGCCCACCGATGGGCTGCGCGACCTGTTTGAGAGCAATTTCTTTGGCTACCACACGCTGACGCGGCTGGTGCTTCCGGCGATGCGGGCGCAGGGGCACGGGCGGATTCTCAATTGCTCCTCCGTCCTCGGCTTCATGGCAATGCGCTGGCGCGGGCCCTATGTGGCATCCAAGTTTGCGCTGGAAGGCCTGAGCGATGTGCTCCGGTTGGAAATGTCAGACGCCAATATCGACGTGGTGCTGATCCAGCCCGGCCCGATCCGTACCGAGTTTCGTCGCAATGCCATCACCAAGTTCGAGCAATGGATCGACTGGAAAGCCTCGCCTCGCAAGGCGCAATACGAAGCCGAGCTGCTCGACCAGCTCTACAAGCGCAGCGACAAGCCCGAACCCTTCGAGCTTGGCCCCGAAGCGGTCACAAAAGCGGTGCTCAAGGCCCTCACCGCCCGCCGCCCGAAGGCGCGCTACCGGATCACCACGCCCACGCATATCATGGCCCTCGCCAAGCGCCTCCTGCCTCAGCGGGTGCAGGACTGGGCGATTCGCAAGGTCTGAGGCAGGCTGTCACCTTCGCATTCGTGCCCCGGCAGGCTACATGAGGCGAAACGCCGGAGACCCAGATGACAAATGATCCGTTATTCCTTCTCGTAGCCGTGGCCTGCCTCATCGTTGTGGCCATCCTGCTCTTTGGCATCGGCGGCTTCGCCAAGGGCGGCGAATTCAACAGGAAGCACGCCAACAAGGTGATGCGCTGGAGGATTGGCGCGCAGGCGGTGGCCATTGTGCTGATCCTGCTTTTTGTCTGGCTGCGCCGGGGAGGCTGACATGGTTGTTCTCAACAAGATTTACACCCGCACGGGTGACCAGGGCGACACCGCGCTTGGCAACGGCGACCGGGTGGCAAAACACTCGGCCCGCGTTACGGCCTATGGCACATCCGACGAGCTGAACTCGGTCGTCGGCATGGCCCGCCTGCATGCGACGGGCGAGATGGACGCGCGGCTTGCCACCATCCAGAACGACCTCTTCGATCTCGGCGCCGATCTCTGCCGCCCCGGGCTGGCCGAGGATGACGCGGCAGAGTATCCGCCGCTGCGGATGATCGAGGCGCAGGTCACGCGGCTGGAGGCCGAGATTGACGAGATGAACGCCGGGTTGGAGGCGCTGCGCAGCTTCATTCTGCCCGGCGGCACCCCGCTCGCCGCGCATCTGCACCTTGCTCGCACCACCTGCCGCCGCGCCGAACGGCTGGCCACCGAACTGGCGCAGGATGAGCCGGAGGATGTGAACCCCTTCACCATCCGCTACCTCAACCGCCTCAGCGATTGGTTCTTCGTCGCCGCCCGATTGGCAAATGACGGCGAAGATGTGCTCTGGGTGCCCGGCGGTAGCCGATAGGCCGCAATCGTTTGCGCTAACGGGGCAAAACGCGGCGTCGGCGTTGCGGATTGCGGCGTTTTTGCCCTGTAAGCGGGGCGCGCACTCCGCTAACAAATGCGCAAATCCGGGTGGTTTTGCCGCCCATGAAGCGAGGAGAGAGACCCTATGAAGGTGCTTGTGCCTGTGAAACGGGTGATCGACTACAACGTGAAGGTCCGTGTCAAATCGGACGGCAGCGGGGTCGATCTTGCCAATGTGAAGATGTCGATGAACCCTTTCGACGAGATCGCCGTAGAAGAGGCGATCCGATTGAAAGAGGCGGGGACCGCCGATGAGGTGGTGGCCGTCTCCATCGGCGTGAAGCAGGCGCAGGAAACGCTGCGCACCGCGCTCGCCATGGGCGCCGACCGGGCGATTCTCGTGGTGGCCGCCGATGATGTGCACCAAGACATCGAGCCACTGGCCGTTGCCAAAATCCTCGCCAAGATCGTCGAGGAGGAGCAGCCGGGCCTCGTGCTCGCCGGCAAGCAGGCGATCGACAACGATATGAACGCCACCGGCCAGATGCTCTCTGCCCTTCTGGGCTGGAGCCAGGCCACCTTTGCCTCCGAGGTGAAGGTTGAGGGCGACAGCGCCGTGGTGACCCGCGAGGTCGACGGCGGCCTGCAGACCATCAAGGTGAAGATGCCCGCCATCGTCACCGTGGACCTGCGCCTCAACGAGCCGCGCTATGCCTCGCTGCCCAACATCATGAAGGCCAAGAAGAAGCCGCTGGATGAGAAGACTGCCGAAGATTACGGCGTCGACGTCAGCCCGCGCCTCGAAGTGGTCAAAACCTCCGAGCCCGAAACCCGCCAAGCTGGCGAAATCGTGCCCGACGTCGATACGCTGGTGGCCAAACTCAAAGAGAAGGGGGTCGTGTAATGGCTGTTCTGCTTCTTGCCGAAGTGACCGATGGCGAACTGGCGATGGACGCCACCGCCAAGGCTGTTTCCGCCGCCAAATCGCTGGGTGACGTGACCCTGCTCTGCGCCGGGGCCTCGGCCTCTGCCGCCGGTGAGGCTGCCGCCAAGATCGACGGCGTGGCCAAGGTGCTGGTCGCCGAAGACGCTTCGCTGGGCCACCGCCTCGCCGAGCCGACCGCGGCGCTGATCGTCAGCCTCGCGGGCGACTACAGCCACATCTGCGCCCCGGCCACGACCGATGCAAAGAACGTGATGCCACGCGTCGCTGCCCTGCTCGACGTGATGATCCTCTCGGACGTCTCCGGCGTGGTCGACGCCGACACCTTCGAGCGCCCGATCTACGCCGGCAACGCGATCCAGACGGTGAAATCGAAGGACGAAAAGAAGGTTATCACCTTCCGGACCTCCACCTTCGACGCCGCCGGTGAAGGCGGCTCCGCCTCGGTGGAAAGCGCCTCTGCCGCCGAAAACCCGGGCCTCTCCGAATGGGTCGAGGACAAGGTGGCCGAAAGCGACCGCCCCGAGCTGACCTCTGCCGGCATCGTCGTTTCCGGCGGGCGTGGCGTGGGCTCGGAAGAAGACTTCGCCCTGATCGAAAAGCTCGCCGACAAGCTCGGCGCGGCCGTGGGTGCCTCGCGCGCCGCCGTCGACTCGGGCTTTGCCCCGAACGACTGGCAAGTGGGCCAGACCGGCAAGGTCGTCGCCCCCGAGCTCTACGTGGCCGTGGGCATCTCGGGTGCGATCCAGCACCTCGCGGGCATGAAGGACTCCAAGGTGATCGTCGCGATCAACAAGGACGAAGAGGCCCCGATCTTCCAGGTCGCCGACTATGGCCTCGTGGCAGACCTTTTCACCGCCGTGCCGGAGCTGATCGAAAAGCTCTGAGCCGGTGGCGGGCCGCTTGCCCGGCCGCTAAACCAATCAAGGCCCGCCCCAACCGGCGGGCCTTTTGCTTTACCTCATCAACTGCCGCAAAACCGGCGAGAGTGCCTCGGCAATTTCCTGATGCACCAGCGGCCCCGGCATTTCTGCCGCAACCGGCGCTTCCATCTCGGTAAATACCATGCCCTCCGTCCCCTTGCCCCAGGCATCAGCACTGGGCGTCACCTCGACAACCCCGGCCAGCTTCGGGCGCAGACTATCCACCATCTCCTCATCCACGAAGAGCGGGTCACACCCAAGCCCCTCGTCGCGGCAGGGCTGACGCCCGTCACGGACCCAAAGCAGCACCACTTTGCCCGGCAGCCGTGCCAGCATCGTCTCCATCCGCGCGACCCAGGCCGCCTTCAGCTCTTCAACCACCATCTTGTACTTTTCCACGCTGACGCGATGCAGCGTGCACAGCATGTGACGAGTGAAGTTGAACTCAGTAAAATCCACCTCGCGGAACACCGTTTTCATCAGGCTGGAGGCCCGCAAAAAGCGATCATTCCGGCGCGGATGCACGGCATAGAACCGGTTTGACATGTTCTGCGCGCCCATCACCTGCACCACCGTCACCGCGGCGCGGCTTGCCGCATCCACCAGCGTCGGATCGTTCACATAGAGGTCTGCCCCCGCGTTCAGGCAGCCGAAGTTGACACAGCGCCGCCCCGTCAGCTCTTCCACCAGCGACGGAAACGGCAACTCAACAAACTTGCCATAGGTCTCCGTGCCGCCAAAGAAGGCTACGTATTTGCCATCCAGCTTGCGTCGCGGGCCGCGAAACAGCAGCCGGGACTTGCCGTATCGGCAATGCATATAATCAAGGGCACACTGACCCCTTGTCGCGTAGGTCATTCCACCACCTCACACAATTTCTCTTCACCCGGGAGAGACCGTGAAGGATGCACCTTTCGATTTCGCTAAAGTTTCGAATTGGAGAGATATTTCTTTGCCGTCCGGGCCTTGCTGCGGCTGCATCCCACCCCTACTCTCCCGCAAAAGCCAAGCGGGGTGCATGACATGGATATCCAGACCATCGGCGTTGTCGGCGCGGGCCAGATGGGCAACGGCATTGCCCATGTGCTCGCCCTCGCGGGCTATGACGTCAAGATGAACGACATCAAGCAGGATGCCATCGACAAGGCGATGGAGACCATCCGCAAGAACATGGAGCGTCAGGTCAGCCGCGAGAAGATCACCGCCGAAGAGCGCGACGCCGCGCTGGGGCGCATCTCGTCAACCCTCACGCTGACCGACCTCGGCCCTTCCGACCTCATCATCGAGGCCGCGACCGAGCGCGAAACCATCAAAACCGCGATCTTTGAGGATCTGGTGCCGCATCTGGCCCCACACACGATCCTGTCGTCCAACACCTCTTCCATCTCCATCACCCGGCTCGCCTCGCGCACCGACCGCCCCGAAAAGTTCATGGGCTTCCACTTCATGAACCCGGTGCCGGTGATGCAGCTGGTCGAGCTGATCCGGGGCATTGCCACTGATGAACCCACCTACAAGGCCTGCGCCGCCGTGGTGGACAGGCTCGGCAAGACCGCCTCCTCCGCCGAGGATTTTCCGGCCTTCATCGTCAACCGCATCCTGATGCCGATGATTAACGAGGCGGTCTATGTGCTCTACGAGGGCGTGGGCAACGTGAAGTCGATCGACATGGCCATGAAGCTCGGCGCCAACCATCCGATGGGCCCGCTGGAGCTGGCCGATTTCATCGGGCTCGACACCTGCCTTGCCATCATGAACGTGCTGCATGACGGGCTGGCCGACACCAAGTATCGCCCCTGCCCGCTGCTCACCAAATACGTCGAGGCTGGCTGGCTGGGCCGCAAAACGCAGCGCGGCTTTTACGACTATCGCGGCGAAGAGCCGGTGCCGACCCGTTAAGGCTCAGCCCTTGGGCTTGAGCGCCAGCGTCTGCTCGCGCAGCCATTGGATGAAGCTGCGCGGATTATCGGCGCGCGAGTCAATCTCGTCCCGCCCGATTGCCTTGCCCACAACCGGGGCCTGCGGCTTGTTCAGCGCGTGGCGCACCTCGTAGAGCAGCAGGCTTTGGCGCAGCACCGCGCTCACCCTGTTGGCAATCTGATACCAGCGGCTGTTCTGGCCCTGAAAGTAGATCGGTACGACAGATGCGTTCGAGCGCAACACCATCTTTGCGGTGAAGGCGTGCCACTCCTTCTCGATCGCCGGGCCAAACCAGCCCTTGGACGAGGCCACCTCGCCCGCCGGAAAGAGCACCACGCAGCCGCCATCCTTGAGGTGCTGCATCGCCTTCTTGCGCATCTCAAGATTGCGCTCCAGCGCGTCCGGCTCATGCGGAAATGGCACCGGAATCATGAAGTCGTCAATCTCCGCAACGCCGGTCAGCAGCGAGCGTGTAAGGATCTTGTAGTCGGTCCGCCGCCGCCCGATCAGCTCGGCCAGCACCATGCCATCCACCAGCCCATGCGGGTGGTTGGCAACGATCACAAGCGGGCCGCTCTCGGGGATGTTGTCGATCTGCTCTTTCGGCGTGGTCAGATCAATCCCCATGACGCCAAGCGCCTGCGCCCAGAAGCCCTGGCCGTGGGGCACGCCCATCGCCTCGAAACGGCGGATCAGCCGCAGCAGCCGCAACTTGGCGGTGAGCCACTCCATCACCCGGATGAAATTGGCCTGCAGCGGGTTTGGGAAGGTGTTGGCGTAGCTCAGGCGCCGCCGGTCATAGGGCACCTCGTTGAGGGCCTCCGACTCATGCTGCGTCTGCGGCCCGGTCACGGGCAGCTCAAGGCCACGGCGCGGGCGCCGCAAGCTCATCGTCTTGGGTTGGTAACTCTCCACCAAGAGGGCCGTGCCTCCCTGCTCTCGTCTCTCAGATGCCTTCGCCGAATTTATCGGCCACCAGCTCTGCAAGGGCGGTGGCCAGCTCTTCGGCCTGGGCCCCGCGGGTTTCGACTTCAATAAAGGTTCCCTTGGACGCTGCCAACATCAAAAGCCCCATGATGCTGTCCCCCCCTGTCGAGAGCCCGTCTTTCGACACCTCGGCCTCCGCGTCAAACTGCTCCACGGTCTCCACGAATTTGGCAGACGCCCGGGCATGCAGACCTTTTTCGTTCACGATTTCCAGACGTTGCACCGACATACCCACCCCGCCTCAGGCGGCTCCACCATCATAGCTGTTTATGTATTTACGTCCTGCCGCCATCGCGCAACTTACCGCGTCCTCCACCTTCAGGTGGCGGGATTTCGCAAGTTTGACCAGCATGGGCAGGTTCGCGCCGTACAGAATCTTCCGGTTATCGGGGCGGCAGGCGAGCAAGGAGAGGTTGGAGGGAGAGCCGCCGAACATGTCGGTCACGACCACAACGCCAGAGCCATCGTCCACCGCATCGGCGGCAGCGCAAATCTCGTTCTGCTTGTTCGACCTGTCACAATCCGCTGCTATGGTGATGGCGCTGATGCCATCCTGTTGGCCCACGACATGCTCAACGGCGGCGAGGTATTCCTTCGCCAGCCCGCCATGCGCCACGATCACGATTCCGATCAAGCCTTCGTCCCCAAAGCTGCGGCCGGTGGCTCTGCCACCCGTGCCCCAACCCGCCGTTCAATTTCCCGATGCCGAATAGACACGCGCCATCCGGCCCCTGCAAGCTCTTTCCCGAACCGTTCCGTCAGGGCAACAGAACGGTGCTTCCCGCCGGTGCAGCCAAAGCCGATCGACAGGTGGGATTTTCCTTCTTCTACAAAGGCCGGAAGCAACATGTCTACAAGGCCTCGCACGCGCTTGTGAAACTCCGCGAAGCGCGGGTCGGCCTCCACATATCGTGCCACAGCGGCGTCGCGGCCATCCAGCGGGCGCAGATCCGGCTGCCAGTGCGGGTTGTTCAGGAAGCGGCAGTCAAACACCATATCGAGCCCATGGGGCAAGCCGCGCTTGTAGGAAAAGCTCTGGATCGACACGCCAAGCCGCACCGTTGCCTCCAGCGAAAACAGCCTGTCGAGTTCCTCGCGCAGGTCATGCACCGACAGGTCCGATGTGTCGATCAGCACATCGGCACGCTCGCGGATGCCGGCAAGCAGCTCAAAATCGCGCCGAATGCCCTCTTCCGGGCTCTCGGAGGGGGCGAGCGGGTGGCGGCGGCGGGTTTCGGAATAACGGCGCAGCAGCACCTCGGGCAGGCAATCGAGGTAAAGCACCTCATGGGCCACGTCCGGGCGCGCGTCGAGCTGAGCCAGCAGGTCGAGCAGGTGCGGCGGGTCAAACTCCCGGTTGCGGCTGTCGATCCCCAGCGCAAGGGCGCCACCGCGCGGCGCGGCCTCCAGCAGGCGGGGAACGAGCGAGAGGGGCAGGTTGTCGATGGCTTCATAGCCCAGATCTTCCAGCACCCGCACCGCCGAGCTGCGGCCCGCCCCGGCTGGCCCGGTCACGAGCACCAAGCGTTGCACAGCACTCGCGTGCGGCAGCGCTTGGGGCGTGGAAGTTGCATGCGGATCGTCAGTCATCGGGCCGGATCGTTGGGGCTGTTGAGGGTGCCGCCTGACATCATCAGCAACACCGCTGCCGGAAACTGCGCTCCTGCCGCCCGGTGAAGCAAGGGCAGACTGCATCCAAGGATCAGAATTTCGCGCGGTGGCGGTAGCCTGTCACGTTCTTCGCGCCCGACGTCGATCACGAGGTCGATTTTTGCCTGCTGCACGGCGGGCACCGTCAGCAGGCCAACGCCCCGGCATTCTATCCGGGCCTCGAAGCCCGGGCGGGGCCGCGCCGTGAGCGCACCGCCTGCCGCGCTGAGCATCAGCCTGTCGTCCCCCACCAGTTTTGCCCCGCGCGAGATCAGTTCCACCGCCAGCGCCGACTTTCCCGTGCCCGAAGGCCCGATCATCATCGCGCCCCGATCACCAATGGCCACTGCCGTTGCGTGGAAAAAGTCATCATGGCTGGCGGTCGTTTCGGCCATCGGCTGACATGTCCTGCACTTGCCTCCGCGCGGGCGGGGCGCGGTCTGCGATCAGAGGGGCAGGCCGACGACGAAGCGGGCGCCCAGCGGCTCGGAGGTGATGTCGCTCTCGGTGGGCCGGATGTTCTCGGCCCAGATCACGCCGCCATGGGCCTCGATGATCTGCTTGGAGATCGCAAGGCCAAGGCCGGAATGGTCGCCAAACTGGCCCTCAGGCCGCTCGGAATAGAAACGGTTGAACACCTTGGTCAGCGCCTGCTCGGGGATGCCGGGGCCGGTATCCTCAACCACCACCAGCACGCGATTTTCGCGCCGGCGGACCCAAACGCGCACCGCATCGCCCTCTTCGCAGAAGCTCAGGGCATTGGTGATCAGGTTGACAAAGACCTGCGCCAGCCGCGCCTCCAGACCATTGATCCGGATCGGCTGGCGGGGCACGTCGGTGATAAATTCCACGCCCTTTCGCTTGGCCTCGCCGCCCAGATACTCGGTAAGGTTGCCCAGCATATGGAGCAGGTCAAAGGGCTCTTCCTCTTCCTTCACCAGCTCGCTGTCGAGCCGGGAGGCGTTGGAGATGTCGCTGACAAGGCGGTCCAGCCGGCGCACGTCATGCTCGATCACGTCAAGCAGCTTCTGGCGCTGGTCATCACGCTTGGCCACCCGCATCGAGCTGACGGCAGAGCGCAGGCTGGCCAGCGGGTTCTTGATTTCGTGAGAGACGTCAGCGGCAAACTGTTCGTTGGCGTCGATCCTGTCGTAGAGCGCGGCCACCATACCGCGCAGGGCACCGGACAGGCGGCCAATCTCATCGGGTCGCCCGGTGAGGTCTGGGATGCGCACCCGGTTGGGGCTCATCTTCTGGCCGCCATTCTCCCGCCCGATCTCGGCGGCGGAGGCAAGGTCGGCAATCGGGTTGGCGATGGTGGAGGCCAGCAGCAGCGACAGGCCGATCGAAACAAGGATCGCGATGACGAACATCTGCAGCACCTGCTCACGCTCAGAGCGGACCAGCGTGTCAATCTCGCCCTGCGCCGAGGTGATGGCCACAACACCCACAACCTGATTGCCCGCAATCACCGGCGTTGCGACCGAAAAGATCGTGCCGCCCGCCGCGTTTGAACCCGTGCGCACCGTCGTGCGGCCGGTTGCGGCATCGGCCACCATGGCGCGCGCCAGCCCTTCGGCGTCTACATCGGGGATGTCGGCGCGCTGCGAGGAGAAGATTGAAGACATCCCCTCCCAGATCGCATTGAGAAAGTCGGTGATGACCGTGCGGCGCTCTTTCTGGGCCTGCGTCACGGCGCTTTCGGTGTCGCGGCCCAAGGTGGAGCCAAGGATTGTCTCGGCCTTGCCAAAAACGAAGACCTCAACCCCGGACGACAGGTCGAGCCCGTCAACCACCGCCTGAATATCCACGCCGCTCGCATCCAGCGCCACCGGGCCGCCCGTCAGCTGCACCTCGAAAACATCGGCGATAAGCTGGGCCTCGGCCTGAAGCCCCGCTTCGCGTTGCAGGGCCAAGCTGTCCCGGAAGGGATTGAGATAGAAAACACCCGCCACCAGCAGCAACAGGCCGAGCAGGTTGAAGGTGATGATCTTGCGGGCAAGCGGCGAGCGATTGAGCGTTAGGAAGCCCCGACGCGCACGCTTTTGCTGCATGGCGTAATCGGCGCTCTGGGGGCTTTCCCAGTCTTCGCCAAGAACGACATCCGCCTCATATGTCTGGCCTGTGTCCCTCACCGGGGCCACCTCCTGCCCGTGCCGCCTCACTCCTCGTTGTAGCGATACCCGATGCCATAGAGGGTTTCGATCGCGGAGAACTCATCATCCACCGAGCGCATCTTCTTGCGCAGGCGCTTGATGTGGCTGTCGATCGTGCGGTCGTCGACATAAACCTGATCGTCATAGGCCACGTCCATCAGCTGATCGCGGCTCTTCACGAAGCCGGGGCGCTGGGCGAGGGCCTGAAGCAGCAGGAACTCGGTCACGGTGAGCGACACATCCATGCCCTTCCAGGTCACGGCATGGCGCAGCGGATCCATCACCAGCTCGCCGCGCACCATCACCTGTGCAGTTTCCGCCTCGGTCGGGCCGTCGCCGCCAATCACTTCCTGACGGCGCAGCAGGGCGCGGATACGCTCCACCAGCAGGCGCTGGGAGAAGGGCTTCTTCACATAGTCGTCGGCGCCCATGCGCAGGCCGAGCACCTCGTCAATCTCGTCATCCTTCGAGGTGAGGAAGATAACCGGCATGGTCGTCTTGGAGCGCAGACGCTGAAGCAGGTCCATCCCGTCCATCCGTGGCATCTTGATGTCAAGAACCGCCATGTCGGGGAGCTTCTTGTTGAAGGCGTCCAGCGCCGTCTGGCCATCATTGTACGTCTCGACCTCGAAGCCTTCGGCCTCCAGAGTCATCGAAACGGACGTGAGGATATTCCGATCGTCATCGACGAGGGCAATTCTCGACATGCCTGTATTCCTTATTGTTTGTGCTCGTTGCCTTGTTTTGCCTCAACATCCCGAATCACACCTTTGGAATCAACTACTAAGTGCGAATCACCCGCACTTGCGGGCCCTAATGAACCGCAAAAGTGAAAACGAATGGCTAATTTGCATCACCTTACCGCCGCATTTCACGCCCCTCGGCGGATGTTTGCGTTAAACTGACGCTGGTTGCGCTAACGCCGCGCCTGCGCCGGTTCCTTTGCAAAAACGCCATGCTATAGGGGCGGAACCACCCCCTTGCCGGGGTGGCGTTTCAGGCCGGGACGGGCCGGAACGGACTGCCAGAACAGAGCTTGCCTCAGGAGCACGAAAGAACGATGACAATCGGACGCGTCAACCCCGCCAAACGCCTGGAAGATCAAGGAATTAATGGCCTGGGGAACGTCTATTACAACCTCATCGAGCCAGCGATCGTTGAAGAGGCCGTCAAGCGCGGCGAGGGTGAACTGGGCAAGGGCGGGGCGTTTCTGTGCTCCACCGGCAAGTTCACCGGCCGCTCGCCCAAGGACAAACACGTGGTCCGCTCCGCCGCCACCGAAGGCACCATCTGGTGGGAAAACAACGCGCCCATGTCAGAGGCCGGCTTCGATGCGCTCTACGCCGACATGCTGGAGCACATGAAGGGCCGGGACTACTTCGTGCAGGACTTGTTCGGCGGGGCCGACCCGGCCCAGCGGCTCGATGTGCGCATGGTCACCGAGCTGGCCTGGCACTCGCTCTTCATCCGCCACATGCTGCGCCGCCCGTCGCGCGACGAGCTTGATACCTTCGTGCCCGAGTTCACCGTCATCAACTGCCCGAGCTTCCAGGCCGATCCGGCCAGGCACGACTGCCGCAGCGAGACCGTGATCGCGCTGAACCTCGACAAGAAGCTGATCCTGATCGGCGGCACCGAATACGCGGGCGAGAACAAGAAATCCGTATTCACTCTGCTCAACTACCTGCTGCCCGAGCGCGGCATCATGCCAATGCACTGCTCGGCCAACCACGCCGAGGGCAACCCGGTGGATGCCGCCGTGTTCTTCGGCCTCTCCGGCACCGGCAAAACCACCCTTTCGGCCGACCCGAACCGGGTGCTGATCGGCGATGACGAGCACGGCTGGTCGGATCGTGGCACCTTCAACTTCGAGGGCGGCTGCTACGCCAAAACCATCAACCTCAGCGAGAAGGCCGAGCCGGAAATCTACGCCACCACGCAAATGTTCGGCACCGTCATCGAAAACATGGTCTACGATCCCGAGACCAAAGAACTCGACTTCGACGACGACAGCCTGACCGCCAACATGCGCTGCGCCTACCCGCTGGAGTACATCTCCAACGCGTCCGAAACCGCGCTTGGCGGCCACCCCAAGAACATCATCATGCTGACCTGCGATGCCTTCGGGGTGCTCCCCCCGATCGCCCGGCTCACCCCGGCGCAGGCGATGTATCACTTCCTCTCCGGCTTCACCTCCAAGGTCGCCGGCACCGAGCGCGGCGTGACCGAGCCTGAGCCGACCTTCTCCACCTGCTTCGGTGCGCCCTTCATGCCGCGCCGCCCGGAGGTTTACGGCAACCTGCTGCGCGAGAAGATCGACGCCCACGGCGCCACCTGCTGGCTGGTCAACACCGGCTGGACCGGCGGCGCCTATGGCACCGGCAACCGGATGCCGATCAAGGCCACCCGCGCTCTGCTCACCGCCGCGCTCGACGGCTCGCTGCACGAGGCCACCTTCCGCAAGGACGAAAACTTCGGCTTCCAAGTGCCCGTCACCGTGCATGGCGTTGACGCTGGCCTGCTCGACCCGCGCTCGACCTGGGACGACAAAGAGGCCTATGACGCGCAGGCCAAGAAGCTGGTGGAGATGTTCGCCGAGAACTTCGCCCAATACGACGCCTACATCGACGACGATGTGAAGGCCGTCGCCATCGGGTGAGTTTGCGAGGCAAGACATTGCGGGCGGTGAGGGCCGGGCTGGCCCTTGCCGTCCTTTTTCTGTCCGCTGGCGCGAGCCTCTCGGAGCCGCACGTGCAAGCCGATTCAACCGTCATCGAAAGGCTGGAATTTGGGCTCACATGCCCGCTGCCCATCGTCTCTTCCAAAGACGCGCCGGGCACAGAGAACGGGCGCGTGGATATCTTCGAAGGGGAGGCGCAGTTCGTCGACAGCCACCAGCAAGTGCCCGCTGTGCTGGGCGTTGGCTTTGGCGTCAAGGCCTGGGCGCGTGAGGGGGCTGCCCCCATGGCCATTACCATCCGCAGCCTGCACCCGGCCTTCCCGGGCACCGGGACCAGCAGCCAAAGCTTTGCCTCGCATCTCGGGCCGGAAGCGCCGATGACCCACATCTTCACCTTCGATGCGCCACACGAGGCCACGCCGGGGCTGTGGCAGCTTCAAGCGCTACAGGGGCAGAAGCCGATCTACTCGGTCTCTTTCCAAGTTGTGCCGCCCGCGGCCTATACCGGCCCGCCGCTGGCCTGCGAGCACCTCGACCTGCTCAGCGCTGCGCCCCGCCCTGCCGGGTCGCCCCCCGCATGAGACAGGCGGGTGAAGAAACCCTTCATCCTTGATCCGGCCACTTGGGTTCTGCCGCCAAAGGCCCCATATTCCCGCAAGATATGAAACACATTCGCCTTACCCTCCTGCTCGCCCTCACCCTCGCCCCGTCCGTCACCGTGGCGCAGGAAACCTCTGCCGAACTCTACATCAACCCCGCGCTGGTTGCCGAGGTCAGCTATGGCCTCAACTGCTCGGTCGAGATCACCGGCACAATGGAAGCGCCCGGCACCGACCGGGGGCAGGTCGATGTGTTCGACACCCCGCCAGAGCTCTCCCCGCTGGGCCAACTCGTGCCCGCGCTGATGGGCCTCGGCTTTGGCGTGCGTGCCCGCGCGGCGGATGGAGTCACGATCACCGGGGCCACCTTCACCGTCTTCCACCCCCCCTTCCCCGGCCGGGGTACCGAAACGCAGAGCTGGCAGGCCAGCTACAGCGACAGCAGCTTCTCGACCCATCTCTACCGGTTCGACTTTCCCTATGAGGCGGTCACCGGCACATGGATCATGGAGGCCAGCTTCGAGGGCGAACTGCTCTATCGAATCCCCTTCACCGTGGTCCCGCCCGAGACCTATCCCGGCGCGGGCGAAATGTGTGATCCGGCGGGCCTGTTGAGCCTTGCACCAGAGCGGCGCAAGCCTTTAGCGCAGCGCGCGCCCGCCTAGCCCATCACCCCGCGCCGGATCAGGTTGAGCCCGGCGATGAAGAGCACGGCCAGCGTTGCCTTGCGGAAGGTGGCCTGATCGATCCTGTCCTGCAGCTTGAAGCCCAGCCACATACCAGCCAGCGCGGGCAACAGCATGAGCGCCGAAAACCACACCGTCTCGCTGTTCATGATTCCGCTCTTCATGTGCCCGGCCAGCAGCATCACCGAACCGAGGCCGTAGATCACGCCTTGCACCACGATCTGCCGCGCCTTGGGGGTTTCGATGGCCACGAGGTAAAGCACCGTTGTCGGCCCCCATGTGCCCGCCAGCCCGCCGAGCGCACCAGAGAGAAAGCCCGCCACAACCGAGGCCACCGGGCGCCGCTCTTCGGGAATGACCAGCTTCAGCCCGGCAAGCTGGATCGCACATAGCAGCGTGACCGGGATGCCCAGCACCAGATACATCACCTGGCTGGAGATCATAGTCACCAACTGCGCCGACAGCAGGATCATGACGCAAACAATGAGGATATAGGCCCGGTAGTCGCGCAGCGCCGCCTTGGCCTCTTCCCAGCCGCAGCGGGCCACCTGAAGCGCGTTGGAAACGACGATAGGCAGGATGATGCCCGCCACCACCAGCTTTGGATCAAGCAAAATGCCCATGCCCGAGACCATGATCAATGGCATCGCAAAGCCCACCGCCCCTTTGACCACGCCCGCAAGCAGGGTGACGCCGAGGGCAAACGCGATGAGACCGGGGGTCAGAAGCTCTGGCAACATGCTCATGATGCCTCATAACGCGCCGCTCGCACCGCTGCACCTTCAATCGACCGCGACATTTTTATGCACCGAAGTCGCACGTGGCGAAATTAAGTTGCGCTGCACCTGCGAAAGGATTATCCCAACCCGAGCACGACAGCGAGGACCGAATCCATGCCCCATGACGGACAGGACATGACCGCCCAACCCATCCTTCTCCCCGATCTCCTCACCCTCACCGCCGCCGCGGTGCCCCCCGCCGAGGCGCTGCTGGAAGCGGCAAAATCGGGCCTGCGGGCCGAGCTGGCCACGGATGGCCGGGTGTCTGGCGGCGCCGTGGAGGCCAATCAGACAGCGGCCCACGGGCTGGCGTGGTTTGCGACCTATGTGCAATCGCTCAAGCAGATGCAGGCCTGGGCCGAGAAGCTGCAGGGAGAAGGCAAGTTTGGCGAGGTGGAGCAGCTGATCCACCAGATCGCCTTCGGAGAGTATCTCGCCCAAATGGTCGGCGGCATCCCGATGAGCCAGGGAGAGATCATCCGGCTCTCGGACATCGGCATCGACAGCGCCGATGCGCTGATGACCCATGAGGTGCGCCACCTCATCGCCAAAGGCAACAGCCAAGCCGCGCGCTTGCGACTGGTTGAGCTGATGCAGGAGCGCTCCGCCGAAATCACGGTCGGGGTCACCGGGCTGGACGACGAGCTGGAGATGATCCGCGAGCAGTTTCGCCGCTTCGCGGTCGACAAGATCGAGCCGCACGCCCATGACTGGCACCTTAAGGACGAGCTGATCCCGATGGAGATCATCGAGGAACTTGCCGAGATGGGCGTCTTCGGCCTGACCATTCCTGAGGAATACGGCGGCTTCGGTCTGTCGAAGGCTTCCATGGTGGTGGTCTCCGAAGAGCTTTCACGCGGTTACATCGGCGTCGGCTCACTTGGCACCCGCTCGGAGATCGCCGCCGAGCTGATCATCTGCGGCGGCACCGAGGCTCAGAAGGAAAGCTGGCTGCCCCGCATTTCCAGCGCCGAGATCCTGCCCACCGCCGTCTTCACCGAGCCCAACACCGGCTCCGACCTTGGCGCCCTGCGCACCCGCGCCGTGAAGGAGGGTGACACCTACAAGGTGACAGGCAACAAAACCTGGATCACCCACGCCGCCCGCGCCCACGTGATGACCCTGCTTGCCCGCACGGACCCTTCGACAAGCGATTACAAAGGCCTCTCGATGTTTCTGGCCGAAAAGACGCCGGGCACCGATGACGCCCCCTTCCCCACCCCCGGCATGACCGGCGGCGAGATCGAGGTGCTCGGTTATCGCGGGATGAAGGAATACGAGCTGGGCTTTGACGGTTTCGAGGTGAAATCCGAGAACCTGCTGGGCGGCGAAGAGGGCAAGGGCTTCAAGCAGCTGATGGAAACCTTCGAAAGCGCCCGCATCCAAACCGCCGCCCGCGCCATCGGCGTGGCCCAATCGGCGCTGGATATTTCGATGAAGTACGCGCAGGACCGCAAGCAATTCGGCAAATCGCTCATCGACTTCCCCCGCGTCGCCTCCAAGCTGGCGATGATGGCGGTGGAAATCATGATTGCCCGCCAGCTCACCTATTTCTCGGCATGGGAAAAGGACAATGGCGTGCGTTGCGATGTCGAGGCGGGCATGGCCAAGCTGCTCGGCGCGCGTGTGGCTTGGGCCGCGGCGGACAACGGGCTGCAAATTCATGGAGGCAATGGCTTTGCATTGGAATATGCCATCAGCCGGGTGCTCTGCGATGCGCGGATCCTCAATATCTTCGAGGGCGCGGCAGAGATTCAGGCGCAGGTCATCGCCCGCCGCCTGCTCGCCTGACAGCGCGCCACTCAGCGGCCCCGCAAGGCCGCTAACGGCTGACCCAGATCACCTTGCAAGCGTAGCCCGGCTTGTTGGGCGGCGGCGTGCCGCGCCCCTGCGCAACCCGGCATTCCGAAACGGCCCTGGCCTCTGCCTCTTCCGGGGATGTGAAGCCCCATGCACTGCCCCAGTGGCCCCGCTTATCGACGGCAAAGGCCCGCAGGCCGCTGTGACTGCGCCGCAACCCGATAAGCGCCTCCGCCTGTGGCCCCGAAACCGGCGGCGCGGCCTGTGCTAGGGGGGTGGCGGGCAACAGCTCTGCCACGATCCGGCAGTCCTCAGCCCATGTCACGCAATGCGCCAACGCATCGGCGCGGCCAACGCTGCGATCTGCATAGCCCGAAACAGCCCCAAACGCGCCATCCGCCCCAACGGCAAAGGCGCCATACCACTGAGGCCCGGTAAGAAACTCATCATAGGCCTGATGCATGGCCCAAGCCTGCGGATAGGCCGCAGCAAGCGCCTGCGGTGCAGGGCCTTGGAGCGCGGCGGCGGGCACGGGCTGATCGCTGTTCACAAGGCCGGAGACCGCCGTGAAGGACAGGGCGGTGATCGCCACCACAGCGCCGAAAAGAGTTGATCGCTTCAACATGCTGCAAATGTCGCAAAGCCCTGTGGCACCAACATGGCACCTTGGCGGCGGCGGGTTGGCACACTACCTCTGTCGGTATGAAACCTCTCGCCCTTGCCGCCCTCTTCGCCCTGCCGCCCCTAGCCACCGCCTGCGCGGATGAAACCCTCACCGGCTATGCCTCTGGCCTCTACCAGTTGGAAGAGATCGACGGCGAAGGCTTTGAATGGGGCGCCACGCTCGACCTGAGCGAAGCCGGGCGGATCGCGGGGCAAGCGCCCTGCAACAGCTACTCGGCAGCGCAGGACGCCCCCTACCCGTGGTTTCAACCCGGCCCGATCGCCTCCACCCGGCGGGCCTGCCTGCACCTGAACGGCGAGACCGCCTTCTTCAAAGCGCTCTCCGAGATGACGCTGGCAGAGGCTTCCGGGCCGGTGCTGATCCTGTCCAACGAGGCGGGGCGCGAAATGGTGTTTCGGCGCAGCGACGGCGAGTGATGCCCTAGCCCTTGGCGAGCACCCTCATCAAGCGCCCGCGCGCGCCGGGCAATGGCTTTTCGCCCAGCGAAGCCCTGAGCTGATGCTCCAGAAAATACCCCGTGGTTTCAAAGCCCTGCATCAACTCACCGGCGCTCTCTGGCGGCTCGCCCATCAGGCACGGCGGCAAGGGCAACAGCTTGGCGGCCCACTCCCCGGCCCCGCCTTCGCTCACCGCCCGGCCGGTCCTTGGCGACACATAAACCAGCCCGTCGCGCGCGCCCGTCGCAGCGCAGGTGGTGAGATCAAGGCCAAAGCCCATTTCGTCCAGCAGCGCCAACTCCCAGCGCAGATAGGCCAGCGGCCAATGGGGAGACCCTTCTTCGATCAGATCCAGCACGGTGAGCGAGCGGGTGTAGAGCCCGGGATAGGCGGAGCGCTCGGGTAAAACGAAGGAGAGCAACGCCGTCACCGCACCCAGCCCCGCCAGCGCCCTCCGGTCGCCCAGAACCCCGGCAGCGCGCGCGCGGATCGGCTCGACGGTGAAGGCCCCGAGGTGATCCTCCAGCCGCGCGCGCCAAGTCAGATCGAGCTGCGCGCCCGGTTGCAGGATGGGCGACATCCGGCGCCCTGCCCCTCCGCGCACCACGCCCGCATGGCGCCCGCGCTCGGCGGTGAAAACCTCAATGATTGCGGCGTTCTCGCCATAAGGGCGGGTGGTCAGCAGCACGCCTTCCGCACGCCACTCCATCAGTCCAGTCCTTCCTCGTCGAGCAAGTGCCGCCCGGCGCGGTCTTCCACCTCGATTACCCAGATATCCGGGTCAAACCGGCGTTGCTCGCGCAGCACCTCATCCACCTCCGGCTCCGGCCCCTCGGCCAACACGTCCCACGGGCGCGAGCCGTCCATTGCCATGATCCGCTGAAACGCCCGCGCAGTGCCGTCGAGCGGGCTCTGCTTGACGAGAATGTTGCCCGCCGTCTCATCGCCCTTGGCGACCACGAAGGCGGGGATGTCGGCCAGCCGCAGGCGGGTGAGGTAGGCCTGCACCCAGAAGCCGCTGGTCAGGCGGGTCATTGGTGCTTGCCAAGCTTTTGGGTGCGTATTCGAGCTCGCAATCCCTCTAGGTCCGCCAGATCATCCATTCGATGGATCATCGCATGGCAGTTTGGACAGAGCGGCACAAGATCGGAGATCGGATCTGGCTTGTACTCAGAACCGCATTTCGACAACGGCAGCAGATGGTGAACGTGTATGAAACCAAGTCCGAGTTCCCCATACCGTTCTAAGAAGTTCAACCCGCACACCTTGCAGGCCAAGCCGTGAGTCGAAATGCAGGCATCTCGGTTCTTCTTGGAGCGTTCGTATCGGTTTACAAACACCGACCGCACATTTCCCTCTACCTCTCCCTCTGCCGACGATGGATCTATCTCTTCTGGTTGCGCAACGATCCCGCTAACTGCGAGAACGTAAAACTTCCGGTTATCACCCTCGGCTTCGACCCATCCTTTCTTTGACGGGCCTTCTCCGCACGAGTGGCACGCGGCAGCGTAGCCGACCCTGAGCTCCTCGAAACCGACGTCGCCTCGGAGCAGGCGGTTCATACCGGCTTCTTGGAAGAGCCGCTCATAGGGCGTCAGTTGCGTTATAGTCTCTGAGGCGCTGGTTTCGTCCCAGCTCGCTCCAGCGAGATGTGCCATTGCCCAGCGCAGCGACACGAACTGCCGAGTTTCTGATTCTAGTACGAGTACCTTCGTCGCGTTGCGCAGCTTTCGCGAGTAGTTGGCCCTGTCCCTAGACCCTAGCCTTTGAAACGCCGCCACAGCACCGGGCAGCGCATCGGAAAACCATCTCGGATCAGTGTTCGGAGAGGGTAACCAAGACTTCATTGGTCAAGCGTTCCCGTCCTTGAAATCAAGCCCCATCTCGTCGTAGCGCTCGCTCTCCTCCAGCCAGTTGGGCCGGACTTTCACCTGCAGGAAAAGGTGAACGCGATGGCCGAGAAACTCCTCCAACTCCTCGCGCGCCGCCTTCCCCACGGCCTTGATCGTCTCGCCCCGGTTGCCCAGCACGATGCCCTTGTGCCCGTCGCGCATGACATAGACGATCTGGTCGATCTTCGCGCTGCCATCCTTACGGTTTTCCCAAGCTTCCGTCTCGACGGTCAGCTGATAAGGCAGCTCCTGATGCAGCCGCAGGGTCAGCTTTTCGCGGGTCATCTCGGCGGCGATCATCCGCAGGGGCAGATCGGCGATCTGGTCTTCGGGGTAAAGCCACGGGCCTTCGGGCAGCTCACCGGCCAGCCATTTGCGCAGATCGTCCACGCCATGGCCCTTTTCGGCGGAGATCATGAAGACCTCTGCAAAATCATAGGCTTCGCTAAGCTTTGCCGTCAGTTCCAGCAGCACCTCCGATTTCACCCGGTCAATCTTGTTGATCGCCAGCGCCACCTTCTGGTCTTCAACCTCGCGCTCTTTCAGCGCGTCCAGAATGGCCTGCACCCCCTCGGTCAGCCCCCGGTGCGCCTCGACCAGAAGAACCACCACATCGGCATCCGCCGCGCCGCCCCATGCCGCGGCCACCATCGCCCTGTCCAGCCGTCGGCGAGGACGAAAGAGGCCAGGCGTGTCGACGAACACAAGCTGGCTCTCGCCTTCAATCGCCACACCGCGAATACGGGCGCGGGTGGTTTGGACCTTGTGGGTCACAATGCTCACCTTCGCGCCGACCATGCGGTTGGTCAGCGTCGATTTGCCCGCGTTGGGCTCTCCGATCAGGGCGACGAAACCGGCGCGTGTGGTCATGGGCTGTGGCCTTTCATGGCGGCGAGTCTAGCCCGCCGGGGAAGGCGCTTCCATAGGGTTAGGCGAGTGTCAGCACAAGCGGGCAATGGTCAGAGACTTCCGGGGTATGGATCACGTCGAACTGGGTCACCTGCACCGAATCGCTGACCATCATGTAATCGGCAAAGCGCTCGGGCTTGGTGTAAAGGCTGTTGCGGGTGCCGGGGTGGCCGCCTTCGGTGACCAGCTCGCGCGGGGCGAGGCTGGAGAGTTGCTCAAGG
Source organism: Vannielia sp. ABF1_015 (assembly GCF_056160745.1). Taxonomy (NCBI): domain Bacteria; kingdom Pseudomonadati; phylum Pseudomonadota; class Alphaproteobacteria; order Rhodobacterales; family Paracoccaceae; genus Vannielia; species Vannielia sp. ABF1_015. Next base: position 183,300 of record NZ_JBSWXT010000003.1, read on the forward strand.
GTTTCACTGCCGGGTAGCACATTGAAATCGCCGCAAATAATCACCCCATCGCCGGGGTGCAGCACCGCCTCGACCAAGTCCGCGAGGCGCTTGGCCTGCGCGGCGCGGGCGGGGGTGTCGGCCTTGCCAGCCTCGGGGTCACGCAACCCGTGCATATGGGCAATCACCACCGCGCCCTCGGGCCGCCAGAGGCGGATGGCATGGCCGGTGCGGGAGCGGGGATGCGGGCCAAAGCCCTCCGCCCCGAAGCGGCCATGCACAAAACCCTGCGCCTGATGGGTAACAGGCAGGCCACGCCGAACCGCCGTGGCAAGGCCCCATTGGCTCCAAACCTGCGACTCGCCATGCCAGAGCGGGCCTCGGGCCGCAGGGCAAAAGGTGATGTCGTGCCCCGGCAGCGCAGCGGCGAGATCGGCCAGCATGTCGGCCCGCTGGAGCAGGTTGCGCCCCTCGTCGCGGTAATCCAGCCATTCTGAAGGGCTGTTCGGAACGTGGATAACCTCTTGAAGGCACAGGATATCCGGATCGTTCGTACCGAGCCAGGCAGACATTTCACCGTGCATCCGCCCGCCCCATGCGTTGAGGCAGGTGATCCGCATCAGCTTTCCAGCCGCCCCAGCAAGGCCCGCGCCGCCTCGTGCTCTGCCAGCTTCTTGCGGCGGGCCTTGCCCATGGCCTCTTCACCACTGGCCAGAACGGCGGCCATGTGGAAGATGAACTCGTGGCCAACGCCCTCCTGCTTACGCAACTCGTAGCTGGGAGGCGGCAACCCACGGGCCTGCGCCCATTCTTGCAGCGCGGTCTTGGCATCCTTGGCATCCGCCTCAACGCCTTTGACCCGCCCCAGCCAATGCTTGCGCACCACGGCACGGGCGGCATCGTAGCCCGCGTCTCGGTAGACGGCGGCAATCACCGCCTCCATCGCATCGCCCAGCAGCGCCTCCTTGCGCCGCCCGCCTGATTGCATCTCGGAGCGGCCCAGCTTGAGCACATCGCCAAGGCCAATCTCGCGGGCCACATCTGCGCAGGTTTCCTTGTTGACCAGCACATGAAAGCGGGGCGAAAGCTGGCCCTCCGCCGCGGCCGGATCCGCCTCCATCAGCGCTTCGGCCACCACAAGGCCAAGCACCCGGTCGCCCAAAAATTCCAGCCGCTGGTTGTTGTCCTGCCCGGCGGTAGAGAACGACGGATGAGTCAATGCGCGTATCAGCAACTCCGGCGTGGCAAACTCATGGCCGAGCCGCGCCGCAAAAGCCTGAATCTCTGCCGAGAGCTTCATTCGATCTGCACCCCGTATCTATCACCGCGCCAGTTACGAAAATCATAAAGCCACGAACCAGCGGCAGAAAACAGCACCCTGTCCGCATGGCCGCGAATGTTTCCGAGCGGCACGAAGCCCAGCCCGCCGGCAGACTGGCTCACCCGGCTATCAAGGCTGTTGTCGCGGTTGTCGCCCAGCACGAAGACATGGCCCTCGGGCACGGTGACCTCTGCAGTCCTGTCCATCGGGCCACCCTCCGCGATGCTGAGCACAAGGTGGCTGCGGCCCCCGGGAAACGTCTCTCGCAGAAGGGCTTTCTGGCAGATCGACCCATCGCCGACGGGTTCGTTCGAGCAACGCGGGCGGTGGCGGTGCGGGCCTTGGGCGCGCATGATTTCCTCGAAGTCGCCCTGCGGCTCCTGGGCCAACGGAACGCCGTTCAGCACGGGCACACCATCCTGCATCGCGATTGTATCGCCGCCGACGGCCACCACGCGTTTCACGAAATCAGCCCCGGTAACCGGATGGCGGAAAATGACGACATCGCCGCGCTCAACCGCTCTCTGCTCGCGTTCGTTGACGAAGAGATAGTCGCCCACCAGCAGCGTGGGCTTCATCGAGCCTGCCGGGATATAGAACGGGGCCCAGACCAAACGAACAGCGAGGGCGAGGCCGGGAAGGCCCAGCACCACGGCAACGCCTATCCCGATGAAAAACCAGTAGAGAACCCGGCGCACCGGATCACTCTACCTTGTGAAAGAAGCGGTCGCCCCGCCATGTCCAGAAGTAGAAAAGCGAGCGCCCGGCGGAGGAGAACATCACCCGGTCGACCCGGCCGATGAGGTTTTCGTAGGGCACAAAGCCGACGCCGCCAATCTGCTGGCTCACGCGGCTGTCCTGGCTGTTGTCGCGGTTGTCGCCCATGAAGAAATATTCGCCCTCGGGCACCACGTAGACCTTGGTTTCATCCTGATGGCGATTGGGCAGATAGCGCACGTCGAGGGTGCTGTAGCTCTTGCCGTTCAGGTCGGTTTCGATCAGGCGCTGCTTTTCGCAGGTGCCGCCCTGACCAACCGGCGCATTGGAGCAGGCGGGCTCGGTGCCCTGGCTGCCCTGAGGCTGCTTGATCTCGGTATAAAGCCCGCCGTCCTGCTGGCTATAGGGCGTGCCGTTCACGATCAGCTGGCCCTTGGTGACCTGAATGCGATCTCCGGGCAAACCTATGAGCCGCTTCACAAAATCGGCACCGCTCACCGGATGGCGGAACACCACCACATCGCCGCGCTCCGGCGCACCGGCCCAGATCCGCCCCGAAATCGGGCAGGCGGAGAACGGGCAGGAATGCTTGGAGTAGCCATAGGCCATCTTGTTGACGAAGAGGAAATCGCCGATCAGCAGCGTGTCCTTCATCGAGCCTGTCGGAATCCAGAACGGCTGGAAGAACAGGGTGCGGAAGACACCGGCGATGATGAGAGCCCAGAAGACGGTTTTGACCGTCTCCATGATGCCGTCGCCGGCTTTGGTTTTCTCGGCCATTCGGCTCCCTCGCCTGTCTCCTCGCTCGGCTCGCTTCATGGCGGTGGGGCGAGGTAGTGTCAAGCTAACGTAAGGGGACCGCGCAGGAAGGTTAACGGCGCGGCACGATCACGCCGCGGTGCAGGGCAACATCCCATGCACAAGTGATGCACATCCCATGCATAGCTGAATTACGCCGAAGTCGGCCCGGTGACGAACCTTACGCTTCCGCGCGCTGCGGCAAGGCCTCGATCACCACGAAGGCCTGCGCCCATGGGTGATCGTCGGTCAGTGTCACATGGATCACCGCCTCATGCCCCGGCGGCGTCATCGAAGCCAGCCGCTCGGCGGCCCAGCCCGTCACCTCCATCACCGGCTGCCCGGTGTGCAGGTTGCGCACCGACATGTCCTTCCACGCGATCCCCATGCGCAACCCGGTGCCCAGCGCCTTGGAGCACGCCTCCTTGGCCGCCCAGCGCTTGGCATAGGTGCCCGGCGTATCGGCCCGCCGCTCGGCCTTGGCCTGCTCGGTGGGCGTAAACACGCGGTTGCGGAAGCGGTCGCCAAACCGCTCCAGCGTGGCCGCGATACGCTCGATGTTGGCCAGATCGGTGCCGATGCCGAGAATCATGGGCGGCTCATTCGTTGCCGAGCTGCTGGCTGACGGTGATCTCGCCGGTCGATTGGTTGAGCGTGATGGAGAGCAGGGTGGAGTTGACGAAGTTCTTCTCGGGCAGCCAGATCATCGCCGGAAGGGCGAAGGTAAGGCCACGGGCCGGGTCATAGCCTGCTTCGAGGCGTTCAAACTGCATCCCCGCCCAGCCCGCCTGCCCCTCGCGCGAAAGCACCTTGCACTGGCGGCTACCAAGCTCGTCGAAAGGTGGCGACAGGATCATCAGGTGATTGGGAGCGGCAGCGGGTTCGATCGTGTCGAGCAACACAAGGCGCACATCGCCATTGGCAAAGCTGCGGGTGCTGGCCTCCCACGGCTCGGGGATGTTGCGGGCCTGCGTGCGCCAGTCGCCGCAGTCAGACACTTCCTGCGCGGCGGCTGGGAGGCTGAGCGCGAGCAACGCAAGAGCGGCGCGGATCACTTGCCCCCCTCCAGCGCCTTCAGCTGGCTCTTGACCCCCATGCCAAAGAACACGCGATTGACGACCAGCACCAAGCCCAGCAGCACCACGAAGACAACGGCGATGATGCCAAAGGCCTTCGGGTCTGCCAGCTGTGGCATAAAGAGAAACGTGCCGAGGAGGATGGCGGCATTGATGACCGCCACGACAAGGGTCATCCGCAGCGCGATAGACCATGCCTCACCGTTCGGTGCCAGTTCGCGGTACGCCCGCGCGAAGGCCTGCCCTTCGACCAAGGCCGCCAGCATAGGCGGCAGGGCGGTGGAAAGGCCGGTCGGCATGCGCAGGCCAAAGGCGGCATCCGCAATCCAGATCAGCGCGGCGAGGCCGACGGCGGCGGCAATGTAGACGCCCGCGTATCGCATAAGATTTACCCGCATCGCACCTGTCCCCGCTCCGTTCGGCCACAAACGGCCTTTTCAGCGTAGCTTAACGGCCGGGGCGCGGCAGGGGAAGGTCGGCCAACGCGCGGGCGCTCATGGCGCGAAGCGCGGGATGTGCAAAAGGGTCGGCTGGGTCGGGGGCAGGGGGCGAGACAAAGAAAGCGCGGAGGTAACGGAGCATGGGGCATCCTTTCAGCTAGGCTCAACATAGCCCCCAGCACACGCCTTTTGGATTGCGCCTTCGCTGCACATGGCTTTAGATTTTCTATATGCCTGACCTGAACGAAATTCCGCTCAATGCCCTGCGTGCCGCCGAGGCCGTGGCGCGGCTGGGCTCGCTCTCCAAGGCCGGCGCGACGCTTGGGGTTTCACCCGGCGCGGTGAGCCAGCAGGTGGCGCGGGCGGAGGCGGCGCTGGGGCGGTCGCTGTTTGAGCGCAGGCCGGGCGGGATGACACCTCTCGAGGGCACCGAGGAGATCTTTGCCAACCTCGCCGAAGGCTTCGCCCGCCTCACCCGCGCCGCAGAGGCTGCCCGGCGCGACCGGGCGCATGTGCTCACCGTCTCTGTCGCGCCGATCTTTGCCGCGCGCTTCCTGATCTGGCGGCTGGCCGCTTTCACCCGCGCCCATCCATACATTCAGGTGCGGATCGACAGCGCGGTGGGGCTGGTTGATTTTGCCGCCTCGGATATCGACCTCGCGGTGCGGATCGGCCCGGGCGGCTACAAGGGCGTGGCCTGCGAGAAGCTGTTCGATCAGCGGATCGTGCCGGTTTGCTCCGCCGATATGGCCGCGCAGGTGCAAAGCGCCGCAGACTTCTCCGCCCTGCCGATCATCCGCGACACCTCCGCCATGTTCGGCTGGAACAACTGGTTGCAGCCCGAAGACGCCGCCGTGGCGCTGGGCGGCGGGCCTGAGTTTTCAGACGCCTCGCTATGCTTTGACGCGGCGATGGCCGGGCAAGGGGTGTTTCTGGCCTTCGAGGTGCTGGCGCATGATCCACTGGCGCGTGGGCAAGTGGTCGCGCCCCTGCCGCGCTGGCACAAAACCCAGCACGCCTATTGGCTGCTCCACGCCGAGGGGCGCAGCCTGAGCAACCCGGCGCGGTTCTTTCGGCGCTGGCTGAAGGGCGCGATTGCTGCGGAAGGGCTGGGCGGCTGAGCGCCCGGTGGTGGGCAATTTGCCCACCCTACGCAGATTAACGGCCGATGAAGGCGCAGGCGTCGGCGTGGCCGAGATCACAGGCGCGGGTGGCGGCCTCGCGGGTGGCATCTTCGCTCTTCTCGGTGCCGATCCCGTTGGCATGCATCGCAATCAGCGCCACGCAGCCCTTCACGCTGTCCATGTCACAGGCGCGTTTGGCGTAGAAAAACCCGCGCTCGGGATCGGTGGGCAGCACATCGTCATAGGCAAGCGTGTAGCCGACATACCAGCAAGACTCGCCGTGAGGGGCCTGCGCATCATGGCAACGACCAAGGGCAGACAGCTGTATCATCGCCCGCTTCTGCGCCTCTCCGGCTGGCAAGTCCTGCGACATGAGGGCCTCGCGGCAGGCCTGATAATTGCCATTGGAGTCGCAATCCGCTTCCAGTGCGGCCCGATCCTGCGCGGCAGCAGGCAGGGCGAGGAGAGCGCAGGCAAGGGCGGCGAAGAGGCGGTGCATGGGCTGTGGTGCCTTTCTGGATTGGGAGGGCGAGGTGGTGGGCAAATTGCCCACCCTACGCGCGGGCCTCGTCCATCAGGCGGCGCATTTCGTGGATGGCAGGCACGAGGCCGCGAAAGATGGCTTCGCCGATGATGAAGTGGCCGATGTTCAGCTCGCGCAGCTCGGGGAAGGCGGCGATGGGTTGCACGGTGTCATAGGTAAGGCCATGGCCGGCGTGCACCTCCAGCCCGAGGGAGTGGGCGAAGGCAGACATCTCGCGCAGGCGCTCCAGCTCCTCGCCCCGCTCCTTCAGCCGCCCCTCGGCGTGGGCGTCGCAATAGGCACCGGTGTGCAGCTCAACCACCGCTGCACCAATCCGGTGCGCGGCCTCGATCTGGCGTTGATCCGCGGCGATGAAGATCGACACGCGGCACCCAGCATCGGCCAGCGGGGCGATGAAATGCGCCAGCTTGTTCTCTTCCCGCGCCACTTCCAGCCCGCCCTCTGTGGTGCGCTCCTCGCGCTTCTCGGGCACGATACACACCGCATGGGGCTTGTGGTGCAGGGCGATGGCCTGCATCTCCTCGGTCGCGGCCATCTCGAAATTCAGCGGCACGGTGAGCGCCTCGGTCAGCGCTTCGATATCGCCATCCGAGATATGGCGGCGGTCTTCGCGCAAATGCGCGGTGATGCCATCGGCCCCGGCCTCCTCGGCCAGCTTGGCGGCGCGAAGCGGATCGGGATAGGCCGAACCACGCGCGTTGCGGACGGTGGCGACGTGGTCGATGTTGACGCCGAGGCGGAGTTTTTCAGTCATGCTGCAAGCCCTTTGTTGAGGCGGACCTTAGGGCGGGTTTTGCCGGGTTGGAAGGGGGCGCGGCCCGAGGCGTGTTGCCCCTGCCACGCAGATGCGATGAGACCCCGGAGGGGTCGAAGAGCCGTTGACCCTACTCCCCCGCCACGTCGCTTTCCTGCTTCTTCCGCTTGGCGGCGATCTCTTGCAGCTTGGCCTTCAGTTGGCCCTTGCGGCGTTGCTGGTAGGCCGTGAGGACGGGCACGGAAACATAATAGCAGATCGTGGCGCAGATCACGCCGGGCACGATGCCGCCGATGAGATAGGGCAAGAAGACATCATCGAAGAAGCCCGCCAGCTTGCCCCAATGGGCCTTGTCGGGCGTGAATATCGAGATGAAGTTGTTCCACAGGTCCGACATGGCACCCGAAAACGCCTTCATCAGCCCGTGGCTGTCATCCGGCCTCGGGCCGCGCCCGAAGACGGGGCGGGTGCCCAGCATCGCGTGGCCCAGTTTGAGTGAGAGGGCCGCGATGATCGGAAAGGTGATCGGGTTGCCAAAGAACGTGCCGAGGATGGCGGCGAGGATATTGCCGCGCATCACCTTGGCGACGAGGAAGGCCGAGAGAAAGTGCAGCCCGTAGAACGGGGTGAAGCTCACGAAAACCCCGGCCCAGATGCCACGGGCAATGCGGTTGGGGGCGTCGGGCAGGCGGCGCAGCCTGTGGCGCACATATTGCGCCGCACGATACCAGCCGCCGCGCGGGTAGAAGAACTCGAGCACGATTCGTGCCCAGCTTCGCCTGTCCCTGCGCCTGAATACCAAGCCTCTTCCCCTGCTCTGCGGCCCCGCCCCGGGGGCCGCTGGTTCATGGTTTGCGGTCCGTGTTCTTCACTCTCGCGATCTCGGCCACATCACTATCGGCCTCAAGCGCGGTCTGCACCATGTGCAGGTGCTCCACGTCACGCAAGTCCACATCTATCAAGAGACGATAAAAATCCTGTTTCCGGTCGATAAAGTGCAGATCGGAGATATTCGCCTTCTGCTCCCCGATCAGGGTGCAGATGCGCCCGAGGATGCCCGCATCGTTGGAGATGGTCAGCTCGACGGTCACGGTGTTGACGGCACCGTGCTGGCCGGAGTGCCATTGCAGATCAACCCAGCGGTCAGGCTCGTCGTCAAACTCCACCAGCACCGGGCAATCGATGGCATGCACAATCACACCCTTGCCGCGATAGGTGATGCCAACAATCCGCTCGCCCGGCACCGGCTGGCAGCATTGCGCGCGGGTGGAGATCTGGCCTTCAGGCAGGCCCACAACCGAGCGGGCCTCATCCACCACCTCGCCGCGATGGGCTTCGGCGAGGTCGGGATAAAGCGTGCTCACCACGTCACGCGCGGTCAGTTCGGCCGACCCGAGGCGCGCCAGCAACTCTTCATGGTTTACCAGCCCAAGCGTTCGGGCCGCCGTGGTCAGCGCCTTTTCGGTGGCCTTCTTGCCGATATGCTCAAAGGCCACGCGGGCCAGCTCGCGCCCGAGCTTGATAAAGCGCTCCCGGTCTTCCTCGCGCAGGGAGCGGCGGATGGCACTCTTGGCCCGCCCCGTCACCACGATATCCAGCCATGTCGGCTGCGGCCTCTGGCCCTCGGCGGTGATGATCTCCACTTGCTGGCCGTTCTTCAGCCGGGTCCAGAGCGGCACCCGCAGCCCGTCAATCTTAGCCCCAACGCAGCTGTCGCCGATGCGGGTGTGGATGCCATAGGCATAGTCGATCGGCGTCGCTCCGCGCGGCAGCTTGATCACATCGCCCTTGGGGGTGAAGCAGAACACCTGGTCCTGATACATCTCCAGCTTCACATGCTCGAGAAACTCGTCGTGGTCTTCCACGTCGAGCCTGTCGGTCAGCGAGCGGATCCATTGCGCCGGGTCGACGGCAAAACGGTTTTCGGCCCGCACGCCATCACGATAGCTCCAATGCGCGGCCACCCCGGCCTCGGCCACATCGTGCATCTCACGGGTGCGAATCTGCACCTCCACCAGCTTGCCGTCGCGGCCCGTCACAGTGGTGTGGATCGAGCGGTAGCCGTTGTTCTTGGGGGCCGAGATGTAATCCTTGAAGCGCCCGGGCACCGCCGTCCAGCGGGCGTGAATCGCACCAAGCACGCGGTAGCAATCTTCTTCGGAGTCGAGGATCACCCGGAAACCATAAATGTCGGCCAGCCGCGAAAAGCTCTTTTGCTTTTCCTGCATCTTCCGCCAGACCGAGAAGGGCTTCTTGGCACGGCCCAGCACCTCGCCCTTTATAGCAGCCTTCTTCAGCACCTTCTGAATGTCGCGGGTGATGCTGTCGATCACATCGCCGCTCTCGCGTTGCAGCATGATGAAACGGCGGATGATCGAGTTGCGGGCCTCGGGGTTCAGCACCTTGAAGGCGAGGTCTTCCAACTCCTCGCGCATCCACTGCATCCCCATGCGCCCGGCGAGCGGCGCGAAGATATCCATCGTCTCCCGCGCCTTCTGCGCCTGCTTCTCGGGGCGCTGAAACTTGATGGTGCGCATGTTGTGCAGCCGGTCCGCCAGCTTGACGAGCAGCACGCGCGGGTCGCGGCTGACGGCCATGATGAGCTTGCGGAAGTTCTCGGCCTGCTTGGTCTCGGTGCTGGAAAGCTGGAGGTTGGTCAGCTTGGTGACGCCATCCACCAACTCGGCCACTTCGGCCCCGAACTGGCGCGACACATCGGAGTAGCTGGCCATCGTGTCTTCGATGGTGTCATGCAGCAGCGCGGTGATGATCGTGTCATCATCCAGCATCTGCCGCGCCAACAATTCGGCCACGGCAACGGGGTGGGTAAAGTAGGGCTCGCCCGACTGGCGCAGCTGGCCATCATGCATCTTGTCGCCATAGGCAAAGGCCTCGGCGATCCGCTTGGCGTCACAGTTCGGGTTGTAAGAAGAAACGAGGGCGACGAGACCGTCGGAGTCCATGCCTGTCGCCCTTGGTTTGAGGTTACTTCTGTTCCTGCGCTTCCATCAGGGCGCGGAGGAGCTTCTCTTCCGACATGTCGTCGTCGGCGGGCTTGTCCTGCTCGGCACCCATCAGCAGCGCCATTGCATCATCCTCGGGCTCATCAACCTCAATCTGGGTCTGATAGCTCTCGATCATGCGCTCGCGCAGATCATCGGCCTGCTGGGTCTCCTCGGCGATCTCGCGCAGCGAGACAACCGGGTTCTTGTCGTTGTCGCGCTCGATGGTGATGCTGCCACCTGCGGCAATCTCACGAGCCCGGTGCGCGGCGAGCATGACAAGCTCGAAGCGGTTGGGGACTTTATCGACGCAATCTTCAACGGTGACGCGGGCCATGGATATCTCCTGCAGGGAGGGTTGGGCAGTGAAGGCCGCTACTTAACGGGGCTATGGGGCGATGGCAAGGGGGCGGGGGCCGGTTTTGAAGGAGCAGGCCCCGGTTTTGCAGGGCATTGCGGCACTATGACAGGGGTTTGATCTCATCTCGTGCCTTTTGCGGCAGCGCCGCCGCCATTTGCGCCACCGAAAGGCCGGTCACGGGGTGTGTCCAATCCGGGGCAATGTCCAACAAGGGCACCAGCACAAAGGCGCGCTCGGCCAGCCGGGGATGCGGCAGGATCAGCTCTTGCGGGGTTTCTCGCGCGGCGCTGACGGCAGAAAGCCCCGCCCAGCGCCGCCATGTGGGCCGGTCGGGGCGCACCGCATCGCCCCAGCCGATCAGGTCGAGGTCCAGCGTGCGCGGGCCCCACCGCTTGTTGCGCACCCGCCCGTGCGCCGCCTCGACGGCGTGCAGATGCGCCAGAACCGCCTCGGGAGACATCGTGGTTTCAACCAGGACAGTGGTATTCACAAAATCCGGACCTGACCCCTGCGGAAATGCAGGGGTCTCAAAGAGGCGGCTTTTTGCCACTATCGCAAACGAATCGTGATTGAGGGCGGAAAGCGCCGACAGGATCGTTACATTTGGGTGACCCGCAGGTGACGTTGCGTTTGACCCGGCGGCAATAAGAGCATTTGTGACTGTCATATGACACTAGGAGGGTTGCGACCGACTTTTTTTACACTATTTTCCGCTACGGTCTCGGGAAAACTCCACTCTTTCCCCTCCCACCACCACCACACACGGGGAGTTCCGGGCCCATATACAGAAAGGGTATTTGATGTTCTACCGTGATGAGCGCCTCGCTCTGTTTATTGATGGTTCAAATTTATATGCCGCCGCCAAGGCGCTGGGCTTTGACATCGACTACAAGCTCCTCCGTCAGGAATTCATGCGCCGTGGCAAGCTGCTGCGCGCCTTCTACTACACCGCCCTGCTGGAGAACGACGAGTATTCGCCGATCCGCCCGCTGGTGGACTGGCTGCACTACAACGGCTTCTCGATGGTGACCAAGGCCGCCAAGGAATACGTTGATAGTCAGGGCCGCCGGAAGGTGAAGGGCAACATGGACATCGAGCTGACCGTCGATGCGATGGAGCTGGCTCCCCATGTCGATCACATCGTGCTGTTCTCCGGCGACGGCGATTTCCGCCCGCTGGTTGAATCGCTGCAACGCCAGGGCGTGCGCGTGTCGGTCGTGAGCACGATCCGCAGCCAGCCGCCGATGATCGCCGATGAACTGCGCCGTCAGGCCGACAACTTCATCGAGCTGGACGAGCTGAAAGACGTGATCGGCCGCCCGCCACGCGAGCCGCGCCCCGAGCCTGCGGGCGCAGAGGAGCTGACCGCCCGCGATTGACCCACGGCGGCGGGCAGATTGCCCACCCTACGGTTCAAGGCCCGCCCGTTGTGGCGGGCCTTTTGCCGCGCAGCTGTGGGTTTACCTCGCCCCGACCCTGCCCTACCTCTAGCAGCATGACCAAACCGCCCCTCACTCTTCTCCTCGCCGCTCCGCGCGGCTTTTGCGCCGGTGTCGACCGGGCGATCAAGATCGTCGAGATGGCGCTGGAGAAATGGGGGGCGCCTGTCTACGTGCGCCACGAGATCGTGCACAACAAATACGTGGTGGACGGGCTGCGCGAGAAGGGCGCGGTGTTTGTTGAAGAGCTGGAGGAATGCCCGGACGACCGCCCGGTGATCTTCTCGGCCCACGGGGTGCCCAAGGCGGTGCCCGCCGAAGCCGCCAAGCGCGAGATGATCTTTGTCGATGCCACCTGCCCGCTGGTCAGCAAGGTGCATATCGAGGCCGAGCGCCACGCCGAGAACGGCTTGCAGATGGTGATGATCGGCCATGCGGGCCACCCAGAGACGGTAGGCACCATGGGCCAGCTCCCCGAGGGCGAGGTGCTGCTGGTTGAGGTGCCCGAGGACGTGGCGGCACTGGAGGTGCGCGACCCGGAGAAGCTGGCGTTTGTCACCCAAACCACGCTTTCGGTGGATGACACCGCCGAGATCGTCGCCGCGCTCAAAGCCCGCTTTCCGGCCATCGTCGGGCCGCATAAAGAAGACATCTGCTATGCCACCACCAACCGGCAAGAGGCGGTGAAGGCCATCGCTCCCCGCGCCGATGCACTGCTGGTGGTGGGCGCGCCGAACTCCTCCAACTCGCGGCGGTTGGTCGAGGTGGCGGGCCGCGCGGGCTGCGGCTATGCCCAGCTTGTGCAACGCGCGAGTGACATCGACTGGCGGGCGCTGGAGGGCATCGGCTCTGTCGGCGTCACCGCCGGTGCCTCTGCCCCCGAAGTGCTGATCGAAGAGGTGATCGACGCGTTCCGCAGCCGTTACGAGGTGACGGTGGAGATGGTGGAAACCGCGCAGGAGCGCGTCGAGTTCAAGGTGCCCCGGGTGCTGCGCGAACCGGCCTGAGGCGGTTTTTCGGCGCCGGTCAAAGTCTTCAGCGAAATTTCATGTGACAGCGCCGGGCTATCCCGCCACTCTGCGCCGCATGAGACATATTCCCTTATTGCTGACCTTCTGTGCCACCGCCGCCTGCGTTCAAGCCGAGCCGGAAGGGCCTCAGGGCGAGTTTTTTGCCACCTACGGCTATGACAACGGCAGCCTTCCCCCGCCCCACCGCGAGGAGTTCAAGGCGGTGTTCAGCCGTGAGGGGCAGGTGCGCCTGACGGCCTGCCGTGGCTATGGTGAAGAGGGCTGCGTGAGCCTTGATGCCGCAACGAAGCCCGGCGCGGCAGAGCGGATCGCGGCGGCGGCGCGGGCCTCGGGGCTGGCGGAAACGCCTGCCAAGAAAAACCCGGAGCCCCCCATCGGCGGCGGGCTGGCCTGGGGTGAGGTGGTGCTGGGCGGCGCGACCTACGCGGCCATCGCACTGCCTGCCCGCGCGGACGCCGCGCGGGTGGACGCCCTGCTCGCGGCACTTGACGCAGAGGTGCCTGAGGCAGCCCGCAAGGCGGTGAACGCCGAGGCGGACAAGAAGGCCGGGAAGTAGGGATTTCTCTTTTCGCATCGCGCGGGCTGGGGCAGGGTTGGCCATGGCCTGTTTTCGTTTGTTCCTTTGCCTCCTCCTTCTCGCACCCGTCGAGGCCCTCGCCGAGGCCCCCGCGCTCGTTGCCAGATACCTGCATGAAAACACCCGACCGACCGAACCCGGCTTCAAGGGCTTCTACTTCGAGGTCTACTCGGATTCGAGCGTGATGCTCATGGCTTGCCGTGGCCCGGATAAGGACGATTGCGTGACGCGACTTGCCGAGGCGGACCGGGAAAAGGTTTATGCCATAGACGCGGCGGTTGAGCGCAGCGGCTTGGCAGCGCGGCCTCCGCGTGCGCTGCCCGCGCCCAAGAGCTATGGCGAGGCGCGGGCCGGGTGGGTTTGGGGCGTGGGCAGCGATGGGCTGAAACTGCCGCCCTTCGTCAGCCCCGCCGATGCCGCCCGGATGAAGCCGGTCTACGATGCGATCCGCGCCGCCGTGCCAATCCGTGAGTTTCGTCGCGTGAACCGCGATGCCGACAAACTGTTGAAACGAAAGTAGCCTTCATGACCCTTGCCTTCCTCGTCACCGCCTTCCTCGTCTGCCTCGCGCCCGGCATCGGGGTGGTCTACACCCTGTCGATGACGCTGGGCGGCGGCTGGCGTGCAGGGGCCTTCGCGGTGATCGGCTGCACGCTGGCCACCGTGGTGCACCTCGCCGCCGCCATGGCCGGGCTGGCCGCCGTGCTTCACACCTCGGCGCTGCTATTCCAGGCGATCAAATGGGCCGGCGTGGCCTACCTGCTGTGGATGGCCTGGGGCACGCTGAACGGCAAGGGCACGCTCGACGTGAAGGCGGAAACGCCCGGCGCGGCACTGCGGATCGTGCGGCGGGGCATCACGCTCAACATCCTCAACCCCAAGATCCCGATCTTCTTCGTGGCCTTCCTGCCGCAGTTCATCACCCCCGGCGCCAATGCCACGGCGCAACTGGTGCAGCTTGGCCTCGCCTTCGTGGTGATGACCTTCGCCGTCTTTGCGCTCTACGCGGTGCTGGCGGGCACCATGCGCGCCCGCGTGTTGGCCTCCGAGCGGGCGATGGCCTGGCTGCGCCGCGCCTTTGCGGCCTCCTTCGCGGCGCTGGGCCTCAAGCTGGCCTTCGAGCGGGCATGAACCCCGAAGACACGCTCGCCGTCTACGACGCGCGGGTGGAGGACTACGTGGCGATGAGCGTCGCGGTGAAGGAGCGCAAGGATCTGGAGGCCTTCCTGTCGCACCTGCGGCTCGGTGCCCGCGTGCTCGATCTGGGCTGCGGCCCCGGTGCCTCGGCTGCCGTCATGGCCGAGCAGGGCTTCAAGGTCGAGGCGCTCGACGGCTCTGCCGAGATGGTCGCGCGCGCCGGGGCGATACCGGGCGTCACCGCGCGGCAGGCCCGGTTCGAGGAGGTCGAAGGCGAGGCCTGCTACGATGGCATCTGGGCCAATTTCTCCCTGCTCCACGCCCCGCGCGCCGATTTCCCCGGCCACCTCGCCCGCCTGCACCGGGCGCTGAAGCCGGACGGCTGGCTGCATCTCGGCATGAAGCTGGGAGAGGGCGAAGGGCCCGACAGCATCGGGCGCTTCTATTGCTACTACGGCGAAACCGAGCTGGATGGGCTCCTGGCTGCGGCGGGCTTCGTTCCGCGGGCGCGGCGGGTGTCGCGCGGCAAGGGGCTTTCGGGGCGGGTGGATGACTTTATCTGCATCCTTGCGCAGGCTATTCCCGGCGCCGCGACAACGGGTTAGGCTCCCCGGCATGGACAAGCTCACCACCGCCGCCCGCGCCTTTGCCGCCAAGACCATGGGCCATGCGATCGTGTTTTTCGCATGGCTGGTCACCGCCGTGCGCGGCATCTGGGAGGGCTGCGAGCCGGTGCCGGTGCAGCGCGTGTACTTCGCCAATCACACATCCAACGGGGATTTCGTGCTGATCTGGACGGCCCTGCCCTCGCGCCTGCGCCGCCGCACCCGTGCCGTGGCAGCGGCGGACTACTGGCTGACGAATGGCTGGCGCAGCTTCATCGGGCGTGACGTGTTCAACACCGTGCTGATCTATCGCGGCGAAGAGGGGCGCGATGTGAACCCGATGGACAAGATCATGGAGGCAGTCGACGCGGGCGACAGCCTCATCATCTTCCCCGAGGGCAAGCGAAACATGGACCCGGACGTGCCGCTGCTGCCGCTAAAATCGGGTATCTACAACATCTCCTCGCAGCGCGAAGAGGTCGAGATGGTTCCGGTCTGGATCGAGAACCTCAACCGCGTGCTGCCCAAGGGCAAGCTGGTGCCGGTGCCGCTGCTCTGCACCGTCAGCTTTGGCGCGCCGATCCGGGTGCGCCCGGGCGAGAGCCGGGAAGAGTTCTTGGAGCGGGCGGGCGCGGCGATGCTGGCGCTGAAACCCGCCGCCGGGCCGCAGGTAACATCGGGCGAAGCGCCGGAGGGCAGCGCATGAGTGCCGCGAGTGCCGACCTGCTGAAGCTGCTCTTCGGCACCCTCTGCGTTCTGGTGCTGGCCACCTTCATCGGCCGGGTCTTGCGGGCCTATGTCGCGCCCGACCGCTCCAACCCCGGCATTGAAAACCTGAACGCGCGGATTGATGCGTGGTGGGGCATGGCGGCGCTTCTCGGCCTCGCCTTTCTGGCCGGAAAGGCCGGGGTGATCGTGCTCTTCGCGCTGATCTCCTTCGCCGCTCTGCGCGAGGTGCTGACGCTAACCACCAAGCGCGCCGCCGACCATTGGGCGCTGTTCGGCGCGTTCTTCGTGGTGCTGCCGGTGCAGTTCTGGCTGGTCTGGGACGAGTGGTATGGCTTCTATTCGATCTTCGTGCCGGTCTACGCCTTCCTGCTGCTGCCGGTCGTCGCGGTGCTGCATGGCGACACGCGCGACGTGTTCATTCGCATCGCAGAAACCCAATGGGCGCTGATGATCTGTGTCTATTGCGTGAGCCACGTGCCCGCCCTGCTGACGCTGCGGATCGAGGGCTTCGAGGGGCGCGAGGTGCTGCTGATCGCTTGGCTGGTGATCGTGGTGCAAATCTCGGACGTGCTGCAATACACATGGGGCAAGCTGGTGGGGCGCACCAAGGTGGCACCCACCGTCTCGCCCTCCAAGACATGGGAAGGGCTGGTGGGGGGCGTGGCCTCGGCCTCGCTGATCGGCACCGCGCTCTACTGGATCACCCCGTTCTCGCCCTGGCAGGCACTTGGCATGGCGCTGGCCGTCACGCTCATGGGCTTCTTCGGCGGGCTGGTGCTGTCGGCCATCAAGCGCGACCGGGGGGTGAAGGACTGGGGCCACCTGATTGCCGGGCACGGCGGCTTCATCGACCGGATGGACTCGGTCGTCTTCGCCGCGCCGATCTTCTTTCATCTCGTGCGCTACTACTGGTCAGCAGTCTGATGGGGCTGGCGGATTCGTCATTGGTCCATACCGCCGCAGGGGCCGCGCTGATGGGCGGCTGGGCGTTTTACGCCAACTCCGGTCACCCGATGCCCGCGCCGCTGGTGGCCGCACTGGTGCAGGGCGCGATGACGGCGGCCATCACCTACGGGCTAAAGCGGGTGCAGGAGGCGCTGGTGCCACGTCTGCCGGGGGTGGCCGGGCTGGTGGGGCCGCCGCTGGTGTGCTGCGCAATCTCCTTCGTGCTGCTCTTCACCATCCACAGCCTCGCCGGCACGCCCGAAGTGCTGGCCACGCTGACCGTGCCCACCACCGTGGCGACGCTCTATGCCATGCTCTACACCTACAGGCTCTGGTCGCGTGGCTGAGCGCCGCCCCATCGCCGCCCGCTCAGCGGGCTGGGCGCAGGCCGCGGCACGGCGGCTGGCGGCCTCTTCGGTGACGCCCAACCAGATTTCCGCCAGCTCCATGCTCTTTGCCGCGCTGGCCTTCGCCTGCCTCTGGCTCACCCGCCCCGCCGGGCCGCTCATCGCAGCCTTGCTGCTCTTCGCAGCTGCGCTGTTCTGCCAACTCCGCCTCATCGCCAACCTGCTCGATGGGATGGTGGCGCTGGAGGGCGGCAAGGGCGGGCCGACGGGGCCGTTTTGGAACGAGGCGCCAGACCGGGTGGCAGATGTGCTCATTCTGGCCGGGCTGGGGCTGGCCTGCGGGCTGCCCTGGCTTGGCTGCCTTGCAGGCGCCTTTGCGGTGGCCACGGCCTATATCCGCGAGCTGGGCCGGGCCGAGGGGCTGGCGGCCGACTTTTGCGGGCCAATGGCCAAGCCGCACCGGATAGCGGCGGTGACAGCGGGCTGCGTGTTGGGCGCGGTGGAGGTTTTGATCTGGGGGTCGGGCTGGGCGCTCTTCGCCGTGCTCTGGCTCGTCGCCCTCGGCACCGCATTCACCGCCCTGCGCCGGGCAATCCGCATGATCCGGGCCTTGTCTCTGCCGCGCGACCCGGGCACATAGCGCCCATGCCAGACCTTTATGCCTATACCGACGGAGCCTGCTCCGGAAATCCCGGCCCCGGTGGCTGGGGCGTGCTGCTGCAAGCCAAGGAGGGCGACGCGGTGGTGAAGGAGCGCGAGCTCTCGGGCGGCGAGGCGCAGACCACCAACAACCGGATGGAGCTGATGGCCGCCATTTCGGCGCTGGAATCGCTCTCGCGCGATACCGAGATCACCGTGGTCACAGACTCGGCCTATGTGAAGAACGGCGTCACCGGATGGGTGCATGGCTGGAAGCGCAACGGCTGGAAGACCGCCTCGAAGAAGCCGGTAAAAAACGTCGAACTCTGGCAGCGTCTCGATGAGGCCAACCGGCGGCATCGGGTAACGTGGCAATGGGTCAAAGGCCACGCCGGGCACCCCGAAAACGAGCGCGCGGATGAGCTGGCACGCGCCGGGATGAAGCCGTTCAAATAGGCACATTTGGCTGGCCGCAAGCAGGCCTGCACGCGCACTCTTGCAGAGTTTGACAGCGTGATGGGATGGCTGCCTCAGCACCGTGTACAAGCGGTGCGGCGCCCTGCACGATGGCACCCTGTCGAGAATGCCCCTTCAGGCCGCTCCCGCCCCCGGAACATCCACGCCATGGCACACCGAAAGACGCAATGCTGCGGGCCGATGGCATAACGTCAGGCGGACGAGCGGGCGGCGCGCAATGGGCGCCGCCCCTTGGGCGTTAGCCCGCAACCTGTTCACGCAGCACCGAGGCGGTGAGCGAGATCATCAGGTAGATCCCGGCAAAGATCAGCAGCGCGAGGGCGGTGTTTTCGAAGGCACGCGGATAGGTGGCCTCGTCGGGCGCAATCGGTGCAACGCCAAGCGAGAGATAACGCACCTGCCGGTTGGCCTCGATCCGGGCAGTCTCAAGCTGGGCGGCGGCTTGCTGGAGCAGCAACTGCCGGGTGGCCAGATCGGCCTCGGCAATGCGCAGCTCACCGGTGATGCGGGCCAAAGACGCGCCGGTATCGGTCGTCTGGGTCATCGAGGAGCGCAACTCTGCGACAAGCGCCTTGAGCCGTGAGATATCGCCCTCCAGCGCCCGGACGCGGGCCTGATTGGGGCGGGTGTTGGAGAGTTGCTGCTGAAGGTCGAGCTCCTTCTGGCGCAGCTCCAGCTCAAACTGGGTGATCTGGCTCATCAGTGAGCCGGATTCGCTCACCGGGTCGAGCACGCCAAGCTGCTCTTGCAGCTCCAGCACCCGTTTTTGCGCGGCAAGCACCTTCGCCTCAGCCTCGTCAAAACTTTCACGCGCGCCCTTCATCTGGTCTTCCCGCAGGCGCTGGGTGAGCTGGTCAATCTGCTCTTCGGCGTAGCCCAGAAGCGCCTCAGAGAACTCCTGGCTCTTTTCGGGGCTGGCGGCGATGACCTCCATCTTGAGGATGCCCTCGGACGGGTCGTAGCCGATTTTCACGTTGCGCTGATACAGCCGATAGGCGGCCTCGTCGGTTGCACCGCTTTCCAGCCTCTGGATCGGGTCGATGAACGGCTGCTCGAAGTGGATCTTGAAGCCATGCTCGGCGTCCAGCCGCTTCATCGCGGCGCGGGAGGAGAGGTAGCTTTGCACCGTCGTGCTGTCTTGCTGGGTGGCAAGAGTGGTGCCCTGGAACAGCCCGCCAAGGCCCGCAGCGGCGCCGGATTCGGCCTGTTGAATCAGGAACTCGGACTTGGTGGCATAGAGCGGCGTGGCCAGCACGTAGTAGTACCAGCCCGCGATGAAGGCAGGCAGCAGCACAAAGAAGGCCAGCCGGGTGAAGAGCAGCAAGGATTTGCGGCGGCGGCGGCGGGTGATGTCTTGCTGGATGCGGCCAATCTCGTTGGCGCGCTGCTCGGCGGTGTTGAGCGCAGGGCTGGGCACCGGCGCATCCTGAGGCACGGCCACGGAGGTGCCGGGGCCCTGCTGGCGTGCGACCTGCGGCAGATTGGGGGTAGCCCCACCGCCGTTGCCGTTGCCTTGGCCTTGGGCCTTGGCGTTGTTCTGCACCAGCTCCAGCATGGCGGAGCGCTGAAACGGATCAATGCCCCGGTCGCGCAGCTGTTTGACCGCGTCGAAATCGGAGGTCGGGGCCAGCCCGTGCTTTTGCGCCACCCGGCGGGCCATGCGCAGCTGGCGCCCGGTCAGCCCCTCTTTGCGGATGTCGGCAATGGTCTGTTCGCTCTGGGCGGATTGGGCAGAGGCAACCTCGCCGCTCTGGGCAGGCGTCTGTCCCGCCTTGCCCTTTTTGGCGGCGGCAGCGGTTGGCATCATGTCGGGGCCAAAGCCATCGTCATGCATCTCGGGCGAGGCGGCCTCCATCATGGCCACGTCTTCATCCTTCGCCTTGCCGGGCTCGCGCAGGGTTACATCTTCGGCCTTGGCACCCTTCGCCTGCTCCTGCTGGGCCTCAGGCGCCGGCGCGGTTGCGGCCACGGGCTTTTCCTCTACTGGCGGCGGGGAAACCTTGCGCGCCGTCGCGCCCTCGGTGGCCGCCATGGCCTGGCCGGGGGTCAACGGGCCGTCACGCCGGATGCGGAATTTGCTAGCCTTGGGCTTGGTAGTCATAGAGCCTCTTTGCTTCTTCCAGCGTTTCAAACATGTGGAACTGCCCATCCCGCAGCACCGCTGCCGAGCGGCAGAACTTTTCAAGCGTGCCGGGCTGGTGGGAGACGATAATAACAGTGGTATCTTTCAGCCGCTCCCGCAGGATCGACCCCGCACGGCGGTTAAACTCAACATCCGTTGTCGAGGGCATGCCCTCGTCGATCAGATACATATCAAAATCGAGCGCCAGCATCAGCGCAAAGCAAAAGCGCGCGCGCATCCCCTGGCTGTAGGTGCCGACCGGCATGTCAAAATATTCTTCGATCCCGCAAAGCCAGCGCCCGAAGGCCTCCACATAATCGGGATCAAGCCCGTAGAGCCGGGCGATATAGCGGGCGTTCTCGGTGCCGGTGTGCCGGTTGACGACGCCCCCCATGAACCCGAGCGGAAAGGAGATGCGGCAACCCCGGCGAATCTCGCCCTCATCGGGTTTTTCCAGCCCCGCCATCATGTTGATCAGCGTGGTCTTGCCGGTGCCGTTGGGGGCGAGGATGCCAAGCGAATTGCCCAGTTCAACACGAAAAGACACGCGATCAAGGATCACCTTGCGCTGCTTCCCGGTCCAGAAGGACTTGCTGACGTTGGAGAATTCCAGCATCCGTTGCCTTTGCCACTGCTCGTTTCTACACCTTAGCCGGTGTTTGGTTAATACATCGGTATAGGTTTGCAGTTAGGCAGCAATATGTCGCCCCTAACGTCAGGTTTTCAACGGCCCTGCGGCAGATTGTGACGCAACTGTGGCGCAGCGGGAGGCAACGCGGCGAATCCGGCGGCACTTACACCACCTTTGAAACAACCGTCAGCCTATCCGACAAGGCAGGCAGCCCGGCAGGCGCGCTGCCGCGGCTGTGCCGCCCTCAGCCTTCCTGCTTTTCCACCCTCGTCAACTTGCCCGCGAGCAGCGACAGCACCGCTGCGCCAAAGCTGAAGAGTGCGCCCATCTTGGCGGCGTCCTGCACCGGCCCGCCGGGGAAGGCGACGGAGGCCACGAAGAGCGACACGGTAAAGCCGATGGCCGCAACGAAGCCGATCACCACAAGGTCGATCGAGCGCATGCCTGCAGGCAGCCCCAGCTTCATCGGATAGGCAGCGATCCAGCCCATCAGGAAGATCCCCACCGGCTTGCCGATGATCAGCCCCGCCAGCACCAGCCAAGTGGCTTCGCCGATGGCGTTGAACTCCACGCCCGCGTTCAGCAGGCCGAAGAAGAACAGGATCACCTCCACCGGATGCTTCAGCATGTGCTCGGCCTTGTTGAGCAGGTCCGAAAGATACTGCTCGGCCTCCGAAAAGATACCAAAGGCGCGGTCGGCGTGGGGCAACGTGGGCACGATGGGCAGCAGGCCCAGCGCCGGGTGGATGCCCGCCTCCTGAAAGCCATACCAGCTGACGCAGCCCGCCAGCAGATAGGGCCAAACACTGAGGGTCGAGGCCATCCAGGTGGATTTGGGCCGGTCCTGATTGCCCGCGTCGAGCTTGCGGGGCAGCCAGTTGCACAGGATGAACACGGCCACGGCAGCGGCCAGCGAAAGCAGCAGCCACTCCGGAGCAAGCTCTCCCGAGGGGTAGAAGATGGCAAGGATGATGAGGCCCGCCGCATCATCTGCAATCGCGAGCAGCAGCAGGAAGCGCACCGCCGGGTGGCCCGCGCCAAACACCATGCGGCCCACGAGATAGGAGAAGGCGATGTCGGTTGCCGTGGGGATAGCCCAGCCGTTGGCCACGGCGCTATAGGTCTCGGAGCCAAGGAAATAGGCGATACCGAGGTAAACCGAGATCGGCCCAACCATGCCGCCCACGGTGGCGATCAGCGGCGTGGCCGCCTTCTTGCCGCGCAGGCTCCCGTTCTCGAGGATCACCGCCTCCCAAACTTCCTTGGCCGCGATGGCAAAGAAGAAAGCCATGAGCACATCATTGACGAGGTAGTGCAGCGTCAGCGTGCGGTGTCCATCATGCATGTGGCCGATGGGCGCGTGATCCCAGATCACGAATTCCACGAAGTGGTGGTAGCTGTCGGCGTTAATATTGGCCCAGATCAGAGCGATGATCGCGCCCGCAATGAGCAAGAGCGAATAGTTCGTGACGAAATTCCAGACGCGATACATGCCTCACCCCTCTGCCGCAGCGTTTCCCCCAGATACGCAAATCGGAAAGGAGGGGCAACCGGGCGGGCAGGCGCTCATCTGTGCGCTGCCGCGCATGGCAGGCTCAGGGCCGGGCGCGACAAGGCAACGCCATGCCTCTTTGCCTCAGGCGAAGGCACCCCAGGCCATCCCCGCCAACACCGCGCCAACGAAGGCAAATCCAAGGTAAGCCGCAAAGACCCGGGGCTTCACCAGCGCCCAGACGGCCACGGCGGCGGGGATGCAGGAGACGCCCCCGGCAATGACAAAGGCCATCGCCGCGCCTTGGCTCATGCCCTGCGCCAGCAGCGCGTCGATCAGCGGCACGGCGGCATAACCGTTGAGGTAAGCCGGTGCCCCCACAAGCGCGCCCAGCAGGATCGGCCCCAGCCCCTCGCCGCCCAGCACCGCCCCGATCATCTCGGCGGGCACATAGGTGAGCATCAGGCTCTCCAGCAAATAAGCCAGCAGCAGCCATTTGAAAAGAAACAGGCCATTTTCCAGCGCCGTTTCGCGGAAGGCCTCGCGGCGCGGAGCTTCGTTCCAAAACCGCCAAACGGGCTTGCCCTCAAAGGGCTTGTCGCTGCCGCAGCAGGAGCCGCAGGTCTTCTTCGGGCGGAGCGGATCGGCAAAGACGGGGGATTTGGCGAAGGCCATCGTCAGGTAGCCCCCCATCAGGCCAAGGCCAACGGCGGCGAGCGTCTTGGCCAAGGCAAATTCCAGCCCCAGCGTGCCCGCGGTGATCGAAAACATCGCCGGGTCCATCAACGGCGAGGCCAGCCAGAAGGCCATGACCGCGCCAAGCGGCGCACCCACGGCGAGCAAGGCGGCGATGAAGGGGATCACCTCGCAGGAGCAGAACGGCGACAACCCGCCGAGCAGGGCCGCCATCACGATCATCCGGCTCTGGTTGCCCTCAAAGGCGCGGGCCAGCAGGCTTTCGGCCCCCGTAGCCTTGAGCCACGCGACGGCGAGAACGGCGAAGAGGATGAAGGGCGCGGTATGCAGCAGGGCGTTCAGCGCAAATTGCACCGTTGGCAGCACCTGCGGCGTATCAAACAGCGCCACAGCGAGCACAATTAGCAGAGAGGCCAGCCATGCCTTGGGGGTGCGCTTCCAAAGGGCCCCGAGCGAGGGGCGGGGCGATTGGGTGAGGTCAGCCATGAGAATGGTCTCCATCGGGCGCATCGGCGCAACATTCGGCAAGAAGGAAATCGGTGAGGGCGCGGACTTCGGAGTAGGCGACGGCGGCGCAAATGATGCTGCGGCCCTGCTTTTCCTGCCGCACAAGCCCAGCGGCGGTGAGGATCTTCATGTGATGTGTCAGCGTGGAGCCGGTGACGCCGGTGCGCTCGCCCAGCTCGCCAATGCGCAGCCCACCCGGCCCGGCCCGAACGAGGCTGCGCAACACGGCAAGGCGCTGCTCGGAGCCAAGCGCCGCGAAGGTGGAGGCGGCGGTGGCGAGCGAGAGATCATCTGCATGAGTCGTTTTCATGATTCTAGAAATATCGAACGGACTCACACCGCGCAAGATATTTCGAAAACCATCGAAACATGGGCGAGGGCGCCTCGAAGGGCGGACGAGCCAGCCCCGGTGGGCTCATCCAGCCCCTTCAGGCCTCTCTTCGCCCCCGCTACACTGCACCCCATGGCCCTCCCCGACGACATCCGCGCCTGCCGCCTCTGCGCCCCCCGCTTTGCGGCCACCGCCACGCGCCATGCCCCGCGCCCGGTGCCGTGGTTTGCCCCCAATGCCCGCATCCTCATCGTCGGGCAGGCCCCGGGGATGCGCGTGCATGAAACCGGCCTGCCCTTCAACGACCGCTCCGGCGACCGGCTGCGCGACTGGCTCGGGATTGACCGAGACACCTTTTACGACACCGCACGTATCGCCATCCTGCCCATGGCCTTCTGCTTCCCGGGCTACAACGCCAAGGGCAGCGACCTGCCCCCGCCCGCCATTTGCGCCGACACATGGCGCAACGCCGCGCTCAACCACATCGGCCCGGCCCCGCTCACCCTGCTGATCGGCGGCTACGCACAGGGCTGGCACCTTGGCCGCGCGGCAAAGCGCGCGGGCGTCACCCGCACCGTCGCCGGCTGGCGAAGCCACGCGCCCGCCCGCTTCCCCTTGCCCCACCCGTCTTGGCGCAATACGGGGTGGCTGAAGGCAAACCCATGGTTCAGCGCCGAGCTTCTTCCGGCGCTGCGCGACAGGGTGAAGGAGGTGTTATGACCACGCTCGACGAGGCCCACGCGGCCATGGAAGCGGGTGGCGAAGCCGAGCGGCTCGCGTTTTATGCCCG
Source organism: Vannielia sp. ABF1_015 (assembly GCF_056160745.1). Taxonomy (NCBI): domain Bacteria; kingdom Pseudomonadati; phylum Pseudomonadota; class Alphaproteobacteria; order Rhodobacterales; family Paracoccaceae; genus Vannielia; species Vannielia sp. ABF1_015. The sequence continues at coordinate 207,911 of NZ_JBSWXT010000003.1, forward strand.
GCTGGCGGACAGCCAGTTGTTTCTGCTGCTGGAAGAGGAGCCGGAGGGAGAGGTGATTTCCCCGCGCACGGTGGAGACCGGCGAGGGCGAGATTTTGCTGGCCTTCGACAGCGAAGAACGGCTGGTCGGCTTCACCCAGGGCGAGGCCGCCTTTGCTGCCATGTCCGGGCGCGGGCTGGTGGCCATGATGGCGGGCCAGAACCTCGGACTGGGGCTAAACCTTGAGGCCCCCTCGGCCATGGTCTTGCCCGCCGCCGCGATCGACTGGCTGGCCGAGACGCTGGGCCACGGGCCGGAGGCCGCCGAAGAAATCCCGGTGGAGGTGAACGCCCCCGCCCTGCCCCGCGCGCTCCTGATGGCACTGGACGCAAAGCTGGCCACCGGCGCTGGCTTGGCAAAAGCGGCGCTGCTGGTGCGGGCCAGTTATCGCTCCGGCGCAGAGGGGCACTTGCTGGCCTTCATCGACGCACAAGAGGGCGCAGAGCACGCGCTGGCGGGCGCGGCGAACGAGGCGCTCAAGTTCTCCGGGCTGGAGAGCGAAGCGCTGGACGTGGCCTTTCTGGAAGACGGCTCGCCTCTGGCACAGGCGATGGCGCGGCACGGCATGCGGTTTGATCTGCCGGAGCCTGAGCAGCGTGAGCCATGGGTGCCGGAACCACCGGGCTCAAACCCCGACAAGCCGCCGAAGCTGCGATAGCATAGCTAGGTGGCTCTGCCCGGGCCTCTGACCCACCATCGCGAGGTCGAAGACGCCTCGAAGGGCGGATGAGACGGACCAGTCAGAGCCGGGTCAGCACGCAGGCCGGCAGCACGCGCGCATAGTCCTCCAACCGGCACAACTCGGTCCCTGCCGTCATCACGGCAGCCGAGGCCGCCGCCATCCCGGCCTGAAGCGCCTCTTCCGGTGCTTTGCCCGAGGACAGCGCAAGGGTGAACCCGCCAACAAAGCTGTCGCCCGCGCCGACCTTGCTCACCACCGGCACATCGGCTCCGGCGGCATGCCATGCGCTCCCGTCGGAGCAGGCCATAACCGACCCGGCCGCGCCCATTGCCACGATCACCTGAGGCGTCGTTTTCGCCAGCGCCGCGGCAAAGGCCCGCACCTCTGCCACATCTGCCAGCAGCGTGCCGGACAAGATCCGCGCCTCCTCGTGATCCATCCGCAAAACATCGGCCCCGCCCTCACGCGCCAGCCGGCTCAGGGGCTCGCCCGATGTGTCCGCAATAAGTGTCGCACCGGCAGCGCCCACCGCATCCGCGAGCGGCCTCAGCCAATCCGGCCCCATGCCCGGCGGCAGCGAGCCGGAGAGGACGACAAGCGCGCCGGGCTCCACCGCCGCTTTCACCGCGTCGAGAAACCCCGCGCAGTCAGTCTCTGACCACGCCGCGCTGCCCAGCGAAAACCGAAACTGGTTGCCGGTCTCCTCGCAGGTCACGGCGAGGCTCTGGCGGGTGTCGCCGGCGGCTTCGACGCGCAGCACATCCAGCCCGCGCGCGATCAGCGCGGCTTCCAGCGTTGCGCCCGTGGCCCCGCCCAGCGCGACGAGGCAGCGCGAGGAACCGCCAAGCTGGTGCACCGCCCGGCTCACGTTCACCCCGCCACCGCCCGGCTCCACCGTGGCCGGGCCGCAGCGCAGCTTCACGCCCGGGCGCACCAAAGCCGTCCCCGCCGAGAGGTCCAGCGCCGGGTTGGGGGTGAGGGTCAGGATCGGGCGCATCGGCCTAAGACGGGTCGCGCCAGCGGTTGACGATGGGGTAGCGCCGGTCAAGCCAGAAGGCCGCCTTGGTCAGCCGGGTGCCGGGCGCGGACTGAAAGCGCTTGTATTCGCTCAGAAAAATCAGGCGCTCGATCTTGCGCACCACCTCCTCGGCAAAGCCCTCGGCCACCACCTCGGCCACGGAGGCCTCTTCATCGACCAGCATTTCAAGAATGCGGTCGAGATCCTCGTAAGGCGGCAGGCTGTCTTCGTCCTTCTGATCCTCGCGCAGCTCGGCAGATGGCGGCTTGTCGATCACCCGGGGCGGAATCACCTCACCCTCTGGCGCCAGCATCCACGCCCGGTGGTTGGCGTTGCGCCAACGGCAGGTTTCAAACACCCGGGTTTTGTAGAGGTCTTTCAACGGGTTATACCCGCCCGCCATATCGCCATAAATCGTGGCGTAACCCACGGCGACCTCGCTCTTGTTGCCGGTGGTCAGCAGCATCTCGCCAAACTTGTTGCTCAAGGCCATCAACAGCAGCCCGCGCAACCGGCTCTGGATGTTCTCCTCCGTCAGCCCCGGCTCGGTGCCCTCAAAGAGCGGCGCCAACGCCTCCGTCACCGCGGCCCGCGGGCCGCTGATCGGCACAAAGTCGTAGCGGCAGCCCAGCTTCTCGGCCACCGCCTTGGCATCCTCCAGCGAATGCTCCGAGGTATATTCCGAAGGCAGCATCACGCAGCGCACATTCTCCGGCCCCAGCGCATCCGCGGCGATTGCCGCCACCAGTGCCGAGTCGACCCCGCCCGAAAGCCCCAGCAGCGCCTGTTTGAAGCCGGTCTTGGCAAAATAGTCGCGCACCGACTGCACCATGCAGCGATAATCCTGCTCCCATTCGCCCGGCAGCACGGCCTTCTCGCCCTCCACGGCGCGCCAGCCGTCCGGGGTGCGCTCAAGGTCCAGCTGCGCCACCGCCTCGTCAAACACCGGCATCTGCAAGGCCAGCGCCCCGCCCGGGTTCAGCACAAAGGAGCCGCCGTCAAAAACCTGGTCATCCTGCCCGCCCACCATGTTGAGGTAGATCAGCGGCAGCCCGGTTTCGACCACGCGCTGCACCATCAGGTTCTGCCGGGTCTCCATCTTGCCGCGATAGTAGGGGGAGCCATTGGGCACGAGCAGAAACTCGGCGCCGGTCTCGGCCAGCGTCTCGGCCACATCCTCGTGCCACGCGTCCTCGCAAATCGGCGAACCGATGCGGGTGTTGCCCACCGCATACGGGCCGCCTAGCGGGCCAGCATCATAAATGCGGACCTCGTCAAACACCGTCTCATTTGGCAGGTGGTGCTTGAGCACCCGGGTCATCACCTTGCCGTCCTTGAGGATGAAATAGGCGTTGAACAGCTTGCCATCCTCGGGCCAAGGCCCGCCAATGGCGATGGCCGGGCCATCGGCACAGTCACGCGCCAGCGCCTCCACATGGGCCACCGCATCGGCGGCAAAGGCGGGGCGATCCACAAGGTCTTGCGCGTTGTAGCCGCAGATGAACATCTCGGTGAAGGCCACCAGATCGGCCCCGGCGGCCTTGCCCTTGGCCCAGACCTCGCGGGCCTTTGCCGCGTTGCCCGCCATATCCCCCAGAACCGGGTTCAACTGTGCCAATGTTATCCGAAACCTGTCGGCCATGCCTGCGCCTCTCCTTGATGCGATCCGACTTAGCAGATTGACGCTGAAGTGAAAGGTTGCCCGCCCAAAAAGCGTTGCGACCCGGCGCGGCGGGCCTTACCTTCGTGCCCGCGCAGGAAGACGACCCGCGCCGAAAGGGCAAGGGGCAGCCAAAAGGATAAAACCCAATGATCCGGGCAGGACATATCGCACTGGCAGCCATTCTGGCGCTGGCCACACCGCTGGCCGCGCAGGACAAGCAAATCAAGCAATACGAAAACGGAGGGGTCTACGAGGGCACCTTCAAGAACGGCCTTCAGCACGGCAAGGGCAGCTATACCCTGCCCAACGGCTACGAGTATGAGGGCGACTGGGTCGAGGGCGAGATCCTCGGCCAAGGCGTCGCGCGCTATCCCAATGGCTCAGTCTATCAGGGGGCCTTCGCCAAGGGCAAACCGGAAGGCAATGGCAAGATCACCTTCGCCGATGGCGGCACCTATGACGGCGATTGGAAGAACGGCGAGATGACCGGCCAGGGCGTGGCCGATTATGCCAACGGCACCCGCTACGAGGGCGCCTTCGTGAAGGGGCTGCACGAGGGGCAAGGCAAGCTCACCTCACCGGGCGGCTCTGTCTACGAGGGCACTTGGGTGGCCGGCTCCAAGGAAGGCGCGGGCCGCATGACCTACCCCGACGGGTCGGTTTACGAGGGCAACTTCGTTCGCAACCAGCGCGCCGGTCAGGGCGTGCTGACCATGCCGGACGGGCTCACCTACAACGGCGCGTGGAAGGCCGGGCAAATCAACGGGCTCGGCACGCTGACCCAGCCCAACGGCGATGTCTACACCGGCCTGCTGGTCGATGGGCAGCGCCACGGCAAGGGCAAGGTCACCTATTCCAACGGCGATGTGTATGAGGGCGACTTCAAGGCCGATCAGCGCGACGGGCAAGGCACCTTCACCGGCGCCGATGGCTACAGCTACACCGGCGCGTGGAAGGAAGGCCGGATCCACGGCAAGGGCAAGGTAAACTACCCGGACGGCTCGGTCTACGAGGGCGATTTCGTCGATGATCTCGCGCAAGGTCAGGGCACCATCACCTACCCCGATGGCTCGGTCTACACCGGCGGCTGGGTCGAGGGTGTGATCGAGGGCAAGGGCGTGGCGCGCTACAAGGGCGGTATGGTCTACGATGGCGAGTTCAAAGATGCCAAGAACCACGGTCAGGGCACCATGACCTCCCCCGATGGCTATAAATACATGGGTGAATGGAAGAACGGCCTGCGCGACGGTCAGGGCGTGGCCACCTATGCCGACGGCACCACCTACGAGGGCGGCTTCAAGGCCGGAATGCGCGAAGGCCAGGGCAAAATCACCATGGCCGACGGCTTCACCTACGAGGGCGGCTGGACAGCGGGCGAGATCGACGGCAAGGGCGTGGCAACCTATGCCAACGGCGATGTCTACGAGGGGCTCTTCGCCGCGGGCAAGCGGCAAGGTCAGGGCACCATGACCTATGCCACCGGCGAGGTGGAAAGTGGCGAGTGGGAAAAGGGCATTCTGACCCGCGCCAGCACCCCGCCTGCCACCGAAGACACCGCAGAAGAGGCCGCCGCCCCCTCCGACGGCTGAGCCCCCGCGCTCAGCTCCGCCGCCGCTCGCGCCAGAGCGTGAACAACCCCGCGCCCACCACGATGGCTGCGCCAAGAATGGTGACCGGCGGCAGCACATCGCCCCAAAAGATCACGCCCACGGCCGAGGCAAAGACCAGCTGGAAATAGGCAAAGGGCTGCACCGCGCTGGCCTCGGCAAACTCGTAGCACTTGATCAGCGTCCAGTGCCCCAAGGCGCCCGTCATGCAGAGACTGGCCATCCAAAGCCAGTCGGTCCCGGTCATCGGCACCCATTGCCACACCGCCACCGCCGTCATCACAACCGCGCCCGAGGTGCCGGTGTAAAAGAAGGAGGTGGCCGAGCTGTCATGCCGGGAGACGGCGCGGGTGAGCAACCCGTAGAGCGCAAACATCCCCGCAGCCACCAGCGGCACGATCGCGGCGGGGGCAAACACGCCAAAGCCGGGCCGCAGGATCACGAGGATGCCGCAAAACCCCACGCCAATCGCCGCCCAGCGCCGCCAGCCAACCTTCTCGCCCAGCACCGGGCCGGACAGCGCGGCAATGAGCAGCGGGTAGCAGGCAAAGATCGCATGGGCCTCGACCAGCCCCAGCAGCACGAAGCCCTGCACCGCCACGCAAATCTCGGCGGCCAGCAGCACCCCGCGAAAGATCTGCAACCAGGGCACGTTCGAGCGGGCCGCCGCCCTGAGCCCGCCGGGCGCGCGCGCGGCGATGGTCAGGACGAAGGCGGCGAAGAACCAGTAGCGGATCATCACCACCATCATCACCGGGTAGGCCTCGGCAAGATGGCGCGAAAGCCCGTCTTGCACCGCAAAGATAAAGGTGGTGACGACCATCAGCAGAATGCCGTTGGTCTGGGCGCTGCGGGGCTTCATGCGAGGATTCCTATGCTCATGTGGCGCTTGCGCCCATAGCCCGGCTGGCGCGTCACGGTGAAGCCCGCCGCCCCAAGCGCCCGGCGCACGTGGCCTGCCGCCGTGTAGGTTGCAAATGTCCCGCCCGGTGCGGTGTGGCGGCCAACCTCGGCCATCAGCGCGGGCTCCCAAAGCTCGGGGTTCTTGGCGGGCGAGAAACCATCAAGAAACCACGCATCCGCCCTGCCCTGCCACGCCGTCAATGTCTCCCGCGCATCGCCGGGGATGACCTCGGCCGAAAGCCCCGGCGCGGTGATCACCCCACCGGCCTCGGGCCATTGCGCCACAAGCGCCGCCATCAGATCGGGGAAGGCCGGGGCAAAGGGCTCCAGCGCCCGCGCGGCATCCTCAGCAGCCATCGGAAAAGCCTCAAACCCGGTGTAGCGCACCGCCACCCCGGCCTCGCGCCCCATATGCCAGAGCGCCAGCAGGTTGAGCCCGGTGCCAAAGCCCAGCTCGGCCACATGAAACCCATCGCGCAACCGCTCGGGCAGGTCATTGCCAGCCAGAAAGGTATGGCGCGTTTCGGCCAGCCCGTTCTCCAGCGAGAAATACGGGTCGTCAAAACGGGTCGAGACGGGGGTGCCGTTGGCGCGCCATGCGAGCGTGGCGGGATGGTGATGCATCGGGGGATGGCCTATGTGTTCGGGCGGAGAATGGCGGCGGCGCGGAGGGATGTCCATGGCAGAGGTGACGGTGCGCGGGGCCGGGGTGTTTGGCCTGTCGATCGCGTGGGAATGTGCCCGGCGCGGCGCAAAAGTGCGGGTAATTGAGCGGCACGCAGTCGGCGCAGGGTCGTCGGGCGGCGTCGTTGGCGCGCTGGCCCCGCATGTGCCAGAAAACTGGAACCCGAAGAAGGCCTTTCAACTGGAAAGCCTGCTGGCGGCAGAGAGCTTTTGGAGCGGCGTTCAGGCTGCCGGAGGGGTAGACCCGGGCTATGCCCGCACGGGGCGCGTGCAACCGGTGGTGCCCAGCGGCGAGGCGCTGGCCCGGGCGCGGGCGGCGGGGGCCGAGGCGCTCTGGCAGGGACGCGCGACCTGGCAGGTGGTGGGTGAGAGCGAGGCCCCGGCCTTCCGCCCCGTCTCGCAAACCGGGCTTTATGTGATCGACACGCTAACAGCCCGGCTCCACCCCGCCCGCGCCTGCGCCGCCCTCGCGGCGGCGCTGGAAGCTGCGGGCAGCGAGGTTGTGGTTGGCGACAGCGCCAACGAGGACGGCGGGCAAGGCCCGGTGATCTGGGCCACCGGGGCCGATGGCCTCGCCGCGCTCTCCGCCGATATGGGCCGCTCCGTTGGTGCACCGATCAAGGGGCAGGCCGCGCTGCTGCACTTCGAGGCGCAGGAGGCCGCGCAGCTTTTTGCCGATGGTGTCCATGTCGTGCCCCACGCAGATGGCACGGTGGCCATCGGCTCCACCTCCGAGCGCGAATTTGATGGGCTGGAGACCGATGCGCAGCTCGATACGCTGCTGGAAAAGGCCAGCGCCCTCGTGCCCCTGCTCCACGGCGCACCGGTGCTGAAGCGCTGGGCCGGCCTGCGCCCCCGCGCCCGCAGCCGCGCGCCCATGCTCGGGGTCTGGCCCGGGCGCGACGGGCACTTCATCGCCAACGGCGGCTTCAAGATCGGCTTCGGCATGGCCCCCGGCGTGGCCCGGGTGATGGCCGACCTCGTGCTGGAAGGGCGCGATGCGATCCCGCAGGGCTTCCGGGTGGAAGACAGCCTCTAGCACGGCCGGGGTTTTGGGGCACAGATCCGGCGCCGCGCCGAGAAAAGTGTTAACAAAAGGTTAACGCCAGCCTAGCCTCTGCCCAAGAGAGGCCCGATGACCGAAACCGCCCTTGCCCTGATCTACTGTTCTATGTTCGCCATGGGCGATGTCGAAGTGCGCGTGCCCTATAACGTCGGCTACGATCTGCACTACGTCCGGGTCGATTGCCGCACCGAAAGCCACGTCATCGAACTGGGGCTCGACAAGCGCAGCTCCATCGACAGCGTGCATCAGGCGGTGTTTGCCGCCACGCAAACCGGCCTCACCCCCAAGGTGGTGATGATCGACACCGACGGGCGCGAGGATGCCTATGAGTTTCAGGTGCGCACCGTCGCCCAGCAGCTCGGCGTGGCCTATGAGGTGGTTGACGCCAACTACCTCATCCGCTGGCAGATGACGCAATACCTCCGCAACTACCCCCGCCCCTCCGGCCCCGGCGGCTCCTGAGCGCGCCTCGCCCGGCCCTAGGCGGCCTTCAGAGCCTCACGCCCATGCGGCGCCGTCCAGTCCAGCACCGGGTTCAGCGGGATGATCCGATGCGGGTTCACCGTGTCGTGGCTGTAGTGGTAGTGGCGAATGTAATGCGCGGGCACGCAAGTCCTGGCCACGCCGGGCACCTGATAAAGCTCGCGGGCATAGCCCCAGAGGTTGGGCATTTCCCGCAGAAAGTTGCGGTTGCACTTGAAGTGCGTGTGATAAACCTCGTCAAAACGCACCAGCGTGGTGAACAACCGCCAATCAGCCTCGGTCAGGCGCTCGCCCATCAGGTAGCGGTGGGTGGCAAGGCGATCTTCCAGCCAGTCGAGGCTTTCGAAAAGCGGGTGCACGGCCCCGTCATAGGCCTCCTGCGAGGTGGCGAAGCCGGACTTGTAGACGCCGTTGTTCACCGTGTCATAAACCCGCGCGTTCACCTCTTCGATGCCCCCGCGCAGCTCTTCGGGCCAGTAATCATCGCGGTTGCCGGTGATCCCGTCGAAAGCGGAGTTGAGCATGCGGATGATCTCGGAGCTTTCGTTGCTCACGATGGTGTCGCGCTTGGTGTCATAGAGCACCGGCACCGTCACCCGCCCGCTCATCTCGGGGTCCACATGGGTGTAGACCTGCCAAAGATAGTGTTTGCCAAAGAGCCCGTCGCCGGTCGCGCCCGGAAAATCGGTGCGAAACTCCCAGCCGTTCTCCAGCATATCGGGGTGCACCACGGAAACGGAGATATGCTCTTCAAGCCCCTTCAGCGCCCGGAAGATCAGCGCGCGATGGGCCCAGGGGCAGGCCAGCGACACATAGAGATGATAGCGCCCGCTCTCGGCCTCAAAGCCGCCCTCGCCCGACGGCCCCGCAGCGCCATCGGCGGAGATCCAGTTGCGGAACCCCGAGGTAGAGCGCACAAACTTGCCGCCACTCTTGCTGGTATCATACCACTCGTTTTTCCAGTCGCCCTCAACCAAACGGCCCATGTTCGCCTCCTACATCTCAGTGTCCCACGCTACTTAGCCAATGTGCGCCGCATATCATACGGGCAGTCATGAAGGGTGTTTTGCGCATTTTCGCACGGAACCTCTCGCCGTGCCCAAGTGTTACACTCGCGCAGGGAGGGAACCGCCGGAAAACGTTAACCTTGACGTCACCCGATTCGGTCACAATGCTCCTGCCCACGAACCGGAGCTGCCAAATGTCTGATTTTCTGCCACAATCGGTCCGCGAAGGGCTGGACGCGGCGCGACGTGATGCCGAGCGCCGCAAAAGCCGCCTGCGGGTACGCGACGGCGATGAAAGCTACCCCGTGCTGCGCTTCTGGTCCAAGGGCTTTGCCCTCGCCGCAGAGCCCGCACCCAATCTGCGCGGATTGGTGGACCTGTTCGAGGGCGAGCGGCACCTCTACCAATGCCTGATCGTCACCAGCCGCGAAGAGGCCGGGGAGCGCATCTTCGAGTTCAAGCGCAACACCGCCGCTGCCGACAGCGCGCCGCTGGATTTTGCCCGCGCCAAGGATGCGCCGGTCGGCCTGATCGAAAGCCGCTAAGCACCGCGCTCAAAGGCACGACGCCGGAGAACCGCAAGCTGCCAGCCCGAACGGGCCGCACCGCCGCGCCTCAGGCAAACTGCTCCCGAATGAGCCGCTCCTCCAGCCCGTGGCCAGGGTCAAACAGTATCCGGTGGGTGATGCTCTCATCCGAGCGCACGATGACCGTCACCACGTTTTCCACTGCCCGGCTGTCGGCCTCGGCCCGCACCGGGCGCTTTTGGGGCTGGAGCACGTCAAAGCGCACCTCGGCGGCCATTGGAAGCAAGGCTCCGCGCCAGCGGCGCGGGCGGAAAGCGGCAATCGGCGTCAGCGCCAGCACCTCGGCCCCAATCGGCAGGATCGGCCCGTGTGCCGAGTAGTTATAGGCCGTGCTCCCCGCTGGCGTGCACAGCAGCGCCCCGTCACACACCAGCTCTTCCATCCGCTCCCGGCCATCCACCTGAATGCGCAGCTTCGCCGCCTGCGGCCCCTGCCGCAGCAGGCTCACCTCGTTGATCGCCAGCGCCTCCTCGGTGCCGCCATCGGCGGTAAAGGCCCGCATCCGCAGCGGGTGCAGCACCTCTTCCTCCGCCGCCTCAAGCCGCTCCTTCAGGCTCGGCTCGCTGTATTCGTTCATCAAAAAGCCGATGGTTCCGCAGTTCATCCCGTAAACCGGCGTATCCAGATGCTGGGTGTCACGCAGGGTTTGCAGCATATGCCCGTCCCCCCCCAGCGCCACAATCACCTCGGCCTCCTCGGGCGGCACATCCCCATGCTGCCCGGCCAGATGGCGGCGCGCCTCCTCGGCAATCTGGGTCTCGGCGGCCATGAAGGCGATCTTGTCCAAGGGGCATCCTCCGGGTTTCCCCAAAGACTTCGCCCGCGCCGATCCGAAACACAAGACCGCCGATATGCCGTCATTCCGCGCAAAAGTGGCGCTTTGTCGCTTTTGCCCCGCCCTGCCATGGGGTAAACCCCGCCCAACCGTTCCCCAGCCAAAGAGGCCCGCCCAATGAACGCGCCCCACCGTGACAGCGGATTTTTCACCGAAGAGCTTGCCAGCCGCGATCCCGAGATCGCCAAGGCCATCACCCAGGAGCTCGGACGCCAGCGCGACGAGATCGAGCTGATCGCCTCCGAGAATATCGTCTCCAAGGCGGTGCTCGAGGCCCAGGGCTCGGTGCTCACCAACAAATATGCCGAGGGCTACCCGGGCAAGCGCTACTACGGCGGCTGCCAATTCGTCGATATCGCCGAAACGCTGGCGATCGACCGCGCCAAGGAGCTCTTCGGCTGCGACTTCGCCAACGTCCAGCCCAACTCCGGCTCCCAGATGAACCAGGCCGTCTTTCTCGCGCTGCTGAAGCCGGGAGACACCTTCATGGGGCTGGATCTCAACAGCGGCGGCCACCTCACCCACGGCTCCCCCGTTAACATGTCGGGCAAGTGGTTCAACGTGGTCAGCTACGGCGTGCGCCAGCAAGACCAGCTGCTGGATATGGAAGACATCCGCGCCAAGGCGCTGGAGCACAAGCCCAAGCTCATCGTCGCTGGCGGCACCGCCTATTCCCGCGTCTGGGATTGGGCCGCCTTCCGCGAGATCGCCGATGAAGTCGGTGCCTACCTGATGGTCGACATGGCCCATATCGCCGGGCTCGTCGCCGGGGGCGTCCACCCCTCGCCGATTCCGCATGCCCACGTCTGCACCACTACCACACACAAAAGCCTGCGCGGTCCGCGCGGCGGCATGGTGCTCACCAACGACGCCGACATCGCCAAAAAGGTGAACTCCGCCGTCTTCCCCGGCCTCCAGGGTGGCCCCCTGATGCATGTCATCGCCGCCAAGGCCGTGGCCTTCGGCGAGGCGCTGCGCCCCGAGTTCAAGAGCTACGCCGCCCAGGTGGTCAAAAACGCCCAAGCCATGGCCGACCAGCTCCAGAAGGGCGGGATCGACATCGTGTCGGGCGGCACCGACAACCACCTCTGCCTCGCCGACCTGCGGCCCAAGGGCGTCACCGGCAAGGCCGCCGAGGCAGCCCTTGGCCGCGCCCATATCACCACCAACAAGAACGGCGTGCCGTTTGACCCTGAGAAGCCCTTCGTCACCTCCGGCATCCGCCTCGGCGCGCCCGCAGGCACCACGCGCGGCTTTGGTGAGCCCGAGTTCCGCCAAATCGCCGACTGGATCGTCGCCGTGGTCGACGGGCTCGCCGCCAATGGCGAAGACGGCAACGCCGAAGTCGAAGAGAAAGTAAAAGCCGAAGTCAGCGCCCTCTGCGCCCGCTTCCCGCTCTACGAATGAGCCGCGCGCGGCGTCATCCTCGGGCCTGACCCGAGGATCTCTTACATCCCAAAACCCCGCCCCTCCCGGCGGGGTTTTTTCTTGCCACCCTCACCGCACGGTCGATTGATTAATGCCACCTATGTCATCCGACATGTGCATAGGATGTGCATCACTTGTGCACAGGATGTTGCCCTTTGCTATTTGGGGTTAACGCCCGCTCCCTACCCCTCCGCACGCCCCCATTCGGAATCCTGCATCTCGCGCAACCGGCTGGCCGTGCGCTCAAACTCAAAGGTGCCTTCGCCTTCCAGATAAAGGCTTTCCGGCTGGTCGGCGGCAGAGCAGATCAGCCGCACCTTCCCCTCGTACAGCGCATCAATCAGGGTGACGAACCGCTTGGCCTCGTTAAAGTTCGAGCGGCTCAGGCAGGGGATATCATCCACCATCAGCACGCGCGCGGCCTCTGCAATCGCGAGGTAATCCGCAGGCCCCAGCGGGCGGCCGCAGAGCTCATAGAAACTGGCACGCCCCACCCCGTTGGAAAACCTCGGCACCTCCACCTCGCGGCTCTTCACCACCAGCTTCAGCGGCGCCGCATCGGGGCCCGAGAGGTCGTGCCAAACCTCGTCCATCTTCGCCCGCGTCTCCGGGCCAAGCGGCGAGAAATAAACAGGATTTCCCGATAGCCTGTCTTGCCGATAGTCAGTATCGGCGGCCAGCTCGCGCACCTCCATCCGGGTGTCCAGAAGCTCGATGAAAGGCACGAAGAGCTGCCGGTTGAGGCCGTTCTTATACAGGTCTTTCGGCGGGCGGTTCGAGGTTGTCACCACGGCCACCCCGGCAGCAAAGAGCTTCTCGAACAGCCGCCCCACGATCATCGCATCGGTGATATCGGTAATCTGCATCTCGTCGAAACAGAGTAGCTCCACCTTCTGTGCCACATCCTCGGCCACCGGGCGAATGGCATCATCCACCCCGGTCTTGCGCACCTCGTGCAGCGCGCCATGGATCTCCTGCATGAAGGCGTGGAAGTGCACGCGGCGCTTCTTCGGGCTGTTAACGCTTTCGTAGAACATATCCATCAACATGGATTTGCCCCGGCCCACTCCGCCCCAAAGGTAGAGGCCCTTCACCGGCTCGGGTGTGCTCTTTCCGCCGAACAGGCCGCGCAGGCCGCCTTTTGGCTCCGGTCGCGCCTCCAGCGCGGCTCGCACCCGCTCGAAGGCGGGCAAGGCGCCCCGTTGTGCGGGGTCGTCCTTCAGCGTGCCATCACCCACGCGGGCGTCGTAAATCTCGGGCAGAGTCGCGCTCATGCTGTCCTGTACCTCGGCTGCCGGGCGGGTAAAACCCACCACCTGTGATCCGTCACATCACGAAATGCGATTTGACCTATTCCATGACTTGGTCAAATAAATCCACATGGAAACCCGCACCCCTCTCCTTACCCCGGTCCTGATCGGCGGTTGCCTCGTCATCCTCGTCGGTTTCGCCATCCGGGCCAGCTTCGGGGTGTTCCAGATCCCTATCGCGGAAGAGTTCAACTGGCCCCGCGCCGAGTTTTCCCTCGCCATCGCCATCCAAAACCTCGCATGGGGCATCGGCCAGCCGATCTTCGGCGCGATTGCCGAGCGGATCGGCGACCGCAAGGCCATCATCATGGGCGCAGTGCTCTATGCCGTGGGCCTCGTGCTCTCCTCCGTCGCCGTCTCGCCGCTCCAGCACCAACTGCTTGAAATCCTTGTCGGCTTCGGCGTCGCGGGCACCGGCTTCGGGGTGATCCTCGCGGTCGTGGGCCGCGCCTCCTCGGATGACAACCGCTCCATGAGCCTTGCCATCGCCACCGCCGCCGGGTCCGCCGGGCAGGTTTTCGGCGCGCCGCTGGCCGAGTGGATGCTGGGCTTCCTCAGCTGGCAGGAGGTCTTCCTCGTCTTCGCCGTCGCCATCCTCGCCGTGCTCGCGGTGCTGCCGATGATGCGCTCCCCCAGCCAGGTCAGCCGCCACGAGCTGGAAGAATCCATCGGCCAAGTGCTCATCCGCGCCGCCAAAGACCCCTCATTCACCCTGATTTTCCTCGGCTTCTTCTCCTGCGGCTACCAGCTCGCCTTCGTCACCGCCCACTTCCCCGCGCTGGTGGCCGAGATGTGCGCCCCGATCCAGGCCGGCGGCATGCTGGCAGGGCTAGGCATCTCCACCACCTCCGCCCTCGGAGCCATCGCCATCTCGCTGATCGGGCTGGCCAATATCGCCGGCACCCTCGCCGCAGGCTGGGCCGGCAAGCGCTACACCAAGAAATACCTGCTCGCAGGCATTTACACCGCCCGCACCATCATCGCGGCGGCCTTCATCCTCTTCCCGATCACCCCCGCCACCGTGCTGCTCTTCTCCGTCCTCATGGGCTCGCTCTGGCTGGCCACCGTGCCGCTCACCTCCGGCCTCGTGGCCCATATCTTCGGGCTGCGCTACATGGGCACGCTCTACGGCATTGTGTTTTTCTCGCACCAGCTTGGCAGCTTCCTCGGCGTTTGGCTCGGCGGGCGGATGTATGACATCTATGGCGACTATACGATGGTCTGGTGGATCGGCGTCGGCATCGGGGCCTTCTCGGCGCTCGTGCACCTGCCGATCCGCGAAAACCGCACGCCGTCACAAGGACTTGCCGCTTGATCCGCACTGCCCTCGCCGCCCTACTCCTCCTCCTCACACCGCTGAGCGCCACCGCGCAAGACACCCTGTCATGGGCGCGCAACCAGCCTCAGCCGATGCGCACCGTGCTGCTGAAAATCGCCAAGGATCCGGCCTTCGTCGCCACGCTCCGGCAGTGCCCCGCTTCGGTCTACCGCGCCTCGAGCACCCGCTACCGCTCCGACAAAAGCTGCGCCCGCAAGCCCAACGCCTGCCTGAACCGCTGCCTCGGTGGCGACCAATCCTCCTGCTTCAACCTCGCCCACGCGATGCAAACCGCCACGCCGCTGGAGGAAGAAAGCCAGTTCACCTACCCGCTCTTCATGCGGGCCTGCGCGCTCGGCAACGCCAACGCCTGCGTCAACGCCGCCGCCACCGCCCGCAACGGAAGCTGGCGGCCCGGCACCCGCCCGGCGCAAGCCACCGCCCCCGCCTGCCAGAAGAAAACCTATTCCGAAGCCTGCACTCGCGGCGCGGCATGGGGCTGCTTCATGGAGGGCAACATCTACCGTGACGGGGCACCGGGCACCGGGCGGAACACGCAACGGGCCGATGCACTTTATCGCCGCGCCTGCGATCTGGCCCCGCGCTCCGGGGCCTGCAAGGCAGCCTACCGCTAAAGCCTTGGCGTAAAGCCTGCCAGCGCCTTCAATACCTCGCGCGGATGGGTGTGCGGCAGCCCGTGGCCTGCCTGCGCCACGGTGATCTGCGCCGCGTTGCCCGCCTGCCGCGCCAGCCGCTCCCGTGCCGTGCGGGCAATCAGCCGGTCTTCCCCGCCCCAGATCGCCAGCATCGGCAGGCCCCCCGCATCCAGCGTCTTCAATATCGGGCCGATGCGCTCGCGCAGCATGTGGCGCAGCGATGACAGCACCGCGCGGCGATAGCCCCGCGTCCGGCTCTCTGCAGCCAGCCGCGCGGTGAGCCCCTCCACCGAGGACGGCCCCTGCGCCGCCGCCTTGCGCGCCTGTGCCCGCAGCCCGAAGCCCGAGAAGCTGGCCCAGAGCCAATCGCCCACCACCGGCGTGGCGAGGCAAAAGCGGGTGAAACCGTCCAGCCGGTGCCCCAATCCGGCCGGGGCCAGCATGGCCAGCCCGCGCACCCGCGCCGGGTAAGCCTCTGCATAGACGGCCGAAATCGCCGCACCCATCGAGTAGCCTATCAACAGCACCGGCCCCTCCGGCGCCTCGGCCTCGATCACCCCGGCAAGCTGGCGCACAAACAGCGCCTTGTCCTGCGTCTTGCGCGGCATGTCCGAGCCGCCACGGCCCCAAAGATCGTATCGCAACACCCGCCAGCCCTGCACCACGAGCCCCTCGGCGATGGCGTCAAACACCCAGCTGGGCGTTGTCAGCCCGTGCACCATCACCGCCACCGGGCGGCCCTCCAGCCCGTCGAGCCGCAGCTGCACCTGCCCCTCGTCCAGCGCAAGGTTCCGCCCCGGCAGCCCCTTGCGCGCGGCACGGCGCGACCGCGAAAGTAGCCATGCAATCAAGGGCGGCGCGAGGATCGTCACGCCAAACGCGCAGGCAATCCAGAGCCAGAGGCTCACGCCCTCACCCGGTCGAGGATGTGCCGGGCGGTCATCAAATCCAGATGCGCCCCGCCGCCGTTCTTGGCCATGGTGATCTCTTCGGCGCTGCCCCGGCAATAGGCCTCAGGCTCATAGAAATCGGCCAGCACATCGGCCTGCGTGATCACGCCCCGCGCCAGAGGATCCTTCAGCTCGCCGATATGGCCGATGGTCGTTGCTCGGGAATCCACAAACAGCCGCGCGCGTTGCAGCGCCGTGTCATCCGCCTCGCGCATGTCGGGCCGGTAGGCCCCGATCAGGTCGATATGCTGGCCGGGTTGCAACCACTCGCCCTTCAGCACCGGTTCGGTGCTCATGGTGGCCGTGGCGATAATATCTGCCGCGCCAACAGCCTCCGCCAGATCGCGCGCCACAGAAGCGCCGGTGGCCTCTGCCAAATGCGCCGCCCGCCCGGCGGTGCGGTTCCACAGCGTGAACTTTGCCCCCGGAAAGCCCGCCGAATAGGCCTCGATCAAAGAGGCCGCCACCGTGCCCGCACCGAGGATCAGGATGTTGCGGCTTTCAGGCCGGGCGAGGCGACGGGCAGAGAGCAGGCTGTCGCCCGCCGTCTTCCACTTGGTCACGAGGTGAAAATCCACAAAGGCTTCCGCCTCGCCGGTGCGGTCAGAAAACAGCGTCACCGCCCCATTCACCGCCGGTTTGCCCGCATCCGCATTGCCGGGGAAGATCGTGGCCGTCTTCACCAGAGCGCCGAGCCCGTCGATCCACGCGGCGCGGCTGAGCATCGTGTCGTCGCCGCGATAAAGAAAGCTGTCTTCGATCTCCGCCTTGGGCAAAGCGTGGCCCTCGGCCAGAGCGTCGGTCAGCGCGATCCAATCCAGCGCGGCCTCGCCCTGTTCATAAGTTATAAACTTCGGTGTGGTCATCTTGCGCTGTCCTCGGTGAGCAGCCCCTCGGCTACGAGCCTGTTTGCAAACCCCGCCGGGTGCTCAAACAGATGGGTCTGCCAGCCACGCGATTTGGCCATGGCAATGTTGTCGGCCCGGTCATCTGCAAACAGCAGCGCCTCGGGGGCCACGCCGCAGTCCTCCTCGACCATGGCGTAAATCTCCGGGTCGGGCTTGGCCACGCCCATGTGGCCAGAAATATAGCGCCGGTCGAACTCGGCCAAAAACGGGTAGTGGCTTTCGCCCAGCTCGAAGCTCTGGATGCCGAAGTTCGACAAGGCGAACACGGGCACGCCGCCCGCGCGGAGCGCCCTCAGCAGGCGCACCGAATGGTCGATGGCTGGCTGCGCCATCTCGATCCAGCGGTCGTGCCATAGCGTGATCTCATCATGCCAATCCGGGTTCGCCCCGGCGCATTCCATCACCATGTCCCGAAAGGTCTCACCCCGGTCCACCCGGTCGTTCATCCCGTGCAGGTCCACCTCGGCAAACAGCCGCTCCCGCCGCTCCTTCCCGATCTCGGCATCGTAAAACCGCTCGGGGTTCCACTCGATAAGCACATTGCCGATGTCAAAGATGACGGCGCTGACGGGCATGGGGATTCCTTTCCGGGGAGGCTTCGGGCGAACTCAACCACCTGACGTTGCGGCCCTCAACCCCCACAGTAGTTGCCCGGCCCTGACACGGGGCTACAATCAGGGCAACGGCAGAGGAGGCCCCCATGGACGATATCGTGATTCTCGACGGTGCCCGCACCGCAATCGGCACTTTCGGAGGGGCGCTCGCAGGCACACCGCCCGCGCAGCTTGGCGCCGTGGCGGCCCGCGAGGCCATGCAGCGTTCTGGCGTGGAGCCGGGGCAAATCGGCCATGTCGTCTACGGCCATGTCATCAACACCGAGCCGCGCGATATGTACTTGTCGCGCGTTGCAGCAATGGATGCCGGCATCCCAGAGAGCACCCCGGCGATGAACGTCAACCGCCTCTGCGGCTCCGGCGCGCAGGCCATCGTCTCGGCCACGCAGGCGCTTGCCCTTGGCGATGCCGACTTCGCCATTGCCGGTGGTGCCGAGAGCATGAGCCGCTCGCCCTACATCATGCCAGAGGCCCGCTGGGGCCAGAAGATGGGCGATATCAAGAGCTTAGATATGATGCTCGGCGCGCTCAACTGCCCCTTCGGCACCGGCCACATGGGGGTGACGGCAGAGAACGTCGCTGCTGAACATCAGGTCAGCCGCGCCGATCAGGACAATTTCGCGCTGGAGAGCCAGACCCGCGCCGCAGCGGCGATTGCCGAGGGTCGATTCCAAAGCCAGATCGTGCCGGTGGAAATCAAGGTGAAGCGAGAGATGGTGCCCTTCGCCACCGATGAGCACCCCAAGGCCACCTCCGCCGAAAAGCTCGCCGCCCTGCGCCCTGCCTTCCAGGAAGACGGCACAGTGACGGCAGGCAACGCCAGCGGCATCAATGACGGCGCGGCGGCCCTCGTGCTCGCCCGGGCCGAAGCTGCTGAGAGGGCCGGCCTGAAGCCCCGCGCCCACGTCATCGGCTACGCCCATGCAGGCGTCAGCCCCCACGTCATGGGTATCGGCCCGGTGCCCGCCGTGCAGGCCCTCTGCGCCCGCACCGGCCTTTCGGTGGATGATTTCGACGTGATCGAAAGCAACGAAGCATTTGCCGCACAGGCCATCGCCGTCAACCGGGGGCTCGGGCTCGACGGGGCCAAGGTCAACCCCAACGGCGGCGCCATCGCGCTTGGCCACCCTGTTGGGGCAACCGGCGCGATCATCACCGTCAAGGCGCTTTATGAGCTGGAGCGAACAGGCGGCAAGCGGGCGTTGGTAACCATGTGCATTGGCGGTGGTCAGGGCATTGCGGTAGCGCTGGAAGCGCTCTGACTGTCACTCGCTGGAAGCGCTCCGCAGACACCGGCCATCTCTGTAACCCTCAGTCGAAGCTGAAGGATTCCAGCATCCGGCCAGTGAGCGAGGCGGGAAAGTCATCGGGCGAACCGATCGGCACCGCCTCCTCCGAAATCTGCGCCAAAGCCACCACACCGGCCTCCCCGTCGGGGTTGGGCAGGCCCACCATCCGCCAATGGATCACGCCGTAATCCTCGTGCCGGTAGGTGCCGAAGATCTCCACCGCCTTGTGCCGCCCGATGTCGACCTTGCGGATTTTCTGGCGGCTGGCCTCGGGCTTGCTGTCTACAAACTGCCCCACGGCGACCGCGAGCATGATCTCGCGCAGATAGTCCAGCCGTGGCTCTTCCTCCGCCTCTGGCAGGGTCAGCTCGCTGAAGGTCATCGCCTCGACCAGCCCGCCCCCCGGGGTGGAAAAGACAAACTTCACAAGCCCTGTGCGTGGCGTCTCCACCACCCGGCTTTCATAGCTGCCATCGCCTGAAAGGGGCACCACCACGGCAAAGGGCGCCGCCTCGGGCTTGCCGTGCTTGGTGAGATAGTCCGCATCCGCCTTGAAGGTCTCGCCCGATACCACGTCCTCCGTCGAGCCGAGTTGGAGCGTGAAGCCTGCCAGTTCCGCCCCCTGCGCTGTCAGGGTGGGCTCGGGCGAAGCATCGGTGGTTTGGGCCGCAAGCGGCGCGGCGGCGGCAAGGGCCGTGAGCAGGGCGGGAAAGCGCGTCATCGAAATGGCATCCGTTCTGAGAATATGAATGCCACCAGTCTATCCACCCCTATGCCGTTAGGGGAAGCCCCGGCGCAAATGGCCTATTCGCCCGCCGCCTCGCCGGCCGTTTCCTGCACCGGCGGGGCCATCAGGCGCAGGGTCGAGAGCGCCTTGCCGGTCAGGCTGGGGCCAAAGTTGGCCCCCTCAATCACCAGATGGGCCTGATTGATATGGCTCACCGAATACAGGCTTTCGGCGCGTTCAGGGTCCGGCACGGCGATGAAACGGTAGGCGTAGCGCGCCTCGTCACGCGGATCGAGGTAGGTGCCGGTCAGCTCCAGCGCCCGGTAGCCCTCGCCGGTGCCAAGCCGGATCTCGCGCACCTCGCCCGAGGTCACCTCTTCAAACTTCTGGCCCAGCAGCGCAGGCCCCTGCTCCGCGAGCTTGGGAGCAATGGCGGCCAGCCGGTCGTCCATCTTACCCATGGGAATGCGGATCGGCGCCATGAAGAGACTTTCCAGAAAGGTCTCGTCCTCGGCCCGGAAGTTGAACTGCACCACGCCCCCCTCGGGCAGCTCTTCCACGCCGATGTGGTGGGTCTGCTCCGGACGCTTGGGCAGGATGATCTGGAAGGCCACACCGGGCACCTTGCCCGTACGTTGCACGAAGCTCTTGTCCACCCGGTAGGTGCGCCCGATCACAACCTGCTCGGCCACGGCAGCCACATCCTCGCCGCCACCTCCACGGCGCATGGTTTCTCGCGCCACCAGCGCGACACCCGCCACGAGGACGGCCAGGATTATCAGGTTGATCGGACGAAACATCGGCCACTCTGCTCGGTTTTCCGCGACCATATTGAAGC
This sequence comes from Vannielia sp. ABF1_015, assembly GCF_056160745.1. NCBI lineage: Bacteria > Pseudomonadati > Pseudomonadota > Alphaproteobacteria > Rhodobacterales > Paracoccaceae > Vannielia > Vannielia sp. ABF1_015. Next base: position 228,523 of record NZ_JBSWXT010000003.1, read on the forward strand.
GCCGCCGCCCCCGCAATGCGCAGTTGCACCACGCGCCGGTTCAATGCTCTATGAAGCCCAACAAGGGGCGGTGGCATGGCAGAAATCTCGGCGAAAAAGCGCATATGGGGCTGGTTCTTCTTCGATTGGGCCTCCCAGCCCTACAACACGCTCCTGCTCACCTTCATCTTCGCGCCCTACGTCAACTCGGTGCTGGGCGACGGATCGAAGGCGCAGGCGGCATGGGGCTTTGGCGTGGGAGCGGCCGGGATCGTCATCGCTATTCTCGCTCCGATCCTTGGGGCCATGGCCGACACCTCGGGCAAGCGCGTGCGCTGGATCTGGGGCTTTTCAGCGCTCTACATCGTGGGCGCAAGCGGGCTCTGGTGGGCCGCGCCGCAAGACTTTGACCTTACCCGCACGCTGGTGTTCTTTGCGATCGGCCTGATCGGGATGGAGTTTGCCACGATCTTCACCAACTCCATGCTGCCCGACCTCGGCACACGAGAAGAGATCGGCCGCATCTCGGGCAATGGCTGGGCCTTCGGCTATGTCGGCGGGCTTTTCGCGCTGGTCATCATGCTTGTTTTCCTCGCCGAAAGCCCGACCACCGGCAAAACCATGGCTGGCTTTGCCCCGATCTTCGGGCTTGATGCAGAAGCCCGCGAGGGCACCCGTGCGGTCGGGCCGCTGACGGCCATCTGGTACGCCATCTTCATGGTGCCCTTCTTCCTGTGGGTGCGCGATCCGCGCCGCGAAAAGCCCTCGGTGGGTGCCGTCAAAAAGGCCCTGCGCGGGCTCGGCAACACCATCCGCACCCTGCCAAAATCCCCCTCGCTGCTGGCCTATCTTACCTCGTCGATGTTCTACCGTGACGCGCTGAACGGCATGTATACCTTCGGCGGCATCTACGCGGCTGGCGTGCTCGGCTGGTCGGTGGTGCAAACCGGCATCTTCGGCATTCTCACCATCATCACCGGCGCTGTCTTTGCCTGGATCGGCGGGCGGGCCGATGTGCGCTTCGGCCCCAAGCCGGTGATCGTCACCTGCGTTCTGGTGCTCACCGGCGTGGCTCTATCGGTGGTGATGGTCAGCCGCGAAAGCGTGTTCCTGATCCCGCTGGAAGCCGGCAGCCAACTGCCAGACCTCGCCTTTTACTTCTTCGGCGCGGTGATCGGTGCGGCAGGCGGCGTGCTTCAGGCCGCCTCGCGCACCATGATGGTGCGTCAGGCCAACCCGGCCCGGATGACAGAGGCCTTCGGCCTCTACGCCCTTGCAGGTAAGGCCACCTCCTTCATTGCGCCCATCTCCATCGGCGTGGCCACCACGCTCACCGGATCACAGCAACTTGGGGTCACCCCCCTCATCGGGCTGTTTATCATCGGGCTCGTTCTGCTACTCTGGGTAAAACCGGACGGAGCAGACCCGCAATGATGATCCGAGCAGCCCTGATCGCCCTTTCCATCGCCCTCGTGCCCGCCCTGGCCCCCGCGCCGGTGGAAGCACAGCAAAAGGCCAACCGCCTCTTCGGGTCGCATCCCGAGGGCTCGCGACAGCGGCCCGAATCCATCGGCTTCTACTCCAAAGGCTGCGCGGCGGGCCTTGTCGAGCTGCCAGAAACCGGGCCGACGTGGCAGGCCATGCGCCTGTCGCGCAACCGCAACTGGGGCCATCCTGAAACCATCGCCTTCATCCAGCGGCTCTCCTCCGGGGTGCGCAAATTTGGCTGGCCGGGCCTTTACATTGGCGACATCTCACAACCGCGCGGCGGCCCGATGACCTCGGGCCACTCCAGCCACCAGATCGGGTTGGATATCGACATCTGGATGAACAAGCCCAAAAGCCTCGGCCTCTCCCGCAGTGCCCGCGAGAATATCTCGGCGATCTCGGTGCGCTCGAAGGATCAACGCTCGGTCAACGGCAACTGGACAGGGGCGCATGCCGCCGTGCTGGAGCTTGCCGCGCGTGACCCGGCGGTGGATCGCATTTTCGTTACCCCCCCGGTCAAGATCTTCCTCTGCGAACGGGCCAAGCGGCGTGACAAGAAGTGGCTGCAAAAGATCCGCCCGCTCTATGGCCACCACTATCACTTTCACGTCCGCCTCAAATGCCCGCGCGGCGACCGTGAGTGCGTAACCCAGCAGCCCTCGGTCAACGAGCTTTCCAAGGGGGGAGACGGCTGTGATGAAACGCTACAGTGGTGGGTGACGGATTATCTGAACCCACCAAAGGTGAAGGCCGGAACCAAGAAAAAGGCCGCCCCGCGCAAGAAGCACCCGCGCGATTTCACCATGGCCGATCTGCCTCGCTCATGCGTCGGTGTTCTCAACTCGGATTAAGCCTCACCACCCTCGCGCTCCTCTCCGGCCTCGCCCTCGCGGCGGGGCAAGGGGGTGGGCGCGTGGCGTCGGTGAGCTTTGGAAGCAGCGACGAAGCCCGGCGCTTCGGCGGGTTCTCCGGCATTGAAGTGTCGGAAGATGGCAGCCGCTTCTGGGCGCTGTCCGACCGCGCCGCGCTGGCCGAGGGGCGGCTGATCCGCAACGAACACGGCACGCTCACCGGGCTGGAAGTGCAGCAACACAAACGCCTGACCGACCCCGATGGCCACCCGGTAGACGGCTATGAAAGCGATGCCGAGGGGCTGGCGCGGCGCGAGAATGGCCGCTTTTACGTGAGCTTCGAGGGCTATCACCGCATATGGACGTGGCGCGGCGACGATATCATGCAGGGCGGCGAGGCCGCGTGGATGCCCCGGCACCCCGATTTCAAGACACTCCAGAACAACTCCGCTCTGGAAGCGCTCGCCATTGATGCCGATGGTGCGCTCTATACCCTGCCCGAACGCTCTGGCAGCTATTCCACCCCATTCCCGATCTATCGCTATGCCGAGGGCCGCTGGGAGAAGGTCGGCGCTGTAAAGCGGGAAGGTGAATGGCTGCCCGTGGGGGCCGATTTTGACGACGAGGGCCGCTTTACCTTGCTTTGGCGTCACTTCACCGGCTACGGCTTCTCCTCACGCATCACCCGCCACGAAATGAAGGGTGATGTCTGGCCCGCCCGCGTGCTCTACGAGACTGGCCCGCTCACCCACGGCAACCTTGAAGGGCTCTCGCTCTGGCGCGATGGCACCGGGCAGCTTCGGGCGGTGATGGTCTCGGATGACAACTTCAAAGGCTACCAGCGCAGCGAGATCGTCGAAGTCACGCTGAGCGACTAGGTGTTGCAATGTGCCCGGACGGGCGCTATTCCCCCGCCGTCCCGCGCGGTGCGGGGCCAAGTCCCCGACCACCTTGCTAAAACGGGCCCAAACACATGAAGACCAATCTGATCGCTGGCGTTCTCGCCATGGCCGCCGTTGTTGTGGCCTCCAATATTCTCGTGCAGCACCTGCTGGGCGACTGGCTGACATGGGGCGCGCTGACCTACCCCATCGCCTTCCTCGTGACCGACACGATGAACCGCCTCTACGGCGCCGCCACCGCCCGCAAGGTGGTTGCCGCCGGTTTTGTCGTGGGTGTCGCCTGCTCGCTCGTCGGCTCGCAGATCCACGGCGAATTCGGCCCGCTCGTCACCCTGCGTGTGGCGCTCGGCTCCGGCCTTGCTTTTCTTTCTGCCCAATTGTTGGACGTTGCGGTGTTTGACAAAATGCGCGCGCGGGCATGGTGGCAGGCGCCGCTGGCCTCCACCCTCGTTGGCTCCACGCTCGATACAGTGATCTTCTTCTCGCTCGCCTTCGCCGCCACCTTCAACGGCATCGAGCCGGGGAACGTGCCAGGGTGGGCGCAGGAAGGCGTTCCGCTGCTTGGACAGGGGCCTGTGGCACCGCTCTGGGTCTCGCTCGCCGTGGCCGATTGGAGCGTCAAGCTGGCGCTGGCGGCCCTCGCCCTCATCCCCTTCCGCCTCATCACCGCGTCTTTCGCCCGCGCAGAAAAAGTTTGACAGGTGCGCACCTCCTGATTCACGCTGAACTTGCGTTTTTGAAACAGCTGAAAGGAGGTGATCCAGTGTCGAGAGCTACATTGGAGAGAGGTGTCGGGACAACAGCGGAGGTTCGCACGTAGGGAAAACCCTGCGGCGTGAATGTCGCTTTTGGCCGATGGTCTAACCGGACCTCGCCTCCAAAAAGTTCGTTAGGGCCGCTCCGGCATCCGGGGCGGCCCTTTTGATTGAGAGCAGCAAGGCGCTAGGTTCGGGATCATGCCAATACGGGTCAACGACCAGATCACCATCGAAGACTGGGAAATCACCGAAGTCTTCACCACCTCGCAGGGGCCGGGCGGGCAGAACGTCAACAAGGTGGCCACTGCCGTCGAGCTGCGCTTTGCCGCCGCCGCCTCGCCCAACCTGCCCCCGCCGGTAAAGAACCGCCTGCGCAGGCTTGCGGGCCGGCGCTGGACCGAGGCGGGCGAGTTGCTTCTGCTAGTGCAGGACACCCGGTCACAGGCGCAAAACCGTGAGCTGGCCCGCGAACGCCTCGCCGAGCTGATCCGCAAGGCCACCGAAAAGCCCAAACGCCGCATCCCCACCCGCCCCACGCTCGGCTCAAAGAAGCGAAGGCTCAAGGCCAAGAAGGTGCGCGGCGAGGTAAAGGCCATGCGCGGCAAGGTCGACCCGGACACCTGAGCGATGCGTAGGGTGGGCAATCTGCCCACCACCCATGCTGCCCCGGCTGTAAGGTGGGCGAAACCCACCGCCCCGTTACATCAGTGCCGACCAGAGCATCTTTAGCGAAGACAAGAACAGAAACGCCGCAAAGGCCAGTTTCAACCGTGCCGGATCGAGGCTGTGCGCAATCTTCGAGCCCACCGGCGCGGTGAAGACCGAGGCCGAAAAGATCAGCACAGCCGCCGGGATTGAGACATAGCCCAGCGAATAGGGCGGCCGCAGATCAACCCCGATACCTGACCAGACGAACCCGATCACCGCAGGCACCGCGATGACCAGCCCAAAGGCCGCCGCCGTGCCCACCGCCCGATGCACCGGGAAGGAAAACGCCGTCAGCGTCGGCACCGAAAGCGTGCCCCCGCCAATCCCCATCAGCGCCGAAAAGACCCCGATGAAGCCGGGCACCACACCCCGCGCCACCGGCCCTTGAGGCAGGTCATCGGCCAGCACGATTTTCTTTGGCAGCGCCATGTTGATCGCCACCAGCAGCGCGATCACCCCGAAAATCAGCGTGAGGCCCGAGGATGCAATCACCTTGGAGAGCAGCCCCCCGATCAACGCGCCAACAAAGATCAACGGCGCCCAGCTCTTTAGCAGGGCTGCATCAATCGCGCCCTTCTTGTGGTGCGAACGGGCCGAGCTGATGCTTGTCGGGATAATCGTCGCCAGCGAGGTGGCCACCGCCACATGCATCGCCACCGCATCAGGCACACCGAGCCAATCGAACAGCCAGAACAGCACCGGCACAATCACAATGCCGCCGCCCACGCCCAACAACCCGGCCAGCACCCCGGCCACCGCCCCCGTCGCCACAAGCCCCACGGCCAGCGCAATCAGCAGGCCCAGCGAATAGGTGTCGCTCAAACCACAACCTCCATCGCCTCTTGGGCCCCCACATCAAAGACCCGCTTGTAGCGCGCAATCTCCTCCGCAGGCCCCATCGCCTTCTTCGGGTTGTCCGAGAGCTTCACCGTCGGCCGCCCATTGGCCTCCACCGCCTTGCAGACAAGGGAGAACGGCGCCAGCGCGTCACCCGGCGTGAGGCCGCGGAAGTCGTTGGTTAGCAGCGTGCCCCAGCCAAACGAAACCCGCACCCGCCCGCGGAACTGCGCCGAAAGCTCTTCGATCTTTTCCACGTCGAGCCCGTCGGAAAAGATCACCAGCTTCTTCGTCGGATCTTCTCCGCGTGATTTCCACCAGTTGATCGCCACCTCGGCCCCCGTCGCCGGATCGCCCGAGTCAATCCGGATGCCCGTCCAGCCCGCCAGCCAGTCCGGCGCATTCGCAAGGAAGCCCTCGGTGCCATAAGTGTCAGGCAGGATGATCCGCAGGTTGCCGTCATGCTCCTCATGCCAATCGCTAAGCACGTCATAGGGCGCGCGCGCCAGCGCGGCGTCATCCCTGGCCAGCGCGGCATAGACCATGGGCAGCTCATGGGCGTTGGTGCCGATGGCCTCAAGGTCGCGGTTCTTTGCTATCAGGCAGTTTGAGGTGCCGGTGAACTTGTCGCCCAGCCCTTCCACCATCGCCCGCACGCACCAGTCCTGCCAAAGAAAGCTATGCCGCCGCCGCGTGCCGAAATCGGCCAGCCGCAGCCCTTCAACCTGGCGCAGCCGCTCGACCTTCTCCCAGAGCTTGGTCATCGCCCGGGCATAGAGCACCTGAAGCTCAAACCGCGCCATCTCGTTCAGCACCGCCCGCCCGCGCAGTTCCATCAACACCGCGAGCGCCGGGATCTCCCAAAGCATAACCTCGGGCCAAGAGCCCTCGAAGGTCAGCTCATATTGGTCGCCCACCCGCTCAAGGTGATAGGCGGGCAGCCGCAGGTTCTCGAACCATTCCATGAAGTCCGGCCGGAACATCTGCCGCTTGCCGTAAAACGTGTTGCCCCGCAGCCAAGTGCTCTCGCCTCGCGTCAGCGAGAGCGACCGGATATGGTCCAACTGCTCACGCAGCTCCCCCTCGTCGATCAGCTTGGCCAGCGGCACCGACTTGGTCCGGTTGATCAGGCTGAACGTCACTTGAGTGTCGGGCTTGTTGCGAAACACCGACTGGCACATCAGCAGCTTGTAGAAATCCGTGTCGATGAGCGACCGCACGATAGGGTCGATCTTCCACTTGTGGTTATAAACGCGGCTCGCGATGTCGACCATCTGGTCCTCCGGGGTGGTGCCGGGTGGTTATTTCAAGCGGGGCCGGGGGAGTCCAGCGGGGGGGCGGGTCAGGTGGCGTCTTTCAGGTTCACCCGCTTCGATAGCTCCTCGCGGGTTTCCACCCGTTCCGAGTAGCGATCCACCAGATGGTCCTTGATGTCACGGGTCAGGAGGGTGAAGCGCACCAGCTCCTCCATCACATCGACCATGCGGTTGTAGAACGGCGAGGGTTTCATTCGCCCGTCTTCAAACTCGTTCCAAGCCCGCGCCACCGAGCTTTGGTTGGGGATGGTCAGCAGCCGCATCCAGCGGCCCAGAATGCGCATCTGGTTCACCGAGTTGAAGCTTTGCGAGCCGCCCGAGACCTGCATCAGCGCCAGCGTCTTGCCCTGCGTCGGGCGCACCCCGCCGATGGGCGAAAGCGGGATCCAGTCCACCTGGTTTTTCAGGATGCCGGTCATCGCGCCATGCCGCTCGGGCGATGACCAGACCATGCCTTCGCACCACATCACCATCTCGCGCAGTTCCGCCACCTTGGGATGATCGGCGGGCGCGTCATCGGGCAGGGGCAGGCCGGAGGGGTTGTAGATACGGGCCTCGCAGCCGAGCTTTTCCAGCACCCGCGCCGCCTCTTCCACCATCAGCCGGGAATAGGCCACCTCGCGCAGCGAGCCATAAAGCAGCAGAATCCGCGCCGGGTGCGTGCTGTGCTGCTGCGGGAAAAGCTGCTCCGGGTCGGGCGCGCGAAAGCTCGCCTCGTCAAGCTGGGGGGTATTGGTCATCTGTTCTCCGTTCCGGGGCTTCGCATGGCGGAACAAGTCCCCTTGAGGATCAATCCACCACCACGCCGGCGCCGCGCATCCCGTCCATCGCCGCCTTCAGCGAGCCGTCGAGATCAATCGCGCGGCAAAGGTCGGTTCGCACGGTCACGGTGAAGCCGAGCTTGGCAGCGTCGACGGCGGAGAAGTTCACGCAGTAGTCGGTTGCCAGCCCCACCATTGTGAGCTTTTCGATCCCACGCGTGCGCAGGTAGCCCTCCAGCCCGGTCGGCGTTTCGTGGTCGTTCTCGAAGAAGGCCGAATAGCTGTCGATCCGCGGGTTGTAGCCCTTGCGCACGATCAGATCGGCCCGGGTGGTATCAAGATCGGCATGAAACTCGGCCCCCGCGCTGCCCTGAATGCAGTGATCCGGCCAAAGCACCTGCGGGCCATACGGCATGTCGATCATCGAGAACGGCTCGGCCTCGGGGTGGCCCGACGCGAAAGACGAATGCCCCTCCGGGTGCCAATCCTGCGTCAGCACCACGGCGGGAAAATCACTCATCAGGTCGTTGATCCCCTGCACGATCGTATCACCCCCCTCCACGGCCAGTGCCCCGCCGGGGCAGAAGTCGTTTTGCACGTCAATGACGATAAGGGCGCTGTCGGGCATGGGCTGTTGTCTCCTTTGGTTGGCGCGAAAGGTAGCAGCGAGGATCAAAGCGTCAATCTCCGGGTTGATCTTGCCGCCTGCCGGGCCAGTTGGAGCCAGCGGGAGGACAGGACAGAAGGAAAGACACATGAAGAAAATCGGCGTGATCGTCGGCAGCCTGCGTGAAGGCTCGCTCAACCGCAAACTTGCCGAGGCCGTTGCCGGAATTGGCACAGACCTGATGGCCTTCTCCCCCATCGAAATCGGCGCATTGCCCCATTACAACGATGATCTCTGGTCCGACCCGCCCGCAGACGTCACCGCCTTCAAGGCCGCGATTGATGCGGTTGCTGGCTTTCTTTTCGTGGTGCCCGAATACAACCGCAACATCCCCGGCTTCGTCGCCAATGCGCTGGATTGGGGCTCGCGGCCTTGGGGCAAGAGCACATGGGTCGGCAAGCCCGCCGCCGTGATAAGCGCCTCGCCAGGCGCGATCAGCGGCGCCGTTGCGGCACAGCACATGCGCATGCGCGGCGTAGCGCTGGGGATGCACGTGATGGGCTATCCCGAGGTGTATATGCGCACCGATGGCGAATTTTTCTCGGAGACTGGCGAGATTGCCAAGGAAGACACCCAGAAGTTCCTGCGGGACTGGGCCGAAAGCTTCGCCGCCTTCGCAGAGAAGTTCTAAGCCACCCTTGGCATTGCCTGAGGGCGCGGCGAGCGCTATGCCGCGCCCCATGTTCACCGTCGCCGCGCTCTACAAGTTTGCTTCCTTCCCCGACCCTGCCGCGCTGCAGGGGCCGCTCAAGGCCCTCTGCGAGGCCGAAGGGCTCTGCGGATCGCTCCTGCTGGCGCCCGAGGGGATCAACGGCACCGTGGCCGGGCCCCGCGCCGGGATTGACGCGCTGATCGCGCATATCAAAGCCCTGCCGGGCTGCGCCGATCTGGAGTGGAAGGAAAGCAAGGCCGCCGAGCGCCCCTTCCGCCGGATGAAAGTGCGCCTCAAGCGCGAGATCGTCACCCTTGGCGTGGAGGGCGTGGACCCGACGGCCTCGGTCGGCACCTATGTTGCCCCCGCCGAATGGAACGCGCTTATCGAGGCGCCCGATGTGGCGGTGATCGACACGCGGAACGATTACGAGGTTGCCATCGGCACCTTCGAGGGCGCGGTGAACCCCGAAACCGCCAGCTTCGGCGAGTTCCCGGCTTGGTGGGAGGCCAACAAGGATCGGTTTCACAACAAGCGCGTGGCGATGTTCTGCACTGGGGGCATCCGCTGCGAAAAATCGACCAACTACCTGAAATCACAGGGCGTTGACGAGGTGTATCACCTGCAGGGCGGCATCCTGAAGTATCTGGAAGAAGTGCCGGAGGAAGAAAGCCGCTGGGACGGCGAGTGCTACGTGTTCGACCAGCGCGTCTCGGTGGGCCATGGATTGAAGCCGGGCGACTACCAGCTTTGCCACGCCTGCGGACGGCCCGTTTCGCCCGAGGGGCGCGCCGCGCCGGACTATGAGGAAGGCGTGCAATGCCCGGCCTGCGTGGGCGAATATACAGAAGAGGACCGCGCCCGCTTTCGCGAACGGCAGCGCCAGCTTGCACTGGCCCGCACCCGCGCTAGCTCCGCCGAATGACCGAGCTGGATCTTCACACCCGCGCACAACTTCCCGACGCCCTCCGTGTTCTGCTGGCCGACCACCCCCGCGAAACATGGGAGGCGCATCCGCATTTCGCCGGTTTGGTGGAGTTCTGGCTCGACCGGCACCTGATGTTCCGCCGCCTGCTGGCGCTTTTATCACAAGAAACCGAAACGCTGCTCGACAGCGGCGATGCGTCTCGCTTCGGCGCCGCCCTACCGCGCTATGGCGGCATGCTGCTGCAACAGCTCCACGGCCACCACCAGATCGAAGATCAGCACTACTTCCCGCTTCTGGAGGCCAAGGCACCGGAGATTGCGCGGGGGTTTCAGCTGATGGAGGCTGACCATGTGCAGCTTGATCCGGCCCTCGTGGGCTTTGCCGATGCAGCGAACCTGACGCTTGGCAAACTGGCGGAGGGAAAGAATGCCAAGGATGCCGCCGCCCCCTTCGCCGCGTCGCTCGGAAGCCTCGGAGGCCTGCTTGACCGACACCTGACCGACGAAGAAGAACTGGTTGTGCCCGTCGTGCTCAAGCTCGGCCCCGACACCATCGGATAACGGCAGCCGAGTGTCGCCTAGCGGCGCGGATGAACGCGCCGTCAGGGCTCATCGCAGCTGCGATGAGGGCCAAACGGGCCGAAGAGCTGTTCCCGACTACCCGGTAAATCGCTCGCGCGCCGCAATCACCCCGGCGCGCAATACAGAGGCGTCCAGCGTCACAGCCACAAACACCGCGCCCGCCTCTTCGGCCTCTTTCTGGAAGGTCGGATCCAGCGTCAGAATGCCCGGGGCCTTGCCCGCCGCCTTGATCCGCCGGATCCCATCGAGGATCGCGGCCTTTACCTCCGGATGGGTCGGCTGACCGGCATAGCCCATCGAGGCGGCAAAATCCGCCGGGCCGATGAAGATACCATCAACACCATCCACCGCCGCAATGCCCTCGGCCTGTTCCATCGCCTCCACCGTCTCGATCTGCACCAGCAGGCAGATCTCGCGCTCGGCGTTCTGGATGTAGTCTTTCACCGCGCCATAACGGCTGGCCCGCGTGGTGCCGCCCACGCCGCGCACGCCCTTGGGCGGGTAGCGCACGTGCTTCACCGCAAGCTCGGCTTCTTCCACGCTCTGCACGTAGGGAATGAGCAGCGTCTGCGCGCCCTGATCAAGCAGGCGTTTGATCTCCAGCATGTCGTTCCAGCCGGGCCGGGCGATGGCGCTCACCGGGTAGGGCGCGGCGGCCTGCATCAGCGGCAAGAGGCCCGGAATCGTCACCGGCGTATGCTCGCTGTCCAGCAGGATCCAGTCAAAGCCCGTGCCCGAAAGCAGTTCGACCACGCCCGGATCGGGGATCGTGTTCCACACACCAACCTGAAGCCGACCCTCGGCAATTGCGGCCTTGAAGGCGTTCTTCGGCAAGTCCATGGCGCTCTCCCTCTCTCGCTCCGGCGCGACTATCCGCCATTCACCGGGAGAAGCCAAGCCAACGGCCCGGCGGAACAAAATTGCCAACCCACCGCCATATTGACGCCCCGCCAGCGGCTATCCTTCCCCCTCAGCAAGAGGTGCCCCGATGGCTGACGAAAATTTCTGGTCCTACCACCTGCCCTACCGTCTGTCCTGCCTGCGCCGCCGGATCGTGGCGTTTTCGGCGCTGCCGCTGATCGGGGCCGCCATTTCCATTGCGCTCAGCCCGGGCACCGCGCCATTGGCCGACCCGGCGGTGCTGCTCGTGGTCATGGCGCTCTGGGCAGGCTTCATGGTCTGGCACCACGCGATCTTCCCCGGCGGCTGGACCGAGGCCTTGCCAATGGCCGTGATGTTCACCGGGCTCCTCGCAACAACCGGCGGGATGACCCTGCACACCAATGGCCCGGCGCTCGCCGACCCGCAGGTGCAATGGCAAATCATCTGCCTGTTCATGACCTTTGTCGCAGGCACCTTCCTGCTCGTCTGGCTGCTGCCCACCGCCCTCGTGGCCCTGCCCACGCGCACCTACCGAACGCGCGGAAGCACTTGGGTTCCGGTCGCGCCCGAAGCGCTGGAAGAGGCGATGATCATGCGCCCGGGCGAAGCCAATGGCCACCACCGCTGCGGCCAGGCTGACGACGAGGGCTTCTTTCCGGTCTGGTTCACCGCCAACATCCCCGATTCAGAAACCTTCGAGCCATGCGAGCGCGAGATGGGCTACAAGATTCGGGTGATAGAGTCCGAAGATGGCGAGATCACCTGCCATGCCATCGTGCCCGAAAGCGGCGCAAGCTCGATGGCGCGGCAGCGCTTCATCCCCGAGGCGGGCGGCACCCGCTACGAGATTGATGAGGTGCATGACAACTTCAACCCCTTCACCCGGCTGATGTTCTGGCTAGATGACGCCCACACCGATTATGTCACCTCCTTCGTCGACGAGATCGAAGGCCGCGAACCCCGCGCCATCAAGCAGCAGGTGCAGGACATCATGCTGTCGCGCCTCGCAGGCTGGATGGTAAAGAACGATCTGGCCGGGCCCAACGCGGGCGGAAAGCCCTAGGCCGCGCGGGCGGCAAAGCCACGCTCCAGCGCGATCAGCCGTTCCTTGCGCCAAAGCCCGCCGCCATAGCCGGTGAGGTTGCCATCCGCCCCGATCACCCGGTGGCAGGGGATCACCAGCGCAATCTGGTTGGCGCCGTTGGCCCGCGCCACTGCCCGCACCGCTTGCGGCTTGCCAATGGCCTGCGCCACTTCGCTATAGCTGCGCGTCTCGCCTGCCGGTATCTCCTGCAACGCGGCCCAAACGGCGCGGGTAAACTCCGAGCCATGCAGCGCCAGCGGCGTGCCAAAGCGCGCGCTCTCTCCGGCAAAGAACCGGCCCAATTCGGCGGCAACCTGATCGGTCGGCGCAGGCCGCCCAAAGCCCAGCGAGCCCTTCACCGCCGCATGAAGCCTCTGCAACTCGCGCGGCAGAGCCTTGCGGCCCACGAATTCCAGCAGGTGCAGCGACCGGGCATCGCTGACAGCCACCATCGGGCCAAGGGCCGTGTCGATCCAGTCGGCCATCAGCAGCGGCTTGCGGTCGAACGCGCCGGGCACCATGCCCAGCATCCGTCCGAAGGCAGCGCGGAACGCCGACGCGCTCTCGAATCCTGCATCCAGTTGCGCCTCGATCACCTTGCCGCCCTCTCCCAGCACCTCCAGCCCGGCGAGCAGCCGCCGCTGCCGCGCCATCTCCAGAAAGGTGGTGCCGAAGGCCCGCTTGAAGGCGCGGCGCACGGTAGAAGGATCATACCCCTCCGCCGCCACATCCGCCTCGCTCCAGCGCCGCGCCGGATCGGCGGCCAAGGCCTCCAGCAGTGCGGTGACTGTAGAATCATCGGTGAGCGCGTCGAGCGGCTTGCACCGCTTGCAGGCCCGAAAGCCCGCCTCGATGCAGGCCTGCGCTGTTTCTCTGAATTCGCAGTTCTCCCGCTGCGGCTTGCGCGCCGGGCAGGTCAACCGGCAGAAAATCCCGGTTGAGCGCACGCACACCAGCGCCCGCCCCTCATAGCTCGCATCCCGCGCCATCAGCGCGGCATAGAGCGTGTCATCATCTGGCAATCGAAACAGCATGGCCCCAGCCTAGCCCGCCGCCCGGCCCCGCGCAGCCGGAAATCGGGCGCCTATTTTCACCCTGCGGCAAAGCGGCACTCCGACTCGACGCGCTTCGCCATTAGGCTACCTCCTGCGCAACCTGAAACAGCCAATGCCGAGATCCATGTTCGAAGCCTTTGATGCCGTTTTCCTCGCCCGCCTGCAGTTTGCCTTCACGGTTTCATTTCACTTCCTGTTCCCAGCCTTCACCATCGGGCTGGCCTCCTACCTCGCCGTGCTCAACGCGCTTTGGCTCTGGACCAAGGAAGAACGCTTCCTTGCGCTGTTTCGCTACTGGGTGAAGATCTTTGCCCTCGCCTTCGCCATGGGAGTCGTCTCCGGCATCGTGATGTCTTACCAGTTCGGCACCAACTGGTCGGTGTTTTCCGACAAGGCCGGCCCGGTGATCGGTGCGCCGATGGCCTACGAGGTGCTCTCGGCCTTCTTCCTTGAAGCGGGCTTCCTCGGCATCATGCTCTTCGGGCGGGATCGTGTGGGCCCGGGGCTTCACATGGCCGCCACCGCCATGGTCGCCGTGGGCACCTTCATCTCGGCCTTCTGGATCCTCTCGGTGAACTCGTGGATGCACACCCCCGCGGGCTTTGAGATTGACCCGGAAACAGGCCAGTTCCTGCCCACCGATTTCTGGCAAGTCATCTTTAACCCCTCCTTCCCCTATCGGCTGGCCCACACCGTCACCGCCGCCTACCTCACCACTGCTTTCATCGTCGGCGGCGTGGGTGCCTGGCACCTGCTGCGCCACCGCCGCAGGGGCGAAATCTCGACCCCTGCCAACCGCACCATGTTCTCCATGGCGATGTGGATGGCCGCGATCGTCGCCCCGGTGCAGATTTTCCTCGGAGACCTACACGGTCTGAACACGCTGGAGCATCAGCCGGTAAAGGTCATGGCGATGGAGGGCCACTATGAGAGCCACCCCGACGGCGCGCCGCTCTATCTCTTCGGGGTGCCCAATGACGAGACGCAAACGCTCGACTACGCGGTGGGCATTCCCAAGCTGTCATCGCTGATCCTCAAGCACGATCTGAACGCCCCGCTCGACGGGCTGGATACCGTGCCGGATGAAGACCAACCGCCGGTTTTCATCGTCTTCTGGGCCTTCCGCATCATGGTGGCCATTGGCTTTGCCATGCTCGGCCTTGGCCTCTGGTCCCTCTTCGCGCGCGCCCGTGGCCGCCTGTTCGACTGGCCCATGCTGCACCGCGCCGCCGTGCTGCTCGGCCCCTCCGGCCTTGTCGCCGTGCTCGCAGGCTGGGTCACCACCGAGGTCGGCCGCCAGCCCTTCACGGTGTATGGCCTGCTGCGCACCGCTGACAGCGCTGCCCCGCTCGATGCGCCCGCCGTGGGGGCCTCTCTGCTGGCCTTCTTCTTGGTCTATATGGCCGTCTTCGGCGCGGGCACATGGTATATCCTGCGCCTCATGAGCCACCCGCCCGCCACCGGCGAGCCTCGCCTCAAGGATGTGGCCACCGGCCCCGTCCGCGCGGCGGGCCGCTCCCCTGTTTCCGACGCCCCGAAGGAGGAATGACCCATGCCCCTTGCTGAAGGTATCTCCTTTGATCTCACCATCATCTGGGCCTTCATCATTGCCTTCGCGGTGCTGGTCTACGTTGTGCTCGACGGGTTCGACCTGGGGCTCGGTATGCTCTTTGCTCTCGAACCCCGCCGCAAGGACAGAGACGTGATGATGAACACCGTCGCCCCCGTCTGGGATGGCAATGAAACATGGCTGGTGATGGGCGGCGGCGGCCTTTTCGCGGCCTTCCCGCTGGCCTACGCGCTGATCCTTCCCGCGGTCTACGCCCCGCTCATCGCCATGCTTCTGGCGTTGGTCTTTCGCGGTGTTGCTTTCGAGTTTCGCTGGCGGACCGAGCGTTGGAAGCCGCTGTGGGACATTGCCTTCATCGGCGGTTCGGGCCTTGCCGCGTTGACCCAGGGCATCACCCTCGGCGCGATCCTGCAAGGCATCGAGATCGACAAAGCCGCCCGCGTCTACGCCGGTGGCTGGTGGGATTGGCTCACCCCCTTCACGCTCGCCGTGGGCGTTGCGGTGATGGTCGGCTACATGCTGCTGGGAGCCTGCTGGCTGGTGCTCAAAACCACGGGCGAGTTGCAAAACCGGATGCGCCGCTGGGCGCTGCTTTTCGCCCCGCTCACCGTTGGCTTCATCGCATTGGTCAGCCTGTGGACGCCCTTCCTACAAGAGGGCTACTACGCCCGCTGGTTCACCGGTTGGGGCTGGGGGCTTGCCGCCATTGTCGGCGCGTTCACCGCCGCCGCCTTCGTCTTGCTGATGATCCGCCTGCGCGTGGCCTCTGCCGAGCTTTCGCCCTTCATCCTCGCGCTTGCGCTCTTCACGCTCTGCTTTGGCGGCCTTGGCGTGTCGATGTTCCCCTACATCGTGCCCACCGAGGTGACGATCTGGGAGGCCGCCGCGCCGGAAAACTCGCAAGTCTTCATGCTTATCGGCGCGGGCATCCTGATCCCGGTGATCCTCGCTTATACCGCCTTCGCCTATTGGGTCTTCCGCGGCAAGATCGACGCGGATTCGGGCTATCACTGATGCGCCGAATAGCTTGGTTCATCGCGCTTTATGGCGGCTCGGTGCTGGTGTTGGGCCTCGTGGCCCTTGCCATCCGGGCCGCGCTTGGTCTCTGATCGGGGGCATGAAAACGCCGCCCGGCACCCGCGCCGACTATTTTGCCCATGCCAGTCACGACACCCGCTGGAAGGACATGGACCCGTACGGCCACCTCAACAACGTGGCCTATTACGAGCTGTTCGATACGGCCGTGAACGCTTGGCTCATCCAAGCAGGCCTGCTTGACCATATGAATGGCGACCAGATCGGCGTGATGGTCGAAAGCGGTTGCCGCTTCCACGCCGAAATCCGTTTCCCTGATCCGGTCACCTCTGCCTTTCGCGTCGCCCATATCGGCACCTCCTCCGTGCGCTACGAAATCGCCCTTTTCCCCGGCGACAGCGATATTGCCGCCGCCGAAGGTTTTTTCACCCACGTCTACGTTGACGCGGCCACCCGCCGCCCCAAACCGCTGCCAGACAGCCTGCGCAAAGCCCTCACCGCGCTACGCCCCGCGCAGATGTGAGGCGCGGGCCGAAACCCTGACGACCGCGACGCCTCCACCGAGGCCCTGCTCGCCGTTCTGACCAGATAAAAAGCAACGCACGACCCGTAGGGTGGGCAATCTGCCCACCATCCCTACCGGCCATGCATCCCCCGTCCATTCAAGATCAATGGCGAAGCCTTCTTGGCCCGCCGCTCCCGCGTCGCCCCCCGAAATGTCAGCAACCGGATTGCAAACCCCGCGCACCCGGCCCAATCCTGCCGCAATGACCGCGCTCACCATCTCCAATGCCCAGGCCCGCGCCCTCTGGCTCTCTGCCCACGGCCTCGCCACGCCGCCCACCGGCAAGCTCGACGCGCCCGGCATTATCCACGATCTCGGCTTCGTCCAGCTCGACTCCATCCAGATCGTCAGCCGGGCCCATCACCACATCATGTGGTCGCGCAACGCCAACTACCGTGAACCGATGATGGACAAGTTGCTCGGCAAGCAGCGAGCCGTCTTCGAGCATTTCACCCATGATGCCTCCGTGCTGCCGATGGAATTCCTGCCCATGTGGCGCCGCCAGTTTACCCGGATGCGCGAAAGGATTTCCCGCTCCGGCTGGTGGGGCAAGATCGACCCCGATCTGCTCTCCTCCGTCAAGGCACGGGTGGCCGAAGAAGGCCCGCTTTGCACCCGCGATTTCGAGCACACCCACGAGGGGCCCAAGGAGATGTGGCAACGCCCACCGCACAAACGTGCGCTCGATTTCCTGTGGTTTTCCGGTGAGTTGGCCACCTGCCACCGCGAGGGTTTCACAAAGCATTACGATCTCGCCGAGCGCGTCTTTCCCGCTCATTTGCGCGAGCAGGAGGTGCCCGATTCCGAGCAGATCGACTGGCTCTCCCGCGCCGCCCTGCACCGTATCGGCTTCGGCACGCCCGGCGAGATTCGCAAGTTCTGGGATGCCACCACCGTCGCCGAAACCGCCCGCTGGGCCGAGGCCGCGCCCGGCCTTGTGCCTGTCGAGGTGGAAACCGCCAACAAGACCCGGTTCAAGGCGCTGGCCTGCCCCGACATTAAGGCCCGGCTGGAGGCGCTCACCGCCCCCACCTCACGCCTTCGCATCCTCAACCCGTTTGACCCGGCAATCCGCGACCGCACCCGCCTGAAACGCCTCTTCGGCTTCGACTACACCGTCGAAATGTTCGTTCCCGCCGCCAAGCGGCAATGGGGCTACTACGTGTTTCCACTGCTCGAAGGGTCGCGCTTCGTTGGCCGGCTGGAAGCCAAGGCCAACCGCAAGGCGGGCACGCTCACCGTGATGAACCGCTGGTCAGAACCGGGCGTGCGCCCCTCCAAGGCCCGTGAAGACAAGCTCGCTGCCGAGCTCACACGGCTCTGCCGCCTTGCGGGGCTCGACAGCGTTATCTGGGCCTGCGACCGCTAATGTAGGGTGGGCAATCTGCCCACCTTCCCTAGAAGTCGAGGTTCTCCACGCTCAGCGCGTTCTGCTGGATGAACTCGCGGCGGGGTTCCACCACATCGCCCATCAGCTTGGTAAAAAGGTCATCGGCCTCCGCGAGGTCTTCGACTTTCACCTGCAACAGCGTGCGCGCCTCCGGGTCCAGCGTGGTTTCCCACAGCTGACCGGGGTTCATCTCCCCGAGACCCTTGTAGCGTTGCAGCGTCAGCCCGCGCTCGCCTTCCTCAAGGATCGCCTGCAGCAGGTCGAGCGGCCCGTGAATCTGGGTTTCGCGGTCTTTGCGGCTCAGGGTGCCCATTTGCTTGTAGATGTCGCGGCCTTCACCGGCCACCTGTGCCAGTCTGCGGGCCTCGCCCGAGCGCAGCACAGCGCCATCCAGCGTGCGGATTTCTTCAACGCCCCGCAGAACGCGGGCCAGACGAATGCCATGGTCTTGCGTGATCCGGCCCTGCCAGCCGCGCTCGTATTCCACCGCCACCTGATCCAGCCGGGCGGCAATGGCATCGGCGACAGCTTGCAGGTCTCGGTCTGCCGCGCCCGGCTCAAACGCGCCGGCCAGCGCGGCCTGCTCCAGAATGCGCGTGGGGTAATGGGTCGGGAAGGCCTGAAGGATGCGGCGAAACTGGCGGGCGGCATCGGCCACGCGGGCCAGATCCTGCCCGGCAATCTCCTCGCCGCTCGGCAGCCGCAGCACCGCGCCCTCCACACCCTGCGCGATTAGGTAATCTTCCAGCGCGGGCACGTCCTTGAGGTAAACCTCTGACCTCCCACGCGAAACCTTGTAGAGCGGCGGCTGCGCAATATAGAGATACCCACCCTCGATGATCTCCGGCATCTGCCGGAAGAAGAAGGTGAGCAGCAGCGTGCGGATGTGCGCGCCGTCCACGTCGGCATCGGTCATGATGACGATCTTGTGGTAGCGCAGCTTGTCGATGTTGAACTCGTCGCGGCCAATCCCGGTGCCCATCGCGGTGATCAGCGTGCCAATCTCCTGACTGCTCAGCATCCGGTCAAACCGGGCGCGCTCGACGTTGAGGATCTTACCGCGCAGTGGCAGCACCGCCTGATTGCTCCGCGCCCGGCCCTGCTTGGCCGAGCCCCCGGCGGAGTCACCCTCCACCAGAAAAAGCTCCGACTTGCTCGGATCTTTCTCTTGGCAATCCGCCAGCTTGCCGGGCAGCGAGGCCACGTCCATCGCCGTCTTGCGCCGGGTCAGCTCGCGGGCCTTGCGCGCCGCTTCGCGGGCCAGCGCCGCCTCGACGATCTTGCCGACGATCTGGCGCGCTTCCAGCGGGTGCTCCTCGAACCACTCTGCGAGCTTTTCGTTGACCAGCCCTTCAACTGCAGGCCGCACCTCGGAGCTCACCAGCTTGTCTTTGGTTTGGCTGGAGAATTTCGGGTCAGGCACCTTCACGCTCAACACGCAGGTCAGCCCCTCGCGGGCATCGTCGCCCGAAAAGCTCACCTTCTCCCGCTTCGCAATGCCCGAAGACTGCGCATAAAGGTTGATCGTGCGGGTCAGCGCGCCCCGGAAGCCTGCCATATGGGTGCCGCCATCGCGCTGGGGAATGTTGTTGGTAAAGGGCAGCACCGTCTCGTGGTAGCTGTCGTTCCACCACATCGCCACTTCCACGCCGATGCCATCCTTATCGCCGACCATGAAGATCGGCTCTTCCATCACCGGGGTCTTGTGCCGGTCGAGATACTTGACGAACTCGCGCACGCCGCCCTCGTAAAACAGCTCGCTTTCCAGCGCCTCCGCCGGGCGCTCATCGCGCAGCAGGATGCGGACGCCCGAGTTGAGGAAGGCCAGCTCGCGCAGGCGGTTCTCCAGCGTCTTGAAGCTGTATTCAAGGTTTGAGAACGTCTCGGTCGAGGCCAGAAAGCGCACCTCGGTGCCCTTCTTGCCACCCGCATCGCCAAGCACCTTGAGCGACTCTGTCGTGACGCCGCCCTCAAACCGCGCCACGTGCTCCTTGCCGTTGCGCCAGATGCGCAGTTCCAGCCAGTCAGAAAGCGCGTTGACGACCGAAACGCCAACCCCGTGCAGACCGCCAGACACCTTGTAGCTGTTCTGGTCAAACTTACCGCCCGCGTGCAGCTGGGTCATGATGACCTCGGCCGCGCTGACGCCCTCTTCAGGGTGCATATCCACCGGAATCCCGCGCCCGTTATCGCTGACAGAAACCGAATTATCGGCATGCAGCGTCACGGTTACACGGTCGGCGTGGCCCGCCAGCGCCTCGTCGATTCCGTTATCGACGACCTCATACACCATGTGGTGCAGGCCCGAGCCGTCATCGGTATCACCGATGTACATGCCAGGGCGTTTGCGAACCGCCTCCAAGCCCTTGAGAACCTTGATGGAATCTGCGCCGTATTCTTCGGGTGCCTGTTCGTTTTCGGCCATGCCGCCTGTCCGTTGTTGTTGTGCCGGATTTATAGACTTTCGGGCCGGGGATGTCACGCGGATGACACGATTTTCGGCGGCTTTTCAGGGGCTTTCCGCTGGCGCTGTATCTGCCTGATTTTCCTTGGCGATTTCGGCGATCCGGTCGCGGGTGACGCCAAGGTATTCGGCCTGCTCCGCAGAGAGCCAGCCCCGCGCCTCCATCCGCTCCAAAACCTCCAGCGCGCGCGCCATATTCTCAGCCGGTTCCACCCCCAGATCCGCGAGGTGATAGTAGCTGACATAGAGCCCCCAAGTGACGCCGCGATCAGCCTTTAGCGTCTCCAACAGCTTGAGCCGTATGTCCAGCGCCGCCTCATGTTCGGCAATCGCCTCCTCCTTGCGCCCCTGTGCGGCCAGCGCAATGCCGAGTTGCTCATGGCTCACCGAGAGCAGCCAGCCACGGCGCGTGTCTTGCGAATGGTTCACCATCAACTTCTGGCGCAATTCCAGCGCGATCCGGTGCCATGCCTCGGCGTTCTCGGCGCTGCCATAGCCAAGCTCCAGCTGCCCCAGCGACTCCGCAGCCTCGGCGGCGTAAATCGTCGGTTCCGCCCGCTCCATTCGCGCGGCGGCCGAGGTCAGCCAATCATAGGCGTCGCGCATGGTGCCGTCGGCTTCCACCACCTCACCCAACACAACCTCCGTCTGCCCGAGTCGCAGCATCGCAAGCCCGGCCTGCAGGGCGGTTTCCGGGTCTTCCGCGTCCTGCATCAGCAGCCAGATGCTGGTCAGCACGATGTAGGAGCGGGTCAGGTGCAACTGCTTCAGCTCCGCCTCGCTCGTGGCGCCAAGCTGTTGGGACTCGATTTGCAGGTTGATCTCAAGGTTCAGATCCCGCCAACGACGGTTTTCACCCTTCATGTTCATCAGGATCCTGGCAAAGCCTCGCGCTTCGATCAGCCCCTCCAGTGCCGCCTCCCGGTCCCCCGCGCGCGCGGCGCGGTAGGCGATATACCGTTCCAGAACGATGCCGTCATAAATCCAGCCCGCGTGGGTCCGGTTGGCCTCGCGCAGTGCTTCCATCTGCCCACGGGCCCGCTCCAACGCAGCCTTCGCCTCG
This sequence comes from Vannielia sp. ABF1_015, assembly GCF_056160745.1. Lineage (NCBI taxonomy): Bacteria > Pseudomonadati > Pseudomonadota > Alphaproteobacteria > Rhodobacterales > Paracoccaceae > Vannielia > Vannielia sp. ABF1_015. Next base: position 250,059 of record NZ_JBSWXT010000003.1, read on the forward strand.
GCATCCTGGCCCAGGAACGAAAGCGCCCGCCCCATCGCAAATTCCGCCTCGAACACCGCATGCCCGATGGCCGTGTCCCCCGGCGCCGCCGCCAGCATCGGGCGCAACAAGTCCAGCGCCTCCCGCGCCTTCGCTTCGGCCTCTTCGCGCTCCATCATCCGGGTCAGCGCCATGGATTGCCCGATCAGCGTGCTACTCAAAGCGTGGCGCAGCGCCGCGCGTTGCGGGTCTTGCTCGAACATCTTGACCAAGAACTCTTCGGCCTTCGCAAAATACTGAAGCGCTGGCTCAACATCGCCGGTCTCCAGCAGAGCGCGCCCCACCTTCATCGCCGTGCGCCCGATCGCAAGGCCATCGCGTTTGCCCGATTCACGCGCCGTCGCGCCGTAAATCTCCAGCCCCTCCCAGTAGCTGTCAAAGGCCTTCTCCGCCTCGCCCATGCCAATCTGGGCATCGCCGCGCCGCTCATTGGCCTCTGCAAGCCTCAGCTGCACCGCCGCATCCTCAGGGCGGGCCTCGGCGTGGGGCCGCATCCGCGCAGCGGCATCCTCAAAGTCCTTCAGCGCGGCCTCGTGATCTCCCAGCAAGATCCCGAGGTCGCCGATCAACATCTCGACCTCCCAGACATCCAGATCGTGCTGAAGGGCCGCCCCCTGCCCCTCGCCCTTGCGCAGCACCCTCACAGCCTGAACCGCCGCCTCGCGCACAGCCTCGGTATCGCCCACCACCTTCTGCGCCTTGGCGATGCCCACAAAGGCAAGGTAGAGGCGACGGCGCATGGCAACGTCATCCTGCGCCTGCAAAAACTCCGCGCCCGCCAGATCACGCATGCCTTGATAGGCCCCCAGCGCGGCGGCATGGTCGCCCAGCAGGGTGAAAATCTCCGCCGCCTCCTGAAAGAGCTCGATCCGTGCAATTCGCGCCGCCTCAGGCGGGCTCAGCGCGGCAAGCTCCTCGTGGATCACACCCGCCTGCTCCAGCACCTCCAGCGCCAGTGCGTAATCCAACCGGGTGCGGGCCACACCGGCCTTCAGCCGAAGTGTCTCGGCCTCCGACATGCGCCGCGCCACGAGGTTTTCCATCAGCGCATCGCCCGAGGCCCTGTCGAGCGCAACCGCCTCGTCGAGCGCGCCCAATGCGCCGGTAAAATCGCCCAGTTCCAGCCGCATCTCGGCCGTCCGGCGCATCTCGGCCACCTCGCCATCCTGCGCCGAAAGCTGCCGCAACTGCGCCCGCGTCGCCACGAAGGCCGCCGCCGCCTCGGCAAGCTTGGCGCTGCGTTCACTTGGCGACGCATCAGAAAGATCATTGGCCAGAAGCGCCCCGAAGATCGGCGCCAGCGGCACTTCGGCGTCACTGGCGACCCGCTCCACCTCGGCGCGCACATCCGGCGTCAGCTCGGCCATCGCCAGCAACAGCCGCTCCCGCTCGGGCAGCGCGTCATCCTGACCGGCAGCAAAGAACAGCCGCGGCAGGGCGCTTTCCACGTAGGGCAGCTGCGCCCCGCGCGTGCGGTCATACACCTCCTGCTGCACCAGCGTCAGCACCGAGCGTACCTCCAGCCCCGGCGCTGCAAGATGCCGCGCCAGCGCAGCGGCGAAGGGCGAGTTTTTGCCCTCCCCGTCCAGCGCCACCGCCCCCGGTGCGGTGGAGAAGCCGATCAGCGTGCCCTCGCCGCGCGGCACGGCCGCAAAGCCCGGTGTCTCACCTGCCTGCAAAGCAATCGCCGCGCGCCCCTCATCCACGCCCTCAAACGGGTCCACCCGGCACGCGTCCACCAACAGCACCGCGACCGGCGCAATCTTCCCCACCCGCTCGCGGATCTCGGCAAGGCTTAGCGAGCTTTCCATCAGGCTCTCGATCGAAGATCCGTCACCATCCACCGGCAGCAGCCGGTTGTCGCCCCCCACCTCGAAGCCATGCCCGGCGAAGTAGACCACCGCCACATCGGCGCCTTCACCGTCATACTCAAGGTCTTCCAGCGCCCGCTCCATCCGTCGCTTGTCGCGGTCGCGCTCATAGACCACGTCAAAGCCAAGCGCCTCTAGCGCCGCGCCCACTGTATCGGCATCGTTCGCCGCGTTTTTCAGGGGGCGCATGTCCTCGTAGCGATCGTTGCCGATCACCAGCGCCACCCGCTTTTCGGCGAGCGCGGGAAGGGCAGTGACGCACAGAAGGAAGATCACGAACAAGCGGCGCATGATCGGCAGGATACCCGGCCCCCGCCCAAGCGCCAGTGACGTTTTCCGTCAGGTAAAGGGGATCACACAGCCCACGAGCATCAACAGACAGCCCGCCACGATATTCGTCCGCCGGAGCGCCTCCGGTGAGGCCAGCAGGCGGCGGGCGCGGTCGATCATCAGGGCAAAACCGAGGTTGCCCAAAAGCGGCACCACCGCCGAAAGCGCGGTGATCGCGGCGATGTCGGCCCATGTCACGGCGGTGAGGTCAAAAAAGCCCGGCAACACACCGAGGTAAAACAGAACCGCCTTTGGATTGCCCAGGATCACCGCCATCCCGGCGGCGAACCCGGCCCACATGCCGGGCCGCGTCAGCCGGCTGTCAGCGGCAATCGACTTGCCCGCATGGCGCAAGATGAGCCCACCCATGACAAGGAAGATCGCCGCCGCGACCCACTTCAGCACCGCCATGAAGCCCGCGAAAACGGTCGTGACCCAAGTGATCCCGTAGATCGCAAGAAAGGGCCAAAGCACATCGCCCACCGTCACCCCCAGCGCCAGCGGCCATGCGGCGTTGAAGCCCCCGCTCAGCGCCCGCGCCGTCAGCGCCATCCAAACAGGGCCGGGCGTGAGAAACAGGATCAGCAGCGCAAAGGCATAGAGCCCCAGTTCGGCAGGGGTGATCGTCATGGCGCGTCCAGCATCTCGGCCAGCTTGGCGATCGTGGCAAAGTTGCGCGCCGTGGCAGGCGTGCCCAGGAGTCGCTCCACCTTTGCCGGAAACTTTGATTTGCCCATGCCGTTCGGTGCATGAAAGTACAGCACCCGCCCCAGCAGTTCGGCCCGTTCGCCGTTTTCCAGCACCTTCTCAACCGCCAGCATGTCAGCCGCGGGTTGGCGCGCGCAGAAGAAATAATGCATCAGCTTCGGCGTCTCCCGCGCCTCCTTGAAGGGGTCCGCCTCCATCGCCGCCTGCCAGTCATCCGCCCCGATCAACATGCAAGCGGGCCGAAAGCCGAACCCAGCCTCGATCGCCGCTTCGACCTGCTCCACGCCGGGGGCATCGCTCAACACCACATTGCCCGACTGGATATAGCTCTGCACCCGCGTGGCCCCGAGCCGCTCCAACAGCTCGCGCAGCTCCGCCATCGGCAGTTTGCCATGGCCGCCCACGTTGATGCCCCTCAACAGCAACACCTGCCTCACACCGTCACCTCGCTGACCGTCGAAACCCCGCCTGCTTCCGTCACCTCAAAGTGCTGCGCCTTGTCACCCAGTTCCTCGAACAGCTCCGCCCCTGTGCCGGTCATGAAGGCCTGCGCGCCCAGCCGCTCGATCTCGGCATAGAGCGCGGCGCGGCGCGAGGCATCGAGATGCGCCGCCACCTCATCGAGAAGCAACAGCGGCGGTGCACCGAAATCTTCGGCCAACGCACGGGCATTGGCGAGGATGAGCGAGAGGAGCAGCGCCTTTTGCTCGCCGGTGGAGCAAAGCCGTGCCGGGGTGTCCTTGGCAATATAGGTGGCCCCAAGGTCGGCGCGGTGCGGGCCGGTCAGCGTGCGCGTTGCCGCAAGGTCGCGCGCGCGGCCCTCTGCAAGTGCCGCCGTCAGCGCCTCGGCGTCACCGGGCGTGTCACAGGCCGGTTCGGGGTGGCTCAGCATCAGCCCCGCCGCCGGAAAGGCACTGCTCGCCTCATCCTGCGCCGCCGCCAGCCGCATCAACGCGTCTTCGCGGTGGCGATGAATGCGCGCGCCCTCCTCGCCCATCCGCTGCTCCAACGCCGCATACCAATGTGCGTCGCGCACCATGTCCTTCAGCAGCCGGTTGCGCTCGCGCATCGCCTTTTCATAGGCCAGCACCGCCTCGCCATGTGCTGGCTCGAAGCTGAGCACGATCCTGTCTAGAAACCGCCGCCGCCCCTCGGCCCCTTCGATCCAGAGGCGATCCATCGAGGGCACCAGCCAGACGACCCGCGCGAGCCGCCCCAACGCCACCTGCGCCGCCGCCTTGCCGTCGATCTTTACGCTGCGCCCGCTGGCCCCGGCCTCGGCCCATGTTTCCAGCTCATGAAAATGCCCCAGCGAGGCAAGCTCCGCCTTCACCTTCCAGCCCAGCGCCTCGGGCGCGCGCGCCATCTCTTCGGCGCTCGCCCGCCTCAGCCCACGCCCGGGCGAGAGCAGCGAAACTGCCTCCAGCACATTGGTCTTGCCCGCCCCGTTCGGCCCCCAAAGCGCAACCGGACGGCCATCCAAAGCCAGTTCCGCCCGACGATGCGAGCGGAAGTGTGAGAGCGTCAGGGATGTGAGGGCAAGGCGGGGCATGGCTGTAGGGTGGGTTAAACCCACCGCCACTTAAACCCGCATTGGCATCACGACGTAGAGCGCCGAGGTGTCGGAGCCTTCGCGCATCAGCGTCGGATCACCGGCGGAGTTGAACAGGAACACCGCGTTCTCCCGGTCCACCTGGCTGGCAATCTCGGTGAGGTATTTGGCGTTGAAGCCGATCTCCAGATGCTCGTCGCCATAGGCCACCGCCAGCTCTGCCGAGCCTGCACCGCTGTCGGGCGCGTTTACCGAAAGCACCAGCCTGTCTTCGTCGAGCGAGAGCTTCACCGCGCGGGACCGCTCGCTGCTGACCGTCGACACCAGATCAACAGCCTTGGCAAACTCGGCGGCATCCACCTCCAGCTTCTTGGTGTTTCCGGTCGGGATGACGCGGGTGTAATCGGGGAAGGTGCCGTCAATCACCTTGCTCGTCAGGGTGATCTCGGGCGTGGCAAAGCGCACCTTGGTCTCGCTGACCGAAACAGCAATCTGCGCCTCGTCATCGTCGAGCAACTTGCGCAACTCGCCCACCGTCTTGCGCGGCACGATCACGCCCGGCATCGTCTCCGCGCCCTCGGGCAGCGGTGCATCCACGCGGGCCAGCCTATGACCATCGGTCGCCACGCAGCGCAGCGCCTGGCCCTCCTCACCGGTGGCCACATGCATGTAAACACCGTTGAGGTAATACCTTGTTTCCTCAGTGGAAATCGCAAACTTGCTCTTGTCGAAGAGGCGGCGCAGCGTGGCGGCACCGGCGCTGAAGTTGGCCCCATACTCGCTCGACGCCATAACCGGAAAATCTTCTTTCGGCAGCGTGGCAAGCTGAAAGTTAGAGCGCCCCGCCTCCACCGTCAGCCGCCCGGCGGCACTGTCATCGGTCAGTTGCACCTGCGCCCCGTCGGGCAGCTTGCGCACGATCTCATGCAGGGTGACGGCGCTCACCGTGGTGGCCCCCGCCTTCTCGACCACCGCCGGGGCCTTATCGACCACCTCGATATCAAGGTCCGTGGCCCTGAATTGCACACCGTCGCCTTCGGCTTCGATCAGCACATTGGCCAAGATCGGAATGGTGTTTCGGCGCTCGACAACCGACTGCGCCTGCGCGATGGCCTTCAGCAGAACGGCCCGCTCGATCGAGAATTTCATTGCTCTGTCCCCCTAGGTGCCGGGAGGCGCAGACTATGCGTTTCCCCTCGGCAGGCAAGTTGTTTCTCGCAGTTTCGTGAGGTTTCAAAGGAGCGTCAAGAGCACCCCCAACGGCAGACCGGGCGGGCCACAAGCCCGCCCCCGGCGATCAGGCTTCGAGCATCCGCTTCAGCAGCTCGATGTCATCGGCCAATCCACTGTCGGTCTGCATCATCTCTTCGATCTTGCGCACCGCATAAAGCACCGTGGTGTGATCCCGGTTGCCAAAGCGGCGTCCAATCTCCGGCAGCGAGCGGGCGGTCATCCCCTTGGCAAGGAACATCGCCACCTGACGCGGGCGGGCGATGGTGCGGTGCCGCTTGGGGCCGGTCATATCGGAGATGCGCACGTTGTAGTGCTCGCACACCCGGCGCTGAATTTCTTCCACAGTCAGCTTGCGCTCGGAGGCGCGGAGCAGGTCGGCAAGGCACTCTTGCACCATCTCCAGAGAAACCTCGCGGCCAACAAGATTGCCGAAAGCAAAGAGTCGGGTCAGGGCGCCTTCGAGCGTGCGGACGTTGCCGGTAATCCGATGGGCGAGAAACTCCAGCACATGCGGCGCAATATCGAGGTTGCCATAGTGGCCTTTGTAAAACTCCGCCTTCTGCTGAAGGATCCCCAGCCGCAGCTCGTAATCGGTCGGGTGCAGGTCCACGACGAGGCCCGAGGCCAAACGGCTGGCGATCCGGTCTTCGATCTTCTTGATGTCATGCGGCGCGCGGTCGGCGCTGATGACGATCTGCTTGCCCTGATCGGAGAGCGCATTGAACGTGTGGAAGAACTCTTCCTGCGTGCTGTTCTTGCCCGCGAAGAATTGCACGTCATCCACCATCAGCACATCGACGGAGCGAAACGCCTGCTTGAACTCGTGCATCCCGTCTTCGCGCAGGGCGCGGACAAAGCGATACATGAACTGGTCAGACGACAGATACACCACCTTCTTCTCCGGGCAGTATTCCTGCAGAGCCCATGCAATGGCGTGCATCAAGTGGGTCTTGCCAAGGCCGGAACCGCCATAAAGGAACAGCGGATTGAAAGTCAGCGGGCCACCTTCCGACACCCGGCGCGCGGCGGTATAGGCCAGTTGGTTGGGCTTGCCGACGACGAAGCTGTCGAAGGTAAAGCGCTCATCCAGCGCGGCCCCAGGCAGATCATCGTCACTGTTGCTCCCGGCATTGCCCGACCCGCCGGACTGGCCTCGTCCGGACCCACCGGCGCTTGCACCACGGCTGCCAGCGCCAGCATCATCGCTGGCGGCTTCCACAGGGCGCACCTCATTGGCCGCCTGCTCCGCGGCCGCAGCGCGCGCCGCCGCGCTGGGCACACGAAACTCAAGGCGGCGCACTTCAAGCCCGTCGCGGCTCATCTGCTTGACGATCGTGTCCGAGAAATTGCGGCTCACCCAATTGCCAAAAAAGTTGGTCGGCACTTCGAAATGCGCAACGCCATTCTCCAGGCTGTTCAGCTTAAGCGGCTCAATCCAGGTTTTGAAATTATTTTGTCCAACCGTCGTCTTGAGCGACTCGCTGACCTGTCCCCATCGCGTCTGCGGCATTCCCACTATCCTGTCCCACTTTTTGTTTGTCATTCACACACCCACAAACCGCCCCTGCCAAATCTGGCGGCCCGCACTCATGCGGCTCACGGGCGTCGGGGACGCGGATGGCAATGCCTTTCGGTGCCCATTGCGCAATAGCGCTGAGCCGGCTCCATAGAGCATTCAAAAGACAGGCTGTACGGACGCAAGCTTTGCCCGCCAGCCAGTGACATCTCTTCGGACATGTCGTGTCAGCAGCAGCGACCCTGACAGAGCGGCCATTCAGGCTCGCCTGCAGACTCTCTCGACAACAACCCGTTTCCAGCTTTTTGCCCCGGTGCAGCGCTTCCCCTGAAGCTCCGGTGCCCGGCTGAAAACGATCATGTCCCCCCTAGGCGACGTGAATCGCAGGATTGGTGATAGCAAGCGCTCGCGCGAGCGGGCAACTGACCTTTTGCCTTGACTCATGCTTTAATCAGACCGAATCCCGCCACCCCCCTGAACGCCCTAGTTTTTATGGCCTGAACGACACAGCGCAACGAAAAGGGGCGCCAACCCGAAGGTGGCGCCCCTTTCCTGAAATGTGATCACGACTCAGGCGCCGATGGCCTTCACGCGGGCGCTCAGGCGCGACATTTTCCGCGCTGCGGTGTTCTTGTGGTAGACGCCTTTGGTCACGCCGCGCATCAGTTCGGGCTGGGCAGCGCGCAGGGCGGCGGTGGCGGCATCCTTGTCACCGGAGGCGATGGCCTCTTCGACTTTGCGAAGGCTGGTGCGGATGCGCGAACGGCGCGCCTTGTTCACAGCGAAGCGGGCTTCGTTCTGGCGGGCGCGTTTTTTGGCTTGGGGCGAATTGGCCATGGTGTGTCTCTCTTTCGTCGGGTCGTGCGTTTCAAACTGGTGAGCGCGGGAAGACCCGACCCCGGGTTCGCAACCGGGCGATTCTGGCCAGAGCGGGCCTCACACGCATGTATCGCGGGCGTATACAGCCCCTGCATTCGATTGCAAAGAAAAATCGGCGCGGCCGAGCCCGTGAGCCTCGTTCCTCGTTCAGCCCCGCGCTTAGCGCCCGATGTGCGAGAACGTCACGCAGGGGCAGAGAGACCTCGGCTCTACTTGTCGCGAAACTGCGGTTCGCGCTTTTCCAGAAAGGCTTTCATGCCCTCTTTCTGGTCCTCGGTGGCAAACAGCCCGTGGAACAGCCGCCGCTCAAACAGTAGCCCCTCGCGCAGCGGCATCTCGTAGGCGCGGTTCACCGCCTCCTTGGCCGCCTTCACCGAAACCATCGACTTCTCGGCAATCTTCTGCGCCGCCGCCATCGCCTCATCCATCAGCTTCTTGGCAGGCACCACACGGCTCACCAGCCCGCTGCGCTCGGCCTCCTCGGCATCCATGAACCGCCCGGTCAGGTGCATGTCCATCGCCTTGGCTTTGCCAACGAAGTGGGTCAGCCGCTGGGTGCCGCCGATTCCGGCAATGACGCCAAGGTTGATCTCAGGCTGGCCGAATTTGGCGGTGTCCGCAGCAATGATGAAATCGCACATCATCGCCAGCTCGCAGCCCCCGCCCAGCGCATAGCCCGAAACGGCGGCGATGATCGGCTTGCGGCAAGCCAGTATCTTGTCGATCTGCGGGCCGAACATGTCGCCCATGAAGACATCGACAAAATCCTTTTCTGCCATCTCCGAAATATCGGCCCCGGCCGCAAAGGCCTTCTCCGAGCCGGTCACGATGATGCATCGCACCGCTTTGTTGCCATCGGCCTCGGTGACGGCCTCCGACAGCTCACCAATGAGCGTCGCGTTCAGCGCGTTCAGAGCTTCGGGGCGGTTGAGACGGATGGTGCAGACATGGTCGGCGGTATCGACGACGATGGTTTCATAGGCCATGTGGCGGCGGTTCCTTTCGGCTGCCAGACTTCCCTTTGTTAGCAGGGTCAGACCACGCTGCAAGTTATCTTTGACATGATCCGCAGTAGAAAGTGGAACGCCCCGATTGCACGATCCGCCGGATCACGCCGCCGCAACCGGGGGTAGAGCACGGCGCGCCTTCCCGGTCATAGGCGGCAAAACGATGCTGAAAATATCCAAGCTCGCCAGAGGCTTGCCTGTGGTCACGCAGGCTGGAACCGCCCGCCTCGATGGCCTCTTCCAAGACCTCACGAATTGCCGGAACCAGCCGCGCAACCCGGGGCGCAGAGATTTGCCCGGCCTTCCGGCGTGGCGAGATGCCGGTGCGGTGGAGCACCTCGCACACATAGATATTGCCCAACCCGGCCACGATCTTCTGGTCCAGTAGCGCGGCTTTTACCGGCGTATTCCGCCCCTCGAATGCGGCGATCAGGTGCGACTCGCTAAAACTGTTGCCCAGCGGCTCTGGCCCAAGCGCGGCCAGCAGCCGATGCGCCTCGGCCTCCACGGTCGGCACAAGGTCCATCACCCCAAAACGGCGCGCATCATTGAACGTCACCCGCGCCCCGTTCTCCATGTCCAACACCACATGGTCATGCTTTTCCGTCGCTGGATGGCTGTGGTGAAACAGCCCCAGACCCTCGCCGCTCACCCGCATCCGCCCGGACATCCCCAGATGAATCAGCAGCGTCTCACCGCTGTCCAGATCGGCCAGAATATACTTGCTGCGCCGTCGTAGCCCCAGCACGCGCTTGCCGGTGAGCCGCTCTGCCATGCTAGGCGGAAACGGCCAGCGCAGCCCCTCCCGGTTCACCCGGGCCTCGGCAATCACGGTGTTTTCCATGGCAGGCAGCAAACCGCGGCGCACGGTCTCCACCTCGGGCAGTTCGGGCATATCGGCTCCGGCTCAAAGGTCAGACGCCAAACCTAGCGGGCCAGCGCGGCCCCGCAAGCCCTCAGGCCAAGGCCCCGCGCCCGTCAATCGCGCCATGCGCCCGGGTCAAAAACTCGCTCATGCCGGTCATATACTTCTGCACCCGCATCTTCTTGCCATCCGCCGAGGTCAGCCGATACACCCCGTTGCCCTCATCCCTTATGTCCACGAGGTCGCGCCATGCGATCTCGCGCCGAAACTGGATGAGGCTCTGCGAGACGATGACATCCCGATCATAGCGCATCTCAAAGCTGAACACGTGGGCGATGCCCAGCAGCCCAACACCGATTATGGCGGGCTTGACGAATATCATCCACTCCGGGTTCAGCCCCAAGTCTGAAGTAAGAAGCACCGCGACTGCGGCGACCACAAGAAACACTGTAGAAACCCGCATCCCCCAAGTGGTTTTCATCACCTTGCTGCCAAGCGAGTCTTCCGCCGCCTGCGACATGCCACGCGATGCCAATGGAGCGATGTCCCGCTGCTTCATGAACTTCGCCCCCGCCGTCAGCTCCACCCGGCGGCCCTGCGCGTCGGCGGCATTGGTCGCCTCATAAAGCTTGTTGGTGACCGCCCGGCCGAGCTTCGCAGGCAGGATCCAGACAAAATAGACATAGGCCGCAATTGCCGCGATCACGAGCAGCACCACAGCAGCGGCAAGAGCCAACAGCACCAGCGGGTTGTCGAGAACGAAAGTCAACGCCCTCAGCCAGAACTGCTCCTGCTCACCCATCTCGCACCCTCCTGCGCTCATCTGGCACGTTTGTATCCGGTGCAGATTGCCTATATCCGGTTTGCGAACAAAGTTGGGCAAGCCCATGGCAGATGACGGAAAAACCACGCATTTCGGCAATGCCGAGGTGCCCGAGGCCGAAAAGGCCGGCATGGTCCACGAGGTCTTCTCCTCCGTGGCCTCCAAATACGATGTGATGAACGACCTGATGAGCGTCGGCATCCACCGGCTCTGGAAAGACGCGATGATGGATTGGCTGGCGCCCCGCCCCGGCCAAAAGCTTCTGGATGTTGCCGGTGGCACGGGCGACATCGCCTTCCGTTTCCTGCGCCGCGCCGGTGAGGGGGCCACGGCCACGGTCTGCGACATGACCGAGGCAATGCTGGTGGAGGGCCGCAAACGCGCCGAGGCCGCCGATATGGCCGACAAGCTCGATTGGGTGGTGGGCGATGCCATGGCCCTGCCCTTCGAAAGCAACAGCTTCGACACCTACACCATCTCCTTCGGCATCCGGAACGTCACCCGCATTCCAGATGCGCTCGCAGAGGCCTACCGCGTGTTGCGCCCCGGCGGGCGGCTGATGGTGCTGGAGTTCTCGCAACTGCCTAACCCTCTGATGCAAAAGGCCTATGACGCCTACTCCTTCAACGTGATCCCGGGCATGGGCAAGCTGGTGACGGGCGACCGCGACAGCTATCAGTATCTGGTGGAGAGCATCCGCAAGTTCCCGCCGCAGGAGGAGTTCGCCTCGATGATCCGCACCGCCGGCTTCGAGCAGGTGAAATACCGCAACCTCAGCCTCGGGGTAGCCGCGCTGCACTCCGGCTGGAAGCTCTGAGGCCCGGGTGCGCGGCCCGCATAACATCTGGCGGCTGATCCGCACCGGGGCCACCTTTGAGCGCACCGGCGCGATGGGCGTGGCGCTGGAGGCGATGGACGCACCGCGCCCGCTTCGCGTGGCCGCCCGTGTGCTCGGCTGGCCGTTCAAATGGCTGGGGCTGAAGGGCGATCCGTCGCAGCCGCCCGTCACCCGCGCGCTCACCGCCCTTGGCCCGGCCTACATCAAATTCGGCCAGATCCTCTCGACCCGGCCCGATGTGGTGGGCCCCGAGCTCGCCCAGCAGCTCATGGTCCTGCAAGACAAGCTGCCGCCCTTCCCCCGCGCCGAGGCGATGCGTGTGGTGGCGGCAGAGCTGGGCCAGCCGGTCGAGGCGCTGTTCTCGGAGTTTTCCGAGCCGGTCGCGGCGGCCTCCATTGCGCAGGTCCATAAGGCCGTGCGGTCCGACGACGGGCGCGAGGTGGCGGTCAAGGTGCTACGGCCCGGGATCGAACGCGCCTTTGCCCGTGACGTCGACGCCTTCTATTTCGCCGCCGCGATGATTGAGCTGCTCTCGCCCGCCTCCCGTCGGCTTCGCCCCCGCGATGTGATCGAGCACTTTGAAGGCGTGGTGGCTGGCGAGCTCGACATGCGGCTGGAAACCTCCGCCGCCTCCGAGTTTGCCGAGAACACCGAGGGCGACGAAGGCTTCATGGTGCCGCGCCCGTTCTGGCCGCTTTCAGCGCGCCACGTGATGACGCTGGAATGGGCCGAGGGCATATCCTTCAACGACCTCGCGGCGCTGGATGCAGCGGGCCACGACCGGGTGGCCCTTGGCGAACGGGTGCTGTCGCTGTTCCTGCGCCACGCCCTGCGCGACGGCCTGTTTCATGCCGACATGCATCAGGGCAACCTCAAGGTTGCGCCGGGCGGCGAGATCATCGCGCTGGATTTCGGCATCATGGGCCGGATCGACGAGTATACCCGCCGGGTCTATGCCGAGATCCTGATGGGCTTCATCCGCAAGGATTACAAGCGCGTGGCCGAGGTGCATTTTGAGGCCGGATACGTACCCGCCGACCGCGATGTCGACGAGTTCGCGCGGGCACTGCGGGCGGTGGGCGAGCCGATCTTCGGAATGGACGCGACCCATATTTCCATGGCCCGACTGCTCTCCTACCTCTTCGAGGTGACCGAGCGCTTCGGAATGGAAACCCGCACCGAGCTGATCCTGCTCCAGCGGACGATGGTGGTGGTGGAAGGAGTGGCGCGCTCGCTTCACCCCAACATCAACATCTGGCAGGCCGCGCGCCCGGTAGTGGAAGATTACGTGAAGCGCAACGTCGGCCCCGCCGCGCTGCTGCACGACCTCAAGGAAACCGCCCGCGTCGCCATCCGCTTCGGCCCGCGCCTGCCGGCGCTGCTCGAACGCGCCCTGATCGCCCAAGCCACCCCGCCACCGCCCCGCCCCTCGGGCAGCAAGTTCTGGCACCGCCTCGGCTGGACCACCCTCGGCGCCGCCATCGCAATCGCCGCCATGGCCCTGACCAGCAACCTGTAACACCTCTGGCCGCCGGGCTGACGCCCGGCTGGCTTTTCAGTAGCCTCGCTCCGCTCGGGAGGCGCCTGGAGGCTTCGCTACGCTCAGTTGGCGCGCGTAGCCTCGCTACGCTCGGATCGTGTGCTTAGCCTGCTACGCTCGGCGCGGATACCTGACCCTATTGCGCTCGGTGCGCGCGGAGGCGCCGCATCACACGCGCGCTGGCTTTCGCCACCGCCCCACACACGGCCCGGCTCTTCGAGCCCCACGGCGCTCAGGGGCTTGGAATCGCTTCGCAACGCACCTGGGCATCGGCAGCCAACGCTTCGCTCAGCGAGGAGCCGTATCTTACCCTGCGCTCTCGTGCTTTCCGTCACCGCACCGGCAATCAGCGCTGCGTCGCGCTTGAATATTACGTGCCTGCGCCTTCCGCACTGCCGTTCACCGCATCGGGGCTTTCTTCATAGACAACCGGAAAGCGCAGCGCCGTCACCGAAGATGCCGGCACAGTAACGCCGCTGTTCAACAGCAGCATGGTCTCTCCGTTCTCCAGTCTCGCTTCCTCAACGAGGGCATAAACCTGCGCCTGAGTGGTCGCGATCAGCTCTTCGCCCGCGTAACTCTCCACGCTGAACGTGTAAGTGCCATCGGCGAAAAGAATGCCACTTTCATCCACCCCTTGCCAGACGTGGAAGGGCGCGCTTGAGTCGATCATCAGCCGCTGTCGCTCAATGCCAAACTCATCCGTCACCACCAGCATCCCGGCGTCGGCCTCGCTGGCCAGATCGAGTGTCATCTCGATCGGCTGCCCGGTGAACCGCGCAGGGGCGGTGACCCGGGTTTCCATGCCGACAAAGTTCGCCAACTCCGACATGCCCGTCATCCCCATTTGCGCGGACAGCTCTTCAAGCAGCACGTTGGTGCGCACCTGCTGCTCAACATTGGAAAAGGTCGCCAGTTGCACGGCAAAATCTGCGCTGTCGAGTGGGTTCAGCGGATCCTGATTTTGGAGTTGCGTGGTCATCATCTTCAGGAAGGTTTCAAAATCCGAGTTGATGTAGCCTTGGCTGGCCTGGGCGTTGGAATTCTGGCTCAGGGTGGCGGCTGTGGCAGATGAGGTTTCCATCATGGGCTCCAGTCAGAGACGAAGGTCTAGGTCGGTGGTGCCGAGTTGCAGGGTCTGCGGCCCCTCAGCGCCGGGTGGCAGCGCCTCATTCGGCGCGTCGTTGCCCGCCCAGCTTACGGTCTTGCCCTCGCCCTCCCCGTTCTGATGCTGGCCAAATCCGCTGTCGCCGCTGGCAAAACTGAATTGGGCACCCTCATGCCCGAGGCGTCGCATTTCCTGCGCCAGAATTTCGATATGGCGGCGCATCATCTCAAGCGTCTCTGGCCGCTCGGCGGTTACGGCAATATGCAGCCCCGCCTCACTCCCCGTGAACGAAAGCTTCAGTCGCCCGAGCTCTTCAGGTTTCAGGCTCAGTTCCACTGGCCCATCGGGCAGCGGGCGCGAGATCTCAGCAATCTGAGCAGCCACCTGCTGCGCCGCGGCCGCATGCCTGGACGGCGCGGCAACAATCGATGCGTGGGGCGCAAGCTGCGGAATGGTGCGCGCCTCGGGAATCGCGGTCGCGGCCTCCAAGGCCATGCTCGGGGTGATCACCGGAAGCGGCTCCGCGGCCAGCCCTCGCGCGATAACGGCGGCGACCGGTGCGATTTGCGGAGGTGCGGAAGCGACACGCGCGGGCATTGCAAGCTCCGGCGCGGCCTCCGGGGCCGCCGCAACGGGGGCCGAATCCGCCGGCGGTAGCGCAACCGGTACATCCACGCGGGACCGGAGCCGCTCCAAGAATGATCCGTTCAACGGCATATCCGCAACGCTTCCTGAAACGGTTTCGGGCCGGAGAGCGGCAATCGTTTCACGAACCTTGCTCACGGCGGCCTCGATGGCCGGGTTCACCGGTCTCTCACGCGGCGCAGCTTCGCCGCCATTGTCCACATGCGGGCGCCAATTGCTCAGGGCCGACATCAAGGCAGCCCGATCCGTCAACCGCGACATCGCAAGAGCCGGAGCCTCGCGCGAAACATGAGTGGCAGGCGTTTCAGACATAGTCGCCAATGCCCAACCGGGCGCGATCTCCAGCGGTCGTACTGGGGCGGCATCGTGCAACTGTGGCGCCTCTTGCGCAGTTGCCACAGCAGTGCCCAACTGCCCGCCCTCTTCCCTACGCGACACCCTGCGAAGTTCGGCCACAGCCTGGGCAACCTCCTTGTGCAACGGGGGTTCAGGGGCCACTTCAGCGCCCGCTTCTGGTGCGGCCGACATCACCGCAATCCGGGCCAATGCCGCTTCAGGTTCATCCATTTGCGCAGGCTCGGCCATGTCTACCCGTGCGCCAGCATTCTCCGGCAGCTGCACTTTGCTTTCCACTACACCCGCCACCGTGGCATCGGCTTCTACCGGCGGGGCGTCAAAATCGGGCGGCTCAACAACCTCCTCCCGCGCTTCAGGCCCGCCAGCCGCAGGTTCGGCCTCCTCATCCGCGGCTTCAGCCCCCAGCGCCGCGAAAATGGCAGCCCAATCCGGCCCGCCCGCCTCCGCTTGCGCCTGCCCGCCTGCACGGCCCTGCGCGGCGGCGGGACTAACTGCAAATACGGCCATCTCGGACAACATCGCGTTCTGCATCTGAACCTGATCCTTCTGACAAGTTGGCTGCAGAATGCCTTGTTAAAGTTACCAATCCTTTACCGGTTTCTGCCCTAATGCCTCAAAATAGCCTCATTTCGAAAGGCCACCCATGCCGCCGATTCCCCCTATCCCATCGCCCGCTGCATCCGCGGTTTTGCCTCAGCGCGAGCAACACCTGCGCAAGCTGTCTGTCGAGCTTGAGGCGAGCTTTCTTGCAGAAATGTTGGGGCACACGGGGCTGGGCGACACACGAGAGAGTTTCGGCGGCGGCGCGGGGGAAGAAGGGTTTGCATCGTTTCTGAGGCAGGAGCAGGCCAAGGCCATGGCCCAAAGCGGCGGGATTGGCCTGGCGGAACATATTTTTGAAAGTCTGAAGGCGCGAAACCATGGCTGATAACATCGAACTTTATGAACGTGCGCAGGCCCTTATGGAGGCCGAGCGTGAAGCCCTGAAGGGCGGGGATTTCATCCGCCTTGAGGCGCTCTATGAAGAGAAGCACGAGTTGCTCAAGCAGATCGAAGCGCAGGCAGACACATTGACTCGCTCTCAGCTTGAGGCGCTTTCGGTCAGCTCGCGCGGCAATGAGAGGCTGCTGGATGCCGCCCAGCGTGGGCTTCGCGCGGTCGCCCGAAGGCTGAGCGAAACAAGGCGCGCGGCGGAGCACCTCGACACCTATACAGACGATGGCAAACGCAAGGATCTGGGCGTGGCGCGCTCCAGCTTCGAACGTCGCGCCTGATCCTGGCGCGATGTCTGCTGGCATGATTCCAACTGTCTCCGCCCTACGCCCCGCACCGGAGGCGGCCACGTTCTTTTCACTAAACGTCCTCTCCAATCACGAACAACTCGCCTAAAATGCGCGGTTCCGCGGCGGGGGTAAATTAGGACTCCCTTAAACTCACTCGGTCAGGTTCGCAGTCGCACCTTCGTGGGTGGCGCGGCCCGCAACATCGGTCCGCATGACGGTGAAACCGGAAACCAGTCGCCCTAACGGGCGACGTTCCGAAATGGCGCAAAAGCGTCTCATCTGAAAAGGACCGAAAGAACCATGTCCAGTATTCTTACCAACACCAGCTCGATGGTTGCCCTGCAAACCCTGCGCGGCATCAACATGAACCTCGAGCAGACCCAGGCCGAAATCTCTACAGGCAAGTCCGTGGGCTCCGCTCGTGACAACTCGGCCATCTGGGCGATCTCCAAGGTGATGGAATCCGACGTGCGCGGCTTCAAGGCCATCTCCGAGAGCCTGTCTCTCGGTGAAAGCACCGTCGCGGTGGCCCGCAACGGCGCCGAAACCGTCACCGACCTGCTCGTGCAGATGAAAGAGAAGATCGTCGGCGCTCAGGAAGAAAACGTCGACCGCGAGAAGCTGCAGTCCGACATCACGGCGCTCTCCGATCAGATCGCTTCGGTGGTGGGTGCGGCCCAGTTCAACGGGCTCAACCTTCTCAACGGCACCGATGACGTTAACGTGCTCTCCTCGCTGGATCGCTCCAATGACGGTTCGGTGCAGGCCTCCGACATCACCGTTGCCCGCCAGGATCTCAGCTATGATGCTGGTGTCATGGGCACCGGTGCCTCGCTCGTCGGCGGCTCCGCCCTGACGGCGGCGGACGCGGCGGCCACCGGCGGCAACGTCACCGTGCAGGCTGGCGCAGGCCAGAACGCCGATGACAGCTCGACCCGTGATTTCTCGAACACCGGGAACGAGATGGAAATCACCATGAGCACGGCTCAAACCATCGGTGATGTCTTCAATCTGCAGATCAACGGAACCACGGTCTCCTACACCGCTGATTCGACCACGTTGAACGATGTGTCCGACGGTCTGACCGCGGCCATCAACGCTGCCGGTATCGAGGACATTTCGGCAGAAGTCGCCGGTGCGGTGATTACTATCACGTCCACCTCCAAGTTCGACGACATCGAGATCAACGGCGATACCACCTCGGCCACCACGCAATTCTCTGCCGATGTGGAAGGGGCCGTCGCCACCGCCGCAGCCTCCAGCTTCACCGGGGCGAACCTTCAGGCCCGCGCCTCCGAGGTGACCTTCTCGGCAACCGCTGGCGTCAGCGAGGGTGACGGCTACCGCGTCTCGATCGGCGGCACCAACTACGACTACGTCGCCGGCAAGGGTGAAACCTTCGAAGACGTGGCCAAGGGCCTGAAGATCGCGATCGACGGCTCGGGCCTCTCCGACATTTCCACCAACGTTACCCAGGATGCAGCCACAGGCGCTTGGATGCTTCAGGTGGACAATGACGGCGCGGCAATGGCCCTGCAGGTCAACGGTCTGGCCGATGGTGAAGCCACGGGGGGCCTGGCTGGTGTCGACGACATCGACGTGACCACCAATGAGGGTGTCGAGGCGGCTCTGGCCAACATCGAAACCTACATCGACGGCGCGATCGAGGCGGCGGCAAACTTCGGTTCGGTCGAAGGCCGGATCGAGACCCAGTCGGAGTTCATCTCGAACCTGACCGACAGCCTCACCGCGGGTATCGGCAGCCTCGTGGACGCCGATATGGAGGCCGCCTCGGCCCGCCTGCAAGCGCTTCAGGTGCAGCAGCAGCTGGGTGTCCAGTCGCTCTCCATCGCCAACCAGGCACCGCAGTCGATCCTGTCGCTGTTCCGGTAATACGGTAACGGGCGGGGCGCCGAATGGTCCGGGCCAAAACGGCTCGGGGCGCCCCGCCCACTCTCTACTCACCGCAGTTCCCCCCCGAGTGGAAGGACAGAGCCTTGAACTCCGTGCAACTGGCGCAAAGCGCCTACTCCTCCGGCCAGCAGGCCCCGCTGCGCACCCATCGCGGCACCGAATACGCAGCCTTCAGCCGGGTCACCTCGCGCCTCAAGGCCCCCCGAAATTTCAACGCCCTGGTCGCGGCGATCCACGAGAACCGGCAACTCTGGACGGCCCTCGCCGCCGATGTGGCAGACGCCGAAAATGGTCTCTCCCCCGATCTGCGCGCCCGCATCTTCTACCTCGCCCGCTTCACCTCCGAGCATTCCTCTAAGGTGCTGCGCCGCAAGGCCAACGTGGTGCCGCTAATCGAAATCAATATGGCCGTCATGCGCGGCCTCGGGGCCAGCCCGGCTGCCGCTGCACCACGCGCCGCCAAGGCCCCAGCCTCGGCGGCGACCGGAGCAAACAAATGAGCGGCCTCGTCCTCAAGCTCAGCCCCAAGGAGCGGGTGCTGATCAACGGCGCGGTGATCGAAAACGGAGATCGTCGCTCGCGGCTCTCCATTGTCACCCCCGGGGCCCACATCCTGCGGCTACGCGATGCCATCCACCCCGAAGAGGCCAAGACACCCGTCAAACGGGTGGCCTATATCGCCCAGCTTGTCCTCTCGGGTGACACCTCGCC
The DNA here is from genome assembly GCF_056160745.1 of Vannielia sp. ABF1_015. NCBI lineage: Bacteria > Pseudomonadati > Pseudomonadota > Alphaproteobacteria > Rhodobacterales > Paracoccaceae > Vannielia > Vannielia sp. ABF1_015. Next base: position 269,278 of record NZ_JBSWXT010000003.1, read on the forward strand.
GGCTGATGCCGATATCCAGCTCATGCGCGGGATCGAACAGCTCAGCCAGGTGTTCACCGACCATGACAGCCGCGCTCAGCTCGACGCCGCCACAATGGCAGTGCGCGACGGGCAGCATTATCAGGCGCTCAAGGCACTGCGCACGCTGATACCGCGCGAAGACCGGCTGATTGCAGCGCAGACAGGCCAGCAGGAGCCAAGCCCGCAACAGCTGCCCATGTCGCCCTCCATACCGCCAGATGTGAAGCCCTCCTGATGTTCGCACCTATCGTCCCCACCGGCGGCCTTCTGGGCTGGCAGTTCTTGCAACGTACGCAAGAGAGCCAGCAGCAAACGCTCGCAAACTCGGCCAGCGTGCAAAGTGACATGGCTGTCTTCGAAGAGCGGATCGCCAATGTGGAAACGGCGGAAGATCTGGTGAATGACTTCCGCCTGCTCCGTGTCGCCCTCGGGGCCTTTGGCCTGTCGGATGATATCGGCAACAAATACTTCATCCAGAAGGTGCTTGAAGAGGGCACATCAGACCCTGCGGCACTGGCCAACCGCCTCTCCGACACCCGCTACCTGAATCTCGCCGAAGCCTTCGGCTTTGGCGCTTATGGAACGCCCAACAACGGCTTCGCCGCCGTCGAGGCCCAAATCCGCGCAGGCACCGATACTCTGCCGCCCAACCAACGGCAGGAGGCTGGCGATCAGGCCATGCAGCTTGTCGACCGGCTCAAAGCCCTGTCCGACGAGATGAGCAGCGCGCCGGGCTCCAATGAGGTGGCCGCGCTGCGCGACGAGGTTGATGCGCTTTGGCCGGAGGTCATGGGCAACCGCAGGATGCGCAAAGCGATGCTCTCTGCCTTCAACGTGGCCGAGGGATTTGACGCGCTCGATCAAGGTGTGCAGATTGAGGTGATGCGCCAGCAGGTCTTCGGCCTCTTCGAAGACAGGCCAACCGAGCAGCTCACCGCCTTTATCGACCGGATCAAGCAAAACTATACCTCGCGGCAGTTTGAGGTGGCAGTTGGCGAGCAGGCCTCCGAGCTGCGCATCGCCCTCAATCTTGAGCGCGAACTGCCCGCCATCGCCGCCGATCCGGACGACAGCAATGATACCAGCTGGCTCAAGATCATGGGCAGCGCCGCCCTCCGCGAGGTGTTCGACAAGGCCTTTGGCCTACCCACAGCCTTCGCCGCCCTCGATCTTGATCGCCAGTTGGAAACCTACAAGGCCCGCGCCACTTCGCTCTTCGGGTCTGACGAGGTTTCCCAATTCGCTGATCCGGAGCAGCGAGAAAATCTGATCCGCCGCTACCTCGTGCAAACCGAGCTGAGCGGCGAGGCTTCGGGCGCAACCTCCACCAATGCGGCGCTCACCATCCTCAGCGGCGTCAACAGCAACAACCTGTTCAGCCTGCTGACCTGACTGCCACCGCCCGAGGGTTAGCTCCCAAGCGCTACAATCCTCTGGCTATAAGCCGCCCGAAGGCAGGGCACGCTGGCCCCACAGCCATTGCGCTGTGCCAGCCAATCCCTCTGCCCCGCATCAAGTTGCCGTTTCCCGGCAGCGCTCAAGCGCCCGCGACGGCTGTAAAATAGCGAGGCCATCCGCTTGTCGAGATCGGCCAGTTCGACGCTGCCGCAAATGGCATATTCGGTTGGCGTGCCTGCCCGGTCGCAATTGAAGCTCGGGTCAGGGTCGCGCCCAGTGATCCGCGGATCCGGGTCGGGCACGGGCGCCGGGTCTGGTTCGGCGGCCACACGTGGCTCCGTCACAGGCACCCGCGGCGTGGCCTCAAGCCGGGGCGCGGGCGGTTCTGCCAAGCCCGGCAAGGCAGCGTATCCCTCAAGCTCTGGCCCGAAGGTCGAAAAAGTTTCAATCCCGCTGTCGCGCAGCTCATCGGGCGGAAACCAGTAAATCCGGTCATTCGGCGTTTCCAGCATCCGCACCATGAACAGGCTCGGCACATCGTATTCCTTGAGGTAGTCGAAGATCTGCGCCGCAACCGATTGCGCATCGGCCTCCGCCGCCGGCCCCGTCACCGCGCCGCCCGAGGTGAATTGGTGCACCCCCAGCCGCCCATAGGCCCGCCGCGCCTTGCCTGCCACAAAGAGGAAGGAGCAGGCCGAAGCGCAATCGGCCTCCGGCGGGATCACCGTCGAAAGCGCCCGGTCAAAGACAATCGCCGAAAGCTCCAGCCCCTGATGCACATTCCCACCCGGCGAGGTCAAAAACAGGGTGTCCACCTCGCCATGCTCACGCAGCGCCTTGCGCAAATCGAAGGTCGCGCCGCGTTTGATCTGGCCATTGAGCACCAGCACATTTGGCAGTGCAGGCGCGTGGCGAAACGCGCCGTAGGTCTTGACCTCTTGCGCCACACCCGGGGCCGCGAGAGCCAAGAGCCCCGCGACGATGCCAGCAAAGGTCAAAACCCGGCGCATCTCTTCTTCCCCCCTCAGCCCTGCTGCGCGCGCCGCAGCTGATACACCCCTTCGGGCAGGTCCAGTGCCGCCGCAAGATCGCGGAGCTGGCTCAACGACAGGGTGATTTTCTGCACCTCGTCCTGCCGCGGATCGAGTTGCTCGATGGTCACGCAATCCTCAAAGGCCTGAATGGTCACATCTTCCTGCAAATGTGGGCCCGGCTCATCGACCAGCGTTATCACCGTCGCGTCAAAATCGTGTTCGATGGTAAACATGCCCCCAGCCTAGCCCGCCGCCCTGCCCCTGTCAGCCGCGAAACGCGCAGGCACCCTCTCTGGGCATCAAGGGGCTACAGCGCAGTGCAACGGCCTGCTATTCTGCCCGGCGAAAGAGCAGTCAGGCAGAGTCAGAGGCCCATGATTAAACATCTATGCGCAATTTTAGCGCTGGCATCCCTCACCGCATGTGTCGAGGTGCCCTCCGAGCCACAGCAGCCCCCAAGCCAACCCACACCCTCCGCCGCGCCCGCCAGCCTCGACGCCAACCGCGCGGCGCGCAACTTTGTCACCGTCGTCAAACGTGTGGAGCCGGTGGCTGAGCGCGAGTGCCGCGCCCGCCTGCCCCGCGCCGACTGCGATTTCCTCATCATCGTCGATGACCGGCGCGGCCAGCCCGCCAACGCCTACCAGACCGAAGACAAAAACGGCCGCCCGGTAATCGCCTTCACACTCGCGCTGATTGCAGATGCCCGCAATCAGGATGAGCTGGCCTTTATCCTCGGCCACGAGGCCGCGCACCACATCAAGGAGCACATCCCCCGCACCCGCGAAAGCGCCACCTTCGGTGCGCTGGTGCTGGGCACGCTGGTCGGCGTGGGCGGCGGCGGCGATGCTGCGGTGGAGGCCGCCACGCGAGTTGGTGCAGGCATCGGCGCGCGGCGGTTCTCCAAGGAATTCGAGCTGGAAGCCGATGCGCTCGGCACGATCATCGCCAAGAAAGCGGGCTTCAACCCGGTGCGCGGCGCGCAGTATTTCACCCGCATTCCCGACCCGGGAGATGTGTTTCTCGGCAGCCACCCGCCCAACGCCTCGCGGATCGAAACCGTGCGCCGGACCGCCGCCAACATGTAGCGCCCTCGCGCCACCACCTGCCCCATTTGCAGCCCTATGCTGCGGCAGGCTTCAAAAACCGCGCCTCCGCCGCTATCTGAAAGCAGGGGCGAGAGGTCAGACGAGGGCAGCGGATGTTCAAGCAGCAAGTGAAGCGGATCTGGCTCCGCGCCAAATGGTCGTGGGAGGGCTTCGCCCACGTCTGGAGCACCGAGCATTCCCTCAAGCAATGGATCGTCACCTACCTCGCCTCTTCCCTGATGGCACTGATCCTTCCAATCTCGGCCGGGGAGAAGGCCCTGCTGCTGATGGGCGGCATCCTCGTCTTTGCTTTCGAGTGCCTCAACACGGCCATCGAGCGCACCGTTGATCACATCTCGATGGAGCGTCACCCGCTGGCCAAACAGGCTAAAGACACCGCCTCCGCCGCCGTCGCCCTCGCAGCCATCGCCGTGGGGCTGGCCTGGCTGGTGATTCTACTCGGGCTTGCTTTTTAAAGCACGTCGCGGGCAAGCTTAGAGGCATTTAGCCCCAAGCCCTCAGGAAAAAGCCCATGTTCACACGCTCCACCGCTTTCGCCACCGCCAGCCTCCTCTGCCTCGCCCTACCCGCCTTCGCCGAAGGCCTCTCTGGCCGCTACGCCGTGGCCGGGATGAACCCCGATGGCAGCAAGTACACCGGCACTGTCGATCTGGTCGAAAATGGCGGCGCCGTCAGCATGACCTGGCAGGTTGCGGGCAGCAATTACGCCGGTGCAGGCCCGGTGGACGGCAAGGTCATCACCATCCGCTGGGGCGATCCGGAGCCGGTGTATTACGTCATCACCCCAACGGGCGAACTCCACGGCACATGGGCCGGCGGCACCGCGCTGGAAAAACTCACGCCCCTGCCCTGATACCCCGGTTTGACCTGAGTCAAAGACGGTCGCCGCCCGTTTTGCAAAACCTGTCCTGCGAACCGGAACAAGGACAGGCCGCGATGAAACCTCTCGGAGACGAACGCACCCACTACCTGCTGGCCATGGGCATGGCCAAGGCCACCCGCACCGATCTGGCGCAGGCGATGGAAGAGGGCGCGCTCGACAGCGAGGCATGGTCCGCCATGGTTACCCGCTGCCGCGGTTGCGGCTGGGCCGAAGACTGCGGCAAATGGCTCGACACCGCCATCGAAGACGGGGCCTCTTGCCCCCCCACCTGCGTCAATCAGCGCCGCTTCCTTGAGTTGCGTAAAAAGTCCGAGAAGGCCCGAAGAGACTCTGGCATGGCCGTCGATCGCGCCAGCCAGGCACTGGCCCGCGTGAAGGCGCTGCGCCAAAGCCGTTAAACTTTAACTCAGAGACATGCCGGCAGGGAGAGAGAGGCGGGACAGGGACCCGCTTCGCCGGCATCGCGAGGGGTCGGTGACTGGGGAGCCACCGACCCCGTTACCTTCCTCTAGCACGGCATTCGGCACGATGGACTTGGCAGAAAACCAGCCAGCGGAGCCCGGTGATGCGCCCGGGCCTCGCCCTCCGCGCTGCGAAGTTTTACTTGAGCCGAATCTTTGCGTCCTGTCACTCTGACAATGACAGCGGAGGACGGTTGCGATGGACCATGTGTGGGAAATCTTTCAGGAAAGTCACGCGGTGCAGTCCGCCTTCACCGGCAGCCTCACCCGCACCCGGCAATTCGTGGAGGATCACGGGGAGGATGCGCTCGTGGCCATGCGGGGCGTCGTGACGCAGGCGCCCCTGCCCGAGCGCTTCGGCACGATGTCCGACGCGGGCGATGCTGTCGATGCGCTCGCGTTGCTTGCCGCCGCCCCTCACGGCAGCCGCGCCCGTCCGCGTGACCCCGACAAGATCGACCTTGCGATCTCCGAGCCCGATCCGCGCGTCGACAACCTCATCGGCTGGTGGGCCGCCACCTTCGGAGCCTTCGAAAAGACCGGACGCACCTCCAAGGTGCTCGTCTACGTCCCGGTTATCGACTACGAGGCCCATGAGGATGTCGAGAAGGCGCTGAGCATCGAGGTCGACTTCCGCCGCAGCGAGGCCCAGAACGGCAAGCTCAGCCTGAAGCTGCACAACGTCGGCCTTACGGCCAACGCCGGCACGAGCCTGACAGTCGACATGCACATGGCCCCCCGTTACGGCCGCTTTCAGGTGGCCGTGCCCGTCGAGATGGACTTGATCGAATACAGGGATCAGGCCACCGGCGATCTGCGCCACAGCGCGCAGGTCACGCATTACTCCCCGCCGACAGTGCTGACGCCCGAGGACGGCCGCGCCTTCGTCACCGTCGCGCCACGCGCCAAGCCGCTCCTGCCGGTGCTCTTCCTGGGCGGCGCGGAGCCCGACAGCACGTCGCTCAGTATCGAGGAGACGCGCGGACTGGAGGCGACGGCGGAGCACAGCCTGGGTGAAAAGATCAAGCTGGAACTGGAGTACAAGGTCACCGCCGATAGCCGGGTTTCCGTGAAGGCCCTGAAGAACAAAGAGCGCGACGACCGGCTCCAGCTGCATCAATGGGCCGACTCCGCCGGTTACTTCCGGGTTTCCGCCGCCACCTGAGGCGGGCGACCGCCGGTTACGAGCTGGCCCCAGAGGTCGTATTCGCTGGCCTCGTCCACATCGACCGTCACGATATCACCGGGGCTCAGCCCTTCCGCGCCCTCGTCGATAAAGAGGTTGCCATCTATCTCCGGCGCATCCGCCTTGGTCCGGCAGGTCGCCACGCCGTCCGCGTCCACCTCGTCCACGATCACATCCATCCGCTGGCCGACCTTCGCCGCCAGCTTGGCCTCGCTGATCGCTTGCGCCTTCTCCATGAACCGCGCCCAGCGCTCTTCCTTCACCTCGGCGGGCACATGATCGGGCAGGTCGTTGGAGCGCGCCCCGGCGACATTCTCGTATTGAAAACACCCAACACGATCCAGCTGCGCCTCATCCAGCCAATCCAGCAAGTGAGCAAACTCTTCCTCGGTCTCACCCGGGTAGCCCACAATAAAGGTGCTGCGCAGGGTGATATCGGGGCAAATGCTCCGCCACTCCGCAATCCGCTCCAGCGTCTTCTCGCCATGCGCCGGCCGGGCCATGCGCTTCAGCGTCTCGGGGTGGGAGTGCTGGAAGGGGATATCAAGGTAGGGCAGCACCAGCCCGTCCGCCATCAGCGGAATGACCTGCCGCACATGCGGATAGGGGTAAACGTAATGCAGCCGCACCCAAGCGCCGAGGCTGCCCAGATCGCGCGCCAGATCGGTGATATGCGCCCGGTGCCCGCGCTCTTCGGCGTGCTTGATGTCCACGCCATAGGCCGAGGTGTCTTGGCTGATGACCAGAAGCTCCTTTACCCCTGCCTCCACCAGCCGCTCCGCCTCGCGCACCACCGCATGCGCCGGACGGCTCACCAGCCGGCCGCGCATGTCGGGGATGATGCAGAACTTGCACTTGTGATTACAGCCCTCCGAAATCTTCAGGTAGCTGTAGTGGCGCGGCGTCAGGCTCACGCCGCTCGCAGGCAGCAAATCCACAAACGGGTCGGGCGCGGGGGGCACCGCCGAATGCACCGCATCTAGCACCTGCTCGTATTGGTGCGGCCCGGTCACCGCCAGCACCTTCGGATGCGCCCCGGTGATGTATTCCGGCTCCGCGCCAAGGCAGCCCGTCACGATCACCCGCCCATTGGCCGCCATCGCCTCACCAATCGCATCGAGGCTCTCGGCCTTGGCCGAGTCGAGAAAGCCGCAGGTGTTCACAATCACCGCATCGGCCCCGGAGTAGTCGGGCGAAATCCCGTAGCCCTCGGCTCGCAGCCGGGTCAAAATCCGCTCGCTGTCCACCAGCGCCTTCGGGCACCCGAGCGAGACCATGCCAATGCGCGGCTGCCCCTCACGGGGCGCCTCACCGAATTTCGGGCGTGGGGCAAGGTCGGGGCGCAGGTCGGGCGGATTGCTGGACATGGAGCGCGCTATACAGGCGCTTGCCCCTTGGCGGAAGGGGGCACGACGCGGCGAAAGGTGATCGAGGTCGGCCTGTCGTAGCCTTCATGCGCCGTGCGGGCGACCTCCTCAAAGCCCAGCGCCGCAAAGGTGGCGTGGTTTTCCACCAGTTCCACCCGGCTCTGCAATTCCAGCGCCTCAAAGCCGCCGTCCCGCGCCATCTCCTCGGCCAGCGCCACCATCTGCCGCAACAGCCCGCGCCCGCGCAGCTGTTCGGTCACCGCCAGCTTGCCAAGATAAAGCACCGGGCGACGCGGCGCGGCAAAGCCGCAGGCCACCACGCGGGCGCCGTAGCGCACCAGCATCAGCACCTCCCGCTCCGCCTTTTCCGCCAGCCCCTCCGGGGTGAGCGCAGCAAGCGAGGAAGGCGGGTCAATCCGCCCCTCCATGAAGGCAAAACTCTCCACCAGCAGCCGGTGCACCCCAGCCCAATCGGCAAAATCCTGCCCAGCCACCTCGGCCCGCATCTTCAAATCGCGCCTCCGCATCCCCATATCATTCCTGCGCAGCGGAAATTCAGGCCGCACTCGCGCTTCAAGTCATAGCAATCGCCCCGCTTCGGGCGAACCCAATTGAGAGAGATGTTAAAATGTCTTTGATACAAGACGTCGATCGCGCGATCTCGACAGCTGCCATGCAGCACCTCCGCTTCACCGTAGCCGGTCGCAACGTGACCCCCGCCATCTACCAGCCCGTCCGCGACAAGATCGCCGATAACACAATCACCGCACGGCGGGCCGGCCCGGCTGGCGTTTGCGGCGTTTACCGCTTCGGGCCCAACAGGTTTGATCTCGGCTTCACCGCGGTGGACGGAGACCCGTTCAGGGCCGCGCTGGTGGTGCATGAGTCCACCCATGCCGCCTTCGACTACATCGCCCAACCAATGCCGGTGAAGGTCTCCGAGGCGCTCGCCTACATTGCCCAAGCGCTCTACTTCTATCATTCCAATCGGCAGGCCATCGAAGAGTCAGACGAGCTGACCCTCTCCGAGCCGCTCAACACCGCCTACGCCGTCTCAGAACCCGCCCGCAGCGAGGCGCACACCTTCACCGATGAAGAGTTGGCCCCGCTCTACGAGGCGATTGATGCCGATTCGCACTACCACGGGCGCGGCGACGACGATGAAGGGATAGACGGGATCGAATGATCCTGTCTCAGCGCGCGGGCCGCCCGTCCTCCCCCAGCGGCCCGCGCCTATAATTCACGGCTTGATGCGCCAGCCGGTCTTGAAGATCGCATAGATCGCCACGAGGCAGACCACAAAGAAGCCCGCCACCGCCACCAGCGATATGCCCACCGGCACATCGGAGATGCCAAAGAAGCTCCAGCGGAAGCCGCTGACAAGGTAGAGCACCGGGTTGAAGTGGCTCACCGTCGCCCAAGCTGGCGGCAGCATCGAGATCGAGTAGAACGACCCACCAAGAAACACGAGCGGCGTGACCACCAGCAGCGGAATGAGCTGCAGCTGCTCGAAGTTCTTCGCCCAGATCCCGATGATGAAGCCCAGCAGGGCAAAGCTCACCGCCGTCATCACCAGAAAGGCCAGCATCCACACCGGATGCAGAATGTTCAGCTCAACAAAGAAGCTCGCCGTAATCATGATGATCCCCGCGATAAACAGCGCCTTGGTCGCCGCCGCGCCAACATAGCCGAGAACCACCTCGATAAAGCTCATTGGCGCGCTCAGAAGCTCGAAGATCGTGCCGATGAACTTCGGAAAGTAGATGCCAAAGCTCGCGTTGCTGATCGACTGTTGCAGCAGCGTCAGCATCACCAGCCCCGGCACGATGAAGGCGCCGTAGCTCACCCCCTCCACGCTCTCGATCCGCCCGCCAATGGCCGAGCCGAAGACCACGAAGTAGAGCACCGTCGAAAGCACCGGCGACACGATGCTCTGGGTCACGGTCCTGAAGAACCGCGTCATCTCAAATCGGTAGATCGCCGCAATCGCCCGCCAGTTCATTGCGCGGCCTCCTTCTGGTCCTGGTTCTCTTCGACCAGCGAAAGGAACACATCCTCAAGGCTCGACTGGCGGGTGGAGAGATCGGTAAATTTCAGCCCGGCAGAGGCTAGATCGGCCATCAGCCGCGTCACCCCGGTCGACCCGGCGGTGGTGTCGAAGGTATAGGTCAGCCGCGTGCCGTCCAGCTCAAGGTCATAGCCCTGCAGGCTGTCAGGCAGCGCCGCGGGCGCTTCTGCCAGTTCCAGAACCAGCTCCTTACGGCCAAGGCTCTTCATCAGCTTGTCCTTGTCTTCCACAAGCAGCAGCCGGCCCTTGTCGATCACCCCGATCCGGTCGGCCATCTCCTCGGCCTCTTCGATGTAATGGGTGGTCAGGATGATGGTCACGCCCTCGCTGCGCAGCTCGCGCACCAGCGCCCACATGTCCTTGCGCAGGTTCACATCCACGCCCGCCGTCGGCTCGTCGAGGAACAGCACGCGCGGCTCGTGGCTGAGCGCCTTGGCAATCAGCACCCGCCGCTTCATCCCGCCCGAAAGCTCGTTGTTGCGGCTGTCCTTCTTGTCCCAAAGGCTCAGGCTCTTCAGCACCTTTTCCAGATGCGCCTCGTCCTTCTTCTTGCCGAACAGCCCGCGCGAAAAGCGCACCGTGTTCAGCACCTTCTCGAAGGGCTCAATCGAAATTTCCTGAGGCACCAGCCCGATCATCTCGCGCGCCGCGCGGTAATCGGTTGCAATGTCATGCCCGCCCACCGTCACGCTGCCGCCCGTGGGCGTCACCAGCCCGCAGACTGCCGAGATCAGCGTGGTCTTGCCCGCGCCATTGGGCCCGAGCAGCGCAAGAATCTCACCTTCTTCGATATCCAGATCGACGCCATGCAACGCGGTGAACCCGTCGTCATAGGTCTTTTGCAATCCCTTGATGGAAATGATCGGGGCCATGATGCGGCCTCCTTCCCTCGTTATGTCAGGGGGAAAGGTGTAGCGCCGAAAGCCCCCACGGCAAGACCGACCGGTTCAGTTTCTTGCGCCCTGCTGACAAGGGACTGTCAGCATTCCGCCAACAGGGCGGTGCTTTCCGGCATATGTTTCAGCGTCTTGTCGATCAGCGCACACCATTTCGGCCCACCGGCCCGCGCCTCGTCCCAAGCCTCCGCCAACTCGCCCGGCCGGTCCTCCGCCAGCGCCGCGATCAGCAGCGCCGCCTGCGCGCGGTCCTTGCGCGCCTTGATCGCATCCCGCCCCTCCCGCCGGGCCGCGACGATAAGCTTGTGAATCGCAAAGGCCTCGGGTCGCGGGATCTGCACCAGCACGCCCGAGCGGTAGAGCCCAACCGCAGGGATGGGCCGCGCCAAGAGGAAGTTCAGGTAATGCAGCGATTGTGCCGATACGCCGAGAGAAGGCAGCGGCTTAAGCCCCTCGTCCGCCTCGAAGGACGGCGTGAGGAACTCCACCATGGTGCTCTTGTCCGTCTGGCGCCACTTCCAGACCTTGCCCTTGTTCAGCGACGGCACGGGATCAAACGACAGGTCAGAAAGAACCTTTGCCATCGGTTCGGAAACCGTGTCGGCCACCGCGACCGAAAGCCGTTCGAAACTGGCGATATCCACATCGCCCGTCATCGCGGCAGCGTCGGTGCCGACCCTCAGGCCAAGTTCGCCCTCATAAAGCCGGAACGCCATTGTGCCTACCAGCGTTCCGCCAAGGCGAAACACCCCGATCCGGGCCATCGCGGCCAGTAGGCTTCCGGTGCCCGCATCCATCTGGGTCAGGCCCTCGGCCCTGAGCAAACGCACGAGACGGATGCGCTCCTTGTCACGTGCCGCAGCCTCGGCCTTGATCTCTGAAAGACGCTCCAGACGGGTGCGAAGGTCTTCGGTGTCTTCCCCGATATAGGCGTGCTTCATCTGATTACCGACGCGGTAACTGTCGTACCAGAAGGACTTTCCGCCCCGCACATGCTGGGTCGCCTTCCCCTTCAACTCCGCAACCGCATCGTCACGATGCAACCGAAGCAGGTCGTGGTAGGCAACATTTGCAGTGGCAGAAGTTCGGATCAGAGCAGCCATGCATAGCAAAATACATTTTTGATATGCAAAGCGTCAACGGCTTTGCATATCAAATTCTATTTTTGCTATGCAAGCGCCCGTCAGCGGCGGCGGTCCCGGCGCGAGCTCATCGGCTGGAAGGCCACACCAACGTGGGCTTCGCAGTAGGGCTTGCCCTGTTGCACAGAAAGCCCGCAAAACCAGAAGTCTTCAGTCGCCGGGTCGCCGATCGGCCATTTACAGGTCCGCTCGGTCAGCTCCATCAGGCTGAGTTTCTTGGCCTTCTTCTCAACCTCGCGCACCGAGGCCAGCGCCTCGGGGCTGATCTCGTTGGCCGAGGGCTGTGGCGGCAGCGGCTGGCCTGCGGGGATGATCGCCTTGCGCGCGGCACTCATCGGAGGCGCGGCGCTCTGGGTTGCAGGCTCTTCCTTGGCGGGCTTTTCCTTGGCCGGTTCAGCAGCCTTCTGCGGCTTGGCCTTCGCCTTCGGCTTTGCAGCCGCCGGCTTTTCCTTCGCGGCGGGTTTTGCCGCCGGCGCGGGCGAAGCCCCCGTCGCACGGTTCGAAAGCCCAAGCCGGTGCACCTTGCCAATCACGGCATTGCGGGTCACCCCGCCCAGCTCCTTGGCAATCTGGCTGGCCGACTGGCCTTCGCCCCACATCCGTTTCAGGGTTTCCACGCGCTCATCGGTCCACGACATTGGCCCGTCATCCTTTCAACTGAAAAGCGGCCCGCCACCGGGCCGCTTGTTTCCCTTATTTTACTACGCCAGCGCCCGGGTGCAACCCAACCGGGCGCTTTCTACCTTCTCTCCAGGCCAGCAGTAGCGCGCCCGCCACGATCACGCCCGCGCCAAGGTAGCTCACCCAGCCGGGCAAAACGCCAAAGACCACCGCATCGAAGATCGCGGCAAAGACCAGCGTGCCGTAGGTGAACGGAGCGGCAAAGGAGGCTTCGGCCCGCGCCATCCCGTTGATAAAGAGAGTCTGGGTCAGCGCCATCGTTACCCCAACCCCCGCCGCCGCGCCCCATTGCAGCCCGGTCGGCATCTGCCATCCCGCTGCCACGGCAGCCACCGAGGCAATCACCACGCCGATGCAATTGTTCACCAGCAGAATTTGCAGCCGCCCCTCCCGCCCGGTGAGCTTCTTGATCCAAATCGCCTCCAACCCCATCGAAACCGCCGCCCCCATCGCCAGCAGCGCCGCAGGCTGAAAACTCGCCGGGGTGGGCCGCAGCAGAATGGTCGCGCCGGTCAGGGCAATCGCCACCGCGCCCCAGCGCACCCAGCCCACCCGCTCACCCAGCAACAGCACCGCAAAGATCAGCGTAAAGACAGGGCTGGTGAAGGTGAGCGCCGTGGCGTCGGCCATCGGTATATAGGCCACCGCCGCGAACATTAAAGTCACCCCGCCCCAACCGCAGCCGGTGCGGGCGACATGCAGCCCCATATGCGGGCGCGTCAGCCGCGGCCGCATCACCGCCGCCGCCATCGCAAACACCATCAGCGCAAAGACAAAGCGCCCCTGGCTCACCTGAAAGGGCGAAAGTGCCGGGCCAAGCGCGTCGGTCGTCAGCGACTTGGCAAACAGCGTGGAAAGCGCAATGAAACAGGTCGAGGCCACGATGCAGATCGCCGCAATCAGGTTGTCCGGCTTGACCGGGATAAAGGTGGCGTCACGCATCAGGGATCCGGGGGTTTTATGCTCCCCGCATAGATCGTGCTTCCCAAGGCCGCGTCAATGCGCTATCTGCCCCGCCATGACCACTTGCGCCAATATCCGACGCCGACGCCGCGCCTGATTATTCTCGGGCCGCTCCGCCGTGCCCGCCCGCAACCCGGTCCAAACCCCAAAAATCGTTGACGAAAGCCCTTCTCTGAGCCATTTCGGGGCTTCATTCCAGAAAGGACGATCCGATGATCCCCTCCATCCTGCCGACCTACAATCGCGCACCCCTCACCTTCGTGAAGGGCGAAGGCGCCTGGCTGGTGGAGCAGGATGGCCGACGCTTCCTGGATCTCGGCTCCGGCATCGCCGTGAATGCCCTCGGCCACGCCGCGCCCGAGCTGGTGCAGGTGCTCACCGAGCAGGCCGGCAAGCTCTGGCACGTGTCCAACCTCTACACCGTGGCCGAGCAGAAGGCGCTGGCAGACAAGCTGGTGGAGGTGAGCTTTGCCGATACCGTCTTCTTCACCAACTCCGGCACCGAAACCTGCGAGCTGGCCGTCAAAATGGCCCGCAAGTTCCACCACGCGGCGGGCAACCCCGAGCGCATCGAGATCCTCACCTTCGACGGCTGCTTCCACGGCCGCTCCTCCGCCGCCATCGCCGCCTCGGGCTCCGAAAAGATGGTCGGCGGCTTCGGCCCCGTCCTCCCCGGCTTCCGCCACCTCGCATGGGGCGACATGGAGCAATTCGAGGCCGAGGTCGCCAAGCCCGATGTGGCGGCGGTTCTGATCGAGCCAGTGCAGGGCGAGGGCGGCATCCGCGTGCTGCCCGACGACCAGCTCAAGGCCATCCGCGCCGCCTGCACCGCGCATGGCGTGCTGCTGATCGCGGATGAGGTGCAATGCGGCATTGGCCGCACCGGCAAGTTCTTCGGCTTTGAATGGGCCGGGATCGCGCCCGATATCGCCATGTCCGCCAAGGGCATCGGCGGCGGCTTCCCCCTCGGCGCGGTGCTGGCCACCGAGGCCGCTGCGGCGGGCATGGTCGCAGGCACCCACGGCTCCACCTACGGCGGCAACCCGCTGGGCTGCGCCGTGGGCAAGGCGGTGGTCGATGTGGTCTCCGACCCGGCGTTTCTCGACGCGGTCAACCGCAAGTCCGGCCTCCTGCGGCAAAAGCTGGAGGGGCTGATCGACGCCCACCCCGAGGTTTTCGAAAGCGTCCGCGGGCAAGGCCTCATGCTCGGCATCAAGTGCAAGGCCCCGGTGGCCGACGTGGTGAAGGCGGGCTATGACGCCCTCGTCATCACCGTGCCTGCGGCCGATAACGTGGCACGCCTGCTGCCGCCCCTGAACATCACCGAGGAAGAAATTTCCGAGGCCATCACCCGGCTCGACGCCGCCGCAACTGCCGTGGAGACCGCGCAATGAACCACTTCCTCGACATCAACAAAACCGACATCACCGACCTTCGCGCGATGATCGACAATGCCGCCGCCATGAAAAAGGCCCGCGCTGGCCGCCTCAAGGGCCTGCCCGATGACGAGCAGCCGCTGGCGGGCCATATCGTTGCGCTGGTGTTTGAAAAACCCTCCACCCGCACCCGCGTCAGCTTCGACGTGGGCGTGCGCCAGATGGGCGGGCAAACCATGGTGCTCTCGGGTGGTGAAATGCAGCTCGGCCACGGCGAAACCATCGCCGACACCGCCCGCGTGCTGTCGCGCTACGTTGATCTCATCATGCTGCGCACCTTCGCCGAAGATACCCTGCTTGAGATGGCCGAGCACGCCTCGGTGCCCGTCATCAACGGGCTGACCGACCGGACCCACCCCTGCCAGATCATGGCAGACGTGATGACCTATGAGGAGCATCGCGGCCCGATTGCGGGCAAAAAGGTCGTCTGGGCGGGCGATGGCAATAACGTCTGCGCCAGCTTCCTGCATGCGGCAGGCAAATTTGGCTTCGATGTCACCTTCTGCGGCCCCGAACAGCTTGATCCCGAGCGGGTGTTCGTCGACGAGGCCCGCGCCGCAGGCTCCAAGGTCGAGTTCGACCGCGATATCTGGTCCGCCGTCGAAGGCGCCGATCTGATCGTGGCCGATACATGGGTGTCGATGCACGATGCCCAAAGCACCCGCGAACGCCGCCACAACCTGCTGCGCCCCTATCAGGTGAACGAGGACGTAATGGCCGCCGCAGGCGAGCAGGCGCTGTTCATGCACTGCCTGCCCGCGCACCGGGGCGAAGAGGTCACAAGCGCGGTGATGGATGGCCCCCAGTCGGTGATCTTCGATGAGGCCGAGAACCGCCTGCACGCACAAAAGGCCGTTCTGCGCTGGTGCCTCAGCGCCTGAGGCAAGGCAACTCATCAAGACCCTCCGGGCCTTTCTTCGCAGCTGCAAGGAGGGCTCAAACGGCCAGCGCGCCACCCCGAAAACGCAACCACCGGCCGCCTGTTCTTGGAAACGGGGGGCCGGTGGCTTTGGGGGCGTGACTGGTTATTCTGCTTACTCTTTCGCCCTTCGGATGTGCTGTCTCAGCCGGCTGGTATCGTCAGCCGCTGGCCCGCACGGATCTTGTCGGGGCTTAAAAGCGCTTCCCGATTTGCTTCGAAGATCATCGTGTAACGGCTGGTCACGCCGTAGAAGCGATAGGCAATCGCCGCAAGGCTGTCGCCCCGCTTCACGGTGTAGGTCACCGGCGCGTCAAGCTGGCGGACCACGGGGCGCTGCACCGGCGTTGGCACTGCGGCTGCGGCACCGTTTGCGGCCTGTTGGCGCGCACCCGCCTCGGCCCCGGCCCGTGCCGTGGAGGCACTGACCAGCGCGTTCAGCACCAGCGCCGAGTCCACCTGCCCGTCGGGCCGCAACAGGGCCGCCGGCGCGTCAAGCTGCCCGGATGCCGAAAGCCGGTCGATCAGCTCGATCAGGTCTTCATCCGACCGACCCTCTTCGATCGCCTGCGCAATCACGTCTTCCAGCGCCACCACAGGCCCGGCCCCGTTGCCCGCATCCGCCTCTTGTGAAAACTCGGCCCCGAGCCCGTTCAGCACATAGGCTGTCGACCACTCTTGCGCGTCTTCCAGTGCCGATGTCACCTTGCGCGGCCCTTGGCCAAGGCCGATCAACACGTAATCCGTCGTCCAAGAGGCTGCGTCTCTCAGGGCCCGGTCGGATGACGCGCGGGACTTCGTGCTGCGCTCCACGTTCACCAGCGGGCCGCCCATGGCCTCCGGATCGGGGGTGGACGCCACATCGGCAGCGGGCTGCTCCTCTGGCAGCTCATGGCCTAGCCCGGCCAGCACACCCCGGCTGAGCGCTTCCACATCGACGCTTGCGCCCGGCGCCGTGTCTTCGATTGCAGGGGCCGAGAGGGCCACTGCCGCCGCAAGGGCATTCTCATCCGCGAGCGGCCCCTGTTCTTCGGCCGCCACGGTGGCAACCTGCGCCACCTCCAGCGGCTGCACCTCGGGCTCCGGCATCACCGCCGCAGCCTCAACCGGCTCTGCGGCCACATCCTCGGCCCCGCTCGCAAGCTCACCGCTCCGCAGCATCTCGCCGGTGCTTACAGCCTCCGCCGCGCCGCTGTTGCGCCCGATCCCGGGCATGAAGAGCACCGCCGCAAGGGTCGCCGTCAGCAACGCAGAGGCCACAACCAGAGCTCTGAACATGTTATCCTGCCCCCGCATCGCCATCAGGGTTGTGCCACGTTCAGGCCAAGCATCTGCCAAACCTGAATCCCACCACGGTAGTAATGCAGCTTCTCTGCCGGGTAGCCCGCCGAAGAGAGGCTGGCGATGGATTTGGCGGTCTGGTCGCAGCCGGGCCCGGCGCAAAACAGCGTCAGCTCCATTGCGCCATCAAAGTTCCAATTGCCACCGTTCTCCTTGGCCCCCAGCGCCCTCAGAATATCCTTGCGATAGGGATTTTCGGGATCGAGCGTGGTGTAGGGCACGTTCACCGCGCCGGGGATGGTGCCGTTGATGAATACGTCAGGCATCCGGCTGTCGAGCAGCAAGCCCTTGCCGCTGGCCACCGTGTTTTCGAGAAAGGCGATAACCTCCAGCTCGCCCACGGTTTCCACGCCTTCAGCCACATAGACGGGCTGGATGCAGGCGGGCGGGCAGTTCTGCGCCCCCGCGGCTTCGTCTTGCGTTCTTTCAATGGTGATCGCTTCGCCCTTCAGGTCGAAGCTCTTTGAAAGCATGTCTTCCGTAATCCGGATCGGCTCCGCCGCGAGGCTCGAAGCCCCTGTGGCAAATGCCGCCGCAATCGCAACCGCGATCATGCGCATAATATGTCCCCCAACAGCCGGAGCGCCCTTGATTATGGAAATGGCAGACGGACGCGCCTATCCTATACACCGCAAAATGTAGCGAAGTTTCGCCTATGCGGTCAATATAAAGTGTAGCTTTCAAGATACGGTGGCTCGCCCGTCGGCGAGTTTGCGAGTCGTTCCAAGGGGTTACCAGACGCCTAAATTTCAACCGGCTCCGGCAAACTCCCGCCATGGCAGCCACGCGGGCTGATTGCGCGGCTCAGGCCCGCCCGCCGAGCACCGCACCCGCAAGGTAGAGCGAGCCGCAAATCACCACCCGCGCCTCGGGAGAGGTGGCTGCAATTCGCGCAAGAGCCCCCGCCAGATCCGGGGCGATCTCGGCCTGCAACCCCAAAGCTGCCGCCGACTGCGCCACAGCCTCGGGCGGGTGGGCCTTTTCCTCTCCGGGGATCGGCACGGCCACCACTCGGCCCGCCACCTCGGCCAACGGCGCGAGAAACGTCTCGACCGGTCGGTTGGCCAGCATCCCGACCACCAACACCGTCTCCCGGGCATGCAGGTCCGCCAGCCCGGCAGCGAGCACCTGCGCAGCGGCGGGGTTGTGGCCACCATCGAGCCACAGCTCCAGCCCCTCGCGCGGCTCCAACCGCTGCATCCGCGCGGGCCACTCGGCCCGGCTCATCGCCGCTTCCAGCGCCTCTTCGCCCTGGCCCAGTGCCCGCAGCGCCACCACGGCAACGCCCGCATTGGCCACTTGATGCGGCCCACGCAGCACCGGCAGCGGCAGATCCACAAGGCCCGTCTCATCCTGCACCACCAGCCGCCCGCGCTCTAGCGCGCCGTGCCAGTGCTGGCCCTCAACCAACAGCGGTGCGTCCACCCGTGCAGCCGCCCGCTCAATGGCCTCTTCCGCCTCTTCGGCCTGTCGCGCCACCACGGCCCGGATGCCGCGCTTCAATATCCCGGCCTTCTCGCCCGCAATCTCACCCAGCGTCTCGCCCAGATATTCCTGATGATCCAGCGCCACCGGGGTAACGACGCAAAGCGCCGGGCTGTCGATCACATTGGTCGCATCCAACCGACCACCAAGGCCCACCTCCAGCAGGCACCAATCGGCAGGCTCGCGTGCCATGGCAACAAAGGCCGCCGCTGTCGTCGCCTCAAAAAAGGTGATCTCCTCGCCCGCGTTGGCCTCGATCACCTCTTCCAGCACGCCACATAGCGCCTCTTCCGAAATCTCGTGGCCCGCCAGCCTTATCCGCTCGTGGAACCGCACCAGATGCGGCGAGGTATAGGCATGCACCCTCTGCCCGGCCCCCTCCAGCCCGGCCCGCAGCATCGCCTGCACCGAGCCCTTGCCGTTGGTGCCCGCGATATGCACCACGGGCGGCAACTGTCGCTCGGGGTTGCCGAGGGCCGCGAGAAGCCGGTGCATCCGGCCCAATGTCAGGTCAATCTCCGCCGGGTGGAGCCACATCAGCCGCTCCAGCAGGGCCGCGCTTGTCACTTCTTCTGCTCTTCCATCGGCGCAGCCTCATCGCCCGCCGCAGCCTGCGAGGGCTCTGGCTGCTCCGGTGCGGGCAGTTCAGGCTCGGGCGGCGGTGCAGGCAGATCGCCCACCACCGGCGGCTCCATCCCCATCAGCATCCGGCAGAGCGAAACCAGCTCTTCCTTCATCTTCTTGCGATGGGTCACCCGGTCCAGCATCCCGTGATCCAGCAGGTACTCGGCCCGCTGAAAGCCCTCGGGCAGTTGCTCACGAATGGTCTGCTCAATCACCCGCGTGCCAGCAAAGCCGATCAGCGCATTCGGCTCAGCAATGTGGATATCGCCCAGCATCGCGTAAGAGGCCGTCACCCCGCCCGTCGTCGGGTGGGTGAGCACCACGATGTAGGGCAGGCCCGCCTCTTTCAGCATCTGGATCGCCACGGTGGTGCGCGGCATCTGCATCAGGGCCAGAATGCCCTCCTGCATCCGGGCACCGCCAGCGGCGGAAAATACGATATAGGGCCGCTTCATCTTCACCGCGCGCTCCGCGCCCGCGATGAAGGCATTGCCCACATACATGCTCATCGAACCGCCGATGAAGCTAAAATCCTGCGCCGCCGCCACAACCGGCGTGCGCCCCATCTCGCCCTCGACCACCAGCATCGCCTCATGCTCACCAGTCGTCCGCTGGGCCGCCTTCAGCCGGTCCGGATAGCGCTTCTGGTCCCGAAACTGCAGCGGGTCCGCCACTGGCTCGGGCACCTTCACCTCGGTAAAGATCCCGCCGTCAAACAGCGCCGTGAACCGCTCGCGCGGGGTGAGATGCATGTGATGGTCACAGCTTGTGCAGACGTTCAGATTGTCGCTCAACTCCCGGTGGAACAGCATCGTGCCGCACTCGGGGCACTTCTTCCACAGGTTCTCGGGCACCTCTCGGCGCGAGAAGAGCGAGTTGATCTTCGGGCGAACGTAGTTGGAAATCCAGTTCATCGCACCTTTCCGAGGCTGCCTGCTGCTGCTTCGTGAGATAGGCCGAGCGCGGGGGAATTGCAATCAACCCCGCTGATGAGCCACCACGGCGGTGCCGAGCGCTCCGAGCGCGAGCGCAAGCAGGGCACCAAGCAGGGCCACCGGCGTTGGGCTCACCGCCACCAACGCGCCAATGCCCGCCGTCACCACCGCACCCACCGCCACCGTCAGCGCGCCCAGCAGGCCCGAGGCCGAGCCTGCCAAGCCTTCCACCGCCGCCGTCGCGCCCGCGTTGGCCGAAGGCATGGTCAGGCCATTGCCGAGCCCGATGAAAAGCACCGAGGCCACCACTCCCGTGGCCGAGAGCGGCCCGATCGCCAACGCCCAGAGCAGCCCTCCCGCAAGCCCGGTCACGGCGCAGAGCCGCCCCGCCAGCATTATCCGCGTCAGCCCTATGCGTTCCACCCAACGGGCCGAAAGGAAGGCCCCAGCCATGAACCCGCCGGTGATCGCCCCCAGCGCCGCGCCCGTCGCCGCTTCCCCCAACCCGAACCGGGCCTCCGAGACGGCGGGGAAGCCCGCGATATAGCCGTAAAAGCACGCGGTCGAGAGCGCGGTGCAGCTGGCAAAGGCCCAAAAGCCCCGGTCGCCCAGCAGGCGGCGGGCGCTGTGCCGGAGTGGCTCGCGCGGGGCGTTCTCCCGGGTTTCGCTGAAGTCGTGCCAGCACTGCAGCAGCAGCGCCGCGCCCAGAGCTGCATAAAGCCCAAAGATCGCCCGCCAACCCAGCACCTGCGCCACCGCGCCGCCCAGCAGCGGGCCGAGCAGCGGAGCCAGCGCCATTGCGCCCGAGATTGTGCCCATGATCCCCGCCGCCTTGCCCGGCGCTGCAGTGTCGCGCACCACGGCGAGGGTCACCACCCAGCCCGCCGTGATCGCCGCCATCGGCATCCGCCAGCCCAGAAAGCCTGTCGCGCTGCCCGAAAGCGCCACACCCGCCGAGGCCAGCACATAAAGCGCCAGTGCCCCCAGCATCACCGGGCGGCGCCCCAACCTGTCGGCCAGCGGCCCCATCACCACCTGCGCCACCGCCGTCACCGCCAGATAGCCCGCAATCGCAAGGTTCACCGTGGCATAGCTCGTGCCCAGCTCCGCCGCGATGGCGGGCAGTGCCGGGACAAACATGTTCAGCGATACGGTCGAAAGGCCGGTGAGCAGGATCAACGTGATGAGCCGTGGCGGGCTGCGCATGGCCATGGCTCCTTCTGGCCGAGAAAAAGCCCGGCACAGAACGGGCTGGCCGGGCGCTCCGGAAGGCGGCGAGCCGCGCTCCCACGGCAAAGTTTAGGTCTTCTCACCTTTATGGCTCATTCTACATCGCGGCCCGAATCCGCGCAAGCCTCAGCGATCGAGCAAGCCCTTGATGATCCACCAGTTGCCAAACACAAGCACGATCGAAACCACCAGCCCGAGCGAAACCACGCCCTCCTCCGCAAGGCCCCACGGCGTTACGTAAAGCGCAAGGCCGGTGATGGTGCCCTCGATGCTCAGGATGAAGAGCGCGAGCAGGTTGTTGGCGAAGTGAAAGCCCATCGCCGCGCCCAGCGAGCCGGTGCGCTCGGTCAGATCGGCAGCGACGAGGCCGAAGGCGAAGGCCGAGAGCAGCACCAGCGGCAGGTTGCGCCCCGCTTCCGGATCCCAGTGCAGCAGGCCAAAGGCCAGCGCAGGCAGGGTGAACCAGATCCAGCGAGCCGCAAAGCGGGCGGCGAACTGTTGCATGAGATACCCGCGAAACAGGATCTCCTCCGCCGCGATCTGCAAAAACAGCAGCGGCAGCGCAAGCGGCATCCACATCAGCCAGCGGCCCATCTCGAGGTTCGCCACCGGCGGCCAAATCGCAGCACTGGCCACCACCAGCCCGCCAAAGACGAGGGCGACAACCCCAAAGGCGGTGACAAACCCGCGCCACCAGTCTCCCCACGGCCCGAAGATCGTGCTCGGCCCCCTGAAGTGCAGCGCCGCCGCCGCCAGCACCGGGCCCAGCGCCATGCCGCCGAAGGTCAGCAGCAGCAGGGCCACAGATCCGGGGTAACGGCCAGCCTGAAGCTCTTGGAAAAACGGCATCACGCCCCAAAGGCCCTGCTCTGCCGCCACCACGCCCACCGCGCCGCCCAGCACGATGAGGGTCCATGAGATGTAGATGAAGACGATCAGCAGCACGCCCAGAAGCAGCCGCCAGATCTGCGGATAAACCCGTGCGGGCACCAGCATCGCCGCAAATTCCGGATGTCTCATCTTGCGCTCTCCTGCCGGTCGGGGCCTGCCCCGACGCTTCCTTTCGCCAATACCCGCCTCACGCCCGGATCGCCACCCGCGCCGCCAGCCATGCAACAAGCAGCAGCGCAAATTCCACCGGCATCAGCCCAGGAATAACACCTGCATCAGCTGCAAACGGCGTGTGATACAGCGCCAACCCGGCCGCCGGTCCGGGCAAGGACACGCCCAACAGGGCCACCGCGTTGTTCACGATGTGCAACGCCAGCGCCGGGCCAAGGTTTCCCGCCCGCGCCGTGAGATCGGCGGCGACAAGGCCAAAGCAAAGCGCCCAGAGGCAAAACCAGATGGCATTGTCGCCCGAGCTCGCCGTCCAGTGCAGCAGCGCAAAGAGGATCGCAGGCACCGCCATCCACGCCCAGCTGCCCTCCCGCGTGCCTGCCGAAATCTGCTGGGTGAGATAGCCACGAAAGAACACCTCCTCCGTGCCCGCCTGCACCGCCACGGCAGCCAGCCCGAGCGGCAGATAAAGCAACCAGCGGTTCGTCGGCATCAGCGCATTGGGCACCACGTCATAATCGGTCGGCAAAATCGCAATCGCGCCGATGTAGAGCGGCACAAGCCAATAAAGCACCCGAAAGAAATCTCCCGCCGCATGGGCCCCCGGCCCGAACAGGCTGAGAAATCCACGCCAATGCATCGCCCGCAGCGCCACCACCAGCCCCAGCGCAAACAGCCCATGCGAGAACAGCGCCGCCAGCGTGCGCCCCGCCGATGTGCCGTCCGACTGAAAGATCGCCTCCACCGCATCCGGGCCGCCAAAGCCCGCGACGACGATGAAAACCAGCTGCTGCAACACCATCACGGTAACAAACATCAGCCCCAGCACTGCCCCGATCCGCCAAAGGTCGGGGGTGGCTTGGGCCGGTGCCGCAAACTCGCTCAGCCGTTTATATGCCATGGTTGCACCCCATCCCTGTGAGATAGGCGAGCGCGGCAGGGGGCGCAATCCGGCTTGCCCCTCCGTCGCGCCGGGCTTATTCCGACAGGCGACTGAGAACGGGAGAGAAACCATGCTGAAACGCCAGGCCGACAAATCCAAATTGCCCAGCCGCCACGTGACCGAAGGGCCGGAGCGCGCGCCGCACCGCTCCTACCTCTACGCCATGGGCCTCTCCGAGGATGAAATTCACCGCCCCCTCGTCGGCGTCGCCACCTGCTGGAACGAGGCCGCGCCCTGCAACATCTCGCTCAACCGTCAGGCCCAGGCCGTGAAGCTCGGGGTGAAGGCCGCAGCGGGCACACCGCGCGAGTTCACCACCATCACCGTGACGGATGGCATTGCCATGGGCCACGAGGGCATGCGCGCCTCGCTGGCGTCCCGTGAGGCCATCGCCGATACCGTAGAGCTCACCATGCGCGGCCACTGCTACGATGCCATCGTTGGCCTCGCGGGCTGCGACAAGTCGCTTCCCGGCATGATGATGGCCATGGTCCGCCTCAACACGCCCTCCGTCTTCATCTACGGCGGCTCGATCCTTCCGGGCAAAGCGCCCCAAAACAACGAGATCCCCGAAGATTTCCGCACCCGTGACCTGACGGTGCAAGACATGTTCGAGGCCGTGGGCCGCCACCAGAACCACGAAATGTCCGACGCCGCGCTCGATATGCTCGAGCGCGTGGCCTGCCCCTCCGCCGGCGCCTGCGGCGGCCAGTTCACCGCCAACACAATGGCCTGTGTGTCGGAGGCCATCGGCCTCGCGTTGATGAACTCTTCCGGCATGCCCGCGCCCTACGAAAGCCGCGACCAGTATTCCGAGGCCTCCGGCCGCGCGGTGATGAACCTGATCGAAAAGAACATCCGCGCCCGTGATGTCGTAACCCGCGAAAGCCTCGAAAACGCCGCTCGCGTTGTCGCCTGCACCGGCGGCTCCACCAACGCTGGCCTGCACCTCCCGGCCATCGCCCATGAAGCGGGCATCGACTTTTTCCTCGAAGACGTCTGCGACATCTTCAAAGACACCCCCTACTTCGTCGATCTCAAGCCCGGCGGCCAATATGTCGCCAAGGATCTCTATGACGCGGGCGGCATCCCGGTGGTGATGAAAGAGCTGCGCAAGGCGGGCCTCATCCATGAAGACTGCATGACAGCCACCGGCAACTCCATCGGTGAAGAGCTTGACCAGATCTCCCGCGAAGCCGATGGCAAGGTGATCTACCCGATCGAAACGCCGCTGACCGAAACCGGCGGTGTTGTTGGCCTCAAGGGCAACCTCGCCCCCGATGGTGCCATCGTGAAGGTTGCGGGCATCCCAGCAGAAAACCAGGTTTTCACCGGCCCGGCTCGCGTGTTTGAAAATGAAGAAGAAGCCTTCGCCGCCGTGAAGGCCCGCGCATATGAAGAGGGCGAGGTGATCGTCATCCGCAACGAAGGCCCCGCAGGCGGCCCCGGCATGCGCGAGATGCTGGCGACGACAGCGGCGCTCTCCGGTCAGGGCATGGGCAAGAAGGTGGCGCTGATCACCGATGGCCGTTTCTCCGGCGCGACGCGCGGCTTCTGCGTCGGCCATGTCGGCCCGGAGTCGGCACACGGCGGCCCCATCGGCCTGCTGAAGGATGGCGACGTCATCACCATCGACGCGGTGAAGGGCGAGCTTTCGGTGGACCTTTCGGATGAAGAGCTTGCTGCCCGCCGCGAGGCATGGCCCGGGCCCCGCAAAACCGATTACGCCTCCGGCGCGCTGTGGAAATACGCCCAGCTCGTGGGGTCTGCCAAATACGGCGCGGTGACCCATCCGGGCGCCAAGGAAGAAACCCACATCTACATGGACCAATAACATGCGGCTTGGGCGGCTCTTTGCGGCGCTCATCGCGCTGGCAACCCTTGCCGGATGCGAAGGCACCGAACTGCCCGGCTTTCTCGCCGGATCGGCCGAGACAGCCGGCGCGGCGGTGGCGGGCGGCGCGGCTCCGGCCAGTTCGATCCCGCCCAAGCCGCCCACCCGCCTCACGGTGACGGGCGTCACGGTGGCCGCGCCCGAGGGCTATTGCGTTGATACGAGGGCGCGCAAGGGCGGCTTCGTGCTGCTTGCGGCCTGCTCTGCCATCAGCCAATCCCCCGAGCACCCCGCGCCGGGGCGGATGGGGCTGCTGACGGCAACCATCGGCAAACGCGGCTCCGGCGCAGATCCGGTGAATCCGGGCCAGCTCGCCGCCTATTTCCGCTCCGCTGCGGGCCGCGCCGCGCTGTCCTACGCAGGTGAGGCTTCGAGCGTGGTCATCACCGAAACCGTCGAGCGCCCCGGCCTCTTCATGGTCGCCCTCGTCGACAGCGCCGCTCCGCCCCGCCCAGAGCTTGGCACCGCGCGCTGGCGCGGGTTCTTCACGGTAAACGGGCGTCTGGTTTCGGTGGTGCTGCACTCGCTGAAGGACGATCCGGTCGGCAAACAGGCAGGCCTCGGCCTGTTGCAGGAGTTCGTTGCGCGAATTCGCGCGGAAACTGCAGGTTGAGCGCC
This sequence comes from Vannielia sp. ABF1_015, assembly GCF_056160745.1. Taxonomy (NCBI): domain Bacteria; kingdom Pseudomonadati; phylum Pseudomonadota; class Alphaproteobacteria; order Rhodobacterales; family Paracoccaceae; genus Vannielia; species Vannielia sp. ABF1_015. Next base: position 294,971 of record NZ_JBSWXT010000003.1, read on the forward strand.
GCCCGCGCGGGCAAGGGTGCGACATCCGCGCCGCAGCCGGGATTTGCAGTATTGAAACACTTTCCCGTCAGTATCATACCGGCGTAGAGTATCCGCACGCCCCGGACGAACCGCCGCACGGCACAACGAGCAAGCAAGGCGCCCGAGAGCATGGCCAAACCGATGGACAGCCTGATCGACCGTGTCGCACACCGCCGCGCCCTGCGCCGGTGGGGGCGTGCTGCCGATGCCGCGGCCTCCGTCGATCTGGCGCATCTGCGCGGGCTGCGCACCCGCGCCCGGCAACTCCGTCGCCAGCTTGATCGGGTGATGCACGAGGCCGAGAGCCGGCTCACCCTGCCCTTGATCGACAGCAACGCAATCCGCAAGCCGCTGGGCACCGAATGGGCCTGGCGCCCCGAAATCTGGCGCGGCCCCATCTCGCCCCCCGGCGTCGCGGCGGCCGAAACCCGCACCATGCTCGGCGGCGAAACCACGCTGCACCACGATTGCGCCGTCAGCGAGCTGACCCTCCGCCAAATCCGCAACACCTCGGGCGAAGATCTCGCCCCCTTCGGCCTGCGGATGGATGTGTTCCGCTTCGACGGCTCCTTCCTCAGCCTCGTCATCGAGCTGCCGCACGGCGCGGTCGACGGGCTGAAGCGCAAGCACATCATGTCGCTGGACGTGCAGGTTGAGGCCGAGAAACCGCTAGAAATCTTCGCCCGCCTCAACATCAAGCACGGCCCCAACACCGAGCAGGTGGTGCGCGAGCTTCCAATGGGCACCGATGGCCCGCAGGTGGCCGAGTTCGACCTTGCCTATTCGGATCTCAACGAAAAGCGGGTAGAGAAAGCCTGGATCGACCTGATCTTCGAAGGCCCGCAGATGAACCAGATCATGCTGCGCGATGTCACGCTCACGCGCAGACCACGCGCCGAAATCTGACGAGGACGCAGGCCGATGCCCGATACAGCCACAAGCAGCCAGCTCACCCTGACCAAAACCCGCATCCACGCTGGCGTGTGGGAAGGGATGCTGATGGCCGAGGCCACCGGCACCGTTCAGCCGCAAATCGAGGTGCTACACCTCGATACAGCGCTGCCCGGGGTGGAGTTGAAGGCCGATGGCGAAATGCAGAACCTCTGGCAACTCCGCGTGCCCATCCCCGCCGAGCTGCTCTCAGAAGGGGTACAAACCTTCACCATCCGCGACGCCCGCACCGGTGCCACCCTTGAGCATTTCACCATCGTCACCGGCCAGCCGCTGGAAGATGACATCCGCGCCGAGGTCGACCTGCTGCGCGCCGAGCTCGACATGCTGAAAAAGGCCTTCCGCCGCCACTGCCTCGAAGTGCTGGGCCGCTAACGCGCGCGCTCACCTACCGCGGCTTGATGTGCTCGCCGTATGACTTGGTCACCCCGTCAGGCCACGCCCGCACCCATCTTCCGGCAAAATGCCCCGTCGGGCGCTTGACCACGAGGCTCCCCAACTCAATCGCCGCCAGTTGAATTTGATAGGGCGCATTCACATGCACCCCGGTCGCCTTCGCCATCTTGACCATGAACTGGTGGCCAACCCCCTTCTTCTCGATCCCCGTGTCGTTGAACAGCGAATACCCCAACGCCACCGTTGTGCCGTAAGTGCTCTCCACCTCGCGCACGTCAAGTTTTATCCCAAATGCCGCCACGTTGCAGGCATGCACATCTATCCCATTGTGCCGCTTGGCAAAGTTGCCCTTCAAAGGCGCAAGGTCATCCACCGTGCTGAAAGAGATCTTCTTGCCCAGCTTGATCTCCCCCGGAGCCCCGTGAGAGTTGATGACGATCCCACCAATCTTCGCGCCTTCCTTGGTACAATGCGCGACGATCTTCTTGGCCAGTTCCTTGGCCGTCATGCTCTTCTCAATCGTCCAATGCAGCACGCTCCAGCCAGCCGGCGGGTCTTTGTCGATTGAGAAGGTTACACCGGCCCCGGGCACGTCATGCCCGTGCAGGTAAAAAATTATCGCGCTTTCAGCCAAGGGTCTGCCTCACTGGTGGTTTCGCGCCGCAGGGCGCTGAATGACTTCGGGTTCAATAATTGCCCAAAGTCACCGCACAGCCCTTGCCTGTCAACCTGGCCAAGGCGGCCCCGCAATGATCGCACCGGTAACGCAGCGTCGGCACGTGACATCCCCATTCCGCCACGGCACTCTCCGGCGCAGGAGGACGCCAAAGATGACCAGCTACCCCCACCTGCTCAAGCCGCTGGAGCTTGGCCACGTGACCCTGCCCAACCGCGTGCTGATGGGCTCCATGCACACCGGGCTGGAAGAAACCGGCGATTGGGCCCGCGTCGCCGCCTTCTACGCCGCCCGCGCCTCCGCCGGGTTGATCGTTACCGGCGGCATGGCCCCCAACCGCGAGGGCGGGGTGTTTCCCGGCGCGGCGGGCCTCTACACGCCCCAAGACATCGCCAACCACCGCTCCGTCACCGATGCGGTACACGCCAATGACGGGCGCATCGCCATGCAGATCCTCCATGCGGGCCGCTACGCCTACGGCCCCGATTGCGTCGCCCCCTCCCCGATCAAATCCCCCATCTCCCCCTTCCCCCCCAAGGAACTGGACGAAGAGGGCATCGAAAAGCAGATCGCCGATATCGCCACCGCCGCCGCCCGCGCTCGCGAGGCGGGCTATGATGGCGTTGAGGTGATGGGCTCCGAGGGCTACTTCCTCAACCAGTTCATCGTTCGCCACACCAACAAGCGCGAAGATCGCTGGGGCGGCTCCTACGAAAACCGCATCCGCCTGCCCATCGAGGTCGTCAAACGCGTCCGCGAGGCCGTCGGCCCCGACTTCATCGTCATCTACCGCCTCTCGATGATCGACCTCGTGCCGCAAGGCTCCACCACCGAAGAGGTCATCCAACTCGCGCAGGAAATCGAGAAGGCCGGCGCCTCGATCCTCAACACCGGCATCGGCTGGCACGAGGCCCGCATCCCCACCATCGCCACCTCCGTCCCCCGCCGCGCCTTCGCGTGGGTGACGCAAAAGCTGATGGGCCACGTGGGGATCCCGGTCATCACCTCCAACCGCATCAACACGCCAGAAGTTGGCGAGAGCGTGCTGGCCGAGGGCTGCGCCGATATGGTCTCCATGGCCCGCCCCTTCCTTGCAGACGCTGACTTCGTGCAGAAGGCCGCCGCAGGCGAGGCCGATACCATCGCGCCTTGTATCGCCTGCAATCAGGCCTGCCTCGATCACACCTTCTCCGGCAAGCTCACCTCCTGCCTCGTCAACCCGCGCGCCTGCTCCGAAACCGAGCTGGTCATCACACCCACCGACACGCCGAAAAACATCGCCGTTGTCGGCGCAGGCCCGGCCGGGCTTTCAGCCGCCCTCACCGCCGACGAGCGCGGCCACAAGGTCACCCTCTTCGACGCCGCAAACGAGATCGGCGGCCAGCTCAACATGGCCAAGGCGATCCCCGGCAAGGAGGAGTTCCACGGCCTCGTCGACTGGTATCAAACCATGGTCGACCGCTCCAACATCACCCTCAACCTCGGCACCGAAGCGACGCCAGCGGCCCTCGCCCCCTTCGACGAAGTGATCGTCGCCACCGGTGTCACCCCGCGCGATCCGGGCATCCCGGGGCAAGACGGCCCCAATGTGCTCTCCTACATCGACGTGCTGCGCGGCAAAGCCCCGGCTGGCGAACGCGTCGCCATCATCGGCGCGGGCGGCATTGGCTTTGACGTGGCCGAGTATCTCTCTCACGAGGGCGAAAGCCCCACCGAGCACCTGCCGGAATGGATGGAAATGTGGGGCGTGGCAGACCCGGCCACCCACCGCGGCGGCCTAGCCCCCGAAGGCCCCCAGCCCCCCGCCCCGGCGCGTGAAATCACCCTGCTCCAACGCAAAGACGAACGCCCCGGCAAGCGACTGGGCAAAACCACCGGCTGGATTCACCGCGCCGCGCTGAAAATGGCCAAGGTGAAGATGCTCGGCGGCATCAGCTACGAGCAGATCACCCCCAAAGGCCTCCACGTCACCCAGAACGGCGAACCCAAGCTGATCGAGGCCGACACCATCGTGCTTTGCGCCGGGCAGGTAAGCCGCCGTGATCTGCTGGAGGCGCTCGAAGCATCGGGCAAACCCATCCATGTCATCGGTGGAGCCGACGTGGCCGCCGAGCTTGATGCCAAGCGTGCCATCAATCAGGGCACACGGCTGGCCGCCGCTCTTTGATCGGATGAGGCGGGGGCGGAGGCAGGCACAGCGCCCGCCGCGTTAACGCTCCGGGCTTTGCGCCATCTCATAGGTATGGGTTGTGCATAGGATGTGCATAGGATGTTGCCCATGCAATTGCCGGGTTAACGGCGCCTCCCTCGGCGCCGCACCGGCATTTTCGCAAAGCCCGTTTTCCGGTCAGTTCACTGGCGTCAGCAGGTCGTTTCCGGCCAGAAAAGCGCTGATATTGTCGCGCTGAAGCTGCCCCATCGCCGCCCGTGTCTCCACCGTGCCCGAGCCCTGATGCGGCTGGATCACCACGTTCGGGAAGTCATAGAACCGGGGGTCGATCTTCGGCTCGTTCACAAACACATCCAGCCCCGCCCCATAGATCCCGCCAGATTCCAGAGCCGCAAAAAGCGCCTCCTCATCCACCGTCGACCCGCGCGAGATATTGATCAGGATGCCGCGCGGCCCGAGGGCCTCAAGCACCTCTGCCGAAACGATATTTTCCGTCGCCTTGCCGCCCACCGTCGCCACGATGAGGTAGTCCACCGCGGCCGCAAGCGCGGTCGGGCTATCGTGATAGGTCCAGCCCGGCGTCTCCTTTTCGGAGCGGCTCCAGTAGTGCAGATCCATCTTGAAAGCCGTCAGCCGGTCGGCAATATCGCGCCCGATCCGGCCAAGGCCGAGGATGCCCGCCGTGCCGCCGCTGACCTTGCGGTTCAGCCGATATTCACCCTTTTCGGCCCATGATCCGGAGCGCGCCCACTGGCTCGCATGCTCCATCTCGCGCCCGCACATCAGCAGCATCGCCACGGCAAGGTCTGCCACGTCATCGTTGAGCACATCGGGCGTGTTGGTCACACGGATATCGCGCTCCGAAGCGGCCGCCACGTTAATACTGTCGTAACCAACGCCGAAGTTGGCGATGACACCGAGGTTCGGCAACAGGTCCATCGCCTCGGGCCCAAACGGCTTGTGCCCCTTGAACCCGGCCGCCACGATCCCGTCCCGGGTGGCCTCATCGAGGCTGCCAAGGTCGGTCGTTTCGGCCACGAAAACCGGGTCGAAGGTCTCTTTCATTCGGGCCAGATCAGACTCGCTGTAATTCCCGATTGCGATCACCTTGCTCATAGCCTGTTCCTCCCCGGCGGCGCGTAAATGGTATACCATTTCCTCGCAGCGCCCCGCCGGAGAGTCAACCTCGGATCACCCCGCGCAGATGTCCTGAACGGACTTCTTCACTGCCTCCAGTGAAAAGACCTGCTCCACCCAGTCCTCCTTGAAGATCACGCTCTTGGCCTGATCAATCGCCATCAGAGCGCCGTCGCTAAACTTCCCTTCCGGAAAAATCCCGAAGGCAATCGCCAGCTCGATCTTCAAGTGCCCAAGCACAAAGTCATGCGCCGCCGCCTCCGGCACCCCCATAGACACCGCCTTGTCCGTGGCCTCCCGCAGAGCCATGCACATCGTCGCCGCCACGGTCTCGCTCAGCGCAGGCTCCAGCACAGCGATGTTTTCCAGCGTGCAACGATGGCTCCGCGCAACCGGCGCATAGATGATCTTGGCGATCTCCTCGCACAGCTCATAGTGCTCCTCCGGCCCCTGAATCAGCGCGCAAACAATCCCCTGCGGCGCGTCGATCCCGCCGAAGTAGTCCTTCTGCGCCGCCTCCGTCGCCTGCACTTCAAGGATATGCGGGTGGCACGGATGGCTGCAGAAATAGGTCACATCCTCCCGCTCCGGCATCTCGCCCGCATAGGGCGCCGCCGCATCCAGCACGATCACCGCCGCACCGGGCTTCAGCTTGTCAACGAAGCCATGGGCGATCTTGCCAATCAGCCGGTCCGGCACTGCCATCAGCACCACATCGGCATCGGCAATCGCGTTGTCGCCATCGGTCACAGCCTCAACGCCCACCTCGTCCAACAGCCGCTTGCGGCCCGCCTCGGACACCTCGATATGGTCAATCTCAAACCGTGTCGGCTTGAGGTTCTGCGCCAGCCGCACACCCATCTTTCCGCCCGCACCGAGCAAAGCAACCTTCGTCATTTCATTCTCCTCCTGCGGCACCACCGCCGCGTTTGATCCATCCAAAATAATCGTCCGAGCCCATCTGCCCGCCCTTCAGCGCCAGTTGCAGCCCGGCCAAATCCTCATCCTCCGAATGCGCCTGCAGCAGCGCCGCGCCCGGAATCGTCGGGGCCAGCGCAGTAAAGGCAAACAGCCCCAACTCCCGGCTCGCATGGCCGCTTGTATCGCCGCCCGAAATCACCGCGCGCCTCACGCCCGTCTGCCGCAATAGCCGCGCCAGAACCTTGCCCAAGGCCGCCCCGATCCGCGCATTGGCCTCTTCCATGCCGCCCGCTGGCACTGCCGCCCGCAGCCGCGCCACCGCCGGGTCATCCGGCCCCTTCGCCGTGTAAATCAACGGGTCGCGCCCCGCGTTGAGCGCCGCAATCGCTGCCTCGAAAACGCCGGTTTCCCCGCCCTGCACAGCCGCCGCCGCATCCAGTTCGATCCCCTCAAACCCATGCGCCTCAGCCCAGGCGATCTGCGCCGCCGTGACGGGCGAAACCGAGCCCGACACCGCCAGCATCCGCTCCACCGGCCCCGCGCTCTCAACCCGGTCTTCGGCGCCAATCCACCCCTGCGCGCGCCAGTGCTCCACCAGCGCGTATTCCACCCCCTGCGAGCCCACGGCGAGCACTGGCGAGGCATCCCACATCCGCCGCCCGACCACGCCCATATGCGCATCCGTCATCGCATCCAGCGACCAAACCTCAGCCTCCGGCGTGGCCTCCAGATCCTCCAGCGAAACCAAGCCAAAGCTCTTCGCCGTCTGCTTGCCCAGATGTTCCGCCACATCGCTTTCATCCATCGGCGTCACCGGATGGCGCGCCATAACCGGGTGCCGGTCCAACCGAAACACGCCCCCCGGCCCGCTTGCGAACAAGTGACCGAACGCCTGATACCGCCGCATCTTCGGCGCGGCCAAAAGGCAAGGGATGAACGGCCCCCGCACCACCTCTGCGCCCAGATCAATCGCCTTGCCGATCGAGCCGACCTCGGGGGCAGAATCCAGCGTGGAGCAGGTCTTGTAATGCACCACCCGTGCGCCGGATTGCGCCAAAAACCGGAACACCCCCGGCAATTCCCGCTCCATCCACGCAGGCGAATGCGACCGCGCCGTGGTTGCCACGCCCACCGCCCGCACGCCGGGAAACCGCGCCAATTGCGCCTCATTCGGCACGTCCAAAAACAGCACCGAGGGCACACCGGCAAACTCCAGCACCTCCATGCTGGCCGCCGAGCCGGTGAAGTCATCCCCCACCCAGCCGATCATAATGCCCCCCGGCAGGCTCACCCGAAGGCCTCCAACGCGCCCGCCAACGCGGGCCGCGTGGCCGCATACTCCGCCGCCGGAACGCCAGCAACAGCCGCCTCCCAGGCTTGCCGCAGCGAGGCCACCCCTTCCGCCGGGCCGCCCGGATGCGCCATGATCCCGCCGCCCGCCGCGTGGATGCAATCGGCATGGCCGACCCGCGCATAGGTCTCCGCCGCCTGCACCGCCGTCTGCCCCGAAGAAAACACCGGCATCGCCACGCAGGGCTTGTCGTCCCAAAGCGGCGTGCCAACCGACAGGGCCGAAGCCACCACGCTGTCATCCCCCTCAGAAAATTTGTTGCGCAGCCCGTTCACATGCATGTGGTCCGCCCCAGCCAGCCGCCACAGCTTGCTCCACGCCGGGTAATCCCACCCCAGCATCGGCGCGCGGTTCAGGTAGCCCCAGCCGTTGCGATGGGCGTGGATCGGCAAGTCAGAATGGCGGGTGAGCGCCAGCAGGCCCGAGAGGCCAACCGAGTTGAGGCTCACCATCGCGCAACTCGCACCAAGCTCGATGAGCAGATCATGGCGGCGGCGCATGTCATCCACCTCGCCCGTCAGGTTGAAGGCATACATCACCCGCTTGCCGGTGCGCTCAGCATGCGCGTTCAGCACGCCCATTACCGCGCGGGCGCGGTCGTCAAACGGGCAGTTCGGCCCGTCCGCCTGCAACTCGTCATCCTTGATAAAGTCGATCCCCGCCGCCGCCAGCTCCCCTACCAGCGCGGCGGTGTCTTCCGCCGTCAGCCCTACCGAGGGCTTGACGATGGTGCCAATGAGCGGCCCGCTTTCTACCCCCGCCATCGCCCGCGTGCCCGCAATCCCGAACTTTGGCCCCGGGTAGGCGCCACCGAAGGCGCGCGGCAGGCGAATGTCGGACAGCCTCAGCCCCGAGAATTGCCGCAACTCAAAGAGATTGCCGGCCACCGTCGCCACAAGGTTCGGCAGGTCCGGCCCCAGTGTAGCAAGCGGCCACGAGAGCGTCACCTTCGCCCGCGTGTAGCGCTCTCCTGTCAGCCCGCCGCCCAGCGATGGCTCGCCGACCTCGCCCACAATCTCGAGCGCCTCCACCCGCGCGGCCGATCGCTCGCGCAGCTCCGGTGTCTCGCCCGGAACGGCCACGAAGGTGCCAGAAGATTGCTCACCCGCCATTGCGGCAGCAGCCCTTTCCGGCTCCACCGGGGTTTCGATCAGATAGTCGGCTTCGATGCGTTCACTCATTGGAAGTGATCCTGATGATAAAGTGCGTTTGCCCGCTCCAGATGATCGCGCATCGCTTTCGCAGCGGCTTCCGGATCGGCGGCGATGATCGCGTCGAGGATCGCGCGGTGCTCTGTCACCGTCAGCGCCTCAAGCCCCACCTTGCGCACCCCTTCCACGTGGAAGTCGCGCATCCAGGCAAAGATGCCGGCGGCGAGGGTCTCAAAGATTGGGTTGGCAGAAATGGCGGCGATACGACGATGAAACTTGCCGTCGATTTCGAGGAAGCGTTCGGGCTCCTCCGTGGCCAATTCCTGCGCCGCGAGCAGGGCTTCCAGCGCCCCGATGTCCGCCTCGTTGCGGCGGCGGGCGGCAATGCGGGCCATCTCGGCCTCGAGCGCGGCGCGGGCCTCCTTGAGGTGGTCCATTGAGGAGGTATGGGCCAGCAGATGCTGAACACCGGTGCCGAGCTGGGCGATAAGCCCGTCAAGCGAGGGTTCTGCCACACGCGGGCGCCCGCCGTGGCGGATTTCGATGATGCCCCGGTGCTGCAACGTCTGCATCGCCTCGCGGATCGCCGGGCGGCCAATCTCGTAGCGCGTCATCAGCTCGCGCTCCGAGGGCAGCGCATCGCCGGGTCCAAGGCCCTCCGCGCGAATGAGCCGAAGCAGCCGCTCCTGCACCTCGTCGGCCAGCTTGCGCGGTTTGATACCGTCGGATCTATCGTGATCTGGTAAACTCATCATACCAGTTGGTAACGCAAGCGCCCGCCACAGACAAGGCCACCGCCTAAGTCAGACCTCTTGCGCCGCTCTCAACCAGCCCAGCGTTGGCTCTGTCGGCCCGCCCGGCTTGTATTCCGCCCCCAGTGGTGCAGACCAGCCCAGCGCCTTCAGGTGCCTGTAAATATGGTCGAAATTCACTTCCCCATGGTCCGGCGCACCCCTGTCTGGCGCAGCAGCAATCTGGATATGCCCGATCATCGGCAAGAGCCGCTCAAGCCGGTGGCTAAGGTCGCCCTCCATGAGTTGCACATGGTAGCAATCGAACATGATCTTCAGGTTCTCAGCCCCCACCTCGGCCAGAATCGCCTCGGCCTGCACGGTGGTGGAGAGGAAATATCCCGGTGCATCGTAATGGTTGATCGGCTCGATCAGCACGGTCTTGCCCAGCTTCGCCGCGCCCTCGCAAGCATAGCCTAGCGCCTCAACAAAGGTGCCGTGATCGCCGTCGAACCCGGCCATCACATGCACCGCTCCGGTGCCCGTCGCCTCGGCATAGCTCAGCGCCTGATCAATTGCGTCCCGCGCCTCGGCCTCACGCCCCGGCACCGCCGAAAAGCCCATCTCGCCAATCGAGGCATCACCGCGCGAGGCGTTCAACCCAAGCATTTCAAGCCCGGTTTCGGCCAACGCATCGGCCACCTCTCCGGCAGGGATCGCATAGGGCCAATGGCATTCCACCGCATCAAACCCGGCGGCCTTCGCGGCGCGGATCGCATCTGGCAGCGGCAGCTCGCTCCACAAAAACCCGAGATTGGCCGAAAACTTCATGCGTCCCACTCCAGGTTGAACTTGCTGACCAGCGCCTGAACCTGGCCATCATCCAGCCCCCGCGCGTTCATGCCCCGCGTCATCAGCGCCAGCTTCGCGGTAGCTTCCAGTTCTTCCACCGCATTGCAGGCCGCCTCCACATCCTTACCCGCCACCACCGGCCCGTGGTTGGCCAGCATCACCGCAGAGCGCTTGCCTGCCAGCCCGCGCACCGCCTCGCCCATCGCCGGATCGCCCGGCAGGAAAAACGGCAGCAGCTTCACCCGGCCCAGCTGCATAACGCCATAGGGCGTGAGCGGCGGCAGAAAATCATCCTCATCTGCCTCAAGCATCGACAGCGCCACCGAATGGCACGAATGCAAATGCACCACCGCCCCCGCCGTGCCGCGGGTGTCGTAAAAGGCCGTGTGCAAAGGCATCTCCTTGGTCGGCTTGTCGCCACCCACATGCTGCCCCGCCCCGTCGAACCGCGCCAGCCGCGCAGGGTCGAGCCGGCCAAAGCTGGTGCCCGTGGGCGAAACCAGCAGCCCGCCGTCCTCCGTCCGCGCCGAGATATTGCCGGTCGACCCATGGGTCAGCCCCCGATCAAACAGCGATTTTGCCAGCAGGCAAATCTGCTCTCTCAGCGCCGTCTCGCTCATGGCAACATTCCCAGCGCGTCGGAAAAGAAGCTCTCGGCCCCGAAGTTGCCCGACTTCAGAGCCAGCGCAATCTCTTCACCGCCGGAAACGCAGCCACACCACGGCACCCCCGGCGCAATCTCGCGGCCCACATCGAGCCGCGTGACGCCCAGCGCCTTCGTCACCGCGCCAGAGGTTTCCCCCCCCGCCACCACGATCCGCCGTGCGCCTTGGCCCCGCGCCTGCACCGCCAATGCGGCCAGCGCCTCTTCGACAACCTCGCCAGCCCGCGACGTGCCCAACTCGCCCTGCGCCCGGCGCACCGCATCGGGCTCCGCCGTGGCATAGATGATAGGTGCCGCGCCCATTTCCTGCTTTGCCAACCACCTCGACGCCGCGCCATGACCCTCCGCCGCCAACACCAGTGGATCGAGCTTGAACGCCGGTCCGCCATAGGCCGCCACCTGCGCCCGCGTCATCGCCGAGCAACTGCCCGAGAGCACCACCGCCCCCGGCCCCACCTGCGGCACCGTGGCCTCGCGGGCGCTGTCATCCAGCAAGCCCGCCTCGCGGTAGAGCGCCGGAAGCGGCATGGCCAGCGCAGAGCCGCCCGTCATCAGCGCCATGTCGCGGCCCACGCGGGCAATCACCTGCAAGTCGGCATCCGCCACCGCATCCACCACCACATGCGCCGGAGCCTCTGCCAGCGCCGCCGCCAAAGCCTCCGCCCCGCGCGCCACGGTGAGGCGGTCCACCAGCCCAACCTCACCCTGCACCTGCGGTGCCAGAAGGCGCATCAGGTTGCTGTCGCGCATGGGCGTCAGCGGGTGGTCCTTCATGGGGCTTTCCGCCAAGGGCTGCTGCCCGACGAAAAGGTTGCCCATGAAAACCGAGCGCCCGTTTTCCGGAAACGCCGGGCAGTAAACCGTCTGCCGCGCTCCGAGCGCTGCCATCAGCGCCTCGGCCACCGGCCCAATATTGCCGTCAGCGGTGGAATCGAAGGTGCTGCAATACTTCCAGAAAAACCGCTCCGCCCCGGTGCCCTTCAGCCATTCGAGCGCCGCCAGCACCTCGGCCACGGCATCGGCCACCGGTTCAGTGCGTATCTTCAGGGCGATCACCTCGAAGGGCGCATCACTCTCGCCCTCCTCCGGCACTCCGATCCGCAGCGAAACCTTCGCCCCACTCCGCGCCAGCAAGCCAGCCAGATCGGTCGCACCGGTGAAATCGTCTGCAATCGCCCCGAATATCGCCATGCTATTCCTCGTGAATCCCGTCCGCCGTGAAGGCCCCGCCTTGGTAGACCACCTGCGGCGCGTCGATGGCAGGCATCTCCTCCATCTGCTCCACCACAGCGCGATACTCCTCCGAGCGGTCCTGCGGCTCCCAACCGAGATAACCGACCTCGCGATTATCCCACCAGCCGGTCGCGTTGTTGGATGCTCCATAAATGATCGGGCACCCCAGCTTGGGCACGCGGAAGACGCATTCGATCAGCCGAACAAAATCATCGTAGCTCATCCAACTCGCCAGCATCCGGCGGTTCTTCGGCTCGGGGAAGCAGGAGCCAATGCGCACGCTCGCCGTTTCGATCCCGAACTTGTTGAAATACATGCTCGCCATTGCCTCGCCGAACACCTTGCTCACGCCGTAAAGGCCATCCGGCTTGGTTTGCGCGTTCGCATCGAGCCGGGTTGTCTGCTTGTGAAAGCCCACCGCGTGGTTGGAGCTGGCAAAGATCACCCGGTTGCAGCCGGTCTTCCGGCAGGCCTCGTAGAGGTTGAAGACCCCGTCGATATTGGCGTTCGAGATCACCTCCCAGGTGTCTTCAATCGAGCGCCCGCCAAGGTGCACGATCCCGTCGCAATCCTTCACCAGCTCTTCCACCGCCGCCTTGTCGCCAAGGTCGCACACCACGACCTCTTCGTTCTCGCCGGCCGGTGGCATCTCGACCACGTCAGAAAGCCTTAAGGTTTTCGCCATATGTTTCAGACGGTCGCGGCACATCGAGCCAAGGCCGCCAGCGGCGCCGGTAATCAGCAGTCGGTTCATCATGGTTGTCTCTCCCTGTCGGTTTTATGAGCGTGGCGGGCGAGGAAGGCCAGAGCCGCCGCCCGCATTTCAGGTGTTTCTCCGTGGCCCGCCTTGGGCTGGAGGAAGGTTGTGAGCCTCGCGCGCGGCAGCTTGGCCAGCGCAGCATCGCAAGCATCTTTTGGTGTCAGGCCATCCTGTTCGCCATGCGCGACGAACATCGGGCGCGGCGCGATCGTCGCGGCCACATCGCCCTGATCGCCTTCGCGCAGCAGGCCGGGCACGGTCAGGTAAGGCCCGTGTCGATCATGCGTGCCGCAGGCGATGAGCGGCGCAATATCGGCGAGCATGGTGATGTTCACATGCCCCGCCACGCGCGGCTCCAATGCGGCCAGCCACATGGCCAGCGCCGCACCCATGGAGACGCCCCAAGTGTAAATGCGCGTGCCGTCCACGCGCGGATGGGCGGCGAGGTGCTCGAAAGCCCCGCGTTGGTCGGCCAGCATGCGGGCAAACAGCGAGCCGCCCCGCCAGGCTTCCGCCTTGGCCAACGCAAATTCGCTTCCCTCGCCCTGCCGCGCGCCAAAGCCGGGCATGTCGACGCAATACACCGCAAACCCCGCCGCCAAGAGCGCCGCGCCGGGCGGGTCAGCGGTCCAGCGGGCGCCGCGGTTAACCTCTTCTTTGCCAAGCGCGTAGTCCCCGCCGTGGGCGTGGCAATAGAGCACCGCCGGATGCGGGCCATCCCCCTCAGGGCAAAGAAAAACTCCGCTCGACAAGGGCTCCGCCGCCGTCCATCCCACCAGCGCCTCGAAGCTCATCAGGTGTATCCGTAAGACCCGTCAGGCCGCACTGGCAGCTTGCGCTCCCAGTGGATGTAACGGTCGGAGGCCAGATACTCCTCGTCGATCTCCACCCCCCAGCCGGGCCGATCAGGCCGCAGCTCCAAATGGCCGTCCACCGGCAGGTAAGGGTCCGCGACATAGGCCGCCTTGTCTTCCGGCTGCCCCATCTCGCGGCTGAGGTAGGCCACGGTGCCGGGCAGCCGGTATTCGAGGATCTTGAAGTTGGGCTGCGCGGCGCAAAAGTGCACGTTCACCGCCGTCGCCAGCGGCCCCATCGGGTTGTGCGGCGCCACGTTAACGTAATGCGCCTCGGCAATCGCCGCGATCTTGCGCATCTCCAGCAACCCGCCCACGGCACAGATATCGGGCTGGATGATGTCCGCCCCCTTCACCGCGAGCAAACGATTGAATTCAAAGCGGGAGTAAAGGCTCTCCCCAGTCGCCAGCGGCACCTTGAGCTGGCGCTTCAGATCACCCCAGGCCTCGATGTTCTCCATCCGCATCGGCTCTTCGTAAAACAGCGGGCGGAAGTCGGCGAGCACATTGCCCATCTCAACGGCTTGGTAAGGCTCAAAGAGGCGCGCATGGGCGTCGAAGGCAAACTCGGCATCCGGGCAAAGCGCCCTGAGCTCGGCCACCCAGTCTTCCGTCGCCGCCACAACCTTGTGCCACGGCTCGGCATGGATATCGCAGCGATAGGGCGAGAGCTTGAAAGCGGAAAATCCCCACTTTTCTGAGTGTTCCACCACATGGTCGCGCACGGCCTCGGCCTCTGGCGCGGAATAAACGCCCTGATATACCCGCACCCGGTCCCGCACATGCCCACCGAGCAGCTTGTAAACCGGCACGCCCAGCGCTTTGGCCGAAATGTCCCAAAGCGCGTGGTCGATCCCGGCAATCGCGGCCAGCCCCAGCGCACCGGGCGGAAAGCGGCTTTGTTGCAGCAGCTTCAGCACCAACCGCTCAATTCGCGTCGGGTCTTCGCCTTCGATCTGCAGGTAGAGGTAGTCCAGCAAGGGCGGCAAGGCGCGATCCGGCCCGTGGTTGTAACACTCGCCCCAGCCGGTGATCCCCTCATCGGTATCAACGGCGACAATCACCCGAGGGCGATTGCCATCGCGGCTCATGAAACTGCGAAGCCCGGTGATCTTCATCCCGCAAACCTCGCCTGCGGCACCCCGGTTACGCCCAAGCCGGTGACGGCAAACAGGTTGCCATCCAGCGCATCCGGAGCGTCCGAGCCAATCGAGGTGACATAGAGCACATCAAGGTTCGCCCCGCCGAACATCGGCTTTGTCGGACGCTCCACCGGCATGTCGATGATCCGGTCAACCTTGCCCTGCGGCGTGATCCGCACCAACTGCCAGCCGCTGATCCCGGCCATCCAGTAGCAACCATCGGCATCCACCGTCCCGCCATCGGGCCGCCCCGCCACCTCGCGGGTATCAAAGAAAACCCTTCGGTTAGAGGGGGTTCCGGTTTCGGTGTCATAGTCACAAGCCCAGATAGTGCGCACCTTGGCGTTGCTGTCAGAGTAGTAAAGTGTGGTGCCATCCGGGCTGAAAGCGAGGCCGTTGGTGGTGTAGACCTTGTCGAAATGCTGGGTGACGGAACCGTCTGGATCCAAACGATAGAACTGCCCGATCTCTTCAGGGTCACCACCGTCCTTCATCGTCCCGGCCCAAAACCGGCCCTGCATATCGGTACCGCCATCATTGAAGCGGTTTCCCGGCATATGGGCCTCCGGGTCCGTGAGGAAAGTGCGCGTTAAGGTTTCCGGGTTAAACTGATAAAAACCTGACTTGGCCGCCACGATCAGCCCACCAACCTCGCGCCGTGCGATGCAGCCCACCGGCTCGTCAAAATCGAACACCTCATCGCTGCCGTTTTCACGCGTGCAATGGATCTTGCCGCCAGAAATATCAGCCCACCAAAGTGCCTGGTCGCCCACATCCCAAACCGGCCCCTCGCCGAGCTGCGCGCGCGCAGGCACCGCCACCTCCACCGAAACTGCCATGCCTCACTCCCCCTTGAAGACGCGCCGCTCGGACGCCTCGATATGCTCTGCCATTGCTTTCCGCGCGGCCTCCGGATCACCCGCCGCGATCCCGTCGAAGATGCGCCTGTGCTCGCTGACCATTGATATCTTGCCCTGCCGATACCCCGTAACACCGAGGCTGCGGACGAACTTCCCGATGAAGAACATGTGCGAGCGGAGCATCTGGAGAGTATCAAGCAGGAAGCGGTTGTCAGACAATTCTGCGATTCGCACATGGAATCGTGCATCCATCTCGATGGTGGATGTCTTATCGCGCACACTTTTCTCCATGCTCTCCAGCATCGCTTCCAAGACCGCCACCTCTTCCGGCCCGGCCTTCAGCGCTGCCAAGGCGGCGCTCTCCACCTCCAGCATTTTGCGAAACTCGATGTAGGAGGCGATGTCGTCGATGCTCTGAAGCGGCGCATATCCGTCCGACCCGCTCTGCCCGCCGCCGCTAACAAAGGATCCGGCCCCCTGGCGCGACACGATCAGGCCATCTTCGCGCAAGCGTGCAAGGGCTGAGCGGATCACCGGGCGAGACACACCATGCTCCGCCGAAAGGTCTTTTTCGGCGGGCAGCCTTTCGCCAAGCGTGTAGTGACCGCTGCGAATCTGTTCGAGCAAACGCTCGTACACCTCGCTCTCCAGCCGCCCTGCGCGCACTGCTTCGCCCCGGGCGGCGCCGTCGTTGGCCATAGTATCCATATGCAATTCTCCTGCCGCAGCTTTAGCACGGCCTGACAAATTACAACATTTGAAAATTTGTTTGACAAGTAGCGCCGCGGAATGTTGACCTTGCGACGCTGAGACTCGGAAGAGCGAAAGCACAGGGAGGAAAATCCATGAAACGAAATTGGCGATTCTCGTCAGTAGCCGCGCTTGCCGTCGGCGTATTCATCCATCCATTCATGGCCGAGGCGGGTGAAGCGCCTGCATTGGCCGAGGCCGTGGCGGCGGGCAACCTGCCCCCACTGGAAGAGCGGCTGCCCGCGCAGCCCGAAGTGGTGACAGGGCTCGAGAGCATCGGCTCTTACGGTGGCAAACTGCGCCGGATGCTGGGTGGCTCGAACGACCACAACTCTATCCTGAGGATCATCAGCCCACAGGGCCTCACCCGCTGGAAGGCCGACTTCTCCGGCGTTGTGCCGAACGTGGCCGAAAGCTGGGAGACCAATGAGGATGGCTCCGAGTTCACCTTCAAGCTGCGCGAGGGCATGAAGTGGTCGGACGGCGAGCCGTTTACCGCCGATGACATCCTGTTTTTCGTCAACGACCTGTTGAACAACGAAGAGTTCTATCCCAACGCCCCCGCCCGCTTTGTGGTGGCTGGCGAGCCGATGCAGGCCGAGAAGGTGGATGACCACACCATCACGCTGAAGTTCGCTGCGCCTTACGGCACCTTCATCACCGAGCTGGCCACGCCGCTCGCGCAGGAGCCGGTGCTTTGGGCCAAGCACTACTGTCAGCAGTTCCACCCCGCCTATAACGACAATGTTCAGGCCATGGTGGACGAGACCGAAGCGGTCGAAGACTGGCCCGCGCTCTACCGCCTGAAGTGTGGTGAGGTCGAGGCCCCCAACCGCTGGTCCAACCCCGAGCGGCCCACGCTCGACCCTTGGGTGGTGACCGGTGAGGGCTACTCTGCTGGTTCGACGCAGGTGGTGATGGAGCGCAATCCCTACTTCTGGCAGGTCGACGAGGAGGGCAACCAGCTCCCCTATATCGACAGGCTGGAGATGGGCGTGGCGCAGGATAACGAGGCCCTCGTGCTTGAGGCCATCGCTGGCAACATCGACTTCCAGCGCCGGAAAATCTCGAACCCGGCCAACAAGCCGGTCTTTGCCGAGAACGCCGAAAAGGGCGGTTTCGAGATCCTCGACATGATCAACTCGAACTCCAACTCGATGGCGATCCACTTCAACCATACGCACAAGAATCCGCAAATGCGGGAGCTGATCCGCAACAAGGATGTGCGCGTGGCGCTGAGCCTCGGGATCGACCGCGAGGAGATCATCGACATCGTCTATCAGGGCCAAGGCGAGCCCTACCAGATCGGGCCAAGGCCGAGCCACGTGCTCTACAACGAGCAACTGGGGCGTCAGCACACCGAGTACGACCCGGACCGGGCCAACGAGCTGCTTGATGCAGCGGGCTATGCCGAGAAGGACGATGAGGGCTACCGCCTCTTCCCCGATGGCAGCCGGATCGTGTTCAACGCGCAGTACACCGGCGTGGAGCAGCCCGATTGGGGTGACAGCCTTGAGATCATCAAGGAGCAGTGGGAAGAGATCGGCATCGAGCTGAACTCCACTTCTGTCGAACGGTCGATCTACTACTCGCGCGGCGAGGCCAACGAGCATGACTTCATGGTCTGGGGCGCACCCGGCGGGCTGGATCCGACGCTCTCTCCGCGTGACGTGCTTGCCGTGCATCCGCAGGCCAGCTGGTTCGGTATCCCGTGGACCCGCTGGTATCTGTCCGGCGGTTCGGAAGGCGAAGAGCCGACCGAGAGCATGAAGAAACGGCTCGCGCTCTATGACAGCTTCAAGCAGGAGGCCGATCAGGAGAAGGCGCTGGATATCTTCCGCCAGATTCACCAGGAGGCCGCCGACGAGATGGAAATCATCGGCATCTCGCTCGCTCCCAACCTTGTGGGCGTGGTGAATAAAGACCTGAAGAACGCGCCGCGCAGCCTGCCTTCGTCGTGGATGTATCCCGACCCGGGCCCGACCCTGCCGCAAACCTGGTATTGGCCCGAGAGCTGACCTGAACCAAGGGCGGGCCTCCGGGCCCGCCCTACCCACGGCCCCCGCAGGATGGGCAGTCTGCCCACCTTCCGCGCCCAACTGACCAACCACAGGCAAACCCCATGATCTGGCGTTACATCCTGAAACGCATCCTCTGGATGGTGCCGTTTCTCTTCGGTGTCTCTATCGTCGCCTTCCTGCTCATTCAGGCTCCCCCCGGCGACTATCTGACGACCTATATTGCCAAGCTTGGCGAGAGCAACGAGGTGCTGGATCAAGCGTCGATCCAGAACCTGCGCGAACGCTTCGGCCTCGATCAGCCGCTTTATGTGCAATATTTCAAATGGGTTAGCCGCCTCATGGTGGGTGACTTCGGCATGAGCTTCGAGTGGCGGCAGCCGGTGTCTGACCTTGTCTGGGGCCGCATGGGCCTCACCCTCTGCCTCTCGATGGCCACCCTGCTCTTCACCTGGGCCGTGGCCTTCCCGATCGGCGTCTACTCCGCCGTTCGCAAGTATTCTTTCGGCGACTACCTCGCCACGACCATCGGCTTCATCGGCCTTGCCACCCCGAATTTTCTGCTGGCGCTGATCCTCATGTATATCGGCGTGGTTCACTTTGGCACCGATGTGGGCGGCCTCTTCTCCAACGAGTACAAGAACGCGCCCTGGAGCATGGCCAAGGTCTGGGATCTGGCCAAGCACCTTTGGTTGCCGGTCGTCGTGCTCGGCACCTCGGCCACCGCCTCGCTCATCCGCATCATGCGGGCTAACCTGCTGGATGAATTGAACAAACCTTACGTCGACACCGCCCGCGCCAAGGGGCTGTCGGAGTTTTGGCTCATCATGAAGTACCCGGTGCGCGTGGCGCTTAACCCCTTTGTTTCGACCATCGGCTGGGTGCTGCCCAACCTCGTCTCCGGCGCGGTTGTCACCGCCATCGTGCTCAGCCTACCGACCGCCGGGCCGCTGATGCTTCAGGCGCTGCTGGCGCAGGATATGTATCTCGCCGGGGCCTTCGTGCTGATGCTCTCTTCTCTCACGGTGATCGGGATGCTGCTTTCAGACATCCTGCTCGTCCTGCTCGACCCGCGGGTGAAATATGACTGAGACACCCTCAAAAGCCCTGCCCGATCAGCCCGACGAACCGCTCGCTGTGGCGGAAGCCCACGCGCCCGACGAGGTGGCCATCGCCTCGCAGTGGCAGCTCACGTGGTGGGCCTTCAAGAAGCACCGGCTCGCCATGATTGGCCTCTGGGTCATCGGCTTCATGTATCTGATGTCGCTCTTTGCCGGCTTCGTTGCACCGAACGATCCGACCGACAGCAACCGCCGCGCGGTTTATCACCCGCCGCAGATGATCCACTTCATCGACAGCGACGAGGATGGTTGGCGCATTCGCCCCTACGTTTGGGAAATGGACCGCGAGCGCGACCCGGAAACGCTGGCGGTGACCTACACGCCCTCGGGCGAAAAGATATACCTGCGGCTCTTCGGGCGTGGGCAGGAGTATAAATTCTGGGGCCTTTGGGAAACCGATATTCACCTGCTGGCCACCGTGAAGCCGCGTGACAACTTCTTCCTCTTCGGGGCGGACAGGCTGGGGCGCGATATGTTCTCGCGGGTGGTTTACGGCACTCGGATTTCGATGAGTATTGGCCTTGTGGGCGTGGTGATTGCGCTTGTGCTGGGTATCACGCTGGGCGGGATTTCGGGCTATTACGGCGGGCGGACCGACACGGTTATTCAACGGCTTATCGAATTTGTCCTGAGCCTGCCGACCATCCCGATCTGGCTGGCACTGGCCGCCGCGCTGCCGCCAAGCTGGCCGATCTACCAGCAGTATTTCGTGATCACCCTGATCGTCAGCCTCGTCGGATGGACGGAGCTTGGCAGGGTGGTTCGCGGGCGCTTTCTGGCAATGAAGCACGATGATTTCGTGATCGCCGCTCGGCTCGACGGGGCCAGCGAACGGCGGATCATCTTCCGCCACATGCTACCCTCGCTGACCAGCCACATCATCGCCTCGCTCACGCTGGCGATCCCGCTGATGATCCTCGCCGAAACCGGCCTCTCGTTCCTTGGCCTCGGCCTTCAGCCACCGGCCATCAGCTGGGGCGTATTGCTGAAGGAGGCGCAGAACATCCGATCCATCTCACAGGCCCCTTGGCTGTTTATCCCCGGCGGGTTCGTCGTGGTGGCAGTTCTGGCCTTCAACTTCCTTGGAGACGGCATGCGCGATGCCGCAGACCCTTATGGCCACTGAAGCAAGCAGCCGACCTATACTATCGGTCGAAAACCTTAACGTCGGGTTTAATACCCGGAAGGGCATGTTCGATGTGCTCCACGGCGTGAGCTTCGAGCTGCACCGGGGCAAGACGACGGCCATCGTGGGCGAGAGCGGCTCGGGCAAATCCGTTACGGCGCGGGCGATCCTGAACATGGTGCCGCGCCCCGGCCAGATCAACGGCGGGCAGGTTCTGTTTCGGCCATCCAAGGGCAGCGAAACCGACACCACCGCGCTGGACCCGCGCGGCAAGGAGATCCGCGATATTCGCGGCGGCAAGATCGGGATGATCTTTCAGGAGCCGATGAGCAGCCTGAGCCCGGTGCATACCATCGGCAACCAGATCATCGAGGCGATCCGCCTGCATCGGACCTGCACCAAGCAGGAAGCCCGCGAGATTGCCCGGGGGATGCTGGAACAGGTGGAAATCCCGAAGCCCGATAAGGCGCTGGACCAATACGCCTTCGAGTTTTCCGGTGGGATGCGCCAGCGCGCGATGATTGCCATGGCGCTCTCGTGCCGCCCCGATGTGCTGATTGCCGACGAGCCGACCACGGCGCTGGATGTGACCACGCAGGCCGAGATCCTCGACCTGATGCGCAAGCTGCAAGTGGAGCTGGACATGGCGATCATGTTCATCACCCACGACATGGGCGTGGTTGCCGAAATCGCCGATGAGGTGGTGGTGATGGAAAAGGGCCATGTGGTGGAAACCGGCGAGACCGCGCCGCTCTTTGCTCACCAACAGCACCCCTACACTCAACGTCTTCTCGGCGCGGTGAAACGGCTTGAAGAGCCCGCCGCCGCCAAGGTGCGCCCGGCAGCCGATGCGCCCGAGATTTTGCGGGTGGAAGACCTGAAGCTGAAGTTTGAAAAGCGCGAAGGCTTCCTTCAGCGGGTGACCGATGTGACCAAGGCGGTTGACGGTGTGAGCTTTTCGCTCCGTGAGGGGGAGGCGCTTGGGATCGTTGGCGAATCCGGCTCGGGCAAAACGACCGTTGGGCGCTGCATTGCGCGGGTTTATGACCCGGAAGGCGTGGTGGATTATCGAGGGTCCGACCTTGTGAAGGCGGGCCGCGCGGAGATGCAGAGCTATCGCCAGCAAATCCGGATGATCTTTCAGGATCCCTTCGCATCGCTCAACCCGCGCATGACCGTGAAGCAGCTGATCGCGGAGCCTCTGGTGGTGAACGGGGTGGCCAGCGGGCAGGAGCTGGAGGACCGGGTGGCCAAGCTGCTCACCGAGGTTGGCCTGTCGCCCGAGATGATGGAACGCTACCCCCATGCCTTTTCAGGCGGGCAACGGCAGCGGATCGTGGTGGCGCGCGCGATTGCACTGGAGCCCAAGCTGGTGATCGCAGATGAGCCGACCTCGGCGCTAGATGTGTCGATCCGCACGCAGGTGCTCGACCTTCTGCTGCGCCTTCAGGCCGAGATGGGCCTCAGCTTTATCTTCATCAGCCACGACATGGCCGTGATCCGCTATTTCTGCGACCGGGTGGCGGTGATGTACCAAGGCAAGATCGTCGAGATCGGGGAGACCGAGCAGATCATCACCGATCCGCAACATCCCTATACCAAGGCCCTTCTCAGCTCGGTGCCCATTGCCGACCCAAGCCTGCGCGGCACCCGCCAGCGGCATCGCTACCTGGGCAACGGCGCATGAAGTTTGCGAAAGGCATAGACGAGGTTATCGCGCTGGGAGACTTCCCAACGCCCGAGGCGGCCGCCGCCTATTGGAATGAGGGCGTGGCCAAGGCACCCTTTGAAGACCTGACCTATGAGGGTGGCGCGGGCCAGCCGCAGGCGGCGCGGCTCTACCAAGGCGGGGATGCGGGCACACTGCTTTACATTCATGGTGGCGGATGGGCCGGAGGCTCGATTGCCCTGCATGAGCCCTCTGCTGCCGGGATGGCGCTGGAGAGCGGTTGGGACGTGCTCAGCATCAGCTACCGCCTCGCGCCGGCTCACCCCTACCCTGCCGGGCTGGAAGATTGCCGCGCGGCGCTGGCATGGCTGGCGGCGAAGGGCGGCAAGGTGGCGATTGGCGGCGCCTCGGCGGGGGCCAACCTTGCGCTCGCCACGGCCCTTTCAACCGACGCTGAGCTGGCCGGGCTGGTGCTGTTTTATGGCGTGTTCGGCGATGACTTCGAGACAGAAAGCTATCGCCGCCACGAGAATGGCCCCGGCCTTACCCGCGCCCGGATGCGCGAGCTCTTCGCCATGTATGACCCCAAAGAGACGCGCGACGAGTTGATCGCGCCCCTCAAGGCCGACCTGCGCGGCCTTCCTCCCGCGCTGCTTATCGCTGCCGAAGTTGACGTGTTGCTCAGTGAAAACAGTGCCATGGCGCAGGCGCTCAACAGCGCGGGAGTGCCTACACGATGGCACGTCGAACCGGGCGTGACCCACGGATTTATCAATCGCGGCAGGCTCGTGCCCGCCGCCAATGCCTGCATCAGCCGGGCTGCCACATTTCTCAGGGAGACCCTCAAATGAAAATCGAGCGCGTCGAGGCAATCACCTTCACCCATCGGACCTATACCCAGCGTGACAGTGACGGGCACAACCACCCCGGCCCTGAGGGCACCGGCACCTCCTCGCTGCTGCGGATCATCTGCGAGGACGGCAGCGAGGGCCGTGCCGTGTGCCGCCCGGTGGATGTGCGCGAGGATGTGCTGGAGCGCTTTGTGCGGCCCAATCTGATCGGGGAGGATCCGCTGCTGATCGACCGGGCGTGGTATGCGATTTATCACTGGCAGCGGCTGAGTGGCGGCGCGCTGAGCGACCGGACGCTGACGGCGGTGGACCTTGCCCTGTGGGATCTTCTGGGCAAACAGGCCGGCCAGCCGGTGTGGAAGCTGCTGGGGGCCGTGCGCCCGAAGATCCTCGCCTATGGCTCGACCATGTGCGGCGACGACATGGAGGGTGGGCTTGCGACGCCCGAGGATTATGCCCGCTTCGCCGAGTGGCTGATGGGTCGTGGTTACAAGGCGATCAAGCTGCATGGCTGGATGACGCCCATGCCCGGCGCGCCGGATGTGCGGCTGGATTACAAGGCCTGCGCCGCCGTGCGCGAGGTGGTGGGCGAGGGCTTTCCGCTGATGCTGGACCCGCATCACTTCTACTCGCGCTCCGAGACGCTCTGGATGGCCAAGAAGCTGGAAGAGCTGGACTTTCTGTGGATGGAAGAGCCGATGGAGGAGGCCTCCATGAGCTCTTACAAATGGCTCACGGCCAACACAGGGCTCAACATTCTTGGCCCCGAGACCATGACCGGCAAGCATTGGACGCGGGGCGAATGGGTAAAGCATGACGCCTGCGACATGGTCCGCACCGGGGTGTGGGACGTGGGCGGGATCAGCCCTGCCATGAAATGCGCGCATATGGCCGAGTGCTTCCACATGGCCTGCGAGGTGCATGGCACAGGCGCGGGCAACCTCGCGGTAGCATTGGCCTCACACAATTGCACCTATTACGAGCGCGGGCTGCTGCACCCTTTCACCGATTACGACGCGCCTGCCGACTACCAGAACCGGATCGACGACGAGATGGACGAGGACGGCTATGTGCGCGGCCGCGAGGAGCCGGGGCTGGGGCAGGACATCAACATGGACTACATCGAAGCCAACCGGGTGAACCATGACTGACCTGCGCATCGCGGATGTTCGCGTTACCCCCATCGCCTTTTTCGACCCGCCGCTGTTGAACAACGCGGGATGCCACCAGCCCTTCGCGCTGCGCTCGGTCATCGAGGTGGAGACAGAAGACGGCGTGGTGGGGCTGGGTGAGAGCTATGGCACCAAGGCCGTGGTTGATGGCATCGCCGCCGTGGGCGCGGCGATGGTGGGGCGCAAGGTGACGGACCTTAACGCGCTTTGGGCCGCAGCACGTGCGCCGGGCGAAGCGCGGGCTGAGGGCTACACTGGCAAGGAAGCGATTGTGCCCCGCGTGGTGGCGGCGATCGAGGTGGCCATGTGGGACGCGCTCGGCAAGGCGACCGGGCAGCGCGTGGTGGACCTGCTCGGCGGGCAGGTGCGCGACCGCGTGCCATTCTCGGCCTATCTTTTCTACAAGTTCGCGGCCCATGCCGATGGCACCGGGGATGACTGGGGCGAGGCGCTTACGCCCGAAGGGCTTGTGGAACAAGCGCGGAAGATGATTGCCGAAAATGGCTTCAAGGCGATCAAGTTGAAGGCGGGCCTGCTGGAGCCGGAGGAAGAGATTGCCGGGCTGGAAGCGCTGCGGGAGGCCTTTCCAGACGCGCCATTGCGGATTGATCCAAATGGCGGCTGGACGGTGGAGACCACACTGAAGCTGTTGCCCCGGCTGACAGGGCTGGTGGAATACCTCGAAGATCCAACCGCCGGCCTGAGCGAGAATGCCCAGGTGCAGACGGCAACGGATATTCCGCTGGCGACCAATATGTATGTGGTTGAAAGCGCGCATCTTCCGCCGAACATGGCGCAGGATGCCTTTCGGGTGATCCTGAGCGATCATCACTATTGGGGCGGGCTCGCGGCCTGCCGCCAGCTTGCGCATATCTGCGATCTCTGGGGGCTGGGGCTTGGGATGCATTCCAACTCGCACCTCGGGATCAGCCTTGCCGCGATGACCCATCTGGCCGCCGCCACGCCGAACCTGACCTATGACTGCGACACCCATCAGCCGTGGCAGACGGATGAGGTGATTGAGGGTGGCAAGCTGGCGTTTGAAGGCGGCTCGCTGACCGTGCCAGAGGGGCCGGGGCTGGGGGTGACGCTGGATCGGGAGGCGCTGAAGCGGCTGCATGGCAACTACAACGCCTGCGGCTACACGGTGCGCGACGACGCGAGCGAGATGAAGAAGCACTGGCCGGACTGGACCTTCGGGCGGCCCAAGTTCTGACGATCAATCAGGGAAGTAGGTGGGATGTTCGGCGCGCAGCCTGTCGAGGCGCTTGATGGTTTGGCTGAGGTGCGTCCGCACGGCGCTGACGGCGCCATCGGCATCGCCGGAGCGCAGGGCTTCGATGACCTGCTTGTGCTCGCGGATGATGCGCTGAACCTTCTCGTCATCCCACATATCAAGGCGGCGCAGGCGGTTGAGATGCCCCGAGCGGGAGCGGATCAACCGGTGCAGCCCGCCATAGCCCGCCGCCGCGAGCAGGGCTTGGTGGAAGGCGTCGTCTATGTCCTGAAAGGCAGAGATGTCATCGCCATTGGCGACCACCATTTCCTGCATGGACACAAGGGTTTGCAGGCGGGTCAGGGCGCTGTCGCTGATCTGGCCGGCGAGCTTGCGGACCACCTCGATCTCGACCGAGCGGCGCAGAAAATGGGCCTCTTCGATCTCGTCAGGATTGATCCGCGTCACCACCGTTTTGCTCTGCGGAAAGATATCGACAAGCCCCTCGGCTTCGAGCTTTTGCAGCGCGTCGCGCAGCGGGGTCTGGCTGACGCCGTATTCGCGGGCCAGTTCGGAGCGGGTGAGCACGGTATCGGGCGGGAGCTGGAGCGAGATGATCCGGCGGCGCAGGGAATCGAGGGTGCGGGCCGCAGCGGTTTGCGGCGCGGTCTTGGTATCACCGCCGATGCCGAGACGGGTGATAACGTCTGTGAAACTGTCCTGATCGTTCATGTTAGCGGTCACATCCTCGGGATTGACGCATCCTGTCAGCCTAGAGGGGGCATTGCAAGTTTCAAAGCACTAATATATCAGTTGCCGCGACACAGCGATGAACACAGGAGATTGAGCCATGTCGTTCACTGAGGAAATTCGCGAGCGGCTGATGGGCGTCTCCGTCGCCACACTTGCCACAGCGCTCTACAAGCGCGGCTTGCGCAACCAGGTGCTGCAGGATGTGCATCCGGTTGCCGTGAAGGGGCGCAACATGGTCGGGCCGGCGTTTACGCTGCGCTACATTCCGGCCCGGGAAGATCGCAATCAACTGGTCGTCTTCCGCGACCCGGACCATCCGCAGCGCCAAGCGATGGAGCAGTGCCCGGAAGGCCATGTGATGGTGATGGACAGCCGGAAAGACCCGCGCGCCGCATCATCGGGCGACATTCTTATCACCCGGTTAATGGTGCGCGGCGGCGCGGGCGTGGTCACCGATGGCGGCTTCCGCGATTCGGGCACCATCGCCAAGCTCGACATCCCGGCCTACCACAACCGCCCCTCCTCCCCGACCAACCTCACACTGCACGAGGCGATCGAGATCAACGGTCCGATCGGCTGCGGTGACGTGGCCGTTTTTCCCGGCGACGTGATCGTGGGCGACTACGACAGCGTCATCGTGATCCCGGCGGAGATTGCCGAGGAGGTGAGCAAGGAGGCGGTGGAGATGACCGCCTATGAAGATTTTGTGGTGGAACAGGTGAAGGGCGGCGCGACGATCATCGGCCTCTACCCGGCCACCGACGAAAGCAACCTGGCCAAGTTTGAAACTTGGCGCAAAGAGAACAATCGCTGAGGACAAGACATGCTCGACAACAACGACCTTCAGGCCCGCATTCGCACCGGGCTGCTCTCCTTCCCTGTCACGCCGTTTGGCGCCGATGGCGGATTTGCGGCCGATCCCTTCCGCAAGCACCTTGAATGGCTGAGCGACTATGAGGTGGCCGGGCTGATCGTGGCGGGCGGCACCGGGGAGATGTTTTCGCTTACACCGCAAGAAATTGTGGATGTGGTGAAGGTCGCCAAGGCGGCCCAGCCGGGCCAGCCGATCATTGCCGGTTGCGGCTATGGCACGCGGATGGCCTGCGAGTTGGCGCAAGGGATTGAGGCCGCCGGGGGCGACGGCATTCTGCTGCTGCCGCATTACCTGATCGGCGCGCCGGAGGCCGGGATCGAGGCGCATATCAAGGCCGTTTGCGACAGCACCAAGATGGCGGTG
The DNA here is from genome assembly GCF_056160745.1 of Vannielia sp. ABF1_015. Lineage (NCBI taxonomy): Bacteria > Pseudomonadati > Pseudomonadota > Alphaproteobacteria > Rhodobacterales > Paracoccaceae > Vannielia > Vannielia sp. ABF1_015. The sequence goes on from NZ_JBSWXT010000003.1 coordinate 322,754, forward strand.
ATCGTTTACAATCGCGGTCAGGCACGGGTGACGGAAGGGATGATCGAGCGGCTGGCAGAGCAGTGCCCGAACATGATCGGCTTCAAGGATGGCACCGGCGATATCGACACCGTGCGCCGCATCACCGTGCGGATGGGCGAGCGCCTCAGCTACATCGGTGGGATGCCGACGCATGAGCTTTTTGCCCAAGCCTACCGGGGCGCTGGGATGCCGACCTACAGCTCGGCGGTGTTCAACTTTGTGCCCGAGACGGCGCTGGAATTTCATGCCGCCTTCACTGCCGGCGACGATGCCAAATGCGAGCAGATGCTGACGGATTTCTACTATCCCTTCGCCGAGATCCGCGACCGGCAGACGGGCTATGCCGTCTCTGCGATCAAGGCAGGCGTGCGGCTGCGGGGCTTTGAGGCCGGGCCGGTGCGCAGCCCGCTCACAGACCTGACCGACGAGGAAATGGGGCTGATGGAAGAGCTGATGTCGGGCCGTAAATAATTCGGCCGAGAAGGTTAATGCGCCTTATCTTCACGGCGGCGTGAAGATGCACAACCCATGCACATCCTGTGCACAACCGATACCTACGAGAATTTGGCTTCGTTGTAGAAAGGCCCTTTGTTGCCACAAGGCACGGGGGCCTTTCCCTTTGGTAAGGTTGCGGGAGCGCTGGGGCGTGAGAGGGTTGCCTGCATTGGGTCACTAATATATCAGTGAGAGAGTCGGAGCGCCGGGGGGAGGCCGGGCGCGCGGCTTCAACAGATATAACGGGAGGACACCAATGACTTTTAGAACCCTCGCCAAGACCGTCAGCACCCTAGCGGTGGCAGCGGTTGTGGGCGCCATCGCCACGGGCGCCATGGCGGCCGAGCGCACGCTGAAAATTCAGACCAGTTCCAACGCCAGCCACGCCTCGCTGGCCTATCTCAACGAGCAGTGGGTGCCCAAGCTGGAGACCATGACCGGCGGATCGCTGGGTGTGGAGCTGCTGCCGGTGGATGCGGTTGTGCCGCGCCGCGAAACCGCCGAAGCCATCGGCGTTGGCATCCTCGACGGGGATCTCACCTCGATCAACTATTTCGCCGGGGTCGACCCGGCCTTCGCGCTGATGGGCGACCTGATCGCGGGCTACGACAGCGCCGACCAGATCCAAGCCTATTGCGCGCAGGGTGGCGGCAAGGAAATGCTGCAGAAACTCTTCGACGCCCATTACCCGGGTGTGCACGTGGTTGGTTGCGGGGCCTATGCCCGCGAGGCCTTTGTTTCGAAGGTGCCGGTGCGCACGGTCGAAGACCTGAAGGGCCTGAAGATCCGCTCGCCCGAGGGGCTGGCTGCCGATGTGTTCAAGCGGGCTGGCGCTGCGCCGGTTTCGATGAGCGGCTCGGAGACCTACGGCGCGCTGGAGAAGGGCGTGATCGACGCCGCCGACAACAGCGCCTATGCCAACAACGACGCCAACGGGATGCACAAGATCGCCAAATACCCGATCTTCCCCGGCATCCACTCCACCCCGATCCTGCAGTTCACCGTCAGCCAGCAGGCATGGGACGAGATGAGCGAAACCGAGCAGGTGGCGCTGGAGACGTGGTATCTGGCCGCCTACAACGGCCTACGCCGTCACATGGACCGGCTCGACCGTCAGCTGGTGGCACGTGACAAGGCCGCCGGTGAGCTGGAAGTCATCGACTGGAGCCAGGAAGAGCGCGACAAGTTCCGCGTGATCGCCCAGGAAGCCTGGAGCGACTTTGCCTCCCAGACCGAGCTGGCGCAGGAAGTCTATGACAGCCACATCGCCTTCATGAAAGAAGCCGGGCTGCTCTGAGCCTTGCTGATGCCTGCGCCCCCTTGAGACGGGGGGCGCAGGCCACGCTGCCCCGTGCCAGATGGCGGGGCCAAGAGATTTTTTGCGAGAGGGACGGCCCCCAAGCGGGCCAGGGGAGCGCGCGCAGATGAGCCAGCGATACGAAGAGGCCGTGCAGGCCGCCCACACGGGCATAGCCGATCAGGATCCGCTGCATGAAGAGCAGGACGTGGCGATGGAGGAGTATACTCCCGTCGACCATTTCAGCCACATCAGCGGCATTGCCGTATCGACCTTTTACATGGTCGCCGCGCTGGCCACCCTTTGGGAAGTGTTCTCGCGCTACGTGCTGAACGAACCGACCTATTGGGCCTTTGAAACCGTGATGGTCACCGTCGCCGCCGCGTGGATGCTCTCGGCCGGTTACGTGACGATGAAGCGGCGGCACATCGCGATCACCGTTGTCCACAACATCGCCAGCCCCGGCGTGCGCTGGTGGCTGGACCTCTTTGCCATGGTCGTCGGGGTCTTTGCGCTCTACATGCTGCTGACCGACGCCTCGGTGCGGGCCTATGACAGCATCCTGCGGGTCGAAAAATCGGGCTCTGCCTTCAACTCGCCGCTGCCCTTCATGATGAAGGGGCTGATGGTTGTTGGCGCCTTCATGTATCTCGCGCAGCTGATGGTAAACCTGAACCGGCATCTGTCGTCGGGCTGGACCAAGCTGATCGTCAAGGCGGTGGCGCTCTACTTCATCCTCTACTTCTCCGCCGCCTTCCTCAGCCATGTGCTGGAGATCCAGCTGTTTGCCGGCTTTACCGATTTCATCAGCGGGCTGGGTGCGTCGATGGACCCCTCGAAGGCCTTGCAACTGCGCAGCATGGATCTGGGCACGATCTCCCTGATCATGGTGGTGCTGCTGATCGCGCTGATGATGACGGGCATGCCGCTGGGCATCGTGACGCTCTTCGTTTCGGTCATCATGGCGGTGGGCTTTTTCGGGCCGCGCGGGTTGTTCCTTGTGTCGTCCAACGCGGCGGGGCTGCTGGAGCATTACAGCCTCGTTGCGGTGCCGTTCTTCGTGCTGATGGCCTCGATCCTTGAGCGGGCGGGCATTGCCGAAGACTTGTTTGACGCGATGGCGATCTTTGCCGGCAACCTGCGCGGCGGCGTGGCGGTGCAAACCACCGTCGTTGCCGTGATCCTTGCGGCCATGTCGGGCGTGATGGGCGGCGAGATCGTGATGCTGGGCCTTGTGGCGCTGCCGCAGATGTTTCGCCTTGGGTATGACAGGAAGCTCTCCATCGGCCTCATCTGTGCGGCGGGCGCGCTGGCCACGCTCATTCCGCCCTCGATCATCACCATCGTTTACGGTGTTTCTGCCGAGGTGGGCATTGGCGACCTGTTCATGGCGGGGGCCATTCCCGGCATCATGCTGGCGACTTTCTATGCCGGTTATGTGCTGATCCGGGTGAACATCACCCCCTCAATGGCCCCGACCGCCGCCGAGGTGGAGAAGATGACCGGCAGCAAGAAGAAGCTCTCGCGCGAGCGGATGACGGCGGTGGTGCTCTGCATCATCCTGATCGGCATGGTGATGGGCTCGATCTATGGCGGCATTGCCTCGGTCACTGAATCCGCCGCCGTGGGCTGCATCGGCGCGCTGTTCATCGCCGCGGTGCGCAACCGGTTCAACTGGGATGTGATCTCGGCCTCGCTGCTGGGCACCATGACAACCGTGGGCACGATCATCTGGCTGGTGCTCGGCGCGGTGAGCTTTGTGGGGATCTTCAACCTTGTGGGCGGTGGCGACTTCATCCGCTCGCTGTTCCTCAACCTCGGGCTCTCGGCCATGGGGACGGTGATTGTGATGATGCTGATCCTGATGGTGCTGGGCACCTTCATGGAGTGGATCGCCATCGTGCTGATCACCGTGCCGGTCTTTGCGCCGGTGGTGATGACGCTGGCGCCGGAACTGGGCCTTACAGAGGACCAGGCGAAAATCTGGTTCGGCATCCTCTTCGTGATGAATATCCAAATCTACTTCCTGTCACCGCCCTTTGGCCCGGCTTGCTTCTGGCTGAAGTCGGTGGCACCCAAAGATGTGACCTTGCAGGAGATCTTCCTTGCGGTTCTGCCCTTCATCGCGCTCCAGATCACCGGGCTGGTGCTGGTTATGATGTTCCCGCAGATCGCGCTCTTCCTGCCCGAACTTCTGAATTGAGGAGACCGAAATGATCGGACGTGACAGCCACCAAGACCTCAACGGCTATGGCATCTGGCCATGGGTGCTGGGCCTTGTCCTTGTCGCCGTGATCATCACCGTGATGTTCACCTTCGCCCATCCGATTTCCTGAAGGTGCCGCGATGACCAAGAAGCCTGAAGACCTGCGTTCCGCCCGGTGGTTTGCCCCGGATGACCTGCGCTCGATGGGCCACCGCTCGCGCGCGCGGCAGATGGGGCTGGATGGCAATGACTGGGAGGGCAAGCCGGTTATCGCAATCATCAACACGTGGTCGGACTTATCCCCCTGCCATCACCACCTGCGCGACCGGGCGGAGTTTGTGAAGAAGGGGGTGTATCAGGCCGGGGGGATGCCGGTTGAGATGCCGGTGCAGAGCTTCTCCGAGCAGTTCCTAAAGCCCACCTCGATGCTCTACCGCAACTTCGGCGCGATGGAGGTGGAGGAGGTACTGCGCTCGCATCCGGTGGATGGCGCGGTGCTGATGGGGGGCTGTGACAAGTCGACCCCGGCGCTGGTGATGGGTGCGATATCCATGGGCATTCCGTTCATCTTTATGCCGGCGGGCGCGATGCTGCGCGGCAATTACGCGGGGCAGAAGCTGGGCTCTGGCACTGACGTCTGGAAGTATTGGGACGAGCGGCGCGCGGGCACCATTGGCAAGGCAGAGTGGGACGGCGTTGAGGGCGGGATTGCCCGCAGCTACGGCACCTGCATGACGATGGGCACGGCCTCGACCATGATGAGCATCGCCGAAGGGTTCGGGTTGTGCATGCCGGGTGCCTCCAGCATCCCGGCGCCGGATGCGGGCCACAAACGGATGGCGGCGGCGAGCGGTCGGCGGGCGGTGGAGATGGTCTGGGAAGACCTGACGCCGGAGAAGGTGATCACTTGGGAGGCCACGCGCAACGCGGTGCGGGTGGCGATGGCGACCGGGTGCAGCACCAACGCGGTGATCCACCTGCTGGCGATGGCGCGGCGAGCGGGCATTGACCTGACGCTGGATGAGTTCGACGCGATTGGCCACGAAGTGCCGGTCTTGGCGAACCTGCGGCCCTCGGGCGACACATACCTGATGGAAGATTTCTTTTATGCCGGGGGCCTGCCCGCGCTGATGGCGGAGTTGGGCGATAAGCTGGAGCTTGGGGCGATGACCGTGACCGGCAAGACCGTGGGCGAGAACATCGAAGGGGCGAAGAACTTCAATGACGATGTGATCCGGACCCTGAGCAACCCGGTGTATCACGAGGGGTCGCTGGCGGTGTTGAAGGGCAACCTTGCGCCCGATGGAGCGGTGATCAAGCCCGCTGCCTGCAACCCGGATTTCTGGCAGCATCGCGGGCCGGCGCTGGTGGCTGACAGCTACGCCGAGCTGAAAGAGATCATCAATGACGAAGACCACCCGATGAGTGCCGACACCGTGCTGGTGCTCCGCAACGCTGGGCCGCAGGGCGGGCCGGGGATGCCGGAGTGGGGCATGCTGCCGATGCCCAAGGCGCTGCTGAAGCAGGGCATTCGGGACATGGTGCGGATGTCCGACGCGCGGATGAGCGGCACGAGCTATGGCGCCTGTGTGCTGCATATCGCGCCCGAAGCCTATGTGGGCGGGCCGTTGGCGCTGCTGAAGACGGGTGACATGGTGGTGTTGGATATTCCGGGCCGGAAGCTTGAAATGGAAGTGTCTGACGAAGTGCTGGCCGAGCGGCGCAAGGCGTGGACGCCCCCTGCCCCGCGCTATGAGCGCGGCTATGGCGCGATGTTCAGCCAGCACATTGAACAGGCCGACAAGGGCTGTGACTTCGACTACCTGCGCACCGATTTCGGCGCCCCTGTTCCGGAACCGGAGATCAACTGATGGGGCTCGACCTGAGCGAGCGCCGCATCGCTGCGCGGCCTCCCATGGCCGGGCATAGACCGCGCTTTCAGACCGACTGCATCGAGAGCCTGACCCTGCGCCACGTGGTGGTGCCGATGGACAAGCCGATCAGTGACGCCAAGGTGCTGACGGGCCGCCAAAGCCCGCTGGCGGCGCTGGACCTGCTGATGGTGGAGATCACGAGCGCCGAGGGGCACACCGGCCTCGGGTTTTCCTACACGCTCCGGGCTGGCGGTGCAGGGATGTATGCGCTTGGCTGCGAGCTGGCGCCTTTTGTGATCGGGCAAGACCCGAACGATATTTCGCGCATCTGGGAGCGGCTGGCCTGGCAGGGGATTTCGCTGGGGCGCGGTGGGATGAGCTATCAGGCGATCTGTGCGTTTGACACGGCGCTTTGGGATATGAAGGCGCGGCGGGCGGGCCTGCCGCTGGCCAAGCTGTTTGGCGCGCATCGGGATTCTGTGCGGATTTACAATTCGTCTGGGCAGTATTTGCAGGCGTCGATTGACGAGATGAAGGCGGCGGCGGAGGCCTCGATTGCCAAGGGGATCGGCGGGATCAAGATGAAGGTCGGCCAGCCGGACGGGCAGGAAGACCTGCGCCGGATTGATGCGATGCGGGCGCATTTGCCCGGGCATATCGCCCTGATGATCGACGCCAACCAGCAGTGGGACCGGGCCTATGCCTTGCAGTTTGGCCGCGTGGTGGACGGCATGGGGCTGGCCTTTATCGAGGAGCCGCTGGACGCTTGGGATTTTGACGGCCACGCCGAACTGGCCCGCAATCTGGCGACCCCGGTGGCCACGGGCGAAATGCTGACCTCGCCGCAGGAGCACTTTGACCTGATTGGCAAGGGCGGCTGCGATGTAAGCCAGGTGGATGTGTGCCGGATAGGCGGGTTCACCCCGATGCTGAAGGTGATGACCATGGCCGAGGCGGCGCGGATCGAGCTGGCGCCGCATATGGTGATGGAGCTGCACATTCATGCCGCCGCCGCTTTTGGCAGCGAGGGCTGGGTGGAGCATTTTGAATGGTGGGAGCCGCTGTTTGACGAGCGGCTGGAGATTTCGGGCGGCAAGATGCATGTGCCCGACCGCCCCGGGCTGGGCTTTACGCTGAGCGAGCAGGCACGGGGCTGGACACAAGCCGAGCAGAGCTTTGGCGCGGCCCAAGGATAGGGATTGATCAGATGAGCGACGTGATGGAACGGTCCCCGGTGATCCGCTTGGACGAGGCGGATAACGTGGTTGTGGCGCGGGTGGAGATTGCCGCCGGAACCGCGGTGGCGAGCGAGGGTGTGGTGGCGTTGCAGGAGGTGCCGCTGGGCCACAAGATCGCCACGCGGGAGATCAAGAAGGGCGAGCCGGTGCTGAAATACGCCACCATCATTGGCTTTGCGGGCGAGGACATTGCGCCGGGGACGTGGCTACACTCGCACAATGTGCTCGTCGATGATTTCCAGAAAGATTACCGCTTTTCAAAGGACTACGTGGAGACGCCGATGCTGCCCGAGGCGGAGCGCGCGCGGTTCATGGGGATCCGGCGCAAGGATGGGCGGATTGGCACGCGCAATTACATCGGGATTTTCATCACGGTGAACTGCTCGGCCACGGTGGCGCGCAAGATCAGCGCTTACTTTGACGAGGAGCGGCTGGAGAAGTGGCCGAACGTCGATGGCGTGGTGGCTTTTGTTCACCAGCAGGGCTGCGGGATGGAGATGACCGGCGAGCCGATGGACCTGCTGCGGCGGACGCTTGCCGGGTATATTCGGCATCCGAACACGGCAGGGGCGCTGGTGTGCTCGCTGGGGTGCGAGCGGAACAATCTGGGCGAGTTCTTCGAGAAGGAGAGCCTTGAGAGCGGCAAGATGCTGCGGGCGATCACAATGCAGCATGTCGGCGGCACGGCGGCGGCGGTGGAGGAAGGCAAGCGGGTGATCCGCGAGATGCTGGACGAGGCCAATGCGATTGAGCGGGAGCCGGTGAGTGCGGAACACTTGATGGTGGGCTTGCAATGTGGTGGCTCGGACGGGTTCTCGGGGCTGAGTGCCAATCCGGCGCTTGGGAAGGCCGTGGACATTCTGGTGAAGCACGGCGGCACGGCGATTTTGAGCGAGACGCCGGAGCTTTATGGCGTGGAGCATACGCTCACCGCGCGGGCAAAGACGCCGGAAGTGGGGCAGAAGTTTATCGAGCGGATCAACTGGTGGCTCAAGTACAACGAGGGCCGCGATGTGCAGATGAACGGGCGGGTTTCACCCGGGAACAACGCGGGCGGGTTGGCCAATGTGATCGAGAAGTCGCTGGGCGGCTCTAAGAAGGGTGGCTCTACGGGGATCAACGCGGTGTATGAATATGCCCATCCGGTGGAGGAAAAGGGCCTCGTGATCATGGATACGCCGGGCTACGACCCGGTAAGCGCCACCGGGCAGATTGCGGGCGGGGCAAACCTTGTGTGCTTTACCACCGGGCGGGGGAGCTGCTTTGGCTCGATGCCCAGCCCGACGATCAAGCTGGCGACGAATACGCCCATGTTCACCCGGATGACGGGCGACATGGATGTGAACTGCGGCACGGTGATCGACGGTGAGAAATCGCTCGACGAGGTGGGGCAGGAGATTTTCGAGAAGATGCTGGCGGTGGCCTCGGGCGAGAAGTCGAAGTCCGAGGCGCTGGGTGTAGGCGAGGAAGAGTTTGCGCCCTGGCCGATTGGGGTGACAGGGTAGCACGGGCGAAGAAAGCCCCGGGGGGGCTTGATGAGCTGGCTTGGGGCTGGTCGTCCGCCCTTCGAGGCGTCCTCGCGGGTTAGAGGATCACCTGCGGTTCTGGCAGCCCGGCCACGCCGGCGGGGGCCTCGTAGGTGACGCCCTGCTTGCCGTCTTTCTTCATGCCGCCGCAGGCCGTGGTGACGTAGAGCGTTGTCAGCCCCTCGCCGCCGAAAGCCGGGCAGGTGGATTTTTCGCCGCCGACCTCGATGACGCGATCCGGCGTGCCGTCCGGCAGGTAGCGCACAACGCGGCCCGCGCCCCATTGGGCGTTCCAAAGCGCGCCTTCGCTATCCACCACCGAGCCATCGGGGTAGAGGCCCTCTGCGCTCAGGTCCACGAACACCTCCGGCGCGCCCGAAGGCCAGCCCTCGGCGTCGAGCGGGGTGCGCATGATCTGGTGGGTCGGCGTATCGGCCCAATAGGCGGCGCGGCCGCCGGGGGCGAAGCAGATGGAGTTGCTGACGGTGATGCCGCCGTAGAGCTGGCGCAGCTCGCCCATGTGATAGCGGTAGATCGCCCCTGCCCCCTTCTCCTCCTTCTTGCCCATCGTCCCGATCCAGAAGCCGCCCATCGGGTCGGCGCGGCCGTCGTTGGAGCGGGTCACCGGGTTATCTGCTTCCAGCGGCAGCACGCTCTCGCGCACGCCGGTGGCGAGATCGAAGGTGAAGAGCTCGGTTTCGGAGGCCATGAAGAGCACCTCTTGCGACATCCAGCCCGCGGCGGAGACATGCTCGGAGAAGGTCCACTCATGCGGGCCGTCGTCGCCCCGGGTCAGCAGGCGGTTGCCGAGGATGTCGAACCAGAAGAGCTGGGCGCGCTGCGGGTGCCAGAGCGGGCCTTCGCCAAGGCGGCAGGCGCGGGTGTCGTAGACCGTGCTCATGCCATCACCGCGTCATAGGCCGCCACGATACCGGCGGCCTTCTCGGCCACCGCTTCGGCGCTGTCGCCGGGCTTGTAGAGCGCCGAGCCGATGCCGAAGCCGGAGATGCCCGCTGCCGCCCATTCGGCGAAGTTATCCGGCCCTGCCCCGCCAACCGCCAGCACCTCTGTGCCCTCTGGCAGCACGGCGAGCATGGCCTTCAGCCCAGCGGGGCCGACCAGCGAGCCGGGGAAGAGCTTGAGGCCCGTTGCGCCGTGACGCAGGGCGGTGAAGGCCTCGGTGGGGGTCATGCAACCGGGGTAACTTTCCATCCCCGCCGCCACTGTGGTGTCGATCACGCGGGGGTTGGTATCCGGCGAGACCACGAGGCGCGCGCCGGTGGCGGAGACTTCAACCACCTGCTTGGGGGTCAGCACCGTGCCGGCGCCGATCACCGCCTTGGGGAAGGCCTCGGCCATGGCGGCGATGCTCTTGAGCGGCTGGGGCGAGTTGAGCGGCACCTCGATCTTGGTAATCCCGGCGGCGATCAGCGCCTCGGTCACGGGCAGCGCCTCGGAGGGTTTGAGGCCGCGCAGGATGGCGATGAGGTTTCGGGTCATTGGGCGGTTCCGGTCAGGGCGATGCGGGCGGCGGTGAGGCCCGCGAGGGCGAGGTGCTCGCCATCATGGGTTTCAGGGGCGACGCCTTGGGCAGAGAGCGCCTTGGCGTAGGGCTGGGTCAGCAGCGGGCCACCGATGAGCACCACGCGTTGGCCGAGCCAGTAGGGGCGCGCGGCGGCCAGTTCGAGGCCGATGAGCGTGCCCGAGAGCTGCGCGCGCGCCGTGCCGGGGGCGAGGCCGGTGAGCAGGGAGGCGGCGCGGAGCGAGAAGAGCGAAGAGGCCATTCGCTCGGGGCGTGACATGGCATCTGTCGCGGCTTCGGCAAAGGCGGCGTCATCCCAGCCCTCGCCGTGGAGCGAGTGGCGCAGCACCGATTGGGAGGAGAGCAGCGAGAAGATCTCGCCGGTCATGAAGGTGCGGAAGCTGACGATCTCGCCCGCCGAGATATGCACCCATTTGGAGTGGGTGCCGGGCAGGCAGAGGATGCCATCGAAATCGGGGTGGCCTGCGAGAAAGCCCGCGACCTGGGTTTCTTCGCCGCGCATCACATCGGCGGGCTCGGCTTGGCTGAGGCCGGGCAGGATGCGCACGCTGAGGCGCGGATCGGTGGTGGGGGCCGTCACCGGCGCGAGGCCCGAGGGCTTGCAGGGCACGGCGGCATATGGGGCTTCGACCCAGCCTTGGCGCGCGCCTGCCATGCCGCAGATCAGCACTTCGGTCGGGCCATCGCCGAGGTAGTTTTCGGCGAGGGCGAGCAAGGCGGGCTCATACCCATCGGCTGTGAGCCCGCCCATACCCGCGTCAGAGGTTTCGCGGCCGATCACCTCCCCCTCCGGGCCGATGGCCCAGAGACGGAGGTTGGAGGTGCCCCAGTCGGCCGCGATCCAGCTTGTTTTCATGTGCCTGTCAGGCTCCGGCGAGATCTTCGGGGAGGATCGCGTCGGGCATGTTCTGGTAGCACACCGGGCGCAGGAAGCGGCGGATCGAGAGCGTGCCGACGGAGGTTGCGCCGAAGTTCGTCGACGCCGGGTAGGGGCCGCCGTGGACCATGGTGTCAGCCACTTCCACGCCGGTCGGGAAGCCGTTGACCAGCAGGCGGCCTGCCTTGCGCTCGAGGATCGGCATCAGCGCCTTGGCGCGCTCGGTGTCGCCCTCATCCATGTGGATGGTGGCGGTGAGCTGGCCTTCGAAGCCCTTTGCGAGGGTTTCCATCTCGTCCTTGCCGGAGACGCGCACCACCAGCCCGAGCGGGCCGAAGACCTCTTCGCCAAGGGCGTGGTCTTGCAGGTAGGCCTCTGCGTCGGTCTCGTAGAGGTTGGGAGAGGCGTTGCGGCCCTCGTCCTCGTTGGTCAGCAGGGGCTGCACGGCGTTGCGGCCATCAAAGCGGGATTTGCCGTCCTTGTAGGCTTGGGCGATGCCGTCGGTCAGCATGACCTGCGGTGCGGCCTTTTCGAGCGCCTCCTTGGCGGCGGAAACGAAGGCGTCGCCATCGGCACCCTTCTCAACCACGGCGATGCCGGGGTTGGTGCAGAACTGGCCTGCGCCCATGGTGAGCGATCCGGCCCAGCCCTCGCCCATCGCAGCGCCACGCGCCTTGGCGGCCTCGGGGAGCACGAACATCGGGTTGACCGAGCCAAGCTCACCGAAGAAGGGGATCGGCTCGGGGCGGGCGGCGCAGAGGTTGAAGAGCGCACGGCCACCGCCAAGCGAGCCGGTGAAACCCACGGCCTTGATCAGCGGATGCTCGACGAGGGTTGTGCCCACGTCACGCTTGCCGCCCTGTATCAGGGAGAAGACGCCGGGGTGGATGCCGCATTTCTGGATCGCGGCGTCGATGGCTTGCGCCACGATATCGCCGGTGCCGGGGTGGGCGGAGTGGCCCTTGACCACGACCGGGCAGCCAGCAGCCAGCGCGGCGGCGGTGTCGCCCCCGGCGGTGGAGAAGGCGAGCGGGAAGTTGGAGGCGCCGAACACGGCAACCGGGCCGATCGGGCGCTGAACCATCTTCAGGTCAGGCCGGGGCAGCGGGGCACGGTCGGGGAGCGCCTCGTCATGGCGCACGTCGAGATAGCCGCCGTCGCGGATGTGCGACGCGAAGAGGCGGAGCTGGCCGGTGGTGCGGCCCCGCTCGCCTTGCAGGCGGGCCTCGGGCAGGCCGGTTTCGGAGGTACCGATTTCGGTGATCTCGGCCCCGCGCGCCTCGATCTCGTCAGCGATGGTGTCGAGAAACTTCGCGCGGGTTTCGCGGCTGGAATAGCCGTAGGTCCAGAAGGCCTCTTCGGCGGCTTCGCAGGCCTTGTTCACCAGATCGGGCGTGCCGACCGGATAGTCGAAAGCCTCGCCGTGGGCGGGCTCGGATTTGAAGGTCGAGGGGCCATCCAGCCATTCGCCGGCGACAAGGTGTTTGGACTTGGGGGTAAAACTCATTTCTCTCCTCACTTGCCCCATTTCAGGGCGATCAAATCAAGTTCTTTGGACAGTTGCAGCAGGCGCGACTTCGTGCGCTGCGACATGGGTTTCAGCGGATGGCGGACGTGGTCGGAGCCGATCACGCCGCCCTCCATCATCACCGTCTTGGCAGCACGGAGGCCGCATTGGCGGTTTTCGTGGTTGATCAGGGGAAGGCAGCGCTTCCACCCGGTGAGCGCGGCTTCATTGTCACCGTCGAGGTAGTTGACGACGATGGGGCCGATCAGCTCGGGCTGGAGCGCCGAGGTCATGGTGCCAGTGCAGCCTGCATCCAGATCGGCCAGAAGCGTCACCGCCTCTTCGCCATCGAACGGCCCAACGATGGCATCGCCGCCCTGCTCGATCAGCGCGGCGAGCTTGTCGGCGGCGAAGGGGGTTTCGATCTTGAAGTAGGACACATGTTCGATCTCCTTGGCCATGCGCACCAGCGTGGGCACGGGGAGGGAGACGCCGGAAAGCGGAGCGTCCTGCACCATGATCGGAATGTTAATCGCGTCGCTAACAGCCTGGAAATGCTCCATGATCCCGGCCTCGGCGGGCACGAGACCGACGCCGTGATAGGGCGGCATCATCATCAGCATGGAGGCGCCAAGGCTCTCGGCGTATTTGGCACGATCCACCACGACTTGGGTGGAGAAATGCGAAACGGTGACGATCACCGGAACGCGGCCAGCGACATGCTCGATGGAGACGCGGGTGAGCAGGGCGCGCTCTTCGTCGGAGAGCACGAATTGCTCGGAGTAGTTGGCGAGGATGCAGATCGCATCCACCCCTTGGTCGATCATGCAATCGAGGACGCGGCGCATCCCCTCTTCATCCACCAGCCCTTCGGCGGTGAAGGGCGTGGGGGCGACGGGGAGGATTCCGGTGAGCGGGCTTTGCATGGGTGTTCCTTACGTCAGATACGGGTGACATGGAACCGGGAGACCTGCCGATAGGTCTCGCTCGGCGAAAGGGTGATTTGCGGATAGTCCGGGTGGTTGGGCGCATCGGGCCATTTTTGCGGCTCGATCGCCACGCCTGCATGGGGGCCGTAAGGCACGCCTGCATGGCCGGGGGCCTGCGAGTTCAGGCCGGAGCCGTCGTAGACTTGCAGGCCGGGTTCGGTGGTGTCGATCTCCAGTTGCAGCTCGCCCGCGCGCAGGGTGCATGCGGGGTGCATCTGGGTGCCGGGAAGGCGCAGGCAGAAGTTGTGATCGAGCTTGGGGTCATCCTCGGGCGTGGTAATGGCGCGGGGCTGGCGGAAATCGAAGCGGGTGCCGGCGACGGGCTGCGGGCCACCCTGCGGGATCTTGTGCGCGTCTACGGCAAGGTAACTGTCGGCATCGACGTGCAGGGTGTGGCCGTCGAGGGTGGGGGTGCCGTCGAGGTTCCAGTAGCTGTGATGCGCGATGTTGCAGAAGGTGGGCGCGTCGGTTGTGCCGGTGATCTCCAGCGTCAGGGCACCTTCGTTGTCGAGCGCATAGGTGGCGTTGAGGGTGAGGTTGCCGGGGTAGCCCGCCTGCCCGTCTGCCAGCGTGATCGTGAAGGTGGCGGAGGTTTTGGTGCTGCTGGCAAGCGCCCAGTTGACGTAACCGCAGCCATCAGAGCCGCCGTGGATAGCGTTGCGGCCTGCTTCGTTGGTTTCGAGCTCAATGATCTGGCCGTTGAGCGGGGCCTTGCCACCGGCGATGCGGTTGGCGGCGCGGCCAACCACTGCGCCGTAGTTCTTCATCCCCATGCGGTAGGGCTCGAAGGTGGGCGAGCCGAGGACGAGGCTGTGCTCGACGCCCTCGAGGCGGAAGTCCTGCAGGCTTGCGCCCCATGTCATCACGCGGGCGGTGGCGGGACCGTTGGCGAGGGTGACGATCTCGACGGTATCGCCCTCGGGGGTGGTGGCGAAGATCTCGCGATTCTGATCGGGGGTCATTCGATGAAGGGCTCCGTAAGAGTGCGGTGGCCAAGGGTGAAAGCATCGGCGACGTGGCGCATGGGGGCAAGGTCCATGTCGATCTCACCTCGCGCGACAAGGCGGGCGAGGTTGGCGTAGAGGCGCGGGTATTCGCCCTTGAGCGCATCCGCGTCTTCGCCCTGCTCCTGCCCGTCGATCTGCATGCGCGCGCCGCCGTCGAGCAGCTTGAGGGTGCCTTGGCTCGTTTCGGCCTCGATCTCCCATGTCTGGTCGCCCGTCTGGCGCCAGTCAAAGGTCATGTTCGCCTGCGCCGTGGGGTGGGCGAAGGCGAGGGTTGCGCCGATGGGGGCTTGGCAGTTCTCGGGCACCTCCAGCGTGGCGTCGGTGAGGTGGATTGGCTCAGGCAGGATCTCGGTGACGATGGAGAGCGCATTGATGCCCGGGTCGAAGACGCCGAGGCCGCCGGGCTGCCATATCCATTCTTGCCCCGGGTGCCAGCGGCGCACGTCTTCCTTCCACGTCACGGTGAAGTTGGTGAGCTTCTTGTCGGCCAGCCATGCCTTTGCTGCGGGCACCATGGCGGCCTCGCGGCTGTGCCATGAGGCGTAGAGGGTGACGCGGTGCTGGCGGGCGAGCTGTTCGAGCGTGTGGCACTCGGAGAGGGTCGCGCCGGGGGGCTTTTCAAGCATAACATGGCGGCCTGCGCGGAGCGCCTCGGCTGCCAGCGCAAAGCGCGGGACGGGCGGCACGCAGAGCGAGACGACGCGGATTTCGGGGTGCGCTTCCAGCATCTCGGAGAGCTGGGTGTAGGCGGCGACGCCCTCCACGCTGCCATTCCGCGAGACGGTGGCGCCCAGTTCCCAATCGGGAGAGGCGGCGATGGAGGGGACGTGTTGATCCACCGCGATCTTGCCGATGCCGACGAGGGCGATTTCCATGATGGTCTCCGGTTGGTTCGAATGGTGGGCAAATTGCCCCCGGAAGGTGGGCAGATTGCCCACCCTACTAGTGCGAGTCGCGGCCTACCTCGTTGCCCCGACAGCCTTGGAGGAAGTCGAGATCGGCCCCCGTATCCGCGCCCATGACGTGCTGCTGGTGGAGCCAGGCGTAGCCGGATGCGGGCTGCTCGTGGGTGGGGGACCATGCGGCGAGGCGGGCGGCGAGTTCGGCCTCGGGGATATCGAGGTGGAGTCGGCGGCCCGCCACGTCGACCTCGATCATGTCGCCGGAGCGCACCACCGCGAGCGGACCACCGGCGGCGGCTTCGGGGGAGGTGTGCAGGATCACGGTGCCATAGGCGGTGCCCGACATGCGGGCATCGGAGATGCGCACCATATCGGTGATGCCCTTTTTGAGCACCTTGGGCGGCAGGCCCATATTGCCGACCTCGGCCATGCCCGGGTAGCCCTTGGGGCCGCAGTTCTTCATCACCATGATGCAGGTCTCGTCGATGTCGAGCGCGTCATCGTTGATGCGGGCCTTGTAGTCTTCGATATCCTCGAACACCACGGCGCGGCCCTTGTGTTGCAGGAGCGCAGGCGTGGCGGCCGAGGGCTTGAGCACCGCGCCACCGGGGGCGAGGTTGCCCTTGAGCACGACGATGCCGCCGGACTGGGTGAGCGCCTTTTCGGCGGGGAGGATGACATCTTCATTGTGGTTCACGGCCTCCTTCACCTCGTCCCAGATGCCGGTGCCGGAGACGGTGAGGGCGTCGCGGTGCAGCACTCCGGCCTCGCCGAGGCGCTTGAGCACCACGGGCAGACCACCGGCGTAGAAGAACTCTTCCATCAGGTATTTGCCGGAGGGCATGAGGTTGACGATGGTGGGGATGTCGCGGCCGCAACGGTCCCAATCTTTCAGCGTCAAGTCCACGCCGCAGCGGCCCGCCATGGCCAGCAGGTGGATCACCGCGTTGGTGGAGCCGCCGATGGCGGCGTTGGTGCGGATGGCGTTTTCGAAGGCCTGCTTGGTCATCACGTCGGAGGGCTTCAGATCGTCCTTCACCATCTGGACGATGCGGCGGCCCGAAAGCTGGGCCATGACGCGGCGACGGCTGTCCACCGCCGGGATGGCGGCGTTGCCGGAGAGGGCCATGCCGAGGGCTTCGGCCATGCTCGCCATCGACGAGGCGGTGCCCATGGTGTTGCAGGTGCCGGTGGAGCGCGACATGCTTTGCTCGGCTTCGAGGAATTCCTCCTGCGTCATCTTCCCGGCCTTCACATCCTCGGAGAACTTCCAGAGGTGCGTGCCCGAGCCGACACGCTCGCCCTGGAAATAGCCGTTGAGCATGGGGCCGCCGGTGACGACGATGGCGGGCAGGTCGACAGAGGCCGCGCCCATCATCAGCGAGGGCGTGGTCTTGTCGCAGCCGACCATCAGAACCACGCCGTCGATGGGCTGGCCGCGGATGGTTTCCTCCACCGCGAGGGCCGCGAGGTTGCGGAACATCATGGCGGTGGGGCGGTAGGTGTTTTCCGACGCCGAAAACACCGGCACCTCGACCGGGAAGCCGCCGGCCTCCCAGACGCCGGCCTTCACCTTCTCCACCAGTTCCTTGACGTGCGAGCCGTTGCAGGGTGTCAGCTCGGACCATGTGTTGAGGATGCCGATGATCGGGCGACCGTCGAACAGATCATGTGGGTAGCCTTGGTTCTTGAGCCAGCCACGGTGGTAGATGGTGTCGCGGGAATTGCCGCCATACCACTCTTGCGAGCGGAGTTTGCGGGGCCATTCGGCGGGTTTGAATGTCATCTCGTTACCTCCGGGCGGGATGGTGCGCCATGAATGCGCACCCTACGGGCGGTGGGTGTAGGGTGCGCGTTCACGGCGCACCTCATCCCTGCTTGGATTTGTTGTAGACGTCGAAGAGCACAGCGGCGAGCAGCACGAGGCCCTTAATCATCTGTTGATAGTCGATGCCGATGCCCATGATCGACATGCCGTTGTTCAGCACACCCATGAGGAAGGCCCCGACGACCGCACCGACGATTTTGCCAACCCCGCCCGACATCGACGCGCCGCCGATGAAGACGGCTGCGATCACGTCAAGCTCCAGCGCGAAGCCGGCCTTGGGCGTGGCGGTGTTGAGGCGGGCGGCGTAGACGAGGCCTGCGATGGCGGCGAGCACGCCCATGTTGGCGAAGGCGAGGAAGGTGAGCCGCTCTGTCTTGATGCCCGAGAGCTTGGCGGCCTTCTCGTTGCCGCCGAGGGCATAGACGCGCCGCCCGATGGTCGTCTGCTCGGTGACGAAGGCGTAGATCACCGTCAGCACGCCCATGGTGATGAGCACGTTGGGCAGGCCCCGGAAGGTGGCGAGCTTGTAGCAGATGAAGATCAGCGCGGCGGAGACGATCAGGTTGCGGGCGACGAAGAAGGCGCGGGGCTCATCCTCGATGCCATAGGCCTTGTTGCGGGCGCGTTTGCGCATGCCGAGCCATGTGATGATGCCCGCGGCGACAACGCCGGTGAGCAGGGCCAGCACGTTGACCTGCCGCGCGCCAAAGAGGCCTGCGAGGCTTTCGCCAAGGCTCGCCGGAAAAAGATCGGGGATGAAGCCGTTGGCGATGACCTGAAATTCACGCGGAAAGGGGCCGACGGACTGGCCTTCGAGCAGCCAGAGCGAGGCGCCGCGAAACACCAGCATGCCCGCAAGGGTGACGATGAAGCTGGGCACCTTCCAATAGGCGACCCAATAGCCCTGCGCCGCCCCGATCAACCCGCCCGCGACGAGGCAAATCAGGCCGGTGGCATAGATATTCCAGCCCCAGTTGACGATCATCACCGCCGCCAGTGCGCCGATGAAGCCCATGACCGAGCCGACCGAGAGGTCGATGTTGCCCGAGACGATCACCACCAGCATGCCAAGCGCCATGATGATGATGTAGCTGTTTTGCAGCATCAGGTTGGTGATGTTCACCGCGCGGAACAGGGTGCCATCCGTCACGATCTGGAAGAACACCATGATGAAGATCAGCGCGAAGAGCAGGCCATACTCGCGCAGGTGGCTCTTCAGGTAGCTTCCGATGCTCTTGGGGGCGTGGGTTTCTGTGTCTTCAGCGATTGCCATGGGTCTTCCTCAATCGGTCACGATGAGCGACATGATGCGCTCCTGGCTGGCCTCTTCGGCGGAAAGCTCTCCCACCAGGGCCCCTTCGTTCATCACATAGATACGGTCACACATGCCTAGCAGTTCGGGCATTTCGGAGGAGATCATGATGACCCCTTTGCCCTGCTCGGAGAGTTCGTTGATGATGCCGTAGATCTCGAATTTCGCGCCCACGTCGATGCCGCGTGTGGGTTCGTCGAGAATGAGCACCTCGGGCTCGGCAAAGAGCCATTTGGAGAGCGCCACCTTTTGCTGGTTGCCGCCCGAGAGGTTCATCACCTTCTGGAACACCGAGGGCGTGCGGATGTTCATCGCGGCGCGATACTTCTCGGCAACCTTGGTTTCTTCTGCCTCGTTCAGCACACCGGCGTTGGCCACCTCGGGGAGGTTGGTGAGGGTGATGTTGCGCTGGATCGTTTCTTCGAGGATCAGGCCAAGCGATTTGCGGTCTTCGGTCACATAGGCCAGCCCGGCCTGAATGGCGCGGGGAACGTTGGATGTGTCGACCGGCTGGCCGCTGATTTCGACGCTGCCGGAAATGTTGCGCCCGTAGCTGCGCCCGAAGATGCTCATGGCAAGCTCGGTGCGGCCCGACCCCATAAGCCCCGCAATGCCGACGACTTCGCCAGCGCGAACGGTGAAGTTGGCGTTTTTGATCACTTGCCGTTCGGCGTGCTCGGGGTGCCAGACGTTCCAGTCTTTCACCTCCATCAGCATGTCGCCGGAGCGGCGGGTACGGGCGGGGTAGCGGTTGGCCATGTCGCGGCCCACCATGTCATGGACGATGCGATCTTCGGTGATGCCGCCCTCGCGGGCATCCATGGTGGAGACGGTGGTGCCGTCGCGGATGACGGTGACGGTATCGGCCACGCGGCGCACTTCGTTGAGCTTGTGGCTGATGATGATCTGGGTGACGCCCTGTTGCTTGAGCTCCAGCATGAGATCGAGCAGGGCCTGGCTATCGGATTCCGAAAGTGCGGCGGTGGGCTCATCGAGGATGAGCAGCTTCACCTCTTTGGAGAGGGCCTTGGCGATCTCGACGAGCTGCTGCTTGCCGACGCCGATGGAATCGACCTGCGTGGTCGGTGGCTCCTTGAGGCCGACCTTTCGCAAGAGTTCCTCGGTGCGCTTGTTGGTATCGCGCCAGTCGATGACGCCGCCCTTGGCGCGTTCGTTGCCGAGAAACAGGTTTTCGGCAATCGAGAGCAGCGGCACAAGCGCCAGCTCTTGGTGGATGATGATGACGCCACGCGCCTCGCTGTCGGAGATGCTGCGAAACTCGGCCAGCGCGCCTTCGTAATGGATTTCTCCCTCGTAGGTGCCGACGGGATATACGCCGGAAAGCACCTTCATCAGGGTGGACTTGCCCGCACCGTTCTCTCCCACCAGCGCATGAATTTCGCCCTCTTTCACCGTCAGGTTGACGGTATCGAGAGCCTTCACGCCGGGGAATTCCTTGGTGATCGCGCGCATTTCAAGCAGCGCTGTCATTCGCTTTGCCTCCGCCTTCGTTGGGGCCCGCGCGAGCGCAGGCCCCGGGAGAACCCCCGTAGGGATTACTTGATCTGGTCTTCGCTGTAGTAGCCGGAGCCGATCAGGATCTCTTCCCAGTTGCTCGCGTCGACGGAGACGGGCTCGAGCAGGTAGGACGGCACAACCTTGACGCCGTTGTCATAGGTTTCGGTGTCGTTGATCTCGGGCTCGCCGCCACCCAGAACCGCATCGACCATGCCCACGGTCACGCGGGCCAGTTCGCGGGTGTCCTTGAAGACAGTGGAGTATTGCTCACCGGCGAGGATCGACTTGACCGAAGGCACCTCGGCGTCCTGACCCGACACGATCGGCATTTTCAGGTCGCCCGAGCCGTAGCCGACACCTTTGAGCGACGACAGGATGCCGATGGAGAGGCCATCGTAGGGCGACAGAACGCCGTGGACTTCCTTGTCGGTGTAGTGGGCGGAAAGGAGGTTATCCATCCGGGCCTGAGCCACGGCGCCGTCCCAACGCAGGGTGCCGACGGTATCCATGCCCATCTGGCCGGAAACGATGTTGATGGTGCCATCGTCGATCAGCGGCTGAAGCACCGACATGGCGCCATCGTAGAAGAAATAGGCGTTGTTGTCGTCGGGCGAGCCACCGAAGAGTTCGACGTTGTAGGGGCCGTCGCCGAAGCGCTCCTTGAGGCCGTCCACGAGGCTGGAGGCCTGCTGCACGCCAACCTTGAAGTTGTCGAAGGTGGCGTAATAGTCGACGTTGCCGGAGTCGCGGATCAGGCGGTCATAGGCGATGACCTTAATTCCGGAGGCGGCGGCGTTTTCCAGCGCGTTCGACAGGGTGGTGCCGTCGATTGCGGCAATGACCAGCACGTCCACGCCCTTGGTGATCATGTTCTCGATCTGGGCGAGCTGGTTGGGGATGTCATCCTCGGCATATTGCAGGTCGGTCTCGTAGCCGGCCTCTTCGAACTGCTTGACCATGGACTCACCGTCCGAGATCCAGCGGGCCGAGGATTTGGTGGGCATGGCGATGCCAACGGTGCCTTCGGCATAGGCACTAGCGGCCAGCGACACCACGGCCGCAGCCGAGGCGAGAAGGGTCTTGATATTCATTTGTTTCCTCCAAATGCGTGCGCTTGGCGGGCCTCCCAGCCCCTGCATGCGCACATCTCCCTGTTGTGGGGCCGTGAAGCGCCCATGCCCTTCCGATAGCGCGGCGTTTACATGACTGTAAAATGCGATTATGCGCGATGTGCATATCAGTTTTGTTATGAGGGCGGAGCATGGATCTGGCCGGGCGGCTGAAACCGAGGCAGCTGATGCTGATCCAGCGGATCGGGGAGACGCGGCAGTTGCAGACGGCTGCGCATATGCTGGCGATGAGCCAGCCCGCCGCCTCCCGCGTGCTTGCCGAAATCGAGGCCGAGGTGGGTGCGCCGCTCTTTGCCCGCCACCCCAAGGGCATGGAGCCGACCCTGCTGGGCGAGACCTTTCTGCGCCACGCGCGGGTGATCCTGAGCGAGCTGGAAAGCCTTGAGAGCGAGGTGGCCGGGCTGCGCGCCGGAGAGAGCGGCGAGGTGCGGGTGGGCTCGGTGACCGGGCCGACGGTGGGGGTGCTGGTGCCTGCCATTCAGGCGGTGCGAGAGGCCGCGCCGGACATTCAGGCCACCATTGAGGTGGGGCCTTCAGGGCAGTTGGTGAGGGGGCTGGAGGAGGGGCGGTTTGACTTTGTCATCTGCCGTCTGCCGCCGGAATACGACAGCCGCCAGTTTGCCATTTACCCGGCGCGCAACGAGGTGGTGAGCCTTGTGGTGCGGGCCGGGCACCCGGCGCTTGGCGCGCCGCGGCGGCTGGCGGAGCTGCGGGATTATGAATGGGTGATTCAGGATCTCGGCACGCCGATCCGGGTGGCGATGGACGGGGCCTTTCATGCCGCCGGGCTGGGCGCGCCGGAGCGGATCACCAATTCATCGTCCCTGCTGGTGGTGCTGTCGATCCTCGGCGGCACCGATGCGATTGCCCCGCAAAGCCAGGAGGTGGCGGATGTGATCACCCGCAACCGGATAGGAGACAGCTTTGCCACGCTGGAACTGGCCGATGCACTGGCCGTGGCGCCCTATTTCGTGATCCACAACCGCAGCCAGCAGATGCACCGCGCGGCGGAGCGGGTGATGCAGGAGGTGTTTCGGCGGTTGTGAGGAGAGGGCTCATCCGCCCTTCGAGGCGTCTTCGCCCTGGCTGAAGCGATGAGGCCCCAAAGGGGGGGCGAAGAGCGGCTCAGCCAGGCAGGCCCAACGCGGCGCGGGCCTCGGGCGGCATATCGTGCGAGGCGAGGTCCATCGCCCCGAAATACCGCGCCCGGATCACATCGGTGCTCAGCTCGCGCCATTCCCGCCCGGCAAAATGCGCCTCTTCGCGGATCAGGTCTTCGACCAGCGGGTCCACCACCGCGCCGCCGCCGCCGGGGTAGCGGAACCAGCCGACACCGACCTTGCGGCCCAGCCGCCCCTCGGCCACCATCCTGTCTGCCACGAGGAAGGGCTCGGTGCGAGCCACCTTTATCACATCCAGCCCGATCTGGTCCTGCATGGCGCAGGGGCCTTGCGCCATGCCGCCCGCCTCCAGCGCCTCGTCCAGCTCCCACGGGTTGGAGCCTTCGAGCAGCAGCGCCTCCACCTCGGCATGGCTCAGGGCCAGAAGCCGGGCGGTCGAGTCATGAATTATAGTGCTGGTCATTCGCCGGTGAGAAAGCCGCGCTCGCGTACCAGCGCCTCCAGCGCGTCGAGCGTTGCCTCGAAGGCTTGGCCCGATGTGTCGAGCTGCGCCTCGGCCCGCTCATAGAGCGCCTCGCGCGATCGCAGGATGCTTTTGAGCTGCTCCATCGCCTCGGGGTTGCCCGCCATGGGCCGCGTATCGCCCTGCGCCCGCACCCGGCCCATATGCTCTTCGGGCGAGGCCTTGAGCCAGACCGTGTGAAACTGCGACAGCAGGCTTTTGTAGGTATCAGGCTCGGCGACGATACCGCCGGCGACGGCGAGGATCAGGGCCTCATGGGTGGCAGTGATGCGACTCACCGCCTGCGCCTCCAGCTTGCGGTAGCCCTCCTGCCCGTAGAGCGCCATCACCTCGTTCACCGGCATGCCCGATTGCTCTTCGATCTCGCGGTTCAGCTCGATGAAAGGCAGGCCGAGGCGAGCGCCAAGCGCTGCACCGAGCGTGGATTTTCCGGCTCCGCGCAGGCCGATGAGGCAAATTCGCTGGCCGCGCAGGCGGCCCGGGGGCTCGGGGCTGAGCAGGTCGAGCACGCGGCTGCGCACATCGGCGGAAGAGTAGGAAAACAGATCGGCGACGCGCATGGCCTCCGAGGTCCACGGGTCATCCTCGCCCACCAGCCATTCGATCCGGTGGTCGAGCGCCACGGCGACGCGCTTGAGCAGGCCGATGGAGATGTTGCCCTCTCCGGCCTCAAGCTGTGCCAGATAGCGCGGCGAGACGCCGGACAGCTCTGACACCACCCGCCGGGGCAGCCCGCGCAGCTCGCGGGCCTTGCGTACGCGCTCGCCCACCCGCGCGATCAGACGGTCGACGGCGGCCTCCATCTCGTCGGCGGCAAGCGCATCGGTCGCCTCGCCCTGAAAGTTGGTGATCTCGCTCATGTCCTGCCGCGTTTCGTGCCCGTCAATCCATCGTGTGAATTATAGTGCACAAGATGGACGATCCGCCGGGCGGCTTCAACGAAATTCGCGCCTACCCTCCCCGGCGCAGCGCCCCATGGGCGAAGGCGAGCTTGTCGCGCACCGCGTCGGTGAGCACAAAGGGGTAGAGATCGGGGAGGTCGAGCGCGCGGTTGACGTGGTTGACGCGCATGGCGAAATCTGCGGCGCGTTCGATCAGGGCCAGCGCATCGGGCTCGGCATAGCCATCGCCGCCGGGTGCGAGGGCCACGGCCCAGCCGCTGTCGACAAGATCGGTCAGGTGCAGCAAGTGGGCCACCGTCTCGGCCCAGTCCTCATGCGGATGCGCAGTGGCGTAGCTGGTAATATGAGTGCCGCCCGCGGGTTTGGGATTGGCATAATGCGCCTTGAGCGCCTCGCCATAGTCGGCCCGCTCGTCGCCAAAGAGGGCGCGGAAGGCGGGGGCAAAGCCCGGATCATCCTGACTGAGGCGCATGAAGAGGTAATGCGCCAGCTCGTGGCGCAGATGGCCCGACATGGTGCGGTAATCTTCGGCCAACCGCTCGCGGCGCTCTTCCTGCACCGCGCGGCTGGATTCGGCCACATCGAGGGTGATGAGCCCATCGGCGTGGCCCATGATGATGTCTTCCGGCCCGTGGCGGGTGCGGTCGGCCACCAGCTCGAAGCGGGGGGCGGGGCCGTGATCGGCGGGGCCGAACCAGCCCCAGCGCAACAGCCCGGCCAGCACCCAGCGCTTGGCGGCCTCGGTGC
Organism: Vannielia sp. ABF1_015; assembly: GCF_056160745.1. Lineage (NCBI taxonomy): Bacteria > Pseudomonadati > Pseudomonadota > Alphaproteobacteria > Rhodobacterales > Paracoccaceae > Vannielia > Vannielia sp. ABF1_015. The sequence continues at coordinate 347,317 of NZ_JBSWXT010000003.1, forward strand.
GGGCAAGCCGGCTTTCGGCCCCTTCCACCTCTGGGTCGGGGATCACCTCTGTCATCGCGCAGGAGCGGCACAGCTCCCCTGCCCCCTCGGCCCGCCAGTTGCAGCCGATGGCCACGCGGCGGGCGCAATCGTCGCCATGGGTCATCACCTGCGCATCGGGGTCGAAGTGCAGCGGGTGGCCATTTGGGCAGAAGGTGTTGTTGAACCACACCTGAGCGGCGCAGTCGGGGCAGTGGAAAATTTGCATGGAAGCCTCCGGGGATCGGCCCTCAACGGTTGAAACCGGCGCGGGTTCCGCCCGGGAGGCTCAGTTTTTTGGGAAGTCCTTCGGGTAGAAGTCATCCGGGTTCACGTCGATCCGCCGCAGCGCGACCTCGATCATGTTGTGCGTGGTCGGCGGGAAGGGGTGGCCCAGCTTGCCGAGGCTCTCCAGCTCGGCGGGTGTGGCGGGACGGTCGGGCGCGGCCTCGCTGAGATCAACGACCTTGGTGCCCATGATCCGCAGCGGCTGATGCAGCGCCGCGCCCTCGCGCAGCGGTGCCTTGTGCAGCACCCATTTGCCGCCGAATTCCTCGGCCTCTTCCGGCTTCAGCGTAAACTCCTCGCCGCCGATCGCCATATCGGTGATCAGCAGCGGGCTTTCGTCGATGTCGGCGGGCAAATCGGGGCTTTCGCCCATGCGGTCGAAGACGTCGCAGAAGAAGATGAAGTTCTCATAGACGTGGGTGAAATATCCGTAGCCATAGCCCCCGCCGAGCAGCGGGGCCGAAAAATACTGGCCGGGTTTGATCTTGGGCATCCGTGGCATCTGCACTCCTCATCCACAGCCGCCGTAGCCGGCGGTGCGCTGTCGTTCGTGTTCCTGAAACGCCTGGGCGCGGGCGTCGTTTCGACCTTCGGCATAGGACCAGACCCGGTTGGGATCGCCGGCCCGATAGGGCTGGCCGATGCGGCTGGTATCGCGGGTGCCGTAATGCCTGATGTCGGCCTGTTCGTAACCACGCGCCTGCGCGTAAGTCAAATTCCGCTCGACCACGTTCATCTGGTAGCCCCGGCCAAGCCGCCCGGTGCCGGTGTGCCCCGAGCGGCGGACGGCCGGGTCGTTGGTGATGCCGACATAGACGACATCACCGGCACCATTGGTGATATGGTAGAGCGAATAGCCCCCCTGATCGAGCGGCGTGAGGCCGAAGAAGTCGATCGCGCCTGTCGGGTTGGTTGGGTAGCCATAGAGGTTTTCGCCGCCCAGCAGGCCGATTGGGTCGGGCTGGGTGTAGCGGCCAAGCTCGGGGTGCAGGTAGCGGTTGCGGTTGTAGTGCAGGCCGGTTTCGGGGTCGTGGTACTGGCCGGGCGCACGCAGCGGCTGAGACAGGCCGCCGGGCTCCATGACCTGTGCCCGCCCATAGGCGCGATACTGCGCCGACCAGACCATGCCACCCTTCGCGTCAAACAGCGCCTGCGGCGTGCCGAGGTGGTCGGTGTCGTAGAGATAATGCGCGCCGTTCTCGACGAGAAAGAGCGGAACGAACTTGCCGGGGTGATAGATATAAAGCCGCTGGCAGGGCGTGATATCGGCCTCCGCCTCAGCCCCTGCCCCGGTTGCGGTGCTTTCCCCGATCATATCGTCGCCACACCAGTAGAACCGGGTGGTTTGAATGCTGTCCGCGCCTGCGCCGTCGTTGGCAGAGTCGCGGTGGGTGCGCAGGGTTTTGGAGATGCGGCGGTTGAAGGCGTCGTAGGTGTAGCTGGCGGTCACCTCGCTTTCCCAAGTGGTGATGCGCGCCTCGCTGAGCCTCCCGGCCCCGTCGTAGGTATATGTGCGGCGGGTGTTCTGACGCGCGCCTGACCAATCTTCCACCATGTTGCCCTCGGCATCATAGCTGAAGTGGTGGTCACCCATCACCCGCACCTGCCCGGCGTTCTGGCGGATCGCCACGGAAGTGGTGGGGCTTTCGGGCGTGGTGGCGGCGACGAGGTGGTTGGCCTGATCGTAGGCGAAGTGCTCGGGCGACCAGCCCTGAATGGCCGTTAGCCGCTGGGCGGCGTCATAGCTATAGGTGCGGGTGCCAAATCGGCTGTCGGTCAGCTCGGCCAGCGTGTTCTCGGCCGTCCAGCCGTAGTCACGCCGCAGCAATTGGCGGAAGCTGCCGGAGCCGCTGTGGTGCAGCACCTCCTGCTCGGCAAGGCGCCCGCCCGCATCGTAGCTGTGCCGCAAGTGAACGGCCCCGGCGGCGATGCCTTTCAGGCGGCCGAGGGGATCGTGCGAAAAGCGCGCGAGCTCGCGACCATCGAGGGCGAGCGCGGCGGGGCTGCCATCATCGGCGTAGTCATGGGTGATCTCGCGGCCATCGGGGAGCAGCAGTGCCTCAACGCGGCCGCGCAGATCATAGCGGCGGGTGGTTGTATCTCCGTTGATGGTTTCATCCACCACGCGGCCCGCCGCGTCATAGCTGAAGCCCACCACCACGCCGGGCGATACCGCCTTTTCTACCTGCCCATTCGCGTCCCAGCTGAAGCGGTGGATGCTGCCATCGTCGTGGCGGCGCTGGAGCGGCCTGCCCCAGATATCGGCGGTTTGCTCGGTGCGCCGCCCACCCTCTGTCCAGGCCACCAGCGCGCCGGTCTCGGGGGAAAGCTCCAGCAGCGTCTCGCGCCCGTCAAAGGCCACCTGCCGCAGCAGATCGCCCGCGGCGTCATACTCCAGCCGATAAACCTCGCCCTCGGCATTGGTGACGGTGAGCGGGCGAAACTCGCTGTCGTAGGTATACACGGTGGTGGCCCCGGCGGGCTCGACCCGGCGGACAGGGTGGCGAATGCCATCGTAGCTCAGCCGGGTTTCCGCGCCTTCGGCGGTGATGTGGCGCACGATGTTGCCGTCCGGGTCATGCTCCATCCGGGTGATGCGGCCTGCGCCTTCATCTATCTCCAGCGGCTGGCCGAGCAGATCGAGGGTGATGCGCAGCTCGCGCCCGTCGCTGTAGTGCTCGCGCACAACCCGGCCCAGCCCGTCACGTTCATAGAACCGCTCCAGCGCGTCGGGGCCCTCGGCCACCAGAAGGCCGCCAGCGCTGTAGCGCCCGCGCCAGAACGGGCCCTTGGCGTCGAGCGTGGCCAGCCTGCGGCCGTGCTCATCGCGTAGGAAGCGGGTTTCGGCACCGGTGGCATCGGTCTCGGCCATGCAGTTGCCGATCTCGTCGTAGCTGTAGCTGGTGGGGCCGTGGTGGCTGTCGGTGGTGGAAGCCACGAGGCCGAAGCGCACATCGGTGGGCGGCACATCGAGCATGGTCTGGGTAAAGACCGCGCCCTTCTCGGTGGTGCCCTTCACCAGACGGCCCATGTCGTCATAGGCATTTTCCACCGCCGCGCCGGTGGGTTCTTCGGTGCGCAGCAGGTTGCCGGCCTTGTCGTAGCTCATCCGGCGCTCGCGCCCGAGCGGATCCACCTCCAGCGTCACATGGCCTGCACCGTCGTGGAAATAGCGCGTTTCGTGGCCGTCGGCATCGGCGACCACGGTGCATCTGTGAAGCTCGTCATAGGTGAAGGCGGCGTGGTTGAGCAGGTCCATCGCGCCAGAGGCAGAGCGGCCCCACGTGCGGGTGACGCGGGTAAAGCTGGCATCCCACTCGAACACATAGTGCAGCCCGCCCTTGCGGGTTTCGCTGACCATCTGGCCCGCGTGATAGGCATAGCGGATGGCGTTGCCTTCGGCATCGGTGGCATGGGCGAGGTTGCCCGCGGCATCGTAGCCATAGCGCATCAGTGCGAAGCGTTCGCCCTCAATGGTGGGGTGCGGCGCGTCGATGGCGACAAGGCGGCCATAGCTGTCGTGGTGGAACCCGACAACATGGCCCGCAGAGCCTGTCATCTGGGTCAGCAGGCCGAGACGGTCGCGCTCGATTGAGATGCGGTTGTTGTTGCGATCCGAGAAGCCTGACAGCAGGTAGCCGCCAGCCACGTAAGGATCGGGCGCGAAGTGGCGCGAGATGCCGTTGTAATCGCGAACGGAGAAGCGGCTGCCGTCTGTCTCCAGAATGAGCCGCTCAACGGTGTTGACGGAGGGGCGGCCCGGCTCGGGCACGTGGAACAGCGCAAGGCGGCCATCCTCCAGACGCAGCGCGAAAGCATCGAGTGCGGGCGAGTAGAGCAGGCGCTGGCCCAGCACATCGGCCCATTTTGCCCCGAGGTTGCCGCTGGCCCCGGTTTCGGTGGAGCTCGACATCCAGGCCCGCGAAAAGGCGAATGGCAACGGGCCGGGCAGGGTGAAATCGACAGAAGTGGTGAACAGCTCGCCGGTGGCCACATCAACCGGGTGGCCCCGCGACATTCGCCCGCCCAGCCTGCCGCCGAAGAAGCCGCCGATCCACTCGCCGGTGGCCTCACCGATGATGCGCCCGCGCTCGCCGCCGATCTGCTCGCCGACGGTGCCGCCCGCCTCTTTGCCAACGTAGCCAAGCGCCAGACCACCGATGGTTTCACCGGCAAAGCCGATGAGCGCACAGGTGCCGCCCGCCATGAAGGCCGCCGCCGCCCCCGCGCCCACCGCAACGATGGAGCCGCCGATGGCCATGACCTGTGCCGTGGTGGTCATCCACGCGGGGATCTCGGGCTGGATGTCGAGCATCTGCACCGAGGCGCCGCCGTATCTCACGTTTTCCGAGCCCTGCGATATCTTTGCGCCGCAAACCGAGGTTTCATCAACCCGCGCGGCAGGCATCATGTTGATATGAACACGCTCCGCGCCGGTGGCGATGGGCTTGGGCGGGCCGGGCGCATGCATGGCGCAGAGCACCCCGTCGAGCACCGAGCGTGCTGCCGGACGGTTGTTGACGAGGACATTGACCGCGCAGGGTGGCGAGATTGTGCCGCAGGGTGGCCCCATGAAGGTGGCCCCCAGCGCCCCGCCCAGAAGCGCCGTGCCCCCCGTTGCCGCCACGCCCGCGCCAACCGCCGCCACCACCGCCAGCGCCGCGCCGCCTGTGGCCACGGTCGCCGCAACGATGGCCACGCCGACCACAGCGCCAAGGATGGCCCCACCGAGAAACCCGGCGAGCGCGGAGGTGTGGGAGATCTGATCAAGCAGCCGGGCGGCCGGCTTTGCATCGGACATGACTTGCGGCCCTCCGAGGGCCAGAGAAAGGAACGGTTACTTACTGGCGCGCGGTAATTGCGAGCGAGGCATACATCGGTTGAAAATGGGTTTCGTCGGCATGGTCAAAGTCCGCCTCGGAGGCGGTGCCGGCAAATGAGGCGATCCGGGGGGCGTCGAGCGGCAGAAAAATTTGCCGCTGCTTCATCCGCCCCGCGGCGGTTTTCCAGGTAAAGACAAGCTCCATGGCGAAGCGGCCGGAGAGATTGGTTTCGTCCTGTTTGATAAGGCGAAAGCCATCAAGCGCGGAGCTGAGGCTCATCATCTGGCGGTTGCAGTAGTCCAGAAAGCTCTCGTCGGGGCGCATCTCGTCACGCGCGATGGCCACGTTGGGTGGCACCGCAGTAGGCGTGCCGTGGGCGGACCAGACAAGCACAGAACGATCGACCCAGCCATCGGGCACGTCGACAGAGAAATCCGGTAGCTGGATGGAACTCATGGAAATTACTCGCCCGAAAATCAGCAGGGTAGGTGACTCTAATGGCGCCATGAGTCCGCAAGGGTGGCGTCATGTCAACCGCGATGGGCGGAGAGTTGCGCAGGTGCAGCATTTCCGTAGCGTCAGCCGGGCGCGTCCGCTTTAACCCGGGATGCGCGCCTCAACCAGAGCGCGAATGTCGTCGGGCGGAGGAGCCTTGGTGAAGGTGGGGCTATCGACGAAAACGCAGGTAAACTGGCCCTCGAAGCAAAGCGTCTCGTCCTGCCGCCCCTCGACCCGAAAACTGATGGAGGTGGTGCCCAGCCGCGTAGGCCAGCACGCGCACTCCAGCACATGGCGCGGCGTGACCGGCGCGCGGAAATCCATGCTCATCGACACGAAGGGGGTGCCGGTGCCGCGGTCGAGCTCCATATGATACCAGCCCGCCTGCTCGCCCAGCGCATCGGCCCACCAGCCGTTGATGGCCTCCAGCGCAAACCACGGCAGCCGGGCGGTGTAGGCGATGCGGGCCGGGTCACAATCGCCCCAGCCAACCTGGATCTGGTGAGTGTAGGGAGCCATCAGTAAGTTTCGACGTGATAGCGCCCCTCGGCGCGCATGGCGTCGCGGGTGCTTTGCCACGGCAAGCCGATGCTCTCGGCGATGTTGGAAAGCGCCTCGTCCACCCCCGCCTCCATGCCGCGCAAGCCGCAGACGTAGATATGGGTCTTCGGGTCTGCCAGAAGCTCGGCCACCTCGTCTTCGTGCTGGCGCATCTTGTCCTGCACATATTCCTTTTGCGCCTCGGGCTGGCGCGAGAAGGCGAAGTGCTTTTTCAGCAGGCTGTCGGGCACCTTTTTGAGCGGGCCGAAGTAGGGCAGGCTGTCGGGGGTGCGGGCGCCGAAGAACAACACCATGTCGCCCGCCGCGCCTGCCGACATCCGCTGGCGGCGCATGGTGAAGGCGCGGAAGGGGGCGGAGCCGGTGCCGGTGCAGATCATCAGCAGCCGGGCTGAGGGATCGTCGGGCATGAGGAAGGTGGCGCCGAAGGGGCCGGTAACCTGCACCTCTGCGCCCTGCTCCAGATCGCAAACGTAGTTGGAGCCAACGCCGCGGGCCTCGCGCTTCACGGTGAGTGAAACATTGGCATAGCCGGGGCGCTCGCCGTCCCGCGGGGAGCTGACGGAGTAGAGGCGCGGCAGGTGGGGCTTGCCCTCGGCATCGGTGCCCGGCGGGATAATCCCGATGGATTGGCCTTCGAGCACCGGAAAGGGCGCGCCCTGCATGTCGAGGATGATGTGGCGCACGTCGGAATCCGCGCCCTCGGCGGTGAGGCGGTAGTTGCCCTGCACCTTGGCCGTGACCGGCTTGCCGATGGTGTGCAGGTTGATCGAGGGCTTAGAGGCGGAAGCGGGGGCGACGGATTTGCCCCCTGCCCCGGCGTGGGCCTCGGCCAGAAGCGCGGCCATCGCCTCGTCCAGCGCCTCGGTGCTGTCGCCGCCACCGGTTTCGATCTCTTCCTGCTCGGGCAGTTCCGTCCACTCGAATTGCTCTTCAAGCGAGTAGGGCTGCTCAACCACGCGCCACTCGTCGATGGAGCCGGTGGGGCAGACGGGGATGCAATCCATGCAGAAGTTGCACTTCTCGGCATCGACCACGACGTTCATGTCGTCATGGGTGATCGCCTCGACCGGGCAGGTCATCTCGCAGGTGTAGCAGCGGATGCAGATTTCGGGGTCGATCAGGTGTTGCTTGAGAGGCTTGTTCATGCCGCCCTGCCCTTCGGCTTCAAAACCATCTCGGGCACCGCCAACAGATCCAGCACTTCGCGGCAAGCGCCCTTGCAGCCGGTGCAGCCGAGGCATTTGCCGGTGGTCAGCGCACGCGGACGGGCGAAGGACTGGGTTTGGGTCATCATGGCGGTTTCCTCCCTGTTGCAGTGGGTCGGGCGGCACCGGAGCGCCGCCCGGGGTGGCCTTAGGCCATGTGCAGCTTCACGTATTCGAAGTCGCCGGGCTTGTTGTCGATGCCGACCTTGGGCGCCGCGATCCAGCTGGCGTATTTGCCGGGCTCATAGCAGGGCTTCATCAGCGATTGGATAAAGTCGCCATCGGCCTTGGTGGGCAGCCACTCGTCTTTCTTGGCGGCGTATTCCTCCTCGGACAGCGGATTGCCCTGCGGGTCGAACTTGGCGGCCGAGAACACGCCGATCTGGCGGTGGAAGCTTTCGTGCGGCAGCTTCAGCTCGAACTCGATGCCCATTTTCTCGATGGCCTTGTTCCAGCGGCCCACGCCGCCCGAGGCGTCACGCACGTAGTCGTCGCGCAGGCGCATGTTGATCGCGGTCAGCGCGGGCACTTCCTCCTGCACCACCTTGCCGTCCACGAGGTTCCAGACCTTGTAGGTATCGCCCCTGAGCTGGTGATCGTCGTCGATCCGGTGCTCCATGTAGCGGCCCTTGATGCCCGCGTTGAAGGCATTGGCGGCGTTGGTGGAGACCTCCTGCCCGAAAAGGTCGAGGCTGAGGGTGTAGTGCAGGTTGAGCTTTTTCTGGATCGTCGGCAGGTCGATCACGCCGAGATCGCGGATCTTGTTGATGTCATAGGGGTCGGTGATGCCGGCCTTCTTCATCGCCTCGCAGGTGGCCTGCACCACGCGGCCCACGCCGGTTTCGCCCACAAACATGTGGTGCGCCTCTTCGGTGAGCATGAAGCGGCAGGTGCGCGACAGCGGATCGAAGCCGGATTGGGCGAGCGACTCCAGCTGCATCTTGCCGTCGCGGTCGGTGAAATAGGTGAACATGAAGAAGGAGAGCCAGTCGGGCGTTTCTTCGTTGAAGGCACCGAGCATCCGGGGGGCCTCTTCGGAGCCCGACGAGCGACGGAGCAGGTCATCGGCCTCTTCGCGGCCGTCCTTGCCGAAGTATTTGAACAGCAAGTATACCATGGCCCAAAGGTGGCGGCCCTCCTCGACGTTGACCTGAAAGAGGTTGCGCAGGTCGTAGAGGCTGGGGGCCGTGAGGCCGAGGAAGCGCTGCTGCTCGACCGAGCCCGGCTCTGTATCGCCCTGGATCACGATCAGGCGCTTGAGCATGTTGCGGTACTCGCCCGGCACCTCCTGCCACGCGGGCTGGCCGGCGTGCTCGCCGCAGGGGATCTTGCGATCTTCGCCCTGCGGGGCCAGCAGAACGCCCCAGCGGTATTCGGGCATCTTAACGTAGTCGAACTTGGCCCAGCCCTTCGGGTCCACCGATACAGCGGTGCGCAGGTAGACGAGGCTTTCCTGAAAGTTCTGGGGGATCAGGTCGTTCCACCAGTTGATGTAACCGGGGTGCCATTTTTCCAGCGCCTTCAGCACGCGCTTGTCTTCGCTGAGGCCCACGTTGTTGGGGATTTGCGTGTCGTAGGAGACGTTGATCAGGTCGAGCATTTTTTCCTCCTTGGTGGTGGGTTGGCACCCACCCTACGAGTTGGTTGTAGGGTGGGTGAAACCCACCATGCGGGTCAGACGCGTTGCATGTTGTAGTCGCCGCGGATGCCGGTGCCGTAGCGTTGCAGGGCCCCCTCCTCACCCACCGCGTTGGGGCGCTGGAAGATCCAGTTTTGCCATGCGGTGAGGCGGCCAAAGATGCGGGTTTCCATCGTTTCGGGGCCTGCAAAGCGCAGGTTGGCCTCCATCCCGGTCATCGCATCGGGCGAGAAGCTGGCGCGCTCTTCCATGAAGATGCGGATCTCGTCTTCCCAATCAATGTCATCAAGGATGTAGGTGACGAGGCCCAGCTCGTCGGCCTCTTCGGCCTCGATGGGCGTGCCGATGTGTTCGCGCAGCGTGTCTACCTGCTCGGGGGTGCCGAGGAAGCGAGTTTGCAGGCGGGTGAGGTCATTGCCCATGGGGTATTGGCCGAAGTTGCTTTCGGAGAGGGTGATGGCCGCGAGCGGGCGATTGTCGCCCTCGAACTCGTCTTCCATCATGTAGGTGCGGTCGGCGGCCCAGAGGATCTCGGCCAGCACACCGGCAAAGCAGGAGCCGTGCTCGACAAGCGCGACGAGGCTGCGCGAGGTCACGTCGATCCGCTTCAGGATGCGCTTCCAGAAGGCGAGGGTTTCGGACGCCAGCCAGTGATCCTTGTTGGCCAGCAACACGGCCTCATGGGCCAGCAGCGCCTCGGCATCGCCTTGGGTGCGGAAAGTCCATGTGCCCTGCTCCATTTCGTTGAGGCGCAGGTGCAGGATGGCGTCATCCAGCTCGCGGGCCAGCTTGAGAAGGTAGCTCTGATCACCCTGCGCCACGAGGTCTTCGGGGCCGCTCGGTGCGGCGCCTTCGGGGCCCTTGATGGTAATCGTGGCAGAGCGTGCGGCGCGATCAAGCTCCACCTCGACATGGGTGTAGGTCACGGCATTGTCGGTGATGCTGCGCTCGATCGGGCCGAGGCTGATGCCCTTTTCGGCGCGGCTCGGCATTTGGGCGGCGAACTCGGCGGCGCGGGCGGTGACGGTGTCATCGAACTTGGAGTTCGGCACCACTTCATCCACCAGCCGCCAGTCTTTCGCCCGCTTGCCGCGCACGCCCTCCTCCATCGCGCAGAACACATCGGCTAGGTCGCGGCGGACCTTGCGCTTGTCGGTCACGCGGGTGAGGCCGCCGGTGCCGGGGAGCACGGCGAGGAGCGGCACTTCGGGGAGCGCGACGGAGGAGCTGGAGTCATCCGTCAGCATGATGTGATTGCAGGCCAGTGCCAGCTCGTAGCCGCCCCCGGCGCAGGCGCCTTTGACGGCGGCGATCCACTTTTGCCCGCTATCCGCCTCGGCGGCCTCGAAGGTGTTGCGGGTCTCGTTGGTGAATTTGCAGAAGTTGACCTTGTGGGCGTGGCTCGCGCCGCCGAGCATGCGGATGTTGGCCCCGGCGCAGAAGACCTTCTCCTTGCCCGATTGCATGATGATGACCTTCACCTCGGGGTGCTCGAAGCGCATGCGCTGGACCACGTCGGACAGCTCGATATCAACGCCCAGGTCGTAGCTGTTGAGCTTGAGCTGGTAACCTTCGAACAACCCGCCGTTTTCATCGACGTCCATGGAAACGCGGGCCACCTCGCCTTCGTACTCCACTTTCCAGTGGCGATACTTCGACGGGTCGGTGCGGAAATCTATCAGCTTGTCACTCATGGCGCGTTTCCTCCTGTTACCGCGTTCTACCGGCTTGCAGGGCCGGAGTAAACGGGAAATTGGCATAATAATTCACATTGTCGGGCACATAGGCGCGATATCAACGCCCATTATGCATTATACTGCATTATTTTGCATCTCCAGCGCACCCTCGCGAATCGCCTCAAGCCGCAGGGTGAACCACCCGGCAGGACGGGAAGGCGCGGTGAAGGGGGCGGCTTCGTCGATCAGCCGGGCGGCGATGTCGCAAAGGCGAAGGGCGGCGGCAGGGCGCTCCATGCGGGCCTTGAGCCCGGCGTTGGCAAGCTGGATCAGCGCCTGAATGCCGGTGCGCGCCGGGCCATCGGGCAGTGCCAGCCAGACAGGCTCCAGTACCTCATGGGCCTCCCAGAAATAGCCCGCGTCGATCCAGTCGAGGCCGGTGGTGAGCGCCTCGGAGGCCAGCGGCTCGGGCTCGGCGGTTGCGCGCAGCCCGTCAAACGCGCCCTCGGGGTGGCGCGCGGCCTGGCCGGGCACATAGGCGTATTCGGGCGTGGCGCTCACGCGGGCACCACCTCTTCGCGCTCGATCCGCACGAGGCGGGCCGCAAACTCGGCCACAGCATCGAGCACCGCTTGGGGTTGATCCAGATGGGGGCTGTGGCGGCAATCGGGAAGGATGGCCACATCAACCGGCGCGTAGCTGCGGGTTTCGACCTCTTCCACCTGCGCCAGCGTGCCATATTGGTCGTCGGCGCCCTGAATCACGAGGCTGGGCACGCGGAGGTAATCGACCACCTCGCCCACGTGCCAATCCTTGAAGCCGGGCGCGAGCCAGGCGTCGTTCCAGCCGCGGAAGGTGGCCTCCGGGTCGGCGTGATACTTGGCCATGCGCGGCTTCAGATCTGCCTCGAAACTCTCGCGGGCGGCGGCGATGGCAGCCAGCCCGGCGGGTTCGGTGAAGAAATGGGGGGCCATGAGGACAAGGCCGCGAATGCGGTGATCGGCATGGCGGCCGGCGTATTCGGCGGCGATGGTCGCGCCATCGGAATGGCCCATGAGTATGTAATGATCGGCACCGATCGCGGCGAGCACCTCTGGCAGCGAGTCCATCGCCTCGCGTGTCATGTAATCAAGCGGGCGGGGCAGATCAGCGGGGTCTGACTGGCCGTAGCCAGCGCGCGAATAGGCGAACACGCGCAATCCGGTGGCCTGCGCCAGCCGCTCCGGAATGTCGCGCCAGAGGGCGAGGCAACCGAGCCCCTCGTGAAGCATCACGATGACCGGGGCGGACGCATCACCCCCCCAGCTTTGCCATTCGAGCGATTTGCCTGCCGCCTCAACGCGGCCGCTCCCGGGAAAGTCGATCATGCCGGTTCTCCTTCACGCAGCTTGAAACGCTGGATCTTGCCGGTGGCGGTTTTGGGCAACTCGTCGACCACCTCGATCCAGCGGGGGTATTTCCACATGCCGATCTTCTCCTTCACCAGTTCCTTGAGATCCCCGGCGATGGAGGGGTCTGCCCCCTGCTTCAGGACGATGTAGGCGGCGGGCTTGTCGAGCCCCTTCTCATCGGCGCGGGCAACGACGGCAGCCTCCAGCACCGCCGGATGCTCCACCAGCGCCTGCTCCACTTCGAAGGGGCTGACCCAGATGCCGGAGACCTTGAACATGTCATCCGTGCGCCCGCAGTAGACATAGCGGCCCTCAGCGGTGCGCTCGTACTTGTCGCCGGTGCGCGTCCAATGACCCTGAAACGTATCTTGGCTCTTGAGGCGGCGGCACCAGTATCCCTCGGCGGCGGAGGGGCCACGAACCAGAAGTTCTCCAACTTCTCCGTCACTTACCGGCTCGTCATGCTCATTCACCAGCCGCACCTCGTAGCCCGGCACCGCCAGCCCGGAGGTGCCGTAGACGCATGCGCCGGGGCGGTTGGATAGGAAGATATGCAGCATCTCGGTGGAGCCCACACCATCGACGATTTCAGCCCCCCAGAGGGCCTCCCACCGCTCGCCTATTTCGCGCGGCAGAGCCTCGCCTGCGGAGGTGCACAGGCGGATGGCGTGGCTGGGCGATGTGCCGGCTTTTTCCTGCGCAGCGACGAGCGCGGCAAAGAGGGTGGGCACACCGCAAAACAGCGTGGGCTTCTCCTCGGCCATGATGGCGAGGCAGGCATCGGGCGTGGGGCGGCCGGAGTAGATGATAGAGGTGGCGCCGACGGCCATGGGGAAGGAGATGGCGTTGCCGAGACCATAGGCGAAAAACATCTTGGCGGCGGAAAACACCACATCATCCTCGCGGATGCCGAGCACCTCCTTGCCGAAGGTATCGGCGGTGGCCTTCAGCGAGGCATGAACGTGACGCACCCCCTTTGGCGTGCCGGTGGAGCCGGAGGAATAGAGCCAGAAGGCCAGTTCGTCATCATGGGCGTGAGCGGCTTGCACCGGCTCCGCGCCCTCGCAGAACCTACTATAGGATTCCGTGCCTTCCGGGGCATCGCCAATGACCAGAATGGCGCGGAGGAAGGGGTTGCCCTGCACGGCGGGGGCAACGGTTTTCCACATAGCTTCGGAGACGACGAGTATGGAGGCGCGGCTGTCTTGCAGGATCGTCTCATAGACCGGCGCGGCCAGCAGCGTGTTCAGGGGCACCGGCACCGCCCCGGCCTTGATCGCGCCCCAGAACACCACCGGAAACTCGATCTGGTCGCGCACGATCATCGCCACGCGCTCTTCGCGGCGCACCCCGTGGCGCAGCAGCGCCCCGGCGAATTTTGACGTTTCATCAGCCAGTTGGCCGTAGGTCAGGCTGCGTTTTGCCCCGTCTGCCTCACGGAAAGCGGGCTTGTCTGCCCGGCCTTCTGTGATGTGGCGATCAACGAAATAAAGGGCTGCGTTGCTGTTCATTGGCGTCGTCCTCCCTGACGCGACTCCGCAGAATCGCGCCTCCTCCCTGTATGTGCGTTATAATGCATACATCACCGGAGCGATCAAGCGGCGCGCGCAAAATGTGCATTTTTCTGCATATTGCTGCTGAGCTGTGCGCGGGAGAGAGTGGGGCGATGATGGATGGGGTGATCAAACCGGAGGTTTTGCCGCTAGGGCAGGATGGCGTTCTGGTGCGCTTTGCCCGTGCGGTGAGCCCAGAGGCCAGCGCGGCAGTGGCCCGCTTTGCGGCAGAGGCCGAGGGCTTGGCCGAAGAGGTGGCCCCTGCCCTCGCCTCGGTGCTGCTGCGCTTCGACCCGGCTCGTGTGACGCGACCCGAGGTGGTGAGCGCGGTAGAAGCCCTGCTGAACGCCCACGACTGGCAGGCACTGGCAGACCCGGCGCCAACGCGGCTCTGGCGCGTGCCGGTGGCGCTGGACGGTGCGCAGCTGGCGGAAGCGGCGAAGATGGCCGGACTCTCGGTGGAAGATGCCACCAAAGAGTTAACAGCGGCTGAACTTCGTGTTCGCGCGATCGGATTTTCGCCCGGGATGCCCTATCTCGGCTACCTGCCCGAGCATTGGAACATCCCCCGCCAAACCGAGCTGACGCCCAAGGTACCTGCCGGGGCGCTGGTGGTGGCGGTGCGGCAGCTTGTGCTGTTTCCCAGCGAAAGCGTGACCGGCTGGCGCATGATCGGGCGCTGCGCCTTCCGGCCCTTCCGGCGCGGCGCAGCGGAGCCGTTCGTGCTGCGCGCGGGTGATGCGGTGCGGTTTGACCTGGTGAGCGTCGATGAGCTGGATGCCCTGCAAGATCAACCGCTTGGCGGGGCCGTGGCCGAGGATATGGCATGACCACCCTGCGCGTGATCGACGTGGCCCCTGGCGTGACGGTGCAAGACATGGGCCGCCCCGGATGGGTGGCGCGGGGCCTCGCCCGGGGCGGCGCGGCGGACCGGCTGGCGCTGCTGGAGGCGGCGGCGCTGCTTGGGCAGACACAGCCCTCGGCGGCGCTGGAAATGGCGGGCGCAGGCGGGCGCTTCACGGTGGATGCGCCGGTGCGCCTGTGCCTGACGGGCGCAAGGATGAAAGCCGAGGTGGAGGGCCGCCCGCTTGGGCATTGCGAAACCACCCTGCTCGCGCCGGGCGAGGTGCTGCGCGTGGGCGGCGCGGAGGCCGGCAACTACGGCTACCTGGCCTTTGCGGGCGGGGTGTTCGGCGATGAATGGCTCGGCTCGCGCTCGGCGCATCTGCTTGCAGGGGTTGGGAAATTTCTGGCAGCGGGAGACGAGCTGGCCTTGGGGCGCGATGACGACCCGGACGCTGCGGCGCAAGTGCTTGAGCCGGAAAGCAGGCTGGGCGGCGGGACGCTGAGGGTGATGCCGGGGCCGCAGACGGAGCTGTTTGCGCAGGAGGTCCGGGCGCGGTTCTTCGCCACCGGGTTTCACCGCGCGCCGCAGGCCAACCGGCAGGGCGTGCGGCTGGACTTCGAGGGCGCGCCGTTTGAGAGCGAAGCCAAGGGTTTGGCCTCGGATTTCATCGCAAGTGGCGACATTCAGATGACCGGCGACGGACGCCCCTATGTGCTGCTAGCCGAGAGCCAGACCGTGGGCGGCTACCCGAGGATCGGCACGGTGATTGCCGCCGACCTCCCCCGGCTGGCGCAGGCACAAGCCGGGGAAGCGCTGCAGTTTCAACCCGTTACGCTAGAGGAAGCCGATGCGGCATGGGAGAGCGAAGCGGCGGTTCTGGCGCGGCTGAAACGGGCGGTTGCGCCCCGGGTGCGCGACCCGCGCGACATCCCCGACCTGCTGGGCTATCAACTGGTGGACGGTGCCACCAAGGGCGATGAACTGGAGGACGAATGAGCCGGAAAATCGACCTGAACGCCGATATAGGCGAGAGCTTTGGCCCCTGGGTGATGGGGCAGGATTCTGCGATATTACAGGTGGTTACCTCCGCCAACGTGGCCTGCGGCTTTCATGCAGGCGACCCGGACGTGATGGCCGCGACTATAGCGGCGGCGGTGGAAAATGGCGTTGGCATTGGCGCGCATCCGGGGTTTGCCGACCTGCAGGGCTTCGGGCGGCGCAGAGTTTCGCTTTCAGATCAGGAGCTTGGAAACCTCGTCGCCTATCAGCTCGGCGCAGCCATGGCGATGGCGGGCAAGGCCGGGGGCAAGGTGCGGCACCTCAAGCTGCATGGGGCGCTGGCAAATATGGCGGCGGAAAATGAAGCGATGGCAAGGGTTTGCTACGAGGCGGCGCTGGCGGTTAACCCTGATCTGGTGTTGATGGTCATCGCACAGACCGCGCAGCAACGGGCAGCAGAGGCCCTAAAGGCCCGGTATGCCTGCGAAATTTTTGCCGACCGGGGCTATGAGGACGACGCGACGCTGGTGGACCGCTCAAAGCCCGGCGCGATGATCCATGATGTCGAAGAGGCCGCCGCGCGGGTGCTTCACATGATCGAAAGCGGCGCGATTTTTTCCATCCACGGCAAGAAGATACCGGCGCAGATCGACACGATTTGCCTGCACGGTGACGGCCCGGAAGCCTTGGCAATTGCCCGGTCCGTGCGGGCGAAGCTGGAAGGCGCCGGATGGGCGCTTGCGCCGCTGTAATTTCGCGCTAGCCTGACCAGCAAGGAGACCCCAGATGAGCGCCATTTTCGTCCAGATCCGCTGCACCCCCGGCACCACCTACTCCGTGGCCAAGGAGCTGATTTTGCAGGAGATTCACTCGGAGCTCTACTCCACCTCCGGGGAGTGGGACTTGCTGATGAAGCTCTACCCGCCCGAGGGTGCAGATATCGGCCAGTTCATCAACGATATGGTCTCCAGCGTCGAAGGCGTTGAGCGGACGCTCACCACGTTAACCTTCAAGGCGTTCTGAGGCGTTAACCCGCGATTTTGTCGGGGCACATCCCATGCACAGGTAATGCACAACCTGTGCATACGGGATTCCCGCTGGCGTGGTTAAGTTGACCGACCGTACGCTGTGCGCGATGTGAGAGATCCTCGGGTCATGCCCGAGGATGACCGGGTCGGCCCAAGGATGACGGGCGCCCGGTTAGAGCCCCAAGTAGCTCTCCCGCGCCACGACATCCGCCTCCAGCTCCGCCGAGGTGCCCTGCCAGACGGTTTCGCCGCGCTGGATTATGGTGTGGCGGTCGGCCAGCTTCATCAGGTCGTGCAGGTTTTTGTCCACCACGAGGATGGAGAGGCCAGTATCGCGGATTTGCCCGAGCGCCTCCCAGATCTTGGCGCGCACCAGCGGCGCGAGGCCCTCGGTGGCTTCGTCGAGGATAAGCAGGCGCGGGTTGGTCATCAGCGCCCGACCGATGGCGAGCATCTGCTGTTCGCCGCCCGAAAGCAGGTTGCCCATGGAGCTGGCGCGGCTTTCCAACTCGGGAAAGAGGGCATAAACGCGCTCTTCGGTCCACGGATCGGGCTGATCGAGGTGGTTGGAGGCGGTGGCGACGAGGTTTTCACGCGCGGTCAGGTTGGGAAAGATCTGGCGGCCTTCGGGCACGAGGCCGAGGCCGAGGTTGGCAATGCGGTGCGAGGGCAGCCCGGCGATTTCGCGGGTTTCCAGCCGCACCCGCCCGGCGCTGGGTTTGAGGATGCCCATGATGGCGCTGATCGTGGTGGTCTTGCCCATGCCGTTGCGGCCCAGCAGGGTCACCACCTGGCCGGCGTTGACTTGCAGCGACACGCGAAAGAGCGCCTGGGAGGGGCCGTAATGGGCCTGCAGGTTTTCGACCGTCAGCATCAGACCTCCTCCCCCAGATAGGCTGCTTCGACCTCCTTGTTGGCGCGAATCTCGGCGGGCGCGCCGGTGGCGATGATATGGCCGTAGACCAACACCGAGATACGGTCGGCGAGGGCAAAGACGGCGTCCATATCGTGCTCGATCAGCACGATGGTGTGCTTGCCCTTCAGCCCACGCAGCAGCTCCACCATACGGGCGCTTTCCTCAGGGCCGAGGCCGGCCATGGGCTCATCGAGCAGCATCAGGTCGGCTTCGCTCGCCAGAGCAATGGCGATTTCCATGTGGCGGTGCTCGCCGTGCGAGAGGGCGCGGGTGGGCAGATCGGCTTTGTCGGCAAGGCCGACGCGGGCAAGAAGCTCTGTCGCGCGGGCTTGGATCGACTCCACCGAGGCGGCGGCGCGGAAGAAGCGGAAGGACGAGCCTGCGCGGGCCTGCACGGCAAGCGCGATGTTCTCGCGCACGGTCATGTCGAGGATCAGCGAGGTGATCTGGAAGCTGCGGGTGATGCCGAGGCGCGCGCGCTTGTGGGCGGCGAGCCCGGTGATGTCGCGGCCCTTGAACAGCACCTGCCCGGCGTCTGGCCGCTGCGAGCCGCAAAGCTGGGTGATCAGCGTGGTCTTGCCTGCGCCGTTGGGGCCGATGATGGCATGCAACTCGCCCGGCTCGACGGTGAGCGAAAGGTCATCGGTGGCGCGGATGCCGCCGAAGCTCTTCATCAGGTTGCGGGTTTCCAGAATGCTCATTTGCGCTCCCGGAAAAAGCCCATCAGCCCGCCTCGGGTAAAGAGCACCACGGCAATCAGCAGCAGGCCGAAGGGAAGGTGCCAGTAGATGGTGTAATGGCTCAGCCACTCTTCGAGGATGATAAAGGCCGCCGCCCCCAGCACCGGCCCGCCGGTGGTGCCGCCGCCGCCGAGGATGACCATGAACATCAGCTCGCCGGAGCGCGTCCAGTCCATCATCTCGGGGCTGATGAAGGTGGTGAAGTTGCCCAAGAGCGCCCCGGCATAGCCCGCCATGGCCCCGGAGATGACATAGGCGGTGAGGCGGTAGGCATAGGTGTTGAGCCCCATCATCTGCACCCGCTCGGCATTGCCCTTGGCCCCGCGCAGCACCATGCCAAAGCGGGAGCGGGTGATCATCCGCACGATCAGCATGGCCACGAGCAGCGACACATAGGCGAGGCCGAAGAGCTGAAGCGGGTCATCAAGGTTGATGCCGGGCAGCTCTGAGCGGGTATCAATCACCAGCCCATCGTCGCCGCCGTATTCCTCGATCGAAACGATCGCGTAGTAGACCATCTGGGCGAAGGCCATGGTGATCATGATGAAATAGACGCCCTTGGTGCGCAGGCAGATCGCCCCGGTCACAAGTGCGAAGAGCGCGCAGACCGCCATGGCCAGCGGGATCTGGACAAGGCCGGAGGTGGTGGCGAGGCCAAGGTGCTCTAGCCCGCCGTAGAGCCAATGGTAGGCCGGAATGCCGACCGCATAGGCCCCAAGGCCCACGTAGGCCGCATGGCCGAAGCTCACCAGCCCGCCGTAGCCGAGGATCAGGTTGAGGCTGACGGCTGCGATGGCGAGGATGGTGAGGCGGATGGCCAGATCGAGCCAGAAGGCGTTGCCGGTGAAGTAGAACACCGGGGGCAGCACGGCGAGCAGGGCCATGGCCACAAGGGTGGCGATTGGGCGGGGGCTCATCTTCGGGCCTCCGCGCGGGCTGTTGCCGTCGATTGAGTATTTGCAGCAAGAAAATGCAACAAGGCGCGCCCCTGCTCATTTTCTTGCTCCAAATATCTCCCACCGGAGGCCTCGAATCTCTTCTGGTCTGCCATAGGCCTCACCGCACCTTCGGCGGGAACAGGCCCTGCGGTTTCAGCGCGAGGACGCAGGCCATGATGATGTAGATCAGCATCGCCGAGAGCGCGGGGGCGGAGTTTTCGGCGGCATCGGGCGACATGATCAGCTTGAAGATGTCGTCGAGGAAGCTGCGGCCCAGCGTGTCGATCAGGCCGATCAGCAGGGCGGCGATGAAGGCGCCTTTCATCGAGCCGATGCCACCGACGATGATGACGACGAAGGCGGTGATGATGACCTGATTGCCCATGCCGATGCTGGCCTCGGTGATCGGCGCGATCAGCATGCCCGCCAGCCCGGCCAGCGCCGCGCCCAGCGCGAAGACGAGGCCGAAGAGCAGCTCGATGTCGATGCCGAGCGCCGCCACCATAGTGCGGTTGGAGGCGCCGGCGCGGATCAGCATGCCGAGGCGCGTGTGGGTGACCATCCAGTAGAGCCCAGTTGCCGCAACGAGGCCTGCGGCGATGATGACGAGGCGGTAGGTGGGGATTACGAGGGTTTCGGACAGTTCGATTTGCCCGGTGAAGGCGGGGGGCAGCGGCACGGCGATGCCCTCGGGCCCCCAAATCAGGTGGGCGGCGGTATCGAACACGAGGATCAGGCCGAAGGTGGCCAGCACGTGGTCGAGGTGGTCGCGGGCATAGAGCGGGCGGGCGATGAAGCGCTCCACCGCCCAGCCGAGCGCCGCCGTGAGCGGCAGGGCCAGCAGCACCGCGACAAAGAAATTGCCGACGAGGTAGGTCAGCGAGGCGCAGATGAAGGCCCCGAGCATGTAGAGCGAGGCATGGGCGAGGTTGACGAAATCGAGGATGCCGAAGACCAGCGTCAGCCCGGAGGCGACGAGGAACAGCAGCAGGCCGAGTTGCAACCCGTTCAGCGTTTGGATGATGAGGAGAGAGGTGTCCACGGATGTCTCGCGGTTTGGGCGGGCAGGGAAAGGCCCCCTGCCCGTCCGGATTTCAGGTCATTCCATCGAGCATTCGGCGGCGAAACTGTCGACGTGATCTTCGAAGACAGTGCTCACAACCTTGGTCGTCCATGTGCCATCGGCATCGGCCACCACTTCGCGCAGGTAGAAGTCCTGCACCGGGATGTTGTTGGTGCCAAACTTGAAATCACCGCGCACGGAGTCGAACTCGGCGGCCTTGAGGGCGGCGCGGATGGCGTCTTTGTCCTCGGTGTTGCCGACCTTGGCCACGGCGGAGGCGATCAGCATGATCGAGTCGTAGCTCTGCGCCGCGTAGTAGCTCGGGTAGGTGCCGAACTTGGCCTTGAAGTCGGTGACGAACTTCTTGTTGGCCGCGTTGTCCAGCGTCGGATCCCATTGCTGCGTGGTCTGCGAGCCGAGCACCGCCTCGAAGCCGGCCTCTTGCAGCTTGGGCAGCGAGAGCGCGTCGACGGTGAAGACCGAGTAGAGCGGCAGCGTGTCTTTCAGGCCGGCCTGGTCATATTGCTTGATGAAGGCACCGCCCGCCGCCCCGGGGTAGAAGACGAAGAGGCCGTCTGCGCCCGAAGCCTTGGCCTTGGCCAGCTCTGCCGAGAAGTCGAGCTGCGCGTCGGCGCCCCATTTGGTGAGGTCTTTGCCCGCGATTTCACCCTTGAAGGCGCGCTCCACACCGGCGGTCATGTCTTTGCCGGCGGCGTAGTTGGGGGCCATCAGGTAGAGCGACTTCACGCCCTGCTGGTTGAGCACCTCGCCCAGCGCCATCGGGGTCTGGTCGTTCTGCCATGAGGTCGAAAAGAAGTTCGGGTCGCAGAGCTTACCGGCTATCTGGCTCGGGCCAGCGTTGGCCGAGATCAGGAACTTGCCCGCATCGAGCACCGATTTGCGCGAGGCCAGAAGCACGTGGCTCCAGATGTAACCGGCGACAAAATCGACGTCATCCTGCTTCACCAGCTTGTCGGTGGCCTGTTTGCCCGCTTCCGGGGCGAACTGGTCATCGCCGAAGATGACCTCGATATCGAGGTCGCCCGCCTTGCCGTCGAGGTGTTCGACCGCGAGGTTGACGGCGTTTTGCATATCGGTGCCGATCACTGCCGCGCCGGTGGTGAGCGTGGTGACGAAGCCGATCTTGACCGACTCGGCATCGGCGCCGGTGGCCACGATGCTGGCCGCGCAGGCCGCCGTGAGTAGCTTTTTCATGTTTTTCCTCCCTAGGTGCGCACCGGTCTGTGCCAGGCGTCGGGTGATTTGTGCATTATATTGCCGTTTTAGGCAATATTCTTCTCATTCGTTTGCAGCGCCAGTTTGACAGCCTGCCGGTCGATCTTTCCAGTGCCCGTTTTGGGCAGGTCGGTGACGAAGCGTATGGTGCGGGGATATTTGTAGGGCAGCAACACCTGCTTGACGTGATCCTGCAACATCTTCACCGCGCCCTCATCCGCAGGGCCGGAGCGCAGGGCGACAAGGGCAGAGAGGGTCATGCGGCGGTCGGGCAGCTCGTGGGCAAGCACGGCGCTTTCAACCACCTCGGGGTGCTCGTTGAGCGCGCGTTCCACTTCCAGCGGCCAGACCCATTGGCCGGAGACCTTGACCAGGTCATCGGCGCGACCCTGAAAGTAATAGAAGCCCTCGCGCTCGATGAAGCGGTCGCCGGTGTTGATCCAGTCGCCAACCATCGTCTCGGCGGTCTTGTCGGGGCGATTCCAATAGGCGGGGGCGGAGGAGTGGCCGCGCACGAACATCACCCCATCCTCGCCCGAGGGTGTGGGGGTGCCATCGGGCGCGCGCAGCTCGATCTCATAGCCCGGCACCCGCTTGCCCGCCGCGCCGAGCCGTTGCTCGGTGGCGGTGTTGGAAAGGTAGACATGGAGCATCTCGGTGCTGCCGAGGCCCTCGATGGGCGGCAGGCCGGTGAGCGACTGCCAGCGGGTGAAGACATCCTCCGAGAGGATCTCGGCCGCCGACATGCATTGCCGCAGCGAGCCCAGATCACGCGAAGAAACGCCGGGGGCGTTGATGAGCGCGGTGTAGAGCGTGGGCAGGCCGAAAAAGACGGTTGGCGCGTGGTCTTCGATCATGTCGAGCACGGCGGCGGGCTTGGGCTGGCCGGGCATTAGCAGGGTGCAGGCCCCCACGGCGAAGGGAAAGGTGAAGCTGTTGCCGAACCCATAGGCAAAGAAGGCCTTGGGCACGGAAAAGCACACATCATCGGGGCGCAGCTTCAGCACATGGGTGGCGAAGCTCTGTTGGCTGTAGGCCATATCGTGATGCAGGTGGACGATGCCCTTTGGGCGGCCCGTCGAGCCAGAGGAATACATCCAGAAGGCCATGTCATCGGGGCCGGTTGGCGCGGCGTCGAGCGTGGTGGGATGGCCGGAGGTGAAGGCGGCGTGGTCGGTGATGACAGGCGCGCCCTTTGGGAAGCGGTCGGCATACTGCGGCTCGGTCACGGCGAGCGGCGCGCCACTGTCGGCAAGGTAAAATGCCAGCAGCTCGGGCGGGGTCATGGTGTTGAGCAGCACCGGCACAAAGCCCGCGCGGGTGGCCCCGAAGAAGGCGGCCGGAAAGTTCGGCGTATCGTCGAGAAACAGCGCGACCCGGTCACCGGGGGCGAGGCCGGCGGCGGTGAAGGCGTGGCCCCATTGCGCGGCGCTGGCGATCAGCTCGCCATAGGTGAGGTCGCCCGCCGGGCCGGTGAGGGCGCGGGCTTGCGGGTTACGGGCGAGGTTTTGCCAGAGGATCTCGGCGCAATTCGGGTGGTCGGCCTTGTTGAAGCCAATCTCAACAGCGCCGGGCGGGGTGCGGACAGGATCAATCATAGCGCGGCCTCATATTCAGCCATGAAGCCGGGCGAGAGGGCGCGCAGCTTTTCGGGCGGCACGCGGCCAGAGCGGGTGACGTAAGACATGGCAAAGTCGAGCGGCGGCTTTTCCATGTGCTGCGAGAAGGTCTCGTACCACGCGGCAGAGGTGTTTGCCCCGGTCACGATCTTGCGGGCCACGGGCGGGCGGCTTTGTTGGTAGTCGGCAAGGCCCGCCTCAAGCGAAGAAGCGCCAGAGATGGCGGTGATGAGCGCGATGGCGTCTTCCATCGCCAGCCGGGTGCCGGAGCCGATGGAGAAATGCGCGGTGTGCACCGCATCGCCGAGCAGGGCCATGTTCCCCGCCGTCCAGGCCTCGCACCAGAGCTTGGGAAATTGCCGCCAGATCGACCGGTTGGTGAGCAAAGGCGCGCCTTCGAGCACATCGGAGAACAGGCTGGCGCAATAGGCCGCGCTCTCCTCCTCGCCCATGTTGGCAAAGCCGTGGGCGTCAAAGGCCGCCTCCTCCAACTCGACGATGAAGGTGCTCATATCCGGCGCGTAGCGGTAATGGTGGGCATTGAGCGCGCCCTTGGGGTGGCGGATGAAGGTTTGGGTGAGCGCATCGAAGGGGCGCGGCGTGCCGAACCATGCAAAGCGGTTCGACATGTGGCCGAGGCTTGGCGCGTTGGCCTCGCTGCGGCAGCGCGAGTTGAGGCCATCGGCACCGATGATGAGATCGGCCTGTATCGAGGCCGGGTCTGCCTCGGTATCGAAGCGCAGCTCGACGCCCAGCGCCTCGGCGCGGGCGGTGAGGATGGTAAGCAGCTCCAACCGGCCGATGGCGGCAAAGCCGATGCCATCGAGCGTTACCGCGCCATCGGGGTGGTTGAGCACCATGTTCTGCCAGCGCTCCATGCGCGGCGCGATCAGGTCATGGGTTTCGGGGTCGTCCTTGGCGAGGAAATCCAGCGCCCGGTCGGAGAAGACCACGCCGAAGCCCCATGTCACCCCGCGCGGCGCGGCTTCATGCACCGTGACGCGGGCCTGCGGAAAGGCGCGGGCTGCGAGGATGGCCGCCGTCAACCCGCCGGGGCCGCCGCCGATGATGTCGATAGATGATGGCTTGGCCATTCCGCCCTCCCCTGCGGTTTGGTCTTGTGCGACTGTGACGTTAGGCGGTAGTTCCACATTATGCAATAGGTTTTACGGAGCGGAAATTTGAGCCTCTTTACCCTGGATGTCGACATCAGCTTCGGGCACTGTGATGCAGCGGGAATTGTCTATTATCCCAACTACTTCCGCTGGTTTGACAGGTGCTTTCATACCTTCCTCAAGGCGCAGCACGGCGGCCATGCGGCGCTGTGCAGGCAGCTGGGCGCGCGGGGGCTGGGGCTGATTTCTGCCGATGCGCGATTCCGTTCGCCGGGCTTTGACGGAGATGTGTTGCGGCTTGAGATGAGCGCCGGAGAATGGGGCCGCAAGAGCCTGCGGCTGGACTATCGCGGCACGGTTGGGGAGCGTTTGGTGATCGAAGGCGAGGAGGTGCGGGGCGTGTTTATCGAAGATGGCGGGCGGATACGCGCGGGGGATGTGGCTCCGCTCAGGGAGGTGATCGGTGGCTGAAGGGTTAAGCTCACTCGATGCGGCGCTGGGGCTGCTCAACGTGCTCTCGCGGCAGGGCGGTCCGGTGGGGCTGAGCGAGATTGCACGCGCCGCCGACATGCCCGCGAGCAAGGCGCATCGCTACCTCGCCAGCTTCATCTCCGCCGGGCTGGTGAGCCAGGCGGGCCGGTCGGGCAAGTATGACCTTGGCCCCGAGGCGGTGGCGCTCGGCGTGGCCGGGATGGCGCGGGTGGATCTGGTCAACCGCACCGCCGATGCGCTGCCCGAACTGGTGGAAGAAACCGGGTTGACCGCGCTGCTCAGTGTCTGGGGCAACGCGGGCGCGGTGGTGGTGCGCTGGGAACGGGCCCCGCGCTTCGTTGTGACCACGCTCGGGCTGGGCACGGTGATGCCACTGAAACGCTCGGCCTCGGGCCGGGCCTTTCTGGGCTGGGCCCCGGAGGCGGTGATTGCCGCGCGGCTGGCCGAGGAGGGCGGCGACGGCGCGGGGCTGCGCGAGGCCATTCGCAGTGCGGGGTTTGCGGCGGTCAGCGGCGAGCTGATCCCCGGCCTTGCCGCCATCGCCGCGCCAGTGCTGGACTGGCAGGGCGAGATCGAGGCGGCGGTAACGCTTTATGGCACCGACCCGGCGATCTGCGCGGCAGATGGGCCGGAGGTGACAGCCCTGCGCGCGTTCTGTGCGGGGCTGTCGGCGGTTTAGGCGGGGCGCACCACTGCGGGCTATCGGCGCCTCAGGCCAACCGTCTGGCCAAGAGTAAGCTCAGGATCACCGCAACGAGGAGAAACCCCGCGCCCAAGATCCACGCGAACGGTGTGGAGTAGAGCTTTGCGGCGGCTCCGACCAGAACCAGACCCAGCGCAGCGCCCGACTGCTGAATCAGAGATCTCAGCGACAGCATGGTCGAGCGTTGGCGATCTTCGACGCAGCTATGCAGGATACTGCTGGCCGGGGTTTCGCTGACGCCAAGGAGGACGGAATACAGGATGAAGACCGCCACGAAGCCGATGATCCCGCCCTGCAATGCCAAGGCGACCTGAACGACCGCCAGGCCTGCAAAGACCGCAGCCAACGTCATGGCGTGCCGCCGCCGGAAGATCCGGCTGACGTGGGGCGACAGGGAAGCGCCGAGCGCGATCGAGAAGAAATAGGCCGCCGTTACGATGCCGATAACGGTATTTGCGTAACCCTCATCCAGCATGGGTTTTGCATGGGTCGGCCAGATCACTTCAACAGGGTTGGTGGCCATCAGAAAGACCGCCAAGGCTGCCAGAAGGAGAGACAATGCGGGATGTTTCAGGGCCAAAAGGCTCGCGTCCTTTATCACCCTTGGCACGCTTGCGAAGCCGTGCTTGAGAGCTGTCGCGCTCATCGGGCGCGGGGGTTCGGCAATGGCCAAGATGGTGAACGCAAACACGCCCAGCATCACGCAAAAGCTTGCGGCGTAGGATACGTCATAGATGCTGAACCCGAGGTTCTCCGCCACCGATCCGAAAGCATCCGGCAAGAGGCCGCCCAGAATGGCCCCCAAGGCCAAGCCGACGGCATTGGCCCATTGCGCTTTGGCAAGGGCGGGTTGCACATCTACCTTGGGTGCAGCGGCTCTGAAGGTTTCGACAAACCACGCATCGAGCGTGCCTGACCGAAGGGCACGGCCAAAGCCGATGAAGGCAAACGAGAGCGCCAGAACATAAAAATCGCGGGTCGAGAGAAAGAGCGCGAGCGACATCAGGCTGGCGACGACAGCCGTTAAAAAGACAGGCTTGCGGCCGATGCTGTCGGCCAAGCCGCCAAAAGGCAGCTCCATCGCCATCGTGGTGAGCGAATAAACCCCGAAGAGAAGGGAGATTTGGAAGAGGTCCATGCTTCTGTCGGTCAACGCGAGGGCGACCACAGCCACCGTCAGGCCCATGGCAAAGCGGTCAAGAAACTGGTGAACCTGAAAGACCCGAATGTGCCGCCGTGCGGAAGCTGTAAGTGCGTTGAATGAGAACTCTACTTCGGCGGCCATGGCTTCAGCATCGGCGCTATCGTCACCAGAGACAATGACTTGGCTGCAACAGCTCCGAACGGGCACTTCCCCCGGAATGAAAAACCCCGGCGCGGCGAGCCGCACCGGGGCGCTTTGTTAAAAAGGCTTGGGGTAAATTCAGTAGCCGGTGCCGAGCTGGCCCACGGTGAAGAACATGGTTTCGCCGGAGTGGTCATCGACGCCGTCGTTATCGGTGCTCACCCAGGCTGTGCCATCGGAGAAGATCGCCAGGCCTTCGACCTTGTCGAGCACGTAGCCGCCGCCTGCCTTGAGGTCGGGCAGCAGGTCACGCACGTCTTCCTTGGTCACCAGCGGCAGGTCGCCACCCAGCGGGGCGGGCTGCATCTGGTCGAGCGACACGCGGGTGATTTTCTTGGTCACGGCGCGGTCGTCATGCTGGTTGTCACGCTCCACGAGGTAGACGTGATCGCCATGCGCCACGATCTCGGAGAGGCCTACCCAGCCGGTGGCGGGCTCTTCCTTGGTGTAGCGTACCGCGCCCCATTCGCCGCTCTCGGGGTTGTAGGCCACGAGCTTGACGGTGTTCTTGGGATCATCGGCCCATTCGCGTTGCACGGCCATCCAGAGGGTGCCGTTGACGAGGGTGATGCCCTCGAAGCCGAAGCGCTTTTCCACCGCCATCAGTTCGGCGGGCAGGCCCACTTCTTCTTCGATCTCTCCTTGCGCGTTCACGTGGTAGAGCGCGTGGGGGATGACCCGGTCGGTGCGGCCCTCGGACGCGAACCAGAAGCCGCCCTGCCCGTCCAGCGTGATGCCTTCAAGGTCGAGCTTTTGCGCGGGGTGGCCTGCGCGGGTGATGTCGATGGCCTCGACGATGCGGGCGGGCTTGCTGCTCACGTCAATCTTGAAGATGCGCGGCTGGTAGCCATAGAAGCTGTCGGACACCGCCCAAACGGTGCTTTCGCCCTCGGCCACCATGCCCGAGATCGCGCCCCAGCCGGTGAGCTCTTCCATGCCTTCGGAGGTGAGCTGCGGATAGGCCGCCTCGCCCTCAGCGTATTCGAAGAGCATGACATGCGCGCGCGCGCCGCCATCTTCGATCAGGTCGCTCTCGTTGGCCGAAACCAGCAGGTTGCGCTCAGGGATGGTGACATAGCCCTCGGGGCCGACACCGGAGGGCAGGAGCTGGGTGAGCACCGGGTTGGCCGGGTCGGTGGCGTCGTAGACACCCACGATGGAGCCACGCTCGGAGCCGACGAAGATCATCGGTGTGCCGCCGAACTCGCCAAAGGTGACCGACTCGGGCTCAACGCCCTTCGCGTCAGAGCGCTTGTCAGGGTAGTGGCCGATCTGGACGAGGGCATGCTCGAAGCTGGTGCCGCTCTCGTAAACCACGGTGCCGTCCTTGGAAAAGATCGTCCAGCCGCGCGAGCCGCCTTCGTAGTCGCCCTCGTTGGCGGTGGCGAAGTGCTGATCGTCGATCCATTTCACCGCATCGGGCTCGCGCTTGCGGCCCTGCTGGCTCTCGGTGAAGAGCAGCGCACCGCGCTCGTCGGTGGCGTCGATGCCCTCAAGGTCCACCGCACCGGCGGAGAAGTGGGAGGCCACGGTGCCATCAGCGCCGATGACGGCGATGTGGTTGTTCTCCTGCATGGTCACGACGATCTCGCCCAGCGCGTTGATGTCGACGAACTCGGGCTCAGGGTCATCGCCGCCAACCTCGGCGAGGCCGGTCATCTCGATCTTTTGCAGGCTATCGCAATCGAGTGCGCCATCGGTGAGGGCGATTTTCACCACGAAGCCGGCGGGCATTTGCGGCAGGGCGCCATCGTTCAGGTCTTCGTCGCGCTCGTTTTCGATCGCCACGGCGATGAATGAGCCATCGGGGGCCTTGGCAACCGAGTCCGGCTGGCCGCCGAGGTCACAGCTGGCCAGCTCTTCGCCGGAGGTCACGTCAATCGCGGCAAGACGGCCGGATGGGGCGGTGTAGCTCTCGGAGGTGTTGATGCCGGTGAAGGCGGTGGAGCCCAGCACGGCAACGGCGGTGGGCTCACCATCCAGCGCGATGTTGCCCAGCGGCGCGGGCGCGGCGGGGTCGGTGATGTCGATCCGGCCCAGCACGCCAAGCGGGCTGTCGGTGTAGACCAGCGTCATGCCGTCGGCGGTGACGTCGATGATTTCGGCGGAGGTTTCGCGGGCGCGGTCCTCGCCCTCGGCCATGTTGGAGGCAACCGGGAAGGAAGCGATACGGTTGAAGACCTGTTCAGCCTGCGCGGCGCCGGTGACGGCAGCAAGCGCGAGGGCCGATGTGAGAAGCGTGCGGTGCATGGGAGTCCCCTGTTTGTTATGCGGGGAGAGATGCGCCCGGTTGGTGACGTTTAGGTAACGCGCGAGTGACAGTCGGATGAAGAGCGGGCAAAGCAAAGGGCGGCGCGGGGTCCCCCGGCCGCCCTGCCTGTTTCGCTTCGTTGCCGCTTACGGGTTGGCGGCGATGATGCCGTTCAGCCATTCAAGGTAGTTGGCGGTGCGGGTATAGGCCGAGAACTTGGCCTGCTCGTTGCAGCTTTTGCCGCCCTCACCGGAGAGGCCCCAGCTGACAACCCCGGCCTGAATGTAGAGGCCCTCGTCATTCACCTTCACCACCAGCGGGCCGCCGCTGTCGCCGGAGCAGGCGGTTTTGCCGCCCTCATAGGTGCCCGAGCAGATCATGTTTTCGGAGATCGGGATAGGCGCGCGGCTGACAAGCTCTTCCCATGCGCCCTGCGCATCTTCCGGCGTGAGGCCAAAGGTTTTGGCGGCGAAGACAAAGCCCTTGGCGGCCACTTCGGCGCGGGCCTCCATCAGCGCCTGGTTGCAGGCGTCACGGGGCAGCATCTGGATGTCGGCCTGGCGCATATCCTGCGGGTGGTCGCCGCCGTCGATCAGGCCCCAGCCGGTGACGGTGGTGGTGACGCCGGGCTGCTCCAGCAGGTCGCCCAGTTCGGCATCGGGGATCTGGATGGTCTTGTAGGGCACCTGCGGCGCGCGGGAGAGCTTGAGCAGGGCGATGTCATTGTCGAACACGCCGCCGATGTAGCCCGGAAAGCGGTAGAGCGCGGCCACGTCGATCAGGTCACCCTGCCCTTCGGCGATGGTGTTGGTGCCCGCAAGCACCTGAATCGCGGCGGGGTTGATATCCCGATACTGGCCCTCAGGGTCCAGCATGTGCACGCAATGGGCCGCCGTCAGCACCCACTGGTCCAGCACCAGCGAGCCGCCGCAGAAATGGGCCTCGGGCGTAACGCCCTTACCCTTGATCATCAGCGCCACCTGCCAAGGCCATGCGCCCTCGGCGGCGACTTCACCGCCGATCACCCGGCTGCCCGAGTCCTCGCTGGCCTTCTCTTCCATGTGCTTGGCCTTCTCGCCGCTTTCTGCCCACGCGAAGGGCGAGGCGCTGCCGTCTGCCGAGAAATCCTGTGCCGTGGCGGTGCCGAGGCCAAGCCCCGCGAGCGCCACGAGTACCGCTGCAAATTTCATGTCCGTTCTTCCTTCCTTCAATCGTCCTTGGGTGTGATGCGCACCGGGATCCGCGTTACGGTAAGCGGGGCCGGTGCACTCGAAAAGCTGAAATTCCGTGAGGCCTCGCCAGGCGGGGCGGCGGCGGCCTCGATGAACTGTTCCATCGGGTTGCCCGCGCCCCGGCTCTGCCCGTCATTGGCAAGGCCGGTGAGCGCGGTTCGGGGTGCGCCGTCTTCCGCCGGGGTGACAAGCACGATGATCTCCTCCAGCGCCACGCCCTCGCCCTCGTTCACCATCAGCATCCCCACCGGCACCGTCTCGTTGAAGTTGAGCCGGTTGGAGGTGCCAGAGCCCGGGAAGATGGCGGTGATGGTGAAGCTCTTGTCGCGGTAGAGCACGGTGACGTCTTGCGCCTTGCTTGAGGTGTTGCGGATGTGGAGCCAGAGTTGGGCGCAATGGGGCACGGTCTCTGGCGCGGGGCGGATCGGCGTGCCGGTTTCCCCCTCGCAGGTGGCGGGGATCATCTCGGCCTCGACCTTCACCGGGGGGCCGGAGATGGTGAAGCCTTTCTTGGCCCCCGCCTCGGCTTGGGTCAGCGCGGATTCGAGCCGCTGGACCTGCGCGAGGCGGGGGAGGGCTTCGGCGAGGTCGCGCGCGGAGAAGCGCGGGGAAGAGCCGGGGCCGCCCGGATCGAGCACGCCATCGGGGCCCGTGATTGCCAGCTTGCCGCCCGTCAGCACAAGCGCACGGTCGGGTTGCGGGGCGTTCCATGTGACGCCATCGACGAGGCCCTCGGCCTGAAGGCGGGTGAGTTCGGCGGTGATTTCGGTGTAGTCTTCGCCGTCGGCCACCACGGGGGCGGAAAGGCGCAGGGGCGTGGCCTCTGCTGGCGCGAGGGAGGTGACTTCGGCGTATCTTGCGCCCTCTGGCACGGCGGAGAGCGTGGCTTCCAGGGGGGTAAGGCTGGTGATCGTCGCCGTGCCCAGCGCCGCGCCGCCTGCGGCTGCGGCGTAGAAGGTGACTTCGCTGCCCTCGGTGAGGCCCGAGAGGCTGCCTGCCTTCAGCTGGCCCTCCACCCGCATCCGCGCCCCCGCCTCAGCCCCACCGAACACCGGGGCAGACATGATAGACCCTTCGCCATCAGGGGTTTGGGTGGCGGTGGCCGTCTCTTTGCGCATCCCGTCCATCGTAGCGGCGAGCAGCTGATCCCATGTCAGATCGGGGGTGGAGGCCATGACGGTGGTGAGGACGCGGGTGAACTCGCCATACCAGTTGGCCGGATCGTCCGGGTCGCCATGGGGGTATTCAAAGCTGCGCTGGTCGGATTGGGAGGAATAGAGGAAAGCAAAGTCGCCCTGGAGCGCGGGGGCTGGCCGCGCATCGGCGGCTTCCATCGCCTCGGGGATGCCCAGCAGCGTCGGCTCGATATAGCGGGCCGCGCCCTTGGAGGGCATGGCGCGAAAGCCGGTGGCGGCGTGGCAGGCGTCGAGCACGGCGACGAGGGCGGCACCGTCGGCCATGATCGCCTCGGCGGCGGCGCGCAACTCGTCATCGAGGATCGCGTTTTCGACAGCGCCAACGCTGCCCTTCCAATCCTTTG
This sequence comes from Vannielia sp. ABF1_015, assembly GCF_056160745.1. NCBI lineage: Bacteria > Pseudomonadati > Pseudomonadota > Alphaproteobacteria > Rhodobacterales > Paracoccaceae > Vannielia > Vannielia sp. ABF1_015. The sequence continues at coordinate 379,033 of NZ_JBSWXT010000003.1, forward strand.
CATCGGATGGGAGCAGGATTTCGTCATAGCCGCCCTGATCATCTCCATCGAGGTCGGGCGCTTGCGAGCCGTGGCCGGAGAAGTAGAAAAACACGGTATCGCCCTCGCCCGTGGCCTCTGCGGCCTCGGCCAGCCCGGCGAGGATCGCCTCGCGGCGGGGCACACCCACAACCACGCCCTCAGGCAGAAGATCGGGGGCGGTGGTGAGCACGGTGATATCTTCAGGAGCCACCCCGCGCGACATCAGCGTGCGGGCCATCAGCGCGACATCGTTGACGGGGCCGCGCAGGTCTGCGTCGAGGTATTCGTAATCCCCCACCCCGATCAGAAGGGCGCGGGTTTCGGCCGCTGCGGGGGCGGCGAGGGCCAGCGCGGTGAGCGCGGCAAGGGGGAGGTGCCGTGGCGTCATGGGGGCGATACTATTGGGGAAATCGCCCCGGGCAAGGCTCTGCAGTGTTTGTGACGGCAATTGACACGCTTCCATGCGCCGCGCGGCTGCGGTAACCCGGCACATGGCCTTTACCCTGCCCGATCCGCTCTCTGGCGCCCCCCTGCCCTTCGACACGGTGATCGACGTGCGCTCGCCCTCGGAATACGCCGAGGACCATGTGCCCGGCGCGATCTCGCTGCCGGTGTTCTCTGACGAAGAGCGGGCGAAGGTGGGCACGATCTATGTGCAGGATTCGCCATTTCTGGCCCGCAAGGTGGGCGCGGCGATTTTGGCGCGCAACGCGGCGGCGCATCTGGAGGGGCCGCTGGCTGACAAGGACGGCGGGTGGAAGCCGCTGGTTTACTGCTGGCGCGGCGGGCAGCGCAGCGGCGGGTTTGCCACCATCCTCGGCCAGATCGGCTGGCGGGTCGACAAGGTGGAGGGCGGCTACCAGAGCTACCGGCGGGCGGTGGTGAAGGCGCTCTACGAGGGTGAACTGCCGCACCGGGTGGTGCTGCTGGATGGTAACACCGGCACCGCGAAGACCGACCTGCTGCACAGGGTCGCGGCGCGCGGCGGGCAGGTGCTGGACCTTGAAGGGCTGGCCAACCATCGCGGCTCGCTTCTGGGCAACATGGGGCCGCAACCGGCGCAGAAGGGCTTTGAGAGTGCGCTGGTGCAGGCGCTGACAGGGCTGGACCCGGCGCGCCCCGTGCTGGTGGAGGCCGAAAGCTCGAAGGTGGGCGAGCGGCTGGTGCCCCCGGCGCTCTGGAAGCAGATGCTGGCCGCGCCACGCATCGCCCTCCACGCCGCGCTGCAGGACCGCGCCCGTTACCTCGCTCGCGTTTACGACGACTTGGCCACCGACCCGGCTCAACTGAACGGCCTCCTCTCCCAGCTCATCCGACTGCATGGCCACGAGCGGATCGAAAGCTGGCAAGCGATGGCCGAGGCGGGCGATGTGGTGACGCTGGCGGGCGAGCTGTGCCTGCATCATTACGACCCGCGCTATGCCAAATCGCGCCGCTCCGACAGGCCGGAAACCCCGCTGGAGATTACGCTGGATGAAGACGGGCTGGAGCGCGCCGCCGACCGGATCATGGCGCAACTGGCTGCATTTTCTTGCTGAAAATACTCATCGAATCTCTTCTGGTGGAACCGCAGATGCGAGCCCCCCGCCAGGCATTCATGGCGGCACCTACTGAACCCGCAGAAAGGGCACCCCGGCCATGACCTGCCCAATACGGGCGGCCGGGTAGCCGAGGGCGTGCAGCTCTTCCAGCAGCTTCGCGGCGCGGCCCGGAGGGACGGCGGCGAGCAGGCCGCCGGCGGTTTGCGGATCAAACAGCAGGTCTGCCTCGGGGGGCGCGGGGGCGGGCAGACCGAGCCGGGCGGCCACGGCGGCGCGGTTCTCGTCCCAGAGGGTAGATCGGATGCCCTGCGCGGCGAGTTCGGCGGCGCCGGGCAGCAGGGGGATGGTGGAGAGCTTCAGCGAGGCGGCCACGCCGCTGGCCTCGCAGATCGCCAGCAAATGTCCGGCAAGGCCGAAGCCTGTTACGTCTGTCATGGCATGGGCCGTGGCCAGCAGCTTTGCCGCATCGCCCTGAGGGCGGGCCATGGAGGCGAGCGCGGCGGCCACCCAAGCCGCCCGCCCCGGCCCGCGCATATCGGCGGCCAGAACGGTGCCGGTGCCCAGCGGCTTGGTGAGAATCAGCGCATCGCCCACCTGCGCGTTCTCCAGCCCCACCGGAAACTCCGTGCGCAGGCCCGTCACGGTGAACCCCAGCTGCACCTCCGCGCCCATCGACGAATGCCCGCCCACCAGCTCTGCCCCCTCGGCGCGGAAGATGGTGGAGGCGGCGGCGAGCACCTCGCGCATGGAACGGGCCTGCATTTCGGGCGCCATGCGCGGCAGGGTGACAGAAGCCAGCGCCGCCTGCGGGCGTGCGCCCATGGCCCAGACATCGCCAAGTGCATGAACGGCGGCGATGCGGGCCATCAGCGCGAGATCTTCGGTGAAGCCGCGCAGGTGATCGGTGGTGATGACCTGATAGTCGCTGTCCATCGCGAGGATGGCCGCATCGTCACCGGGCAGGCTCACCACGTCATCCCGCTCCGGCGCGGGCAGCTCGGCCAGCGCGGCTTTCAGCGCGTTGGGGGCAATCTTGGCCCCGCACCCGGCGCAGAGCATGGGCTCGCTCTCGTCGCCTTCAGGCTCCATCGACGGGAAGCTGGTGAACTTCTCCATGAAGCTGCGGTCGATAAAGTCTTTCACCCGCCAGACCCACGGCCCCGAGGCGATGAGGCCAAGCTTTTCGCCCAGTGCCGCCTTCTCACCCAGCGAGATCAGCTTGAGGTAGTCATGCTGCGGGCGGAAGGGTTTGAGCCGGGTTTCACCGCGCAGGCTGCGGCGCAGGTTTTCCTCCAGCACCGGCGCGGCGCGCACGGCGTAGACGCCGGCCTTGGGGCGCGGATCGGGCTCGAAATGGGCACAATCTCCGACGGCGAAGATGGCTGGATCGGTGGTGCTGCGCAGGTCGGGGCCGACCCGCAGGAAGCCCTCGTGATGAGCCAGCCCGGTTTCGGCGAGCCAGTCGTGGGGCCGTGCGCCCCCCGCGCCGATGGTGAAATCGGCGGGCAGGCTACGGCCATCTTCAAGGGCGACGGCCTCGGCCTCGATCCGGGCCACGCGGGCCTGCTCCAACAGGGTGATGCCGGAGGCGCGCAGGGTTTCAAACAGCCGCGCCCGCGCCCCGCCGCCCAGCGCCGCAAGCGCCCTGCCCGCATCGACGAGGGTAACAGACGGGCTGTGGCCTAGCGCGGCCAGCCGGTGGCGGGCGGCCATGGCCAACTCAACCCCAGCCACCCCCGCGCCGATCACCACCACCCGGGCCGCCCCCGGCGCGGCCACGAAACGCGCCCACCGCGCGGCAAAATCATCAAGCGGCTTGGCGGGGCAGGCGTGCTCGGCAAAGCCCGGAAGCGCAGGCATATCGGAGGTGACGCCCACGTCGAGCGCGGCGATATCGTAGCCGACCAGCCGGCGGGTGCCTTCGGCTGTCTCAACGGTGATCTCGCGGGCCTCGCGGTCGATCGCGGTGGCGCGCCCGTCGATCAGCCGGGCCCCGGCGAAGCGGGCAAGGCGGTGCAGGTCGATCTGCAAGGCCTCGATCGGGTAATGCCCGGCGATATGGCCCGGCAGCATCCCGGAATAAGGCGCGGTGGTGCCGGGGTTGATCAGCGTCAGCCGCGCACCCTGAAGCGGGGCCATGCCGAGGCGGCGAAGCACCAGCGCATGAGCGTGGCCGCCACCGACAAGCACGATGTCTTTCGTCAGGCTAGGGGCGGCTTGCACAGGGGCTGTCTCCAGTGGTGTCGGCAGCAGGATAGCGGCCCGAAGCCCGCGGGAAAATGGCGGTTAACCGATGGATGCCGGGTGATGCGTGATTGATGGAGGGGCAGGCACCGCATTGTTGCCGAAATAGCCACAGTTTCCACTGGATTTCCCCCTTGACGCCCCGCCGCCCGGCCACTACATCGGCCCTCGCTTTTGGCGGAGTAGCTCAGTTGGTTAGAGCAGCGGAATCATAATCCGCGTGTCGGGGGTTCAAGTCCCTCCTCCGCTACCAAGCATTTCCTGACAGTTCGTGATGTTGCGCCCCGAGCAGGGTGAGCCGTTTGGGCGTTCATTTGGGAAAACCTGTTCCGGTTTCGTGCGCTTCGCGCTTGCGGATCGCAGATAGTGCGAGCTTTGCATCTCGGCTCAGGTAGTGCGCGTCGAGGATCGTCTCAACCTGCTTGAGGCTGTGGCCGGTGATCGTGGCGATCTCCGGCGTGGTGCATCCGGCGAGAGCGAGGCGGGTGACCGCGGTGCCGCGGAGGTCGTGAAAGGTGAGCCCTTCCACCCCCGCTGCCTTGCAAGCCGTCCGCCACGATGCCCGGAAGCCTGACTCTGTCCACGCGGTATTGCGCACGGTGGTGAGGATCGTCACCGCTGTCTTTTCGGTGCCGTTCAGTGCCTCAAGGAGCGGCTTCCCGACCGGGATAGTGACCCTCACGCCGGTCTTGCTTTGTTTGAGGCGGATGCACTCGCCATCGAACGCCGACCACGTGAGACGCAACAGATCGCCTTGGCGCTGCCCTGTCCAAAGCGCGAGCAGGAAGGCGAGATGGAGGTGGGGTGGAGCCGCCTGCATGAAGCGCGCTTCATCTTCCTGTTTCCATACGCTCTCCACGCGACGCGAGCTATACGTGCGGCCTGGGCGCTCACACGGGTTGCTGGGCACGAGGCCGCGATCCTGTGCCCAGGAGAGAACCAGAGCGAGCACAGAGTAGGTGTAGTCGGCCTGCCGGCGAGAGGTGGTAGCCAGAGCGTCTCTCCACGTGAGGAACTCTCCCCTCGTCCGCCGATCCGTTAGTGCGGCGATAGGAAAGGTCCCATACTCGGCTTCGATGCGACGAAGGTGCTTCTCGTAGTCGCGCTTCGTCCGGGACGCGAGCTCTTCGAAACGCCGTGATGTGCGGTAGGCATTCAAAACGGCGGCCAGCGTTCCGGACGGAGTGTCCAACTTGGCATCGATCGCCTTCTGATAGGCAGCCATGAACTCCGGGTCGCCAGGAGCGCCGGGCAGACGAGGCCCACCCTTCCATGCGTAGTAGTAGGTCCGATAGGTCCCGTCGGCGAGCTTGGACCTGACGGTGTTGAGCCCTTTTCAGCCGGACGCGCATTAGTGCCTCTCACTCTGACTGCGCTGTGCTTTCCAGAGGTCGAACTCGCTTTCGGGGCTCGCCTGGGGTCCGTCTCCGATCCGCTGCGAGGTATCGACGAATATCGCGCCTTGAGGGGTGATGGTCACGCCGAACACGGTCAACCCTGCGTTCAGGGTGGCCTTGATAGCGCGCTGCAGATCGCTCTGTGTAAACTTGGTCTTGGCCCGAGGCATCTCAGTCTCCTGATTATGCCTACGTTATAGACAGGGGCCTGTTGGCTTGCGTGTAACAAAGATCACATGAGCGTGATAAGTGGCGCGGGTGACAATAAGCCCGACCTCACTGAAGCGCTGATCATGGGGTTCCCGTGCGAGACTTAGCTAAGCGTTGCGGCCGGTTTAACTAGCCTTCACCGTCGGCAGGCCGCTTGATACGTCGGGTCCTGAAGGCCGCATTGGCTTCGCCAAGGCTATGAAGTGGATGGTTGGTTTCGTGGACAAGTTTGATGAACACTCGGGGGCGGACGAGATGTTGTCCGGGGCCCTTAACCTCTCTCTGGCACACGTGCAGTTGATCTTCGGGGAATAAGTGTTGGGGTTGCTACTGCATTGAATCCGCTCGGCACCTCTTCACTCAACATCCTCAAAGCCGAAGCAGCGATCTGGTCGAAGGGGACGCGGACGGAGGTCAGGGGTGTCGGTAGCCGACTGACAATTGGAATGTCGTTGTAACCTACCAGCGATACGTCGTCCGGCACGGAAAGCCCTGCCTTTCCGATCGCCGAGAGGGCGCCGATAGCGGTGTTGTCGTTGACCGCGAAGATGGCGGTCGGGCGGTCTTTCAGCGCCAGTAGGGCGTTGGCCACCGCTTCGCCAGATTCAATACTGAAGGAGGATGGCGCGACCAGTTCGGGAGCGATCTTCATCCCGGCCTCTTCCATCGCCTTACGATATCCTTCCACGCGCCCCAGTGCGCTCGTGGCGTAGCTTGGGCCCGTGATGAGGCCGATGCGGCGGTGGCCCAGATCGAGTAGGTGGCGTGTGGCGAGGTAGCCGCCGAGCCTGTCGTCGCTTATCGATGCCGGGCTTGAGCCGTTGTGGCGCAGCGCCAAGACGACTGGCACGCCGCGCTCGCGAAGCTCGTCAGTGAAATGATCGTCGGTGCGGGCCGTTGCCAGAATCAGCCCGTCGACCCCGCGCCGTATCAGTGCCTCAGCGGCGGCTCGGCCTGCATCGGGATTGTCGTCGGTGGTGGCCACGATGGTGAACTGACCGTTCTGCGCGGCCGCCTTGGCCAGCGCTTCGTAGAGCATGGCCATGACCGTGTCAGTGAGGCGCGGAACGATGACCCCAATCTGTCCTGTGGAGCCGCGGCGTAGGCTCGCCGCAGAGAGGTCACGCACGTAGCCAAGCCTTTGTGCAACCTCGCGAACCCGCCGCGCCTTGGGAGAGTCGGACTGCGGCAAGCGCTCGTCGAGCATGCGCGAGACGGTCGATTTGGACACGCCCGCTTCGCGCGCCACGTCGTGGAGCGTGACACGAAGCTTGGAACGGTTTGCGGGCACTTCGGTATCCACGGGCGATGATCCTTGATCGGCAAAATGTGGTCTGCCTGCAAACTACCACTTGACTCGTCACGCTGGCAATGCATTTTTGGGAACGTTCCCGCAAACGTTCCCAATCTGGCGAAACGGGTTGGCTAGGGAACGTTGGATTAGACACAGACACACCACCCCGGAGGAGACTTCCGACATGCAACCCATGGATCTTCGCGGCTTGAACCCCGCTCCCGTGACCGCCTTCAACCGCGACGGCTCGCTCGACATCGATGCCAACGTGCGCATTGCCAAGTGGCTGGCGAGCTTCGACGAGGTGAAGTCACTCGTCATTCTCGGCCATGCCGGTGAGGGCACCTTTCTGACCACCGACGAGCGGCTGGAGCTGATCCGCGCCTACAAGGACGCAGTCGACATTCCGATCATCGCGGGCATCACCGGCGAGGGCACCAAGGTGGCGGCCGAGGAGGCGAAGCGCTCGCTCGATGCCGGTGCGACCGGCGCGCTGGTGTATCCCAACCACGGCTGGCTTCGCTTCGGCTTTCAGAAGGGTGCGCCGCAGGATCGCTACAAGGCGATCTACGAGGAGGGCGGGCTTCAGACCATCCTGTTCCAGTATCCGGCTGCCACCAAGGCCAACTACGACCTCGACACCCAGCTCGAGATCGCGGCCCAAGAGGGTTGCGTTGCCACCAAGAACGGCGTGCGCGACATGAAGCGCTGGTATGTCGAGATCCCGGCGCTGAAGGAGGCCCAGCCCGACCTGCAGGTGCTGTCGTGCCATGATGAGTGGCTGCTGCCGACCATGTTCGACGTGGACGGCCTTCTGGTGGGCTACGGCAACATCGCGCCCGAGCTGCTGATCGACCTGATCCACGCTGGCAAGGCGCAGGACTACACCGCCGCCCGCGAGATCTTCGAGCGGCTGCTGCCGGTGACCCAGGCGGTCTATCACCGCGGGTCGCACATGGAGGGCACCGTGGCCCTGAAGATCGGCCTTCGCCATCGCGGCCTGCTCGATCACGCCACCATCCGCGAGCCGCTGAAAGACCTCGGCGCCGCTGCCGAGCGCGAGATCGAGGCCGCCTTCGAGGCTGCCGGGATCGGCCGTGTCGATCTGGCCATCGCGGCCGAGTGATCCAAGCAATTTGCCCCCGGCCCGCGCCGGGGGCATCCTGAACCCAAGGGAGGACCAACATGAAACACGCAATTTTGCCGCGCCTGCGCACAGCCGTCACCGCTGCCGCCGTTGCGGCCATCACCGCCACATCCGTCGCCGCGCAGGAGGTGCGTATCGGGGCCATGCGCGAGGGCTCGTCGTGGTATGTCTTTGCCGCCACGCTGGAGCAGATCATCGAGCCGATCATCGGTGACAACTCCGTAGAGGTGATCGCCCGGGGCGGCGGTGTCGCCAACCCGATGGTGGTGCAGGGCGGCAAGGCCGAGATCGCCCTGTCGAACGTGGCTTCCGCCGTCTGGGCGAAGAACGGCGACGACGTTTACAAAGGCATGGCCGCGCCCGACATCCGCGCACTCGTCGGCGGCTTGAACGACGTTTACGTGGGCGTGCTGGCCAGCAAGGCCTTCACCGACAAGATGGGCACCACTGACCTTTCAGAAATTTTCGATTCGGGTGAGCCGGTGCGCGTGCTGATGAAGCCGGTTGGCTCGTCCGCGGTTCCGGTGGCAGAGATGATATTCGAAGGACTCGGCACCTCGGCCGATCAGATCAAGGCCAATGGCGGCGATATCATCCAGGTCGATACCGGCCAGATCGCCGACCAGATGCGCAACGGCAATGCCGATGTCTACATCGACACAATGATCAAGGGGCATCCTACGATCACCGAGGTCGCGCTGACCAACGAGGTGGTGTTTCTCGACATCCCCGCTCCGGCGATGGACCTGCTGGCGCAGAACGGCCTGACGCCGGGCAGCTATGGCCCGGAATGGTATAAGGGCCAGACCGCGGCCACCTCGGGCGCCAATCTTGGCACCGTGCTGATCGCCAATGCCGCGCTCGACGAGGAGACAGCCTATCAGATCACCAAGGCGATCATCGAGAACGCCGAGGCACTGAAGGCCTCCCACGGCGCATGGTCGCGGTTCGACCCGGCCAAGGCGATGCTGCCCGAGAACACCGGCATCGAGCTGCACCCCGGCGCGATCCGCTACTTCAAGGAGGCCGGCCTGCTGTAAGGCCGCGCCCGCGCCGCCGCTCTTTTCGGGTGCGCGGGACCCCACCTCGACAACCCTTTTTTTCCCCAAGGAGGAAACCCTTGAGAGGTTGGCCCTAAGGGG
>NZ_JBSWXT010000004.1:0-225265 GCF_056160745.1 Vannielia sp. ABF1_015
ATAAGTTGGAAGGGGCGCTGGGAAAAGTTTTTGCCGAGGTCGCCGGAGCTGGCGGATGGAGGGGGGGGCCTCCCCCCGCCGCGACCATGGGGGGGGGGCCAGCCCCCCACGCCCCCCGGAGATATTTCCAGCAAGAAAATGAGCAGGGGGCACCTTTGCCCCGGGGGCCGGGCGTTAACCTTAATTTCGGGTTTAAGGGTGCGGGCGGGCATAGAGAGCGTTCGGAAAGCCGCCATCGGAGCGCGTTGGCTCAGCCCTCCTTGGTGATCAGGCGCATGCGCCCGATCAGTCCCCTCACCGTTACTTGCCCAGTTTGGAGAGCTGCTCCTGCAAGGCTGCGAGCTGGCTCTTGATCTCGTCAAGATCCTGCCCGTCCTTGGCCGGAGACGCCGCTGAGGCCGGGGAGGCGCTGCTTTCAGGGGCGGGGCCGGACATGCCGAAGGGGGTTTGCCCGCCGGTCATGGCCTTGAGAAACGCCTCTTGCTGCGCGCGCATGGCATCAAACCCGGGCATGGAGGCCATCGGGTTTATCTTGGTCATGTTCTCCATCATCGTGCTCTGCCCGTTTTGCAGCATCTCGAAAGAGGCCGCGAGGAACTGGGGCACCACCGATTGGGCCTGGCTGGCATAGCTGCGCACGAGATCGGTGAGCACGCCGGTGGGCAGCACGTTGTCGCCCTTGCTTTCGTGCTCGGCGATGATTTGGAGGAGATACTGGCGCGTCAGGTCATCGCCCGATTTCAGATCGACGATCTGAACCTCGCGGCCATCGCGGATGAAGTTGGAGATATCTTCAAGCGTCACGTAGTCGGACGTCTCGGTGTTGTAGAGCCGTCGGCTTGCGTAGCGCTTGATAAGCAGCGGAGCCTTATCGTCCGACATGCAAAATCTCCCCATATTGCAGTGCAGCGAAGGTGAGCGTAGTGCAGCATTTCTGAAAAAGAAAGCGTTTAGAACGGGCACCCGAAAACAAGAATGGGCGGACCGGGGAGGTCCGCCCACTTGTGCGCGCCCTTAGGGAGGAGGAAGGGCGCGAAGCTCTTGATGTGCGCCTTACTTGGCGGCAGCGGCTTTCTTGGCAGCGGTGGTCACGTCGGCGGTGGCCTTCTTCACGGCGGCGGTGGCCTCTTCGGAGAAGTCCTTGCCGGCGGCGAGCATCAGCTCAACGGTTTCCATCTGCACTTTCTTCGCAACTTCGGCGAAGGCGGCCATGTTTTCGGCGGTCATTTCGGCTTGGGCCGAAGCGAAGTCGGTCATGGCTTTGGTGTAGTCGGTGGGCTCACCTTTGACTTTGGTCAGGGCGGTGGCTTTCTCGATGGTTTCCTTCGTCCACTTCGAGGAGATCTCGGTGGAGATGGAGGCAGCTTCGAGAGCAACCGAGGAGAGCTTCTCGCCGAGAGCGGCGGAAGATTTGAAAGCGTCCTGCATGGCAGTGGCGTCCACGGGGAAAGCGGACATCATGTCTTGCATCATCTTGGTCATGTCGTTCGTGGTCTTGGCCATTGGTCTATCTCCTTTTGGTGCGGCGGGCACCGATGTTTTTCGGTGCGCTGTGCACCTTTCCGGGCGTTGTCTTCGAGAGGATAGATACATGCTGCAGTGCAGAATTTCAAGGTTTATTCTGCACTGCAGCAAAAATTAGTTTGCCGGAAAATCAGCTACTTACCAGAAACCACATAGGTGCCGGGCGCTGTTGCGAGTGCAGGATGGCTGGAATCGCCGGGTGTACGGGCGTCCAGCTTCTTGCCGGAGCGCTTGCGCAGCCAGCTCTCCCAGCGGGGCCACCAGGAGCCTTCGTTAAACTCCGCCGCCGCCTGCCATGCGTCTGGATCGACGGTCATGTCGGGGTTGGTGTAATGGCCATACTTCTTTTTGGACGGCGGGTTGACGATGCCGGCGATGTGGCCGCTTTCGGAGAGGATGAAGGTTTTGTCCTTCGATCCCATCTGCTGCACCCCGCGATAGCTCGATTTCCACGCGGCGATGTGATCGGTCTCGCAGGCAATGGCGCAGACCGGCATGTCGATGTCTGACAGGGCGAGGCGGGCATCGCACAGCTCGATCTCGCCCTTGGCCAGCTCGTCGTTCTGGCAAAGTTTGCGCAGGTATTCGACCGACATCTTTGCTGGCAGGTTAGTGCTGTCGCCATTCCAATAGAGCAGATCGAAGGCGGGCGGGGCCTCGCCCATCATGTAGCTGCGAATGGCGGGGCGGTAGATGAGGTCGTTCGAGCGCAGGAAGGAGAAGGTGCGCGACATGTAGAAACTGTCGAGATAGCCCCGCTCCGTCACCTCCGCCTCGATGCCATCGACAAAATCATCGGTCAGGAACACCCCCACCTCGCCTTGATCGGAGAAGTCGGTGAGCGTGGTAAAGAAGGTGGCGCTCTTCACCGTGTCGTCGCCGCGCTGCTTGAGCAGCGACAGGGTAAGCGCCAGCGTGGTGCCCGCGATGCAATAGCCAACCACGTTCACCTGCTTCTCGCCGGTGATCGCCTTCACCTCCTTCATCGCGGCCAGGTAGCCCTCTTCGATGTAGTTGCTCATGCCCACATCGGCATAGCCCGCATCAGGGTTGACCCAGCTCACCACGAAGAGCGTGTAGCCCTGCTCGGTGATCCATTTGATCAGCGAGTTCTGCGGCTTCAGGTCGAGAATGTAGAACTTGTTGATCCACGGCGGGAAGATGATGAGCGGGGTGGCATATTGCTTGTCGGTCGCGGGCGCATATTGGATGAGCTCGAACATGCGGTTGCGAAACACCACCTCGCCCTCGGTGGTGCCGATGTTGCCGCCGACCTTGAAGGCATCTTTGTCGGCGAGGTTAACCACGAAATCACCGTGATGGTCTTCAAGGTCGCGCACGAGATTTTCCAACCCGTCGACCAAGCTCTGCCCATCCGTTTCCACCGCGCGCTCCAGCGCCTCGGGGTTGGTGGCCAGAAAGTTGGTGGGGCTCATAAGGTCGATGATCTGTTTGGAGAAATACTCCAGCCGCCGCTTATCGTCCTGCTCCAGCCCGTCCAGCTCCTGCACCGCGTTTCCGATGGCCTCGGAGGAGAACATGTACTGCTGCTTGATGTAGTTGAAGTAGGGGTGAGAGCGCCAAAGCGGGGAGGAAAACCGTGGATCGGGGCCAGATTCGTCTTCCGGGGCCTCCAGTTTGCCCTGTGCCAGCTGCTGCTGGCTGTCGATGTAATGCTTGAGCGTCTTGCCCCAATAGCTGACCTGCTGCTCGAATATCTTCGAGGGATTCGACATCATTTCCTGCCAGTAGGCGGCAGCGGCCTTGGCATAAAGCTCGGGACTGGGGCCTTGCAGTGAAGGGGCAACCTGCCGCTGATGGCTCAGGGCGGCGACAAGCCGTTGCGATAGCACCTCTATCTTGGCCAGGTTCTCCTCCAGCTTGGAGGGATCGACCGGTGCGTCGGTTTCGTCAGTTGTCATGATAATCATTCCCCCCTAACTTCTCTTTAAAACGTAGCGCCGCAAGCTTGGGAGGGGCAAGCGGCATGTTGCCCCGCCGGCATATCGGTGCTGACGGGCAAGGAAAGGCGCGAAATGAAGAGCATGATGAGCTATGATGTGATGGAGACCCTTCGCATCACCAACCAATGGCTTGGCGCTTCTGCCAAGGCCCTCTACTCCTATCCGGCCTTCGGGCTATCGACCAACCCCTTCGTGGCGATGACTGCCGCTTGGGGCGAAGTGACCGAGCGCAGTTTTGCGCGGATGATCACCAAGCCCGACTGGAACATCAGCCATGTGGTGGGCGAAGACGGGCGCGACCATCTGGTGGACATCGAAACCGTGGTGGAGCGACCCTTTGGCGATCTGATCCACTTCAACGTGATGGGCCGCGAAGAGAAACCACGCAAGGTTTTGCTGGTGGCACCTATGAGCGGGCACTATGCCACGCTGCTGCGCTCCACCGTCGTAAGCCTGCTGCCGGACTGCGAGGTTTACATCACCGACTGGCACAATGCGCGCGACATTCCGGTGAGCGAGGGCAAGTTCGACGTGGAGGATTACACGCTCTACCTCGTCGATTTCCTGCGCGAGATGGGCCCCGACACCCACGTGATCGCCGTGTGCCAGCCCGCGCCCATCGCGCTGGCGGCAACCGCATATCTCGCCGAGGAAGACCCGGAGGCGCAGCCCAACACGCTGACCCTGATCGGCGGCCCGATCGACCCGGGCGCGGCCCCCACCGAGGTGACGGACTTTGGCCGCTCGGTCACGATGGGCCAGCTTGAGCAGCACGTGATCCAGCGCGTCGGCTTCAAATATCGCGGCGCGGGGCGGCTGGTTTACCCCGGCCTGCAACAGCTGGCGAGCTTCATCGCGATGAACGCCGACACCCATTCCACCGCCTTCTTCGATCAGATCGTGGCCACCGCCAAGGGTGAGGCCAGCGAGAACGACCGGCACAACAAGTTTTACGACGAATACCTCGCCGTGATGGACATGACAGCCGAGTTCTACCTCTCCACCGTGGAGCGGATCTTCAAGGAGCGCGAGATTGCGCGGAACGTCTTTGTGGTTGACGGCAAGCAGGTGGATATCTCGAAGATCACCGATGTTGCCGTGAAAACGGTTGAGGGTGCGAATGATGACATTTCCGCCCCCGGCCAATGCGTTGCCGCGCTAGAGCTTTGCACCGGCCTGCCCGACAGCCTGAAGGCCAGCCACCTCGAGCCGGGCGCGGGCCATTACGGCATCTTTGCAGGCCGCAGCTGGCGCAACAACATCCGCCCGCTGGTGCTTGAGTTCATCGACGCCAACTGCCGCCATGCCAAAAAGGCGACCAAGCCGCGCGTGGTGAAGAAAGCCTCGTAACGAATGGTGGGTGCAAACCCACCTCACGCTTAACGGAAACGGAAGGTGGGCAGATTGCCCACCCTACGGGGGTGCGCAGGCTGTAGGGTGGGTAATTTGCCCACCGCCTCTTTCACCTCAGCACAAGCGGCGCGTCGAGAAAGTCCTTGAGGGCGTGGTTGACAGCTGAGGGCTGCTCCAGCGTCAGGTAGTGCCCGCCCCCGGCGATCACCTTTAGCTCGGCGTTCGGAATGAGCTCTGCCAGAAACTCGTGGCGCTTGGGGCCATAGAGCTGGTCTTCATCGCCGCACATCACCAGCACCGGCTGCTTAGCCTTGCGCAACACCCGCTGCGGATCAGGGCGGCGTTGCAGCGCGCGGGATTGGCGGACGAACACATCCGGCCCCAGCGCCTCGGCCATGTCGAGCGCAAGATCCATCACCTCGTCGCGGTGCGGCACCTCGCCGATGCCAGCCGCCTCGATCATCCCCTTAGCCACCTCAACCAGTCGCCCGTTGCGCACGCCGATGATGCCCGGCTCGCGGTCAGCGGCTACATGCGGCGGCTCGGTCAGCGCGGTGGTGGAGATGAGCGCCATTCGGGTAACGCGATCTGGCGCCCGATTGAGCACCTCCATCGCCACCATCCCGCCAAGATCCACCCCGCAGAGGGCAAAGCGCTTGGGCGCGCCGTCAAGCACCCGCTGGGCGAGCGCACCCACGCTGTCGGCATGCGCAATGGAGCCGATCTGCACCGCGCGGCTGGCGGAAAAATGCATGATCTGCGGCCAGAAAACCCGGGCATCGCAAAGGAAACCGGGAAGAAAAACAACGGGGTCGGCCATGTGCTGACAGTCCTTGCCTCGCGCCGCACTCTCCGGGCGGCTTCGCGCGCAAGGCTACTCCCCCGCCCCGGCCCCCGCAAGGGCACAAGGCCGCATGGCATGGGCGAAGAGCCGCCGTTCAACGGCGGTGCGAGCGAGTGAGATGCGCGTGGGGGCTCAGGTGACTCCGTTCCATTGGAACTCGCCCTTCGGGCCGAGCGGCGAATGGGGGTTCCACGCGATTTCCCAGATGTGGCCCTCGGGGTCGGCAAAATAGCCGATGTGGCCACCCCAGAAGATATCATGGGCAGGCTTCAGCACCTTGGCCCCAGCGGCCTCGGCCTGCTCTAGAAGGGCGGCCACCTCTTCCTTTTCGCGCACGTTGTAGGAGTAGGTCGCCGCGCCATGGCCAAGGCTTTCGATGTTTACCCCCATGTCGCGGGCCAGCATCTCCAGCGGGTAAAGTCCGAGGGTGGCCCCGATCAGGTCGAAGGCGATCACCCCATCGGGGGCCTCGACCCGGCGCCATCCGAGCGCCTCATAAAACCCGGCTGCCGCCTCGGGGTCGCGCACTCCAAGGGTGATAAGGCTGATCCGCTGGTCCATGGTCGCTCCCTTCCGTTGCTCGGTGAAGGTTATGCGAACAAAGTATGAACGTCTAGCCCTTCTTCCGGGTCAGGATGACATACATCGCGATGCAGAGCGTGATGATATCGGTGATCATCGTCGGCGCAGGCGTGTAACTGCCGCCGGCACCAGCGCCATCGAGTTGCTGGATCGAGGCGCTGAACTCCTGCGCGTCTCCTGCCGAGAGGCCAAGATCGTCGCCACCCTCCACCAACTTCTCCAGCGCCTTGGCAAAGCTCTCCCACGCCAGATCGGGGCCGACGAGCGCTGCCAGCAGATCGGCAATGGCCTGCGCCAGCGCCACCGCCTGCTCACGCAGCCCGGCGATGTTGTTACGGTGCGAGCGCATGGACTGGCGCTCGGGATAGGTCAGCTTGCGGGCGCTGCCGAAGCGCGCCGTCAGAAAGCCCTCGGCGGAGCGCAAATCGCGCTGGATCATCTCCAGCTGCCCCTTCCAGCGCTCGACCTTGGCCATGATCTCGGCATGGGTGGTGGAGGTGGTTTTGACCGAGGCCCCGGCCTGCACCTTCATGGTTTCGGTCACCACCTGCTGCGTCAGGGTGCGCAGGATGATCTTTTTGGCTTCATGATTCATGGAATGTCTCACTGGTGATGGGAAATGGATTTGCGAAGGTGGCGGGAGCAGAAAATTTCTCCCGGTCTTCGATAGGTAGTCTGTGCCCGAGCGCCGCGCAACCGGGCGGCGGGCAATTTACAATCACTTCATCTGGCTCTTCATCTGGCTCTTCACCTTCGCCCGGGTCTCAGAGCGCAACGAGCACCTGCTCCACCGCCTGCTCGATCAGCGCCAGCTGCGCGGGGTTGGAAAATCGGTGATCGGCCCCCTTCACCAGCGTCAGGCGAATGTCCTCGCCCTCGGCATGCTCCAGCAGGCGGAGCGCCACCGACAGATCCACATCGGCATCCGCCGTGCCCTGCAGCATCCGCACCGGAAAGGGCAGTGGCAGGGGATCGCGCAGCACAAGCTGGCTGCGGCCCTCTTCGATCAGCCGTTTGGTGATGATGTATGGCTCGCCATAGTCCGACGGCAGGGCGACCTGCCCGGCCTCGGCCAGCTCGGCCTTCTGCGCTTCCGAAAAGCCCGCCCACATGCTGTCTTCGGTAAAATCGGGGGCGGCGGCGATGGTGACGAGGCCTGCGACCTTCTCGCCAAGGCGCTGTGTCATCAGAAGCGAGATCCAACCGCCCATGGAAGAGCCCACCAGCACCTGCGGGCCCTGCGTGAGCGCCGTGATCGCCGCGGCGGCGTCTTCGGCCCAATCGCCAATCGCGCCCTCGGTGAAGCTGCCCGAGCTTTCACCATGGCCGGAATAGTCGAACCGCAAGAAGGCCCGGCCCTGCGCCTTGGCCCATGCTTCCAGATGCACCGCCTTGGTGCCGCCCATATCGCTTTTGAAGCCGCCGAGAAACACCACGCCCGGCCCCGCGCCCTCTGTGCGGTGATAGGCGATGCGTCGCCCTTGGGGTGTTTCGAGGATGTCGGGCATGTCGGGCATGTCGGGCATTGGGGCGGGCTCTCCTGTTGGTCGGCGGCCAACCTAGGCGGAGGCCCCTGCCCCATCAACCCTCTTGCCCCGGCGCGTATTTTCGGCGCAAATCCCGCCCCATGACATACCCGCGTTTTACCGATCTGGCCCAGGGCCTGCCTTCCACCGTGCCCTTCGTCGGCCCCGAAACTCAGGAACGTGCCAGAGGCCGCGAATTCGACGCGCGGCTTGGGGCCAATGAGTCGGGCTTTGGCCCCTCGCCCTCGGCCATTCGCGCCATCGGAGAGGCGGCGCGGGGCGCGTGGATGTATGGCGACCCGGAATTTTACGACCTGCGCCGTGCGCTTGGCAGCCACCTTGGCGTTGCGCCTGAGGCGGTGATCGCCGGAGAGGGAATTGACGGGCTGCTGGGCTATATCGCGCGGCTGCTGGTGGCGCCGGGCGATGCTGTCGTCACCTCCGATGGCGCCTACCCCACCTTCAATTACCACGTCGCGGGCTATGGCGGGGTGCTGCACAAGGTGCCCTACCGGGAGGACGCCGAAGATACCGTGGCGCTGGTGGCCAAGGCCGCCGAGGTCGACGCCAAGATCGTGTACCTCGCCAACCCCGACAACCCGATGGGCACATTCCATGGCGCGGACGCGCTGGCCGAGATGCGTGCTGCCCTGCCCGACGGCTGCTTGCTGGTGCTCGACGAGGCCTATGTGGAGTTTGCCCCGGAAGATGACCTGCTGGAGCTAGACCCATCCGACAAGGGCGTGATCCGGCTGCGCACCTTTTCCAAGGCCTACGGGCTGGCCGGGCTGCGCGTGGGCTATGGCATTGGCCACCCCGAGTTGATCAGCGCCTTCAACAAGATCCGCAACCATTTCGGCCTTGGGCGAGTGGCGCAGGCCGGGGCGCTGGCGGCGCTGGCCGACACCGGCCACCTTGCCCGGGTGCAGGGCGAGGTGGAGGCGGCGCGGCGGCGGATCGTCAAGATCGCCAGCGCCAACGGGCTCACCCCCCTGCCCTCGGCAACCAACTTCGTCGCGCTCGACTGCCACGGCGGCGCGCAGCGTGCCAAGGCGCTGGTGGCCGAGCTGGGGCGGCGCGGCGTGTTTGTGCGGATGCCCTTTGCCACGCCGCAAGACCGCTGCATCCGCATTTCTGCCGCCCCGGAGGCCGAACTTGCGGTGCTGGAACGGGTGCTGCCCGAGGCGCTTGCCGCAATCGGCTGATCTGTTCACGAAAATTAGACTCGCCGCAGCGAAGACCGGGAGTAGGCTTGAGCCAGCACCGGAGGACGCCCCATGCGCCATCGCCCCATCGGACGGGTTGAAGACTATACCCTGCCCTTCCTCATCTCGGCGGGCTTTGCCCTGTTTTCCGGCCTGCTCATCGTGGCCGCCTATTGGGGCTGGCTGGGCGTGGCGCTGGTGAGCACGGGGCTCGACAGGGCGATTGCCCGGCTGAAGCGCTAGGCGCAGGCCCGCGCGGCGGCCTCAAGCGCGCCGCGGCCATGATCAATGCCAAGCGCCGAGAACCCGGCTTCAATCGAGCCGAGCGCCCCGAGCACCATATGGGTATTGAGATGGCCCATATGTCCGATGCGGAAAAAGCCGTTCCCCTCCGGATCATCGCGGCGATACATACCAAGGCCGATTCCCAGCGTGACGCCGGTGTTCTCGGCCAGCCAGTGGCGCAGGCGCGTGCCATGGTCGCGCCCGATAGAGAGCGCGGTGACAGCATGGCTCCGCAGGCCCGGATCTTCGACGTTGAAGCGCAGCGGCCCGCCTTGGCCCCAGGCCTCGATGGCGGCCCAGACTGCGCCAGAGAGGCGGCGGTGCCGCTCCCAGACGTTCTCCAGCCCCTCCTCGTGGATCATGTTCAACGCTTCGCGCAGGCCGAACAGGTGGTGTGTGGGGGCGGTGCCGCCAAAATACTGGTAGAAAAACTGCGGATCGGCGCGCGGCGTCCAATCCCAATACAGCGTTGTCATGTCGGCCTTGGCCTGTGCCTCGGCGGCGCGGTCGTTGAAGAAAACGAAGCCAAGGCCCGGCGGTGTCATCAGCCCCTTCTGCGAGGCGGCAACCATCAGGTCGACGCCCCATGCATCCATCTCGAAAACATCGCAGGCCAGCGAGGCGATGCAATCGACGCAAAGCAGCGCCGGGTGGCCGGCCTTGTCGAGGATGTCGCGCAGCGCCTTGATATCGTTGCGAATGGAGGTGGCGGTATCGACATGGGCGACCAGCACCGCCTTGATTTTGTGGTCCTTGTCGGCCGCGATGGCCTCAGCAAAGGCAGCCTCGTCAACAGTGCCTTGGCTGCCAAAATCCAACCGCTCCGCCTCTGCCCCCAGCTTTTCGGCCACATCGGCCCAGCCGTGGGTGAAGCGCCCGGTGCAGAGCGCCAGCACCTTTTCGCCGCGCGAAAGCACGTTGGTCAGCGCCGCCTCCCATGCGCCGTGGCCGTTGCAAATGTAGATCGCCGCATTGTGCTGCGTGCGCGCCACGGCCTTCAGATCGGGCACCATGGCATCCACCATATCGGCAAGCGCGCCTTCGTAGATATTCGGCGCGCCGCGGTGCATGGCTTGCAAAACACGGTCCGGCATCACAGATGGGCCGGGGATGGCGAGGTATTCGCGGCCGTTGGCGAGAGTCATGGGCAGTCTCCGGGGGGCTTCTCTGCGCACATTATGCCCGCCCCGCGCCGCGTCAACACCGCTTCGGTGCCGCGCGTGCTTGTTTGCGCAGGGCACAGCGGCTATTCCCCGCGAAACGCTTGGAAAGGAGCCCCATGCTGGACGGGCTGAAGAAATGGCTGAAGAGCAAGGAGCGGGCCATTCGCACCTCCTTCGGCGACGATATCTCGACGCCCGAAAAGCGGCGGCAGGCGAAGTGGCACTTCAACCTCTTCGACCACGCGTGGCTGCGCACCTTCTGGACCAATTTCGACAAGGTGGCGGATGGGGTTTATCGCTCCAACCATCCGAGCCCCGAAAGGTTGAAAAAGTACAAGGCCATGGGGATCACCACCGTGCTCAACCTGCGTGGGCAGGAAAGCGGGTTTTCGCCGTGGCTGTTCGAGGAAGAGGCCTGCCGGGAGCTTGGGCTGAACCTTGTGGTGGCCAAGATTTATGCAAGGCGGCCAGCCACTCGCGAGGAGATGTTGAACCTGATCCACACCCTCAAGACGATCGACAAGCCCTTTGTGATGCATTGCAAATCGGGCGCTGACCGCGCCGGGCTTGCCTCTGTGCTATACAAGCTGATTGTTGAAAAATCCTCCATCGAGGAGGCCCGAAAGCACCTCTCGCCGCGCTATCTGCACCTGAAGTGGACGAAAACCGGCGTCTGTGACCACATCGTCGACATGTGGGAAGCCGAGCATATCGCCACCGGCATCAGCGCGGAGGAATGGTTCTTGACGAAATACGACCCGGCGGCTGTGGCGCGCAGCTTTGCCGCCCGCAACCGCCGCGAGGCGGCGTGAGCAAGGCGCCCCGCTCCACCCCGGCCCGGCCCGGTGCCTTCTCCTGGATCTGGCGGCACTACCTGCGCCCGCATTGGCCCGCGCTGCTGGCCGCCGGGCTGCTGATGGCCGTGGAAGGCTCGATGCTGGGCTTCCTCAGCTACATGATGAAGCCGATGTTCGACAGCGTCTTCATCGCCGGGCAAAGCGGCGCGCTGTGGACGGTGGGCCTTGGTATCCTCGCCATCTTCCTTATCCGCGCCTTCACCTCGGTTGGCCAAAAGCTGCTGCTGGCCCGGGTGGCCTCCAACGTCATCTACAAGATGAAAACCCGCCTCGTCGCCCATCTGATGCGCCTCGACACCACGTGGCACGGCAAAAACCCGCCCGGCGCGCTGATCGAGCGGGTTTCCAACGACACCAACTCCGTGCGCGAAGTGGCCAATGTGGTGATCACCGGGCTCGGGCGCGACGTGGTGGCGCTGATCTCGCTGCTGGCGGTGGTGCTCTGGATCGACTGGCAGTGGACGCTGGTGGCCCTGATCGGCACGCCCCTGCTGGTGGCCCCGACCCTGCTGGCACAGGCCTTCATCCGCCGCACCGCGCTCAAGGACAGGCAACTGGCGCAGCACATGTCGATCCGGCTGGATGAGGTGTTTCACGGTATCAACCCGATCAAGCTGAACCGGCTGGAAGACTACCAATCGCGCCGGTTTGACGGGCTGGCCTTCGAGCGCAGGGGCACGGAGGTGCGCAATCAGGTGGGCCGGGCCATGATTCCGGCGCTGATCGACGTGATGACGGGCGTCGGCTTCTTCGCCGTGCTCATCTACGGCGGGCGCGAAATCATCGGCGGCGACAAGACGGTTGGCGAGTTCATGAGCTTCTTCACCGCCATGGCGCTGGCCTTCGAGCCGCTGCGCCGGCTGGGCCAGATCAGCGGCGTCTGGCAGGCCGCGCAGGTGAGCCTTGGCCGGGTGCGCGAAATGTTTGACGTGAAGCCCTCGCTAATCTCGCCCGCCACGCCGAAAGTGGCGGAAGCCGGGGATATCGTTTTCACGGACGTCCGGCTCAACTACGGCGACGCACCCGTGCTCAACGGCCTCTCACTGGTTGCCAAGGCGGGGCAAACCACGGCGCTCGTCGGCCCTTCCGGTGCCGGGAAATCCACGGTTTTCAACCTGTTGACCCGGCTTGTTGACCCAAAATCCGGCGAGATCACCCTTGGCGGCACCCCGATCAACGCCATCAGCCTGCCGGAGTTGCGTGGCCAGTTCTCGATGGTCAGCCAAGAGGCGCTGCTGTTTGACGAAAGCCTGCGCGAGAACATCCTGCTCGGCAGCGAAGTGTCGGAGGATCGGCTGCAGGCCGCGCTCAATGGGGCCCATGTGGCGGACTTCGTGAAGGACTTCCCCGAAGGGCTCGACAGCCCGGCCGGGCCGCGCGGCTCCAGCCTGTCGGGCGGCCAGCGCCAGCGCATCGCCATCGCCCGCGCGCTCCTGCGGGACGCGCCGATCCTGCTGCTGGACGAAGCCACCTCGGCGCTCGACACCAAAAGCGAAGCGGTGGTGCAGGCCGCGCTCGATGAGCTTGCAGAGGGCCGCACCACGCTGGTGATCGCCCACCGCCTCTCCACTGTGCGCAATGCCGACCGGATCGTGGTGATGCAGGCCGGCCGCGTGGTGGAAGACGGCACGCATGACGAGCTGCTGGCCAAGGGCGGCACCTATGCCGAGCTTTACCGCCTGCAATTCGCCGAGGAGGGCTAAGGCCCTATGTCTGCCTTCATGGAACGTACAGTCTTTCGCCTCTCCGGGCCTGACCGGATCGACTTTTTGCAGAACCTCGTCACCAATGATTTGCGCGGGCTGGAGCGCGGCCTTGTCTGGGCGGCGCTGTTGACGCCACAGGGCAAGTATCTGGCCGATTTCTTTCTGGTACCGGATGGCGAGGAGGCGCTGCTGCTTGATGTGGCACATCCGCTGGCGGCTGATCTGGCGAAGCGGCTTAAGATGTACAAGCTGCGCGCCAAGGTGGAGCTGGAAGAGACCGAGCTGACCATGTCACGCGGCACCGGCCCGGCCCCCGAAGGCGCATGGCCCGACCCGCGCAACCCAGCGATGGGCTGGCGGGCCTACAACGGCGCGCCGGGCGATGACACCGACTGGGATGCCCTGCGCGTGGCGCATGTGGTGCCCGAGAGCGGGGTGGAGCTGGTGCCGGGCGAAACCTACCCGCTAGAGCTTTGCTTCGAGCGGCTCCACGGCGTGGATTTCCGCAAGGGCTGCTACGTGGGGCAGGAGGTGACGGCGCGGATGAAGCACAAGACCGAGCTGAAAAAGGGCCTTGTGCGGGTGTCGATCGAGGGCGCGGCGCCCGTCGGATCGCAGATCATGGCCGATGAAAAGCCGGTTGGCACGCTTTACACCCAATCTGGCGGCGCCGCTTTGGCATGGCTGCGCTTTGATCGGGCGGCAGATGGGATGCAGGCCGAGGGGGCCAAACTCACCTGGGACGGCCAAAAACCCTGAAACGGGGTGCGCTGAATCCGCACACCCCCCTCTGACAGGCTAGGAAACAGAGTGTTGCGAACGCCCGCTCAGGCGCGCTCGGAATACTCCATGGTTTCGGTATTCACGATGATGTCTTCATCCTGACCGACGAAGGGCGGCACCATGACTTTGACGCCATTGTCGAGCGTCGCCGGCTTGAAGCTGTTAGCCGCAGTCTGACCCTTCACCACCGGCTCGGTTTCTACCACCTTGCAGGTGACCTTTTGGGGCAGCGTCGCGCTCAGCGCTTCCATCTCGTAATATTCGATCTGGATGGTCATCCCGTCCTGCAGAAAGGGCCGACGCTCGCCCAGAATGTCGGCGGGAAGCTCGATCTGCTCGAAGGTGTCATTGTCCATAAACACCAGCATCCCATCGTTTTCATAGAGAAATTGCTGGTCTTTCTGCTCCAGCCGCACCCGCTCGACCTTGTCGGCGGAGCGGAAGCGCTCGTTGAGCTTGGAGCCGTTGCGCAGGTTCTTCATCTCGACCTGCGCGAAGGCCCCGCCCTTGCCGGGCTTCACGTGGTCTACCTTTACGGCAACCCAAAGCCCGTCGTTGTGCTCGAGCACGTTCCCGGGGCGAATTTCATTTCCGTTGATCTTCGGCATTGTGGCGAAACCTTGGCAAAATCTTGAAAGCGGTTTGGCCGGAGCTATATCTTGCCGCTGTTGGGCTGACAAGCCGACTAGATACTGTGGAAGGTGAAGTACCGGTATGCACTCAGATCATAGCTGCTATGACTTAGGCGGCATATCGAATCGCGTGAAAACCACCATATTCAGCGAACACGCCACATCCTCAAGACCAAGAAAAACAAGGAAAACGCATGATTGACTTTGTCGACGGCACGGCTTTCAACCAGGAACAGGGCCAACGCGCTCGCAAACTGTTTGCGGCGGTTGTTCTTGCGGCCTTGGATGACGCCATTGCGGATGACAAGAAATACGGCAACGGCCCTGAGCAGATCGCCCGCTGGGCGCGGTCGCGCGATGGCCGTGAAGTGCTGAGCTGCGCCGGGATCGACCCCAACGAACGGGTCGTGGGCGGGCTCATGGAATTTGTCGGCAAGGGGGTTCGTACCTCTGTCGCGCTGTCGCGCGAAGAAAGCGAACGCCGCCAAGCTGCCGAACAGGCCGAAGCTGCCTGATCCACACCCAAGTTTCTGTTAAGCTGCCATGAAATTGCGCCGGCCCTTGTGCCGGCGCTTTTTCGTTGTGGGCCCTGCCCTAGCGGATGCCGCGGGTTTCAAGCGCGCGGGCAATCTCGCGGCGCACCAGTTTGCGCACATTCTGGGTGATGCGCTCGCCCATGCGGCCACGTAGCTCGGCGCGCACCACCTCTGACACCAGATCGGTCAGCAGGGCTTCGTCAATGATGGCCGGAGCGCCATGCTCATCGCTTTGCGCTGGGGTAAGGGTGCCTGCTTCCGCACCATCCACCTCGTCAAGATCGGCATCTTCCCATGGGTCGGCATCATCCGCGATGTCCCGCTCCCCGGATGCAGCCTCGGTGCCCACAACGTAGCCGTCGAGCGCCTCACCTGCGGCCTCAGGCGTATCGGCTTCAAAGCCAACCTCACCTTCCTCAACGAACGGCATGTCATCTGCCACGCCTTCTTCTGCGTGGAGATCACTCCGGGCGAATTGCGGCTCGGCAGCGGGCTCTTCATCGGCTTCGGCGATATAGGCGGCCAGAGATTCCTCGTCGAACTCGTCTGGCTCTTCGGCGGCGGGCGCTTCTGCCACCACGGGCTCGGGCCCGGCGACATTCTCGTTTGCGGCGTCCGCCACGGGCGGGCGTTGGGCACTGCGGAACACAAGCGGTGGCTCCGGCTCGGGAAGGTCATCAGGGCGCGGCAGGTCGGGGGCCGACCAATCTTCTTCGGGCTCAGGCCACTGCTCTTCTTCCGGTTCTGCAAGTGCCTCGACCGGCTCCAGCGGGGCGGGCTCTTCCGGGGGGCCAAGCTCGATCACCTCGGGTGGGCGCGCCTCCTCGGCCTCGGGGTTGAAGTGCAGGCGCCCGGTGGGGATATCGGGGGTGGAGAGATCAATGACCGTATCCTCATCGCCCTCCTCTTCCCAATCAAAGCCCTCTTCGCCCTGCGCCATCTCGGAGCCGTCAGGCTCATACTCATCGCCAGCCCCAAAGGCAGCCTCAAGCCCCTCCACGCGCGATTGCAGCGGATCCTCGGCATCCACAGGCTCCGCTTGGGCGGCGGACTCGCCAGCCTCGGTCTCAAACTCGAAAGTTTCGGGCTCGCGCCAGAGCGCCCGCTCGGGGCTGGCCACCTCTTGCCACGAAGCATCGAGGGCATTTTCGTCATTGTCGCCCTCGGCGGGCTCACCGGCCTCCGCCACCTCTTCGGCGGCGGGCTCTTCTGGAGCGGGCGACTCAGCCTCAGTGGCGTCTTCCGGCACGTCGACGGCCTTGCCCTCTTCCACGCGCAGGGAGGGCGTCAGCAGCAGGGCATCGGCCCCGCCTGCATCCTCGCCATTCTCCTCGCCCTCGGGCGCGGCATCGGCTCCGGTGCGCGGGCGTGCGGCGTTCTCCGACACCAGGCGGCGGATGGAAGACAGCACATCCTCGATTTCAACATTCGACATCGGATCAGACATCTATTCCTCTCGCCGCGACATCCCCCACCATATCCCGCATATTCTCATGGTTGGCTGGCGCTTACGCCGCTTTGTTCATGCTTTTCCGCAGGCCGTGGCCCGCCGGACACGCTGAAACGCAGCGGAAGGCGGGGCCGGTTCCGGCAGAGCCGGGCGTTACTCCGGCCTGAGGTTAACTTTTTGGAGCTCGGCGCACAACTACCACCACGGCGCAGCATCGCCATACGCTGCCGATCACTGGCGCTGGAGACGCTCCAGCACCCGGTCAAGCTGCTGCCCCTGTTTGGAGCGCTGCGTCGGCGCGGCTTTTACCGCGTTGTAATAGGCCGCCGGATCGTAGGTTTGGATACCCAAGCCCAAGTGCTCCACGGTCAGGAGACCCATGGCAGAAAGAAGTGAATAAAGTGCTACATATTGCTGGGCCTGCGCATCAATTCGCGCCGAGCGGGCATCCAGCAGGTCTTGCTGGGCGTCCAGCACATCCAGCGTGGTGGCCGCGCCGAGGTTTTGCTCTTCCTGCACCCCACGGAAGGCCACGGTGGCGGCGCGGATCTGCTGGTCGGTCGCCTGAAGCTGGGCCACCGCCACGCGCAGGTTGGCCCAGGCGTTGCCCACCAGCTGTTGCACGTTATGCGTGGTGCTGAGCAGCGCTGCGCGGTTGGCCTCGGTCTGGTTGCGGGCCTTGCGCAGCTGCGCCGAAAGTTTGCCACCGGCGTAGATCGGCTGGTTGAGCTGAAGCCCAAAGCTGGACCGGTCGTTGCCCTCGTCGTCAAAGCTGAGCGCAGCGGAGCCGTCGATGGTGAACTTCATCGCTGCCTGCGCCTGCTTGATTCCCAGCTCGGAAGCCGAAACCGTGTGCTGTGCCTGACGGATCAGCGGATGGGTGCGCACAGCCACCGCCTGCGCCGCCTCAACCGAGGCTGGCAATTTGGGCGGCGACGGCGGCGGGGCGAGCGCCTTGGGATAGCTGCCCACGGCCACGCGATAGCTTTCACGGGCCACCTCAAGCTGGCCCTGCGCGGCGGCCTCGGAGCTGCGGGCCGCGGCAAGCTGGGCCTCGGCCTGTGCCACCTCGGTGCGGGTCACCTCGCCCACCTCAAACCGGTCACGCGCGGCACGAAGCTGCTGGTTGGTCAGCCGCACGTTGGATTGCGCCAGCGCAAGGCTCTCGGCGGCCGAGGTCACATCCATATAGGCCTGCACCGCCGCCAGAAGCACCTGCTGCTCGTAGTTCACCAGCGCCTCGCGAGTGGCCAGCACGACTTCCTTTTGCACCTCGACGCCAAGCCGGGTTGCGCCATTGTCATAAAGCGTCATCGAAGCCGAAAGCGAGACCGTGGCGCCAAGCTCATAGTTCGTCTGGGCCGAGGCCGTGGCCCCGGCAGAGAAGGCGATGATCGGGCGCAGATCGGCCAGAGCAATGGCCACATCTTCATCAGCGGCCCGCAAGAGGGCGCGCTGCTGGTCAAGGATATGGCTGTGCCGATAGGCCGTGATCAGCGCATCTGTCAGCGTTTCGGCGCGGGCCGTGAGCGGGGCCAGGGCGGTGGCCCCTGCCAGCACAAGCGTTGCCAGACCTGTGCGAATACGTTGCGCTTTTGCCATCTCGGCCCTCGCCTGCTCGCGCTCTTCGGCACGGTTGTCATTGTTGTGCAGCCGGGGTTCTACAACCGGGGCCGCGGCCTGTTCAGAGCGCGAAGTCGCGCGACTTTTCGAAACCGGGGAGGACCGGGGCTGTGGCATTGAAGGAGAAGCGCCACGCAATGCGGCCGTTCTGGCGGGTGCCGACCTTCACGGTGCCAAGGCTGCCTTCCATCATCACGCAGGCGATGCGGCCATCTTCCTTGAGCTGATCGGCCAAGGCCTCTGGCAGCTCTTCCACCCCGCCCTGCACGCAGATCACATCATAGGGGCCGTGTTTGGCCGCACCTTCGGCCAGCGGGCCGGTCAGCACGACGGCGTTCATCACACCTTCACGCGACAGGATCGCCTCGGCCTCGGAAGCAAGGCTCTCGTCTTCTTCCAGCGCAATCACGGTATCGGCCATATGAGCCAGCACAGCGGCGGAGTAGCCAAGGCCGCTGCCCACATCCAGCACCATCTCGCTCGGCCCCACATCCAGAGCGTCGAGCATCTTGGCAAAGGTGCGCGGCTCAAGCATCACGCGGCCCGGTGCCAGCGTGAGGTTTTCGCCCAGATAGGCCGCCTCGCGCTTGTCATCGGGCACATAGGCCTCGCGGCGGACGGTCAACATGGCGTCGATGATGGGAAACTTGGTAACGTCGGAAGGACGGACCTGATTATCGACCATCATCGTGCGGCGGGTTTCGTAAACGCTCATAGAAAGTAAACTCTTCGGTTCGCTTCGCTTGCCTAGAAGTGCCATGAAACGACGGGTGACGCAACACGGCCAATGCGCACATGGCGCACAATGCGTTACCGGTTCTGTGCGTGCCATCAGGGCCGCTCTTCGGGGCCCCTCCCCCTCACCGCAGCCACGCGGGCGCGCACGCAACGCCGGGCGGCTCCACCACCAAGCCGCGCAGGCCGCTCGGGCGACACGCGGATCCCCAAAGCGCAATGGGAAGCCGCTACATTAGCCCCGAGAGCCCAGGCCCCCAGCCACCTCCCCCACACCCGCCACGCCCGCAATCTCTGCGCCGCGACCCAAAGGCTGCCGGCACATCAATCCAACCGGCCAACGCCCATGCGCAGACCCTCTTGAATCAATCCCCGAAACCCGCTACCTCCCGCCGCACCACCCAAGGACGGCGAGTTGGCGGAGTGGTTACGCAGCGGATTGCAAATCCGTGTACACCGGTTCGATTCCGGTACTCGCCTCCAAACAATTTCAATGACTTAGACGAAATCGAGACCGGCGCGGCAGCGCCGTCTAAACATTTGTCTAAACATTCTGTTTTTGTTCCGTTCTCATTCGCTGCGCTTCAATGGCCCTGACTTTCTGCCTCACCTTCTTGGTATAGTGCAGAACCATCGCGGGGCTTTGGCCGGTAATGGAGGCCACGAGATCATCCCCGCAGCCAGCTTCGACCAGCTCGCAGGCTGCGTTGTAGCGCCAACTGTGAATGTCATATTCGAGCGCGCCAATTTGCTCCCTAACGGCCCGCACGGCGGCAGACGCGCCTCGGTAGGGCGTGAAGTATCTCTTGCGCCAAGGGCCGCCCCGGTGAAGGGCAGCTTTCGCCTGACCTAAATGGCCGGCCAATCGGCAAAGGAATTGAACGGCACCAGATGATGTGCCTCCTTGGCGAAGGCCCCGCCCCAATGAGCGGCTAGGAGGATGAAGGCGAGCGCCTGACATCACTGGTGCGGTCCAGAGCGGAACCGGTGATCACCTGACCGGCGAGATTGTCGATGTGCTGCGCGCCGATAAGCGTGGCTACGACCCGCACGTCGATCCCCCAGAGCAAGGCGCGGCTCTCCTCTGCGCCCGGCGAAAGCCGCCGAACAAAGAGCCGCGCGCAACGCCAGCCTCTACCTCAAGCCTCCAAAGCCCCTCATATGCGCAACAAAGGCCTCTGTCGCCGGCCCCGCGCGGGAGGCCGCCCAGAGCAAGCCGAGTGGGCGCAGCGGGGTGTCGATTTCGGTGGGCAGCTCCCTGATCTCCCCCGAGGCAATCCAGGGCGCGGCCACGCTGCGGGGCAGGACGGCGAGGTATTTTCCGCTGGTCAGCATGTCCTTGGTCAGTTCGGGGATATGCATGATGACCTGACAGCGCGCCGCTTGCGGCCAGTCGTTCTCTTGGGCGACATCCTCAAACCTGTCGCGCGCCACCGAGCCAACGCGGTTCAGCAACCATTTGCTCGCCCCAAGCTCCTCGCTGCTGATCGCCGCCCGCGCAGCCAGCGGATGGGTGGCCCCGCAAACGGCAATCAGCCGGTCTTCCACGCAGCGCTCAAAGGCCCAGCCCTCAGGGATAACGGCAGGCTCCCGGGTGCAGATCACGTCAATTGCATTGTCGGCAACGCCGCCCAAAGGGTCCGTGTCAGCGGTTTGCCAGAGATGCAGTTGGATGCTCGGGTGCTGCGTGGCAAAGCTGTCGAGCCTCCCCTGAATGATGCCGCCAAGCGCTGCGGGGCTGGCAGAAACCCGCACCACCCCGCCCTGCTGTTGCAGGCGGTTGGCCAGCCCCTCCGAGCCGTCCTCCAGCGCCGCCAACACCCTGCGGGCCACGGGCAGCAACTCCTTGGTTGCCTCGGTCGGCTCAACCCCCTTGGCATGGCGGAAGAACAGCTCGGTTTCCAGCAGGGTCTCCAACTCGCGGATCAGCTGCGAAATGGCGGGCTGGGTCATGTTCACCGCCCCCGCCGCCCGGCGCATGCTGCCCACCTCGCAGAGCGCAATGAGAACTTGCAGGTGCCGGAACTTGGCCTTGGCAACAAACCGGTTGAGCAGCGTGCTCGCACTGGGCGGCATATAAGGCATCCTTATCGTGCGTGGTGGCGCGATAATATTGCGATCAAGGGCGCCCTGTCGACAGCGGCGGCCCCTTGCGCCGGTGCGGTCAGGCCCGCGCCTGTTCCACGAGGAACTTTAGACAGGGCTCCACCGTATCGTCAAAGCCCTCGCCGCCATGCCGCCCGCCCGGCACCTCGATGAGGTCTACCTCGGTGCCCCGCCCGGCCAGCACGTCCCGCACGCGGGCGCTTTGCAGCGGAGAAACGGCCGGGTCGGCGGTGCCATGAACCAGCAGCGTGGGCGGAAACACCTGCCCGGCCTCCAGCGCGGCAGCGGCAACATCGGGGCTGGCGGCCTCAGCCGCCGCACGGTTGGCCTGCGCATCACAGCCCAGCAACCGGCTCTCCGGCGTGGGCAGCTCGGCGTTTTCGTTGCCACGCGGCACCTCATCGGCCTCGCGGTCATGCCAAAGCTGATAGAGATTGGCAGGCGGAAACCACCCCACAAGCGCCCTGACCTCGGGGATCGCGCCCCGCGCTGAAAGGACTCCGGCCCAGAGCGACATATGCGCTCCCGACGACTGCCCCCAGACGGTCAAACGGGCGGTGCTATAGCCGTAGTCCCCGGCCCGCGACGCAAGAAAGCCGACAGCGGTTTCAAGGTCCACCAGTTGCGCCGGCCAGATCGCCTGCTGCGAGTAGGTGTAATTCATCGAGGCCACGGCAAAGCCCAGCGCCAACAGCCGGTCGAGCCGCTCGTATTTCAGCACATCCACCTTGTCGCCACGAAACCACGAGCCGCCATGGATGAAGAGCACCAGCGGCGGGTTGCTGACGCCTGCGGGGATGTAGAGATCAAGCTTGTTCCGCTCGCCCGCGCCATAGGGCAGATCGCGCACAAAGCTGTGGCCGGTTTTCGGGGCCGGAAGGGCCGCATCTGCTTTCAGAGCACTGTGCATGTCATCCCCCGAGCACGAGGTTGGGCAGCCATGTCGATACGGCCGGAACGAAGGTGACCAGCATCAACAGGCCGAGCATGATCAGGAAAAACGGGATGGTGCCGCGCAACACCTCGCTCACCGGCCTTCCGGTCACGTTGGACATGACGAAAAGGTTCAGCCCGATGGGCGGCGACAGCAAGGCCAGCTCGATGTTGATGACCATGACCACGGCAAAATGCGTCATGTCGATGCCCAGCTGGCGCACCACCACAAAGACCACCGGCAGCACGATCAAAATGATCGCCACCCCCTCGAGGAACATGCCGAGGATCAGCAGGCAGGCGTTCATGATGAGCAAAAACTGCCAGGGCTTCAGATCGCTCTCCACGATGGAGGCAGCAAAGCTCTGCGGCACGCCAGATTTGATGATCCACGCGCTAACGAGCGTGGCCCCCATGATGATGAGGATGATCACCGAGGTCCGGTCGATCGCCGAGGTGAGCATAGCCGGAATGTCGCGCAGGCGGGCCGTGCGGTAGATGCAGAGCACCGCCACCAGCGCGCAAAGCACCCCCAGCACGGCGGCCTCCGTCAGCGTGACGAAGCCACCATAAATGCCGCCCAAAACGACGATGGGGATCAGGTAGGCCGGGAAGGCATGCACGTTGGCGCGGACAAGCCGCCGCGGGCCAACGAAGGGCTCGGCCTTGCCGCCCACCTTGTTGGCCACGGTGAAGATGAACAGGCAGAACAGCCCCGCCTGCAACAGCCCCGGGATCACCCCGCCGAGAAACAGCCGCGGGATGGACTCTTCGGCGATAAGGCCAAAGAGGATCATCGGCAGCGACGGCGGGATCAGGATGCCCAGCGTTCCGGCGGCGGCGGTGAGGCCCATGGCGAAGGAGGTCTTGTAGCCCTTCTCCTCCATCAGCGGCACCAGCAACGTGCCCATCGCCATGGTGGTGGCGGCAGAAGAGCCGGTGATAGCGGCAAACACCGCCGTCGCGGCCACGCCAGAAATCGCCAGCCCGCCCCGGATCCAGCCGATCCATGACAGGGCCGCATCGAACAATATTCGCGCCAGCCCGCCGCCCTGCATCAGCACGGCAGAAAGGATGAAAAAGGGCACCGAGATCAGGATCGGGGATTGCAGGTGATCAAGCACATGCTGGCCCAGCCCGGCAATGGTGCGCCCTTCGGCCACCAGCAGGATCGAGGCCACGCCCATCAGCACGAGGTAGATCGGCGTGCCCATGGCAAGCAGGATCAGCACGGCCACGAGGGCGAGGACGATGAGAGTGGTCATGTCAGTTGCCTCAGTCGAATTGAGCTTGCTTGGCGCTCTCGCCGATTGTCACCAACAGGCGGAACCGCTCGATGATGAAGAGCAGGTGCACCACAAAGGCCACCGGCAACGCGGCATAGAGAATCCAGAACGGTGTGCGCAGGGTGGTCTCGCTGCGTTCGTCCCAAAGCAGGGCATCCTGCACCACGAGGTGCCCGGAGTAGATGAAGAACCCGGCCACGCCCATCGCGAAGACAAGGGCAAAGACCTCGGTGGCCATCTGCCCCTTCGGGCCGAAGCTGTTGTAGAGAAAATCCACCCGGATGTGCTGCGCGCGTTTTTCGATCCGGGCGACCCCAAGGAGGACCGCCCAGACCAGCAGAAAGACGCAAATCTCGAACACCCAGTTCAGCTGAACCGAGGGCGACACCCAGCCAAAGCTGATGAGGTATCGCGCGGCGACGTTGTAGACGAGCAGGACAAAGGTAATGCCCAGCGCGCCCGCCGCGATCCAGCCGATCAGGCGGTCGAGAAATGCGATGGCGCGGCTCACTTGGAGGCGGCCTCGGTCACCAGCTCAACCAGCGTGGGGTCAAGCTCGTACTTGTCGATCACGGCCTGTTGCTGGCCCATCATCTTTTCGCGGACGGCAAGCGCGGCTTCCGGGTCGGCATCGGAGATGGTCACACCCCACTCCTTGAGCGTTGCGCGCATCTCGGAGTCGACCGCCTCGTTGGCGACCCGCTGCTCAGTGACAACATCGTTCCAGACCTCGGTGAAAAGCGCCTGCTCCTCTTCGGTGAGGCTGCCCCAGTAATCCTGGCTGACGATGGGGATGAGGTAGCCAATGATACCCTGGTCCCAGAAGCCATATTGCACACCCACATCCGTCAGCTTTTGCTGCACGACCGACTCGATGGCGGCCATGGTGGCATCCACCGTGCCCTGCTGAAGCGCCAGCGGCATATCGGAGCCGGGCATCACCACAGGAATGCCGCCCATGCCCTCGACCACGGCAGCAGGACCGGCGCCGCCGGGGATACGCACCTGAAGGCCAACGAACTCGTCGAAGTTGCGCAGCGGCTTGCTGGTGGACCAATAGTAAACCCGGCCCAGCACCGGCCAGTTGCCCGGCACCACGATGCCCATCTTCTCGGCCAGCATCCCGTTGAGCTTGGCCCCAACCTCGCCGTCGAGCATGGCCGAACGGTCCTCGGCCGACATGCCCTTCAGCACCGGCAGGTCGAGCACGTTGATGTTGGCCTCAACCCGGCTGAGGTAGGGCGAAGGCACGGTGGCCATGCCCACATCGCCGCGCGCCACGGCCTTGCCCACGTCGCGGGCGTTGTAGAGCTGGCTGGAGTCAAAAACCTTTGCCTTCAGCGCGCCGCCGGAGCGCTCGGTGAGGGCGGCGGCAAAATCGGTCATGGTGGTGGTCTGAATGTGCTGCGGCGGCGTGGCCGACGAGATGATCAGCTCATCAGCAGCTTGGGCGGTGGTGGCAAGGGCTGCCAGTGCGGCAGCGGTGCCGCCCGCCGTGATCAGGTTGCGGAACGTGTTAAGCATCAATGTTGTCCTCCCTAGACAGCGGACTGGCCGCTTGGCAGCAGGCTATGACAGCAAAGCGATAGGTTTAAAATAAATTGTGCAGGGTAGCGATAATCATATTCTATCGCGCCGTGCATTGTGGCCCAACATGCTGCCCCATTTGCCAACCCTGATAGGCAAAGCCCGCAAGCGATAAGGCTTTCGCTCTCCTTTCACGCCCCAAAACCGGCTAGGTAAAGGCATGATTGATTCCGATATCCTCGCAGAAATCCCCCCAACGCCCCCCGTCACCCGGCTTGTCTGGACGGCAATCGTCGACGTGGCCGACCGGATCGACCTTGGGGCGAGCGCCCTTGGTCATCGCTTCATGGTGCCCATCCTCGGCGGGCGGTTTTACGCGGGTCCACAGATGGACGGGCTGGAGGGCGAGGTGCTGGCGGGCGGCGCAGACCGGCAGTTGCTTCGGCCCGATGGCGTGAAGGAGCTGGATGCGATCTACGAAATGCGCACCGAGGACGGCACCGTTCTGAGCCTGCGCAACCGGGTGACCGTGGATGAATCACGCACGCCCGAGCGCTACGCGATGTCGACCATCCATGTCTCCGCCCCGGAGGGCCGTTTTGCATGGCTTAACCGGCGGCTCATCATCGGCACCCTGCAATCGGCCCGCCCAAAGCGGCAGGCTGTGGTGGTGCGCGCCTGGCTCGCCGACCAGCCCTAAACGGGCGAGCCTTGGCGGGCCAAAGCCTCCACTGCTGCCCTTTCGCTTGTTGGCCCCTCAGCCCTGCTCGCCGATAAACATCCGGTCCCGCGCGCCTTCAAGATGCACCCGCATGGCATCGCGCGCCGCCCCCGGGTCAGCCGCCACGATCGCATCGAGAATGGCGCGATGTTCGGCTTCAACCACGTTGTTTCGCTGCGGGGCGGAGTGCAGGGTAAGACTGCGCGACAGATGCATGCCAAAGGCAACCTGACGCGCGAGCATGTCCATCACCGAAACGTGAAAAGGGTTGCCGGTGCAGCGCGCCACGGCCTTGTGAATCTCAAGATCCGCCTCGGTGCCCAGCTCGTGCTGGAGGTAGGATTCCTCAAAATGCTGCACCGCTTCACGGAGCGCGGCCATCTGCTCCTCGGTGCGGCGCTGCGCGGCCCATGCCGCGCAGGCAGGCTCAAAATCCAAGCGAAACTCGTAGCACCGCTGGATGTCCGACATGGAGTTGAGCGGCACGATGGAGGGCACCGAGCTATCAGGGCGGCGGGCCACGTAGTTGCCCGAGCCCTGCCTTGTGGAGATGATGCTATCCTCCCGCAGCCGCGCTAGCGCCGCCCGCACCACCGGGCGCGAAACGCCCATTGCCTTGGCCATCGCCGTCTCCGAGGGCAGCCGTGCTCCGGTGGCATAGACGCCCTTGATGATATCACCGAGCAGTTGATCGTATATGTGATCCGACAGCGTTGGCTCACGCTCTTGGGGATGGTCTGCCACTCTTTCGCTTCGCTCCTGCTCCAAGGTGCGAGCCATTGAAGGACGCGCGGGCTCAGATGGCAACACCTGCCGCCACATAGATGCCCTCCATCAGGCGCAGGGTCTCAAGGTTGTCGAGCCGGTCGGTCGGAAAGGGCGTGCCCTCGCGCAAGCCGGTGACAAAGGCCGAGACGGCGCCGGTGAAACACGCCTGATAGTTCGCCTTGAGGTCATGCACCGTCACCGGCTCCTCGCGCGACATCAGGCGCAGAACCTCGCGGTCAAGCACAAGGCTGTCGGCCTCGCCAAGCACCTCCAGGCGGTCGGTGGGCAGGGGCGGGTAACCCAGCGCAGAGATGTTGGCATCAATCACCACCAGCGCCCCGTCCTGCGTGCGCAGGGTGATAAGCGCCACATCCTCACCGGAAAGCTCGGGGTTGATCTGATCAAGCGTAGCGCTCTCCACCACCATCTCCCCGAAGATCGAGCGCAGCGCATCGAGGTGGTGGATCAGCACCTCAAACACCACCAGCCGCCGGAAACTGCCCATGTAGGGCTGACGCCCCAGCAAAAAGGGCACCCTCCCGGGGTAGTCATACATCGAGCTGGAACGCACCGTCATTCGGGCATGGCGCACCCTGCCCACCTCGCCCGCCCGCACCCGCTGGGCAACCTCGGCAAAATGCGGACGGAATCGGTAGTTCTCATGCACCATGAAGCGCACCCGCTCGCCCACCTTTTCGATCAGCGCCTCGGCCTCGGCGACCGTGGGCGTAAGCGGTTTCTGGCACATCACATGCACGCCCTGGTCGGCGGCCATCTCCACCAGCGGCGCATGGCTGGCGACAGGGGTGATAATGTCGATCGCATCGGGCTGCGTGGCCCCCAGCATCTCGGCAACGTCAGTGTAAACCTCGGGAATCCCGAACTCTTCTGCCCGCGCCCGCGCTTTGCCCTCATCCGGGTCGCAGATGGCGGCAAGGGTTACACCCTCCTGCGCCTGCCAGCCCTTGAGGTGGAATTCACTGATCGCGCCTGCACCCGCGATGACGATTTTCAGCTCTTGCATTTGAACCTCCAGAAAAAATCTCTTGCCAAGCGCGTAACCTGTTTTTACCAATATTACAAATATTGACCAATCTAGGCCAGACATGCGCAAATCCGTTACCCCCGCCGACCTCGCCCGCTCCGTTGTGGCCGTGCCACCCCTTGCCCGCAGCGCGGATGGCGCGTTCGACATGGCCGCCAACAAGGCGCTGATCGAACACATGGAACAGGGGGGCGTCGATACGCTGCTCTACGGCGGCAACGCGCTGGCCCAGCACTGGCCAATCAGCAAAACAGCGGAGTGGCTGGACGCGCTGGAGTCGCTGGTGGCCGAAGACACCTGGCTGATGCCGTCGGTCGGTTGCGACGGTGGCAAGCTGGTGGATCAGGCAGAGATTCTGGCAGGCCGGGGCTACCCGCTGGCGCTGCTCCTACCCATGGTGCCGCCCCGCACCGATGCCGGCAGCGCCGAGGCCCTGCGCCGGTTCCACGGCGAGACCGGCACCCAGCTGATGGCCTATATCAAAACCGATGGCTACATGCCCGCCGCCGATCTGGAGCAACTCGCCGCCGAGGGTGTGCTCTTTGGCGTCAAATACGCCGTGCCACGTAGCGATAGCACACGCGATGCCTATCTTGACGCGATCATCAGCGCCATCGGTGCCGAGCGGATCATCTCGGGCTTTGGCGAGCCCCCTGCCCTTGCGCATATGCTGGACTACGGGCTCGCGGGCTTTACCGCAGGCTGCGTCTGCCTCGCGCCGCGCATCTCCATGCGCATCCTGCATGCGCTGCAGGCCGGCGATCGGCAGGCCGCCGAGGCCGCCTTGCAGGCCATGCTGCCGCTTGAGGCCCTGCGCAGCGAAATCAACGAAATCCGCGTGCTGCACGAGGCCATCGGCCTCTCTGGCTTGGCAGAGTGTGGCCCGGTCCTCGCCCTCTCTTCGGACCTCTCCGAAGAGGAGCGCGCCCGGGTGGCACCCGTGGCGCAGGCCCTGCTCACAGCCGAGCGGGCTTTGAAACATGACGCTGCCGGGACGCCCCTGAGCAGCGTCACCTGAAACGATTCATTTAAGGGAGGAGAACACCAACATGAGCAAACCCATCAAATTAGGCCGCCGCGCCATTCTGGCCGGGGGAACGGCCGCCGCCGCCCTCGCTCTGGCCCCGGGCAGCGCCTTCGCCGCCGGATACCCCGAGCGCCCCGTCACCGTTGTCGTGCCATGGGGCGCGGGTGGCGGCACCGATGCCACCGGCCGGATGATCGCAGCCCTGCTGGAGAAAAAGCTCGGCGGCAGCTTCAACGTGGTCAACCGCACCGGCGGCTCTGGCGTGGTCGGTCATAGCGCCATCGCCAATGCCGATCCGGACGGCTACACCATCGGCCTCGTCACGGTGGAAATCACCATGATGCACCATGTCGGCCTCACCGAGCTGACGGCAGAAGATTACACCCCGCTCGGCCTGATGAACGCCGACAGCCCCGGCGTGACCGTCTCCGCCGACAGCGAGTATCAGGACATCGCCAGCCTGACCGAAGCGATCAAGGCCTCCGAGCCGGGCACTTTCAAGGCGTCGGGCACCGGCCAAGGCGGCATCTGGCACCTCGCGCTGATCGGCTGGCTGATGTCGGAAGGTCTGGCACCCGATCACGTCACCTGGGTGCCCTCCGAAGGTGCCGCGCCCGCCCTGCAGGATCTCGTCGCCGGAGGTGTCGACCTGATCACCGTGTCGCTGGCCGAGACCAAATCCATGGTGGATGCAGGCCGCGCGGTGAACCTCGCGCTGATGGCCGACGAGCGTGTCGGCTCTCACCCCGACGTGCCAACCCTGAAAGAGGCCGGCGGCGAGTTTGCCCTGTCAACATGGCGCGGCATCTGCGGCCCGAAGGACATGGACGAAGCCGCCGCCTCTGCCATTTCCGGCGCGCTGGCGGAGATTGCCGAAGATCCGGAGTTCGTCGAGTTCATGAACAGCCGCGGCTTTGGCATCAAGTATCTGGACCCGGCCGCCCATGCCGCCATGATGGCAGATACCGATGCCGTGATGGAGCAGGCGCTCGGCGCGGCGGGCCTCACGTCGGGCTGACCGTCCGACCGGCGCGCAAGACCATGAATAATCGGGAAGGGCGCCCTCACCGGCGCCCTTTTCGGCAGGTTGAACAGGGGGGAGACAGATGCAGATGCGAGACGCGCTGCTTGGGGGGCTCTTTGCCTGCCTGGGTATCTTCATGATGGTTCAGGCGGCGGGGTTTCCGGCCTTTCCGGGCCAACCCTACGGTGCTTCTCTGTTGCCGGGCCTGCTTGGGGCAGGCTTCATCATCGCAGGCGGCATCCTCGCGGCGCATGATCTGCTCGGGCGCGCGGGCGGGCCGTGGGTCGCCTTCGATGAGGCCCTGCGCAGCCGCAACGGGTTGATCTCGGCGGCACTGATGGTCGCCACGGTGCTGGCGCATATCCTGCTCAGCGGCTGGCTCGGCTTCATCCCGGTGGCGCTCGTCACCCTCTGTGTCATCTTCCTCTGGTTCGGCGTCCGCCTGCTGCCCGCCCTGATGATCGCGGCGGCGAGCACCGCGCTC
Organism: Vannielia sp. ABF1_015; assembly: GCF_056160745.1. NCBI lineage: Bacteria > Pseudomonadati > Pseudomonadota > Alphaproteobacteria > Rhodobacterales > Paracoccaceae > Vannielia > Vannielia sp. ABF1_015. The sequence goes on from NZ_JBSWXT010000004.1 coordinate 29,690, forward strand.
TGCTGGGTGCTCTTCGCCATCTTCCTTGAGGTTCCGCTGCCGCGCGGTCTGCTGGTGGGGATCGTCTGATGGTGTCCTTCGATGTTCTCGCCCAAGCCGCCGCGCTGGCCTTCACATGGGAAGTCTTGCTGGTGGTGCTCTGCGCCGGGGCCTTCGGCATGTTCGTGGGCGCCATGCCCGGGCTCACCGCCACCATGGCCACCGCGCTACTGGTGCCCGTCACCTTCTTCATGGAGCCGATCCCGGCAGTGGCGGCGATCGTCACCGCAAGCGGCATGGCGATTTTCGCAGGAGACATCCCCGGCGCCCTGCTCCGCATGCCCGGCACGCCCGCCTCCGCCGCCTATGTGGAAGACAGCCACCGCCTCGCGCTGGAGGGCAAGCTGAACCTCTCGCTCGGCACCAGCCTCATCGTGTCCTGCCTCGGCGGGCTGTTCGGGGTGGCGGTGCTGATCCTCGCCGCGCCGCTGCTGGCCGAATTCGCCCTCAAGTTCACCTCCTTCGAGTATTTCTGGCTCGCCGCCCTTGGCCTGTCCTGCGCCATCTTCATTGCCTCCGACAACCCTCTGAAGGCGGGCGTGTCGCTGCTGATCGGCCTGTCCCTCGCCACCATCGGGCTGGACCCGGCCTCGGGCACCCCGCGCTTCACCTTCGGCAGCACCGACCTGCTGGCCGGGATCGAGTTTGTCCCCGCCATGATCGGCCTCTTCGCCATGGCCGAAATCCTGCGCGGCGCGATCCGGCTGAAGGGCGCCAGCCCCCTGCCCCAAGTGCCCTCCACCGGCGGACGGCTCTTCGCCGGGGTCGGTGGCATCATCAAGCGCTACCCGCTGAACATCTTGCGCAGCTCAACGCTGGGCACCTTCATCGGCGCCCTGCCGGGGGCAGGCGCGGATATCGCGGCATGGATCTCCTATGCCGTCTCCAAGCGGTTTTCCCGCAGCCCGGAGCGCTACGGCAAAGGCCACCCTGAAGCGCTGGTCGATGCCTCGGCAGCCAACAACGCCGCCGTGGGCGGCTCGTGGATTCCCGCGCTGGTCTTCGGCATCCCGGGTGACAGCGTCACCGCCATCGTCATCGGCGTGCTCTACATGAAGGGCATCAACCCCGGGCCGATGGTGTTTCTGCAAACGCCGCAGGTGATCTACGCGGTGTTCATGATCTTCGTGATCGCGGTGATCCTGATGGTGCCGCTCGGCTGGGTCACCATCAAGGCGGCGCGCGGGTTGCTCTCGGTGCCCCGCCGCATCCTCCTGCCGCTGATCCTCACCTTCTGCATCGTCGGCTCCTTCGCCCTGACCAACTCCCCCTATGGCATCATCCTGATGCTGGTCATCGGGCTGCTCGGCTGGGTGCTGGAAGACAACGGCTTTCCCGTCGCGCCAATCATCCTCGGCCTCGTGCTGGGTGGCATGCTGGAGCGCACCTTCCTAACCTCGATGATCAAATCCGGCGGCGCGTTCATGGGCTTCTTCGACCGTCCGGTGGCCGCCGTGCTGGGCTGCATGGTGCTGCTGCTTTGGTCCGGCGTGCTGGCCTCATCGGCCTGGAAGGCCTGGGCACGGCGCAAGGCGCGGGCGGAAGCGGCGCAATAACCCATCGCGCCGCTGCCAGTGCTGCCACACAAGCCGTCACCACAACCGCGCACCACCTCGCAAAAGCAGCACGGGGCTGGCACTTGGGCGGCTCAGTTCAGCGTCAGTCAGCCCCGCCAGCCGCCTCGGCGGTCGTCCCGCGTGCCTTCTGAAACAGAACCAGCAGCACCGCGATGCCCACGCCGATTGCGTCCGTCAGCCAGCCACCGGCAATCATCGTCAACCCGCCTGCGCCCAAAGCCAGACGCACGCCCAAGTTCGCGTGGCCAAAGAACCACCCCTGCACAGCGCAAGACAGCAGGTAGACGCCAACCAAGGCCGTCACAGCGATATGGGCAATCTCAAACCAGCTTCCGTCCAGCAGCATCGCGGGCGAGTAGAAGAACATGTAGGGCACCACAAAGGCGGCAAGCCCGATCTTGAAGCTCTCCACCGAGGTGCGGATCGGGTCCGACCCGGCCAGCGCCGAGCCCGCATAGGCGGCCAGCGCCACCGGCGGGGTGATGGCCGACATCACCGCGAAGTAGAAGATGAACAGATGCGCGGTCAGCGGGGCCACGCCAAGGTTGATGACCCCCGGCGCAATGACCGATGCCGCCACGGCATAGGCCGCCGTGGTGGGCATCCCCATGCCAAGGATGATCGAGACGACCATCGCAAAGAACAGCGCGAGAAACTGGCTTTGGTCCGCCAGCGCCAGCAGCACCGTCGAAAAGCGCGAGCCAATGCCGGTCAGCGCGATGACGCCCACAATGATGCCCGCCGTGGCGCAGACCGCCACCAGTTGCAGCACCATCCGCGCACCGTTGTCGAGCGCCTGAAACAGCTGTCGCGGCCCCATGCGGTGCGGCGTCAGCCAAGACACCACGGCAGCCGTCACCATCGCCAGCGTGCCACAGCGGATCACCGAGTAGCCCGCGAACAGCGCGTAGATCAGCACCACAATCGGCAGGAACAGGTAAATCTGCTTGGCCAGCTTCGCAAACTTGGGCAGCTCGTCGCGCGGCAGGCCCTTCATGTTTGCCTTCTTCGCGGCAAGGTCGACCATAAAGTAGACCGAGACGAAGTAGATCACCGCCGGGATGATCGCGGCATAGACGATCTCCATGTAGGAGATGCCGGTGATCTCGGCCATGATGAAGGCGCCCGCGCCCATGATCGGCGGCATGATCTGCCCGCCGGTGGAGGCAGCGGCCTCGACCGCGGCGGAGGTTTGCGGGCGATAGCCCACCTTCTTCATCATCGGAATGGTCAGCGAGCCGGTGGCCACCACGTTGCCCGCCGAGGTGCCGTTGATCATCCCCATCAGGCCCGAGGCAAAGATCGCCACCTTGGCCGGTCCGCCGCGCCTGTGCCCGGCGGCCGCGAAGGCGAGGTTGACGAAATATTCCCCCACCCGCGTCGTTTGCAGGAAGGCCGCAAAGATCACGAAGAGAATGATATAGGTCGATGAAATCGCAATCGGCGCGCCCAGCACCCCGTTGTCGGTGAAGATGTAAGAGAAGAACCGCTTCACGTCATAGCCGCGATGCTCGAAGATCCCCGGCAACCACGGCCCGGCAAAAGCATAGGCCACGAAAACACCGGCAATGATGACAAGTGCCAGCCCGGCAAGGCGGCGGGTCAATTCGATGATCAGAAGGCAGCCGGTGATGGCAGACCACATGTCCCCGGGCAGCGCCATGGGCATCCCGGCGCGCAGCTGGAGCTGCCGGGCGAAGAAAATCAGATAGGCCGTGAAAGCAACGGCAGAGACGGCAAGCAGCACATCCCCCGGCGCAAACAAGGCACGGCGGCGGTGCGGAAATACCCAGCCGTGAACGATGGCCAGCGCCGTGCCAAGGCAAAGCGGAATCCCGAAGCTCGACATCGCCCATTTCGGCGGCAGCATCTCACCCAGAACCTGCCCGTTGATCCAGATCGCCACAACGCCAACCGCGCCATAGAGAATCCCCGCCCCGGCAAGGCCCAGCATCGCCAGAGACAGCGGGCCACCCTTTTCGGGTTCGTTCGGGTCATGGATGAACGGCGTCGAGCCGAACAGGAGAAAACCAAGAAGCAAACCGCCGCCCACATGGCTCAGCCGGTAGGCCCAGGTTTCCAGCGGGTAAACGTTCATCACCAGCAGGTGAAACACCGCGTAGCCAACACAAAGGCACGCAATCAGCATGTTGCGGGGCCCGACAAACAGCCTCTGGTTCAGCGCAACGGGATCGGCATCCACGTTGGCCCGGGCCAGTTCCTGCTCAAGCGCCGAGGCGGCGCCGGCCTCGGATTGGGTATGCGTATCCTGCGCGTTGCTCATGGAGATGGTTCGCTCGCCTGCTAGGTGGAAATTCGGGCGGAGGGCTTGTGCCTCTCCGCCCGTTTGTTGACATCAACGAGTTGTTGCCAGTGCCTTGGTCTTAGTCGACCGAGGGCACCTCATAGCCGTTCTCTTCGAACCAGCGGGCAGCGCCCGGGTGGAACGGGATCACGGTGTTTTTGGCAACGTTCTCCGGCAGCGTTTCCTTGGCAGCCGCGTGGTTGGTCATCATCCGCTCGTGGTTTTCCATGGCGAGGGCGGTGATCGCGTAGGCCAGATCTTCGGGCATGTCCTGATGCGCGATGGCAAAGTTCCACAGCGAAACGGTCTGCAGATCTTCAGGCTGGTCCTCGTAGGTGTTGGCCGGGATGGTGAAGTCGGCCATGGCCGGAACGATTTCCTTCATCGTCGCCAGGGTCTCGTCATCCATCGAGATGAACCGCACGTCGTTTTCCACGGCGAGCTGGGCATAAGCGCCGGTCGGCAGGCCCGCAGCATAAACGAAGGCGTCAATCAGCCCGTCCTTGAGCTGCCCGGCCGTGTCCGAACCGCCAGCGTTGGAAATGTTCACACCCTCATAGCCTTCGGCGTTCTCAAAGAACCGGGTCCAGTAGGTGGCCGAGGTGCCGCCAGCCGGGCCAACGCCAACGCGCTTGCCGGCCATGTCCTGAAAGCTCTCGATGTCGGACGATGCCAGAACAGCCGCTTGCAGCGGGGTCTGATACATCGGGAACAGTGCGCGCACATTCTCATGCGGCACTCCCGGCATCAGCGGGCTTTCACCACGGCGGGCCTCATCTGCCGGGCCAAGCGTCACAAAACCAAGCTGGTGTTCGCCGCTTTCCACGAGGGTCACGTTCTGCACCGGGCCGCCGGTGATCTCGACGCCAGCGTTGACGCCCAGCTCTTCGCTGATCATCGCGCCAAAGCCGCTGCCATAGCCAAAGTAGGTGCCACCCTGGCTGCCGGTGCCGATGGTCAGGCTGCTCGGCCAGTCAGACTTGTCCTGAGCGGCGGCCGGCAAGGCCACTGCACATGCTGCGGCTGCAATAATTGTGGTAAATTTCATGGTATCCTCCTCCGTGTATTCCCATTTGATGCACCGGAACACGGCACATCCTCCGCCTTGAACATTGGGAGAAGGACCGTGCCGGACTCAATTCGGCACGGATTATATTCACTATTGATATAATCAGGCTGAGGCCTCCAGCGCCTCCAGCTGAAGGTTCAAAACATGCAAGAAATCATCCCTCAACGGGTCGCGGGTGCCCCTAGCCCATGCGGCGGCGAGGATGAGTTTCGCCTGCGACGTCGCATCCGTCTTGGCCAGCGGCAAAAAGCGCACGCCCTCAACCCTCAGCCGCGCGGTCCAGCGCGGCACAATCGCCAGCCCGGTGCCTGCGGCCACGAGGTTCACAATGGTCTGCTTTTCCTCCGCGATCTGCGCCACACGCGCCGTCAGCCCGGCCCCTAGGAATAGCGACATGGTCAAATCATGCGAATGCGGCCTCGACCGCCGGTCCGGAACGATCAGCGGCTCCTCGGCAAGATCGGCAATCTCAATCGATTCGCGATCCGCCAGCGGATGCGACTCGGGCAGGGCCACAACGGCGGTCTCGTAGAACAGCGTGCGAAACACCAGCTTCGGGTCGCGCACATCCGGTGGCCGGCAAAAGGCGATGTCGAGGCTACCGCTCAGGAGTTTCGGCAAGAGATAGATGGTCTTTTGCTCGATGATCTGAATTTCGAGCCCCGGCCGTGCCTCGTGCAGCGGTTGCAGGATTTGCGGAATCAGCCCGGCGGCCGCGCTGTCGATGGCCCCCACCCGCAGCACATGCGGCTCGGCGCTGCGCACGGCGCGGGCTTTTTCCTCCAGCGTTTCGGCCTGCGCAATCAACGCGCGTGCATCCTCCAGCACGCGGGTGCCCGCCTCGGTCAGCGCCACCGCCCGCGTGGTCCGCTGAAAAAGCGCAACGCCCAGATGATCCTCCAGCTGCTTCACATGCCGCCCAAGCGTCGCTGGCAGAATATCCAGCGACTGCGCCGCACGCCCAAAGTGCAGCACCTCTGCCGCCGCCAGAAAACACTTCAGTTGCGTGATGTTCACGATGGGAATCCGCTTCGCTGTTTATTGCGAAAGCGTATATAATCGGTGCTCGATTGAGAAGCCCGAACCCTCACCTGTAGGCTCGCGCTCAAACTGAACGAGCGTTCATGAGGAGGAGATAGCATGACGATCCTGAACGATGGGGATACGGCAACCTCGCCGTCCGGCGGCACGCAAGCGGCAACGGATGCGGTGAAAACCTACAGGATCGCCTCTATCCCGGCAGACGGGATCGGCCCCGAAGTGATCGCAGCAGGCCTGCAGGCGCTCGAAGCGCTCGCCCGGCGCGATGGCGGCTTTACCCTCGACGTCACCGAATTTGACTGGAGCTCCGAGCGCTACAAGAAAACCGGCGCGCTGATGCCCGAGGATGGCCGCGATCAGGTCAAGGATTTCGACGCCATCTTCTTCGGGGCCGTCGGCGCACCGGATGTGCCCGATCACCTCACGCTCTGGGGCCTGCGCCTGCCGCTGTGCCAGGGCTTTGACCAATATGCGAACGTCCGTCCTACCAAGATCCTGCCGGGCATAACCTCCCCGCTCGCAGGTGTCGGCCCCGGCGACCTGGACTGGGTTATCGTGCGTGAGAACAGTGAAGGCGAGTATTCAGGCGTCGGCGGCCGTGCACATAAGGGCTTCCCCGAAGAGGTGGCCACCGAAGTTTCCATCTTCACCCGCACCGGGGTCGAGCGGATCATGCGATATGCTTTCAAGCTCGCGCAGTCCCGCCCCCGCAAGTTCCTGACCGTTGTCACCAAGTCCAACGCCCAGCGGCACGGCATGGTGATGTGGGACGAGATCGCCGAGGACGTCTCCAAGGACTTCCCCGATGTGACATGGGACAAGATGCTGGTTGATGCCATGACCGTGCGCATGGTCAAGGATCCCAAGAGCCTCGACACCATCGTCGCCACCAACCTGCACGCCGATATCCTCTCGGATCTCGCCGGTGCGCTGGCGGGCAGCCTTGGCGTTGCCCCCACCGGCAACATCGACCCAGAGCGCCGCTACCCTTCGATGTTCGAGCCGATCCACGGCTCCGCTTTCGACATCACGGGCAAGGGCATCGCCAACCCGGTGGCCACGTTCTGGACCGCCTCCCAGATGCTTGAGCACTTGGGGGAAGCCGATGCCGCAAAACGGCTGATGCGGGCGGTGGAAAAGGTTTGCGCCGATGGCGTCCTGACCCCCGATGTCGGCGGCAAGGCCACCACGCAAGAGGTGACCGACGCGGTCTGCGAAGCGATCCGCGGCGAAAACATCTGAGCCTCCGCAATGACGGATGACAACGCGCGCGGCCTTCTGCAGAAAATGCTGGAGGCCGCGATCGGCGCGGCAGACCCTGCACGGGTGCTCGCGCCCCACCTCCCCCAAAAACCTGACGGGCGCTGCATCGTGGTTGGCGGTGGCAAGTCCGCAGCCTCGATGGCAAGGGCGGTCGAGCTGGCTTGGCCCGATGTCGATCTCTCCGGCATCGTCGTTACCCGCTACGGTCACGCCGTACCGACAGACAGGATCACCGTGCGCGAAGCCGCGCACCCGGTTCCCGACGCAGCAGCGCAGGCGGCAACGCTTGAGGTGATGGAAGCCGCCGCCAGCGCCGGGCCCGATGATCTGGTGCTCGCGCTGATCTCCGGCGGCGGCTCTGCGCTGCTCACCCTGCCAAGACCGCCGCTGACGCTGGATGACCTCATCACCGTAAACCGGCTGCTGCTGTCATCCGGCCTGTCGATCTCCGAGATGAACAAGGTGCGCCGTCGCCTTTCGCAGGTAAAAGGCGGTGGCCTGGCGCGCGCCGCCGGGCAGGCGCGGCTTGTCACCCTCGCAATCTCCGATGTGCCGGGCGATGACCCCGAGGCAATCGCCTCCGGGCCAACCGTGCCAGACCCGACAGCGCAGGAAGATCTTTCCTATCTGGTCGAAAAACTCGGCGCCGCCCTCCCGGACGCCGCCGCCGAAATGCTGCGCGCGCCCTCCCCCAACGTGGCGAATTTTCAGCCCGACTATCGCCTCATCGCCACGCCGCAGGCCTCTCTCGACGCCGCGGCAGAGGTGGCTCGGGCGGCGGGGGTAACACCCATCCTTCTCGGCGATGCGCTGGAAGGGGAGTCGCGCGAGCTTGGCACCATGATGGCGGGCATAGCCAAGGCCGTCGCCCGCCACGGCACGCCAGCCGCCCCACCCGCCGTGCTGATCTCCGGCGGCGAAACCACCGTAACCGTGGGCGACAGAACGCCGGGCCGGGGTGGGCGCAATACAGAGTTCCTGCTGTCTCTCGCCCTCGCGCTTGATGGCCATGCCGGCATCACCGCAGTCGCAGCCGATACCGATGGCATCGACGGAACCGAAAGCGCCGCAGGTGCCATTGTCGATGCGAGCTTCCCGAAAGAGGCGGCCCGTCGCGGCATCAACACGCGCCGGATGCTGGAGTTTCACGACAGCTTCACCGCCTTCGAGCAACTCGGCTGTCTGGTGACAACAGGGCCAACCCTAACCAATGTAAATGATTTCCGGGCGATCATGGTCCAAGGCTGAGCGCACCCTCGGCACCGCTTTGGCCCCTGTCCCTACGGGCCCCTCGCAAGGGCACAAGCGCGGCATCCGTTCACCGGGCGCCGCGCTCCTCTTTCCACAGCCTAGAGCGTAAACGCCGCCCGGAAGGCCTCCAACGCGGCAACCTCGTCGCCCTGCGCGAAGGCTTCCATGCCAACCGGGCCGGAATAGCCCATCTTGGAAAGCGCCTGCGCCACACCGGCATAGTTGATCTCACCCGTGCCCGGCTCGCACCGGCCCGGGTTGTCGGCCACCTGCACTTCGCCAACCCACGGCAGACACTTCTCGCACCAGCGGACCAGATCCCCTTCGCCTATCTGCGTGTGGTAGAGATCAAGGTTGATGCGCAGCTGCGGCCGGTCAACCGAAGACACGAGGGCCAGCACATCTTCGGTCGAGCCGAAGGGGCAGCCGGGATGGTCGAGCAGGTTGAGGTTTTCCAGCGTGAAAACAACGCCTTCTTCCTCGGCCAGATCGCAGATGCGGTTAAGCGTGTCGCGCGCCTTCAGCCACATCGCACCCGGCGTCACATCATGCTGCCAGATCGGAATGCCACCATCGCCAAGGCCGGTGCCGTGCAGGTTCAGCCGGTCCACGCCAAGCCGCTTTCCAACCTGCGCCGTCTCCCGCGCCGACTTCAGCAGCATCTCGGCGCCCTCGTCATCGGCCAGGCGGCCTTCGAGATAGCCGTTCATGATGGTGAAGTTCGCGCCGGTCTTTTCCAGCGCGTCCAAGTCCCACTCCGGCCAGTTCCAGAGGCCAACGCCAAAGCCCATCTCGTGCAGCTTCGCCGCGCGCCATGCAATCGGCTGGTCCTGCCAGAGCATTTCGGCGCAGGCGGCGAGTTGAAAGGGTGCAGTCATATCAGGCGTCCCGCTCCATGATCCATTGAACCGGCGGCGCAGGAACAAAACGCCACTTGCGCAGGGGGCCGGCCATTACGTTGAGGTAGTACATTTCAAAGCCATAGGGCGCACCGCAGGGGTGGTGGCCACGGGGCACCAGCACCACATCGCCGTCGCTGACGGCCATGGTTTCATCCAGCTGCCCGTCATCGGTGTAGACCCGCTGGATACCAAAGCCGTCGGCGGGGTTCAGGCGGTGGTAGTAGGTTTCTTCGAGGTAGGTGATGCGCGGGTAGTCATCTTCATCATGCCGGTGGCTGGGGTAGGAAGACCAGTGGCCAGCCGGGGTGAAAACCTCGGTCACGAGAAGCGAGTCGCAGTAGTCCTCGTTCTCCATCGCGATGTTGTTGATGTGGCGGGTGTTTGTGCCCTTCCCGCGCGTGGCAAGGGTGATCCCATCGGGGCCAATGCGCCGCGCCTCATGCCCGCCGAGACCGGGGGCCGAGCAAACAGCCAACACGCAATCGGTTTCGGCCACGGCCTCCCACTCGGAGCCATTGGGCAGGTAGAGGCAGTGCGGCGGGGTCTTCTCGAACACGTCCATCCGCTCGCCCAGCACGCCCCAATCCTGCCCGGCGCCGGTGATCTTGGCCTTGCCCTCGACCATGACGAGGATCACCTCGCGGTCGCCTGTCACCTCGGCAGCCTTGTCGCCCGCCTTCAGCCGATAGAGCGAAAAGCCCACATAGCGCCAACCGGCGCTTTCCGGGGTGATCTGGTGCACCTTGCCGCGTGTGCCAAAGGGTTTTCTCAGAAGGTCAGCCATAGTCTCTACTTCTCGATTGCAAGGCCGGAGCGGCCGCAGATTTCGGTGATGTGGTCAAAGCCGATCTTGGAATACGCGAAGGGCGGCGCCTTCGCCGGATCCTGCTCTGCCTCGACAACGATCCAGCCGTCATAGTCCATCGCCTTGAGCTTGTCGGTGATGGCCTGAAAGTCGATGCAGCCTTCCGGATCGCCGGGCACCGAGTAAACCCCGGCGGCGACCCCATCAAGGAAGCTCTTGTCTTCGCCGTTGACCCAATCAAGCACCGGCTGGCGCACGTCCTTGAAGTGAACGTGATGCACGCGGTGGCCCCACTTGTCCAAAACGGCCACCGGGTCGGCGCCCGCAAAATGCAGGTGCCCGGTGTCATAGAGCAGCGTCAGGTCGTCACTCGATCCTTCCATCAGCCAGTCGATGTCTTCGGCATCCTGCACCATCGCACCCATGTGGTGGTGATAGCTCAGGTCCACACCCTCGCCCCGCGCCCATTTCGCCACTTCCGAGAGCTTCGCGCCATAGGCCATCACCTCCTCGCGGCTCAGCTTGGGGCGCTGGCTGACGGGGGTGTTGATCATGCCCTGAATGGTGTTGGAGCATTCCGCGTACACGATGCAGGGGGCGTTAAGGGCGGCAAACTGCTGCACCTGCTGGCGGATCGCGGCCTGCTCTTCTTCAACCGTCGTCACCAACAAGTTGCCAGAGCACCAGCCACCGCACAGCGACACGCCATAACGCTCCAGATATTCGCGCAGGCCCTCGGTATCGGCCGGCATCCGGCGGCCGCGTTCAACGCCCGAGTAGCCGATCTTCGCGGCATCCTCCATCGCGCCTTCGGTGGTGTAATCCTTGGTCAGCTCCGGCAGGTCGTCGTTCTGCCAGGCGATCAGGGAAATGCCGATCTTCACAGCCATCAGTCTGCCCTTTGCTGCTTTTTCTTGGTTTCGTATTTCGCCCGCGCGGCCTTCACCTCTGCGCGTTCGCTGACTTCCGGCACACCCACGTCCCACCAGGTGCCGCCCGGCTCCGTGCTCGGGTAGGGATCGGTATCAATGACGATCACATAAGGCCCCTTGGCCCCTGCCCGCTTGGCCAGCGCCTCTTCCAACTCGGCAATCGAGCCGACCTTGAGGCTCGTGGCCCCCATAGCCTCTGCGTGCTTGGCAAAGTCGATGGCCGAATTCTCGCCACCGATCGAGTGATCCAGCAGGTTGTTGAACTCCGCCCCGCCACAGCCCATCTGCAGCCGGTTGATGCAGCCATAGCCCCGGTTGTCGGTGACCACGACGGTGAAGGGAATGCCCATCATCGCCGCTGTCGCCATTTCCGAGTTGGCCATCATGTAGGTGCCGTCACCGGTAAAGCAGATCACGTCACGCTCCGGCTGGGCCATCTTGATGCCCATGGCCCCGGCAATCTCGTAGCCCATGCAGCTAAAGCCGTATTCCATGTGATAGGAGCCGGGCTTGCCCGCCTTCCACAGCTTGTGCAGCTCGCCCGGCATGGTGCCAGCGGCGCACATCACCACGGTTTCTTCATTGGCGGCCCGTTGCACTGCGCCAATCACCTGCATGTCACTGGGCAGTTGGTTGCTGTCTTCGGGCGCATCGGTCAACGGGTCGACCTTGCCAAACCAATCCGGCTTCAGCCCCTCCGTCTTGCCGGGCGCAACAAAGCCGTCCAGCGCTTCGCCCAACTCCCCGAGGCCAACCAGAGCATCCGATTGCAACGGCGCGGCGCCGTGCTTCATGGCGTCATAAGCCGCCACGTTGAGCGAGATCAGCTTGCGCTCGGGGTTGGCAAACAGCCCCCACGAGCCGGTGGTGAAATCCTGAAAGCGGGTGCCAACGCCAATCACCGCATCCGCCTCGGCGCAAACGGAGTTGGCCGGCTCGCCGCCGGTCACGCCGATGGGGCCGAGGTTGAGCGCGTGATCCCACGGCAGTGCCGACTTGCCCGCCTGTGTTTCGGTTACCGGAATGTTGTGCGCCTCGGCAAAACTGGCCAGCGCCTCGGTCGCGCCGCTATAATGCACCCCGCCCCCGGCCACGATCACCGGGCGCTTCGCGGCGCGGATCAGCTTTGCCACATCGGCCAGTTCCCCCTCGTCGGGGCGGATCCGGCGCTGCCGCCAAACCTGCGGCTCAAAGAAGCTCACCGGATAGTCATAGGCCTCGGCCTGCACATCCTGACAGAACGACAGGCACACCGGGCCGCATTCGGCCGGGTCGGTCATGATGCGGAAGGCCCGTGGCAGGGCGGTCAGCAACTGCTCGGGGCGCATGATGCGGTCAAAGTAGCGCGTCACCGGCTTGAAGGCGTCATTCACGGTCACGGTGCCGTCGCCCCAGTCTTCCACCTGTTGCAGCACCGGGTCCGGGCCACGGTCGGCAAACACATCGCCGGGGATCAGCAGCACCGGCAGGCGGTTTACATGGGCCAGCGCCGCCGCCGTCACCATGTTGGCCGCACCGGGGCCGATAGAGGAGGTCACCGCCATGGCCTTGCGCCGCCCCAACTGCTTTGCGTAGGCAATTGCCGCATGGGCCATGGTCTGCTCGTTGTGGCCGCGCCATGTCGGGAAGGCATCCTTGGCAGCATACAGCGCCTCGCCAATGCCGGCCACGTTGCCATGCCCGAAGATCGCCCAGCACCCTTCGATGAACCGTTCGCCATCGTCATTCTGCTGCGCCGCGATATAGCGCACCATAGCCTGCGCGGCAGTCAGTCGGATTGTCTTGCTCATTGCATCACTCCGAGTTCAGGCGGGCATCGGCCCGCGCCTTGTCCCAAATTTTACACAGGCGGGTGTAGTTCGTGGTCATCTCTTCGATAGCCTCACCATCGGTGATGCTGCCCGCCAGCCAAGCCCGCGCCGCATCACCAAAGATGGTGCGCCCAACCGCAAACCCCTTCACCAGAGGCTGCTTGGCTGCCAGCTCAAAGCTCGCCGCCAGTTCTGCTTCGGGCGCGTCCAAGCCAAGCACCACGATCCCCCGGGTGTTCGGATCGTTCCGCTCGATGGCCTGCACGGCGTTGTGCCATGCGGCTTCTGTCTTGAACGGCTCCAGCTTCCACCAATCGGGGTAAACACCCACATCGTAGAACCACTGAATGAGAGTTGCCGATGTTTCGTCATCCACCGGGCCAACCTTCGACGGGATAATTTCCAGCAAAAACTCCAACCCGTTGCGCCGTGCAGCAGTGAACAGGCGCTTCACGCGCGTAAGGTGCTTTTCCTTCATCTCGGCATCATCATCCGGATGCACAAAGACCAGAAGTTTCACCACGTTCTCCCGCGCCCACTCGCGCAGACGGCCCAGGTCTTCGCCCAGTTCCGGCTCAAACTCGATGGGGCGCGACCCCGGCAGCTCGGTCGGTCGGCCAATCCACAGCCCGGAGCCGGTGGCCTTGTGCAGCGCAGAGCGCCCAATGCGGTTGTCGCACAAAATGCCAAAGCCCGGTTGCCCGTCCTGCACCTTCAGCGCCGCCTCAAGGCACAGCTCCTTGAAGGCCGAGCCCTTGTCGAGCGTGTAGCCTTCCATCTCTTCCAACTGCAGCCGGTGATCGAAGGCAAAGGTCTTGACCGACGACCAGTCGCCATGCCGGTTGGTGGCCCAATGCACCTGCTCCAGTTGCACATCATTGCGCAGGTCAGGCCGCTTGATCCCGCGTTCAAAGAAAAACTGAAGCTCTTCCCAGCTCGGATAGGCCGGCGTGCAGCCGTGTCGGCTCACCGCGAAGGCCCCGCAGGCGTTGGCGTATTTCAGCGCCGTCGGCCAGTCTTCACCATCCAGCCAGCCCTTGAGCAGGCCAGACATGAAGCCATCCCCCGCGCCGAGCACGTTGAACACTTCAATCGGAAAGCCGGGGCCCGCTTCGCCGTCATCAAGGCTGTCCGGCACCTCGCCGGTAAAGGCCACGGCGCCCGCCGCGCCGCGCTTGCACACCAGCGTAGCCTTGGATACCGCGCGCACCGCCCGCAGCGCCTCGATCGTGTCGGTCGAGCCGCCCGCGATATGAAATTCTTCTTCAGTGCCGACGATCAGGTCAAACAGGTGCAGGCTCGCCTGCAACTTCGCCGTCACCGCTTCGCTCTCCACAAAGCGGCTCTCGCCGTCGCCATGCCCGGCCACGCCCCAGAGGTTCGGGCGATAGTCGATATCAAGCGCGGTCTGCCGCCCGGCCCCCCGGGCAATCTCCAGCGCCTTGATCGTCGCCGCCTCCACCTGCGGGTGGCTCAAATGCGTGCCGGTCGCCACAACAGCCCGGGCGCGCTTTATGAACTCCGGGTCGATGTCATCGACGGTCAGCCCCATGTCGGCGCAGTTCTCGCGGTAGAAGATCAGCGGAAACTGCTCTTGGTCGCGGATGCCCAGAAGCACCAGTGCCGTCAGCCGGTCCGGGTCTGTCTTCACTCCGTCGGTGTTGACGCCCTCGCGCTCCAACTGCTCGCGGATGAAGCGGCCCATGTGCTCGTCGCCCACGCCGGTGATGACCGCCGATTTCAGGCCAAGCCGCGCGGTGCCGCAGGCAATGTTGGTGGGGGAGCCGCCGATATACTTGTCGAACGAGCCCATATCCTCCAGCCGTCCACCAATCTGGGCTCCATAGAGATCCACCGAGGATCGGCCAATCGTGATAAGATCGAGTTTCGACATGGCAGCGCCCATCATTTTAGTTGTTCACATCGTGGGGCTGGCCGAATTGCTTCCGCCAGCCCCGACACCGTTCACGACTACAGGGAGGCACGTGAACGGTGTTGCTGGTTCTGTCTCAGATGGTCCCGCCCAGCGAGCCTTCCAGCTGGGCAAGCTCCTGGCCACCGGCCATGAGATCCTGCAGTTCTTCCGGGCTGATCTCACCACGTTTCGCCGTGCCGAGGGTCTTGCCCCGGTTGAGCACGGTAAACCTGTCGCCCACCGCTAGCGCGTGCCGGACGTTGTGGCTGATAAAGACCACACCCACGCCCTGCGAGCGCACCTTGTCGATGGTCGCCAGCACGTTGGAGGTTTGCCGCACGCCAAGCGCCGAGGTCGGCTCATCGAGGATCAACACCTTGGCCCCGAAAAACACCGCGCGGGCAATGGCAACCGTTTGCCGTTCACCGCCCGACAGGGTGCCAACCGCCTGATCCGGTCCGCGCAGGTTGATACCCATCTTGCGCATCTCGGTCATGGTGATCTCGTTGGCCTTGTCCACGTCAAACCGCTTGGTCGGCCCGCGCCCCTTCGTCGGCTCGCGCCCCATGAAGAAGTTGCGTGCCACCGACATCAGCGGGATCATTGCGAGATCCTGAAACACGGTGGCAATACCGGCCTCCATTGAATCCCGCGGCGTGGAAAAGCTCATCGGTTTGCCTTCGAACAGGATTTCCCCGTGCGTTGGCTGGTGCACGCCCGACATCGTCTTGATGAAGGTCGATTTACCCGCGCCGTTGTCGCCCAGAAGGCAGTGGCACTCACCGGGGCGGATATCAAAGCTGACACCGGCCAATGCGATGATGTTGCCAAAGTGCTTCTGGATGTCCTTCATCTGGACAATCGGAGCCTTGCTGTCGTCCACATCGCCGTGGTGGAATTTGCTGTCATCGGTCATATCAACGCTCCCCCGTAACGCGCTTGCGAATGGCATTGTTGAAGAGAACCGCGATCAGCAGCATGCCGCCCAGGAACACCTGGAACCAATCCTGATCGAAGTTGGTGTAGGTGAGGCCGATGACCACCATCCCAAAGATGATGGAGCCAAAGAACGCCCCGATCGCAGAGCCGTAGCCCCCGGTCAGAAGGCAGCCCCCGATCACCGCAGCGATGATGGCTTCAAATTCCTTCTGGAAGCCACGCCGCGCATCGGTCGAACCCGCGTCGATCACCGTGATGATGGCAACAAGGGCAGCGCAACAGGCGGTGACCATGAACAGGGAAATCTTGATCCTGTTGACAGGCACACCGGAGTTGGAAGCGGCCGTGGAGTCGCCACCAGCAGCAAAGATCCAGTTGCCCGCCGGGGTGCGCAGGAGGATGTAGGTCGCAACCAGAGCCAGCGCGACAAACCAAAGGATCTCCACCGGAATGCCGGTCACCTTGGGTGCGCCGTTCTTGAAGGTCTCGACCATGCCCATTTCAGCCAGCCAGGCGAACAGCCCCGGAAACGCATCACCAGAAAAGAGCGGCGCAAGCCAGTCGTTCTCGGTGGCGTCACGGATACCGCGAAGCTGGGTAGAGCCGCCCGAAGCCCATTTCAGGCCAACAAGCGAAAGGCCGCGAAGGATGAAGAGGAAGGCCAGCGTCACGATGAACGACGGCAGCCCGGAGCGGATCACGATCACACCGTTGATCGCACCAACACCCGCAGAAAAAACAAACGTCAGCGGGATCGCAACAATCAGAGGCAGGCCCCAGACCATGATGCAGACCCCGAAGAACAGGCCGGCAAAGGCGACCATGGAGCCGATGGAAAGGTCAAACTCTCCGCCGATCATCAGCATCGCGGCGCCGATGGCGAGAATGCCAAGCTGCGCAGCCGGGGTCAGAAAGTTGATAATGCCCGAGGTGGTGAACATCGCGGAGTCCGCGGTGATCAAGAAGAAGATCGCGACGAGCACAACGCCTGCAATGGCACCCAGCTCGGGTCTCTTCATCAGTCGCGATATCAGGGACTCGGCCTTGATCCGCTCGTCTGTCGTTGGATTTGGTGTGGTATCACTCATAGCGCCCTCTCCCATTTGAGTTGGAAGCGGCACCGATCTGTGCCGCTTCCGTGGTCTTGCTGGTCGGAGCTTAGCGAATGCCCTGCGAGGACAGTTCGATCACCTGAGCAGCCTTGTCGGCGGTGATCAGGTTCGGGCCGGAGGCAATATCGCCACCGGGCATCAGGCCGTACTTGGCTTGCAGCGCCATGATGGAGACGCCCATGTAACCCTGCAGGTACTGCTGCTGGTCGAGCGCAAAGGCCGCGTCGCCATCAACGATGGACTGCAGGAAGCCCGCGGAGAGGTCGAAGGTCGCCACGTTCACGTCACGGCCAGAGGCCTTGGCAGCAGCCACCGAGGGCTCACCAGCGGTGGAGGCACCCAGCGCCATCACCGTGTCAACGCTCTCGTCGGACGCCAGCGCAGCAGCAACCTTGGATTCGATCTCGGCCGGGTCATTGGTGGTCGGCAGAACGGTCACGGTGCCGCCAAAGCCTTCTTCAAAGCCAGCGCAACGCTGGTCGAGAGAAAGGTTACCAACTTCCTGGTTCACACAAATCGCGTTGGAGCCGCCCATTTCGGCCAGCGCCTTACCGGCGGCAACACCAGCGTCATACTCGTCCTGACCCACGTGCATCGCGGTGCCCAGCTCTTTGCCCTGTGCGCCACCAGCGTTGATGGTGATCACCGGGATGCCTGCGGCAATGGCACGCTCAACCGACGGGCCAAGCGCATCGGGGTCGGGGAAAGAGATGATCAGCCCATCGGGCTCTTCGTTCACAGCGGCGTCGATCAGCTGCGACATCAGAACCATGTCGAAGGTTTCGGGCGAGTTGTAGGAGACGTTCGCGCCAGTGTCGGCAGCCGCCTGATCAACGCCCGCCTTCACGACAGACCAGAACGCATCGTTCGCCTGACCGTGGACAACAACCGAGATGTCCTGAGCAACGGCCGGGGCCGCAACGGCCATGGCACCAGCGGCAAATGCGCCTTTCAAAAAGGTTTTCATGTGAGTTTCCTCCCTTGGTTTCCGTTCTTGCCGGTCAAACCGGCAGCTTCTTCACGCGAACGGGTCGCGTAATTCGCATCGCCCGTTCCAGGCGAGTGCTCCGCGTCAGGCTGCCTCCCCGCAGCCTGAAATCTTCAAACGTCGGCCAGCGCCACGGGCGTGCCCGTCTTGGCAGAGCGCGTTGCAGCCTCCGCCATCGCGAGCGCCGCAACCCCGTCATGCAGGTTGACCGGCATTGCCGACTTGCCCTGAACAGCCTCAACAAAGGCAGACCACTCGGCCTTGTAGGCCGGCATGTAGCGTTCAAGGAAAAAGTAGGTGGGCTTGGCGCTGCTCACACCGGCGGTCGTGGATTTGACAACCGTGTTTTCCAGCATGTTCTGCGCCTGAAGCAGCCCTTCCGAGCCAAGCACCTCAACCCGCTGGTCATAGCCATAAACCGCGCGGCGTGAGTTCTTGATCACCGCGATGCGCCCATCGGCGTAGGTCAGCGTGACGGCAGCGGTATCCACATCACCGGCTTCACCGATTGCCGGATCAACCACCGAGGTGCCCACGGCAGAAACCGAAACCGGCGCCTGCCCCATGATGAAGTTCGCCATGTCGAAATCGTGGATCATCATGTCGCGGAACAGGCCGCCAGACACCTTGATGTATTCAACGGGCGGCGGCGCAGGGTCAAACGATGTGATCGACAGCAGCTCAGCCTTGCCAATCTCGCCCGCGTCAATCGCGGCCTTCAGGGTGCCGAAGTTCGGGTCGAACCGGCGGTTGAAGCCGATCATGATGCTGGAGGCCTTGTCGCCCACGTTGCGCAGGCATTCATTCGCCCGCTCAAGGCTGAGGTCCACCGGCTTCTCGCACAAAACCGCCTTGCCAGCCGCCGCGGCAGCTTCGATCAGGTCAGAGTGCGTATCGGTGGATGTCGCAACCAGCACCGCATCAATGGAGCTGTCTGCAATAATCTCATCCGAAGAGCGCACCTCGCACCCGTAGCTCTTGGCCAATGCCTGCGCATTCTTCTCGAAAGCGTCGGAGACGGCGACAAGGTCGCTCTCCGGATGCGAAGAAATGGCTTGTGCGTGAACATTTCCGATGCGCCCTGCACCGAGCAACCCAACCCGCATCTTGAGACCTCCCGATTCTCGTTTGTCTGATCAACATTCACCCTTTTGCACCCGCGTGCAAGATTTTTTTGCACGCGAGTGCAGACATGGTGTAGCCTCAACCAACGCCACGCTTCCGGGTCGCACGCGATTCCAAGCACTTCACCGATGAGAGGCTCAGCAACACGATGAAGGATCATGACGGTTCAATCACGGCAGATGACGTTGCCGCCCTTGCCGGCGTCTCCCGCTGGACCGTGAACAGGGCCTTCAAGAAGGATGCCTCGATCTCCGCCAAGTCGCGGGAAAAGGTGATGAAAGCCGCCGAAACGCTCGGCTATGTTCCCGACCTTCTGGCAACCAGCCTCGCCACAGACCGCACCCATCTCGTGGCGCTCCTCGTCGATGATTTCGCCAACCCGCACAAGCTGGTGATGATGGAACGGCTGACGCGCATCTTGCGCCAAAGCGGCTATGACACCCTGCTGGTGAACACCAGCGACGAGAAAGATGCTTCCGCCGCCCTCCTCAACGCCAGCCAAAGGCGCGTCGATGCCGCGGTGCTGATCGGCGTCAGCTTCAATGACCAAAGCCTCGAAACCGCGCTCGGTGCCCGAAGGGTCAAAAAGCTTATCGTGTTTGCCCGGATGTCGAGAAACGACAATACGATCTCGATCCTCTGCGATGATCGCGCGGCGATGACGGCGCTCACCCAGCACGTCTTTTCGGCGGGCTATCGCAATCCCCATTTCATCGCCGGTCCGCAAACCCAGTCGGCCCACCTTCAGCGCAAGGATACCTTCCTTTCGCTATGGCAAGACATCACCGGCCAGCGCCCCGCCTTTGCCTCGGTCGAGCGCTATGATCCGAGAATGGCCTATGACCTTGTGACCGAGCTCTTTCGCAACAAGCCAAGGTCAGAGCTGCCGGATGTTCTGGTCTGCGAAAACGACGCGCTGGCGATGGGCGCGATTGACGCGATCCGCTACGAGCTGGGCCTGCGCGTGCCAGAAGACATCGCCATCACCGGGTTCGATGACGTGCCCCAGGCCTCCAGCCCGCACTATGAACTTACAACCTATCGCCAGCCGCTGACCGATATGGCGCATGCCTTGGTTGAGGTGCTCGAAGGCAAGAAACGCGCCAAGAAGATGAACGCCTTTACCGGCCACCTGGTCCCGCGCAAAAGCGCCTAGGCACCGCACGCTGGCGTCAGGGCCGCCCCACCGGCTTGAGGTCGTCAAACGCCTTCCCCGTCGCCTGCTCATATTCCGCCTCATCCCAAAACCCGATCAGGATTCCGGAGTCCGCGGCGCGCTTCTGGCGGGCCAGCACCTCTGGCGTGGCGGTGATCCGCGTGTGGTGCCGCGTGGCCCATGTCAGCAAAGCGGCTTCAAGCCTCGCGCGCACCTCCACATGCTCGGCGGCCTCCGACGCGCCCAGATCCGTCAGCTCCTGCGGGTCCGTCTCCAGATCAAACAGCACCGGGCGGAACCCCTCGCAGCGGATGTATTTCCACCGCCCGTCAAAGATCATCGTTGTGTGGGCCTCTTCCTGCGGCTGCTCCAGCGTGCGGGCCATATCCGACCAGTGATAATCGTGCTCGCTGATCGCATAGCGCCGCGAAAACCCATCGGTGCCGTGCAACAGCGGCGTCAGGTCTCGGCCCTCGATCACATGCGGCTTGGCCGGGCAGCCCAGCGCGTTCATGAAGGTGGGGGCGAGGTCGATCATCTCCACCAGCTCATCGCTGACCGTGCCGCGCGTGGCCTCTGCCCCGGGGCGCGGATCGCAGATGATAAGCGGCACTTTCACCGCCATCTCGTGGTAAAAGTCCTTATCCCCCATCCAGTGATCGCCCATGTAATCGCCATGGTCCGAGGTGACGACAACAATGGTGTTCTCGCTGCGCCCGGTCTCATCCATCCACGCAAACAGCCGCCCCAAATTGTCGTCCAGCTGCTTGATAAGCCCCATGTAGGCCGGGATGACATGCTCGCGCACATGGTCGCGCGAGAAGCTCTTGCATACGCGCGCCTTGTGGTAGGCGGCCACCAGCGGGTGATCCGTCGCCAGCTCCTCCTCCGAGCGCACCGGCGGGATGATGTGCTCGGGGCCATACATGTCGTGGTAGGGCGCGGGCACGATGTAGGGCCAATGCGGCTTGATGTAGCTCAGGTGGCACATCCACGGGCGGCCATCGGCATCGGCCTCCTCCATGAAGGCCATCGCGCGGTCGGTCATATAGGCGGTTTCGGAGTGTTCTTCGGGCACATTCGCCGCGAGGCGCGAGTTCTTCAGCAGCCAGGCCGAGAGCAGCTCTCCATCGTCATCGAGGCCCGAATTGGCAAAGTCTTCCCAAGGGTTCTCGCTCTCAAAGCCATGGGCCACGAGGTAGTCATCATAGGCCGACCAGTTCTGCCGTGGGCTGTCAGGGTGCAGCCCGTCATCACGCTCGAAAGGCTCAAATCCGCATTCGCCCCGGCGCACGCCGATCTCGCTCTTCGGGTCGATGCCGAGCCACGCCATGCCCTCGGCGTCTGCGGTCATATGGGTTTTGCCCACCAGCACCGCCCGCGCGCCCGCCTCGCGCAGATGGTCGCCCAAGGTCGGCTCGCCAATGCGAAGCGGCATCCCGTTCCAGGTGGAGCCGTGAGAGCGCACATAGCGCCCGGTGTAAGCGCTCATCCGCGAAGGGCCACAAACCGGCGATTGCACATAGGCGTTGTTGAAACGCACGCCGCGCGCCGCCAGCGCGTCGATATGGGGCGTGTGCAGATGCAGGTGGCCGTAACAGCTCAGATAGTCGAAACGCAGCTGGTCAGCCATGATCCAGAGCACGTTGGGGCGGTCACTCATTGCGCCATGTCCTTCTTCAAAATCTCATCTGCGGGCGTGCGCAAAAACGCCTCCACCCTGTCGAGCAGCGCAATGAACTGGCGCGTCTCCTCTTCCCCCAGCACCTCGCGCAACGCCGCGCGGCGCTGCGCCATGACAGGCGCGGCCACCTCATAGGCCGCGCGGCCCTCGGGTGTGATCTCCACGATCGTCTGCCGCTTGTCCTGCGTGTCGCGCGCCATGTTCACCAAGCCCTTGCGCTTCATCTCCGGCAGGGCGCGGCTGAGAAGCGAGTGATCGGCCCGCTGGATCGCGGCAAGGTCTCGGATCGTCATCGGACCCGCCTCGCACAGATCCCAAAGCACACGCCATTCCACGATCGAAATGCCACCACCGATCTGAAGAAAGCGCTGCCCCTGCTTGCGCGAGGCCGCGTAAACAGCCGGGAGGCGCGAGAAGATGTTCAGCTCTTCATGCGCGCGCCTGTCCCGAATCCGCTCGGGGTCGATCTTTTCGGGGTCAGTCATCTGTCTCCTCCACGGCTCTGATAAAGCCCGAAAAATAAATGCGTGACAAGTCATATATTTTTTGTCAGTCTCAGGTCAGCCCCTAAAAGGGCACTCGTGCAAGCCGGGAGGTCGGCGCGACATCAAGGGAGGATATCTGATGAAGAAAACGCTTCTGGGCGCCGCGCTGGCGCTTGCACCGCTGGCCGCATCTGCGCAGGCCACGCTGACCGCCGAAACCACCACCCCGGGCTCCACGCCCCATTACATCGACAGCACGCTGGCCGCTGTGCTCGACAGCGCGGGCGTTGCGACGCTGCAAATCACCGAAGGTGCCACCCTCACCAATTCGGTGCAGGCCGTCGCCGAAGGCCGGCTCGATATGGCTCCCGCCCCGCTGATCCTGCCCTTCCTGCTCTCCAAGGGCATCGGCCCCTATGCCGGTGTCGGCCCCGAAAAGGGCGCAGAGCTCGCCGCGAACATCCGCGTGATCTTCTTCAACGCAGGCTCGGCGCAGCTGCTCGGCTACTACAACAACAACCCGATCGAAGACATTCGCAACCTCGAAGGCAAGCGCATCTGGAACGGCCCGCCCCGCGGCGCGGCGCTCACCTCCGGGCGCGCAATGATCCAGCTACTCTCCGGCCTCAAGGACGGTGAAGGCTACGAAGGCATCCAGACGCCCTGGCCCGACACCGTCTCCACCATCACCGGCGGCGGCGCCGACGCATGGACCATTCCCGAAGGCCTGCCCTCGGGCCGCGAAATCGCGCTGGCTGCCGTGGGCGGCATCACCATCCACGATGTTCCCTCCGACCTGCTCGCCAGCGAACTTGGCCAGCAGATCCTCGCCGCACCGGGCCATGCGCCCTATTCCGTGCCGGTCGAAGACTTCCGCGCCGCCTACGAGGGCAATGACATCACCATCGTCACCGATGATGATACCTTCGACAGCTTCGCCACCGCCTTCGGCCAGATCGTGCCCGCCGGGCTCGACGAGCAACTCGTCTACGACATCACCAAGGCCTACCTCGAAGGTCAGGATCGCTTCATCAAGGGCTCGCCGCGCGGCCCCTACGCGATGATGAGCTTCGGCGATATCGACGGCGTCAGCCAAGGTGCCTGTGGCGCTGTGCAGATCAAGATGCACCCCGGCGCCATCCGCGCCTTCGAAGACGCAGGTCACACCATCGCAGACTGCCTGCGCCCCTGATCCGCACTCGCACTCCCGCGTGGCCGGGCTCCCGGCCACGCCCCTGCCCCCAAATGGCCCGGTGACATGACCAACCCTTCCCTGACGCGTCCGCTCGGACAGCGCATTGCGCTGGTTCTTGCCCTGCTCCTCGTGATCGTCGGCATGATCAACACCATGCCCGAAATCGCCGGCCTGCAAGATTGGGCCCGCGAGGTCACCGGCCGCCCGTTCTTCCGCGTGTCGGGCTTTGCACCCGAATTTTTCTACCCGCCGGTCTTTCTGGTGATGATGCTCATCGTGGCGCTCGATTCCAGCGTCTACCGGGCCTGGAAGCAAGACAAACCGCATCTGGCTTGGCTGGGCCTTCTGCTCGATGCCGGCCTGATCCTCGCCGCCTTCCTCGGCGCGCTTGGCTATCTGGTCGAGCTCGACTCGGTCTGCCTCTTCGATCAGATCAGCGGCGAGCGCGCGCGGCTGATACAGGAGGCGGCAGAACGCTCCGCAGGGGTGATCCCGGGCATCTCGCTGGAGGCCGAAGTGCCTGCCTGTCAGGCCCGTTTCGGCATCTGGACCATCCCGCTGCTCTTCACCATCATCACGCTGTTCTTCCTCTATAACGTCCGGGTCTGGGGCCTGCCGCTGGTGATCGTCGCCAGCGTCGTGGTGGTCTACACCGTCGGCACCGCGCTGATCTGGGTGTTTGACCTCTCGTCCAACAACTTCCTGCTCACCAAACTGGGCGCCGACGGCGGCGATGTGGTTGCGGCAGCGGTGCAGAAGGCCACCAATGTCTTCATCTCGCCAGACGGCTTCATGGGCCGCTTCATGGATATCGTCGTCAATCAGGTCTTTCCCTATGTGATCCTCGGCGCGCTCTTCGGCACCTCGGCAGGGGGCACCTCGCTGATCAAGCTGGCAGTGCGCACCACAAGCCGCCTGCGCGGCGGCCCGGCCCATGCGGCTGTGGTCTCCTCGGCCATGTTCGGCACCATCACCGGCGGGCCGGTGACCAACGTGCTCTCCACCGGGCGGCTGACCATCCCGATGATGCAGCGCAACGGCTTCTCGCCGCAATTCGCAGGCGGGGTCGAGGCAGCGGCCTCCTCGGGCGGGCAAATCATGCCGCCGGTGATGGGCGTTGCCGCCTTCGTGCTCGTCGCGCTGACGGCGGTGCCCTACACCAAGGTCATCACCGCCGCCTTCCTGCCCGCGCTCTGCTTCTTCTTCTCGATCTTCCTCGCGGTGATGTTTCAGGCCCGGCGCGACCGGGTCGAGCCGATGCGCGACATCCCCGAAGATCTGGCGATGAACCGGCAAGACTGGCTGAACCTCATCATCATCTTCGTGCCGATCCTCACCATCCTCTTCCTGCTGCTCGGCAACAAGGACGCGGTGGATGGCGGGCTGCTCGCCACGATCCTTCCCACAGGCGTCACCCAGACGATCAAGAACGCCACCGGCGATGCCGTCTCCGCAGGCTGGTGGGCAGTGATCGTGCTGTTGCCGCTGCTCTTCCTCGATCCCGGCACCCGCGCCGCGCCGCGCCGCGTACTGGTTTCGCTGGCCGATGGCGGCATCCTGCTGTCGCGCCTCTTCCTGCTGCTCTTCGCCGTGTCGATCATCGCCGCCTTCCTCAACGAAAGCGGCCTGACCGGCGAGCTGACCCGCGCCGTCACCACGTGGCTGGAAAACGCCCAGCAGATCAGCCTCTTCGGCTTCGAGATCGAGATCGTCGGCGGCGTCTACCTGATGCTCGCGCTCACCTGCGCGATGTTCTGCGCCATCTTGTTGGGCATGGGCATGCCCACGGTGCCCGCCTACGTCAACGTGGCGCTGCTGCTCGGCCCCCTGCTGGCCAACCTCGGGGTGAGCTTCTTCACCGCGCATATGTTCGTCTTCTACTTCGCCGTGGCCTCGGCCATCACCCCGCCCGTGGCGATTGCCGCCTTCGCCGCCGCCTCGATCACCCGCACCGAGCCAATGCGCACCGGCATCGCCGCCGTGCGCGTCGGGATCGTCATGTTCACCATCCCCTTCATCTTCGCGTGGTATCCCGAGCTGCTGCTGATCGAAGAGGCCGTGACCATCACCGACGACACCGGCCGCAAGGCCCTGATCGAAGGCTACAGCAGCACGGTGGACTGGGGCGCACTCGCCTTGCTCGGCCTGCGTCTGATCCTCGCGCTCTACCTCATCGCCTCGGCGCTGGCCCGGTTTGATCGTGGCCCAATGCCGCGCTGGGAAATCGCGCTGCGCCTGCTGGCGGCGGTTCTGGTGCTCTGGAAGACCCCGGTGATCATGTCGGTCGGCCTCGCCCTCGCCGCCGCGCTGGTGGTGCTGCACACCCTCACCGCCCGGCGGCGGGTGGCGGGCACCGCCGCCTAGGCCGCAGCGGCGCGCAGCCCCAGTATCTCGCGCGCCTCCTGCCAGCTGGCAACCGGGCGCTCGTAGGTGTCACAAATCTCCACCGTCCGGCGCACAAGGGCGGCGTTGGAGGGGGCGAGCGTGCTCTTGTCGAGGCGCACGTTGTCTTCCAGCCCGGTGCGGGCATGGCCACCCGCCGCGATGGCCCAGTCGTTCAGCACAATTTGGTTACGCCCGATCCCGGCGGCGCACCACTCGGTGCCGGGGGCAAGCCGCTCGACGGTGCGGATGTAATAGTCAAACACATCCCGATCTACCGGCATCGCGTTTTTCACACCCATCACGAACTGGATATAAAGCTTCCCTGGCAGCTGCCCGGCCTCGTGCAGCGCGACGGCCCGGTGGATGTGTGACAGATCGAAGGCCTCGATCTCGGGGGTGATCTCATATCGGGTCATCTCGGCGGCCAGCCAATCCACCAGATCGGGCGGGTTCTCGTAAACCCGCGTCGGAAAGTTGTTGGAGCCCACCGTAAGCGAGGCCATCTCGGGCCGCAGCGGCAGCATCCCGCCCCGCGCCTGCCCCGCGCCAGAGCGCCCGCCGGTCGAGAATTGCACGATCATCCCCGGGCAATGCGCCCGCAACCCCTCCTGAAGCCGGGCAAAACGCTCCGGGTCAGAGCTGGGCGACCCATCCGGCATCCGCACGTGGCAATGTGCAATCGCTGCGCCCGCCTCAAAGGCCTCATGGGTCGATTCCACCTGCTCCTCGATGCTGATCGGCACCGCCGGATTGTCAGACTTCTGCGCAACGCTGCCGGTGATGGCAACGCAGATGATGCAAGGCTTCTGGGTCATTCGCTTTCCTCCCCGAGCACCTAAGACGCCAACCACCCGCAGGGCAAGGCCCGCTGGTTGTCGGCACGAATGGGGGATTGGCCCCATGCCGCGCGCGGCCCGGCTCAGGCAGGTTGGTCTCATCGCAACGCACACCCCAGCCCCGGAGGACAGCCCAATGAAAACCCTTCTCAAAACCGCCCTGATCCTCGTCGCCCTCGGGCTCGCCTTCTGCGCCCTCTCCCCCGCCTCCCGCGCCGAGGCCAAAAGCTGCGGTGGCAACGGCCAGCAGGCCTGCGCGCTGGAAACCCCCGCCGCCCCGCAGTGCGGCGCTTGGCTGCACGAGTTGGGCGGCACCTGCCGCCCCTGCGGCAGCGCCGGGCTGGCCGCCTGCGAGCGCCCGAGCAACGCGATGTCCTGCCGCGCCGGGCTGGCCAACCACTTCGGGCGCTGCGTGGTGCCGGGTGAAGGCAGCGCACGCCCCGCCAAGCTCGACCTCGGCCAGATCTTCGGCGGCAACCGCGCCGACAAGATCCGCTGGGCCGCCACCCAGTATCTGAACGTCATCGAAGACGCCGCCACCGAGCTGCGCGCCACCTTGCCCGGCCAGCGCGATGCCTCCGCCCTCGTCGCAGCGCTGGAAACCCGCAACGGCGAGGCCGTCAAGCGCATCCTCGCCGCCAACCCCGAGTTCCGCGCCAGCCTCGATACGCTCAAGCGCATGGGCTTCAACACCATCACCATCGGCCTGCAAAGCCGCGTCGGAGCGGGCACCCTGCAAGAAACCGGCTACTCCATAGACCTCGATTTCGCCTGGGCACCCCGCCTCTACACCACCGCCGCCATCGGCGCAGGCACCGATCTGGCAGGCGAGGAAGAGCTGGTCTTCTCCGTCCTCAAGCCCGGCAACACCCGGATCGGCGGCGCGGTCTACGGCACCGTCACCACCCTGCCCGCCAGCAACGACCCGGTCGCCATGTGGTTCTCCGATGCCCCCTTCGATTTCACCGGCTTCTCCCTCGGCCTCGGTGTCGATGCGATGTGGGCCGGCGGCGCGGTCAGCTACGCCACCACGAAACTCTGGCACTGAAGCTCCCCTCCGCCCATCATGGCACCGCAACCGAAAGGACAGCCCATGCTCCGCCTCGCCGCCCCTCTCGCCCCCTGCCTCTCCCCGCTCACCTTCAGCCTCTGCCTCTGCCTCGCCGCCGCCCCCGCCGGGGCGGCTGGCCCGTCCGATCTCACCGCCCTGCGCGATGCCGCTGCCCCCGGTGAATGCGCGGGAGACGGCCCCGCCCGCAGCCAGCCCTTCGCAGGCGGCACCCTGCACGCCGTGCCCTGCCGCGCCACCGCCCATGACCAGCTCTCGGTGCTGATCCTCGAACGCGAAGGCAACCTCCAGCCCCTCTTCTTCGCCAACCCCGACTTTCAGTTCCAATACGCCGCCGACGGCGCGCTGGATTGGCGCAACCCGCAATGGGGCGGCGTGCTCGTCTCGCCCGTGGTCTCCACCTTCAACGCCGATGCCACCACCGGCACCATCACCGTGTCTTCCATTATCGCGCCGGGCCTCGGCCGAGGGGCCTTCGTCTATGAGCACGTATTGGGCGATTTCGGCGTCACGCTGGAGCGGGCCGTCGCCAGCTTCGACAGCGGCGAAGAGGTGGTGCTCTGGCCCCCCGCCGCGCCGTCACTGATGGAAGAGATCGGCCTGGCCCACAGCCTCGACGGCTTCACCGAAGAACCCGCGCCCGACACCCTCCTCTCCGATCCGCTCGACATCGCGGATGTCATCCGCCCGGACTTTCCCAGCGCAGAAGAAGGCCGCCCCCGGCTGGCCCTGTCTTTCGAGCAGCGGGGCGATCGCATCGCCGCCAACCTGCTCGATCACGGCTGGGCGGATGACTCGGTCGCCGGAAAGGTCCGGCGCGTGCTGTTGGAGCGTGACGGCGCGGGATGGCGCATCACCGGGCTTGGCAGCGCCAACATCTGCTGGCGCGGCACAACGCGGATCACAACCGGCCTCTGTCCCTAACCCCCAAGCCACAGCGTAAAGCAGGTGCCGCGCCCGGGCTCCGAGCGCACCTCCAGCCTCAGCCCGTTGGCGCGCGCCAGCTCAAAGCACACCGAAAGCCCCAGCCCGTGCCCGGTCGAGGCCGCGCCCTTGGCATAGGCCTCGCTGAACTGCGCCACCTCCGTCGCGCTCATCCCCGGCCCGGTGTCGGCCACCACCAGCCGCAGCCCGCCACCGCGCCGCACGCCCACCACCACCCGGCCCTCGGTGGTGTATTTGATCGCGTTGGAGACAAGGTTGGTGACAATGCGCATCAGCGCCAGCGGCGGCACTGTGACTTCGGCCGAACTCTCCGCCACCCGCAGCGCCAGCCCCTTACTCGCCGCCTCGCCCTCAAACATCTGCCGCACCGTGCCCAGCGGCACCGAAAGCGGATAGACCTCGGCGTCTTCCTCCTCCGGTTCGGCCTCGCCCTCCTCTTCACCCGCCTCCGGCACGCTCTCATCCACGTAGCCGGTGGCCAGCGAGGCGAGGTAATCAAACGCCTCATTCAACCGCGCCTTCACATCTGGCTTCATCTCTGCGGCCAGCGTGTCAAAGGTCATCCTCAGCGACATCAGCGGTTGCCGCAGATCATGCGAGGCCGTGGCAAGCTGGCGCTGGCGCAGCGCAGCCAGGTCGCGGGCGCGGGTATAGTTGCGCTCGGCCTCCAGCAGCTCCCGGCTGCGCTCCGCCTCGGCCTCCAGCGCCTCCACCCGCGCCTCCACCGCGCTCAAATGGCGGCGGCGCAGCGCAATCACATTGGCCGTCAGCGTCGTCATCGTGGCCAGCAGCATGAAGAAAAACACCGCGCGGATCGCCAGCGGCGCATCCAGCCACGCTCCGCCCAACCCGGTGACGATCAACACAATCGCGCCCGCAGCCCCGGCGGTGGCCAGCCGCGCCAGCAGCACCGCGCCCACCGGCGGCGTAAGCCCGGTACCCTGCGCCGCGCGGGCCGAGAAGATGTTGCACACCAGCATGAGCGCAATCAGCCCATAGGCCAAAAACGCCGTGCCCTGCCCCGGCGACACCAGCGAAATGGCAAACCCCGCCAGCGAAACAAGCGCCAGCGCCAAAACCACCCGCCCCGCACGCGGCACCTTCGCCCCAATCCCGGCCCCCGCAATCAAAAAGCCCGCGCCCGAGATCGCGAAGAGCATCCCAAAGCCCACGGTCGATTGCCACTCCGGGTGCTGCGGATAGAAAAACCGCCAAAACAACCCGTCCATCACCGCGACAAGCCCCAGAAAGGCGGCAAACATTGCCGAGTTCATCGCGCCCGTCCAACTGCCCATCGCCACCTGAAAGCCGAAGAAGAAGACAAGGCAGGCAATGGCGAAGGCATAAAAGGCCGTCAGCCCGATGCCCCAAAGAAAGCTCGCTTGGGCAAGGTGCTCGGGGCTATGCAACTCCATCCCGAAGGTCGAAAAAGGGCCGGTCTGCACATGGGCCAGCAGCGTCACCGTTTCGCCCGGCGCAAGGGTAAATTCGGGCGCACGCAGCCGCGTGACGGCATGATCGAGCGGATCGAACGGCCTGAAGATGGAATAATCCATCAGGTTCTCCGTTAGCCCATCCGCACGGATCAGAAACAGCCGCACACCGCTGACAAGCGGCGCATCGAAGGTGAGGATAAAGCTGTCAGGCGGTCGCCCATCCAGCGGGGCGGCATTGGTGATCGTGGTGCCCGCCCATGTCTCTGGCGAGTAGCCCGGCCCGTAAGAGGTGGTCACCCGCTCAATGCCAAACGCCCCCGCCTCCCATTGCGCGAGGGCTTCGCTTACCTCGGTTTCCAGCGAGGCCCAGTAGCGCAGCGCAGGCGTCACCTCGGAGCTCTGCACGCCCGGCGCCAGCACCACCCCCTCCGCCCGCGCCATCGCCCCGCCCAGCAAAATGCAGGCCAGAAGCACGAAAAGTCTGGGGAAATTCCGACAGGCGTGGCAGGTTTCGGGCAAGGGCATTCAAAGGAACGGATTGATGAAAGAACGTGGAGCCTACCATGCGGTTGTCGCGGACGATCATGCAATAGTCCGCAGCGGATTGCGCTCCGCGCTGGAAACACCGGGCCATATCGAAGAACGCGGCATCACCGTGGTCGCCGAGGCCGAAAACGGGCTGGAGGCCATCGCCGCCTGCCGCGCCCACCGCCCCGACCTGCTGCTTCTTGATGTACAAATGCCGATGGCGGGCGGCGTGGAGGTGGTGGTGGAGGTGCAACGCTGGAGCCCCGACACCCGCATCGTCGTGCTCACCGGCGTCAGCGCCGTCGGCATCGTGACGTCTCTGGTCGAGAGCGGCGTGCACGGGCTGTTTTCCAAGGGTGACGACAACTCCGAGCTCTACGCCAAGCTGCCCGGCATCCTGCGCGGTCAGCGCCACATCGCGGCGCGCTTCATGGAGGTGCTGAAGGACAAGCCCGCAGGCGAGCAACTCACGGGCCGCGAGCGCCAGATCCTCAACATGATCATCGCCGGCCACTCCAACAAGGAAATCGCCGGGCACCTCGGCATTTCGGCCAAAACCGTCGACAAGCACCGCACCTCGATGATGCAAAAGCTCGATGTGCATTCGGTGCCCCAACTCATGGCCTTCGCCCTGCGCGAAGGGCTGGTGGACCCGTCAGCCGAGCTTTGAATGGGGTGTTCCCCCCATGGGGCCAGTCGGCCCCGGCGGCTACCTTGAGGCCAAGCGCTGCACCCCGCCGCGCCAAGCCCGAGGAGCCGCCGCCGTGCCCCTGTCAAAGACCATCCTCCTGCTGCGTCTGCTCGTGGCCCTGACCCTGCCGGACGAGGCCTATGCCGAGCCGCCGGGGTTGGCGGCGAGCAGGCTGCAAAGCGCGGCGGGCGATATCGTGGTGATGTCACAGGCGGCCCGGGCTGATTGCAGCTCCGCGCCCTGCCCGCCCCGCATCTGCCTCGAAAACCCCGCCAGCAACCACGGCCCCAAGGGCCTCAGCAACCGCCGCACGCCCCCGCCCGACCTGCTCGTTGCCCCCGGCTCAAGCGCCTGCCTCCTGCTGGCCGCCGTACGCCAAACGCTGGTGCTTTGGCGGCAGGACAGCAGCGCGGACAAGGGCCGGCAGATGGTGCCCGCACTGCTCGCCCCGCTGGACTTGCGCAACAAGGCCGGGCACATCATCTTTCTGACATGGACAGCCGAGGCCCCTGCCCAGAAAACGCCCCCCAAAACCGGCCCGCAACAGCCGCCGCACCGCCCCGTTCCGGCCCCCAAGGAGCCCTGAGATGATCCGCCCACGCACCCTCATGGTCTCCCCCCTGATCCTGCCCCTGCTGCTTCTGGTCCTGCTGCTAATCCTGCCTGCGCGGCCGCTGGTGGCACAGGGGGTGAACCCCTCGAAGGCAGAGGTACGCGCCTTCACCGGGGCCGACCGCAACAAGGACGGCATGCTCACGCCCAAGGAGTTTCGCAGCTTCGTGCGCGCCATGGCCAAGGCCGGGCAATCCACCGCCAAAACCATCGTCACCTTCGGGGCATACGGCTACGCCTTCCGCCGGGTGGACGCCAACCGCGACGGGCTGGCATCCCCGGCAGAGCTGCGCGGCGCGGATGAGGCCTACAAACGCGAGTAGAGCGCCCGCCATCCCTCCCCCCACGGGGCTGGCGCATCCGGTTTTCCGCCTGCTAAGACTCCCCCAGCAGTCCCATCGTCTCCACCCGCACCCCGCGCTCAAGGACGAAACCGATACCCAGGAGCAGGCCTCGGCCCACCTCCCCGGCAACAACCCGCGTCAAACACCACACGAGGGGGCCGGCCCGGCACGGCCCCCCGGAAAGGACAGACATGCGCCCCCTGATCGCCGCGCTCCTTCTCCTCCTCGCCGCGCCGCCGCTCTCGGCGGGCGTGCCCGAGGCCATCGAAGGCCACATCCTGCCCCGTCACGCCGCCTTCGCCGAGGCCGCCGCCGCGCTGGATGAAGCCGCCCGCGCCGATTGCACCGCCGAGGCGCTGAAGGCGGCCTATCACACCGCCTTCGACGGCTGGATCGGCGTGCAGCACCTCGCGCTCGGCCCCTTGCAAGAGATCGGCGGCCCCCTCGCGCTGGAGTTCTGGCCCGACGCCAAGGGCTTCACCGCCCGCCAACTCTCCCTGCTCACCAAGGCGGCAGACCCGGCCACCACCACGCCCGAAGGCTTCGCCCAGCAATCCGTGGCGGTGCAGGGCTTTATGGCGCTGGAGCGGATGCTCTACGACGACACCTTCACCGGCTATGCCCCCGGCAGCTATTCCTGCACGCTGGTGCAGGCCATCGCCCATGACATCGCCGCCAAGGCGCAAAACCTGCAGGCGGGCTGGCCCGGCACCGCCGATGCGCTGCTGACGGCAGGGGCCGAGGGCAACAGCGCCTACCTCACCCCCGCCGAGGCCGCGCAGGCGCTCTTCACCGCGCTGATCACCGGCATCGAATACAACGACGACGCCCGCCTCGCCCGCCCGCTCGGCTCGTTCGAACGGCCCCGCCCCACCCGCGCCGAGGCCTGGCGCTCGGGCCGCTCCCAGCGCAACCTCGCCCTCTCGCTGGCGGCGCTGGAAGAGTTCTCGCACCTGCTCGCCGATGGCACCGCCAGCGAAACCGCATCGCTCTTCGATGACGCGCAAGGCTGGCTCGCCAAGCTCGATGAGCCCGCCTTCGCCGGCGTCGCAGATCCCACCGCCCGGATGGGAATCGAAAGCCTCACCTCCTACCTCGACCTGCTGAAAGAAACCGCCGCCGCAGAAATTGGCGCGCATCTGAACGTCGGCCAAGGCTTCAACGCGCTCGACGGCGACTGACCCGCCCCGTTCCCCACCTGCCGGAGGCTCCCATGCTCCCCCGTCGCCAGTTCCTCGCAGGCCTCGCCGCCGCCGCCTCCGTGCCCCGCAGCTCATGGGCCGATGCAGGCGCGCCCGCCTACCTTGCCGCCGCGCGTGACCCATCCAGCGCCTACTGCCTCTGTGGCCTCTCCCCCGCCGGGGCGCTGCGCTTTCGCATCCCGCTCCCCGACCGGGGCCATGCCGCCGCCGCCCACCCTACGCGCCCCTTCGCGGTCGCCTTCGCCCGCCGCCCCGGCCGCTTCGCCTTGGTGATCGACTGCGCCACCAGCCAGCAAACCGCGCGGCTGGAGGCCCCAAGCGGGCGGCATTTCTACGGCCACGGGGCCTTCCTCCACGGCGGCACGCTGCTGGCCACCTCCGAAAACGACTATGCGGCGGGGCGCGGTGTCATCGGCCTCTGGGCCCCTGACGAGGGCTATGCCCGCATTGGCGAGGTGCCCTCCGGCGGGATCGGCCCGCATGAAATCCTCACCCTGCCGGGCGACGAAACCCTGCTGGTCGCCAACGGCGGGCTGCAAACCCACCCCGACCATGGCCGCACGGTGCTTAACCTCGCCAATATGCGCCCCAACCTCGCCGTGGTCTCCGCCGATCGCGGGCCGCTGGCGCTCTCCGAGTTGCCCCCCGAACTGGCCGCCAACTCCATCCGCCACCTCGCCCTGCGCCCCGATGGGCTGGCGGGCTTTGCCATGCAGTGGCAGAGCGACGTGGCCGAGCCGGTGCCGCTGCTGGGCCTCTGGCAGGCCGGGGCTCCGCTGCGGCTCTGCACGGCCCCGCCGCTGCGGGCGCTGGCGATGGAAGGCTACGCCGGTTCGGTCGCCTTCTCGGGAGACGGGGCCTTTGTCGGCATCACCTCGCCTCGCGGCGGCGAGGTGCAAATCTTCAACGCCGAGACGGCTGCCCTCACCGCCCATTGGCGGCGGGCCGACATCTGCGGCCTTGCCCCTTTGGGGGCGGGGTTTCTGGCCTCCGACGGCATGGGCGGGCTGTTCCAGTTCTCTGCCACCGGCACGGCGCAGCCCCTCGCTCGCCATGATGCAGCGTGGGACAATCACCTCGTCCCGCTTCGCCACGCGTAACCACCGGGGGCCACCCCAAGCCCCTTGGCACAGGGCTTTACGGAACAAATAGCGAACATTATGGTGCCGCCATGCCCCGCGATCCACTCTCCCACATGCCCCACCGGCCCCGCCGCCTTTGCGAAATCACCGGAGAGTTCGCGCTGGCCACGGGGCGGGTGCATGAGTTTTGCGGCTCCGCCCGCCGCACGCTGGCGCTGGCGGCGGCAGGGCGGCTTTCAGGGCCGGTGCTCTGGATCACCCCGGGCTGGCAGGACGCCGGGTTTTGCGGCGAAGGCGTGGTGGGCTGGATTGATCCGGGGCGGCTTCTGGTGGTGCGAGCCCGGCGCCCGATGGAGATGCTCTGGTGCATGGAAGAAGCGCTGCGCTCGGGCGCGGTTCCGCTGGTGGTCACAGAGCTGGACACGCCACCGGCGATGGTCCCGGTGCGGCGGCTGCACCTCGCGGCGGGCGAGCCGGAAGGCCCCGCGCCGCTGGGGCTGATCCTGACCCCGGGCAAGGGCGGCGCGCCCGGAATCGAAAGCCGCTGGCACGCCGCCCCCGCCCATGGCCCGGGCCTCACCCGCTGGCGGCTGCGGCGGCTGCGCGCCCGCATGGCCCCGCCCGCCGCATGGCACCTCGCCCAGCCCGCCCCCCGCGCCGCGCTCACGCTGAGCCCGCTGACCGCACTGAAAGAAACCGCTTAGGGCAAGTCTAGCCCCGTCCGTGCCACCACGCGAACCAAGCCGCCGCAGCCGCCGTCGCCCCACATAGCCAGCCTAAAAAAACGACACTCCCCGTCGCCCCCAAGCCAGCCCGCCCCGCCCTGCGGGGCTACTCCACCCCCATGCGCCTCCTGCTCTCCTTCGCCCCGCTGCTCGCCTCTGTGGCCCTGCTCCAGCTCTCCTCGGGCGGGCTCGGGCCGATGGATGCGCTCTCGGGGCTGACGCTGGGCTTCTCCACCGGCGAAATCGGCCTGCTCGGCTCAGCCCATTTCACCGGCTTCTTCCTCGGGTGCTGGTGGGCACCCCGGCTGATGGGCTCTGTCGGCCACGCCCGCGCCTTCGCCGCCTTCACCGCGCTGGGGGCCATCGGGCTGCTGGCTCACATGCTGCTCACCACCCCCTGGGCCTGGGCGGGGATGCGGGTGGCCTCGGGCCTCTGCATCGCCGGTTGCTACACCGTCATCGAAGCCTGGCTTCAGGCGCGGGTCACCAACGCCACCCGGGGCCGGGCGATGGGCAGCTACCGGCTGGTCGACATGGGCGGTTCGCTGCTCGCCCAGCTGCTCGTCGGCATGCTGGAGCCCGCCACCTATGCCGCCTACACCCTGCTGGCGATCCTCTGCTGCGCCGCCCTGCTGCCGCTGACGCTCACCACCACCGCCCAGCCCGCAACACCCGCCGCACCCCGGCTGCGCCCCGCGCTCGCCTTCACCCGCTCCCCGCTGGCCGGGGCGGCGGTGCTGGCCGCCGGGCTCACCTCGGGCAGCTTCCGCACCGTCGGCCCGGTCTATGGCCAGGCCGTGGGGCTCGCACCCGAACAGATCGGCCTGTTTCTCGCCATCTGGATCGGCGGCGGCGCGCTGGCGCAATGGCCCGCAGGCTGGCTCGCCGACCGCTATGACAGACGCTGGGTGCTCATCGCCCTCTCCATCGCGTCCACGCTGGCCTGCCTCGCCACCATCGCCACCTCGGGCTCCACCGCCGCCATCCTCGCCACGGCGGCCATCTTCGGGGCCGCCAGCTTCCCGATCTACTCGGTCGCCGCCGCCCATGCGCACGATTGGGCGTCGGATGACGAACGGGTCGAGCTTTCCGCCGCGCTGATGTTCGCC
This sequence comes from Vannielia sp. ABF1_015, assembly GCF_056160745.1. Classification (NCBI taxonomy): domain Bacteria; kingdom Pseudomonadati; phylum Pseudomonadota; class Alphaproteobacteria; order Rhodobacterales; family Paracoccaceae; genus Vannielia; species Vannielia sp. ABF1_015. Next base: position 66,248 of record NZ_JBSWXT010000004.1, read on the forward strand.
TTCGCCGCCGGGGCCATCGCCGCACCCCTCACCGCCTCATGGCTGATGGCCGCCACCGGCCCCGCCGCGCTGTTCTGGCTCATCGCCGCCGCCCACATCGCGCTCGCCGTCATCGGCACCCTGCGCCTGCGCACCCGCCCAACCGAGCGTCGCACCCGCTACGTCTACGCCCCGCGCACCAGCTTCCTCACCGGCTGGCTCACCGGCAAGCAGCGCAAGGGACCCTAGGCGCGACAGCTTCAGCCAGAAATCGCCAGCATCCCCCGCGCCCGCCGCCGCAACAACACGACAGCCAGCAATGCCAGCATACCGACCTCGGCCAGCGGCGGCGCGAGCCAGAGGCCGGGCACACCCGCCAGCAAGGGCAGGAGCAGCGTCAGCGGGATCACCAGCAGGTAGGGTCGCGCCAGCCCCAAAAGGGCCGCCCGGCGGGCATCCCCCACCGCCTGAAAGGCTGTCGAAACCATGTTGATCGGCCCGACCAGGGCGTAGAGCGCCAGCAACATCGGCAGAATGCGCGCCAGCGCCAGCTGCACCGCGGCGTCCTCGGTAAATATCCCGCCCAGCGCATGCCGCGCCGCGATCAGCGCCAGTTGCACCGTGGCCGTGTAGAGCAGGGCCATGCCCATCGCACGCTTCAGCGCCGCGTTGGCCCGCGCGTGCAGCCCGGCCCCGTGGCAACTGCCCACGATGGCCTGAAGCGCCTGCCCGAGCCCGAGCAACCCGAGGAAGGCGAAGGCCATGACCCGCAGGTAAATGCCATAGGCCGCAACCAGCGCTTCACTATCAGGCGCATCAAGCACCCGCAGCATGGTCACCATCGCCGCGCTGATCAGCGCGATGCCCAGAAAGCTCAGGCTCTGCGGCGCACCGAGCGTCAGCATCTCGCCCCACCGGGCGCACGCGAAGCGGGGCAGCGGCAACACCAGCCGCCCCCGCGCGCGCAGCCCCAGCACCACCAGCACTGCCGCCCCCTGCGCCACAAGCGTGGCCACTGCCGAGCCCGCCACGCCCCAGCCGAAAACCGCAATGAACAGCCAATCCAGCGCGCCATTGCCCAGCGTCACGGCAAGCGACATCGCCGCCATGAAGGGCACCCGCCCCTCTACCCGCAGCGCGTCGGTCTGAAGCGTCAGCACAAGCCCGATCAGCCCGCCGCCGCCCAGAATCGCAATGTAGCGCCAGCCCATCCCCGCCAGCGCGGCATCGCCATCGGCCAGAAGCCGCACCAGCCCCGGCCCGGCCAAAGCGCCGATCCCGCAAACCCCGAGCCATATCGCCAGCGCCAGCCCATGCGCCCCGCCAAAGGCCCGCGCCGCGCCGCCCGCATCTGACGCGCCCAGCGCCCGCGCCACCACCGAGGCCATCCCGCTGGAAACAAGCGTGCCCAGCGCCGCCAACAGCATCACCGCCGGAAACACCAGCGTCACCGCCGCCAGCGCCTCTGCGCCCACGTAGCGGCCCAGAAAGATCGCATCCACCACGCTCAGGAGGCCGTGAAGCATCATCACCAGCGAGATCGGCAGGGCGGTTCGCAGCAGCAGCGGGCCAAGCCGGGCCGAGAGGTAGGGGGAGTCGGTCATATTTTTACCCGGGCACAAATATCATCCACCCCATATGCGCCACCCCGTAGCCCGTCAAGCCCGCGCGTGGCCTAACGGGGCGGGCGGGTGGGCCGTTTGGCCGCGCGCGGGCGTTGCCCCCCACGCTTCCCTGCTGTAACCCTCCGGCCAACCCAGCACACGAAGGCCGTTCCATGCCACGCACGCTCATCACTTCCGCCATTCCCTACATCAATGGCATCAAACACCTCGGCAACCTCGTCGGCTCCCAGCTTCCGGCCGATCTCTACGCCCGCTATTGCCGCGCGCGCGGCGACGAGGTGCTGTTCCTCTGCTCAACCGACGAGCACGGCACCCCCGCCGAACTGGCCGCCGCCAAGGCGGGCAAGCCGGTGGCCGAGTTCTGCGCCGAAATGCACGCCGTGCAGGCCGAGATCGGCAAGGGCTTCGACCTCTCCTTCGACCACTTCGGCCGCTCCTCCTCGCCGCAGAACCACCGCCTCACCCAGCATTTCGCCGGGGCGCTGGCCGAGAACGGGCTGATCGAGGAAGTCTCCGAAAAGCAGGTCTATTCCAACGCCGATGGCCGCTTCCTGCCCGATCGCTATATCGAGGGCACCTGCCCCAACTGCGGCTACGACAAGGCCCGCGGCGACCAATGCGAAAACTGTACCAAGCAGCTCGACCCGACAGACCTGATAGAACCGCGCTCCGCCATCTCCGGCTCCACCGACCTTGAAGTGCGCGAAACCAAGCACCTCTACCTGCGCCAGCGGAGCCTGCGCGACGACCTTTCCAAATGGATCGACAGCAAAACTGACTGGCCCATCCTCACCACCTCCATCGCCAAGAAGTGGCTGAACGACGGCGACGGCCTGCAAGACCGGGGCATCACCCGTGATCTCGACTGGGGTATCCCGGTGCGCAAAGGGCAAGAGCCTTGGCCCGGCATGGAAGGCAAGGTCTTCTACGTCTGGTTCGACGCGCCCATCGAATACATCGCCTGCGCGGCAGAGTGGTCTGACGCCAACGGCACCGAGGATGAGGCCTGGTGGAAATGGTGGCGCACCGACGAGGGCGCCGATGATGTCCGCTACGTCCAGTTCATGGGCAAAGACAACGTGCCCTTCCACACCCTCTCCTTCCCCGCCACCATCCTCGGCTCCGGCGAGCCGTGGAAGCTGGTCGACTACATCAAATCGTTCAACTACCTGAACTACGAGGGCGGCCAATTCTCCACCTCGCAAGGCCGCGGCGTGTTTCAGGATCAGGCGCTCGAGATCCTCCCCGCCGACTACTGGCGCTGGTGGCTGCTCTCCCACGCCCCCGAAACCAACGATACCGAATTCACCTGGGAAACCTTCCAGCAAGACGTAAACAAGGATCTCGCCGACGTGCTGGGCAACTTCGTTTCCCGCGTCACCAAGTTCTGCCGCTCCAAGTGGGGCGAAGAGGTGCCCGCCGGGGGCGCGCTTTCCGAGCGGGGCGCCGCGCTGATCGACGACCTGCAAGGCAAATTCGCCGAGTATACCGCCCAGATGGACGCCATCGAAGTCCGCCGCGCGGCCTCCACCCTCCGCTCGATCTGGGTGGCGGGCAATGAATTCCTGCAAGCCTCGGCCCCCTGGACCACCTTCAAGGAAGATCCCGAGGCCGCAGCCGCAGACATCCGCCTCGCGCTCAACCTCATCCGCCTCTACGCGGTGCTCTCGGCCCCCTTCATCCCCTTCACCGCCCAGCGGATGCTGGCAGACATGGGCACGGATGACAGCTCATGGCCGGGCGACCTTTCCGCCGCGCTTACAAGGCTGAAACCGGGGCATGGCTTCACCGTTCCCGATGTGCTCTTCGCCAAAATCGCCGACGAAGAGCGCGAGGATTGGGCCGCCCGGTTTTCCGGCACACGCAGCTGAGTATCGCGCCATATGACACTTAAGTCGTAAGAAAACCGGCTTTTCGCGCCCGGTTTCAGCATTAAATCGTGAAAAACTGGCCGACCCGCTTGATTTGGGGGGCAAAGCAGCGTGCACTGACCACGGGGGGCAGGGCTCGTGGGCAGAATATGATGCACCATGAAGGAAGGCTGGAATGAGCCCTCTTCCACAATTGCAGAACGCCTCCAACGAGCCCGATGCCGGGTTCGACGCCCTGTTTTCTATCGAGCCGCTGCTGCTGCACTCCATTGACGAAAACGGCACGCTGCTGAATGTCTCCACCGCATGGGCCCGCCTGCTCGGCTACAGCCGCGAAGACCTGATCGGCAAGCGCACGCTGGATATCATGTCGCCCGAATCGCGCGCCTACGCGCTCACGACCGGGCTGCCGCTGCTGTTTTCACGCGGCAGCCTCACCAATACCCCCCACGAATTCATCCGCGCCGATGGGCGGCCCATTCCGGTCCTGCTCTCCGCCGGGGCAATGCGCGACAGTTCCGGCCGGTTCCTGCGCAGCCTGACCGTCATCACCGACGACCGCCGCGCACGCTATGCCGAGCGCGAGCTTGATGCCCGAGACCGCCGCGAAGCGGGCGGCAGCGAGGCCCTGCGCGAGTTGCTGGAGCGGCTGGGGCATGAAACCCGCACACCCCTTGGCGCCATCCTCGGCTTTGCAGCGCTGATGGAGCAAGGCGACCTGCCCGAAGAGCAACGCGCACGGCTGGCGCAGGTGATGAAGGCCGCCGAAAGCCTCCGGGCCGAGCTCGACTCCGTGCTCTCCGAGGCAGAGCAGAGCCTCGCCCAGCGCCGCAAGCGCAGCGCCCCGATGGGGCAGCACGGGGCCAAGGGCCTGCCCAAACAGCAGCTCCCGCTCGCCCCAATGCGCGTGCTCCTCGCCCTCGCAGAGGCCCACCAGCAAGACAGCCTGCGCGAGCTTCTGCGCGCGGGCGGGCATCAGGTTGTCACCGTCGCCAATGGCTATGAGGCCATCGAGGCGCTCTTCGCCGGGCCGATCGACCTTGCGGTGATGGATCTCGACATGCCCGGCCTCTCCGGCCCTGCCACCGTGGCCCAAATCCGCAACTCTGGCCGCGCCTTTCGCAACATCCCGGTGCTCGCCTGCTCTGACGGCAAGGCCCCGGCTCTGTCCGAGTTGCGCGCCATGGGGATGAACGCCCACATCCCATACACCTCCACCCTCGGCACGCTGGATGCCCAAATGCGCCGCGCGCTGGAGGCCCAAACCTCCTAGCTCCGCACCCGCTCCGGCCCAAATGCGCGTGCCGCCCCCTCCGCTCGCCCAGCCTTTGCCCGCGCCCCAGCGCCGCACCCCACTTCCCTTTGGCGACGCAAGCCTACATCCTCCCGGCCATGCTGCTGACCGCTGAAGACATCCACAAATCCTTTCCTCTTGCCTCGGGCGAGGCGCAACCCGTGCTCTCCGGCGTCTCCCTCACCCTCGCCGCAGGCGAAACCCTTGCCCTGACGGGTGAAAGCGGCTCTGGCAAATCCACCCTGCTCCACCTGCTCGCCGGGCTCGACCGCCCTAACAGCGGCACCGTCACGCTGAATGGCGCAGCGCTCTCCAGCCTGCCGGATGCCGCCCGCGCCGAAGCCCGGCGCAAGCACATCGGCCTGATCTTCCAGCAGTTCAACCTGATCCCCTCCCTCGACGTGGCCGCCAACCTCTCCTTTCAGGCCCGCCTCGCCGGGCGGCATGATCCGGCATGGTGCGAGGCGCTCGCGGCCCGTCTTGGCCTCACGCCGCTGCTCTCGGCATGGCCCGAAACCCTCTCCGGCGGCCAGCAGCAGCGCCTCGCCATTGGCCGGTCTCTGGCCGCAAAGCCGCCCTTGATCCTTGCCGACGAGCCGACCGGCAACCTCGACGAAGACAATGCCGCCTCCGTCCTCGCCCTCATGCTGGAGCTCACCGCCGAAACCGGCGCAGCCCTCGTCACCGTCACCCACTCCGAAACCATCGCCGCCGCCATGTCCCGAAGGCTCCACCTCTCCCGGGGCAAACTGGCATGACCCCGCCCCGCGCCCAACACCAGTGGCCATGTGCAGTCTGCCCGCCGCCACCCGCGTACGCGAGGACGCCTCGAAGGGCGGACGAGCAACGCCCACCCCGGCGCACAAGCCCCACCGCCCGCCGCTCCTCCCGGCCAGCGTGCCTCCGCGCCCAATGACCCGCGCCGCCCTCTCCGCCCTGCTCTCGCACTGGCGCCGCCACCCCGGCCAGCTCGCCACCCTGCTGCTCGGCATCGCGCTGGCCACCGCGCTCTTCTCCGCCGTGCAAGCCATCAACGCCGAGGCCCGCGCCTCCTACGCCGCCTCCGAGGCCGCGCTCTCGCCCGACACGCCCGATCACCTCACCTCGCCCGCAGGCCGCATCCCGATGGAGCGTTTCCTCGCCCTGCGCCGCGCGGGCTGGCAGGTCTCCCCGGTCTGGCAAGGCACCACGCCCGAAGGGCTCACCGTGGAGGGCTACGATTTTCTCACCCTCCCCATGGGCAGCCTCCCCGCGCTCGCGCCCACCCTCGCGCAAATGCCCCCTTCGGCGCTCATCACCCTGCCGCCCCCCGCATGGGCCGCGCCCGAAACCCTCGCCCGCGCGCCCGGGGCCACCCCGGCCCCCGGCCTGCCCCCCGGCACCCTCATCACCACCATCGACGGGGCCATGAGCCGTGCGCCCTCCGGCACCATCACCCACCTGCTCCTCGCCCCCGAGGCGGAGCAGCCGCTCACCCGCCCGCCGCTGGCCGAAGTCGCTCCCGGCCTCACCCGCACCCGCCCCCAAGGCGGAGCCGAGATCGCCCGGCTCACCCGCAGCTTCCACCTCAACCTCACCGCCTTCGGCATGCTCGCCTTCGCCGTCGGCCTCTTCATCGCCTATGGTGCCATCGGGCTGGCCTTCGAGCAGCGCCGCCCGATGTTCCGCACCCTGCGCGCCCTCGGCCTCTCCACCCGCCTGCTCGCCGCGCTGACCTTGGCCGAGCTCACCGCCTTCGCCCTCATCGCGGGCACCGCAGGCCTCGCCCTCGGCCACATCACCGCCGCCGCTCTCCTGCCCGATGTCTCCGCCTCCCTTCGCGGGCTCTATGGCGCAGCGCTCCCGGGCCAGCTCACCTTCCGCCCGGCATGGGCGGTGAGCGGGCTGGCCATCGCCCTCGCAGGCACCCTCGCGGCCGGGGCCGGGGCGCTCATCGCCCTCGCCCGGCTGCCCATCCTCTCCTCCGCCCAATCCCGCGCATGGGCCCGCGCCTCTGCCCGCACCCTCGCGCTGCAAGCCGCCGCAGGCCTCGCGCTGGCCGCCGCCGGGGCCGCTGCCGTGCCCCTCATTGGCGGGCTGCCCGGTGGCTTTGCCCTGCTCGGCGGCCTGCTCCTCGGCGCCGCCCTCGCCCTGCCCGCCCTGCTCGCCGCCCTCCTCGCCGGCGCCCAAGCCCTCGCCCGCCGCCCGCTGTCGCAATGGCTCTGGGCCGACGCCCGCCAGCAACTCCCCGGCCTCCGCCTCGCCCTCATGGCCCTGCTGCTGGCACTGGCCACCAACATCGGCGTGGGCACCATGGTCAGCTCCTTCCGCCTCACCTTCACCGGCTTCCTCGATCAGCGCCTCGTCTCCGAACTCTACGTCACCGCCCGCTCCGAAGAGGAAGCCACCCGCCTGCGCGCCTTCCTCGAAACCCGCCCCGAGGTGCAGGCCACGCTCCCCATCTGGCACGTCGACATTCCGCTGGCCAACCAAGGCACCGGTGAGCTCTACGGCGTTGCCGATCATGAAACCTACCGCAACAACTGGCCCCTCCTCACCGCCGCCCCAAACCCGTGGGACAAGCTCGCCACCGGCAACGCGGTGATGATCAACGAACAGCTCGCCCGCCGCGCCGACCTCTCCCCCGGCGACACCCTCCAGCTCACCCCCGACTGGAGCGCCGAGATCATCGCCACCTATTCCGACTACGGAAACCCCGCCCCCCAAGCCATCACCTCCATCGCGGCCCTCACCAGCCACTTCCCCGATGTGCCCAAACTCCGCTACGGCCTGCGCGTTGCCCCCGCCGATGTCGCCACCCTCAGCACCGCACTCACCAAAACCTTCGGCCTGCCCCCCACCGCCCTCGTGCCCAATGCCGAAATCAAGGCCTACTCGCTCGCCATCTTCGAGCGCACCTTCGCCGTCACCGCCGCGCTCAACGCGCTCACCCTCGGCGTGGCCGCGCTGGCCATCCTCACCGCCATGCTCACCCTCTCGACCATGCGCCTGCCCCAGATCGCCCCGGTTTGGGCAATGGGCAGCACCCGCGCCCGCCTCGCCACGCTGGAGGCCATCCGCACCCTCGCGCTCGCCGCCTTCACCGCCGCCTTCGCCCTGCCGCTGGGCCTTGCCCTCGCCTGGGCGCTGCTTGCCGTCGTCAACACCGAGGCTTTCGGCTGGCGCCTGCCAATGTTCCTCTTCCCCGGCCAATGGGCGCTGCTCTTCGCCGCCGCCCTCGCCGCCGCCGCGCTGGCCTGCGCATGGCCGGTGATCAAGCTCCGCCGCACCCAGCCCACCGCCTTCCTCAAGACCTTCGCGAGCGAAAGATGAGCCTCACCCGTCGCACCCTCCTCGCCGCCCTCGCCGCCGCACCGCTGACGGCCCGCGCCCAAGGCTTCGCCGGGCTGGGCACCGAGGCCTCCGGCTTCGCCCTGCCCTCCCCCGACACCCGCCTACGCTTCCCGGCCGATCACGGCCCCCACCCCGCCTTCCGCATCGAATGGTGGTATCTCACCGCCACGCTGGAAGGCCCCGACGGCACCCCCTATGGCATCCAGTGGACTCTCTTTCGCTCCGCCCTCGCGCCGCATGACGCCGAAGGCTGGTCCTCGCCGCAAATCTGGATGGCCCACGCCGCGCTCACCACGCCCTCGGCCCATTTTTCCACCGAGCGCCGCGCGCGCGGCGGCATCGGGCAAGCTGGCGTCACCGCCGCCCCCTTCGCCGCGTGGATCGACGATTGGCACATGGTCGCCAACGGCTCCGGCACCGGCGACGAGCTCGATGCCCTCAGCCTCACCGCCTCCGCCCCCGATTTCGCCTATGACCTCCAGCTGACCGCCACCGGCCCGCTCGTCCTGCAGGGCGACAAGGGCTATTCGGTCAAATCCCCCACCGGGCAGGCCAGCCACTACTACTCGCAACCCTTCTACGAGGTCACCGGCACCCTCACCCTGCCCACCGGCGAGATCCCCGTCACCGGCAACGCCTGGCTTGATCGCGAATGGTCCTCCCAACCGCTCGCCGAAAATCAGGCCGGGTGGGATTGGATCTCGCTCACCTTCTCCACCGGCGCCCGCCTCATGGGCTTTGCCCTGCGCGCCACCGACGGCACCGCCTTCACCTCCGCCACATGGATCGCCCCAGACGGCACCGCCACCCCCTACGGCAACGGCGCGCTTCACCTCACCCCGCTCGAAGGCACCAACCCACCCACCCGCTGGCGGGTCGAACTCCCCGCCCAGTCGCTGGACGTGGAAATAGACGCCCTGCGCGATGACGCATGGATGGACGTCAGCTTCGAATACTGGGAAGGCCCCGTCAGCATCACCGGCACCCACAAGGGCCGCGGCTACCTGGAGATGACCGGCTACGAGCGATAGGCCAAACCGTAGGGTGGGCAATCTGCACACCACCCAGTCTGCCCCCTCTGGTGCCCGCGGCCGGACTCGAACCGGCACGGCATAAAGCCAAGGGATTTTAAGTCCCCAGTGTCTACCATTCCACCACGCGGGCACGGGGGCGGCTGCGGCGCGACCATAGACGCCTGATCGCGCCGGGAAAACCCGTCGAAACAGACTTGCTGCTTCGTGGGCCGGGCGCATGCCGGGCAGGCGCACGGTGCATTGATTAACGCCCGCTATGTCAGGCGACATCTGCATCAGTTGTGCATAGGATGTGCATCACTTGTGGCCCCCTGAATTTCAGGGTTAACGCCAGACTCCTGCCCCGGGGTGCGGCGGGTTTACGGATACGGCCACCGGCGACCCTGCCTGCCTCAGATGTCCTGATTCTCCAGCATCCCCATCAAGCCGCGCTCGGGCAGCCACGGGTTCAGCTCCAGCGCGGCCTCCAGCGCCGTCTTTGCCTCGCCGTTCCGGCCCAGCCCCATCAGCGTCAACGCCTTACCGGCGATGGCGGCGAAATGGTCGGGGGAGCGCGTGATTGCGGCGTCGAGGTCGGCGAGTGCGGGGGCATAATCCTGCTGGATGAAGCGGATGAAGGCGCGTTGGTTGTAGCCCTCGGCGTAGCTTGGGCAGTAGTCCACCAACGCGTCGAAGGCCTTGATCGCGCCTGCAAAATCACGGGCTTCGCGCCGGTCCATCCCCTCGTCGAGCAGCTCCTGCGCATGGGCGTCGGGCGCGGTGGCCCAGATCTCCCACATCGCGTTGGTATGGGTTCGGGCCTCCTGTTCACTGCCCGCCTCACGAACCGATTGCAGCACCTGCTCGCGCTTGTCGGGCTCCACCAGCACCGCCATTTCACAGCGTTCTGCGGCGCCCGCCGTGGCGCCGGCGCAGGTCACCGCGAGGGCCAATATCAACACTTTGCTAACCATGTCTCAGCCTCTCCGCGCGGCCTTCCTGCGTCAACTCCCCTCCCGAAAACATGATTAACGCGACCCGGCTTGACCAAACCGGCCCCTCAGGGCACCTATCGCCCATGTTCCCGATCCGCGATCACAACCCCTCCCGCACCACCCCATGGGTCACGCTCGGGCTCATCATCATCAATGTCGCGGTGTTTTTGCTGGTGACTTTGCCGCTGAATGACCGCCAGCTTTACGCGCTATATTCCGAGTTCGGCGTCACCCCTGCGCGGGCGCAGGCGCTCGACTATATCACCGCCATGTTCCTCCATGGCGGCATCATGCACCTTGCCGGTAACATGCTGTTTTTGTGGATCTTTGGCGACAACTTGGAAGAGGAGATGGGGCCCTTCGCCTTCCTCGGCTTCTACCTCGCTACAGGGGTCGTGGCGACATGGCTTCACGTCGTCTTCTCGCCCGGCAGCACCGCCCCGCTGGTGGGGGCTTCGGGGGCCATCGCCGGGGTGATGGGCGGCTACCTGCTGCTCTATCCCAAAGCCAAGATCGACGTGCTCTTCATCATCGTCATCATCCCAAAAATCTGGCCCATCCCGGCCTGGATCGTGCTGGCCGTCTGGTTCGGCCTGCAACTGGTAAACGGCGCAATGACCGTCGGCGCCGGCACAGGCGTCGCCTACTGGGCCCACGTCGGCGGCTTCGTCGCCGGGCTGATCGGCACCCTGCCGTGGTTCCTCAAAGAAGGCGCGGCCAGCTGGTGGCAAAAGACAGAGGGCCACCCGCCCCACCCTGACACCAACTATGGCCAGCTCTCCTCCAGCTCCATCCCCACCGTCCGGAGACGCAAATGACCGAAGCCCCCAGAAAGGCCACCTGCCACTGCGGCGCCGTGGAACTGAAGGTCACACTGGTGCCCGCTGGCCTCGGCTCGATCCGCCGCTGCGACTGCTCCTTCTGCCGCCGTCGTGGCGCCGCCCCTGTTTCGGCCAAGCTGGCCAACCTGCGGATCGTGAAAGGCGCTGAAAACCTCACGCTCTACACATGGGGCACCCGCACGGCAAAGCACTGGTTCTGCGCCACATGCGGCATCTACACTCACCACCAGCGCCGCTCGAACCCCGAAGAATACGGCGTAAACGCGGGCTGCCTCGATGGGGTGAACCCCCGCGACCTGGAGCCAATCCCCTGGTCTGACGGCGTGAACCACCCTAGCGACCGCGCCTGAGGCAACGTCGGAATTTTTTGAGTATTTTCAGCAAGAAAATGCAACATGATGCGCCCAACCCGCAGGCGCGGCGCATAAAACAGGAACAATTTGAATCAAATGCGCGCTTCTTACGCGCCCCTGCCCATTTTCTTGCTCCAAATATCTCCCGCCGGAGGCCTCAAATCTCTTCTGGCCCGCGCTCAGCTGCCGCGCACCTGCTTGGCGAATTTAGAAAAGATCGACGGGTTGGCCGCGATGATGGCACCGCTCTCCAGCACCCGCTCGCCCTCGTCCATCGGCTCCACAAAGCCGCCCGCCTCGCGCACAATCAACTCGCCCGCGGCGATGTCCCATGCATTCAGGCGGCGCTCCCAGTAGCCATCAAGCCGCCCGGCGGCAACATAGGCCAAGTCCAGCGCGGCAGCGCCCCAACGGCGCACACCGGCGCAGGTGGGCAGCAGCCGGGCGCAGGCCTGCAGCGTTTCGGGCAACTCGGGGCGGCCGCCAAACGGCAGGCCGGTGGCGAAGATGCATTCGATCATCTTCTCGCGGCCCGACACCCGCAGCCGGGTCTCGTTCATCCACGCACCAGCGCCCTTCTCGGCCCAGAAACACTCGTCCTTCGCCGGGTCATAAACCACGCCGGCAACGACCTCGCCCTTATGCTCCAGAGCAATCGACACCGCCCAGTGAGGCAGCCCGTGCAAAAAGTTGGTGGTGCCATCGAGCGGGTCGACGATCCAGCGGCGGGTCGGGTCTTCGCCATCCTCGCCGCCGCCTTCTTCACCCAGCCAACCGTATGTGGGCCGCGCGCCCATCAGATCTTCCTTGACGATCTCCTCGGCCCGCATGTCGGCGCGCGACACAAAGTCTCCCGGCCCCTTGGAGCTGACCTGCAGGTTCTCCACCTCGCGGAAATCCTTCACCAGCGAGCGGCCTGCCTTGCGGGCGGCCTTGATCATGGTGTTGAGGTTTGCACTGCCCGTCATCATCCGGCTCCTTCTCGGCTCAAGGCCGCGCGTATAGGCCCGAATCCGTCCGCTGCCAAGGGTTCACCCGGCGCGTTGCAACTTCACCGGCTCGGTCCGGGCGAGCTTGAGGAAATGTGCCATGTAGGGCTTGGTCGCCTCTTCCTCCCGCGTGGCGGCATAAAGGCGGCGGGTCAGGCCGGATTCGGTAAGCGGGCGGGTGATGTAGTCGTCGCTCTTCACCGTGGCCCGCAGCACCCAATCCGGCAGCACGCTCACCCCGCGCCCCGAGGCCACCAGCAGCAGGATCACTGCCGTCAACTCACTCTGGCGCACCTGCCGGGGCTGCACCTTGGCCGGGGTCAGAAACTGCGAAAACACATCCAGCCGCGCGGGCTCCACCGGGTAGGTGATGAGCACCTCGTCGCGCAAATCATCCGGCGCAATCCAGTCTTTCTCGGCCAGCGGGTGGCTGGCGGCGGCGACGAAAGTGGGCTGGTAGTCGAACAGCGGCGCAAAGGCGATGCCCGGCAGATCCTCGGGGTCGGAAGATACCACGAGGTCCACCTCCTCGCGGTTCAACGCCGGCAGCGCGTCAAACGCAAGGCCGGGGCGGATGTCTACATCCACATCCGGCCAGGCCCGGCGAAACTGCTCCAGCACCGGAAAGAGCCACTCAAAGCAGGCGTGGCATTCGATGGCGATATGCAGCCGCCCGGTCTTGCCCGACCGCAGCGCCTTGAAGTCCTGCTCCAGCGCTTCGATCTCGGGCAGCACCTTCTCGGCCAGCTTCAGCAGGCGATGCCCGGCGGCCGAGAGCTTCAGCGGCTTGGAGCGGCGCACAAACAGCTCCACCCCCGCCTGATCCTCAAGCCCCTTGATCTGATGGCTCAGCGCCGACTGGGTGATGTTGAGCATATCTGCCGCTCGCGCCAGCCCGCCTGCCTGATGGATCGCCCGCACCGAGCGGAGGTGGCGAAATTCGATATGCATGTGAAACTCATGATCGTCTTGAGAGTTATGAGCTTGTTTCACATCCGCGCAAATGCGACAACCAAAACCGACCTAAAACACACGAGACCCGTCATGCCCGCCGCGCCTTCCGTTTCTTTCGAGTTCTTCCCACCGCAGAACCTCGAGGCCTCTTTTCGCCTCTGGGACACGGTAAATGTGCTCGCCCCGCTGAACCCCTCTTTCGTTTCCGTCACTTACGGCGCCGGCGGCACCACCCGTGAACTGACCCGCGAGGCGGTGGCAACGCTGCACAAGTCCTCGGGCCTCAACGTGGCCGCGCATCTCACCTGCGTCGATGCAACCCGCGAAGAAACGCTGGGAATCGCCCGCGGCTTCCACGAGGCCGGCGTGCGCGAGATCGTGGCGCTGCGCGGCGACCCGCCCAAGGGCTCTGACGGGTTCGAGGCCCATCCCGAAGGGTTCGCCAACGCCTGCGAGCTGATTGCCGCCCTCAAGGACACCGGCGATTTCAAGATCCGCGTCGGCGCCTACCCCGACCCGCACCCCGAGGCCAAGGGCGAAGGGGCCGATGTGGCCTGGCTCAAGCGCAAGTTCGAGGCCGGGGCCGATGAGGCGATCACCCAGTTCTTCTTCGAGGCCGATACCTTCCTACGGTTCCGCGATGCCTGCGCTGCCGCCGGGATCGACAAGCCGGTGATCCCAGGCGTTCTGCCGATCGAAAACTTCAAGAACACCGCGCGCTTCGCCGCCCGTTGCGGGGCGCATGTGCCGCAGTGGATGGTCGAGGCTTTCGAGGCCGCCGAGCGGGACGGGCGCGAGGAGCTTCTGGCCACCGCGCTGGCCACCGAGCTGTGTTCCGAGCTGCTGGACGAAGGGGTGGAGCACCTGCACTTCTACACCCTCAACCGCCCGGGCCTCACCCGCGACGTCTGCCGCGCCATCGGCGTGCAGCCCGAGCAAGCGCTTGAAAACGTGGCCTGAACCGGCGCCATCCACGAAAATGCTCATCGGCCTCTTCGGGCGCTTTTCGCACCTGCGATGAGGGGCCGAAGCGCCCCGAAGAGCTACCCCTCTGGATCCCCAAAGGTCAGGTAGCCCCACATCCGGTCCATGATCCGCCCGCCCCATGTGTCGCGCAGCACGGCCTCCTCGGCGCTCACCAGCACGCCTTCCTGCCCGCTTGCCAGCACCTCCAGCTCGATCCGGGCCGCATCCTCGGCATACCACGCCAGCACCACGGCCTCCTCGATGCTCTCGCCCACCGTCACCAGCCCGTTCCCGCGCATCACCCCGGCCCGCATCCCCGCCATCTGTGCCGCCAGCGCTTCGGCGCTCGTATCGTCGCGGATCAGCAGCGGCGAGTCCCAAAGCGCCATCCCGGCACTGAAATAGGCCCCCATCCCATGGCGCATCTGCGGCACACGCCCCAGCGTCGAAAGCGCCATGATCTTCGGTGGCATGCTCCGCGTGATCCCGCCCGCCTCAGGCCGCGCCCGGTAAAGCTGCTGATGTATCCGCACCTCGCCCAACACGCCCTCGGGCAGCGGCCCCTGCACCGGCACCACCGTGCCCGCCGCGCCCGGCGGCACCTGCCCCATCGGCACCGGAGCGCAGACCAGAAACTCATCTGCAGAGAGCCGCACCGAGCAATGCCCATAGGCATGGGCCAGCCCGGCCCGCCCCAGCGCCCTTGCGGCCATCCGCAGCTTCACCTCAGTCGTCGCCTCACTCATCGTCGTCGCGAAACTCGGCAATATCGGGCTTGGCGCCCCATTTGCAAAACCCCTTAGGCTCCGCCGGAAACTGCCGCTCGCGCCAGAGCAGCTCGTCCGCAATTTCCGCCACGCCGGAGGAATATTCAAACACCATCCCATCCGGCCCCTCGAAATAGAGGAACTTCGCCGTCGAGGTCGGGTGCCGCCCGGGGCCAAAGACCATCCGCACATTCCGTTGCCGCAAAAAGTTGAAGCTGCGCTGAATGTCGTCCGCCGTCTCAAC
Source organism: Vannielia sp. ABF1_015 (assembly GCF_056160745.1). NCBI lineage: Bacteria > Pseudomonadati > Pseudomonadota > Alphaproteobacteria > Rhodobacterales > Paracoccaceae > Vannielia > Vannielia sp. ABF1_015. Next base: position 81,473 of record NZ_JBSWXT010000004.1, read on the forward strand.
CTGATGATTGATGTGCTGAATGCCCTTCCGCTGCGCCGGGAAGAGCGCAATCGTGTGGTGCACCTCGTCAATCCGCAGCAAGGGCGCGTCGCCGATCCGGTCACTCACCCGCGCATTGCACACCTTCGTCCAAAAGGCCTCGTCCCGTGCCAGATCGGTGCTGCACAGCCCCACATGCGAAAACCCGGTTATCCCCGCATCCCGCGTGCCGTGGTAGCGCTGCCCGCTCATCTCGGGGCGCACGGCCAATTCAATCCGGTTGCCTGTCGGGTCGTCAAACCCGATGAAGGCCCGCACCTGCCGCAGCGCCGCCTCTTCCGGCGTGCCCAGATGCACGGCATGGCCCAGCGCCTCCAGCGACGCCGCCGCCTCTTCCAACTCGCTCTCGCTCGCCACCTCGAAGCCAACCGCATGGTCGGTCGGGTCGCCGTCGAAATAGCACAGTGTATGCGCCCGCGCGTCCGAGCGAAAATAGGCCGCCCCGCGCCGCCGCTCCGCCACCTCCAGCCCAAGGTAGTCGCGGGCAAAAAACTCCGCGCCCTCAAGGTCGCGCGTGCCCATCCGCACATAGCTCACATCTCGAAGCGAAATCATGGCTCCCCCCCGTATTCCGGCACCACACTCCGGCTGCCCCAAGCGCAAAAGCTGCCCGGCACCGGCGCAAACTGCCGCGCCAGCCGATCTTCGCGCGCTTCGCCCTCGGCCACATAGCCAAACAGCATCTCGTCCGGCCCCCGAAAGCCGATGAACAGCTCCCCCGAGGCAGGCCGCCGCCCTGGCCCGGCCACCACCGGCACCTGATGGGATTGCATGAAGTATCCGGCCTGCATCACCTGATCCATGCCCTCCACCTCAAACTGCATCTCCATCAGCCCGTCCCGATCGCTCGGCAGGATCGTCACCCGATGGTGCGCGCCATCAATCGCCAGATAGGCCCCCTCGCCAATGTAGTCCGTCACCTCAGCGCCCAGCACCCCGCACCAAAGCGCGATATCCGCCTCAACCTCGGTGCTCGCAATCACCACGCCCGCAAAGCCGATGATCCCGGCATCCCTCGGCCCGTGGTAGCGCCAGCCGCTGCTCAAGGGCCGCACCACCAGCTCCAGCGACAGCCCGCCGCGCAGCCGCACGCCCGCCATCTCCCGGCACCGTCGCGCGGCGCAATCGGCCTCCGATCCGCGCCACACCTGATGGCCCCGCGCCACCAGCCGTTCCACAACTGCCGCCAGCGCCGCCTCGTCGCGCAGCTCCAGCCCAATCGAGGCTCCCTCGCCGTCGCCCCCGTCGCGCTGCACCAGCGCCAGCGCATAATCGCGGAAGTCCGAGCGGAACAGCGCCAGCCCCTCTTCCTCCGCCGCCACTGGCTCCAGCCCAACGATCCGCTCGGCAAATTCCGCCGAGCGCGCCAGATCGGCCACGCCGAGCCGCACGTAGGATAGCTTTTCGATCACGCCAGAGCCTCCCGCCTCACAGCTTCACGCAGATATTGCGGGTTTCGGTATAAAACTCCAACCCATGCACCCCGCCCTCGCGCCCGATCCCGCTAGCCTTCATGCCACCGAAGGCGGTGCGCAGATCGCGGACGAACCACGAATTTACCCAAGTGATGCCTGCCTCAAGCTGCGCGGCAACCCGGTGGGCACGGCTCACATCCTGCGTCCATAGCATCGAGGCGAGGCCATAGGGCGTGTCATTCGCGCGGGCCACAACCTCCTCCTCGTCATCAAAAGGGGCAATGTGCACGCAAGGTCCAAAGATTTCCTCCCGCACCACCGGGCTGTCATCGCTGAGGCCGGTCCAGATCGTCGGCTGCACCCAATTACCCCCCGCCATCGCGCCCGGCATCTCAAGCCGACCGCCGCCGGTGATCACCTCGGCCCCGCCCGCGCGGGCCTTGTCGTAATAGCCCAGCACCTTCGCCGGGTGGTCCGTTGGGATAAGCGGGCCAAAACTCGTGCCCGTGTCAAAAGGGTCACCCGCCACCAGCGCCTCGGCCTTCGCCTTCAAGCCTTGGACAAATTGCTCAAACACCGGACGCTGGACATAAAGCCGCTCGGTCTGCAAGCACACCTGCCCGCCGTTCATGAACACGGCTCTCGCGCTCTGCTCAATCGCCGCCTCCATATCGGCATCGGCAAAGATCACGCCCGCGTTCTTGCCCCCCAGTTCAAAGCTCACAGGCCGCACGCCCTTGGCCGCGGCACACATGATCGCCTCGCCCGTGCGTGTTTCGCCGGTAAAGGTGATGCCATCGACGCCCGGATGCTCGGTCAGCCATTGCCCAGCCGCATCCGGCCCGCCGCCCTGCACCACGTTGTAAACGCCCTCCGGTATCCCCGCATCGCGGATAACCTCCGCCAGCAGCGCCGCCGTGGCCGGGGTTTCCTCCGAAGGCTTCACCACCACCGTGTTGCCGCAGGCCAGCGCCGGGCCAACCTTCCATGTCATCAACAGCAGCGGCAGGTTCCACGGGCAGATCACCGCGATCACCCCGCGCGGGCCGCGCAAGCTATAGTTCAGCGCATCCCGCCCGTCCGGCGCCACGAAAGGAAAGGCCTCGCCCGGCGTGTGCTTGAGCACCTCGGCAAAGGCCCGAAAGTTGGCCGCACCGCGCGGAATATCCAGATGCGAGGCCATGCTCACCGGCTTGCCCGTGTCCAAAATCTCGGCCCGCAAAAACGCCTCGCGCCGCGCATCAATCCCATCGGCAATCGCGTGCATCGCCTTGGCCCGCTGATCCACCGTCATCTGGCCCCAAGGCCCCCGCAGCGCCGCCCGCGCCGCCGCGACGGCCTCATCAACCTGCGCCGCGCTCGCGGCCTGCACCAGCGCCACAACCTCGCCGGTCGCCGGGTTGATATCTTCAAACAGCTCCCCCGCCGCAGGCACCGCCCGGCCCCCGATAAAGCTAGAAATCCGCGCTGCGCTGCCGCCGTCCATGGCCTGCCTCCCTGAGTTTCCGCCAGCCTAGGTCTGCGCCTACGGCCGGTCAACGAGATTATCGATGATTTGCAAATCACCGATAAAAATGTGGGTAGTTAACATGTTTCATCTTGGCAAATCCGCTCCGGCACGGCATGAACAGGCCCAAACGGAGGACATTTCATGCTGACCAAGGACCAACGCGCCAAGGCCGTTGCATCGCTTCTCGAAAGCCACCGCACCAAAGTGCAGGGCGAGCGCCCCTCAGCCATGTTCCCCGAGATCGAACTGGCCGACAGCTATGCGATCTCCTCCGCCGTGGCCGAGGCGCGGATGGATGCAGGCCACAAGATCGTCGGCCACAAGATCGGCCTCACCTCCAAGGCAATGCAGGCCGCCAGCAAGATCGACGAGCCCGACTTTGGCTACCTCTTCTCCGATCAACTGCTGCACGACGGCGCAAAGGTGCCCTTCGAGAGCTTCTGCAAGCCGCGCGTCGAGCCAGAGCTCACTTTCGTGCTGCACTCCCCCCTCAAGGGCCCCGGCGTGCAGCTGATCGACGTGCTCCGCGCGACAGAATGGGTCATCCCCTCGATCGAGATCATCGACGCCCGTGTGACCGAGCCGCGCCAGATCTTCGACACTGTGGCAGATAACGGCGCAGGCGCGGGCATCGTCCTCGGCGGTCGTCCGATCAAACCCGACGCGATGGACCTGCGCACCATCGGCGCCATCTTCTACCGCAATTCCGAGATCGAGGAGACGGGGCTGGCGGCAGGCGTCCTCGGCCACCCCGCAATGGCCATCGCATGGCTCGCCAACAAGCTCGGCCCCTATGGCACCGAGCTAAAGCCGGGCGACTACATGCTCTCAGGCAGCTTCACCCGGCCCGTGCACGCACAAAAGGGTGACACGCTCCACGCCGATTTTGGCCCCCTTGGCTCGGTCGCCGTGCAGTTTACCTAACGATCCGTGCGCCCCGCAGGGTGGGCAATCTGCCCACCACCCGGCGGCCCTCACAATATCCCGATTTCCGCCAGTTTCGCCGCCAGCTCGGCGGGCATATCCGGGTCACCCTCGCGCCGCTCGGCCAAGTCCGGCGGCGCGTCTTCGGGCTTCAGATAGCGCCACCCCTGAAACGGACGCCGCACCGCAGGTGCCACCCGCACCAACTCAGGCGCAAGCACGATCCCGCAACGCCGGATCCCGTCGCCGCCAATCACCTCATCCAGCCGCACCACCTTCTGTCGCGCCTGAATCACCCCCTTGATCACCCAGTAGAGCGAGCCGCCGTTCAGCAGCGCCTCCTCCTGCTTGGGCCACATCCGAGTCACATGCCGGGTTTCGGCCACACCTGTCTCCTTGCGTCGCCGCGCACGCCAGGCCTCAAGCTGCTCCAGCGTGTCGACGCCAACACATAGCTTTACCAGATGTATGGTGTTCTTTGATTGTTCGCCCATATGTGGTAGCTTATGTCTCCCCCATTGATTCTGCCAGCCGCCCTCACAGGCGTTTGACCCCATCCGCCCACCGCCCTATTGTCCGCCCTCTCACGACTCTCCAGGACACTGCCATGACAGCCTTCACTGCCCCGATCGCCGAAGCCATCTGGGATATGAAATACCGTTTCAAACAGGCCGATGGCACGCCCATCGACGAAACGGTGGAAGACAGTTGGCGCCGCGTCGCCCGCGCGCTGGCAGAAGGCGAATCCGACGCCCCCGCGCGCGAGCAGGAGTTCTACGAGGCCCTGTCCGACTTCAAATACCTCCCTGCTGGCCGCATCCTCGCCGGGGCAGGCACCGCCCGCGCCGTTACCCTCTTCAACTGCTTCGTCATGGGCACCGTTCCCGACTCGATGGGCGGCATCTTCGACATGCTGAAAGAGGCAGCGCTGACCATGCAGCAGGGCGGCGGCATCGGCTACGATTTCTCCACCATCCGCCCCAAGGGGGCCGCCGTTTCGGGCGTGGCCGCCGATGCTTCCGGCCCGCTCTCCTTCATGGATGTCTGGGATGCGATGTGCCGCACCATCATGTCCGCCGGCTCCCGCCGTGGCGCGATGATGGCCACCATGCGCTGCGACCACCCCGACATCGAAGACTTCATCGCCGCCAAGTCCGACCCGGCCCGCCTGCGCATGTTCAACCTCTCGGTGCTGGTGACCGACGCCTTCATGGAGGCCGTCAAAGCCGATGGACCGTGGGAGCTGACCTTCGGCGGCAAGGTCTACCACACCCTGCAGGCCCGCGACCTGTGGAACCGCATCATGCGTTCCACCTATGACTACGCCGAGCCGGGGGTGATCTTCATCGACCGTATCAACGCGATGAACAACCTCAACTACTGCGAGCAGATCGCGGCCACCAACCCCTGCGGCGAGCAGCCCCTGCCGCCCTATGGCGCCTGCCTACTGGGCTCGATCAACCTCGCCAAGCTGGTCACCGACCCCTTCGAGACCACCGCGAGGGTTGATATCGACGCGCTGACCAAGCTCACCACAACCGCCATCCGGATGATGGACAACGTGGTCGACACCTCCCGCTTTCCCCTGCCCGAGCAGGCCGCCGAGGCGCAGGCCAAGCGCCGCATCGGTCTCGGCGTCACCGGCCTCGCCGATGCTCTGCTGATGACAGGCCTGCGCTACGGCTCCGACGAGGCCGCCGCGCAAACCGAGGCCTGGCTCAAGGCCATCGCCCGCGCCAGCTACCTCGCCTCCGTAGAACTGGCCAAGGAGAAGGGCCCCTTCCCCCTGTTTGACGCCGAGCCCTACCTCGCCTCCGGCACGATGCAGGCAATGGACGAGGACGTGCGCGAGGCGATCCGCACCCACGGTATCCGCAACGCCCTCGTCACCTCCATCGCCCCCACCGGCACCATCTCGCTCTACGCCGGCAACGTCTCCAGCGGCATCGAGCCGGTGTTTGCCTATGCCTACACCCGCAAAGTGCTCCAGCCCGACGGCTCGCGCACCGAGGAAGAAGTGGTTGATTACGCAGTGCAAATGTGGCGCGACCTAAAGGGTGACGCGCCCCTGCCCGACCACTTCACCAACGCCCAAACCCTGCCCCCCGCCGAGCACGTCAAGATGCAGGCGGCGGCGCAAAAGTGGATCGACAGCTCGATCTCCAAAACCATCAACTGCCCCGAAGACATCAGCTTCGAGTCCTTCAAGGATATCTACCTGCAAGCCTACGAAACCGGCTGCAAAGGCTGCACCACCTACCGCCCGAACGACGTAACGGGGAGCGTTTTGAGTATTTCGGAGGAGAGAGCCACGCTCCCCGATCTCTCCAGTCAGTCAGAACGACTCCGTTGGGCTCAGGAACAAGCTGGCTTCGAGACCCAGGTTGCTGCAGCCGAAGCAATGGGGATATCAAGCAAACGTTACGGACATTGGTTTACGGGGCACAGCGAACTGTCGAAAGAAGGAGCCCAGAAAGCTGCAGCGTGCTTCAATGTGCCTGCCGGTTGGTTGCTCTTCGGTGAGAGTGACACCGAAACCCTCGCCACCTCCGAAGCTGAACCCAACCACCCCCACGGCGATGTCATCTACATGCAGGAGCCCCTCGACCGGCCCCAAGCCCTCGAAGGCGCAACCTACAAGCTGAAGTGGCCCGATAGCGAACACGCCATCTACATCACCGTCAACGACGTGGTGGTCGGCTCCCAGCGCCGCCCCTTCGAAGTGTTCATCAACTCCAAGAACATGGAGCACTTCGCCTGGACGGTCGCGCTGACCCGGATGATCTCGGCGGTGTTCCGGCGCGGGGGTGACGTGTCTTTCGTCGTCGAAGAGCTGAAAGCCGTGTTCGACCCGCGCGGCGGCGCATGGATGCAGGGCAAATACGTGCCCTCAATCCTCGCCGCCATCGGCGGGGTGATCGAGCGCCACCTCATCGCCATCGGTTTCATCGCGGGCGAAGGCATGGGCCTGAAGTCAGACCCGCAAGCCGAGGTCGTCTCCATCGGTGCCCCGCGCGGCAAGTCCTGCCCCTCCTGCGGCCAGTTCACCATGCAGATGGTCGAAGGCTGCATGACCTGCACCTCCTGCGGCCACTCCAAATGCGGCTGACGCGCCCCGCGCGTTAGCCCTCGTCCTTGCCGCCCGGCGCCCCCGTAAACGCCTGCATCGCACGGATCATCGCCTCCGGATCATCGCCCGCGCGCATCCCGAAGGCACCCGGCAGCGGCTCGGGGGCCTTGGGCTTGCCCGGCAGGTCCAGATCATCCGGGTCGTCGCCCGCGTTGATGGTAAACCCGCCTGTCTGCGCCGCCGGGCCAAAGGTCCACCTGTCATGAGGCGAAGGCCCGCGCCGCCAGCCCTCGGCAACGAATACCCCTGCCGAGCCGCAACCAGGCCAATGGCTGCCCTGATGGCCATACATCACGATCGGCACATCCTCGAAGCAGATATCCTCAGCGCCGGTGGTGATCTTTCCAACAGAAAAATGCGGGCAGCACTTGTTGCCAAGGTCCACCCTCGGAATCCGATAGGCCGCGCCCACCGTGGCGATCCGGCGCCCCTGATAGGTTGGGCCAAACTCCAGCGGCACCGCGATATGGCCAAAACCGCCCTCGCTCACCACCCGTGCGCCCTCAAAGGCCACATACCGCTCCCGCCGGGCGAGCCATTCGAGGAAGAGGCCGATTTCCTCTTCATACATGCCTGAAAGTTCGATCATCGCGGGCACTCCCCTAAGGTTGCGCCCATGCTATTCCCCAGCGTCACCAAGCGCAAACCGCTCAGAGCCCGAGCTTGCCCTTCAAGGCCGCAAGGCTCTCCCGCTCCGGCCCGCCCCAATCGGCGCCACGCGCCCGAAACAGCGTTGCCTGGCTGCGGTGCACCAACCCGTCCGAAAGGATCTTCAGGTGATTGGCCCGCAGCGTCTCGCCCGACGAGGTGATATCTGCCACCGCCTCGGCGGTTTCGTTCTTCACCGTGCCTTCCGTGGCGCCCTGGCTATCCACCAGCGCATAATCGGCCACCCCGTTCTGGCGCAAGAATTCGCGGATCAGCCGGTGATACTTGGTGGCAATCCGCAGCCGGTGGCCGTGGGTGGCACGAAAGGCGCTCGCGGCGGCGTCAAGATCGTCCAGCGTATCCACATCCGCCCAACAGGCGGGCACGGCGATGATTAGGTTCGCCTGCCCAAAGCCCAGCGGCTCCAACTCCTCGATCTTCTGCTCCCAGCCCGCGATCTTCTCGCGCACAAGGTCGGTGCCGGTGACGCCAAGGTGAATGCGCCCCTCGGCCAGCGCCGCCGGGATCTCGCCCGCGCTCAGCAGATGCAGCTCGCAGCCCGCCACGCCTTCCACCGCGCCCGCATATTCGCGTTCGCTGCCGGTGCGCTTGAGGCCCACGCCCCGTGCGCCGAACCAGCCAAAGGTCTTGTCCATCAACCGGCCCTTCGAAGGCACGCCCAGCTTCAGCATCACGCGCCCTCCAACTCGGCCAGCAAGGCAGGGCGGATCACCGCGCCCACCGCCGGAATCTCGCGCCCCTGCCCTAGCACCCGGCACAGCGCATCATAGCGACCGCCACTGGCCACAGCAGGCAAATCGGGCCGTTGCGGGGCGAAAAACCCAAAAACAAAACCGTCGTAATACTCCAGCAGCGTGCGCCCGAACGAGCCTTCAAACGCAAGCGTCTCAATGTCCACCCCCGCATCGGCCAGCGCATCGAGCCGCGCCGCAAAGGTGTCGAGCGCCGGGCCGAGGCCGGGCATATCCACCGCAAGATCGCGCAGATGCTCCAACGCATCCACGGGTGACGCACGCACTCCCAGCAAATCGTCCAGCAGCTCCAGCTCCGCCTCGGGGATAGGTGGCTCCGCGGCATCGGCCTGAAGCGCGGCGATCCGCGCCAGCACCTCTTCGGGCCGCCGCTTGCCAATCTGCACACCCGCGCCCGCCAGTACCTTCTCGGCAGGCGCCTCGGCCAGCCGCGCCAGCAGCGCGGCCCGCGTGGTCGGCACATTCGCCCGCCCGCCAAACCTGTCAAGCAGCGCCTTGAAGCGCCGTGGCCGCCAGAGGTGGCGCATCAGCGCCGCGCGGCGTTTTTCAGAGGTCGAGAGCCCGGCCACAGCGGCGCTCAGCAGCCCGATATCCCCAATCGCCGCCCGCAGCCCCCTGCCCTCAAGACACTGAGACATAAGCGCAAAAACCTCGGCATCCGCCCGCGCCCTGTCGCCCCGGTCAAACAGCTCAAAGCCCACCTGCTCAAACTCGCTGGGGCGGCCAGTGTCTTCTTCCTGCATCCGAAAGACCGTGCCCGCATAGCAATAGCGCGCCGGCTCCTGCCCCTGCGCCATATGCGCCTGCACCACCGGCACCGTAAAGTCGGGCCGCAGCATCAGCTCGCCGCGCAACGGATCAGTCGTCACATAGGCCCGCGCCCGGATTTCCTCGCCATAGAGATCCAGCAGCGTGCCCGCCGGTTGCAGCACATCCGCGCCCACGCGCACTGCGCCCGCCGCCTCGAACAGGCCCATGAGGCGCGAAACCTCCTCGCGCGGCACATCCTTCAGCATCAGGCGCGGTCCAGCATCTTGCGCACTTCGGCCACCAGATCGGCCCGCGCCACTTCCACCTGCGCCGGTTGCTCGGCCCATTCTTCGCGGGTCAGCCCCTCGGCCAGCTTGGCGCCCAGAACGAGATCCTTCAGCTGCACAACACCCCGCTCGGCCTCGTCCCCACCTTGGATCACCGCCACAGGGGAGGCGCGTTTGTCGGCGTATTTCAACTGGTTGCCAAAGTTCTTCGGGTTGCCAAGGTAAACCTCCGCGCGAATGCCCGCACTGCGCAATTCGCCAACCATCGCCTGATACTCGGCCATCCGGTCCCGGTCCATCACCGTCACCACCACCGGCCCCTGCGCCGTGCCAGAGGTCCGCCCCTTGGCCCGAAGCGCTGCCAAGAGCCGGTCGACCCCAATCGAAACGCCCGTCGCAGGCACCGCCTGCCCGGTGAACCGCTTCACCAGATCATCATAGCGCCCGCCGCCCGCAACCGAGCCAAACTGCCGAGGCCGCCCCTTCTCGTCCATGATCTCGAAGGTCAGCTCTGCCTCAAACACTGCGCCGGTGTAATAGCCAAGACCACGCACCACCGAAGGATCAACCTCAATCCGGTCCGGCCCATAGCCCTGCGCGGCCAGCAGCGAAGCGATCTGCTCCAGCTCAGCAATCCCCTCGGCCCCCATCGCGCTCTCGCCCACGGCGGCACGCAGGTTGCCAAAGGTCTCCTCGGCGCTCGCCGCCTTGGAGGTCAGAAACGCCACAACCGGCTCCGCCTGCTCCGACGAAAGGCCAACCCCGTCGATAAACGCGCCCGAGGCATCCTTGCGCCCCGGTCCCAACAGCTCTCGCACACCGGCCTCACCCACCTTGTCGAACTTGTCGATGGTGCGCAAAACCGCATCGCGCTGCGCCTCATCAGAGAGGCCCATGCATTCCAGCACCCCGTTCAGCACCTTCCGGTTATTCACCCTCACCAGATAGTCGCCACGCGGAATCCCCACCGCCTCCAGCGTATCCGCCAGCATGGCACAAATCTCGGCATCCGCCGCAGGCGAGGCCGAGCCAACCGTATCCGCATCGCACTGATAAAACTGCCGAAACCGCCCCGGCCCCGGCTTCTCATTCCGCCACACCGGCCCCATCGCATAGCGCCGGTAGGGCGCGGGCAGGTCATTGCGGTATTGCGCCGCCACCCGCGCCAGCGGGGCCGTCAGGTCATAGCGCAGCGCCACCCAACCGCTGTCGTCCTCTTCCCAGGCAAAAACCCCCTCATTGGGCCGGTCCACATCCGGAAGGAACTTGCCCAGCGCCTCCACCGTCTCCACCCCGCTCGTCTCCAGGGGATCAAAGCCGTAAAGCGCATAAACCCGCGCGATCTCGGCGAGCATCGCATTGCGCTCATCCACCTCCGCGCCAAAATAGTCGCGGAAGCCCTTGGGGGTGACGGCCTTGGGCCGGGGCTGCTTTTTAACTTTCGCCATGGTCTCGGAGGCCTCGCTCACCAGTCGCGCGGGGCATAGCGCAGAGGGGGCCAACCCGCAAGCAAGGGCTGGCGGCGCGGCCCCTCCCGGGCTAAGGAAACCGCATGACCAACCGCCTCGAAGAAGAACTCGCCCACATCACCCGCGCGGTGGAAGACCTGCACGAAATGGTGCTGGCCCACGGCAAACGGCTCGATACCGTGGAACGCCGGGTCTCTATGCTGATGAAACGCGCCGCCGAGGCAGAGGCCGAAGGCAACACCGGCGGCGTGGTGCTGGGCGATGAGCGCCCGCCGCATTACTGAGCGGCGGGTTTACCGAACGGCGGCAGCCACCAGCTTGCGCTTGTGCATCAGCAACTCAAAGCTCTGCCGCGCGCCCGGCGTCGGGTAAACGCTGACAAAGGCGGTCGAACGCTCCAGCTGCTTCAGCTTGGCCTCGCTGCAAACCCCCTTGCCGCACCCGCGAATGCCCGCATAGGCCGCATCGGTCTCGGTGCGCAGCGACCCGCCGCCGCCGCCGTAGTTCACCAGCTCATAGAGCGCCAGATTACCAAACAGCGCCACAGCGCCCGTCACCTTGCGCGGGCAGCCATCCTTGAAGCCGGTGACAAAAAAGTTGCGCGGGCCAACCGCGCCCGGCCGGGTGTCATAGAGCTTCCACTTGCCACGCTTCTCGATCAGCTGGCCCAGCTCCTTACCCCTCGCCCCACAGCTCTCTTCCACCGCACCAAAGGGCAGCGTCGCCTGCGGCGATTTGGAGGAGGCATGGCCGGTGCTCTCGGGCAGAGAGGCACAAGCAGAGAGGAGCGCGGCAACCGCGGCAAAGGTCAGAATGTTTCGCATGGCAGCTTATATGTCTTCGACAGTCACAACGCCGCCCAAGGACTTGAGCGCGCTCTTGATCTGCGGATTTACCGGAAAGTCACCCTCAAGCTCAAGATGCACCTCCCCCGGCAGGTCGGCCGCCATCAGGCAAAGGGCCACCGCGCCACGCGATTTCGAGGCCCCATCCGCCTCCGCCCGCTCCAGCAAAGACTTCACCGCCGGGGCCGCCGCGATGTCATCAAGGAAGAGCCGGATATCGCTCCGCCCGGCCTGCGCCGCCACCGCGTCAATCGGCGCCACGGAGCGGCCCAGCAGCTTGAGCTGATCCGCCTCCATCGTCGCCTCGCAGGTCACCACCACATTGGCCCCCGCCTCAAGAAAATCGCGTGATTTCTCCAGCGCCTCGCTGAACAGGGTCACCTCATAAAGTCCAGTCGGATCAGAGAGTTGCACAAAGGCAAAGCGGTTGCCCCGCGCGCTCTTGCGCTCTTGACGGCCCGCAACCGACCCGGCCAGTTTCACCAGCGCGGGCGAGCGCTGAACGTCGAGCGTCACCTGCTCCAGCGTCTTCACGCCCTGCTTCTTGAGCGGGCCCATATAATCGTCCAGCGGATGGCCCGAGAGGTAGAAGCCAATCGCCTTGTGCTCCTCCCCCAGACGCTCGCCAACCATCCAGTCATCCACCTGCGGCAGGCGTGGTTCGGGCAGGTCGTCCCCCGCCTCGCCGAACAGCGAAACCTGAGCGGAAGCCCGCTGATCGTGGATCGCGGCGGAGTAGTTCACCAGCGGGTCGAGCGCGGCAAACACCCGATGCCGATTCGCATCCAGCAGGTCAAAAGCCCCGGCGCGGGCCAGCATTTCCAACGGGCGCTTGCCGATCTTCTTCAGGTCCACCCGGCGGGCAAAGTCGTAGAGCGACACAAAATCCCGGCCGTCCCGCGCCTCCACGATCAGCCGCATCGCATCGCCGCCCACGTTCTTCAGCGCGCCCAGCGCGTAAACCACCTTGCCATCGACCACGCTGAAGGTGTCCAGCGAGCGATTTACGCAGGGCGGAATAATCTCGATATCCAGCCCCCGCCGCACCTCCTCGGCATAAACCGCCAGCTTGTCGGTCAGGTGGATATCGCAGTTCATGACGGCGGCCATAAACTCCACCGGATGGTTCGCCTTCAGCCAAGCCGTCTGATAGCTCACCACGGCGTAGGCGGCGGCGTGCGACTTGTTGAACCCGTAGTTTGCGAACTTCTCCAACAGGTCGAAGACCTCCGAGGCCTTCTTCTTCTCCACCCCGTTCTCCGCCGCGCCCTTCTCAAACTTGGGCCGCTCCGCGTCCATCGCCTCCTTGATCTTCTTGCCCATCGCGCGGCGCAGCAGGTCGGCGCCGCCAAGGCTGTAGCCCGCCATCACCTGGGCAATCTGCATCACCTGTTCCTGGTAAACGATGATGCCCTGCGTCTCTTCAAGGATATGGTCGATCAGCGGGTGAACGCTTTCAATCTCCCGCTGCCCGTTCTTCACCTCGCAATAGGTCGGGATGTTCTCCATCGGGCCGGGCCGGTAAAGCGCCACCAGCGCCACGATATCCTCGATGCAGTCGGGCTTCATGCGCCTGAGCGCATCCATCATCCCCGAGCTTTCCACCTGAAACACCGCCACCGTCTTGGCGCTGGCATAGAGCTTGTAGCTCCGCTCATCATCAAGCGGGATCGCGTTGATCTCGTTCACCGCCCCCTCGGGCGGCTCGTAAAGCTCGGTGCCATCGGGCGCGATATGAATGTCGCGGCCCCCGCCATTGATCAGGTCCACCGCGTTCTGAATCACCGTCAGCGTCTTCAGGCCCAGAAAGTCGAACTTCACCAGCCCGGCCTGCTCCACCCATTTCATGTTGAACTGGGTTGCCGGCATGTCGGAGCGCGGGTCTTGGTAGAGCGGCACCAGCTCATCCAGCGGCCTGTCACCAATCACCACACCCGCCGCGTGGGTCGAAGCGTTGCGCAGCAAGCCCTCCACCTGCTGGCCATAGGTCAGCAGCCGGTCCACCACCTCCTCGTTGCGCGCCTCCTCGCGCAGCCGCTCCTCGGTGGCCAGCGCCTTCTCGATGCTCACCGGCTTCACGCCTTCAACGGGGATCATCTTGCTGAGCCGGTCCACCTGCCCATAGGGCATTTGCAGCACCCGGCCCACGTCGCGCACCGCCGCCTTGGAGAGCAGCGCACCGAAGGTGATGATCTGCCCCACCCGGTCGCGGCCATATTTCTCCTGCACGTAGCGAATGGTCTCCTCCCGCCGGTCCATGCAGAAGTCGATATCGAAGTCGGGCATGGAGACCCGCTCGGGGTTGAGGAAGCGCTCAAACAGCAGCGCATAGCGCAGCGGGTCAAGGTCGGTGATCGTCAGCGCATAGGCCACAAGGCTACCCGCACCAGAGCCCCGCCCCGGCCCGACCGGAATGCCCTGATCCTTCGACCATTTGATGAAGTCGGCCACGATCAGGAAGTAGCCGGGAAAGCCCATGCCCTCGATGATATCGAGCTCAAAATCCAGCCGTTCCTGATACTCTTCCACGCTGGCCGCATGCGGAATCACTGCCAGCCGTGCCTGCAAGCCCTCATTGGCCTGCCGCCGCAGCTCCTGCACCTCGTCGTCGGCAAACTTCGGTAGGATCGGGTCGCGCCGATAGGCCATGAAGGCGCAGCGCTTGGCAATTTCCACCGTGTTTTCAAGCGCCTCGGGCAGATCGGCAAACAGCGTCGCCATTTCACCCGCGCTCTTGAAATAGTGCTGCGCCGTCAGCCGCCGCCGGTCCTCCTGCTGGTCCACATAAGCGCCCTCGGCGATGCAGATCAGCGCGTCATGGGCCTCGTAAATCTCGGGCTTGGGGAAATACACGTCATTGGTCGCCACCAGCGGAATGCCCTTGGCATAGGCCATCTCCACATGGCCCCGCTCGCTGGCCTGCTCGGCCTCCGGCAGCCCATCCTCGCCCGGATGCCGCTGCAACTCGATATAGAGCCGGTCGCCAAAGATCCGCGCCAGCTCGTCCACCAGCAGCTCCGCCTTCGCCCGCTGCCCGGCCCGCAGCAAGCGACCCACCGGCCCATCCGGCCCGCCGCTCAGGCAGATCACATCGGCCGAATGCGCCTCAAGGTCGTCCAGCGTCACATGCGGCAGGCTCCCGTCGCCGCGCAGGTAGAGGCAGGAGTTGAGCTTCATCAACGCCTCATAGCCGCGCTCGCTCTGGGCCAGCAGCACCACCGGCGCGGGGGCAACCGGCTTTCCACCCGGCGCGGCCTGCTCATATTCAAGATCCACCTGGCAGCCCATGATCGGCTGAATGCCCGCGCCTGCCAGCGTCACACTGGCCTCCAGCGCGGCGAACATGTTGTTGGTGTCGGTCACGGCGACAGCCGGCATCTCGGCCTTCTCGCACAGGCCCGCCAGCTTCTTCACCGGCACGGCCCCTTCAAGCAGGGAGTATTCGGTGTGAACGCGCAGATGAATGAATCGGGGAGCAGCCATGGCGCTACCCTATGGCGGCCACGCGCCAGTTTGAAGTAGCCTCACGCCATGGATCTGCCCGCCCTCCTCTCGCACCTCGACACAGAGGCCCGCGCCGCCGCCGATTGGGGGCAGGTCGCCACCTATATCCCCGAGCTTGCCCGCATCGACCCGGCGCAATTCGCCATCTCCGTGGTGCTGGCCGATGGCACCATGCATTCTGCCGGGCAGTCGCAAACCCGCTTTTCCATCCAATCCGTCTCCAAGGTCTTCACGCTGGCCTGTACGCTCTCCCGCATCGGCGAGTCGCTCTGGGCGCGGGTAGGGCGCGAGCCGTCGGGCGACCGTTTCGATTCCATGCTCCTGCTGGAGCAAGAGCAGGGACGCCCCCGCAACCCCTTCATTAACGCCGGCGCGCTGGTCACAACCGATGAACTCCTCGCAGGCCGCGCCCCCAAAGAGGCCCTCTCCGAAATCCTCGGCTTCATCCGCGCGGCGGCAGAGGACAGCGATATCCACATCGACGCCGAGGTCGCCCATTCCGAGGCCACCACCGGCTTTCGCAACGTGGCGCTGGCCAACTACCTCAAGAGCTACGACAACCTGAAGAACATGCCCGAGATGGTTCTGGGCACCTACTTCCACCAATGCGCCATCGAGATGACCACCGAGCAACTCGCCCGCGCCGGGCGCGGCATCGCCGGGCTGCCGGGCGCACCGTTGCTGCTCTCCACCGTCAAACGCCGCCGCATCGCCGCGCTGATGATGACCTGCGGCCATTATGACGGCTCGGGCGATTTCGCCTTCCGCACCGGCCTGCCCGGCAAATCCGGCGTCGGCGGCGGCATCCTCGTGGCGGTGCCAGGTGTCGCCTCCATCGCCGTCTGGTCGCCGGGCCTCAACGCTTGGGGCAACTCCAAGGTCGGCACCGAGGCCATTGAACGGCTGGCGCAGGAGACGGGTTGGTCCGTCTTCGGCTGAAAGCTCCGTCATCCTCGGGCTCGACCCGAGGACCTCCCCCAAAGAGATCCTCGGGTCGAGCCCGAGGATGCCCCCACCGATACCAAGCCACCTGACTAACCATCTTGACACACCCCACCGACTCCCATTACTTAGCCACATGACTAACCAACTCGACGACTTCTTCAGCGCCATCGCAGACCCAACCCGCCGGGCCGTGATCGAGCGTCTCACCCAAGGGCCCGCCGCCGTCTCCGAACTGCACGCCCCCCACAACATGGCCCTGCCCACCTTTCTCAAGCACCTGAAAGTGCTGGAGAAGGCAGGCCTTACCCACTCGGTCAAAAAGGGCCGCGTGCGCACCGTGCATATCGAGGCCGCGCCCCTCGCCGCCGCCGAAGACTGGCTCGCCACCCAACGCAAACTCTGGGAAGGCAGGCTGACCCGCCTCGCCTCTCTCGCCGAACGACTGGAAAAAGGAGGCGACGCATGAGCGCGCTCACATTCGATACCCTGACCCTGACGCAGAGCATCGCCGCCCCGCCCGCGCGGGTGTTCACCCTGCTCACCGAGCCGGAGTTTCGCGCCCAATGGGCGGCCCCGAGCGAGGGCACGACGCTCGAAATTCTCAGCGCCGACATCCGCCCCGGCGGGCAAGAGCTGTCTCGCTGCGGCCCGGCGGATAACCCAGAGTTCGAAGTCACCACCGACTTCCACCATCTCGACACCCCCGCCCTGATGATCTTCACCGAAACCATCCGCATCGGCGGCGCGCCCCTCTCTGCCGGTCTCTGCTCTGTCGAGGTCACACCCGAGGGCGCGGGCAGCCACCTCACCATAACCGCCCAGCTTTCCAGCCTGATCGGCGATGAAATGGCCGCAGGCTATACCGAAGGCTGGACGGCGGCGCTCGCCAACCTCGCCCGCCTCGCCACGTAGGGTGGGCAATCTGCCCACCGTCCCTGCACCCATATTTCAGGCATTTGCCGCCCCAAGAGGCGCAAACCGGCAATTTCCCCCTTGCCTCCCCCGCGTCTGCGCCGCCACACTCCCCCCGGAGGCCCGCTTTCTACGCCGCATCGAAGGCCGGGCCTCGGGGACGCATTCGGTAAGGCGGCGGGTAACTCCATGGACATCACGTTTCTTCTCAACGGAGAGACAGTGGAGCTGCGAGGCATCGCCCCCACAACCACTGTGCTCGACTGGCTGCGCGAGCAGCGCGGGCTGACCGGCACCAAGGAAGGCTGCAACGAGGGCGACTGCGGCGCCTGCACGGTGATGGCCCGCGCGCCCTCCGGCATATGGGCGGCGCAAAACGCCTGCATCATGCTCCTGCCCCACCTCCACGGCCGCGAGATCCGCACCGTCGAAGGCGTGGCCGCGCCCGATGGCACGCTCCACCCGGTCCAACAGGCGATGATCACCCACCACGGCTCGCAATGCGGTTTCTGCACGCCGGGCTTCATCACCTCCATGGCCGCCGCCCACGCAAACGGCGCAACCGACCATAACGACAAGCTCGCGGGCAACCTCTGCCGCTGCACCGGCTATGCGCCCATCGCCCGCGCCGCCGAGGCCGCCGCGCAAAAGCCGGTGCCCGCCCACCTCACCGCCCGCTCTTCGCTCGCGCCAAAGCCGCAGCCGGCGATCCCCGAAAGCGCCGATGCTCTGGCCGCATGGTATGCCGCCCACCCGCAGGCCACGCTCATCGCAGGTGCCACCGACGTTGGCCTCTGGGTCACGAAAAAGCTGGCCGATCTCGAAGAGGTCGCCTTCCTCCACCGCGTCACCGATCTCGATTATGTTACCGTCACCGAAGACGAAATCCGCATCGGCGCAACAACCCCCATTGCCACCCTGCGCGGGGCCATCGCGCCGCATTACCCCTCGCTTGCCGAACTCTTCCGCCGCTACGGCTCCGAGCAGGTCCGCGCCGCCGCCACGATCGGCGGCAACATCGCCAATGGCTCCCCCATCGGAGACAGCCCCCCGGCCCTGATCGCGCTGAACGCAACCCTCCACCTGCGCCACGGCGACACCCGCCGCAGCCTCCCGCTGGAGGAGTTCTTCATCGACTATGGCAAGCAAGACCGCGCGCCCGGCGAACTCGTCGAAGCCGTCTCCTTCCCGCGCCAGCCTGATACGCTGCGCTGCTACAAGCTCTCCAAGCGCTTCGACCAAGATATCTCCGCCGTCTGCGGCTGCTTTGCCATCACGGTCACCGATGGCACCGTCACGCAGGCCCGCATCGCCTTCGGCGGCATGGCGGCCACGCCCAAACGCGCCGCCGCCACCGAAGCCGCGCTGATCGGCAGCGCTTGGGAAGAGGCGACCATCGCGCAAGCACAGACGGCGATGACCGCCGACTACACCCCCCTCTCCGACATGCGCGCCTCCGCCGACTACCGGATGAAAACCGCGCAAAACATGCTCCACCGCTACTGGTTGGAAAGCACAGGCACCGCCACCTCCGTGCTGGAGGTGCAGCCATGAGCGTGGCCAAACCCCTCCCGCATGATGCCGCCCCGCTCCACGTGACTGGTCAGGCCCGCTACGTTGATGACATCCCGGTGCCCGCCAACACCCTCCACCTCGCCTTCGGCACCTCCGCCAAGGCCCGCGCCAGCATCGCCGCGCTCGACCTTGCCCCCGTGCGCGCCGCCCCCGGCGTGGTGGCCGTGCTGACAGCAGAAGACCTGCCCGCCGCCAATGATGTCTCCCCCTCCGCCCATGACGAGCCCCTGCTCGCTGAGGGCGAGGTTTACTACATCGGCCAGCCGATCTTTCTCGTCGTCGCCACCAGCCACCTCGCAGCCCGCAAGGCCGCCCGGCTCGCCACCGTCACCTACGCAGAAAAGCCAGCCCTGCTCACCATCGACGACGCCATGGCCGCCAACTCCCGCTTCGAGGATGGCCCCCGCGAATACACCCGCGGTGACCTCGCCGCAGGCTGGGCGCAGGCCACCACCACCGTCGAAGGCTCCATCGAGCTTGGCGGGCAAGAGCACTTCTACCTCGAAGGCCAGGCCGCGCTCGCTCTGCCGCAGGAGGGCGGCGACATGGTGGTGCACAGCTCCACCCAGCACCCCACCGAGATTCAGCACAAGGTGGCAGAGGCCCTTGGCACGCCGATGAACGCGGTGCGCGTCGAGATCCGCCGCATGGGCGGCGGCTTTGGCGGAAAGGAAAGCCAGGGCAACGCGCTCGCCTGCGCCTGCGCCGTGGCCGCCCGCCTCACCGGTCGCCCGGCCAAAATGCGCTACGACCGCGACGACGACATGATGATCACCGGCAAGCGCCACGACTTTCGCATCGACTACCGCGCCGGGGTGGACGCCTCCGGCAAGCTGGTGGCGGTGGAATTCGACCAGCTCTGTCGCTGTGGCTGGGCGCAAGACCTCTCCTTGCCGGTCGCTGACCGCGCGATGCTCCATGCCGACAACGCCTATTTCATCCCCGCCGTGCGCATCACCTCGCACCGCCTGAAAACCCACACCCAAAGCGCCACCGCCTATCGCGGGTTTGGCGGCCCGCAGGGGATGCTCGGGATCGAGCGGGTGATGGACCACCTCGCCGCCGAGATGGGCTGCGATCCGCTGGGGCTGCGCCAGAAGAACTTTTATGCCTCCGGCGGGGTGAGGGAGGTTCCCGGAAAGGCTCCGGGGGAGCCTTTCCCTCCCGAACGGGCGGAGCCCCTAGAGCAAGAAAATGAACAGGTGGTGCCTTCCACCGCAGGCGTTGAGGAGGATTTGACCTCGCGCGGCGCCGTGGCAGCCGGAGAGCCGGACGCGGTGACGGTGGTGCCTGTTGGGGCGCAGACCACGCCATACGGGCAGCCGGTGGTGGATTCGGTCGCGCATGAGCTGGTGGCGGCGCTGTGCGAGGAGGCCGACTACGCCGGGCGGCGCGCGGCGGTGGCAGCATGGAACGCCGAAAACCCGGTGCTCAAGCGCGGGCTGGCGCTGACGCCGGTGAAGTTCGGCATCTCCTTCACCCTCACCCACCTCAATCAGGCCGGGGCGCTGGTGCATGTCTATCAGGACGGCTCGATCCACATGAACCACGGCGGCACCGAGATGGGGCAAGGGCTGTTCCAGAAGGTCGCCCAGGTCGCCGCCTCCCGCTTCGGGGTGCCGCTGGAGCGGGTCAAGATCACTGCAACCGACACCGCCAAGGTGCCCAACACTTCTGCCACGGCGGCCAGTTCCGGCAGCGACCTCAACGGCATGGCTGTGGCCGCCGCCTGCGATGAGATCAAGGCCCGCATCGCCGCCTTCCTCGCCGAGGTCCATCAGGCCGATCCGGCAGAGGTGCGCTTCGAGGGCGATGCCGTGCATGTGGGCGCCGATGTGATCCCCTGGGAGAAGGCCGTGGCCGAGGCCTACGTGGGCCGCGTCTCGCTCTCGGCCACCGGCTTTTACAAGACCCCCTCAATCAGTTGGGACAGAATCAAGGGCGAGGGCCGCCCGTTCTTCTACTTCGCCTATGGCGCGGCTCTCACCGAAGTGGTCATCGACACGCTCACCGGCGAAAACCGCATGCTCCGCGTCGACATTCTGCATGACGCCGGCACATCGCTGAACCCCGCGCTCGATATCGGGCAGGTCGAGGGGGGCTTCATCCAGGGCGCGGGCTGGCTCACCACCGAAGAACTCGTCTGGGACGACACGGGCCGCCTCACCACCCACGCCCCCTCAACCTACAAGATCCCCGCCTGCTCCGACCGGCCGCCGGTGTTCAACGTCGCGCTCTGGCCCAATGCCAACCGCGAGCCCACCATCTACCGCTCCAAGGCCGTGGGCGAACCGCCCTTCATGCTGGGCATCTCCGCCCTCATGGCGCTGTCCGACGCCTGCGCCGCCTGCGGCCCGCACTATCCAGCGCTGGAGGCCCCCGCGACCGCAGAGCATGTGCTCGAAGCGATCGGGAGGGCGCGGGGGTGAGCTTTGACCGTGACGCCCTCGCTCAAGCCATAGCCGCCCACGGCGAGGTGGCGCGGGTGGTTGTCGTCAGCGCCCAAGGCTCCACCCCGCGCGGCCCCGGCACCGCAATGCTGGTCTGGCCCACCGGCCAGCAAGGCACCATCGGCGGCGGCGCGCTGGAATGGGAGGCCTGCGCCATGGCCCGCGCCCGCCTCGGCCAGCCGCCGGTTAGCGTCACCCTGCCCCTCGGCCCGGCGATGAACCAATGCTGCGGCGGCACGGTAACCCTCGCCATCGAGAGCTTTGCCGCCGCGCCGCCAGACGCCCCGGCCTACGCCCGCCCCATCGCCGAAACCGCCCCATCAGAGCCGCCGCTTGCCATCACCCGCGCCCTCGCCGCGGCCCGCAACGGCTCTTACCCCCCTGATATCACGCATGAAAACGGCTGGCTGCTCGAGCCACTCACCACCCCGCGCACCCCCGTGTGGATCTGGGGCGCCGGCCACGTGGGCCGCGCCCTCGCCGCCACCCTCGCCCCGCTCGACCACATCGCCCTCACCTGGGCCGACACCAGCGTCGACCGCTTCCCCGAAGCTCCGGTGGTGCCCCCGACGGTAGGCGACCTGCCCGCCCTCGCCACAAAAGCCCCCGCAACGGCGCATCACATCATCCTCACCTACTCCCACACACTCGACTTCGCCCTCTGTGACGCCTTGCTGAAGCGCCCCGCCGCCTCCATCGGACTCATCGGATCGGCCACCAAATGGGCCCGCTTCCGCTCACGCCTCGCCACCGCAGGCCACGCAACTGCACAAATTTCACGCATCCAATGCCCAATCGGTGACCCTGCCTTCGGCAAACACCCGCAGACCATTGCGATTTCCACCGCCGCGCAGCTACTCTCCATGCTCGAAAAGCAGGCAGACGCCGCCACACGAGGGGACATGACGGGATGACAGAGCTCTTTGCCGCCCATGGGCTGCGCAAGGCCTATCCCGGTGTCGTGGCCAACGACGACGTGTCCTTTGCAATCGACGAAGGCGAAATTCACGCGCTGCTGGGCGAGAATGGCGCGGGCAAATCCACCCTCGTCAAAATGATCTACGGCCTCGTCAAACCCGACGAAGGCCATATGACCTTTCGCGGCGCGCCCTTCGCCCCGCCCGAGCCGCGCGCCGCCCGCGCCGCCGGGGTGGCGATGGTCTTCCAGCACTTCTCGCTTTTCGACGCGCTCACCGTGGCCGAAAACGTGGCCCTCGGCATGGAAAACCCGCCCAAATCTGCCCAGCTCGCCGCCCGGATCACCGAAGTCTCCAACGAATACGGCCTCCCGCTGGACCCGCATCGCACCGTGGGCGACCTTTCGGCAGGCGAGCGCCAGCGGGTCGAGATCATCCGCTGCCTGCTGCAAGACCCGCGCCTGCTGATCATGGATGAGCCAACCTCGGTGCTCACCCCGCAGGAGGTCGAAATCCTCTTCGCCACGCTGGAAAAGCTGCGCACCGAGGGCACCTCGATCCTCTACATCAGCCACAAGCTCGAAGAGATCCGCGCGCTCTGTGACCGAGCCACCATCCTGCGCCTCGGCAAGGTGGTCGGCCATGCCGTCCCGCGTGAAAATTCTGCCGCCGAACTGGCCGAGATGATGGTGGGCAGCGCCCTGCACCGCCCCGAGCGCGAGCTTACCCCCTCGGGCGAAATCGCGCTGGAGGTCACGGGGCTTTCGGTGCAATCGCCCAACCCGTTCGGCACCTCGCTCAAGGATGTGTCGCTCATGGTCCGCAAGGGCGAGGTGCTGGGCATCGGCGGCGTTGCAGGCAATGGGCAGGATGAACTGCTCGCCGCCCTGTCCGGCGAGGCGCTGGCCGCGCCCGATGCGGTCCAACTTCACGGCAACCCCATCGGCAAACTCGCGCCCCCCGCCCGCCGCAAACTCGGCCTGCTGTCGGCCCCCGAAGAGCGCCTCGGCCATGCTGCCGCGCCGGAAATGTCGCTCACCGAAAACGCCCTGCTCTCCGCCCGCATCCGCAAGGGTCTAACAAAGAAAGAGTTTATCAACTGGAAGGCCACGCAGGCCTACGCCGAAAAGGTCATCACCGCCTTCGACGTCCGCACCCCCGGCCCCCATGTCGCGGCCCGCTCGCTCTCTGGCGGCAACCTGCAAAAATTCGTCATGGGCCGCGAGATCGAGCAGGCCCCCGAGGTGTTGGTCGTCAACCAGCCTACATGGGGCGTCGATGCCTCCGCCGCCGCACAGATCCGGCAAAGCCTGCTCGATCTGGCCGCTGGCGGCGCGGCCATCGTCGTCATCTCTCAGGATCTCGACGAGCTGATGGAAATCTCCACCAGCTTCGCCGCCCTCAACGGCGGCCACCTCTCGGCCCCCGTGCCGGTCGAGGGCCTTACGATGGAGCGCATCGGCCTGATGATGGGCGGCGCGCACGACATGGAAATGGCGCATGAAACCGCGGAGGCCCCGGCATGATCCACCTCGAAAAGCGCCCCAACCCCTCCAAGGCCTGGAGCTATTCCACCCCGCTGCTCGCCGTGCTGCTCACCATGCTATTCGGCGGGCTGCTCTTTGCTGCGCTCGGCAAAGACCCTTTCGTTGCCATCCGCACCATCTTTTACGATCCACTCTTCGGCCAGCACGCCTTCTTCTACCGCCCGCAACTCATGGTGAAAGCCGCGCCACTGGTGCTCATCGCCATCGGCCTCTCGCTCGGCTTCCGCGCAGGCATCTGGAACATCGGCGCCGAGGGCCAATACATCATCGGCGCGCTCTGCGGCGCGGGCGTGGGCCTCGCCTTCTACCCCACAGAATCCTTCATCATCTTCCCGCTCATGGTCATCGCTGGCGCCCTCGGCGGCTGGGCCTGGGCCATGATCCCGGCGGTGCTGAAAACCCGCTTCGGCACCAATGAAATCCTCGTCTCGCTCATGCTCGTCTATGTGGCCGAAAACCTGCTGCGTGGCATGGCGGTGGGGCTGATGAAAAACCCCGAGGGCTTCGGCTTTCCGGGCTCGCGCAACCTCGCGCAATACCCCTCCGCCACCTCATGGATCAGCCAGAACGCGGGCCTCCACTGGGGCGTCGCCTTCGCCCTCATCGCGGTGATCTTCGCCTACATCCTGCTGACCCGGCACATGCTCGGCTTCAACATCCGCCTCGCGGGCCAAGCCCCCCGCGCCGCCCGCTTTTCCGGGGTGAACCCCACGCGCCTCGTGCTCTTCTGCCTCGGCACCTCCGGCGCACTGGCAGGGCTCGCCGGGCTCTTCGAAGTCTCCGGCCCGGCAGGGCAAGTGACCACCGATTTCAACGTCGGCTACGGCTTCACCGCCATCATCGTCGCCTTCCTTGGCCGCCTCCACCCCCTCGGCATCCTGCTCGCCGGGCTGCTGATGGCGCTCACCTACATCGGCGGCGAAATCGCCCAATCGCAACTGCAACTCCCCGCGGCCGCCATCCAGCTCTTTCAAGGCATGCTGCTTTTCTTCCTCCTCGCAGTCGACCTGCTGACGAACTACCGCATCCGCCTCAAGCAGGGAGCCGCCGCATGACCCGCCACACCACCCTGCCCCTGCTGATGGGGGCCGCCATGGGCGCGATGATGCTCATGATGCTCCACGGCCTGCTCACCGGTGAAAGCTCCGGCACCGCGCTGGCGCCGTTCGTCCTCGCCCATGCCGCCCTCGCGGCCCTCGCCCTTGCTGCCGCTCTCTTTGCCGCCCGGCTCTCGCCCGGCCTGCGCCGCCTCGCCGCCCGGCTCCACCGGCCCAGCCTGCGCCACGCGGGGCTGATGCTCGGCGCAGCGGCCCTCACCGCAGGCACCATCCACCTCATCCTCCACGGGCTCACCTGATGGATCTCTCCTCAATCAACTGGCTCCTCCTCCTCGCCTCGCTCATGGTCGCCGCCACGCCGATCCTGCTGGCGGGCATCGGTGAACTGGTGGTGGAAAAGGCGGGCGTGCTGAACCTTGGCGTCGAAGGCATGATGATCACCGGCGCCATCGCGGGCTTCGCGGCGGCGGTCGAAAGCGGCTCTCCCGCGCTCGGCTTCCTCGGGGCCGCCGTGGCGGGCGCGCTGCTCTCGATGCTCTTCGCCGTACTCACCCAGTTTGCCCTCGCCAATCAGGTCGCCTCCGGCCTCGCGCTCACCCTCTTCGGCCTCGGGCTTTCCTCGCTGATGGGTCAGGGTTACGTCGGCCTCAAGCCGCCCTCCACCCCCAAGCTCGACATCCCGCTGCTCTCCGACATCCCCGTGCTCGGCCCCGTGCTCTTCAACCACGACCTCATGGTCTATGTCGCCATCGCCATCGTCGCCGCCACATGGGCCTTCCTCAAATACACCCGCGCCGGGCTGACTCTGCGCGCAGTGGGCGAAAACCACGAGGCCGCCCATGCGCTCGGCTATAAGGTCATCGCCATCCGCTGCGCCGCCATCGCCTTCGGCGGGGCCTGCGCGGGTCTCGGCGGGGCCTACCTGTCGCTCGTCCGCGTGCCGCAATGGACAGAAGGGATGACCTCCGGCGCAGGCTGGATCGCCCTCGCCCTCGTCGTCTTCGCCTCCTGGCGGCCGTGGCGCGTGCTGATCGGGGCCTATCTCTTTGGCGGCATCACCGTGCTCCAACTCAACCTTCAGGCCGCGGGCCTCAAGGTGCCGGTCGAGTATCTCTCGATGTCCCCCTACATCATCACCATCATCGTGCTGGTGGTCATGTCTTCCGGCCGCAGCCGCGGGGCGCTCGGCGCGCCCGCCTCGCTGGGCCGGACCTTCCACGCCACCGGGTAGAAAACCCGGGGCTTCTTCGAACCACTCAACAGGGAGCAATCCACATGAAGAAAAGAACCCTCCTCAAAGGCGCCGTCGCCGCTCTGGCGCTCGCCGCCGGCCCTGCGCTGGCCGAAAGCCACGCCGAGAAAACCAAGGTCGGCTTTGTTTACGTCGGCCCGGTCGGCGACGGCGGCTGGACCTATGAGCACGATCAGGGGCGCAAGGCCGTCGAGGCCGAGTTCGGCGATGCGGTTGAAACCGTCTATGTCGAGAACGTGCCCGAAGGCCCCGACGCCGAGCGCGTCATTACCCAGATGGCGCTCGACGGCGCCGACCTCATCTTCACCACCTCCTTCGGCTACATGGACCCCACGATCAACGTGGCCGCCAAGTTTCCGGATGTGAAGTTCGAGCATGCCACCGGCTACAAGACCGCGCCCAACGTCTCGGTCTATTCCGCCCGCTTTTACGAGGGTCGCGCCGTGCAGGGCACCATCGCGGGCCGAATGACCGAGAGCAACGTCATCGGCTACATCGGCTCGGTGCCGATCCCCGAGGTGGTGCGCGGCATCAACTCCGCCTTCATTCACGCCCGCAAGGTCAACCCCGACGTGCAGTTCAAGATCGTCTGGGTCTACGAGTGGTTCAACCCGGCCAAGGAGGCCGACGCTGCCAAGGTGCTGATCGAGCAGGGCGCCGACGTGATCCTGCAACACACCGACTCCACCGCACCCCTCGCGGCTGCCGCCGAGGCGGGCAACGTCATTGGCTTCGGTCAGGCCTCCGACATGGCCGAGTACAAGGACGGCCCCCGCGTGTCCTCGATCATCGACAATTGGGCCCCCTATTACATCGCCCGCACCAAGGCGGTGATGGACGGCACATGGGAGTCGACCAACACATGGGACGGCATCGGCCCGGGCATGGTCGGCATCGGCGAGATCACCGACAAGGTGCCCGCCGATGTGAAAGCCGAGGCCGAGGCACTTCAGGCTTCGATCGCCTCGGGCGAGTATCATGCCTTCACCGGCCCGATCAAAAAGCAGGATGGCTCCGACTGGCTGGCCGAGGGCGAGACCGCCGATGACGGCACGCTGG
This sequence comes from Vannielia sp. ABF1_015, assembly GCF_056160745.1. Taxonomy (NCBI): domain Bacteria; kingdom Pseudomonadati; phylum Pseudomonadota; class Alphaproteobacteria; order Rhodobacterales; family Paracoccaceae; genus Vannielia; species Vannielia sp. ABF1_015. The sequence continues at coordinate 108,482 of NZ_JBSWXT010000004.1, forward strand.
CGGGGATGAACTTCTACGTCGAAGGGCTGGAAGGCGAGATCCCGCAGTAAGCCCTGCACTCAAAACACAAAAAGGCCCCGCCGCTCCGGTGGGGCCTTTTTCGTTTCAGACTCGCGCTAACGTGCCTGCGTGCCCGCTCGCCACAAGGGAGCGCCATTTGGCCTTGGCAACCTGGCTGACGGGCCCGGGGTGGGGCTGGCTGGCGAGGTGGCTGGGAAGCTGTGTTGCGACTGGCTGGCTGGGGCGCGGGGGCCTTGGCTTGCTTCGCGTGGAGAACAAGTAACCGGTCTCGCCGAGGGCGGCAAGAAAAAAGTTAGAAAAAACATATAGTTGAGCGTTTTTCTGGGGCAACCCCAACCGAGTGATTTACTCAGGCTTCGCCCGGATGTGGGGTAGGGTGTGGGGCGAACTGGAGAAGATTGCGCAGGGATCGCGGCCCGACGATGGGGGTAAGGGGAGGGTTGCGGGGCTTCACTCTTCGGCACATCACGCGGCCGCTGCCCGGGCGCGCCGCTTCACCGCACAATCCACCGTCGCTAACGCGCCCCGGCCGCCTGGGCCTGCGGCGCTTCGGCCTCGGCTGAGGCTGCCACTTCACCGAACCGAAATTGTCTCGTGCTGCCCGAAAGCGTCTCCGCCTCGCGCTCCAGCGCCTGTGTGGCTGCGCTGGTTTCTTCGAACATCGCCGCGTTCTGCTGCGTGCCCTGATCCAGCTCGTTGACCGCCGAGTTGATCTCGTCGAGCCCCACCGACTGCTCCTTGGCCGAGGTCGCAAGGCTGGCCACCTTGGCGCGGATGTCCTGCACGTAGCCCGCGATCTGCTCCAGCGCGGTGCCGCTATCATCCACAAGCTTCACGCCGGCCTGAATCCGCTCGAAGGTGGAGGCCACCAGTTCGGCAATCTCGCGCGAGCTGTCCGAGGAGCGCAGCGCCAACTGCCGCACTTCCGAGGCCACCACCGCAAAGCCGCGCCCGCTTTCGCCCGCCCGCGCCGCCTCGACGCCCGCGTTCAGCGCCAACAGGTTTGTCTGAAAGGCAATCTCGTCAATCACGCTGGTGATGTTTGAAACCTGCTCCGAGCTGGCGGCGATTTCCTTCATCGCCTCAACAGCCTTGCGAGACATCTCAAGCCCGCTCGCCGTGCTTTCCTCGGCCGAGCGCGCGGTTTGCGCGGCGTCATCGGCATTGCCCGCCGCGCCGCGCACGGAAGAGGTCATCTCGTCAAGCGCCGCCGCCGTCTCTTCCAGCGCGGCGGCCTGCTTTTCGGTGCGCATGCTGAGGTCGCGCGCAGCAGCCGAGATTTGCCCGGTTTCGGTCAAAATCGCATCGGCCCGCCCGGAGATCCCCGAAATCACGTCCGACAGCGCCGCCAGCGACAGGTTGAATTCCTCCTTCAGGCGGCCAAACTCCTCGGGCACGTCAACATTGATGTTGATCCCCAGATCGTGGCTCGCCAGCCGAGAAACCGCATTCTGAAAGGCGCTGATCGCCACTTTCTGGGCGGTGATATCGGTGGCGAATTTCACCACCTTCGCAACCTTGTCGTCGGAGTCGAAGATCGGGTTGTAGCTCGCCTGAATCCACACCTCGCGCCCGCCCTTGGCAATCCGCTTGAACTCCGCCGCCTTGAAGGTGCCCGATGCGAGATCCTGCCAAAAGGCCTCATAACCCGCGGTTTCCACCTCTTCGGGGTCCACAAACATGCTGTGGTGCTGCCCCACGATCTCTTCGGCGGTGTATCCCAGCGTCTTCAGGAAGTTGTCGTTCGCCTCCACCACCGTCCCATCGGGTTTAAACTCGATCACCGCCTGGCTTCGGCCCAGCGCGGCAAGTTGGCCCTGCGAATCTATCGCCCTCAGCCGCGTTTCGGTGATGTCGGCGGCAACCTTCACCACCTTCACCACCTGCTTGCGGTTGTCGATGATCGGGTTGTAAGTGGCCTCAAGCCACATCTCGCGCCCGCCCTTCGCAAAGCGGCGAAACTTGCCAACCTTGGCCTCGCCCTTTGCCAGATCATCCCAGAAGGTCTGGTATTCCGGCGTTTCGCGCATGTCTTCGCGCAGAAACATCCGGTGGTGCTGGCCAACGATCTCGTCCAACTCATAGCCCACTGCATCAAGGAAGTTCTGGTTGGCCGAGGCGATCGTGCCATCAGGCTCAAACTCGATCACCGCCTGGCTCTTGTCCAAGGCCACCAGCTTGCGTTGCGAGTCGATGGCCGCAAATTCTCGCTCCGAAACATCGGTGGCAAATTTCACAACCTTTTCAACCTCGCCCGCCGCATTGCGCACCGGCACATAGGCCGCCTCGATCCATATATTCCTGTCGCCTTTGGCGATGCGCGGGAAGACGGCAGTAAAGCTCTCGCCCCGGGCGAGGCCCTGCCAGAAAGCCTTGTAATCCTCGCTCGCCGCATAGCCGCGCTGCACGAACATGCGATGATGCTGCCCTACAATCTCGCCGTGGCCATACCCGACGACGGCGCAAAAATTTTCGTTCGCATCAAGGATCGTGCCGTCAGGAGAAAACCAGATCACCGCATAGGTGGCCTGAACCGCCTCGCCAAGAAGTACCATCGGGTCACGCTCAACCTCCCGGCTGCGACCGAATCCTGCAAAGCCCATTTCGCGTCTCCATACTCACTCCGGGCGGAGGTGTCGCAGAACTGTGTTAAGGAAGTTTTGCCAGCATCCAAGAATTGCGGCCTGCCCGGTCCGCTTCCTCCCATCGAGCGCTGCCCGCCACCCACCGCACCGCCGTGAAAGCCCAACCTTGTGGCCGATTTGACCATCTGGTAAAATTCATCCCGTTGCCAACACCCCCGCCCCATGCCACGCTTTGCGCCGAGGAGGCCCCGCCCGTGACCACCAAGACCGAAGCCAAAGCCGACACGGCCCACCTGCCCCAGCTCACCCTGGCCCGCAATCCGGGGCTGGAGCTGGATATGGACTGGGTCATGCGGGCGCAGGCCAACACCTCCGCCATCGAGCGCCGCGCCGCCACGCTGCCGGGCCGCCGTTCGGTCAAAAGGGCGTTTCAGGCCGCATGGCTCTGCAAGGCGATCACCCTGATCGACCTCACCACCTTGGCCGGGGATGACACCGAGGGACGGGTCCGCCGGCTCTGCGCCAAGGCCCGCCAGCCCGTCCGCGCCGATATCCTCGCGGCCCTTGGCCTGCCCAGCCTCACCACCGGTGCCGTCTGCGTTTACCACGATATGGTGCCAACCGCCGTCGAGGCCCTGCGCGGTAGCAATATCCCCGTCGCCGCCGTCTCCACCGGCTTCCCCGCCGGGCTCTCCCCCTTCCACCTCCGCCTCGCCGAGATCGAAGAGAGCGTGAAGGCCGGGGCCGAAGAGATCGACATCGTCATCTCCCGTCGCCACGTGCTCACCGGCAACTGGCAGGCGCTCTACGACGAGATGAAGGCCTTCCGCGCCGCCTGCGGCCCCGCCCATGTCAAGGCGATCCTGGCAACCGGCGAGCTCGGCACCCTGCAAAACGTCGCCCGCGCCTCGCTGGTCTGCATGATGGCCGGGGCCGACTTCATCAAAACCTCAACGGGTAAAGAAAGCGTCAACGCCACCCTGCCCGTCAGCCTCGTGATGATCCGCGCCATCCGCGACTACTTCGACGCCACCGGCCACCGCGTCGGCTACAAGCCCGCGGGCGGCATCTCCAAGGCGAAAGACGCCCTGCTCTACCTCGCCCTCCTGAAGGACGAACTCGGCCCCCGCTGGGTCCAGCCCGACCTCTTCCGCTTCGGCGCCTCCTCCCTGCTGGGAGACATCGAACGCCAACTGGAGCACCATATCACCGGTGCCTACTCGGCCTCATACCGGCACGCGATGGGATGAGCCTCCCCCATCCTCCCCGGACAAACGCTGTGGACCCGAACCCGTAATGGACGACGCCCCTGCACCATCGCCTCTGACCCACGATCAGGCCATCGTGGCGCGGGAGTTTGACCGCATGACCAAATGGGCCGAACGGGAATGGCCCTTGCATTGGAGGCTTGAAAACGAGTTGCGAGACCTCGCCCTTTCGCTCGACATGTTCCTGACTTTCCACGCAACCAAACTGGCCGAAACGCGTAATCTGGCAGCTTATGATATCCACCCGACCTTCCTCCGCTTTGCCCTGCTCCGGGGTGTCCTGCAATCGGCCACCCACACGTCCTCCACACTGCGCGAGGCAGCCGGAATGAGCGTCCCGACGGAGACCAACGAGGATCTCTGCCGACAGCTCCGAGGACGCACCCAACGCCCAAAGGGAACCCCCTGACACGCCCGCGCGGCGCCGCAACGGAAAGACTCACGATATGAACGTCCCCGAAATCTTCGAAACCCTCGCCTACGGCCCCGCCCCCGAGTCCGCCTCGGAGGCCTCTGCATGGCTGGAAAAGCACAACCGCAAGTTCGGCCACTTCATCGACGGCGCCTTCAACAAGCCCGCCAAGGGCTTTCCCACGAAGAACCCCGCCACCGGCGACAAGCTGGCAACGATTACGCAAGGCACCGCCAAGGACGTTGAGAAGGCCGTCAAAGCCGCCCGCAAGGCCCAGCCCAAATGGGCCGCCCTCTCCGGCCATGAGCGCGCCAAGTATCTCTACGCCCTCGCCCGCCTGCTGCAAAAGCACTCCCGCCTCTTCGCCGTGCTCGAAACGCTCGACAACGGCAAACCCATCCGCGAGTCCCGCGACATCGACGTGCCGCTCGCCCAGCGCCACTTCTACTACCACGCCGGCATGGCCCAACTGGCCCCGACCGAACTGCCCGACCGCGCGCCCCTCGGCGTCGCTGGCCAGATCATCCCGTGGAACTTCCCCCTCCTGATGCTCGCCTGGAAGGTCGCCCCCGCCCTAGCCATGGGCAACACTGTCGTCCTCAAGCCCGCCGAATACACCTCCCTCACCGCCCTCCTCTTCGCCGAAATCTCCACCGAGGCGGGCCTGCCGCCAGGCGTGCTCAACGTGGTCACTGGCGACGGTGCCACCGGCGAAGCGCTGGTCAACGCCCCTGTCGACAAACTCGCCTTCACCGGCTCCACCGCCGTCGGCCGCCGCATCCGCGAGGCCACCGCAGGCCGCAGCATCCCCCTCACCCTCGAGTTGGGCGGCAAGAGCCCCTACATCGTCTTCGAAGACGCCGACATCGACTCCGCCGTCGAAGGCCTCGTCGATGCGATCTGGTTCAACCAAGGCCAGGTCTGCTGCGCCGGCTCGCGCCTTCTGGTGCAGGAAGGCATCGCAGAGGCCTTCCACACCAAGCTGAAGGCCCGGATGGATGGCCTGCGCATCGGCGACCCGCTCGACAAATGCATCGACGTGGGCGCCGTGGTCGACCCGACCCAGCTGAAAACCATCACCGAGATGGTCTCAAACAACACCGAGGGCGAAACCTACACCGCCCAAACCGACCTCCCGGAAGGCTGCTTCTACCCGCCCACCCTCATTACCGGCCTCGCGCCCTCCTCCACGCTGATGCAGGAAGAAATCTTCGGCCCTGTCCTCGTCTCCTGCACCTTCCGCACGCCGGATGAAGCCATCGCGCTCGCCAACAACACCCGCTACGGCCTCGCCGCAACCCTCTGGTCCGAAAACATAAACCTCGCCCTCCACGTCGCCCCGCAACTCGCCGCAGGGGTGGTTTGGATCAACGGCACCAATATGTTCGACGCCGCCGCAGGCTTCGGCGGCATCCGCGAGTCCGGTTTCGGGCGTGAGGGCGGATGGGAGGGCCTGCTCGCCTACTCCAAGCCCGCCAAAGCCCCGAACAAGGCCACAACGCCCACCGCCTTCACCGGCAACGGCGCCCCCGCCGACCCCCTCGACCGCACCGCCAAAATGTACATCGGCGGCAAGCAGGCCCGGCCCGACTCCGGCTATTCCACCGCCATCCACGGCCCCAAGGGCGAGCTGCTCGGCCACGTCGGCACCGGCTCCCGAAAGGACATCCGCAACGCCGTCGAAGCCGCCGCAGGCGCACGCGGATGGGCCAAATCCTCCGCCCACCTCCGCGCCCAAATCCTATTCTACCTCGCCGAAAACCTCTCCGCCCGCGCACCCGAGTTCGCCGCCCGCATCAAGGCCCTCACCGGCAAACCTGGCACTGCCGAGGTCGAGGCCAGCATCTCCCGCCTCTTCGCCTACGCCGCTTGGGCCGACAAGCTGGACGGCGCCGCCAAGCCCGTGCCCCTGCGCGGCACCGCGCTCGCCCTCAACGAGCCCTGCGGCGTGATCGGCGCCCTCTGCTCCCCCGCCCAGCCCCTCCTCGGCCTAATCTCCGCCATTGGCCCCGCCATTGCGATGGGCAACCGCATCGTCGCCTGCCCCTCCGAGCCCTTCCCGCTCATCGCGACCGATTTCTACCAGCTGCTCGACACCTCCGACGTCCCCGGCGGCGTGGTCAACATCGTCACCGGCCCGCACGCCGACCTCGCGAAAACCCTCGCCGAGCACATGGAAGTGGATTCTGTCTGGAACTTCTCCTCCCCAAGCCTCACCGCCGGGATCGAAAAGGCCAGCGCGGGCAACCTCAAACGCACCTTCTCGCTCTTCCCCGACTGGACAGACCCGGCCACCGAGGGCCGCGAAATGCTGGCAGCCGCCACCGAAATCAAAACTGTCTGGATCCCCTACGGCGTCTGACACCTCCCCCGCAAAAGTCATCCTCGGGCCCCGACCCGAGGATCTCCCACCCCCGCCCCAGCACCTCAAACATGCCGTGCGCCCCAAATCCGCAGCGTGCGGCCCGTTAACCTCTCGCCATCTTGCAAAAACGCATAGGTATGGGATGTGCATGGGTTGTGCATCACTTGTGGCCCGTTAACCTTTGCGGGTTAACGCCCTCCGCACCCCGCCATACAGGCATTTCCGCATGACCGACCCCACAGCCTTCGACAACGCCCCCTTTATCCCGGATGGGGCCAGCTATCCCGACCGTTGGGCCGAGGCTGCGCGCGATTACCGCTCTGTCGAAACCGCACTAGGCCGGGCCCGCCTGAACGAGCCCTACGGGGCGCATCCCTCTGAGAAGTATGATCTTTTCTACCCGGCCACGGCGCAACCCAAGGGCACCGTGATCTTCATCCACGGCGGCTTCTGGCGTGCCTTCACCCGCAGCGACTGGTCTCACCTCGCCGCAGGGGCCACCGCCCGAGGCTGGGCCGTGGCGATGCCCTCCTATCCCCTCTGCCCCGAGGTGAGCGTGGCCCAAATCACCGTTTCAATGGCAAAGGCCGTCAGTGCCATTGCCCTGAAAACAAAGGGAAACATTGCCATCACCGGCCATTCTGCAGGCGGCCATCTGGCCCTGCGCATGCTCGACCCGGCGTTCAACCTCGGCGCAGCCCGCGCCCGCATCACCCGCTGCCTGCCGATCTCCCCGCTGACAGACCTGCGCCCCCTGCGGGAGGTTCCGCTGAATGACACGCTGCAACTCACTGAAACCGAAGCAAAATCCGAGAGTCCCGCCCTTCAGCCCGCCCCGTTAACCCCGGTCCACACCGTGGTCGGTGCCGCTGAACGGCCCTCGTTTCTCGCCCAGGCCCACGCATTGCAGTGGCCCGGCGCAGAGGTCACCGAGCTGCCCGATCTCCATCATTTCAACGTGATAGACTTCCTTCTTGATCCCGAGCACAGCCTCACCAAATGGCTGACAGACGAAGGGGCCGAGCCGCCAAACAGGCCCAACCCCCTCGCTTGATACCGCAGCCTTCAGGGCTCAGGTTGCCACCACTCAACCTTCACCCGGCACGGTATCAATCTCGAACTGCAGGATCACTGGCTCGGGGCCTTTTTTCTTGCCGCCGAGCGGGAGCGCAGCCCTTGTTTTCTGGCCAAAACCGGCCTCGTCGAGCAGCCCCTTGAAGCCCTCGGGCCCGGCGCTCACAGCCCTTGTGCGCACCAGCGGGTTCTGCTGAAGAAAACTCAAATCCTCCACGTCGCTCTGCTCTCCCGCAGGCGACAGGATCACCACGAGACGGTCACGGCCGAAAGATTCATCGGAAATTAACGACAGGTCTTCATTGTAGATCCCGCCGGGCTGCATCCGTCCCTTGCCCATGAATGTAATCGAATAGTCGGCCCCGACATAGAGAACATTTATGTCCAAAGGCTGATCGGTGGTGTTTTCCACGCGCACGCCCACCGTGTCACCTGGGATCATCCGGGGAACGTTGCCGCTTTCCATCGGTGCGCGGCTCTCTTCAATGATGACGCCTGCATCGGCGTCAAACCGGGCGCGGTGCAGCTCCACCGGCACGTTCAGCCCATTGCCCGCACTGGCCGCGCCGATGCGCAGCACGTTGAGCGCCTTGCCAATATGGGCAAACTGTTCGGCCATAACCTCGGCCAGCGCCTCGCCGTCCTTGTCGCCGGTGGATACGCTGGGCACGGTCGAGAAGTTCAGCACCGGCGGTTGCCCCTCGGTCTGCGCGGAACGATCCGCCACCGGCACCGCGCCGGAGCCATCAAGAATCCAGATCGCATCGGGGCGCGGGCTCTCGGGGATCACCGCCAGCCGAATGTCCGCCTCTTCCCCGGGCGCAACAAAGGTGAAGCGACCGCCGAGAAGCCGTTTTTCTGCAATGACTTGCGCCGCCGATCGCATGGCATCCTGCGCTGCACCCTCGCCCTCCGGCAGGGCCACCCGCAGCGTCAGGTCCACGCCCGCGTCGATCTTGCGCAAGAAGGCTCCGCGCGGCACATCATCCAGCGTCTTGCCCTCTTCCAGCACCGCCGTCGCCCCAAAGGTGCTGGCGGTCTCAACCGTCACATAACCTATTGCATCGTCAGTCGAATCCGCCGGTGAAGCCATCACCGCCAGCCGCTCGCCCTTGGCCAGCCCATGCAGGCTCCCGGCCTTCAGCCGCAGCTTCGTCTCGCCCTTCTCGGCGGGCCATTGCCGCACATCCGCCGTCTCGCCGGAGCCAAACACAACCCCGTCCAGATCGCCCTCGAAGAGCGGCGTCGAGCGGGCGAGGTTCTTCACCGAATACTTGCGCAGCACCTCCTGCCCAAGCTGGCGATAGGTGATCCCCGGGCGCTCGGCCAATGTCTCGAAGAGCGTGTAGGTAAACACCCCCTGAAGCCGGTCCTTGGTGGAGCGCGGCATCAGCTTTTCCGGTGTGGTTTCATTAGTTTGCGCCGCGAAGAAGGCCACAAAGCTGCCCTCCCCCTCCGCGCGCTCCTCGCTCTCGGCAACCGGCGCATCTGCCCGTTCACGCGGGCTCTCCAGCCCCCGCGAGGCGCCCTCGGCATCCGTCATCGCCGCCTGCGGCACGCCCAGCGCCCCGGGCTCCAGCTTGCGCATCTTTTCCTCGTCCGCACCCGTTGGCGCGGCCCGTGTCACCGTGCCCGAGTGGCAGCTGTCAAACACCGCCCACACGTCCACGCCCTTGGCCCGGAGCATCGCGATCAGCTCGCCAATCTCGTCATCGACCAGCGCATTCTCAACCTCGCCCACCGAGTCATTCCACGGCCCGATATCCACCGGCAGAAACAGCTCATCCAGCCCGTCCAGCTCACTATCCGGGTCTTTCGCCGGCGCCTGCGAGCCGTGGCCGGAAAAGTGGAGATACACAAAGTCACCCGGCTGCACCTTCTCCGCCAGTTCCTTGAAGGCATCGCGGATCGCCTGCAGCGTCGGTGCCTGCTTGCCCTCGATCCCATCCGCCAGCACGATCACATCCTCGGCGTCAAACGGGATCGACTCATTGGTCAGCAGATAGGTCTGCACCAGATCAACGTCATTCGCCGGGCCCTTGAGCCAAAATTTCTCATCCAGCGCCGGATAGGTAGAGGCCCCGACCAGCAGCGCGTGGTTTTCCCGCGCGAGCGCCGGGAGAGCGGCCAGGGTGGCAACACCGGCAAGAAGCAAAGCCTTGAGTTTCATCGGTAAATCCTCAGTTCGTCATCAGCGAATATTGGTCGGTGGCAGCGCCCTTGTTCTCGACAAGCACGGTGAATTCCCCGCTCTCTGCCGGGCGCCAGCCGCAATAGGCCACCTCCGAAGGGTCGGTATCGGCGCACACCAGCATCCCTGCGGCGTCATAGACATAAAGGTTCAGATCCGCCTCGCGCCCGCCCTCAACGTAAACCTCGGCATATTTGCCTCCATCAAAGGGGAAGGGCTGATAGGTGTCAGTCTTGTTCCCCTCCAGCCGCGAGATCGAATAGACCGGCCCGGTTGATACGCCCTTGGTGGCGATGGCACGAATATCCGCGATCACCGCGCGCATCGCCTCATCCTCACCTGCGGCCATTTCCGCAGCATCCAGCATCTCTTCCCAGCCCATCGGGCTGGCACCGGTCACGGCTTCGCCCGCACTCCCGGCCCGCGCCACGGCCTCCAGCGGCACCGCTTTTCGCAGCTGCGCCGCGGCGGCCATCATCAACGGATCACGCCCCGCCCGGCCTGCCTCGAAGAGCGCGCGCGAGATCTCCATCGCGCGCAGTGGCGGCAGCTCGCCATCCGCCAGCACGGGGGCGGCAGAAAGCGCCAAGGACAGGGCCAGAAGGCTTGCACGCAACATCTATCGGGTCTCCAGCAAGAGCGTTGTTTTCGAGCCTCAGACTGCCCCGCCCGTGCCCCCCGATCAACTGCGCCGAGCTGAATTTCCCTTTCATGACCAGACTTGTCACGTGGCTTGGCGCAGGGCCGCTGCTAGCCATGGATCAAACGACACATGCCTGAAGGACCACCCAAATGCGCTCCCTCTTTCTCCCTTTCTTCCTCATCCTCATGGTCGCCCTGCCCGTTTCCGTCCGAGCCGGAGAGCTTGACCGCGCGATGGATGCCACGCTCATCGTCCGCTCCGCCGACGGGCACGAACGATTCCTTGGTTCAGCCTTTCTGTGGCGCGATGGCACATGGGCGGTGACAAACGCCCATGTCGTTGGCCGCGCCCGCGAGGTCTATCTGGTCAGCGCCACCGGCGAGCGGCGAAAGGTGAAGGTGTTGGCCCGCGATGCGGTGCGCGATGTGGCCATTCTTGCGGTGGACGGGGCCTTCGGGCCGGGGCTGGAGCCTGCGCCTGCACCCGCTGGCCTCGGCACACAGGTCTATGCGCTCGGGGCGCCGCTCGGCATCGAGTTCACCCTTACACGGGGCGTCATCTCGGCCATGGCCCGCCAGGTTGAGGCAGCGGTGCCGATCCGGCTGGTCCAGCACGATGCCGCCGTCAACCCCGGCAGCTCGGGCGGCCCGCTGGTGAACGGCGCGGGGCAACTCCTTGGAATGAACAGCCAAATCGCCGATGGCTCCCGGCATTACGTGGGCGTGGCCTACGCCATCTCCGCTGCGGATCTCGACCGTATCGTGCCGCAGCTGGTGGCCGGCACCCTGAAGGAGATGCCCACACTCGGCCTTCAGGTCCGCCCGATCGACTCTGCCCTTGCAGAAGCCTTGGGCGTGCCCGCCAAGGGGGTTCTGGTCGATAGCGTGGCCGAGGCCTCCCCGGCAGACCGCGCCGGCATCCGGGCCGGTGACGTGATTATCTCGGTCGCAGGGCGCGACGTGTCGCAGCCCGGCGATGTGGCCTTTGCGGTGGAGGCCGTGCTTGGCTCCGACGGAATCGCGGTGCAGCTGCTCAGGGCGGGCGAAACCGTTCTGGCCACCATGCCGCTCGACCGTGCCGAGCACCTCGAAACCGCGGGCATAGATCGTGCCACCCTGCCCGCGGCCCGCCCCGCCTTCACCTTCTCCCGCCTCGGCGTGCGGCTCGCAGGGGCGGAGGTTACCTACATCTCCGAGAACTCGCCCGCCTATCTTGCGGGCCTCAGCCGGGGCGACGAGGTGCTTGCCGTCAACGGCAAACCCCTGAGCGAAATCGACGGCGGGCTTGCCAGCCTGCGGATCACCGAGCCGATGGTGCTTCTGGTGCGCCACGCCGAGGGCCGTACCGAGCATATCTATCTGGACCCGTGGGACAAAACCCCACGCCTTCGCCCGGTCGGCGGTGGCAACGTGCTTGACCCCGACGTGGTGGTGCTCTGAGATGCTGACCATGGAACAGACCGCCCCGGAAACGACCGAAACCGAAACCACCCCGCGCATTCTCATCGTCGAGGATGACCGCGCCACAGCCGAAACCATCACCGAAGCCGTCGAGGCCTTGGGCTGCGAGCCGGTGGTGATGCGCGATTGGGAGAGCGGGCTGAAGGCGGCAGAGCTGGCCGATTTCGCCGTCATCGTGATGGACAGGATGCTGCCCGGCGGCGATGGCGTGGACGCGATCGCCAAGATGCGCGGGCGCGGCTCCAAGGCGCTGGTGCTCGTTGTCTCCGCGCTTGGCACCTCGGGCGCCAAGATCGAAGGGCTGGAGAAGGGGGCCGATGACTATTTGGCCAAACCCTTCGATGGCGACGAGTTGAAAGCCCGTCTCCGTGCGCTGCTGCGGCGCAACCAGATGGTGGTGCTCGACAATGACCTCATGGCCTTTGGCGATGTTGAAATAAGGCTCAAGGCCCGCACCGTTCACATTGGCCAAACCCACGTTGCGGTCAGCCCGAAAGAGTTTGAGCTGATTACCTTTTTCGCCCGCAATGCCGGAGAAACCGTTACCCGGATGCAGCTGCTCGAAAATGTATGGAATCTGCACTTCGATCCGCAAACCAACGTCGTCGATGTGCACGTCGGCAGGCTGCGACGCAAGCTCGAGGCGGCAGCCGGGCGTCCTGTCATCCTCACGGCGCGCGGCGAAGGCTACGTCTTTGCGCCCGAGGCCTGAGGCAAGCGTGCGGCGACTTCGCGGCAAAGCCTCGCTGCGGCTGGCGCTCGGGCTTTCGGCTCTGTTGATCCTGTTTTCGCTCGGCGCAATGGCTCTGCAATACCGGGCCACAGCCGCCGAGCTGGACCGGCGCGAACGCAGCCTTCTGGCGGCCGATCTCGCCGGTCTTGCGGCGCTCTATGACCAGCGCCGGATCATCGCGCTGCGTCAGGCGATGGAATTCCGCTCCGCCGCCGCGCCGGAAACCGGGATGCTCTATCTGCTGGAGGGCAAGGACGGCACACGGCTGGCCGGCAATATCGAGGCTCTGCCCGAAGGTGTAACCCCCATCCCCGGCGAGATAGACGCCACCGCCCCCGTTACCTTCACGCTCTCCGGCACGAATTACCTTGGCGTTGCCCGCGAATTGCGCGGAGGCTTCCCCATGCTCGTCGCCCGCTCCCGCGCGCCCACCGAGGCCGCACTGGCCGCGACGCGGGCACAGATTTTCGCCACCGCACTTGTGCTCATCGCCCTCTCGCTCGCCGCGGGCTGGCTGGCGTCCCGCTTCATCATGCGCCGGATCGACCGCCTTAATCGTCTCGCGGATCAGGTTGCAGCGGGCGATCTTTCGGCCCGCCTCCCCGGCCCCCGCGCCGACGATGAGTTTGGCGCGCTGGAGCGGCATATTCACACCATGCTCGACCGGATCAGCCACCTCACCCGTGCCCATGGCCGCCTGTCCGACACAATCGCTCACGAGCTGCGCACGCCGCTCAACCGCATTCAGGGCAAGCTCGACAAGCTGGAGGGCGACCCGGAGGCCGTTGCCGCCGTCTCGTCAGAAATCAGGGGCACCGTGCGCATTTTCGACAGCCTGCTCGAAATCTCATCCGCCGAGGCCGCAAGCGGTGGCGGCACCGGGCTGGTGCCAGTGTCTCTCAGCAAGATCACCCGGGAGGTGGCAGAGCTTTATGAGCCGCTCGCCGAGGAGAAGTCGCTGGACTATGGCGCGGTGATCGAGTCGGGCTGTCAGGTGCTGGGGGACCGCAACCTGATTGCACAGCTGCTCTCCAACCTCGTCGACAATGCCATCAAGTTTTGCCGCGAGGGCGATGCAATCACCATTTCGCTGGAGGAAACTGCAGAGCGGCACATCCTCAGCATTTCAGACACCGGGCCGGGCGTGCCCGCCGAAGAGCGCGAGGCGGTGTTTGAACGGTTCGCCCGCGCTGAGCGTGATCGCGAGGTGGCGGGCCACGGGCTGGGGCTCGCGCTGGTGCGGGCCATCGCCACGCGGCATGGGGCCAAGCTGACGGTGCTGGAAGCCGAAAAGGGCTTCGCGATCCAGATCACCTTCCCGAAGCTATACAACGACCTCGGCTGAAGCGCGTCAGCCAAGCCGCGCCAATATCTCCGATGCCGCCTCACCGGGGCTGCGCTCGCCCCCTGCCACAGCCGCGCCCAGCTCCCGCATCCGCGCGGCCAGTGCCTTGTCATCCGTCAAACGGCGCAGCAGCCCGTGGCGCACCTCTTCCTCAAACCAGTGCCGCGCCTGCTCGGCCCGGGTGCGCGCCCACGCCCCCTGCTCCCGCCGCCACGCCACGAGGGCCTCCATCTCCGCCCAGGCCTCCTCCAACCCAGTGCCCTCGACGGCAGAGACCAGCAGCGCCTTGGGAAATCCCTCCGGATCCTGCGGGCGCTTGCGCAGCAGCCGCAGAGCCCCGGCATAATCGGCACAGGTGCGGCGGGCGACGTCTCTCAACGGGCCGTCCGCCTTGTTAACCAGCAGAATGTCGGCAATCTCCATGATCCCGCGCTTGACGCCCTGTAGCTCGTCGCCCCCGGCAGGCGCCAGCAGCAAGAGGAATAGGTCCACCATCCCGGCCACCATCGTCTCCGACTGGCCCACGCCCACCGTTTCTACCAGCACCACGTCAAACCCCGCGCCCTCGCAAAGCGCCACGGCCTCGCGGGAGCGGCGGGCCACGCCGCCAAGCTGGCTTTGGCTGGGCGAAGGGCGGATAAAGGCATCGGGATGGCGCGAAAGCTGCTCCATCCGGGTCTTGTCCCCCAAGATCGAACCACCCGAGCGGGCCGAAGACGGGTCTACTGCCAGCACCGCCACCTTCAGTCCGTGCTCCACCAGAAACAGGCCGAAGGCTTCGATAAAGGTGCTCTTTCCAACGCCGGGCGTGCCGGAAAGGCCGATCCGAAGCGCCTGCCGCCCGCCCTGCCCCACCTCGGCCACCAGCTCTGCCGCCGCCTCGCGATGATCGGCCCGCGCGCTCTCCACCAGCGTGATCGCCCGGGCCAGCGCCCGTCGCTCGCCTGCCTTCACACGCTCTGCCAGATCGCCGATGTCCACGCCGCCGCCCTCTCGTTTTGCCATGGTTTGCCCCGGCGCGGCGGGCTATGTCCAGCCCATGCAGAAGGTTGACGACCCCTTTGCCCCACAGCTGCCGATCGAAGAAGCGCTGCCCGATCTGCTCGACGCCCTGCGGACAAACGGCATGGCCGTGCTTCAGGCACCGCCCGGCGCGGGCAAAACCACCGGCGTTCCCGTGGCCCTCTGGGAGGCGGGCATGGCCGGGGCTGGCCGGATCCTCCTGCTGGAGCCCCGCCGCCTTGCAGCCCGCAGCGCGGCTGAGCGGCTGGCGCAAACACTTGGCACGAGCCTCGGCGAGGGCGTGGGCTACCGGATGCGCGGCGAGGCCAAGGTGAGCCGGGCCACCCGCATCGAGGTGGTGACAGAGGGCATTCTCACCCGAATGATCCAGTCCGACCCAGAGCTTTCGGGCGTGTCCACGGTGATCTTCGACGAATTTCACGAACGCTCCCTGCAGGCCGACCTCGGCCTTGCGCTGGCGCTGGAGGCTCGCGAGGCACTGCGGCCCGATCTGCAACTGCTCGTCATGTCAGCCACGCTCGACGCCGCGCCCGTGGCCGCGCTGATGGGCGATGCGCCGGTGATCACAAGCCAAGGCCGCAGTTTTCCGGTTGAGGAGCACTGGGCCGACACGCCGCTGCCTGCAGGGGCCCGGCTGGAAGGCCCGATGGCCGAGCTGATCGCACGCGCCATGGGAGAAACCACGGGCGACATGCTGGCCTTCCTGCCCGGCGAAGGCGAAATCCGCCGCCTAACCTCCGCGCTCCGCCTGCCGGAAACCGTCGCGGTCATGCCGCTCTATGGCGCTTTGCCGTTTGCCGAGCAACGCGCGGTCATGCGGCCGCTTCGAACAGGGGGCAAGCAAACCCGCAAACTGGTGCTCGCAACCTCCATCGCCGAAACCTCCCTGACCATCCCCGGCATTCGCACGGTGGTCGACTCCGGCCGCGCCCGGCGGGCACGGTTCGATCCGGGCACAGGCATGTCATGCCTCGTGACCGAACCGGTCAGCCGGGCCGAGGCGACCCAGCGGGCGGGCCGCGCGGGGCGGGTCGAAGAGGGGCGGGTCTATCGCCTGTGGACAAAGGGCGGCCACGGCGCGCTGCCCGCCTTCCCGCCCGCCGAGATCGAGGCGGCAGACCTCACCGGTCTGGCGCTTGAGCTGGCCCTATGGGGCGGCGGCGATGGCTTGCTGTTTCTGACCCCGCCGCCCGAGGGGGCCATGGCCTCGGCAGGGCGCTTGCTGGAAGACCTTGGCGCGCTGTCGGGCGGCCGGATCACCGCCCATGGCAAGGCGCTCTGCGCCCTGCCCGTTCATCCCCGCCTCGGCCATATGCTCGCCCTCGCAGGCCCCGGCGCCGCACCACTCGCCGCCCTGCTCAACGAGCGCGACCCAATGCGCAGTACGGGGGCCGATCTCTCCAAGCGGCTGAGAGCGTTGCAAAACCCCGGCTCTGCGCCAGATACCGCGCGGGGCGCGTTGAAACGCATCTCGCAGGAGGCCAAGCGCCTTGCCCGGCTTGCAGGCCCCGCCTCTGATCTCTCAGACGCCCAAGCCCTTGCCCTCGCCTACCCCGACCGCATCGGCATGCGCCGCCCCGGCGATGCACCGCGCTTTCTGCTCTCGGGCGGACGGGGGGCGCAACTTTGGGCGGAGGATGATCTGGCCGGCCAACGCCTCATTGTGGTGGCCGATATCGAGGGCGAAGGGCGCGATGCCCGCATCCGCCTCGCCCTGCCGATCAGCGAAAGCGAACTGCGGGACACGCCCGGCATCACGCCCGAATGGCAAGACCTGGCTGAATGGTCGAAGCGCGAGCGCCGGGTGGTGGCGCGGCGTCAGGAGCGGCTGGGCGCGCTGGTGCTGGATGACCGGCACTGGAAGGACGCCCCCGATGAGGCCCTCGCCGCCGCCGCGCTCGACGGGGTGCGCGACCTCGGGCTGCCGATCAGCAACAAGGCCCGCCGCCTGCTGGCCCGCATTGCGCTCCTGCCCGAACTGCCCGACTGCTCCGAAGAGGCCCTGCTGGCCGAAGCTGAACATTGGCTGCTGCCCTACCTCGGCCCAATCCGCACCGCCGCCGATATCGCCGCATTCGACATTACGGAGCCGCTCAAAGCCCGCATTGGCTGGGACGGGATGCAAAGGCTCGACCGCGCCGCACCCCCCAGTTTTACCACGCCGCTCGGGCGGGCCATTCCAATCGACTACTCCGGCGAGGCCCCCGAAATCTCGCTGCGCCTGCAGGAGATGTTCGGCAAAACCACCCACCCCACCGTCGCGGGCCAGCCCCTGCGCGTCACCCTGCTGTCCCCAGCAGGCCGCCCTGTGCAAACCACCATGGATATCCCCGGCTTCTGGTCCACTTCCTACGCAGATGTGCGCAAAGACATGCGGGGCCGTTACCCCAAGCACCCCTGGCCCGAAGACCCAAAAGTGGCCGACCCCACCCTGCGGGCCAAACCGCGCAAATGATTGCGTGCAGCCCCACACCGCCGTAAACCGCCGCAATGCCCCGTTACGCTCTGAAAATTGAATATAACGGCGCCCCCTTCTCGGGGTGGCAGCGACAGGCCGCGCTGGCCTCGGTTCAGGGCGCTGTGGAGGCGGCACTTGCCAAGCTGGAGCCGGGCCCGCATACGATTGCCGCGGCGGGGCGCACCGACACTGGCGTACACGCGCTGGGGCAGGTCGCCCATTGCGATATGGAGCGAGAGTGGCAGCCCTTTCGGCTTTCCGAAGCCCTGAACTACCACCTCAAGCCCGATCCGGTGTGCGTGGTGGCCTGCGCCCGGGTGGCGGACGACTGGCACGCGCGGTTCACGGCCGAGGCCCGGCACTATCTTTTTCGCCTCGTGGTGCGCCGCGCCCCGCTCACCCATGACGCGGGGTTGGCGTGGCGGGTGATGCAACCGTTGGATCTATCTGCCATGCGGGCCGGGGCCGCGCACCTGCTGGGGCAGCATGATTTTACCACCTTTCGGGCCTCGGAATGTCAGGCAAAATCACCTGTCAAAACCCTCGACCAACTCGACATCGAAGAGCTGGCCTATCCCGGTGGACACGAGTTTCGATTTTCGCTTTCGGCGCGCAGCTTTTTGCACAATCAGGTGCGCAGCTTCGTCGGCACGCTGGAGCGGGTTGGCGCGGGAGCATGGTCCCCGGAAGATGTGAAATCCGCGCTTGAGGCGAAGGATCGTGCTGCCTGCGGTCCCGTCTGCCCGCCCTACGGGCTTTATCTGAGCCACGTCGACTACCCGGAAGATCCCTTCATCTAGGCCAGCGCCCACCCTGGGCCCCTGTCACAGTCTTGAAGGCTTCAGCCGCGCCACATCATACCCGGCCCACCGCAGAATTTCCTCTGCTGCCTTGCGCCGATCTGCGCCGATCTCGCCCCGGTCAAGCACCACTGCGAACTCGCCCGATGGGGTGCCGATAACCAGCGTGCGATAATCCGCATCCACCCAGAGCACCCACCACGGTTGCGCCAATGCGCCATCAAGCCCCTTCGGCGCGAGCCGCCCCGGCCCGGCGGGCACCAGCAGCGCTGTGCCTGCACCGCTCACCATCTTCACCCCCCCGCCATCGGGGGCAAAACCGGCGCGGCAGATCAGGCAGGCGCCATCTTCGCGGAAGGAGGCCACCTCGCGCCACTCCCCCTGCAACCGGGCTGCATCAAACAGCGCGATAGAGCTGATGGGGGCCGTGGTATCGCGGTAGGCTTGGGGCGCAGGCGCGGCCATGCAGCCCGCCAGCAAAAGCGCCGGGATCACTCGGTGCATATGTTTACCACACGGCCACTTTCCAGCGCATCGTAGCAGCCAAAGAGAGGGGTCGCCGGGGCGCAGGTGCGGGACTTGGCAAAGCACAGCCCTTCGCAATCCGAGCTGTCATCGCAGCGTTTGTTGGCATCGCGCGTCGGTCGGACACAGGTAAAGGTGCCGCCCTCGCCCCGCTGGACAAACCGGCCCTTGGATTTGGTGCATTGCGCCGCCTGCCCGGTCAGCGCGGCGGGCACGGGCGGAGGCTCGGGAGCCTGATAGATCTCGTCTGGGAGTTCCGGTGCCGAAGGTTTTTCCTCAGCAGCTTCGGCCTTCGCTTCATCGGCCTGCGGCAGCAGATCATCATCCGCATCGGGCGTGCGCGCCGGGGCTGGAGGCTCCAGATCCGGCGAGCGCGGGGCGGCGGAATTGGCCGCCTTTGCGGCTTTCGCAGCCTCGCTGCCCGGGCGCGGCTTGGGGCGCGGGTCGTCCGGCCCGGCCTCGGCGGCCTCGGCGCTGCTCTCAGAGGATGCGCCAGATCCGCCCGGCAGCTGGCAGCCGCCGAGCGCCAAGCAAAGCGCCAGCCCCATCGCGCCAATCCACACCTTTCGCACCACGCAAAGCCTCCTCACATCTGGCCGGGAGACTGCCAGATATGCGCTGAAAGTCCAGCGCGAACCGCTAGATATGGGGGGCTGACGTCAAAGTGATCCTCAATACGGCAGGGGATGGGCACGGTATATCTCGGCAATCGCCTCGCGTAGCGCCTCGGTGAGCGTAAACCCCGTGCCAGCAAGGATGTGCTGCAACTGCGCCATCGTCGTTGCGCCAAAGATCACCGACCCCATGAAGGGCCGCTCTGCCGCCCAGGCCAGCGCCATATGCACCGGGTCCACCCCATGCTCGCGCGCCAAGGCCACATAGGCGTCGGTCGCGGCTTCGGCCCGCGCGGTGATCCGCCCGCCCAGATCGCCGTTGATCGACGCGCGGCTGCCATCGGGCCGTGCACCGCCCTCGTATTTGCTGGTGAGCAACCCGGCGGCCAGCGGTGAGTAAGCCAGCAGCGACACCTCCTCCTGATGCGACATCTCGGCCATATCGGTGTCGTACATCCGGCAAAGCAGGCTGTATTCGTTCTGCACCGTTTCCATCCGGGGGCCGCCAAGCTCTGCGGCCAGCTGGTTCCAGCGGGTCATGCCCCAAGCGCTCTCGTTCGATGTGCCGAAGTGGCGCACCTTGCCCGCATCGCGCAGACGGCCCATCTCGGCCATGACCTCTTCCATATTGGCACGGGTGGCGGCGCGGTCCTGCTGTTCGGGGGCGAAGGACCAATGCTGGCGGAAGTGATACGAGCCGCGCTGGGGCCAGTGAAGTTGGTAGAGATCAATCACATCGACCTGAAGCCTCCGCAGCGAGCTATCGACCGCCTCACGCAGGGTCGCAGCTGTAATACCCCTTTCGTCGCGGGCCAGCTTGCTCGGCCCCACGATCTTGGTGGCAATCACCACGTCGCTCCCGCGGCCCGACTTTGCCACCCAATTGCCGATGATCTCCTCGGTGCGCCCCACCGTCTCGGCCTTCGCCGGGTTCACCGGGTACATCTCGGCGGTGTCGAGAAAGTTCAGCCCCGCCTCCAGTGCCGCATCAATCTGGGCATGGCCCTCCGCCTCGGAGGTCTGGTTGCCGAAGGTCATCGTGCCGAGGCACCAGATCGGCACCTCAAGGTCGCTCTTGCCGAGCCTTTGCATTTTCATCTGAAGATCGTCCCTTGCCGTCTGAAGTCGCCGTGCACCCTAGTGCCCCAGGACGGAGGGGCAAGCCAGAACCTTGGCGCTCAGGAGCCGTTTTCGACGGGTTTGATCGGCGTATCCTGCAAGTTGGCGTCGCGCAGCGGGCGGGCCCGGAGGGGCCATGCGTAGGTTAGCCATATCACGGCGAGGCCAAGCAGGCTTCCTGCGCAATAGGCGGGGATCAGCCAAAGCCAGTGGGGTGAGGCAAGGTGCGAGACAAGGCCTACGGTTCCAAAGCCGAACACCAGAAGGATGGCTAGGTTGAGGAACTGCACTTCGAACTCCCGGTCAAATGATGGCGCAAAACTTTGCATGGCTCTCACTAACACTTGGTTACGGCAGGGCGGGCTTCGGGTACCTTATTGACTGAAATTACTGAGAAACTAGGCAATCCTACGACGGTTTTTTGTATTCCCAAAGGCTTCTATCCGCCGCACCGCAGCAAAAGATACCTCCTTCCCGCGCACAATACCGCACCTCACCTTGGCTCTCGCAACTGTGGCCAAGACCAAAAGAACCCGGTAGGCTCAAAGCAGATGTCCAACGAATCCGACACCTTGCGTCACCGCCTGATCGTCTTTTCCGATCTGGACGGCACCCTTCTCGACCATGAAACCTACAGCTTTTCTGCAGCGCAGAGCGCGTTGCAGGCGCTGAAGAGAAAAAACGTGGCATTGGTGCTGGCAAGCAGCAAAACCTCGCATGAGATGCAATCGCTGGCACAAGATTTGCCGCCTGACGTACCCGCCCTGATCGTAGAGAATGGCGCAGGCGTGGTTTGGCGCGGGCAGGATGCCGCGCCCAGCACCCGCCATGCGGCACTGATGGAGGCGTTGAACGCCCTGACCCCCGCGCTTCGGAACGGTTTTGTAGGCTTCACCGATTGGGGGCCGGAAGGTGTGGCGCGGGAAACCGGGCTGCCGCCCGAGCAAGCCGCTTTGGCCGCCCAGCGCGAGTTTTCCGAGCCGGGCCTTTGGCGAGGCGATGCGGCGCAACGCGAGGCGTTTGTTGCGGCCCTCGCCGAGGCGGGCATCACCGCGCGTCAGGGGGGGCGCTATCTGACCCTCTCCTTCGGTGCCGACAAGGCCGACAGGATGCGCGAGGTGGTCGACAGGATCGCACCGCAGGCCACTGTGATGGCGCTTGGCGATGCGCCAAATGACATAGGGATGCTGGAGGCCGCCGATACCGGCATCATCATCGCCAACCCACATGGCGCGGGAATTGATACACTGCCGGGCGAATCCAGCGGTAAAATCCGGCGCACCACAGTTTCCGGCCCCGCGGGATGGAACGAAGCGGTGCTTGAAATGATTGACAAGATGGCCACTCACAGGCCGCGGGACTGACCGCACAGAAGACCAGAGCAAACCACAAGGAGCCCGAAGATTGGCCGATTTTCATCAGAGCGGAAGCGTCGCCACCCTGCACAACCTGCGCACGCTCGACACGGCGGCCATGGCCCGCGAGCTGGAAACCATCGCCGTCACCCGCAAAATCGTGCTGGTGCTGCCCTCCCTCTTTTCCGAGTTGGAGGGCGATGCGCTGCCTGCCATCCTCGACGAGCTCTCCAAGGTGCGCTTTGTCAGCCGGATCATCATCGGGCTAGACCGCGCCGACGAGGCACAATACCGCGCCGCCAAGAAGTTCTTTGCACGCCTCCCGCAAGAACATGCGGTGCTCTGGAATGACGGGCCAAGGCTGACCGCGATTGACGAGCGGCTACAGGCGCTCAACCTCTCGCCTCAGGAGCCGGGCAAAGGCCGCAACGTGTGGTTTTGCATGGGCTATGCTCTGGCGCAGGCCGACAGCGCGGTGATCGCTCTGCACGATTGCGATATTCTCACCTACGACGCCGGCATGCTGGCTCGGCTGATCTACCCGGTGGCCAACCCCAACTTTCCCTACCAGCTCTGCAAGGGCTTCTACCCGCGCATTGCCGACGGCAAGCTGAATGGCCGGGTGAGCCGCCTGCTGGTGAGCCCGATGCTGGTGGCGCTGAAGAAGGTCATCGGCGATCACGACTACCTCGACTACCTGCGCGGCTTCCGCTACCCGCTCGCAGGCGAATTTGCCATGCGCACCGGCATCCTGCCCGATATGCGCATCCCCTCCGACTGGGGGCTGGAGATTGGCGTGCTCTCGGAAGCCTGGCGCAACCTCAGCCCCAAGGCGGTGTGCCAGGCCGAAATCTCCGACCGCTATGACCACAAGCACCAGCCGGTCAGCGAGGATGACAAGACAAAGGGCCTCAGCCGCATGTCGATCGACATCTGCAAAGCGCTCTATCGCAAACTGGCCGCCGATGGCACGGTGTTTACCCCCAACATGTTCCGCTCGCTGAAGGCCACCTACTACCGGACCGCGCTCGACATGATCGAGATCTATGCCCACGACGCATGGATGAACGGGCTTTCGGTGGACCGGCACAAGGAAGAGACGACAGTGGAGCTCTTTGCCTCCAACATCGTCGAGGCCGGGCAGATCTTTTTGGAAAACCCGATGGAAACGCCCTTCATCCCCAACTGGAGCCGCGTCCACTCCGCCGATCCCGACCTGATGCGCGACATGGCGGCAGCTATCCGCGAAGACAACGCGGAGTTTGCCGCGAGCTAACCCGCTCTCGGTGGCCTCGCTGCGCTCGGCGGGCGGGGCCTCTTCATCTGCGCTTCATCGGCCTGAGGGTGCGCTGCAGCGCCTGCCCCTCTCCGATCGCGTTTCAGTTGACCGGTTTTGTCAATTCTCGCTCGATCTGTGCGCCAGGAGTCTTCGGTTCGCCGCCCACCCACTGGCCGAACACCGCCGCCAGCGTGCCCAACAGCACAAACACCGCGGCACAGACAGACATGATGATCGTCTTATCGCTTTCCTGTTTCACATCGTGACCCCGCTAGCCATCCTCAAATGCACTGGAGCCAGAGCAACCTGCCCATATTGCGGACAGTTCATGGCACCGCCATGCACACCCGCCCCTAGTGCCTGTTTGAGATCCACCGGCACTGGTAGGGGGCCAGCTCGATTTCGCCGCGCGCGGCATCAATGATCTCTTCCGAAAGCAGGTCGATCCAGTTCTCGCCGCCAATCAGGTTGATCGAGAACACCGGCAGGGTGATCGTCTCATCCGTCAGGTTGTGGATTGCAAAGATCGACTGGGAGCGGTCGAGGCTTTGCCGCCAGACGCCAAAAATCCCCTCGCCGAGTTGCAACGTGAACTGCGTGGCATTGGGGTGAAAGGCGGGCTGACGCGTGCGGATGCTGATCCGGCGTTTGAGCCGCGACAGAACCTGCGCATGGATCGTCTCCGGATCGTCCAGCGCCTTTCGCAGCGTCGGATAGTGCCAGCGGTGACGGTTGATCGCGCGGTTCACACCGGTCTTTTCCACGCCTTCGTGGTCATTCGGCGTGGCCAGCAGGGAGTGGATGTAAAAGGCCGGAATCCCCTCAAGCGAAAGCACAATCGTCTGGCTGCACAGGAAGCGCATGATCTGATGCGCGTCCGGCCCGTTTACCGTGCCCTTCAGCGCCTCGAAATACGTGATGTTCAGCTCATAGGGCTTTTCGCCGCCCCCCGGCAGCGTGCGCATGGAGAGCAGCCCGCCATTGGCCTTCACCGCGCCGATGACATCCTCGATATCCTCCTCCGAAAGCAGGCCTTCCGCCGGGCGCATCCCGATGCCGTCATGGCTGGCAGTAAAGTTGAGGTAGGCGCAGCCCAGTTGGGCGGGGGGCATGGCCATGAGCCATTGGTTGAGGGCGCGGCTCGACCCGGTGAGCAAGGCATGCAGCACCAGTGGCGGCAGCGAGAAGTTGTAGATCGCATGCGCCTCGTTACGGTTGCCGAAATAGCTGAGGTTCTCGGCATTGGGCACATTGGTTTCGGTCAGCAGGATCACCGGTTCGACAGCATAGTCGAACAGCAGCCGCATCAGCCGCACGATGGCGTGGGTTTGCGGCAGGTGGATACAGTTGGTGCCGATTTCCTTCCAAAGGAAGGCCACCGCATCGAGGCGGATCACCCGCACCCCATTGTCGATATGCAGGCGGATGATGCGCAGGAATTCCAGCAGCACCTCGGGGTTGGCGAAGTTCAGGTCCACCTGATCGTGCGAGAAGGTGCACCACACATGCTTTGGCCCGTCCGCTGTTTGCACCTCGCGCAGCAGCGACGAGGTGCGCGGGCGCACCACCTGGCTCAGGTCATCCTCGGGCGAGGCCTCGAAGAAGAACTTGTCGTAGGGTTCGTGCCCCTGAAGGTAATCATGGAACCACTTGGAAAAGCTGGAGACATGATTGAGCACCAGGTCCGACATCAGCTTGAACTCTTCAGCGATGCGCTGAATGTCGGGCCAGTCGCCAACCTGCGGGTTCACCGCGCGGTAATCGACCACCGCAAAACCGTCATCGGAGGTGAAGGGGAAGAAGGGCAGGATATGAACCCCCGAGATCACCCCCTGCAGGTAATGGGTAAGAAAGTCGCGCAGCAGATCGAGCGGCTTGTGATGCCCGTCCACGAGGCTGTTGGCATAGGTGATAACGAGGGTATCCGCCTCGCTCCACAGGTTGTTGCCCGCCGTGCGCGCCCGCGAGCGGGCATGGCTGCCCTCCGGCCAGAACGCCTCTTGCACCGCGGCGGCCAGCGCCTCGCAATCATGCTCAGGATAGATCTGTTCCAGCAGTGTCGCTGTCTTGGATTTGACTGAAGGAGTCGGTTTTTGCATCAGGGGGTCCGGGCTGGAGGCATCGATTCAGGTAAAGCATCAAAGCCAAAGCGCTTTCAAGGCAGGGGCGGGCTGCAAGTGATGCAGAGGGTAAAACTGCCTGTTTGGTGGGCAAACCTTGTCTCAATGGCCGGTTGCGGTGAGGAGACGGTCGATCAGCCCGTGATACCCGGCGCCAAAAAGCCGGGCGTGCACGATGGCGGGCCAAAGCTGATAAATCGCGCGGCGCATTGTGGCGCCGGGCGGCAGCGGGCCGTAGCCCTCGGCAAAGGCAGGGCCAGGCGTGGAGAAGAGGTGCAGCATGGCAATATCAACCTCGCCGTCACCGTAATAACTGGCCGGGTCGATAAGGGCGGCGAGCCGCCCGTTTCGGGCAAGGATGTTGCCCGCCCAGAGGTCGCCATGCAGCAGCGAGGTGGCCTGCGCAGGCAGATGTTCGGGGAGTTCAACGGCGAGGTTGCGCAGCCGTGCGGCAAGGGCTGGCGGCAGTTGTTGGCTATGCGCAAGGAAGCGGCGCTTGGCCCAAAAGGCAGGCCACGTGGGCTCCGGCGTGTTGTCGATATCCAGCGTTGCAAAGGCATAGGGCTCGGGCCAGCCATTGCCTGCGGCCTTGCAGTCATGCACCCGCCGCAGCGCCCGCCCCAGATCACCCCAGCCCTCGGACCCAAGCCCGCCGCTGCCCGCCACATGGCCGAGAACCAATGCCCTGCCGCAAACTGCCAGAACCTCCGGCACCGGCGCCCCGGCACGCGCCAGTTCCGTCAGCATCCGGGCCTCGGCCTCCGGAGAAGGGCCGGATTTTGCCACCACTTTGCGACCATCGCCGAGGTGCAGCAGCAGCACCTCACTGAGGTCGCCTCCATGCAGCGGCTCGACCTGCGGAGAACGGGCCCCGAGAAGCGCGGCGGCGGTTTGGGCGAGGTCTTTTTGCGGGCTCATGCAGGCACGGTCGCCCGAATGGCCGCGACTGTCGAGCCGATCAGCCAGCGACGGCGAGGTGGCGGGCCGGTTGCGGGGCGTCCAACGCCTCGACCCGCGGCTTGGGGTGCCGCACGAAGATGATCGCCGGGTTCTTCACGCCCTGCCCCGCTACGGTGCTGGCCAGTCGGTCAAGCCGACAGGCCCTGTGGCGCTCCTGCGCGGTCGACACCGAGCAGACGATCTCGACCTCCGATCCACCCGGCACACCCGCGCATAGCAGGCTATGCTCTATCTCCCCCGCCTTGCGCACACCCATATAGAGCGCCAGCGTGGTGCCGGGGGCGCAAATGGCACCCCAGTCCGGCGCGGCATCGCCCTCGCGGCATGTGCCGGTGGTAAAAACGACGCGATCGGTCTCGCCGCGCTCGGTGAGCGAGCGGCCCATGGCAGCCCCGGCGGCAGAGGCGGCGGTGACACCGGGCACGATTTCAACCGTAACGCCCTGAGCGCGGGCGGCGGCCAGCTCTTCGGTGGCGCGGCCAAAAATGCCCGGATCGCCCGACTTCAGCCGCACCACCCGGCGCCCCTTGCGAGCAGCGGCGACGATCACCGCGTCAATCCGCTCCTGCGGCCATGCGCAGGCCCCCACTTCTTTGCCGACAAACACGCGCTCGGCATCACGGCGGGCCAGCTCCAGCACCTCCGGGTCCACCAGCCGGTCATAAAAGATCACATCGGCCTCCTGAAGCCGCTGGACGGCCCGCAGCGTCAGCAGATCGCGCGCGCCCGGCCCGGCACCGACAAGGCTTATCAGGCCCTCGCCCTGCGCATCGGGCGCGCCACCTGCCGCAATCGCCTGCTTCAGCGCCGAGGCTGCATCGCGTTCCGCCCCGGAGGCATGCAACCTGCGGGGCGCTTCGGAGAAAGCCCAACGCCAGAAGGCCCGCCGGGCGGCGCGGGGCACGCGGCGGGCCACGGCCTCGCGCATCCGGCCCGCCATGGCCACGAAGTCGCCAAGGCGCGGCTCCAGCATCTCTTCCACGCGGGTTTTTACCTGCCGCGCCAGAACCGGGGCCGCCCCCTCGGTGCCGATGGCCACCACCAACGGGTCACGGTCGACGATGGAGGGGGTGTAGGCATCGCACAGGTCTGGCTGGTCAACCACGTTCACCACCACCCCGGCGGCGCGGGCGAGGCCCGCAAGGGCCGCATCACGCCCCGGGCAGCCGGTGGCGATGAAGGCCAGCGCCGCGCCTGCAAAGGCACCCGCGCTCACCCCGCCTGAGTGGTGTTCTGCCCGGCCCGACGCCACCAGCGCGGCCGGTTCGTCCTCCAGCGTCTCGGCCAGAAACACCAGCTTCGCCTCGGTCTTCAGCATCAGCCGGGCCTTCTGCGCGGCCTGCTCGCCGCCCCCCGCAATCACCACGCGGCGGCCAGCCATGGCAAGGAACATCGGAAAAGTCTTCATCTCGTCTCTCCAGTCATGCCGCGCGGGCGGCGTGGCGGTTGTCCCAAAGCTCTTGCGCCAGCCCGGGCGCGAGGCCGCAGGTTTCCAGCGCCAGCTCGGCGGTGCCCAGCACGATGGCCCGGGCAAACTCATCCTCGCTCTCGCCGCGCCAGAGGCGGGCAAGGTCATTCGGGTCAGGGGCCTCATCGGCAAGGCGGCGAGTCTCTTCCTCCAGCGCCGGGGCCGAAGCCTCCCAGCGGGTGCCGCCCCGCGTGCCGAACAGCGCGATCTCCTTGGAGGGATGCCGCTCAAACTCGCCGCCGCCGCCCTTGAGCACGGTCATCGCGGGCTGGCCAAGCAGATCGCAGGCATCCGCCTGAAGGTCGCGGTACGGCGGGTGAAAAACGCCCTGCACCGCCGCCGAGGCACGGGCCGGGTTGAGCACGCGCAGCACGGTGTTGACGGCAGAGCGCAGGCCGAGCACATCGCGCAGGCGCAGCAATTTCAGCAGGTTCGGCGCAAAGGCTTCCAACGGCAGATACGCAATGCCATCGCGTGCGATCACCTCGCTGGCCTCTTCCATCGAAGCCGCCTCGGCAATTCCTGCCGCTGGCAAAGCGGCCCGCACCGAGGCGGCCGCCTTCTGGTGCGAATTCCAGCCATGCAGCAACACCGGCGCTCCGGCCTTCGCCACGAGGCGGGCCGAGAGCAGGAACCACGGCAAGCCCCGGGTGCGGCCTGCAGCATAGCTTGGCCAGTCGAGCGCGGGCGCAGCGCCGGGCCAAGGGGCAAGCGTGGCACGCGCGGCCTCTACAAAGCCGGCCACCTCCCCCGCCGTCTCGCCCCGGAACCGCATCAGCATCAACAGCGCACCTACCGCCTCGGGCGCTGCCTCACCGGAGAGGATCAGCGTCATGGCCTCGCGGGCCTCCTCCTGCGTCAGCGAGCGTGAGCGGCCCGGACCACGGCCAAGGATGCGGACATAGGGTGCAAGGCTCATTCAGCGGCCTCCCGGTGTAGAGTGGATGTTAACAGCGCCGCCAGCTCCGGGCGGCAAGAGCCACAGTTGGTGCCCGCCTGAAGCGCCGCGCCAATCGCCTCGACGCTGGCAAGCTGCTGGCTCTCGATCGAGGCGAGGATGGTGTTCACCCCCACGTCGAAACAGGCGCAGACGGTTGCGCCCGGATCGGGCATGTCCTGCCCCGGCTGGCCTGAGAGGTGCGCGGGGGCCGCCGCCGCGCCGATCTGACCGGCCATGAAGCTGCGCGAAACGGCGACAGGCTGGGCCGACACGAAGAGCGCGGCCTGCAACCTGCCTTCGGAAAGAAAGGCAAGGCGTGCGCCACCGCGGGAGGCATCGCTGACGACAAGCGCCTCGGCCTCAGGCGGCAGCCCAAAAACCGTGCGCCCCCAGGCCTCCCAATCCTCCGGTGCCTCCACGCCCGCCAGTTCCAGCCGCCAGCCATCGCGGGCGCGGGCCACCGCCCAATAGGGCGCATCGGGGCGTGGTTTGGCGGCGGAGACGGCAAAGCCGAACCACGCGGCGGCGAAAGGCGCGATGCCAACCACCGCACCCTTGCTGTCGGGCTGGCCCGAGACGGGATCAACCACAGAGGCCACAAGCGCATCGACACGCCCCAGTGCCGCCGTTTCCGCCGTCCAGTGCATCGGCACAAACACCTCGCCGGGGCGCACCCGGTCAGTCACGATCACCCGGGCCAGCACGCGCCCGGCACGGCTTTCCACATCGGCAATCCCGGCGGGCCGGAGGCCGAGGCGCGAGGCATCGTCGGGGTGAATTTCAAGGTAGGGCTCGGCCATGTGCTGGCTGAGGCGTGGTGATTTGGCGGTGCGCGTCATGGTGTGCCAATGGTCGCGCACCCGGCCCGTGTTGAGCCGGAACGGATAACGCCGATCCGCCGCCGTAACCGGGGCCGTGGTGCGCACCGGCAGCATCTTCGCCCGCCCGCTCTCGGTAAAAAACTGGCCATCGCCAAAGAAACGCCCGCCGCTGCGCGTAGCACTCACCGGCCATTGCACCGGGGCGAGGTCTGCATACTCCGCATCCGAAATCCCGGCGAGGCCTGAGATGTCAAAATCCTTGCCCATGCCTGCGGCGATGCCCGATAGCGCGGCATATTCGCGAAAGATCTCTGCGGGCGAGGAATAATCAAACGCCGCGCCCCACCCCATGTGGGCGGCAAAATCGCAGAGGATGCGCCAATCGTGTCTGGCCGCGCCGGGGGCGGGCAGCGCCCCGCGCTGGCGGCTGATCCGGCGCTCGGAGTTGGTGACTGTGCCCTCCTTCTCTCCCCATCCGGTGGCAGGCAGCAGCACATGGGCGAGGCGAGCGGTGTCGGTGCGTGCCGTGATGTCGGAGACCACCACGAAGTCGCAGCCCGCGATGGCCGCGCGCACCCGGTCGGCCTCCGGCATCGAGACGGCGGGGTTGGTGGCCATGACCCAGAGGGCCTTGATCTCGCCGCGC
Organism: Vannielia sp. ABF1_015; assembly: GCF_056160745.1. Lineage (NCBI taxonomy): Bacteria > Pseudomonadati > Pseudomonadota > Alphaproteobacteria > Rhodobacterales > Paracoccaceae > Vannielia > Vannielia sp. ABF1_015. The sequence continues at coordinate 138,707 of NZ_JBSWXT010000004.1, forward strand.
TCGATGGCATCAAACATCTCCACCGCCTTCAGCCCTGCCTTCTTAGGCATCGCGGGGGCCTGCCAGAAGTCGCGCACCGCCATGCGGTGGGCGGCGTTCTCGATGTCGAGGTGGCAGGCCAGCATGTTGGCGAGCCCCCCCACCTCGCGCCCGCCCATGGCATTGGGCTGCCCGGTGACGGAAAACGGCCCCATGCCCGGCTTGCCAATCCGGCCCGTGGCGAGGTGGCAGTTGAGAATGGCATTCACCTTGTCGGTGCCTTGCGAGGATTGGTTGACGCCTTGAGAGTAGACCGTCACCACCTTCTCGGTGCGCACCCAGAGGTCGTAGAACCGGCGCAGCAGGTCTCCATCCACACCGGTCTCTGCGTCGATCTCGCTGGTCGCCGACGAAAGCGCCTCGTCAAACCCGTCGACCGCGCCGCGCACAAAGCCCGCATCCACGGCGCCGGCATCGCGGATACGGCGCAGCAACCCGTTGAAGAGCGCCACATCAGCCCCCGGCGCGATCGGCAGGTGCATGTCGGCGGCGTCGCAGGTGGCGGTGCGGCGCGGGTCGATCACCACGATCTTCATCGAAGGCCGCGCTGCCTTGGCCGCCACGATCCGCTGGTAGAGCACCGGATGGCACCATGCGAGGTTGGAGCCGGTGAGCACCACAAGATCGGCCTCTTCCAGGTCCACATAGGTGCCGGGCACGGTATCGGTGCCGAAGGCGCGCTTGTGGCCGGCCACCGAGGAGGCCATGCAGAGGCGGGAGTTGGTGTCGATATTGGCCGAGCCGATGAAGCCTTTCATCAGCTTGTTGGCAACGTAGTAATCCTCGGTCAGCAACTGGCCGGAGACGTAAAACGCCACGGAGTCCGGCCCGTGCTCGGCGATGGTGGCGCGGAAGCGGTCTGCCACCAGGCCCAGCGCACCGTCCCAACCGGCCTCGGCACCGTTGACGCGCGGGGCGAGCAGCCGCTCTTCCATCCCGACTGTCTCGCCCAGGGCCGAGCCCTTGGAGCAAAGCCGCCCGAAGTTGGCCGGGTGGTTCGGGTCGCCCGCCACGCTCAGCCCCCCTGCCCCATCGGGCGCGGCGAGCACGCCGCAGCCCACGCCGCAATAAGGGCACGTCGTCTTGATCTGGCAGGAGGGCGCAATGGTCATCAGATCACCAGGCGTTATAGGCGAGATATTTGCCGCTCATCTTCACTTCCACCCGGTCGCCCTTGGGGCTCGGGATGCGGGTCACCTCCATGTCGAAGTCGATGGCCGACATGATGCCATCGCCAAACTTTTCATGGATCAGAGCCTTCAGCGTGGGGCCGTAAACGCCGACGATCTCGTAGAAGCGGTAGATGCAGGGATCGGTGGGCACGGTCTGGCTCCAGACCTTGGTGGGGCTCTCCTCCAGCACCTCGGCGGCGCCCTCCGGCAACTCCAGCAGGGCACAAAGGGCGGCGGCCTTGTCGGGCGCAAAGGCGTTCATCCCCATGCAGGCCGAGTGGGTCCAGACCGGCGACATGCCGATTTCCGCAGCGATCCCCTCCCATGTCAGCCCGGCCTGCTTCTTGGCGGCAATGATCAGCGCGGTAACGTCTTCCTTGGTGAGCATCTCGGCGGCGATAACGTCCTTCATGGTCTTCCTCCTTGGGGTCAGTGGGTGAGTTGAACGGCGAGGATCAGGCAGAGCAGTGCGAGCACCGCCGAAACGCCCTGCCAGAAGCGCAGCGGATTGCGTTCGGCCAACGGAACATGGGTGCGGGCCTTGTAGGAGGCGCCGGGGCGGGAGAGATCGGCGATGAACTCCGAGAGCGCGTCGTAGCGGCGCAGCGGGTCGGGGTGGAGCGCCCGGGCAAGCGCGGCGTCCAGCCAGAGCGGCACGCCTGTTACGTCATCATGGGCGGGCATGTAGCGCAGGCGGCGTTGATCTGTCCGGTTGCGGATGCGGGCCACCTGCGTGCCATAGGGCAGCCGCCCGGTGAGCATTTCATAGGCGATCACCGCCAGCGCGTATTGGTCAGAACGCCAGCTCACCGTATCGCCCGAGAGATACTCGGGCGCGGTATACTGAAAGGTGCCCGGCATCACGCCCAGCGCCCCATGCGCGGCCTCTTCCACCCCAGCCACAGTGGTGGAACCAAGGTCGATGATCTTCGCCGTGCCCTCGGCGTCGATCATCACGTTCTCGGGGCGAATATCCTGATGCAGCATGTCACGCCGATGCAGGCTGCGCAGGCCCTCGGCGATCTGGCGGACGATGTCGCGCACCTCGTCATGGGAGGGCTGCGGAGTGTCGGTCATCCATTGCCGGAGGGTCACACCATCAACCCATTCGGTCACCGAATAGAGCCAGCTGCGGGCGTCGGGCGCAGGCGAGGCGGCCACCACATGCGGGCTGCGGATGCGCCGGGCGATCCACTCCTCCAGCGCAAACCGCTGGCGATAATCGCCCTCCTCGGCCATCTCGCGCGTGGGCACCTTCAGCGCCACCTGGCGCCCGGCCTCGTCAGCGGCCAAAAACACATGGCTGCGGGCGGTGCTCTGGACCGGGCGCACAATGCGGAACCCGTCGATCACCTCGCCCGACTTTGGCAGCGGCGGTATCGGCAAATTGGCCCGGTCCAGCGCAAGGCTGGCGTCATCCTGCGCCAGCGCGTCGATGCGCAGCACCTGCACCGTCAGGTTATCGTCGCTCCCAGCCTCCAGCGCCGACATTGCCAGCGCCTCGGCCACGGCATCGAGGCTGGGCTGGCCCATGCTGTCGCGCAGGGCGTGGAAGCCGAGATGCTCGTGCACGCCATCGGTGGTCAGCACAAGGATATCGCCCGCCTTCACCGGCTGGGCGTGATAATCAATCTCCACCTCTGCCGCCGCCCCCATGGCCCGGGCAAGGTGGTGCTCCTTGCCGGGCAACATCACGCGATGCTCTTGGGTCAGCGGCTCGAGGCTCCCGCCCGAAAGGCGCGACACACGGCTGTCGCCAACCTGGAAGATATGCGCCTCGCTGCCCTTCAGGATCAGCGCCGAAAGGGTGCAGACGCGGCCCGCATTGATATCGTCAAACGCGGCGTTCTGGCTGTGGAGCCAAGCGTTGGTCGCCGCAATCACCCGGCTCGCCGCCGTTTTGACCGACCACGCATCGGCGGTGGCGTAGTAATCCGTCAGCAGGGCCTTCACCACCGTTTCGGAGGCTTCGCGGCTGACAGTGGAGGAGCTGATGCCATCGGCCACGGCCAGCACGACACCTTTCATCCGGAGCGCGGAGCCGGTGGGCACGCTGGCACCATGAAAATCCTGATTCACCGGCTTGCGGCCAGCCGTCGAGAACTGGCCCAGGCTCACACGCAGTGTTTCGCGGGCTGCTGTGCTGTCCTTCGGCATGAAACGACGCTCCGGCTGGGGGAAGGTGCGGGCCCCGCCGCAACGGGGCCCGAGGCTCGCGTGGCTTACTCAGCCGGCAGGCCGGTGTCGGCGTTCACATGCGCGTTGCGCTTGGGGCTCTCGCGGAAGTGGGTCATGTAGATCATGCCGCCAACAAAGGTCAGCCCGCCCACGAGGTTGCCGAGGATCACCGGAATCTCGTTGTAGGCGAGGTAGTCGAACCATGTGAACTCACCGCCCAGCATGATGCCCGAGGGGAAGAGGAACATGTTGACGATCGAATGCTCGAACCCGAGGTAGAAGAACACGAGGATCGGCATCCACATCGCCATGATCTTGCCCGAGACCGAGCTCGACATCATCGCGGCGACAACGCCGGTGGACACCATCCAGTTGCACATCACGGCCCGCACGAAGACGGTCAGCATGCCCGCAGCGCCTGCGGCGGCGTAGCCCACGGTGCGGCTTTCACCGATCACGCCAATGCGCTGGCCCACGTCATTTGGCTCCTGGCTGAAGCCCATCGTGAAGATCACCGCCATCATCACGGCAGTGGTCATCGCGCCCGCGAAGTTGCCCACGAACACAAGGCCCCAGTTGCGGAACACGCCGTTCCATGTGCAGCCCGGGCGCTTGGCGATCACCGCCAGCGGGCAAAGCGTGAACACGCCGGTCAGCAGATCGAAGCCGAGCAAGTAGAGCATGCAAAAGCCGACCGGAAAGAGCAGCGACGCAACGAGGAAGTTGCCGGTGTTGACGGCGATGGTGACCGCGAAGGCGGCGGCGAGCGCGAGGATGGCCCCGGCCATGAAGGCGCGGATAAGCGTATCCTTGGTGGCCATGAAGATCTTGGATTCGCCGGCATCAACCATCTTGGCCGCGAATTCCTTGGGCATGACGTAAGACATGGGTGCAGTCCCCTAAATAACTGGTTTCGTTTGGTCTTTACGCCGTCGCCGTTGACGGTGATGGTGACGCCGCACGCCGTTGCGCGGCCTGGTCCGTTCAGGCTGCCGACCGCCTCGCAAGGCTCTCGGCGTCCAGCAGAACCCGCCCGGCCTCGATCCGGACGGGGTAGGTTGCAATCTGGCCCTGGTCGGCGCCCTGGGCCTCGCCGGTTTCCAGCGAATAAACCCAGTTGTGCAGCGGGCAGGTGACCTTGCGGTCATGCACGATGCCCTCCGACAGCGGGCCGCCCTTGTGGGCGCAACTGTTGGAGGTGGCAAAAACCTCCTCCGGCCCGGTGCGGAAGACCGCGACGCAGCCCTCGGCGGTTTTCACAATGCGCGCGCCGCGCTCGGGGATGTCTTCGATGTCGCAGATGTCGATCCAGCTCATTCGGCAGCCTCCTGGGTCAGGTCGGCGACGGGCAAAAAGCTCTTCGCCGGTTCGGGTTTGGCCAATTCGGCCCACGGATCCTTGCGGTAGACAGATTGGGAGACCTCAAAGCGCTCGTTCAGCGCCGCGCGTTCAGCGGGGTCCGCGAGCACCTCCTTCACCCAGTCGAGCCCCACCTTGGCGAGCCATTTATAGGGCCGGTCGAGGTATTTGCCGTGCTCACGGTAAAGCTGAAGGAAAGCGGTGGCCCATTCGATCACCTCTTCCTCGGTCTTCACGTCCACCAGCCGCTCGGTTTCCTTCACGTCCATCCCCGCCGCGCCGCCAACGCCGATCTGAAAGCCAGAGTCGACGCAGACCACGCCGATATCCTTGCAGGTCGCCTCAGCGCAGTTGCGCGGGCAGCCGGTGACGGCGAGTTTCACCTTATGCGGCGTCCAGCTGCCCCAGAGCTTCTGCTCCAGCTTGATGCCAAGGCCGGTGCTGTCTTGCGTACCGAAGCGGCAAAAGTTGGTGCCGACGCAGGTTTTGACGGTGCGCAGCCCCTTGGAGTAGGCATGACCAGAGACAAGCCCGGCAGCGTTGAGATCGGCCCAGATCGCGGGCAGATCTTCCTTGCGAATGCCAAGGATATCAACGCGCTGGCCGCCGGTGACATGCAGCGTGCCGCCGTATTTGCGCGCCGCCTCGGCCACTGCGATCAGCTCGTCGGGGGTGCACATGCCGCCGAACATCCGGGGCACGACCGAATAGGTGCCGTCCTTCTGGATGTTGGCATGCACCCGCTCGTTGATGAAACGGCTCTGCGGATCATCCTGATAATCCAGCGGCCAGTCAGCCAGCAGGTAAAAGTTCACCGCAGGGCGGCACACATGGCAGCCGTTCACGGTTTTCCAGCCCAGCTCCTGCCAAACGGCGGGCTGGCTCTTCAGCTCCTTGGCCTTGATCAGCCGCCTCACATCCTCGTGGCTAAGGTCGGTGCAGCCGCAGATGTTTTGCGCCTTGGGCAGTTCGAAACCATCGCCCAGCGTCACCGCCATGACCTGCTCCACCAAGCCGGTGCAGGTGCCGCAGGAGGCGCTCGCTTTGGTGCTGGCCTTGATCTGGCCGAGGGTGGTTGCCCCGCCCTCGATGGCCTCCACGATCTGGCCTTTGCACACGCCGTTGCAGCCGCAGATTTCTGCGTCAGCCGGTAAGGCTGCAACGGCCGCCATAGGGTCCACGGAGCCGCCCCCCTGAAAGGCGGGGCCGAAGATCAGCGTCTCGCGCATTTCTTCGATGTCCGTGCCGTCCTTGATGAGGCCGAAGAACCAATTGCTGTCGGCGGTGTCGCCATACATCACCGCGCCCACCAGCTTTTCACCCTCTATAACGAGGCGCTTGTAAACGCCGCGCGCCGGATCGCGGAACACGATGTCTTCGCGCCCCTCCGCTTCGGCAAAATCGCCCGCGCTGAACAGGTCGCAGCCTGTCACCTTCAACTTGGTCGACAGCTCTTTGGGGGTGAAGGCCTCCTCCTCCCCGATCAGCGTCTTGGCCAGAACCTTCGCCTGATCGTAGAGCGGCGCGACGAGGCCGAAGAGCTGGCCGTTGAACTCCACGCATTCGCCCACGGCAAAGATATCCGGGTCGGAGGTGCGCATCTGCGCGTCCACCTTCACCGCGCGCCCCATCTCAAGGCCCGCATCGGCAGCAACCGAAACGGCGGGGCGGATGCCCACGGCCATGACGACGATATCGGCCTCCAGCACGGCGCCATCTTCCAGCACCACGCGCTCCACCTTGCCCTCGCCCTCAATTGCCTTGGTCGAGGCCTTGGTGAGCACAGTAATGCCCCGTTTCTCCAAGTCTTTCTGAAGCAGGTAGCCCGCGCTCTCATCAAGCTGGCGCTCCATCAGGTGGCCGGCGAGGTGCAGCACCGTCACCTCCATGCCGCGCAGCCGCAGCGCAGCTGCCGCCTCCAGCCCCAGCAACCCGCCACCGATCACCACGGCTCGGGCACCCGGCCCGCCAGAGGCCTCCATCATCGCCTCGGTGTCCTCAAGATCGCGGAAGGCGACCACGCCGGGCAGGTCATGCCCCGGGCAGGGGATGATGAAGGCCGAGGAGCCGGTACCGAGCACCAGCTTGTCGTAGGGCACCTCGCCCTCGGGGGCGATCACCACCTTGCGGCTGCGATCAATCGCGGTGACGCGCTCGCCAAACCGGCAGGTCACGCCATTGGCCGCATACCAAGCCTCGTCATGGGTGACGATCTCGTCATAGCTTTTCTCGCCCGACAGCACCGGCGAGAGCATGATGCGGTTGTAATTGCCGCGCGGCTCGGCGTTGAAGAGGGTCACATCATAGGCATCCGGCGCGGCATCGAAGAGATGTTCGAGCAGGCGGCCAGAGGCCATGCCGGCCCCGATGACAACAAGTTTCTCGGTCATTTGCGGGTTCCTCCTTGCGAGGGCGTTTCAACAGGCACGGGCACCGGGCTGGGGGGCACTGGCGGGCCGAGGAGAAGGTGAGTGAAAAAATCAAGCATCGTCAGCCCCTTACACATACCAAGCGACAATGTGGGCCATCTCTCCGCCGAGGTAGATCGGCAGTGCGACCATCGACGAATAGCCAGCCGCAAGGCCGGGCGCGCCGCTTTCGACAACCGGTAGGCCGGAGCCGAGCACCTTGCCGATGCTGCCCTGCCAGGCTTCTGCGCGGCGCTCGTTGCCTGCGTTCTCCGGATCCCAAAGCGCACCTTCGCGGGCGCAAATACCGTCAACCAGCGCCGCGCCGCCATCTTTGCCGACCTTGGCCGCGCGGGCATCCCACAGCTCGAACCGGCGGGCGATTGGGGTGCCGCGGGCGCTGAGGAGCGTGAGCACGAATGCCGAGCCGCCGGGCACCGGGATGGGCACGCCGAGGCCGGTGGTCAGCCCCGCCTTGCCTGCGCTGTCGGCCCGGATAAAGCGGTAGCCCGAGCCAAGATCACGCATCAGCATCGGCGTTTCTGAGGCCCAGACCCCGCCGGGAAGCCCCTGTCCCGCCGGAAAATGCGTGTGCTGGCTGACCCATTCGAAGTGCTTTGCGGCACCGTAGTAACCGTCATCCAGCATCAGCAGCCCCTCGGCCTCTTTCCAGACCTCGATAGCCCCGGTGCGGTTTTCATCGTCCCCGCAAAGCACAACCAGCACCGCCTTCAGGGTCTTGCCCGCAAACACCGGGATCGCCACCGCCGTGGTCAGCCCGGCCTCGGTGGCGGCCTCGGTGCGTTTGAAATAGCTGCCGTCAAAGCCCTTCAGCACCACCGGGCACGCCTCGGCCCAGGCCTTGCCCGGCAGGCCCTCGCCCTTGGCAAAGCTCTCGCGGCGCGAGGCGGCTTCGAAGGCCGAAAGGTCGCCGTAGCTGCCCCCGCCGTGCACCAGCGTCTCGCCCTCGGGCACCCAGATTTCGGCGACCTGAATGAAGGTCTTGGTTGGTGTGTCGATCGCGACATCCATGATGCCGTCTCCCTTTTGCTGCATGGGCGCGCTGCTGCGTCCGCCCGTGATCACTGAGAAATGCGTGCCCATCGCCAGCCCGCTCACGCCGCCTTATTCGCGCCGGATTTCTCACTTTTCTGTTCGGTCTTGCCCTTCGCGCCGTGCTCGTATTCCTCAAGAAAATTAAGCACTTGCTCGCGGTAGAGGTAGTAGTCGGGGTGTTCCAGCAGGGCCTTACGGCTGCGCGGGCGGGGCAGATCTACATCGACGATCTTGCCGATGGTCGCCTGCGGCCCGTTGGTCATCATCACCACGCGGTCGGCCAGCAAGATCGCCTCATCCACGTCATGGGTGACGCAGATCGCCGTTACCTTGGTGCGGTCCCAGACCTCCATCAGCACCTCCTGCAACTCCCAGCGGGTGAGGCTGTCGAGCATGCCGAAGGGTTCATCGAGCAGGAGAAGTTTGGGAGAGAGAGCGAAGGCGCGGGCGATGCCGACGCGCTGCTTCATGCCGTTGGACATGTCTGCCGCGCCACGGTCCATCGCGTCAGCGAGGCCGACGCGCTCAAGGTAGTATTCCACCACCTCCTGCCGCTCGGCTTGGGAGGCGTTGGGGTAAACCTTGTCGACCCCGATGGCGCAATTTTCCCGCGCGGTGAGCCACGGGAACAGGTTGGGCGACTGAAACACAACAGCGCGCTCCGGATCGGCCCCCATCACGTGCCGCCCGTCGAGCTTGATCGCGCCCTTGCTGATCTCGTTCAGCCCGGCCGCCATGGTGAGCACGGTGGATTTGCCGCAGCCCGAATGGCCGATCAGCGAGATGAACTCGCCACGATCCATCTTGAGGTTGAAATCTTCAACAACCGTTAACGGCCCCTTCGGCGTGGGATAAACCTTGTGGAGCTGGGAGAAATCGAGGAAGCGCTCGTCGATCATCCCTTCCTGCGCCTTGACCTGCGCCGCAGGAACCCCATGAATCGGGGTGACTTGCGGCAGGTTGCGCATGCCCTCGGCCTTGGCCTCGATGCCTACGTCCATCAGGTAGTTGGTCACCTGCGCGCGCAGCTTCTTGAAGGTGTCGTCATGGTTCATCTCGCCCCTCTCGCGGGGGCGCGGAATGCTCACCTTGAACTCCTCGCCAAGCGTGCCGTCGGGGTTAAGCGCGATAATCCGATCGGCAAGGATGATCGCCTCGTCCACATCGTTGGTGATGAGCACGCAGGTTTGCTTTTCCTCCTGCCAGATCGCCTCGATCTCATCCGCAAGGTTGGCCCGCGTCAGCGCGTCAAGTGCGCTAAGCGGTTCATCCAGCAGCAGAACTTCAGGGTTCATCGCCAGCGCCCGGGCCACGTTGACCCGCTGGCGCATGCCCCCTGAAAGCTCCGCCGGGCGGCGGGTGGCGGCATGGGGGAGGCCCACCATTTTCACGTAATGCGCCACCTTCTCGGCCTTCTCGGCCTTGCTCAGACCGGGGAAGACCGTATCCACCGCGAGGCCCACATTGCCCGCCACCGTGAGCCAGGGCATCAGCGAGTAGCTTTGAAAGATCACCCCGCGCTCGGGCGAGGGCTCGGTGATCTCCTTGCCCTTGTAGGTGACGCTGCCCTTGGTTGGGCTGTCGAGCCCGGCGAGCAGGTTAATGAGGGTGGTCTTGCCCGAGCCGGAGAAGCCGAGCAGCACGAGGAATTCGCCCTCCTGTACCTCCAGGTTGATGTTTTGCAGCACCGGGGTTTCATGGATCCCCTCGCCGTAGCTCTTTGAAACGTCTTGCAATTTCAGGATGGCCATGGGGATCACCGGTTGTTGGAGAAGGTGAAGAGGGACTGGAGGGCATACATCACCCGATCCAGCAGGAAGCCGATGATGCCGATGGTGAAGACGGCCACCATGATCTTGGCGAGGGAGCTGGAAGAGCCGTTCTGGAACTCGTCCCAGACGAATTTGCCGAGCCCCGGGTTCTGCGCCAGCATTTCGGCGGCGATCAGCACCATCCAGCCCACGCCCAGCGAGAGCCGCAGCCCGGTGAAGATGAGCGGCAGAGCGGAGGGGAGCACCAGTTTGGTGATCTTGGTATAGGTGTTCATTTTCAACACCTTGGAGACGTTCACCAAGTCCTTGTCGATGCTGGCCACCCCAAGCGACGTGTTGATCAGCGTCGGCCAGAGCGAGCAGAGGGTGACGGTGATGGCCGAAACGAGGAAGGACTTGGAAAACAGCCCGTCGTTGGTGGCGTAGACGGCGGAGACGATCATGGTGACGATCGGCAGCCAGGCCAGCGGGGAGACCGGTTTGAAGATTTGAATCAACGGGTTGAGCGCCGCGTTGGCGGTGGCGGAGAGGCCAGCGGCGATGCCGAGCGGAACGGCGACGACGGTGGCGATCAGAAAGCCGAAGAACACCGTTTTGATCGAGGTCCAGATCTGCTGGTAGTAGCTGGGCGAGCCGGTGTAAGCGATTGATTTAACCTGATCTTCCTTGCCCTCAGCGATCAGCTTCTCGTTGCGCTTTTCGACCATCGCCTCGAATTTCGCCTGCTTGGCCGCCTTGGCCTGCGCATCCTCATGCAACAGCACAGCCTCATGCCAAACCTGCGCCGGGCCCGGCACCGCGCCGAGCGAGGTTTGCACCTTGGGCGCAAGCACGCCCCATGCGGTGAGGAAGATGGCGATGGCGAGCAGCGGCACGCCGAGAAGTCGCCAGATTTCAGAGGCTTGCGCTTTCGGGTTGTCACCGGCGGCGGCCTTCAGCATCGGGGTGAGCCAGGCCAGACCAAGCACCGAAAACCATTTGTCGGCCTTGTTGATCCGGGTGAAGAGGCGGGCGCGCCGGGCCTCCTTGGCGGCATCGGCGTCCAGCGATTGAGGGTCGATTGCGGTCATTCGAGATCTCTCAGATGTGTGCGTTTTTGCTGAAGCCACGCCGTTGTGGCCGGGTTAACGATGAAAAATTCAGAGGCACTTCCCATGCACAACCGATGCACAACCCATGCACATGTCATCCGACATGGGGGGAACCTCTTTACGGAGCGCACGAACCCGAGCGGGCGGGGACGTGCTGCGATGCGGGTGGTGGGTTTCACCCACCCTACAGGCTGGCCGTAGGGTGGGTGGCAACCCACCGTTTACCCCTGCACCTCGTTGCCGACGATCTTCTGCTCGGCCTTCAGGCCAATCGGCAGGCTGTCGAGGTAGGCGTTGGGGGCTTTGCCGTCGTAGGGGATGCCGTCGATGATGTCGGCGGCGGGGGTCGGGGCCTTGTAGCCGTCGCTGTCCCACGGAAAGTCGGCCTCGTTCGCCAGCCCTTCGTCCACCAGCAGCCGCGCGGCTTCGAGGTAAATATCCGGGCGATAGACCGAGGCGGCCGTCTCGGCATACCACGCGTCCGACTTGGCCTCAGGGATCTGGCCCCAGCGGCGCATCTGGGTGAGATACCAGATCGCATCGGAGTAGAACGGGTAGGTCGCGTTGTAGCGGAAGAACACGTTGAAATCGGGCACCTCGCGCACATCGCCCTTTTCATACTCAAACGTGCCAGTCATCGAATTGGCGATCACCTCGGCGTCCGCGCCCACGTATTCAGGCCGAGAGAGCATCTCGACAGCTTCCATCCGGTTGGCGTTGTCGTTCTCATCCAGCCAGATCGCCGCGCGGATCAACGCCTTCACCACGGCCTTGGTGGTGTTGGGGTTCTCTTCCGCGAAGGCGGCGGTGATCCCGAAGACCTTCTCGGGGTTATTCTTCCACAGTTCGTAGTCGGTGATCACCGGCACGCCGATGCCCTTGAACACGGCGGCCTGGTTCCACGGCTCGCCCACACAGTAGCCATAGATGGTGCCAGCCTCGAGGGTAGCGGGCATCTGCGGCGGCGGGGTCACCGAAAGAAGCACATCGGCGCTGATCTGGCCCGAGATGTTTTCGGGCGAGTAGTAGCCCGGGTGCAGCCCGCCGGCGGCGAGCCAGTAGCGCAGCTCGTAATTGTGGGTCGACACCGGGAAGACCATGCCCATGTTGAAGGGCTTGCCCTCGGATTTGTACTTTTCCACCACAGGGGCCAGCGCCTCGGCGCTGATCGGGTGCTGCGGACGGCCATCCTCCATGGTGGGGATGTTCGGCTTCATCTGCTCCCAGATCTCGTTGGAGACGGTGATGCCGTTGCCGTTCAGGTCCATCGAGAAGGGGGTGATGATGTGGGCCTCGGTGCCAAAGCCGATGGTGGCGGCAAGCGGCTGACCGGCGAGCATGTGGGCGCCGTCAAGCTGGCCGCCGATGACGCCATCCAGCAGCACCTTCCAGTTGGCCTGGGCTTCCAGCGTGACGAAGAGGCCTTCGTCGAGGAAGTAGCCCTGCTCATAGGCCACGGCCAGCGGGGCCATGTCGGTGAGCTTGATGAAACCGAAGGTGAGCTCGTCCTTTTCCAGCTCCAGCGACTGGGCGAAGGCAGGGGCAGTCAGAAGGGTCGCCGTGGTGGCAACGATTCCGAAGAGGGTTCTCATGTGGTCGTCCTTTGGGTTGAGGGCTGTTCGAAGCCCCCGGGAAACAACAAAAAAGCCGCTGACCGACATCGCGCATTGAGGCGCAATGGGTCGAGCGGCTGTGCTCGGGTTACCCGCATCTTCGAGGGTGAATTCTTCGGATGAGACGCCCTTGCCTCATCTGCCGCCTATGTGACCAAGCCTGCGCTCAGGGTCAAGAAATTCCCAATTTCTGCGGTGCGGCACTCGCGGGGACTCGCCCCTCAGGCGAGGTCTGCACAAAAAGGCATCAGCCTTCGGCGGAAGGATCAAAAATGAAGCCGTCGAAGAACGAATCGGACGGCAACACCAACCGGCCAGAGGGGGAGGCTGCGGGCGTGTCTTCATGCAGGGCGCCCTCGATCCGCTCGGACGCACCGGGCATGTCGGCGGTGGTCTGGGCGAGATGCTGACGATACAGGTCAGAGCGGAACACGCGGCGGCCCTCGGCGCGGGCGGCAGGCCTGCCAAGCCCGGTGCGGGCCGCGAGCCTGTCGGCAATGAGCGCGCCCGTGGAGCGCCACGGGAAGGTGGCCGCGCCCTCGAAAAACTCCAGATAGCGTGGCACGCGCCGCATATCGCCCTTCTGGGTCACGATGAGCCGCCCCGAAAGCGCGCGCTCGATAAGCTCGGCGTGGGTGTCGAGGTAGGGTTTGCGCGCGAGGATCTCGGAGGCCGTGGTGTGGTTTTGCGCCTGCCCCAGCCAGCGGTTCGCCCGCCAGATCGCCCGCATCAGCCGCCCGGTCAGCTCTGGCTCGGCCTCGGCCCAGTCATGGCGCACGGCCAACACCTTCTCAGGGCTAAAGCGGCGGATGGCCGTGCCGGGCAGCAGCAACTCCCCTACCCCGCTCTCCACCGCCAGCGTGCCCCAAGGCGCGCCAACGCAGAAAGCATCCACCTCGCCTGCGGCCAACGCATCGGCCATCAGCGGCGGCGGCACGGTGTGCACCGAAAGCGCCTGCGGTGCGGCAAAGCCCAGCGCGCCCAACCAGTGATAGAGCAGCTCCGCATGGCCTGAGAACGGGAAGGGCACGCCAATGCGCAGCCCCTCGGGCTTGGCCGCCATCAGGGCCTGCCCGGCGGCGGTGGCATCAAAAAAGTCAAAAGGATGCCCCGCCGCGCGCATTTGCTCGGCCAGCGCGGTGGAAACCCCGATGGCATTGCCGTTGACCGAAAGCACCTGCAATACATCCAGCCGAATGCCAGAGCCGCCCAGCCCGAGTGCCATAGCCACCGGCACCGGTGCCAGCATATGCGCGGCCTCCACCTGCCCGAGCGAAACCATATCGCGCAGCGTTGCCCATGAGGCGGCGGGCCTCAGGTCCAGCGCCAGCCCCTCTTCTTCGGCAAATCCGATCTCATGAGCGATCACCAGCGGCGCGGCATCCACCAGCGGAATAAACCCGACCGACAGTGGCGCGCTCATGCGAGCAGCCCCGCCGCCGTAACAAGGCTTTGCGCCACATCGGCCAGCTTGACGCCCTGATCCATCGCCGCCTTGCGGAGCAGCGCATAGGCGGCATCCTCATCCAGCCCCTTGGCCTTCATCAACAGGCCCTTGGCCCGGTCGATGATCTTACGCTCTTCCAAGGCCTGCCGGGTGGCCATCAGCTCCGCGCGCATCTGCGAGAACATGTGAAACCGGGCGATGGCAGCATCCATGATCGGCTTGATCCGGTCGGGGCGCAGCCCGTCCACCACATAGGCCGAAACCCCGGCCTCGATCGCCGCGCGGGTCAGCCCGTTGTCATCACGGTCCACGAAAAGCGCCACGGGCCGGTCCATCGGGCCGGAGGCCAGCGTGAGCTCTTCCAGCATGTCGCGCGAGGGCGAGGTAACATCGACCAGCACCACATCGGGGTTTTTCTCGGAGATCCGGCGCGAGAGGCCGGTGACCTCGGAGATCACCGCCACATCGAAGTCGCCCGCTTCGCGCAGGCTGTCAACGATGAGCAGGGCGCGCTCACGGTCGGCTTCGACGACGATGATAGAGAGCTTGTCCGACATCTATAGGCAATCCGGTTTGGCCGCCCATGCCTATTCCGCGCCGCAGCAGCCAGCAAGCGGCGGCGGGGCCTGATTTGTGCCTTGAGCCCTCGCACTTCGGCACTGCGCAATCCTCGGGCGCGCTGCCTGATATTTGCGCACCCGCAGAAACAGAACGCATCCTGCCGCATTTTCTTGCTGAAAATACTCAATTCCGCAGGTGCCGCCGGCGCGCGGCCCGATCCTTAGCGTATCGCGCCCAGCGAGCTTTCGAGCAGGTGTTGGGTGTAGGGGTGGTTGGCCTCAAGCTTGCGCATTTCGGCCACGCCCAGCGTTTCGACGATCTCGCCCTGCTGCATCACCGCGATCTGGCCGCACATATGGCCGACGACACCGAGGTCGTGGCTGACCATCAGGTAGGTCAGGCCCATCTCGCTGCGCAGGTCAGAGAGCAGGTTGAGGATTTCGGCCTGCACCGAAACATCGAGCGCAGAGGTCGGCTCATCCAGCAGCAGGATGCGCGGCTCGGGCGCGAGGGCGCGGGCGATGGCGACCCGCTGGCGCTGGCCACCCGAAAGCTGGTGGGGGTAGCGGAAGCGAAAGCCGGTGCCGAGGCCCACGCTTTCCAGCAGGCGGGTGATGCGGGCGTCGATGTCGGAGAAGCCGTGCAGGGCCAGCGTCTCGCCCAGCACCCTGTCGACCGTGTGGCGCGGGTGGAGCGAGGCGTAGGGATCCTGAAACACCATCTGCACGGTCTTGTAAAACTGCTTGGAGCGGCCACGGGGCTTCAGTCTTTGGCCCGCCACGTCAATCGCGCCATCCCAGCTTTCAACCAGCCCGGCAATCGCCCGCAGCACGGTGGATTTGCCCGAGCCGCTCTCGCCCACAAGCCCAAAGCTCTCGCCCTCCTCGACGGTGAGGTTCACGCCCTTCACCGCCATGTTTCGGGCCGCGCCTTCGCCAAACCAGACGTGCAGGTTGCGGATGTCCAGCGCCGCGCTCATGCCGCCCCCTGCCCTGCCCGCGCACTCACCGAGGGCGCCTCGCGCCAGGCCGGGTCGCGGGCCAGAACCTCCAGCCGCTCGCGCGGGTGTTCAAGGTTCGGCACGGCGTTGAGCAGGCCCCGGGTGTAGGGGTGCTGCGCCTCGTGCAGCTTGCCCGCTTCGCAGACTTCCACGATCCGGCCTGCATACATCACCGCCACCCTGTCGCAGAAATTGGCCACGAGGTTCAGGTCATGGCTGATGAAGATGAGACCCATGCCCCGGTCTTTCACCAGCTTGTCCATGATCTCCAGCACCTGAAGCTGCACCGAAACGTCGAGTGCCGAGGTCGGCTCGTCGGCGATGAGGATCTTGGGATCGGGGATCAGCATCATGGCGATCATGATCCGCTGGCCCATGCCGCCCGACACCTCATGCGGATAAAGCTTGAGCACCCGCTCGGGCTCGCGGATGGCCACCGCGTCGAGCATCTCCAGCGCGCGGGCGCGGGCCTGCCGCTTGCTCACCCGCTCGTGTGTGGTCAGCGCCTCGACCATCTGCTGTTGCACCGTCATCACCGGGTTCAGCGAGAACTTCGGGTCTTGCATGATCATCGCGGCGTGGCGGCCCCGAATGGCGCGCATGTCCTTTTCGCTGGCGGTCAGCAGGTTGGTGCCACCCATTTCCATCCGGTCGGCCTCGACAAAGCCGGGCTTGCGGATGAGCTTGAGCACAGCGCGCCCGGTCATCGACTTGCCCGAGCCGCTTTCGCCCACGATCCCGAGCCGCTCGCGCCCGAGCGAAAAGGAGATGCCACGCACCGCGTCGAAGATGCCGTTGCGGGTGGGGAACTTGACCCAGAGGTTCTCGACGTCGAGCAGGGTATCGTCGCTCACGATTTGCTCTCCTTGGGGTCCAGAACGTCGCGCAGCCCGTCGCCGAGCAGGTTGA
The DNA here is from genome assembly GCF_056160745.1 of Vannielia sp. ABF1_015. Taxonomy (NCBI): domain Bacteria; kingdom Pseudomonadati; phylum Pseudomonadota; class Alphaproteobacteria; order Rhodobacterales; family Paracoccaceae; genus Vannielia; species Vannielia sp. ABF1_015. The sequence goes on from NZ_JBSWXT010000004.1 coordinate 155,312, forward strand.
AGGCGAGCGAAATGGCAAAGATCGCGAGGCCCGGAATGGTGGCGACCCACCAGTGATCGAGGATGTACTTGCGCCCTTCAGAAACCATCGCCCCCCATTCCGGCGAGGGCGGCTGTGCGCCGAGGCCGAGAAAGCCGAGGCCGGCGGCGGTCAGGATGATGCCGGCCATGTCGAGGGTAACGCGGATCACCAGAGAGCTGATGCAGAGCGGCCAGACGTGGCGGGTGATGATGCGGATTGCGCCTGCGCCTTGCAGGCGGATGGCGTGGATATAGTCGGAGTTGCGAATTGTCAGCGTTTCGGCCCGCGCGATCCGGGCATAGGGCGGCCATGCGGTGAGCGAGATCGCCAGCACCGCATTTTCGATGCCCGCGCCGAGTGCCGCGACGAAGGCCAGCGCGAGGATCAGCCGGGGGAAGGCGAGGAAGATATCGGTGAAGCGCATCAGCACCACGTCGAGCCAGCCGCCCGCGTAGCCCGCGATGGTGCCGATGATGAGGCCAAGCAGCGGGGCGACCAGCGCCACCAGCGCGACGATGTAGAGCGAGATCCGCGCGCCGTAGAGCAGGCGGGAGTAAATGTCCCGGCCCAGCGAGTCGGTGCCAAAGATATAGCCCTCGCTGCCCGGCGGCAGGAGCCGCGCGCCGAGATCCTGCGCAAAGGGGTCTTGCGTGGCCAGCAGCGGAGCAAAGGCGGCGCAGAGGATCAAGAAGATCAGCACCAGCAGGCCGAACATCGCCAGCGTGTTGCCCCGCAGCGCCAGCCAGCCTGCATACCATGCCGCCGCCCGGGCCTGACGGCGCGAGGCGGGGGCGTCTGTCATCAGCCAGTCGCGCCAGCTCGGGCGGTCGGTTGGCTGCTCACCGGGTTGAGGTGTTGGCAGATCGCTCATTTGGCCCTCGGATCGAAGAAGCGGTAGAGCAGGTCGGAGAAGATGTTGAGCCCCACGAAGATGGTGCCGATCACCACGGTGCCGCCGAGCACCGAGTTCATGTCGTTGGCCAGAAGCGAGGTGGTGATGTAGCTGCCAAGGCCGGGCCATGCGAAGATGATCTCTGTCAGCACCGAGCCCTCCAGCAGGTTGGCATAGGCCAGCGCGATCACGGTGATGAGCTGGATGCGGATGTTGCGGAAGGCATGGCGCCAGATCACCTTGCGCTCCGACAGGCCCTTCACCCGCGCCGTGGTAACATATTCCGAATTCAGCTGCTCCAGCATGAAGGAGCGGGTCATCCGGCTGATATAGGCCAGTGAATAATAGCCCAGCAGCGAAGCGGGCAGGATGATGTGGCCGAAGGCGTCCTTGAACACCGTCCAGTCGCCCGCGATGGCGCTATCCACCAGAAGCAGGCCGGTGCGCTCGGGCACGAGGCCCTGATAGAACACGCCAAGGCGGCCCGGCCCCTCGACCCAATCGAGGATGCCGTAGAAGATCAGCAGCCCCACGAGGCCGAGCCAGAAGATCGGCATGGAGTAACCGATGAGGCCGACAAAGCGGGCCAGCTGGTCGATCCACGAGCCACGATAAACGGCCGCCATCACCCCCAGCGGCACGCCCAGCACGATGCCGAAGATGGTGCCCAGCGTCGCCAGCTCCAGCGTGGCGGGGAAGACGCGGGAAATGTCGGTTGTCACCTCCTGCCCGGTGCGGATGGATTTGCCGAAATCGCCCTGCAACACGTCACTGACATAGATGAAGAACTGCTGGATCAGCGGCTTGTCCAGCCCCAGCTCCAGATAGACCGCATCATACTGCGCCTGCGTCGCCCGCTCGCCGATGACGGCAAGCACCGGGTCGATCGGCATGACGCGCCCGATCATGAAGGTCACGAAAAGCAGACCCAACAAGGTGACGGCCACGGTCAGGATCGTGGCGGCCAGCTTCTTGAGCCAAGGAGGGAGGACCGGCCCGCGCCGGTCCTCCGAATTGTGTGAAATGTCAGCCACTTACTTCGTGATAACCCAGTAAGAGACAGCCGTGGTCGCGCCACCGGCAACGAAGTTTTCAACCGAGGCACCCATGCCGTTCTGCTCGATCTGCTGGAACATCACGCCGAAGGGCGACACCTGCTGGTGCTCCTTCTGGATCTCCAGATACATCTCGCGGCGCTTGTCGGTATCGTTCTCCTGAACGGCAGCCAGCGTGGCGTCGCTCATGTCGCCTGCATCCCATGCGTTCCGCCAAGCCAGAAGGCCGGTGGCCCCTGCCTCGTCGGAGTTGTCGGGGTTGTAGGCGAAGGTGCCGGCGTTGGTGTTGGGGTCGGGATAATCCGGGCCCCATGCGCCGAGGTAGATATCGTGCTCACGGGCGCGATAGCGGTCCAGCGTTTGGGCGCCGGTGCCGACGACAAGCTCGATGTCGCAGCCGAGCTGGCCCCAGGTGTTCTGGAGCGATTGCGCGATGTCGAGACGCTCCTGCGCTTCACGCACCGAGATCTTGATCGGCCCGCAATCGGGGAAGCCCGACTCGGCCAGCGCGGCCTTGGCGGCGTCCATGTCGTAGGAGAAGGGCTTGTCTTCCAGCGCGCCGAGGAAGGTCAGCGGCAGGAAGGCCTGATGCACGGTGTACTGACCCTTGAGGAAGCTGCCGGACATGCCCTCATAATCGGTCGCCAGCTTGAGCGCTTCCAGCACCTTCGGGTCCGAGAGCATCTCGTTTTTCTGGTTGGCCGAGAAATACATCAGGCGGCCGCGCAGCTCGTCGACGACCTTCACGCCCTCAACGCCTTCCAGCCCGGCGATGTCTTCGGGGCTGAGGTTGCGGGCCACGTCGATGTCGCCACGCTCAAGCTGAAGGCGCTGGGTGGCGCTCTCCTGAATGTGCTGGACGATCACCCGCTCCATCGCCGGCTTCTCGCCGCCGTAGTTGGGGTTGAGGTCCATCAGCACGCTCTCGGAGGGCTTCCAGTCCACCACCTTGTAGGGGCCGGAGCCTGCGGTGTTGGTGCGCAGCCACTCGTTGCCCATGTCGCCATCGACCTCATTGGCCATGACGGTCTCTTTGTCGACGATGCCGCCGATGGTGGCGGTCAGGCAGTTGAGCACGAAGGAAACCGCGTATTCCTTGTCGAGCTTGATGGTCACCTTGTTGCCATCGGCGGTGATCATCTCTTCCACGTTGTCCGCCGTGAAGCCGAACTGGGTGAGGATGAAGCTCGGGGTCTTGTCGAGCTTCACCGCGCGCTGGAGCGAGAAGATCACGTCTTCCGCCGTCACCGGGTTGCCGGAGGCAAAGGTGTTGCCCTCAGCGATGGTGAAGGTGATGGATTTGCCGTCTTCGGCCACTTCCCAGCTTTCGGCGATGTCGGGCTGATAGCCTGCATCAAGATCGAGCGGGTCGAAGTTGACGAGCTTCTGGTAGACGTTGCGCGACACGTCGGCCCCGGCGAACTCGAAGCTCTCCTGCGGGTCGAAGGTTTTGATGTCGTCGATGCGGTTGGCGATCACCAGCATGTTGGGCGGGGTCTCGGCCAGCGCGGGGGCAGCCACGCCGCCCATCAGAGCGGCCACAATGGCCGTGGTTCGCAGCAATTTGCGATATGTCATCAGTTGGAACTCCCTGTTGTTGATGCGGTCTTTTGCCTGCCGCCTCATTTATCGGTGGGGTCACTCTCCCCACGTCGCGCGCAACACACGCAACCAGTTACCATGGGCCAGCTTGCGCATCATCGCGTCATCCACCCCATGTTTGCGCAGCGCGGCCCGAAGATTGACCATACCTGCACAATCCTTGATCTCTTCGGGAACCAGCGCGCCATCGAAATCACTTCCGAAGCCGACGCCATCTTCACCGAGAAATTTTATCAGATGGTCAAGGTGACGCATCATCTCGTCAAGCGAAAACTCCGAAAGCATCTTTCCGTCGGGGCGCAGGAAGGCGGATGCGTAGTTGATGCCGACCATGCCGCCGCTCTCTGCGATCTGGCTCAACTGCCGGTCGGTGAGGTTGCGCGAATGGGGCGTGATGGCATGGGCATTGGAGTGTGTGGCCACCAGTGGCGCATCCGAAAGCGCCGCGATGTCATCCACGCCTTTCTCGTTCAAGTGACTGAGATCGAGCATAATTTTCAGCCGATTGCACTCGGCGACAAGCCGCTTGCCGGCCTCGGTCAGCCCGCCGCCAATGTCGCCTGTAGAGGGGTAACGAAACGGCACGCCCTCGCCAAAGACCGTGGGCCGCGACCAGACCGGGCCGAGCGAACGCAGGCCCATCGCATGCAACTCTTCCAACTCGGCGCAGCTCTCGCTTACCGCCTCCGCGCCCTCGATATGGGGCACGGCGGCCATGGTTTCGCCGCCCAGCGCCGCCTCGATCTCGCCCGCGGTGCTGCACACGGCGATCGCACCGGCCTGCTCCAGCCCGGTCAGCGCCTCAAAACCGCGCATTACGAAGTCCCAGGCCTCGGGCTGCGGAATCGGCTCCGGCAGCGGCAAGTCGTAGGGCGGATGCTCCATGATCTCGTAGCGCACATCCTTGTCGGCAGGGCTGGGCACGAAGATGGCAAAGAAACCGCCGCCAAAGCCGCCCGCCTTGGCACGCGGCAGGTCAATATGGCCATCTGGCAGGCCCTTGGCCACGTTCTCGGGTGTGACCTGCCCGCGCAGAATCCGCAGGAGCGTGTCGTTATGTCCGTCAAAGATGCGGGGGGCGGGCCAATCTGTCATGGGGGTCTCTCTTGCTGCTGCCGAAAGCCTGACACCGTCAAGCATCTTGCGCAAGAGGTGCCTGAATGACGGGGAAAGTCACTTGCCCCGCCACGCGGGCGCCGCCTAAGCTCAAGCCATTGATTTAAGGCGCACTCATGTTTCGATTGTCCGACTCACAGCTTTCAGGCCTGTCGGCCGCCTCCTATGAACGGTTCGTGCAGAAGACCCTGCCGTTCCTGCGGCAGAGCTTTCCCGATACGGCCGGGCGGGAGGATGACGCGGCGCTGCGAGGCTATATCGACCGGATCAGCCAGTTTGCGGTGCGCCACCGGGTTTTTCGCGAGATCAACGTGCAAAAGCTGATGGTGCTGCAACTGCGCACCGGCTTTGCCATCCCCCTCCCCCGCTGGCAGGCGCATCTGCTCCGCCGCGCGGGGTTTTCGGAGGAGGAGCGGGTGATGCGGCTGACCCGCGCGGTGCTTACGGGCGAGCAGCCACAGGTGGTGAGCCTGCAGGATGATCTGCCAGCCATGAGGGCCGCGCGGTGACGGGCAGCGGCGACACGGTCGGGGGCTATTACGACGGGGTTGACTTTACCGGGGGTGAGTCCAGCATCAGCCCACCCGAGGAGCAGATGAGCGCCGACGACCCGAACGCGGGCAACGGCCAGAGTCTGCCGGTGCAGGACTGCCCGATGAAAGAGCGCATCCCCGGCTTCAAGCTCACCGCCCGCACGGCGATCTACTTCGACGGCACCGGCAACAACCGCGACAACGCGCAATGGCGCGCCGACAACCCGGGCCACGATACGCTGTCGCCCTCCTGGGAGACCGACTTCACCAATGTCGAACGGCTGGAGCGGGCGGCGGTGGATTGCCGCCCGGATTACGACATATCGGCCAATTTCTACGTGCAGGGCATGGGCACCGTCTCGGGCGAGATCGACGACGTGATGGGCTCCGTTGCGGGCACCGGCTTTACCGGGGTGGAGCAGCGCGAGCGCAACGGCCGTCGGCGGATGACGCTCTATGTAAAGAACGAGGTAGACAGCAAGGCGCAGCGCGGCGCGGTGCTCAGCAAGATCGACCTCGATACATTCGGCTTCAGCCGCGGCGCGGCGACGGCGCGGCTCTACGTGCACCAGGCGATGCGTGGCGACCGGGGCCAGAAGGTCGAGAACCTGCTTGTGACCGTCATGCTTGGCCGGGGCACGGTGAAGTTCAAGTTTGCCGGGCTCTACGACACGGTGGCGGCGCTTGGCCTCGATACCCACAAGGACGACTGGGCCGAGCTGCACCTCGGGACGGTGGAGGAAGAGCCGGAATATGTGGTGCATCTGGCCGCCGCCGAAGAATATCGGCTCAACTTTTCGCTCAACCCGTTTCGACGCGAGGTCAGCGGCAACGGCTTTCAGGCGTTCCTGCCCGGCGCGCATTCCGATCTCGGTGGCGGCTATCCGGTAGACAGCCCCGAAGCCTCGGTGCGGGTGTTCGACGGGCGGTTCTGGACCTCGGGCATGAAGCGGGGCCGGCTGGATGAGGGGCGGTGGTTCAGCGAGAGCGGCTGGTTCAAGCCGGGCGACATGCAGTTCTACCGCGACAAGTTCATCCACGCGGGCCGAGCCAACGTGAAGGGCTACTACATCCGCATCCCGCTGCACATCATGGCCAAGTTCGCCACCGATCACGGGGTTCTTTACACGGATTTCGGCATGAAGGCGCGCGACAACAAGCTGCGGCCGGAGATGGAGAGCCTTTACAGCGACCTGCTGGATTACTGCACCGTCGTGGCCAGCGGCTGGGAGTCGACCCGCGATTACTGGGTCGACAGGACCAACGCGGCGATGGCGGACCTGCGCTACAATCACCTGCACATGTCATCGCATTATTCGAAGATCTATGATGGGGCACCGGGCATCGGCAAGGCGCTGCGGCCCTATTATGCGATACGCAACGGAAAGGCGCAACGCTGGCGTCGGATTATCGGGCCTGGCGGTGTGGAGGATGATGGCTGCCCGCCCGCACCACAGGTGACCGATCAGGACGAGGCGGCCGACGGCGCGGGAGGGGGCGAATGAGCCTGCGTTATGACTGGCTGCCAACCGAATGCGCGCCGCTGGGCTACCCGGCGGAGATCCTGCGTGGGTCGATGCTCTTCGAGGATGGCAGCTCGCTCTACATTCCAGAACGCAAGCCGTTGGCCAATGGCTGGGGTTCGATTGGCTCGGTGCATATTCAGGAGGAAGAGACGTTTGCGCTGCCGGTGGAGGTGCGGCTGATTTGGCTGTCGATCCCCGAAAACCAGATTTACGCCGGGCACTTCAAGCTGCCACGCTCCCGCCTCGCCCGGCTGTTCGAGGAGGGGGTGACGGACCCGTTCGATGGCACCTGCGAGACCTATAACTATATTGCAGTCGGCATGGCGCCGGGCGGGGACGTGATGGTTTGGGTCACGGATGGGCGGTTTACCCGCTCGGTCATGGGGTTTCAGGGCACGCCCTATGCGGCCGACTGGCGCAAGATCGAGCCCACCTTTGGACGCACAGACTACATGCGCGAGGCCTGGATAGCCGCGGTGCCGCAGGAGGCACTGCGGGCAAAGGTGATGGCCGAAGAGGTTCCGCTGGGCCAGTGGGAGCTGTGGCGGCGGCGCTTTGCATGGACCCCGAGTGTTACCTGCGACGGAACCTTGCAAACCCTCTGGATCGACAGCTTGAACGGCGAGAAGGAGATTTACCCAGCGCAAGGCTGGGAAGACGGCTGGCCCGACCGCGCCGCGCCCGCTGCCCTGCGTGCGGCCTGGATCGATGGAGAGGGAGACAGGCTGCTGGCCCATATCACCTTGGACGCCCAAGAGAGCTTTGCCGCCTTCACCCGCTTCGCGGAGCGGCGCGACCCGGCGCTGGGGCGGATCGCGCTGGAGGTCGAACTCTCCGGCTGGTTCCCTGACGCGGCAGTTACCCTGCGCGACAGCCAGCTCGCCCTGCCGCTGGAGAAATGCAAAGTGGAGGTGTTCCGGCAATGAGCCAGCCTGCTGCGCGGATCATGGACTTTCACACCTGCCCGCTGGTGCTGCCTCCGGGGCCGTTTTTGCCGCCGGTGCCGCATATCGGCGGGCCGGTGGTGAGCGGTCAGGCCAATGTGCTGATCTCGATGTCACCGGCGGCGCGGGTGAGCGATACATGCCTCTGCGCGGGCGTACCCGACATGGTGGTGAGCGGAGCCTTCAACGTGCTGGTCGGCAACATGCCCGCCGCGCGGATGGGCGATAGCACCATTCATGGCGGTGTCATCACAACCGGCGCGCCCACCGTGCTGATCGGCACCAGCGGCGCGGGCGGCGGCGGCATGGGCGGGCTGGCGGGCTTTGCGCAATGGGTGATGAACCAGATCGAGGGCTGGATCGGCACCGGCAGCCTTGAAAGCGGCGAGAGCGGCGTGGCCTGCATGGTGCCCGAGAGCGCCTCTGATGCTGCATCAATGTCAGAAGTGGAGGCCCAGGCCGACAGGCTGCGCGAGGCGGCTGAAAGTGGAGTGCCCTTCGTCGAGGCCTGCTGCGCCGCAGGCCCGGCGCAGGACCGCCAGCAGGAGGAGGCCGAGAAGGAACGCCAAAAGGAGGGCGACGAGATGAGCGCCTATGGCGAAAGCTACCCCGGCAGCGGGGCGGGTGGCTGATCCATGCCACGCTATGCGCTCATCGACGCGGCCCGTTCGCCAAAGATCTGGCCGCTGGTGCAGAGCGAGCCCGAGGCCCGCTCGCTCTTTGGCGGCAAGATCGCCCCCGCCCTTGCCGCCGCCGCCCCGTGGATCGTGCCGATCCGCCCCGGCACGGCGTTCAAGCAGGCATTCCAGACCGAGGGCTGGGGTGATTTCTGGGGCATTGCCTGTTTCTCCCCCGCCCCGCTGCGCGAGGTGCGCCACAGCCTGCGCAAGTGCCAGCAGGTGATGCTGCCCACGGGCCAGCCGGTGCTGTTTCGATACTATGATCCGCGGGTTTTCGTCCCGATGATGCGGGCGGCGGCAGATGAGGACATCGGGCCATGGTTTGCCCGGATCACAGACTTTTGGGCACCCGACCCGGAGAGCGGCGCGACGATCCGCTTTCTGCGCGACGGCAAGGGGCGGTTACGCACACAGGCGATGACGCCGGAGCGACAGGCCACGCTGGCCGCGCGGGCCATGGGCTCGGCGCCCGGGTCGCCATAACGGGGCAGCTCTTCGGGGCGCTGTGGCCCCTCATCGCGGTTGCGGGGAGGGCCGCAGGGGCCGAGAAGCAGCCCCCGCAACCGGCCCCTATTCAGGATAGACGCCGGGAATGACCTGATCGAAGTCAACGCAGGCACCCGTCATCACCCCTGCCTTCTCGCTCAGCAGATAGCTGGCAAGATGGGCGACATGTTCGGGCTTCACCAACTGCCCAAAGGGCATTTTCGCCTCGGCCTTTTCCAGCCAGTCGTCACCGCCATCGTGATACTTGCGCTGAACCTCATCCTCTCCCGGCGTGTCCATCCAACCGCAATTGATGCCGTTCACCCGGATGCGATTGTGGCGCAGGGTGTTGGCCGCGTTCTTGGTGACATTGACCATGAGCGCCTTGGAGGCGGCGTAGGGCGAAAGGAAGCTCTGCCCGCCGTGCACGACGATCGAGAGGATGTTTACGATCGACGCCGGGTGCCCCGCTTCGATGGCCAATTGCGCCATGCGCTGGAGGGCGAAATAGGGCGAGCGGGCGTTGGCCGTCATCAGCCTGTCCCAAAGCTCGGGGGTGGTGTCGAGCACGGTGCCCCGGTCTGTCAGCGCGGCAGAATTCACCAGCGCATCAAGACGGCCCATCTGGGCGGCGGCCTTTTCGACCAGCGCCACGGTGGCCTCGGTATCCAGCAGGTCGACGGGCATGAAGCTGGCGCCGATCTCCTCGGCCACGGCCTCGCCGCGCGCCACATTGCGTGACGCGATGACGAGATTGGTGCAGCCCTCGGCCCGGAGGCGCTCGGCAATGGCGCGGCCCAGCCCTTGGGTGCCGCCGATAACGAGGGCGTGGGTCTTGGCGTGGGTCTCGTCGCTCATGGGGGCCTCCGCGATGGTGTGCCGGGAGCCTATGCCGGGCCGGGCGCGGTGGCCAGAGGGCGGCGTTGCGGGCCTGACAGCGCCCCTCCCCCTGCCCTTTTTGAATTGGCCCGACGGAAAATGAACTGGATACACGCCCCTGCATATCATCTAGCATGTGTCGCCCGGGACCACTCGCCTGTTGGCCCCGAATGTAACATGACGAACAAAAACTAATGACGGGAGGGTCATCATGATCAAACACATCGGCCTCGCGGCCGCATTCATCAGTGCCTCCGCCTTCGGGGCGGCAGCGCAAGAGCGGGTTTCCATCGGCACAGGCGGCACGGGCGGCGTTTTCTACGCCGTGGGCGCGGGCATGGCAGACCTGCTGAGCCGCAAGCTCGACGGGGTGAGCGCCAATGCCGAGGTTACCGGCGCCTCGATCGAAAACATCCGCCGCGTCTCCGCCGGCGAAATGACTATGGGCTTCTCCTCGGCCTCCACGCTCTATGAGGCCAAGAACGGCAGCGGTGCCTTTGATGGTGATGCCCAGAACGTGGCCGCCATCGCCTATCTCTACCCCGCCGTGCTCCAGATCGCCGCCACCGAAGCGAGCGGTGCCGCCGGGGTGAAAGACCTCGCCGATCTGAAAATCTCCGTCGGCCCTCCCGGCTCCAACTCTTCGGTCTTTTCCGAGCGCCTGCTGACCTCGCAGGATGCGTTCAACGTCGGCAATGTCAGCTTTCTGAGCTACGGCGAGGCGACCGGGGCAATCAAGAACGGGCAGCTTGAGGGCTCGATGATCCTCGCAGGCACCCCGGCCTCGGCCTTCATCGAACTGTTCACCACCGAAGACGTGAAGCTGGTGCCCGTGGTGGCTGATGACGTGACCGGCCTGATCGAGGAATTCCCCTTTTACGAGGTCGTCGAAATCCCCGGCGGCACCTATGAAGGCGAATCCGAGGCCGTTGTGGCCGTGGGCGACCCGGCAATTCTCTTTGCCGCCGCCGATGCCGACCCGGCACTGATCGAAAGCATCACCGCCACGCTCTTTGACAACCTCGAAGAGCTGGGCGCGGTGCACCCGGCGGCCAAGAAGATCACCAAGGAAAAGGCCACCGCCACGCCGATTGATCTGCACCCCGGCGCGCAGACCTATTTCGACGGGCAATAAGCCTCTCTGGCGGGGCCGCTGAAAGGCCCCGCCCACCCCCTCCCGCACTTCTTTGGCCCCCTTGGCGGCAGGAACACCCCCATAATGACCCCACTCACCGATATTTTGCCCGGCAGCGCTCTGGCCCGCTGGGAACGCCTCGCCGCAACCGCCGCGCTGGCGCTGCTCTCTGCGCTCGTCACCGCCCTCTGCATCTGGTCGGCGTGGTTTGGCGACATCACCGCGCTGGTGCTGCGCTCCACCTTCTTTTCGCTGATGGTCGCCGCGGGCCTCGTTGTTGTGGCCACAGAGCGGCCCGGATGGCTGCGGGTGGTGATCTATGCACTGGCCGCCGCCGTGCTCATCCCCGGCCCCTACCTCTGGCTCAACTACCTTGCCATCGTGCGCTCCGGCGGCATCGCCAGCCAGCTCGACATGGTGCTTTTCTCGCTGTGCAGCGCCGCCGTGCTGGTGCTGGCGCGCTACCTGATCGGCTGGGTCATGGTTGGCCTTGGCGTGGTGGCGCTGGCCTATGCGTTTTTCGGCGACATGATCCCGGGCACCTATGGCCACGCGGGCTATTCGCTCTCCCGCGTCACCTCCAACCTGTTCCTGCGCACCGAAGGGCTCTTTGGCCTGCCGATGGGCGTGGCGGTGCAGTATATTCTGCTGTTCTCGCTGCTCGGCACCTTGCTGCTGAAGACCGGGCTGGGGCAGGTCTTCGTTGATCTCGCCCATGCCGCGACGGGGCGTGTGCAGGGCGGCCCTGCCCTCACCGCCGTTGTCTCCTCCACCATGTTCTCCTCCATCAACGGCTCGGCTGTGGCGGGCGTTGTCACCACCGGCACTTTCACCATCCCGCTGATGAAGCGCACCGGCTACCGGCCCAAGGTGGCGGGCGCGATCGAGGCGGCAGCCTCTTCTGCCGGGCAGATCATGCCCCCCGTCATGGGCGCGGCGGCCTTCCTGATGGCCGAGGTCACCCAGACGCCCTATGCCGTGATCGCCGCCGCCGCGCTGATCCCGGCGCTGCTCTATGTCTTCGCGCTGCTGGTGGGCGTTCGCGAGGAGGCGGGCAAGTTTGACCTTGGCCGCGCCGACCCTGCCGAGATCCCGGCGCTACGCGAGGTGCTGCTGAAGCGCGGGCACCTGCTCATTCCGCTCGTGGGCCTCATCGTCTTCCTCGCCGTGGGCTACACCCCCTCGGCCGCCGCCGTGCTCTGCATCGCCACCACGCTCGTTGTCTCGCTCTTCGGCAAGGCCACGCGGATCGGGCCGGTGGGGCTGCTGGCGGTGATGATGGAAACTGTGAAGAACGTGCTGCCCATCGTCGCCGCCGTGGCGATTGCGGGCATGCTCATCGGCGTGCTCACCCTCACCGGCATGGCGCTGAAGCTCTCGTCGCTGATCCTCACGGCCGGAGCAGGCTCGCTGTTTCTGACGCTGCTGCTGACCATGGTTGCCAGCTTCGTGCTGGGCCTCGGCATGCCGACCTCGGCAGCCTACCTGCTGCTCGCCATCCTCATCGCCCCCGCGCTGGAGCAATTCGGCCTGCCGGTGATCGCGGCGCATATGTTCATCTTCTACTACGGGCTTTTGTCGGCCATCACCCCGCCAGTGGCGCTGGCCGCCTATGCGGGGGCCTCGATTGCCGGGGCGGAGCCGAACGAGACGGCGATGGAGAGCATCCGGCTGGGCTTCGTGAAGGTCGTCGCGCCTTTCCTCTTTGTCTACGCGCCAGAACTGCTGCTGATCGGCACGCCGGGCAACATCGCGCTCGCGACTGTGGCGGCCTTCGCCGGCACCTTCGCGGCGGGCACGGCGCTGACGGGATGGTTGATAAAGCCTCTGACAGCCGCTCATCGCGCGGGCTTCGTCGCCGTGGCGGCGCTTTCGACGGTGGCGCTTGTCTGGCCGGTCGGCGGTGCGGTGAGCCTTGTGGCAGAACTGGCGGGGCTGGCGCTGCTGGGCGGGCTGATCCTTGTGCTGCGGCGCCCGGCCTGAACCAATGGCGTAAGGCCACCCCGGCCTTACGCCGCCTCAGCCTCCAGCTGGCACACCAGACCGGGCAGCTCGGCGTAGTCGGAAAACGCCGCGCGGTGGGGCAGCGCCGCCACCTCCGCTTTCCGGTAGCCCTCGGTGAAGAGCAGGAAGGGCACACCAGCGCGGCGCGCGGTTTCTGCATCCACCTCGCTGTCGCCCACGTAGATCTCGGGGCCCTCGCCCAGCGCGGCAAAAGCGGCCTCCAGCGGGGCCGGGTCCGGCTTGTGGGTGGGCAGGCTGTCGCCGCCGAGGATGGCGGCGAAAAAGCGGGTGAGGTCGAGGTGATCGAGCACCGCGCGGCAGGGCACGAGCGGCTTGTTGGTGCAAATGCCAAGGCTGTGGCCCTCCGCCGCAAGCGCCTCCAGCGCCGCCACCACGCCGGGGTAAACCTTTGTGCGGGTCACCAGCGTTTCATAGCTTGCCACGAAGGCCGCCAGCAAGCGGGTGTGCTCGCTGTCGGGGATGCCACGTGCACGGCGGACCTTTTCGATAAACACCGACGCCCCCTGCCCGATAAAACTGTGGGTGTCGGCAAGGGTGATCGGCTCCACGCCCTCGGCCTCCAGCAGCACGTTCGCCCCGGCGTGAATGTCAGGCGCGCTGTCAATCAGCGTGCCGTCGAGATCAAAGACGATGCGGGCCATCAGCCGGCTTGCGCCGCTTCGGCCGCCTCGCGGATGGCGCGGATGTTCTGGCCATAGACTTCCGGCTTATCCACCGAACCGCCCTTGAACACCGCCGATCCGGCCACGAAGCAATCGGCCCCTGCCGCGACCAGCGGGCCAACGGTGGACTGGTCCACCCCGCCATCAACCTGAATATGCACTTCGCGGTCGCCGATCATCTCGCGCACCTGCGCCACCTTGGCCACGCTGGATGGGATAAACTTTTGCCCGCCGAAGCCGGGGTTCACGCTCATCACCAGCACCATATCCACAAGGTCGAGCAGTTCGGAGATGACGCTGGCGGGCGTGCCGGGGTTGAGGCTGATGCCGCATTTCACCCCCTGCGCCTTGATCGCCTGAAGCGTGCGGTGCGGGTGCGGCCCGGCCTCCCAGTGCGCCACGATCATATCGGCCCCGGCCTCGGCATAGGCCTCGATGTAGGGATCGACCGGGGCGATCATCAGGTGCACATCCATGAAGGTTTTGACGTGCTGGCGAAAGGCCTTCACGGCGGGCGGACCGAAGGTGAGGTTGGGCACGAAATGGCCGTCCATCACATCGACATGGACCCAATCGGCCCCCTGCCCCTCAATGGCGCGGATCTCGGCCCCGAAATTGGCGAAATCGGCAGAGAGGATCGAGGGGGCGATCTTGATGGAACGGTCGAATGGCATGCGGCAGCCTCCATGAGCGGCAGAAAGGGCGCGTGGGCGCGTGGGTTGCCCTGCGTTATGGTCGATCGAGGCCCAGCGTCAAGCGCTCAGGCGGGCAGCAACACGCCCTCGAAGAAGGCGGCAAGCTCGGCGCGGGCGTCGAGCGGCAGCACATGAGCGACGTATTGATCGGGGCGCACCACCACCATGCAGCCCCGCGCCCGGTCCAGCCCGCGCATCTCGAAGATATCGCCTGCGCCCTTGTGATCCACGCAGAAGAGCTTTTCGTGATCCTGCAAGCCAAGCGGCCCCTTCACCGGCTTCAACATCGCGGGGGCGGCGTCGTAGGCGACCGTATCGAAGATGCCTTGCAGCACGCCGCGCAGGTCGATCACCGCGTCGATGTCTTCGCCCTCGCGGGTGTGGCGCAGGACCGGGCTGGTGTTTGCCGTGCCCAGCCACTCCGCCAGATCGTAAAGGCCGCGCGGGTCTTGCCCCGCAAACGCGTAGATCCGCCAGCGCCCATCGGCTTCGGCCACATGCCCAAGGTGCATCTGCATCGCATCGGCCACCCGCACCACCGGCGCGGAGTGAAACCGGCGGCCGATCTCGAAACCGGGCGCAAGGGCCTGATGCTCCGGTTCGGCAGTGAGGCGGGAAGGATCGTACTTCACCGCAAGCCCGCCGGTGAACATGAGGTTCTCGATAAAGGCCTTCTGAAAGCGCGGCATGTCGCCCCCGTCCAGCTTGGATTCGCCAGGCGGGGCCGACATGATGCGCGACCATTCGTGATCGGTGTCGATCAGCCGCTTGGCCTCGGCGCGGCGCTCGGCGGAATAGCTGCGCAACAGCTCCGGCCCGGCCCGCCCGGTGAGCACATGGGCTAGCTTCCAGCCTAGGTTGAAGCTGTCTTGCATCGACACGTTCATCCCCTGCCCGGCTTTGGGGCTGTGGGTGTGGCAGGCATCGCCAGCGGTAAACACGCGGGGGCCGTGGCCCTCGCTCGCGTCATCGAACCGGTCGGTCAGCCGGTGGCCGATTTCGTAGATCGACCACCAGACCACCTCTTTTACGTCGATGCTGTAGGGCGCCATGATGCGGTTGGCGGCGGCGATCAGGTGATCGGCGGTGAAATTGCGCTGCGCCACCCGCTCATCGGGGTTCAGCTTGTCGAGTTCGACATACATGCGAAAAAGGTAGCCGCCCTCGCGCGGCAAGATAAGCGTGTTGCCCTCGCTGGCCGAGGTGATCAGGCACTTCTGGCGCACATCGGGAAAGTCGGTGTTGGCAAGAATATCCATCACGCCCCAGGCCTGATGCGCCGCGTCGCCATGCAGCTTGCCGCCGATAGCGCGGCGCACGTTGGAGCGGGCACCATCGCAGCCGACAACGTAGTTGGCCCGCACCACGTGGACCTCGCCCGCGTTGATCCCGGTGTTCTTCAGCGTCACGGTTACCGGATGGTCGGTGGCCTCCCGGTCCACCTGCACATCCTGCACCGACCACGAGTAATCCGGCTCCAGTCGCGCGGGCGACTTGCGCATCACATCAAGGAACAGCTCATGCACCCGGGCCTGGTTGAGCAGGGTGTGGGGCATTTCGGAGCTGCCCTCGGGCACATCCTGCACCCGCCCGATGCGGCGGATATGGGCGGGGTTGGCCGGGTCGGGCGACCAGAAGGCCGTTTGGTTTACCCAGTAACTCTCGCGCTTGACCTTCTCGCCAAAGCCGAAGGCCTGAAACATCTCCATCGTGCGGGTGTTCACCCCGTCGGCCTGCCCCTTCTCGATCGGGCCGGGCTTGGGCTCCACGATCATCGTGTCGATCTGCGGAAACTGCGCAAGCTGGGCCGCAAGGCAAAGCCCGGCGGGGCCGCATCCGGCGATCAGCACATCGACCTTGTCGGGCAGCGGCGCAAAGCCCCCTCGCGCCCGCCGGTTGGGCGCGGCATTGCCCAGGTCGGGGTCTCCGCCACGAAATCCATCGAGGTAATACTGCATCACTTGCCCTCCTCCGGCCTGCTGACGGGCAATTGATAACTACACTTATCATTTACGGTCAAGAAAAATATGTATACATATTAATTGCCAGTCATCGGCACCGCGAGGGAGGCGGAATGAAAGCGCTCGTCATGGCCGGACACCTGATCCGGCGGCTCAACCAGATGTCCACCCATGTGTTCTCCACCCGCATTCAGGAGGCGGGGTTTGATGTTACGCCCGTGCAGTTTGCGGCGCTGGATGCGATCCTGAGCTATCCGGGGATTGATCAGGCCGGGGTGGCCGCTGCCATCGCCTACGACCGCGCCACCATCGGCGGGGTGATCGACCGGTTGGAGCAGAAGGGCTATGTCTCCCGGCAGGTCAGCCCGCGCGACCGACGCGCGCGGGAGGTGCGGGCCACCAAAGCAGGCCGCGCCGCCTTTGAAGAGATCCTGCCCATCGTGACCGCCCTGCAAGAGGAGCTTCTGGCAGAGCTCGACGATGGTGAGCGCGAGGCCTTCCTGCGCCTCGCCCGCAAGGCCATAGGCCCGGCCATGGCGCTCCCGCCGCAGGCCGGCTGACGCCGCTCACAGCGGGTTCACCCCCCTGCCCTCAGTCTTGCGCAGTCCCGGCAACCGGCTTGCGCGAGAGCTTGCGCACCAGCACAAAACAAGCCGGAACGATGAAGATGCCGATGAAGGTGGCCGCCGCCATGCCGCCCAGCACCGCGATGCCAATGGCGTTTTGTGCCTGTGCCCCCGCGCCAGTGGCCAGCGCCAGCGGCAACACCCCCATCATGAAGGCGAAGGAGGTCATCAGGATCGGCCGCAGCCGCATCCTTGCCGCCTCGATCGCCGCGTCGATGGCAGAGCGGCCCTGCGCCTCCAGATCCCGGGCGAACTCGACGATCAGGATAGCGTTCTTTGCCGCAAGCCCGATGGACGTCAGGATCCCGACCTTGAAATACACATCATTGGACTGCCCGAAGAGCAGCGCAAAGGCGAAGGCCCCCGCCACGCCGACCGGCACCGAAAGCATCACCGCGAAGGGAATCGACCAGCTCTCATAAAGCGCCGCGAGCGACAGGAACACGACCAACGCCGAGAGCGCATAAAGGTAGGGGGCCTGGCTGCCCGATTGCTGCTCCTGAAACGAAAGCCCTGTCCAGGCCACGCCATAGCCCCCATCCAGCTCACCGGCCAACTCGGTGATCGCATCCATCGCATCGCCCGATGACACGCCCTGCGCGGGGCTACCCGACACCGAAATCGCACTGACCCCGTCGATCCGCGCCAGTGACGGCGTGGAGGAGATCCAGCGGGTTTCCATGAAGGCGGCAAAGCTGACCATCTCGCCGCTGCTGTTGACCGCATACCAGGATTCGATGTCTTCCGGCTGCATCCGGTATTCAGCGGCGGCCTGCACGATCACCGGGCGCAGCGAGCCGTTCATATCGAAGTCATTCACATCGGACCCGGCGAAGATGGTCGAGAGGATGGCGTTGACGCTGCTAACGCTGACGCCAAAGCTCTCGGCCTTCTGCTGGTCGATGTCGATGCGCAGCACCGCCTCGCTTTCGATCCCGCTCGCCCGGACGCTGGCAAGGCGCGTGTCGGCCTCGGCCGTGGATTCCAACTGCGAGGCGGCGGCACGCAGGGCCTCGGTGCCATTGTTGGCGTAGTCCATGAGATACATCGAAAATCCGGAGGTATTGCCAAGGCCCGGAATCGCCGGGGGCTGCATGAACATCACCCGCCCGGCCCGCAGGTTGCCAAACTGCACCGTTGCCCGCGCGGCAACGGAAGCCGCCGACAGGCTGTCATCCGTGCGCTCCTCAAAGCTGCGCAGCTTGATGAACACCATGGCCGCATTCTGCCCCGAGCCGGAGAAGCCAAAGCCGAGCGTGGCAAATGTGCTCTCCACCGCCTCGGATTCTTCGGCCTGCAAATAGGCCTCGATCTCATCCACCACTTGCGCCGTCTGCGCCGTAGTGGTGCCCTCGGTGAGGTTGATCATCGCCATCAGCACGCCCTGGTCCTCCGTCGGTAGGAAGGAGGACGGCAACCGCGAGTAGGTGGCCCCTGCCCCGAGCACGAGCGCAGCAATCAGCCCCACGGCGATCAGCGGCTTGCGCGCAATCCGCCCGACCGATCCGGCGTAGCCCGAGGTCAGCCGCGCAAAGCCCCTGTTGAAGGCCCGCGCCGGAGCAAAGCGCACCTCATGGCCACTGCGGCGCAGCATCGAAGCGGTGAGCGCCGGGGTGAGAATGAGCGCCACCAGCGCCGAAAGCACCATGGCCGAAATGATGGTGACCGAGAACTGCCGGTAGATCACCCCGGTCGAACCGCCGAAAAAGGCCATCGGCAGAAACACCGCCGAGAGCACAAGCGCAATGCCGATAACGGCGCCGGTGATCTGGCCCATGCCCTTCTCGGTGGCGGGCAAGGGCTCCAGCCCGTCGTCCTCCATCACCCGCTCGACGTTTTCGACCACCACAATCGCATCATCCACCAGCAGGCCGATTGCCAGCACCATGGCAAACATCGTCAGCGTGTTGATCGAATAGCCCAACGCCGCCAGCACCGCGAAGGTGCCCGCCAGCACCACCGGCACCGCGATGATCGGGATGAGCGTGGCCCGCCAATTCTGCAGGAAGATCAGGATGACGAAGAACACCAAAACCACCGCCTCGATTAGCGTGTGATAGACCTTCTCGATCGAAAGCTCGACGAAGGGCGAGGTGTCATAGGCGTATTCCACCGTCAGCCCCTCGGGCAGCGAGGCGGCCAGCTCATCCAGCGTGGCGCGCACCGCTTCTGCGGTGTCCACCGCGTTGGCCCCGGTGGCGAGGTTGATCCCGAAGCCCGCCGCGTTCGCCCCGTCAAACCGGGAGTCGCCGCCGTAACTCTCTTGCCCGATCTCGATCTTCGCCACGTTGCCAAGCAACACCTGCGCACCGCCCTCCTCGGACTTCAGCAGAATGTTCTCGAACTCCTCCACGCCGGTCAGCTGGCTCTGCGCGGTGATGGTTGCGGTAAACTGCTGTCCGGTGACCACCGGCATATCGCCCAGCGAGCCCACCGAAACCGTGGTGTTTTGCGCCTGGATGGCAGAAGTCACATCGGCGGGCGTGAGCTGGTATTCATAAAGCGAAAGCGGATCGAGCCAGACCCGCAGCGCATAGCCCGAGCCAAAAAGGTTGATCCCGCCCACGCCCTCGGTGCGCTGCACCGGGCCGGAGATCTGATTGTCGAGAATATCACCCAACTCGATGGTCGAATACCGCCCATCGGCAGAGACGATAGCCCCGACCATCAGGATCGAGGAGGTGGAGCGCGAGACGCTCACGCCCGAGGATTGCACCGCATCGGGCAACCGCCCTTCAACCTGGCTGACCTTGGATTGCACATTGTTCTGCGCATCCACCGGGTCGATGCTTTCATCGAAGGTCAGCGAAATCGAAGAGGAGCCCTCGCGCGATGTGCTCTCCATGTAAAGCACGCCGTCGAGCCCGGTCATGGAATCCTCGATCACCGATGTCACCGAGTTTTCCACCGCCGTGGCCGTGGCACCCGAGTAGCTGGCGCTCACCCGGATCGTGGTTGGGGCAATGTCGGGATATTGCGAGACCGGCAGCTGGGTAAAGGCAAAGACACCGGCCAGCATCGTTACGATGGCCAGAACCCAAGCGAAGATGGGGCGGTGGATGAAAAACTGCGCCATGGGTCAGTCTTCCGTGCCGGCGGCTTCGGTCGCGCCGGCGTCATCGCCGGCATCGCCCTCATCGGTGGTGTCAGCTTCGTCGGCGTCACTGTCGGTGACATCCTCCACCACGCCCTCCGCGTTGATCGTGACCGGCACCGGCACCACCTCCGCGCCATCTGTGAGGTTGTTCAGCCCGTCGACGATCAGCAAATCCCCGGCAGCCACCCCCTCTGTGGTGATCCATGCGTTCTCATGGGTGCCCGAATAGGTGAGCGTCACCTGATGTGCCTTGCCGTCACGCAGGATGAAGGCCGTCAGCGTGCCATCGGCCTGCCGCTCGGTGCCGCGCTGCGGAACCAGCACGGCCTTTTGCTGACCAACCACAACCGCCACCCGCAGGAACTGGCCGGGAAGGATCATCCTGTTTGGATTGTCGAACTCAAAGCGCAGATCAACGCTGCCCGTGGTGGTCGACACCTGCTGCCCGGGGGTAACGAGCGTGCCGGGGCTTGCGTAGGTTTCGCCGTTTTCCAGCGTCAGCACCACTTCCAGCCGCTCCCCGGGCTGCAATGCGCCGCTGTCGATCTGCGAGCGCACCCGCAAGATTCGAGCGGAGCTCTCTGCAACATCCACGTTGATCGGGTCCATCGCCGTCACGGTGGTGAGCGCATCGGTCTGATTTGCGGTTACGATGGCGCCCACCGAAACCGTGCTGACATCCGCGAACCCGTCAATCGGGCTGCGAATTTCCACCCGGTCCAGGTCCAGCCGCGCGGTTTGCACGGCGGCCTCGGCACTGGCCAGCGTGGCTTCGGCCTGCGCCAGAGCGGATTGTGCGGTTTGCAAATCGGAGGTGGTCACGCCCGTGCCCTCCAGCCGGGCATAGCGATCCACCGTTGCCTGCGCCGTGCTCACCCCGGCCTTCGCCCCGTCCAGTTCGGCCTGCGCGGCCGCATAGGCGGCCTCAAAGGTGTCCGGCTCCAGCCGATAAAGCACATCTCCCGCCTTCACCCGCTGGCCGGGCCGATAGACGATTTCCTTCACCATGCCCCCCACCCGCGGGCGAATATCGGTTTGCGCGGCGGCCACCGCGCGGCCCGGCAGGGTGACGGAATACGGAACCGTCGAAAGCTCCAGCTCCACCACCCCAACCTCTGTGGGGCCGCGCGCCCCGCCGGGAACAGGTTGCGCCAGCGCTGGCGAAACCGGGGCAAGCCCGATGACAAGAAGGGCGGCGACAAGCACGGCGGGGAGGGACATGGAGAATCAGCCTGTGGATCAGAGGGACATCTTTGCGGGTCTAACGCACACACCCCCGGATTCCGTTGCGCAAAAACGCAAATGCGGGGGCGCAGAAATGTGGTTTCAGAGCAGCCACGGCCTGGTGCCCTGCCTAGGCGGCGGAGGCGACCATCATCAAAGGATACGTCTGAATGGCGGCATCCCTGAAGCCCTGCTGGCGGCCACGCCGGCCTGACGGCGCGGCATCCCGGCTCATCGCGGGGTCAAACCAGCCAGTCGGCAATTGCAAACAATCGCCGACTGGCCAATAGATCGTCAGCGAGCCCCGGCGCTTGGGCGCTTCATTATAGGCTGGCCAGCTTCTGGCCTTCTAAGTCGGCGGTGGTGGTCTGCTCATACAGGCCACCCAACACACGGAATTCACCAGATGAATCCCGTCACGGGATTTGCGCGACAAAGCCTCGCGGAGTGCGTCCGCGCTGAAGCCAATGCCCTAAGCCACCGATTTAAAGTAATATAAAAGGCTACCCGAAGTCAGGTGGCGGAGAGGATGGGCCTGACGTCGAACCTTATCTCAACCTTAAGTCGTCATTGTCATTTGGGAAGGTCAAGGTTCGACGCTCAGCCGATTGAAACGCGACAGGTAGCGGAACGGATCAAAAGCGGAATCATCCCTATTTCGAGTCTGCCTGCATTCGTGCCTCGGCGAGCGTTATAAATCTGGCATGCACGAAACACCGGCAGCGCAAAGGCGCTAGCAGTGCCAAGAGTTAAACGCACGCTGCCAGGGCAATCATTTAGCGAAACTAAGCGCGGGCGTTGATGACTTCGCGTAGATGCACCCCCAGCAGCACGAGGCCCGGCCAAAGCATATAGGCTTCGATCTCGATGTTCTCGCCAAACGAGAGCAGCACCATCGTCATCAGGATACCAAGCGGCAGCCTCCCGCGCGGATGGCGCGCGGCGTCGATGAGCGCGAAACCCACGTGCCACGCGAGCGGCACCAGCAGCGCGAAGAACCCGACCAGCCCCTTCACGAAGAGCAGCCCGAACCAGGTGTGGTGGCTGCCGATCGGCATGTATTCCACCGCGTGAGAGCCGGGATGCACCGTGCCGTGCCCGAACCAGGGAGCTTCGTTCTCCCAGCGTTCGCGGGCGATACGCTGGAGGGTTTCGCGCACCCGCGTGCTGTCGGCCCGCGCGCCTTTGAAGGCCGAGACGGCATCGGCCGCCAGCGTCATCAGGGTGGTGCCGACGACTGCCAGCGAAGCGGTCAGCGCCGCCGTGACCTGCCACGCCCAGCCGCGCAGGATCAGTGGCAGCATCCGCGGGGCCACGGTGCAGGCCACCAGCCCCACCAGCCCCATCCGGGACTTGGAGGCGAGGATCATCAGCACCCCCGCCGCCACGCCCGCCGCCATCCAGCGGCGGTCTTTCTCTTCGAGGGCAAAAAGCACCATGATAACCCCGAGCAGCGCTGCGAAGGGTGACCAAGGCGCGTAGAACTGCCAGCGCGGGGTCCAACTCGCCGGATCCCATGTGAAGAAGTACACGCTGAAATATTCCGGTCCCGGCCCGCCGATGGCCTTGAGCGGCGAAGTGAAGATGCGCTCGGGCAGGCCGATGTAGGGGGCGGCCAGCAGCACCGGCGCGAGCGCGAGGGTCCAGAGCCCGACCACGCATTGCCCCCGGATCAGCACCTCGCGGCGAATTTGCAGCACCGCCCCGGCCAGCGGAAACAGCGCCAGCAACGCCCAGCCTTTGGCCCAGCCGATGGAGCTCTTGATCGTTTGCTTCAGACCAAGGCCCCAGTCGAGGTGGCCAATCCAGAGCGCCACCAGCATCACCGCCATGCCGATGAACCACGCCCAGACAAGGGCAGGCACCGGCCCGGTCGGGCGCAAATCGGCACGCATTGCCGGCCCGAGATAGAGCGCCAGCGCTGCCAACCCGCCGAGCAGCCAGGCCAGCACCGGCCCGACCACATAGAGTGCACCCACCGCATAGAACGGCCAGGTCCAAATCAGCGTCTTGTAGACCATGCGCTCGGGGCCGGTGAGCCCGGTCATGCGCGCACATCCAGGTCGGGTTCGGGCCGCGCCAACAGGCGGCCGATCAGGGCCCCGCGCATCCAGCCGAGCAGCAGGCCCAGCAGCATCATGAAGGTCGCCGCAACCCCTGCGGCCAGAGCCAGCTTGCGGTTGGGGGATGAGGGGGTCTCGGGCAGCGAAGGGTTCTCCAGCACCTGCACCAGCGGGTAGGAGGCGTAAACGTCAGACTTGGTCGACTGAGCCTTGGCGATGGCGCTGGCAAAGACCGCCTCTGCCACGGTGAAGTCACGCTGCAGGTCCTGCAACCGGGCGGCAGGGGCGGCCAGCCGCTTCTGCTCGGCCAGCTCGCTCTCGAGCCGCGCCGAGAGCGTCTCGTGCTGCCGGGCCACGCCCGCGCGCTCCGCCTCCATCCGCACCAGCTGCGCCAGCAGCTCGGCGCGGGCGCCGTCGGGCGCGAGGTCGAGAGCCGCCAGATCGGCCTCACCCAGCCCGGTCACAGCAATCGCACGGGCCAGAATCGCACCCCGCGCCGAGGCATGGGCCGCACGGGCCACTTGCACCTTGGGGTGACCCTCGCCGTAGGCCGAGCGTGCCTCGGCCAGCGCCGCTGCATGGGTGGCGGCCTCTTCGGTGAGCGCGGTAAACTCGGCATCGGCGTAGAGCTTCAGCGTTGCCGCGGCGGCGCTTGCGGGCACACCCAGCGTGGCTTCGAGCGCGGTCACGCTCTGGATCTTCTCGCTCAACGTGGCCTCCACGTCACGCACCCGGGTCTGCAACTGGCGGGTTTCCTCTACCATCGCGTCATATTGGCCGGGCGAAATGAGACCGGTTTCGTCTTGCAGCGCGGCGATGTCCTCACGGGTCGCGGCCACTGAGCTTCGATATTCGGAGATCGCGGCAAGGCCGCTGTCTTCGCGCGTGGCCATCTCATCGGCGCGCAGCGCGTCGATCTCAGCGAAGAAGGCTGCGATCAGCGCATCGCCGCGCGCCTGCGCTGTTTCCGGGCTGCCGCCGGCCATCTCGACGTGGATCAGGCTGGTCTGGTCGACGAGGTTGATCCGCGGCGCGCCGAACTCGCGGCGCGTCATCCCCATCGCGCCCGCGGCGGCATCCACGATCCGGTCGGCCCCGATCAAGCGCTTGTAGGTCTCGGTCGGGCTCACCGCGTTGCTGGCAAAGGCGGAGTTGGCATAGGACGAGGCCTGCCCGATCCCGTTGAGGTTCATCGAGGCCGAGGCGCCCGAGCCGGGCAGGATCAGCGAGGCCGTGGACCGAAAGCTGAGCGGCGCGGTCTTCAGATACCCCGTGATCGGCGCCCAGATCGCCGCCCCGCCGAGGAGTGCGAAGGCCAGGTAGCGCGGAAACCGCCCAAGGTCGCCAATGCGCCCGCCCAAGAGGATGCGCTTGCCGGTCAGGCGGCGCTTGCGTGCGGGTTTGGTGGTGGGGAACGTGTCTTGCAGGGTCATCGGGCGTCTCCTTCAGGGCGGACCATAGAGGGAGAGGCTGCGCCGTGCCGCTGCGCGGCAGGGGAGGTGCGAGGGGCATCAGGGCGTTTGGGCTATCCGATGGGGTAGGTTGGCGGCAGTAGGACGGGCTCAGGGTTGGCCGTATTCTCAGAATGGCGGCTTTGCGGGACAAAGCTGCCCTTGCGATGAGCCGCGCGTCGACGGGCCGCGGTGCGGCGATCCGCCGATGGTGCGGCGCAGTTTATCGTTGTCATTTGCCTGTGAGGCCCGAGCCTTGCGCCGCCTTCGATGTATCGCCGTGCCGGGGGGCGGCCCGGCGATGCGCGGCGGCTTCGCCTTGATTCCGCGCGGGGGAAGAAGCGGCAAGGGAAGCGATGGGCTCGAAGCGGACCTCCGCAGCCTCCCCCCTCAAAACAACCCCGCCTCCCGGGCCATCAGCGCCGCCTGGGTCCGGTTCGACGCCCCCACCTTCCGGTAGAGCGTCTTCATGTGCAGCTTGATCGTCGGCTCGGTGATGTCGAGGTCGCGAGCGATTTCCTTGTTGGATTTGCCCTCAGTCAGCCCCTTAAGCACCTGCAACTCGCGGGGCGTCAACTTTTCGGCCATCGGGTGGGTGGGGGTCTCGTCGGCGGCGGTCATGAAGTCGATGGGGGCGTATTGCTCGCCCATCGCCATGAACTTCACCGCGTTGATCATGGACTTCGCCGGCAGGGTCTTGGGCACGAAGCCCGCCGCGCCGGCCTCCAGCGCCTTCTCGGCGATCTCCTTGGTGGCCTCGCCCGAGAGCAGCGCCACCCGCTGACCCGCGCCCAGCGCCATCGTCGCCTTCAGCCCGTCGAGGCCATTCATCCCCGGCATGTTCAGGTCGAGCAGCACGAGGTCGAAGGGCGTATCGGCACCCTCGATCAGCTTGTGGGCCGCGGGCAGGTCGGGCGCGGTTTCGGTCTCGATATCGCCCTGGCTCTGCAGGAACATCACGAGAGTGTCGCGCAGCAGGTCATGGTCATCGGCAATCAGAACGCGCATCGTAGGCTCCTGGGTATCCGCACTGGTAGAACGCTGTCTCTCATATCTAACCCGCGGGCGGACCGAAAGGCACGGAGAAATCGGCCAGCCACTATCTCCTTCGGATAGGTTTCCGCGCCGCTGGTAATAACCGGTTAACCAACGCGCCGCGCACCTCTCCTCCCGCTCCGTTGAGCCGGGGCGGGGGCAGCGGGCATGAGAGGGCAAGTTCCTGAACCCAGAAGGATTTGCCCGATGAAAGCCGCCACGTTCAACGCACCCCACACAGCCGTCACCCCGGCTTTGCCCACCGCAAACCTGCCCGCGCTGGGGCTCGACCTGGTCGATGCCACCGCCGCGCAGACAATCGCCACGCTGCTCGCCCCGGGCCGCCGCCGCGCCTTCTTCATGAATGCGCATTGCTGCAACATCCGACGCCGCAACCGGGCCTACCGCGAGGCGGTGGCCGGGGCCGACGTGCTGCTGCCCGACGGGATCGGCGTGGAGCTAGCGGGGAAGATGACCCGCCAGCGCCTCACCGCCAACCTCAATGGAACCGACCTCGTGCCAGCACTGCTGGAACAGGCCGCGACGCAGGGCAAGTCGGTCTATCTCTTCGGCGGCAAACCCGGCACCGCTCGGGCCGCCGCCGCCGCCCTCCAGGCGAGCATCCCCGCGCTAACCATCGCCGGCACCCGCGACGGCTACGACGGCGCCGCCGATACGGATGCCGTCGTGGAGGACATCAATGAAAGCGGCGCAGACATCGTGCTGGTCGCCCTCGGCGTGCCCATGCAGGAGCTCTGGCTGCACCGCCATGCATGGCGGCTGAATGCCGACCTGACCCTCGCGGTCGGCGCGCTCTTCGACTTTCTCGCAGGCAACGTTGTCCGTGCGCCCGATTGGGTGCGCAGTGCCCGGGCCGAATGGGTCTGGCGGCTGGCGCAGGAGCCGCGCCGCCTTGCCAAGCGCTACCTGGCAGGCAACCTCAGCTTCCTCGCCCACGCTGCCCTTAAGGCCTGGGGCCCGGAGAGCTTTGCCGCCGTGCAGCGCCGGTTTCTCGACGTGACCCTCTCGCTCACCGCGCTGGTGCTGCTCTCCCCGCTGCTGCTGCTCACCGCCGCCGCGATCAAGGCCGACAGCCGGGGGCCCGTGTTCTTCCGGCAGACCCGCGTGGGCCATAAGGGCCGCCTCTTCACCATGCTGAAGTTCCGCTCGATGGGCGTCGATGCCGAAGCCCGCCGCGCCGCGCTGCTCGCCACCTCCGACCGTGAAGGCGTCTGCTTCAAATCCAAGGCCGATCCGCGCATCACCCGGGTGGGCCGCTTCATCCGCCGCTTCTCGATCGACGAATTGCCGCAGATCCTCAACGTGCTGAAGGGCGAGATGGCCATCGTTGGCCCGCGCCCTGCCCTGCCGACCGAAGTGGCCGCCTACCCGCCCCGCGCTCTGGGTCGCCTTGCCGTCAAGCCCGGCCTCACCGGGGTTTGGCAGGTCTCGGGCCGCGCCTCGGTCGGTTTCGACAAGATGGTCGAGATGGATCTCTCCTACGCCGCCTCGCGCACCCTGCTGCTCGACATCTCCCTCATCGCCCGCACCTTCGGCGCCGTGCTCGGCGGCCGCGGCGCTTACTGACCCTACCCCACCCCCATCTGCTCTCCGAAAGGACACCTGCCATGACCCACGTTCGCAAAGCCGTCTTCCCCGTCGCCGGAATGGGCACCCGCTTTCTGCCCGCCACCAAGTCGATCCCTAAGGAGATGCTGCCGCTGGTCGACCGTCCGCTGATCCAATACGCGGTGGACGAGGCCCGCGAGGCCGGGATCGAGGAGTTCATCTTCGTCACCGCCGCCGGCAAGGGCGCGCTGGAGGATTACTTCGACACCGCCGCCGCCCTGGAGCAGCGCCTCGAGGCCGCCGGCAAGGCCGATGCCCTCGCCGCGCTGGAGCGCACCCGGATGCCGGAAGGCGCGCTCAGCTTCCTCCGCCAGCCCAATCCGCGCGGCCTCGGCCACGCCGTCCGGCTGGCCCGCAAGCTGGTGGGCGACGAACCCTTCGCCGTGCTGCTCCCCGATGACGTGATCCGCGCCCGGCGCGGCGCGCTGGCCCAGATGGTCGAGGCTCACAGCCGCACCGGAGGCCACATGGTCGCCACCATGGACGTGCCGCGCAGCAAGGTCTCCGCCTATGGCGTGCTCGACGTCGCTGAGCGGCAAGGCCGGGTCGCGATGGCCCGCGGCATGGTCGAGAAGCCCCGCGCCGAGGTGGCCCCCTCCACCAGCGCCGTGATCGGCCGCTACATCCTCGAGCCCTCGATCTTCGACAAGCTCGACACCCTCGGCCCGGGTGCTGGTGGCGAGCTTCAGCTCACCGATGCCATCAACGCCGACCTGCCCCGGGCGGGTGTCTACGGCTACGCCTTCGAGGGCGAGCGGTTCGACTGCGGCTCGATCCAGGGCTTCGTCCAGGCCACGGCGGCTTTCGCCCTCGACCGTCCCGAACTAGCGGGCGAGCTTCGCGGCTTTCTCGCCGAGCGCAGCGCGCCCCTGCGCCAAGTCGCCTGAGCCGACCCTATCCCTAAGGATAGGTCCCTATCCGCCTGACCCTTTGGGTCGGGCGGGCATTCGTGAAATAGAGTGCCAGAGGAAACCAAGGAGCAACCGACATGCTGCGCAAACTCATCCAGTCACTGGCGATTGCCGCGCTCACCGCCCTGCCGCTCGCCGCGCAGGATCTGGCCGCGCCGGAAGGCGAGGTCATTCTCACCCTCTCCGGCGAGATCGGCACCACCAACGCGGGCGACACCGCCCAGTTCGACCTTGCCATGCTCGAGGCGCTCGGCACCGAGACCATCGAGACCACCACTATCTGGACCGAGGGCACCAACACCTTCGAGGGCGTCTCGCTGAAGGCGTTGGCCGAGGCGGCGGGCATCGAGGGCGGCACCCTGCGGGCCACCGCCATCAACGACTACGCCGTCGAGATCCCGTTCTCCGATGCCGTCGAGGGCGGCCCGATCGTGGCCTACCGCATGAACGGCTCCGAGATGTCGGTGCGAGACAAGGGCCCGCTCTGGATCGTCTATCCCTACGACGCCAACGCCGAGTATCGCACCGAGGTGATCTACTCGCGGAGCATCTGGCAACTCGACCGCATCGTCGTGACCGACTAAGGCTGACCCGGCCCGCGCCGCCCGCGCGGGCCCACCACCGACGAGCCGACCGAGGAGCCGCCCATGCCCGGCAACACACGCCGCAGCCGCCACCCGCGTTACATCGCCTCCGCGCTCGCGGGGGCGCTCTGCATTGCGGCGCTTGTCTACCTCTCGATCAACGTGGCGCGCGATCTGCGGCTGCTCAACTCGGCCAGTTCCGACAACGTGCAGTGGACCCTGTCGCAGGCCGAGGTGGAGTTCCTCGAGTTCCAGATGCACCTCGCCGCCCTGCCCGGAGCCGAGCCCGACGAGCTGCGCACCCTCCGGCGCGAGTACGACATCTTCTACAGCCGGATCACCACGCTGGAGCAGAGCTCGATCTACGGCGGCCTGCGCGAGGAGCCGGAGTTCTCCCGCAACCTGCGCATCGTGAAAACCTTCCTCGACCGCACCGTGCCGCTGATCGACGCGCCCGATGCCGAGCTGGCCGCCGCCGTGCCCGACCTGCTCGCCCGTGCCGAGGCGGTCCGCCCCAACGTGCGCGCGCTGGCCAACTCCGGCCTCAACTACTTCGCCGTCGAATCCGACCGGCGGCGCGACAACGTGGCGGTCACCCTCACCCAGCTCGCCGTGGGCGTCACCGTGCTGGTGCTCGCGCTGCTCGGCTTCGCCGCCTACCTCAACCACCTCAACCGCCAGAACGTGCGCCGCCGCCGCGAGGTGCTGGAAAGCGCAAGCCGGATGAACGTGGTGACCTCCACCGCGCTCGATGGCGTGATCGTGGTCGACAAATCCGGTGACGTGCTCGATTTCAACGCCGCCGCCGAGCAGATCTTCGGCTACGAGGCCGCCGAGGCGCTGGGGGCCAACCTGGGCGACCTGATCGTGCCGGAACAGTATCGCGCGGCGCATGACGCGGGCATGCAACGGATGCGCGAGGGTGGCGAACAACGTGTGGTCGGCAAGGGGCGGGTCAAGCTGGAGGCGCGGCGCAAGTCGGGCGAGGTCTTCCCGGTCGAGTTCGCCATCCAGTCCGCCGAAACCGACGAGGGCACCATTTTCATCTCCTTCCTGCGCGACATCTCGCACCGGGTTCGGGCAGAGAAGGAGCTGGTCGAGGCGCGCGACCGGGCGCTGGCCGGCGAAAAGGCCAAAACCGATTTCCTCGCCACCATGAGCCACGAGATCCGCACGCCGCTCAACGGCCTCCTGGGCAACCTCGAACTCCTGCAGGACACCTCCCTCAACGCCCGGCAGGCCCGCTACATCAGGAACATGGACACCTCGGGCAAGCTGCTGATGAGCCACATCTCCGACGTGCTCGACATCACCAAGTACGACGCGGGCAAACTCCAGCTAAGGCCCGTGGCGATGAACCTCTCCACCCTGTTGCAGGACATCGTCGACAACCAGAGCGGCGCCGCGCTGGCACAGGACACCACGCTCGAATGGGGCTGGTCCGGCCCGCAGCTCGACTGGATCAGGGCCGACCGCGACAGGCTTCAGAACGTGTTGATGAACGTGATCGGCAACGCGGTGAAGTTCACCCGCGGCGGGCGGGTC
The DNA here is from genome assembly GCF_056160745.1 of Vannielia sp. ABF1_015. NCBI lineage: Bacteria > Pseudomonadati > Pseudomonadota > Alphaproteobacteria > Rhodobacterales > Paracoccaceae > Vannielia > Vannielia sp. ABF1_015. The sequence goes on from NZ_JBSWXT010000004.1 coordinate 185,689, forward strand.
AGGGTGGAGGCGGAGCATTTGGAAGGCCCAACTGGCTCCGAGGTGCAGATCACCGTCAGCGACACCGGCATCGGCATGAGCTCCGCCCTTCAGGCACATATCTTCGACGATTTCCTGACCGGCAACACCGCCTATGACCGTGAGGTCGGCGGCACCGGCCTCGGCCTTGGCATTGCCAAGCGCTTCGTCACCGCGCTCGGCGGCGAGATCGAAGTGGAGAGCGAGGAAGGCGTGGGCAGCAGTTTCCTGATCCGGCTACCGGTCGAACCCGTGGCCGCGCCGGACCCCGAGATGGCGGCACGAAAGCCGCGCAGCACGGCCGCCGCCAGCAAGGTGCTGCTGGTCGAGGACAACGAGATCAACAGCATGGTCGCCCGCGAGATGCTGGAGGCCGCAGGCCATACCGTGATCCACGCCCGGAACGGACGTGAGGCGGTGGAGCGGGCCGGGGCCGAGCCTTTCGACCTGATCCTGATGGATATCTCCATGCCGGTGATGGATGGCCGCGAGGCCACCCGCGCCATCCGCGCGGGCCACGGCCCCTGCGCCCGGGTGCCGATCATCGCCCTCACCGCTAATGCGGTGGCGGAGGAGCAGGAGGCGTTTCTTTCCGACGGGATGGACGACATCGTGACCAAACCGCTCTCCCGCGCCGCGCTCGACCGTGTGCTGGCCGATCATGTAGGCGCCGACACGCCCGAGCGCGCGCCCCAAAACCCCGCCGTCGCAGGCAGCTATCTCGACGAGCTGCGCGAGACCCTCGGTGTCGAGGCGCTGGCCGGGTTGCTCGACCGCTTCGGCACCGAAGTGGAGGCGCTTCTCACCTTCCTGGGCACCTCGGCCGAGGCCGACCTTGCCGAGACCGCCGCGCGCACCCACAAGATCGCCGGTAGTTCGGCCACTCTGGGCGCCGTCGCCTTGCGGGCCGCGCTGGTGCGTATCGAGGATGCCGCAAAGGCCGGGGAGGTCGCTGCCATGCAGGCGGGCATCGCCGCCCTGCCGCAGGTCTGGGCGCAAACCCGCGCCGCCCTGGTGGCTGAGCGCCGAAAGGCCCCCCGCCCGGCGGCGCAGTAGGCAGGCTCAGGGCCGGAGCAGCCCCAGCACCCGCCCGATCTCGCCCACGTTGGTGACCGTGCTGTCATAGCAGGCGATGGAGTCGCCGGGCAGCAGGAAGGGGTCGTAGTCATCCCGGTCGGCCCGGCGCAGCAGGTTCTCGATATCGCGCTCTATCACGACCGAAACCTTGGTGATCGGGTTGCGCGAGAACAGCACCGAGGAGCGGTTGGCACTGGTCGCCCGCGCTCCGCCCACGCAGTTGGTGTTCACCACCGCCTGCAGGTAGCGGGTGCCATAGGGCACCTCGCGGGTCTCGCGCCCGATGGCCGAGGGCGCGTTGCCGGTGGCGGGCTGGGTCAGGTTGGACAGGAACAGCGAAATCCCCGGCGGGCTGATCGGGCTGGGGCGCATCAGGTCCTCCTGAAAGCAGCCCCGGCTCGGCACCTTCACCTCATCGCCGGTGAGCAGCATGATATCGACCGCGTTCTGCCCTTCAAACACGCCGCGCATGTCGAGCGTGTAAAGCGTGCCGCCACGGCGCACCTCGATGGCAGAAATATCGGCATCGGGCCGCACGCCGCCCGCCGCGCGCAGCGCGGCGGAGAGGTTGCGCCCCTCGGTCGAGGCACCCAGCGCCTGCTGGCGACGGCTGTCGACCTGGTCGCCGGGCACGCCGCCGATTTCCACCGCACGCGGCTCGAAGACCGCGCCCGAGACGCCCACGGTCACCGAGGCAAAGTCGGCCACGCGCACCGAGATGCGCGGGGTGTCGGCAAAGAAATCTCCGGCAAGGAGCTGGCGGGCTATGTCGGCCTCGACCTGCGAGGTCAGCCGCCCCTGCGCCCGGATCGGCGCAAGGAAGGGCAGCTTCAGCGTGCCGTCGCGGGAAACCACGTAATCGCCATTGAAGGTTTCGTCATCGCCCACGCGAATATTCACGAGATCGTTGCGGGTGAGCCGCTCGCCTCGCAGCGCCGAGGCCGCCGCCACGCCGCTACCCTTGCCGCCTGCACCGCCACGCGGGGCGCGGCACTTTTGGGCGTTGATGGTGGCCGACCGGAGAAACTGCGCCTCATCCCGGCTGACATCGGGCTGGCGATACTGCGCCTGATAGGCATCGCCCGCAGCAACCGGTTCGAGGTTGTCGGGCGCATCGAGCGCGGCGCAGCCCGCAAGAGCCAGCGCGGCAACGAGCGCCGTGGAAGACTTGAATACCTGCACCATCACTGCTTTCGCCTTGTCGCCTGCGGTTGAATGATTGTTAAATCTTTCCCTCGCCCCGGTCGAGAGAGCGTCGGGCGCGTGCACCCTATCCGTTGGGATATGATGCACAACTGTTGCGCCTTTCACCTCGCCTTGGGCGCGCAAGACTGCGTGGTGCTGCTGGCATAGACCTTGGTTACCAACCGCCAAGGGACCAGAAAGATGCTTACCACTCACGGAACATCTCGTATCGTGCACAACCTCCTCGCCTATGGGGCGTCGGAGGTTGCGGCCAAGGTCTCGCGGCTGTTGGTGGTCGTCGCCGTCGCCCGAACGCTCGATCTCGAGCAGATCGGTGTGGCGGCGGCGGCTCTTGCTGCTGCCGACATCCTGAAATCGCTCACCGAGAACGGCGTCGGCCAGCGCATCATCGCCGCGCGCGAGGACGAGCTGGAGGCCACCTGCGCTACCGCCCACCGAATCTTCTGGGCGTGGTGCCTCGGCCTCTTCGTGCTGCAATCGGCGGTAGGCCTCGCGCTCTATGCGGTGGGCGGCAGCCTCACCCTCTTGCTGCTGATCCTGCTACTGGCCGGTGAATACCTCTTCATGCCAGGCGGATTGGTGCAGACGGCGCTGGCCATGCGCTCGGGCAAGCTGCGCCAGACCGCGGCCATCTCGGGCGGCCAGATCGTGGCAGCCAACCTCATGTCGGCGGCGCTGGCACTGGCCTGGCCCTCGGCGCTGGCGCTGATCCTGCCGCGCCTGCTTACCGCGCCCTTCTGGCTCGTGGCCATGCGCCGCCTGCACCCCTGGTCACCCGACCCGTCCGCCCCCCGGGCCCCGCTCGCGCCTTTCGCTCGTTTCGGCGCAGCGGTGCTCGGGGTGGAGCTGGTCAAGGCGCTGCGCATGCAGGCCGACAAGCTGATCGTCGGCACGCTCATGGGCGCCGAGGCACTGGGCCTTTACTTCATGGCCTTCAACGCGGGCCTCAGCCTTGCCACCTCCTTTTCCACTGCCTTCTCCACCGTGCTCTTCCCGCACCTCTGCACCAGCACCGACCGGGCGCAGGCACTGCGGCAGGCGATGGTGCTGGCCCTCGGCCTTATCACCCCCGCCGTGCTGGCGCAGGCGCTGCTGGCCCCGGTCTACGTGCCGCTGCTGCTCGGCGCCGGCTGGGAGGAGCTGCCCCAGATCGTGTCGATCCTCTGCCTTGTCGCCATCCCCACAACCCTCTGGGCCGCCGCCGCCGGCTGGATGCGGGCGCAGGGCCGCGCAGGGGCCGAGTTCCGCGTGACCGCGCTGATGACCGCCGCGCTCATGCTCAACACCGCCGCCCTCGCCCCCTTCGGCCTGCTGCCCGTCGCCACCGGCTACGCGCTTACCGCCACGGTGGTAATGGTGCTGGCCTCACTTCCCGCCCTCCGCGCGGCCTTCGCCCGCCCCCACCTCGCAAAGGTCTGACCCATGCCTGCCATCTCCATCGTCATCCCCTGCTACAACGCCGAGGCGACCATCCTCGCGACGCTCGAAAGCCTGCTGCGCCAGAGCTTTGCCGACTGGGAGGCCATCTGCATCGACGACGGTTCGACCGATGCCACCATGACCCTCGTGCGCTCCGCCGCATGGCAAGATCCGCGCATCCGCCAAGTCGCCAACCTCGGAAAAGGCCCCAGCGTGGCCCGCAATGCCGGTGTTCTCCGCCACGCCACCGCGCCGCTGGTGGCCTTCTGCGATGCCGATGACCTCTGGCACCCGGAGAAACTGGCGCAGGTCGTGGAGGCCTTCGACGACGAAGCAATCGACGCGGTCTACGGCCAGATCGAGTTTTTCCGTCACGCGCCCGGCGACAGCCGCGTGCGCTCCACCGTGCCCGCCGGGCCGCTAACCATCCCGATGCTGCTGGGCGAAAACCCGGTTTGCACCATGTCCAATCTCTCGGTCCGGCGCGAGACCTTCGCCGCGACCGGCGGGTTTGACAGCGCAATGGTTCACAACGAAGACCTCGAGTGGCTGATCCGGCTGGTGGGTGACGGCGCCCCGGTCATCGGCCTGCCCGCGCTTCACACCTTCTACCGCACCAGTTCTGGCGGGCTCTCAACCGACCTCGACGCCATGGCCGCAGGCCGTGCCACGGCACTGGAGACCGCCGCACGCTACGGCTTTGAACCGGATGAGGAGAGCCACGCCATCCACGCCCGCTATCTCGCCCGCCGCGCCCTGCGGCTTGGGGGCGATCCGCGTGAGGCCCTGCGCCACGCCTTGGCCGGCCTCCGCCATAGCCCCGCAGGCTTCTTCTCACCCGCCCGCCGCGGCGCGCTCACCCTCGCCGGGGCCGCCCTCGCCCCCGTCCTGCCGCGCCCCCTGCGCCGCGCCCTCTTCTCTTGATCGCTCGCCAGAAAGGCCCGCCCATGACCCTCGCCTCCATCATCGTCCCCGCCTTCAACGTCGAGGCCACCCTCGCGGAAACCCTGACCGCGCTGCTCGCCCAGACCCACCCGGACTTCGAGATCATCGTGGTCGACGACGGCTCAACCGACCGCACCCCGATGATCGCTCGCCGCTTTGCCCGCGATGCCCGTGTGCGAATTGTCCGCCAAGCCAACCGAGGCCTCGCCGGAGCCCGCAACACCGGTATCCACTCGGCGCGGGGCGAGGTGATCGGATTCTGTGACGCCGATGACCTCTGGCACCCCGAAAAACTGGCCCGTCACGCGGCCCACCTAGCCGCCAATCCGCAGGTCGGCGTTAGCTACTCCGGCTCCGCCCTGATCGACGAGGCCTCTCGCCCCCTCCACACCGTCCAGCGTCCACGCCTCACCGGCGTCGACGCCAGCTTGATTTTCAAGCGCAACCCGGTTGGCAACGGCTCTGCCCCGGTGATCCGCCGCGCCGTCTTCGACGAGATCGGCTACGCGCCCCGCCAAGAGCCCGGTCGTACATGGTTTTTCGACGAAACCTTCCGTCAGTCGGAAGATATCGAGTGCTGGCTGCGTATCGCGCTCTCCACCGCTTGGCGCTTCGAGGGCATCGAGGGGCAGCTCACACGCTATCGCATCAACGGGGGCGGCCTGTCGGCCAATACCGAGCGCCAACTGGCCGCCTGGGAACGAATGGTGGAGAAGCTTACGCCCCTTAACCCGGCCTTCTTCGAGATCAACACCTCCGCCGCCCGTGCCTACCAGCTGCGCTACCTCGCGCGCCGCGCGGTCTCCGACCTTGATGGCGAGCGGGCGCAACGGCTGATCCGCGCTGCGCTCTCCAACTCCCGCCTGCCGCTGCTCGAGGAGCCCGGCAAGACCCTCACCACCCTCGCGGCGGCTCACTTGCTTCGCCTGATCGGCACCCGCCGAAAGCCCGCCACACTCACCAACGAGCCCTCCCGATGACCCGCCCCCGCATCCTCCATCTCGTCGACGACGCAACCGCTGGCGGCGTCATGCGCGTGCTCGATTACCTCGTCACCTCATCCGAGTTGGCTGAACAGGCCGATCACACGCTGCGCCAGGTGCCTCGTGGCGGCCTGCGCCTTGGCCGTCTTGATGCGGATATGATCGTCTCTCACCTCGCGGTGAGCTGGCGCACCTTGCCCATGCTGGCGCTGCTCCGGCTGCTGAACCCCCGCGCCCGGCTGGTCCATGTCGAGCACAGCTACACCGAGGGTTTCGTGGCCCAATGCGTCCGACGCAAGGGTCGCTTCGCTCTCCTCCTCCGAACCGCCTACCGCCTTTTCGATCGGGTGGTTGCTGTAAGCAAGGCCCAAGGCGAATGGCTCACCCGCAGCGGCGCCGTCAACCCGGGCCGCCTCGCCATCATACCCTCCTGCGTCGACCTTTCGGCCTTCCGCGCCCTGCCCCGGCGCTCCGGCCCCATCCGCACCTTCTGCGCCATCGGCCGGCTCGACCCTCAAAAGGGCTTCGACACGCTGATTGCCGCCTTTCGCACGATCCCGGAGCCGGACCTTTCCCTTCACATATACGGCGAGGGCCCCGAGGAGGCGCGGCTCCGCTCACTCGCTGCTGGTGATGAGCGCATCGTCTTCAAGGGCCGGGCCGTCAACCCTTGCGACGCCTTCGCCGCGGTCGATGCCGTCGCCATGCCCTCCCGCTGGGAAGCTTACGGCCTTGTCGCAATCGAAGCCCGCGCCGCAGGACGCGCTCTGCTGGTCCAAGGCGTAGACGGTCTGACCGACCACCTGCCCCTCGGAGCGCACGTGGCTGAGGAGCGCACAGGCTCCGCATGGGCCCAGTTGATACAAGAGGTCGCAGCAGGCGCAGAGCAGCCCCCCGTTCCCGAACCGATGTTCGTCTCGCAACTTGAAGAAAGGTTCCTTGAGGCTTGGAAAAAACTCGTCGCCGAGGTCCCGCTTTAGGTGTTCGATCCCAAGGTTTGATGGTGTGATCCTTTCTCAAGCTTGGAAGGAAGCATTATGGGACAAGTTCGTCACGAAGGCGCCGCGACCACGCACGCCGTCAGAGCAGCAAAACAGCGCTCGCAAGCTTCGCTCGCGACGCTGAGCCGGGAGCTGGGGATCAATACAAAGACGGTTGCAAAGTGGCGTAAACGACAGACGACGATCAGAAAAAACCTAAATCATTTCAGCGTGTTGTAGAAATTTCGCCAACTCGCCGCAGTCAATAGGTTCAGAGAATGTCGTCGGCAGAGAACGCTGTTTGGCTGCTAGCTGCCAACTCCAGCGCTCAGCCCCTCCCGCATAACCCTCGAAAACAACGAGAAAATCTGGCTACAGCCGGATCGGGAGAACGCTTTCGCGGGGGCAAGTGGCGGAGACGAAGTCCGCAATAGTTCCGACGTATATTACTGTTTTTCAAAAATTATTAAGCTATCATCTGAGAACATACCACACTTCCTACCACACCGGGTGCACCGTGCCTGCTTACGGCCCAGAGCGGCCTTTCGCTCGATCATCGCTACGCTGCGGTGCGGCTCGCCGAAGGAGACATTCGCCGCACGCGCGAACAACTTGACCATCCTGCTTGTAAATTGCGCGGCCAATTAACCCCAAGAGCGCCAATCAATAGATCGATGTACTCTTTCCCGGACCTCGTCCTCAAACCTTACCGAGTTCCTAGGCTCAGGACCCATTGATCTCAGCGGAAGGGCATGATTCACAGCGCGAAAACTGAGCGGTGATATGTCTGATCTCTTCTGGCTGAGCGATGCGCAGATGGCGCGCCTGGAACCCTATTTCCCGAAGTCCCATGGCAAGCCGCGTGTCGATGACCGGCGCGTCTTGAGCGGGATTATCTTCATCAATCGCAATGGGTTGCGTTGGCGAGATGCGCCGAAAGACTATGGCCCCCACAAGACGCTCTACAACCGGTGGAAACGCTGGAGCGACAGGGGGATCTTCGCGAAGATGATGGCGGGGCTGGCTGCCGAGCACGGCGAGAAGAAGACCGTGATGATCCCCTCTCATCGAAACTGCGTTTCAACTGCCGGGGCAGTGGACGCCACATATCTGAAGGCTCACCGAACGGCGTCCAGTCTGGGCGTCAAAAAGGGGGGCGCGGCCGCCTGATCGGGCGGACTAAAGGCGGCATGAATACGAAACTTCATGCCATCTGCGACAGCCAGGGACGTCCGCTCAACCTTTTCGTCACGGCTGGACAGGTCAGCGACTACATCGGTGCGCGAGCGCTTTGTGACAGTCTGCCGGACGTCGACTGGCTGCTCGGAGATCGCGGCTACGATGCCGACTGGTTCCGGGAAGCTTTGAAGGACAAGGGGATACGTGCCTGCATCCCCGGTCGGAAGCAGCGAAACACAACCGTCAAATACGACAAGCGCCGCTACAAACGCCGAAACCGGATCGAGATCATGTTCGGCAGGCAAAAGGACTGGCGGCGCGTTGCCACGCGCTACGACCGATGCCCGAAGGTCTTCCTCTCTGCCATCGCTCTCGCCGCTATCGTCATCTACTGGCTATGAGTCCTGAGCCTAATAAATTTCAATCCGGCCATCTTATCCCGCGTCTTGGTCACGAAGCTCTTGAGCACCTCACCTTTATGATCAACCGCCCGCCACAAGTAGTGCCGCTCCCCGTTGATTTCCACGAACATCTTGTCGAGATGCCAACGCCGAAGGCTCGACTTCATCCCTTCGATCCGACGTGTTCGGATCTCGGCAGCGAACATCTTCGGATCTCGGCAGCGAACATCGGTCCGAACCTGTTCCACCAGAACCGGGCAGCTTCATGAACCACGTCTATACGTCGCTCGTGCAGCAGATCCTCGACATTGCGAAGCGAGAGCGGGAAACGCACGTACGTCATGACCGCGAGGCCGATGATCGCGCGACAGGTTCGGAAATACTTGAAAGGGTTGTCTTTCGTCATCCCGAAACGCTACGAGAGCGCCCTGCCCCGCTCAACTGGATTCCCTCTGACACCGCCTCCTGCCACTATGGCTTGAACGCGTATCCCTGCCCCCAGACCGTGGTTATTCGTCCGGCATCAAACCCCCTATTTTTCAGTCTGCGTCTGATATTGCTGATGAAGACATCGATGATTTTGCGTTGCGGTTCATCGCGACCTTGGTAGAGCTCGTCAAGGATCGCCATTTTAGAGACCACCCTTCCCCGTCTCCTGATCAATAGCTCCAGCAAAGCGCGCTCTTTGTCCGGGAACCTGATCGTCTCGCCTCTAATGGAGAAGAGACCAGTTCGGAGGTCGAGCACCAATTCCTCGATACATACTCGGTCCGCTGGTGGCGGTGGCATTGATCGCTTGGCGACCACAGTCAATCTTGCGATCAACTCATCCAGCCTGAAGGGCTTTACGATATAGTCGTCTGCCCCGGCTCTCAGTGCATCAACTTTGTCTTCGAGCGAGTCAGATCCTGAGATCACAATTATCGGAAGATGCGAGCCGTTCGCTCTGACCGCCCGAAGGAAATCCATGCCGTTCTGATCTGGTAGAACAAGGTCGAGGAACACCGCATCCCATGCGGCCACTTCGAATTTCTGCAGGGCCTCTACGACGGCATCAGCACATTCCACCTCATGACCATGGGCACAGAGCCCTTTTTTCAGGATTCGTGCGGCGTTTGCGTCATCTTCGACAACTAGTACTTTCACCGCGGCTCCCCCAGAGGTACTGTACGCGACGACGAGTGGATATCACCCTCAAATCGCTGTACGTTCTTGCGTCAGACACGGATCCAAAAAGAACAGTCTTGCGGTGATGGGCGCGTTAAACCCGGAACAGTGTCTCACCAAGAAGGATAGTCCCGCAGTGCTGAGTTTCAACAAAAAGCTATGTCGTCGACGCGGGTTTTCTATTGCTTGCTTCGGCTGCCAAAGGTCTCGATCACCTTCAATGCTTCCAATTAGTTAAGATGCGGCCGAGCAGCCGATCGGAAGGCTCATTGGTCTCGAAGGCCGCGCTCAAAGGCAAGCTGGCTTCGCGCAGCCGAATTAGCTACTTTTTGCAACCGGGCCAGTTGGCGGTCTTCCCTGGATTCACCGACCACCGTCACGTCCAAGTCCGGCCACCTTTTTCTGAATAGAGCGGCAAGGTCTCTCCCGGAGATGCCTTCCATTCCATCCGGTTCGATAAGGACGGCATGCGGTGCTCTGCCGGAATTTGGACCTTCCAGTGCCACCATTGGATCTTTCTGCCATTCGACAACGCTCCCTGCGGCTTCAAGCTGGTAGATCAAGTTCTCTGCAGCGGTATTGTCATGGCAAACAAGTAGGATGTGATCCTCGTCCTGCACCTTGAGGTCGTCCGCCGAAGTCGCGCCTTTGAGGGATGCTGCCGGAAAGAGCATCGCGACTTGCGTGCCGATTCCGAGTTTGCTCTTGACCGTCAGCGCGCCACCGACCTGTTCGCACATTCCTATTGCGGACGCCAAGCCAAGACCGCTTCCAGCGTTTTCGCCCTTTGTCGTGAAGTATGGTTTGCCGGCATTGGCAAGGGTATCTGCATTCATGCCGCATCCGTCGTCCCATACCTTCACCACGGTGTACGTTCCTGGCACGAACGTTGGGCCCCACTTGCCAACGTCCGGGCTGTTCTCCGAGATCCTCTGAGTGGCAACCCGAACGGTAATCTTGCCACCCGATCTCCCTTTCTCGATCGCATGCTGTGCGTTAATCAAGAGGTTCAGAAGCGCCCTCTCGAAGGAGGTGGGATCAATCTCGACATCCCGAATGTGCTCGGTGGGCGCTTCAAACTCCAAGCCAATGTTCGCCGGTACGACGCGCCGGAACATACCCAGAACCTGCTCTACGATCGGAACGAGAGAGTGAGGCTTCGGCTGGTTAGTGTTCTTCTTTCCGGATTTGACGAGTTGCTGCGCCATGTCGGAGGCTCTGTTTGCGGCGGCCAAGGCCTCTTTCGCATAATCGGTGCTATTTGCAGGGTCCATCTCAAGCAGTTCAAGGTTCCCGCGCAGTGCAGTCATTGCATTGTTGAAGTCATGGGCGACGCCTGCAACAACCTGACCCAAAACTTGGAGGTTCTCAGAGCGGGTATTGGCAAGCTGCTTGGCATGGTCCGTGTCCGCGAGAACCTTTTCCACCGCACGCAGTCTCATTTTCTTTTGCTCCAAGCGCTCCACGAAATACCCCATCGCCAACGCGCCGCCGACGATGGTGGTGAGGAGCAATGTCACAAGGATGGTCATCCGTACACTTGGCGACAGCCATCCAGCCGAGACCAAGGCCATCATGTATTTGCAGCATGCCAAGACAAGAATGCTTGTCGTAACAGCGTAGGCCCTGATTATCCGACTCTCGATCCGTGCGCCCAACAGACCACGCAGTACTACGTTGTCCCGGTTTGTGAACATCAACGAAAGGGACAGGGAGAAGCCCCCTAGGCCCGTGATAAGCCCCATCTGTTTGAAGCTGGCAAGCCTTGTCAGGGCTTCTGCATCGAAAATATACCCAAGGAGAGCAAAACCAGTGACCAGAGCTGTCATCGTGCTCAGCACAATGGCCAGGATCTGAGCCGCAGTTGCCTGAGAGCTACGCAGCAGGATCCCGCAGGAGATCGCTCCCAGCGTCAAGGATGTACTTGGTGCCATTCCGTCTGTCACAACGACACCGTCCCGCCAAGTTAGGTATGTGCCGAAAGCGACAAAGCCGAGCGACACAAGCGCTAAGGCAGAGCTCAGGGAAAACGGGCCAGAGCTGCGGTCCAAGAAAAGGAGTGCGGCGCCGGCGGCCATCATCGCGCTGGCCGTTTCGGGAACTGTGGCAGGCCAGGAGTCCGAGATCCGTCGAAATCCATCGACTTCCATCACCCAACCCATTAGCAACGCCACGGTCGCGATCAAGGCCGCGACTAAGGCCAACAGAGTTTGAGGCCTCTCGAATTTTGGCACCGACAAGCTCCTTGACCACAATGACCTTGGCACAATCATATCTAGTAGGTCTCAGTGTTTCTTCCCATTCCACACTATAGGGGTTGATATGGTTAACGTGCAGTTAACACTCACATGGAGATTGGAATAAAATCACCTCAAGCGGGTGTTACGATCGCCTTCTAGTGCCTGTGATTGCGGGCGTGGTCGGCGAATTGATGCCAGCGCCGGTTACCTTGCGGTAACCATTAAGGTGTTGTTAACCCTTTACGCTCACACACGTGGGCAAACGCGATCTATAGGGATTAATGGTCCACATGGCACAAGATGTAACATCCCAGATTTTCGGATCGTCCGAGCATGCTCTTGAGCTGCTCTCAGAGGAGCTCCTCACCGCGCTGAGTTGTAGCTCGCAGATTGAGTTGCTTGTCGGCATTCTCCACGCGGAGCGCTGCGGGTTTACCTCCACGCGCGACGCGCTGAACCGCGTTCTTGAGCAGACGATCCATATCAAGACAGAATCGGCGGCTCGCCTTGACACCATCGATGATGGGCAGGGCACCACAATGCATGACAGGACCTTGAAAGCACAGGCTGCTCGGGAGCCAGAGCGGGCGCCGGACCAGCAGAGCGATGCGAGCAAACTAAAGCGGGGCTTGCGAAAACTGGCTGGGGCGCCTGTTGCATTCAGGGGAGCGTAATGAAGCCAACCTCCGGCGTGAGGAAACTGGAATACTCCAAAGGCAGTCAGAGGTACGGCGCTTGCCGGATGACCCACGCGCGTCTGACGTTTCAAACCTACGGTAGCGCCCCCCAGAGAACCGGGCACAGTTCAGAGCGTACACACTGGCGATCACCGAAGCAGCCACGTCGGAGCCATCCACATAGCAAGTTCCAACGTAGCGGTCATGGCTTCTTTCCCCGTCAAAACGACAAACGACGACCTTTCCTGCGGTGACTCTCTGTAGGGTCTTGGTCGCCGCCCGAAACCGAGGCTGGCCTCTTTCCGTCGCGTCGATGCCGTTCAGCCTGTCCTTCACTCGTCCGAGCCAAAGGGTATCACCATTCGGCTCGGCACCCCAGCTACTATGCTGGCTTCACGAGATGAATCCTTCGCGGAGACTTTCGACGGAGCCACGATTGAGGGTTTCTTTTGCGACTACGAAACTCATTCAAGATTTCGCATTAAGCCGAACTTAAACCTGCGAGTACTAATGTGAACCTCGATGGCTTCTGGTTTCTGCTTGAGAACTATGATGAACGACAGTTTGCCTGAGAAAGGGCCTGCAAGGGAGCGGATATTCGAGATCCTAAGGCAAGCAAAGTCTGCGGCATATGGCTCGGAAGAAGATGAACAAGCGAAGATACGATCAAGCGCATTTGAGCCCAAGCGCGAAGCGCGGCCCACGCCTCCCCGACTGTCTGATCTTGTGTCGCCCGTCGATCGGTTCTTGCTGCGCGAGAGCCTAGACCTTGAGCAAGTCGCTTTGCACTTGGCGCTCGGGATCAGACCTTACAATCAACGCGCGGGCTCTAACGAATTCCGGGAAGTGTGAAGCTTGGAGGTTGGGATTGGTCTGTTGGGTACAGTGGCATATGGATTGCAGTTCGTGAACAACTTTAAGCCGGGGACTGTGCTCGCGGTTAGGGCCCTCACCTCACCGCCGGAGCGTCCGCCGGATTCATAAATACTAAAGCATGTCCCTCTATAGCTTTGCCAACACCGTGGGAGCTTTCGGACATTATGCACGCTTGGATTGATCCTTGGAGAACGGCCATTCTCCCCGCGGAAGCGCAGCAGTTGGCGCGCCTGCTTGTCGGACAGTCCGATCTGGATGACGCGACTGGCATCAAGCGAAGCATAGTGCTTGGCGATCGCGCGGATGAGGTCCTCTGCTTCTCAGGCATATTTGACGTCTTTGAGCACGCCTTAGAGCGATGGTCGGGGCAAATGCGAAAGTTCCCTAACAACGGCGCGTTCGCCGAAGGGGTGACCCAGTGCTTTGCCGAGAATCTGGATAGCGAGGAAGTGCCCATGGAGGCGGCGCCATTCATTGAGCAGAAGCACACAGCGTTCCTCACGGGCCATATACTCGATGCTTTTGATGCATTTCCGCTAGTTTCCCTTGCACGCTATGGCTGCCCAGTGGCCATCGGTCAGATGGACGAGATCGTTCACCACATCTTTGGCCTGTGGAACCGATTGGCACTTGGGTTGCTCTGGATGACGAGGCGAAAGACCACTCATGACACCCAGCCGTCCAGATGGATCGTTTCTGGGCTACTGCACCGTCGCTTCATGATGACTGGTGCCGAGCTTTGCTGCGCGTCGTTTGGAGCGGAAGCCACAGATCGTACGACCGGTGCAGCCAACGACAATAGCCCTCCGCAGGGCGTTTATCCCGAAAGCTATCATACCGTGCCATGAGCCGCGGCGTTCCAGTCGCAAGCTACTTTGGAGCGAGAGGAAGGGTGTCTTCGGTGAGGAGCGCTTAGGCCTCCATCTCCTTCTAAGCCCTCGTTGTTCAGTCCCGGATCATGGCGTTCCTGGCCGCCGCCGAGACACGACAAGATGTCGTACAGCCAGATAGAGAAGAGGCTATATGAGCTCCAAACAACGTTCCACTTTTCTCGTCATCGAGAACTCCATGTCAGGCGCTCCATCAATCGTGCGTCTCTTGGCCGAGATGGATGTGGCACATTCAACTGTTCACAATTTCACGTCCGAGGAAGCGCTGGCCTACTTTGAACAGGCCACTCTGGTCGCTTCCGGCCGTATTCCTCACATCATTTTCTTAGATTCTGTGCTCTCCGAGATGGACGCGGTGGAGTTCTTGACGCGGCTACGGCGGCTTCCAGGTGGTAAACACCACTATGTTATGGTGTTTGGAAGCTCTGAGGCGACACACCGGCTGGAACTAGCAAACTCCGCAGGCGCAAACATTGTTCTTTTGAAGCCCCACAGCGATCATCGCCTGGTCAAGGTCCTCGCCACCGCACTACGGCTTCTTGGGGGCATGCAACTGCCGTCTCCAGTATGTTAGGGGGACGGTCCGGGGAATTTGATGAGCTGGCACCGACACATGCTGGGACACATCTCCCCCTTGATCCGATGCCAGCGCCAAAGGGACAGGCCAAAATGCCGATATCCCGTATAGGGGCAATTCCTCCGGACCCTCCCAATCAGTGTCGCAAACCCATGAGCTGCAGCAACGAGTTCAGAAGTACCTCGGTCGACAAGAGATTCGCGGTCCTCTCAGACTGAAGATCACTTGTCTTGGGCAGAGCGTGATTCGGAAGAATATGCTCTGCTTGCACGATCAGCGACTGCCGGTTCCTTCGAGAAAGCAGGCCGTACAGCCTGGGTATCTTCGTTCAGAATTCATTGAAGTTATTTAAGCACGCCTACACGATCTGCTGGGATTGGGGTGCGTGAAGATGGGCTCCATCGGTGATCCCCAAAGAGCTATCGAACGACGAAGTCAGTCAGCATGCGATTCACCAACTCCATGCGCATCGGAGGCGAAGTACACATTCTGCTTTGTATTCAGCACTTTCGACAGATACCTTGATATCGCGGATGGGTACTGCTTGTTCGTGGCAACGTCAGCTCAAGAGTCGCACTGTAGATTTCAGCCAAGTAGCCCGGTGTTGCACAGCCCCAAATCCAAAACAATCTGGAGCTACGATAATCCAGTTTTCGCAACTGTAGAGTTAACTGATGAATAAGCATTTTGCCCACAACTCTGGAGCGATCGCAGAAGAGTGATCAACCGGGATTGCTGGCCCGGAGTTCTGGAACGACCGCTCACCAAAACGGAGGGTGGTACAGAAGTTGGGGAAGAAATTGCTTCATTTCTATTACAGGCTCGTCAGAGCCTCTGAAACCGAGCGCGCAACTGTGCCCGGCATGTCCGGTGGCCGGACGGAGAGGCCGTTGGCGCCGACCCATTTTAGCCCTCGAAGGGAACTGTGCTGCAACGTGGGCAGGCGGGCACATACGGCGGTTCCTGCATGTTTTCGGAGGCAGTAGGGCAAGATGTTCGATCATGTTTTGGAGAACGCTCATCCCCAAACTTCATGCGAAATAGTTCGCATCCTGGAGGCCCAAGCTCGCGAACTATCTCGGCAAGGACAGACCTCTGCGGCAATGCAGAAGTTCGTCGCGGTAGCTCAGATTTGTGGGCCTTGCCTAAAGAAGCGCGACACGGCTGGGTGTTTGTGATGGCCCACGTGACGTTCTTTGGAAGGTAGGAGCACGTCGGGGATGCTCCGGTCTTGTCCGATCCGTTCAACCAGATCCCCGCAAACGAAGAGACCGCCAGCGTCACTGCCGATAGCGCCTACGATTTCTGCGAGTGCAACAATGCCACTGCGGATCGCGGCGTCCATGCTGATATCCCGCTGCGGAAGGCCTTCATCGCCGGCACCGGCGCAGCAAATGAAATTCTGCTGGCAAACAAATGCCGCGACCGAACCCTATGCCCCCGCTCAGCAAACTCCTTCAGATACGTCTGCCGGGCTATGGATGGGGATGGAAGGGGCTAATAACACCGCGGGAACCGCGTCGAGACGTTGATGCATTGCCCAAAACTGATGGGCCAGCGGCTCATGGCATGGGACTACGACCCTCAAGTCGCAGGGCTCCAAGTCCAGATTGCCGTCTTGAGCGGCTACACCACGCTCGGTAATCACGTCACATCGGCCTGGGGATAGGTCTGCCTGGAAAAGGGGAAAACTCGGCCATCAGCGGATTTGCGCTCTGGGGCCTAAACGCGCGAGCTTGCTGTGTCAGGTTGAAACCGCCCCACCCTCCGATGCAACGGGGCACACCGATTGCATTCAGTCCGAAGCGAAACCAGAGGATGGCTCGGCCTGCGCCGTCCAGAAGCAGACTTTGCGGAGCCCGCGTCTGAATCAAAACCTGTGAGCATCTGCAAGCATTCGTGCGCGTGGCCTCCGGCCTTTAGCAAGCCTGTACGTCTTGAGTAAAACTTAAAAAGCTCCTCACAGGTCTGCCACATTCCCGATCCGTTCACGGCGCAGACGGTGGCTACGGTCATTTCCAAGGTCGCAGAGACGGGCAAGTGACGATCGCGACGCGATGGGCCCTCGGGGCTCGGTCGGACAGAAGTTCCGTTCACATCCTGTGGCGATCCTTTCTGCAAGCTGAGGTGGGAACCCCAAATGACTGCTATCACATTTGAACTGAGTGCCGAGAGTGCTGCGACTTCGATCAGCCCGGAAATGTTCGGCGTCAATCTCCTTTACCGAGATGAGGAGATCGCGGACAACGACGGTGCGGTTGCCGAGAACATCCAATCTTTGGGCGCGACTACCCTGCGTTGGCCAGGGGGTGGAGTGACCGAAAGCCATTTCCAAATGGACGCCTTCGATATCACGTACCATCCAGATTTTGACGGCCACGCAGATCAGAACGACGATGGCGTTACAGTGTTGAGCCTTTCCAGTTTTCTTGAAACGGCTGCGGACCTGGGATCTCCGGTTGCGATCGTTCTGCCAACGGTCGACGGCTTCGATATCGGGGCCGGCGCGGCCCTCCTAAACGGCACTTACGGTGAGCGCGATGTGTCGGACGCCTATCTGGAGCTGGTATCCGACTACGCCCTGACCGTACTGACTTTGGCCGAAGAGGCCAGTGTGGAGATCAGCGCATTCGAAATCGGGAACGAGTTCTGGCTTGGGGGACGGATGACCGCGGCAGAGTATGGGCGTCTCGCGGCACAGGTCTCGGTTGTGGTTCACGATGTCATAGAGGACTTCGCCTCGACTCATGGCGCAGTCGACGCGGCGATTATCGTTCAATCCACCCATTGTGCCGGACGGTTCTCGCCCAACGAGGCGAGGACGGTTTGGGTCGATCCGGACGATCCGGAGAGTATCTCGACCTCGCCGGCGCCGGAGTATGTTGCCGTCGAGGTGCCGGCCCAAGGCCCGGCCGCCGATCAGCTCGTGTCACTCATTGACGGACTAAACAATTTCGTCTCGTCGACGGGCCTGGCGGCCGCAGACGTAATCGACGGGATTGTGGATCACTACTACGAAGATGATGGGCTAAATGGCGTCGATTCAGACGACTACACCTTCTATATGCTGTCGCGCTGGGGCGACCTTCTGGACCGATCTCCAACCCTTCCCGAACTCGCTTTTCACATCACTGAATGGAACGCGCGGGCCAATGGAAACTTCGACGACAACCGAGGGCTTGCACAAGCTGCCATGATTGTGGAGCAGTTCTATGAAATGGTGACCATGGGGGTCGATGCCGCCCAGATCTGGCCGCTGCGGCACGAGTGGTCGGTCGAAGATACAGCCCTGACCGGGAATGACGCCGACGGTCTGCGCCTTTCTGGCAAGGCCTTCGCCATGATGAGCCATACGTTGGTTGGCACCACCGCATTCGGCGAACTTGAGCAGGGCGGCGTCGACCTCCACGCTTTTGGTACCGAAAACCTGGACCGGGTCGTGATCTTCGCGTCCGAGCGCACCGGCGCCGACAACGCAATTGATAGTCTCACACTCACTGGGCTTGACGTCGATCAGCGCTATTTCATTAGTACCACGTCTTTGTACGATGATGGCTCTCATGGTGGCATGTCTTCCACAGCAACGCCCATCGTCACATATTCCAATGGCTATACAGGCACGCTCGACACGCTTTCCGTCGACCTCGAGCCTTGGGAGCTTGAGAGACTCGAACTGACCGTTGTTGACGGGGGCAACAACGTCGTGGCCGGATACGGCGGAAATGACTTCATATCTTTGTATGGCGGAGATGATGTCGCGGAAGGTGGGGCTGGAAATGACCATATTCTTGGCGGCCAGGGCCACGACTACATCTCCGGCGGGATCGGTGACGACCGAGTTCACGGCGGCAGCGATAACGACGTCCTCTATGGGGATGCTGGCGACGACGAGTTGGACGGCGGTGTAGGTAATGACCTGCTTGTGGGCGGCGACGGCGCAGATGACCTGATCGGCGCCCGTGGCGACGATCATTTGCTTGGTAACTTCGGCGATGACTCGCTGGATGGCGATCTGGGTGATGACACACTGATCGGGGGAATGGGCCAAGACAGATTGTTTGGTGGAGATGGGAACGACCACATCGATGGCGGCTTTGACAACGATCTCATGCGCGGTGGGGCTGGGAATGACGAACTATATGGCCGGCTTGGCAATGACATAGTACGCGGTGGAGACGGCGCTGACGTACTGGTGGGTGGAGGTGGGCGCGACTATCTCATTGGCGGCAATTGGAACTCCGGCGAAGACCATTGGGTTGGGGATGGCGAAGCCGATGTCTTCGTCTTTGAGTCCCTCAGTGACTCCGGCGTTGGGCCAGACAGCGACGTTATCCGAGACTTCGAGACCGGCATTGATGTGATCGATCTGAGCGAGATTGACGCGATTCAGGGAGTGGCGAATTCGGAGTTCACTTTCGTTGGTACGGATGATTTCTCTTATACGCCGGGGGAGTTGCGGGGCGAGTCCTATGCGGGCGGCTACATTATCTCCGCTGACGTAGATGGGGACGGTGTCGGTGATTTTGAAATCCGTTTGCAGGACGTCTCAACGCTGACGGAAGCAGACTTTATCCTTTGAGGGCGATTGGTAAGACCAAGCACCACTGGCGTTGGGGAAGGACTGGTACCTCCGCTATCCGCCGTCTTACAAGATGTCGTCGATCTTCAGGGAAAACATGGCATTACTGTTGATCGCTCGGCAGTGTAGCGCTGGGTTCCGAAATTTGGTCCCGAGCTGACGAGGCGAACCGAGAAGCGCCTGCGGCGTGCGAGCGTCGACTGGGATGTGGATGAGACCGACATCCGCGTCGGAGGCAAGTGGCGCTACCTCTCGCAGGCGATCAATGCGAACGGTCAGATGGTCGACTTTCGGTTGACCGCACGGCGCAATGCAAAGGCCGCGAGAGTTTTCCTGTGCAAGGCAACCGAAAGGCTGCCGCTTGGTAGGCCAGCCACGATCTGCACCGAAGAAGCGCATACCTGTCAGCGCGTCGACCGTGGACTCAACCACCGCTATGACCAACATTTCCAAAGCATCCTGCACATCGACCGAAAGTGACTCAACAAGAGGATTTAAAGTGACCGCGCCGCCATGAAACGGCTACTTGGATATCAGGAGGGCTTTCGCTCATTACGAACCGCCAAAGCGACACTAGCGGCATCGAAACTGTCCGAACCATCAAACGCGGCCACGTCCATCACAAAGAACCAAGCGTCAGAGGTGAGGTGATTTTCATAGCAAGCCTGTTCGACGCAGCCGCGTTACAGACTAGGCTCAGGACCCATTGGTCTCAGCGGAAGGGCATGATTCACAGCGCGAAAACTGAGCGGTGATATGTCTGATCTCTTCTGGCTGAGCGATGCGCAGATGGCGCGTCTGGAACCCTATTTCCCGAAGTCCCATGGCAAGCCGCGTGTCGATGACCGGCGCGTCTTGAGCGGGATTATCTTCATCAATCGCAATGGGTTGCGTTGGCGAGATGCGCCGAAAGACTATGGCCCCCACAAGACGCTCTACAACCGGTGGAAACGCTGGAGCGACAGGGGGATCTTCGCGAAGATGATGGCGGGGCTGGCTGCCGAGCACGGCGAGAAGAAGACCGTGATGATCCCCTCTCATCGAAACTGCGTTTCAACTGCCGGGGCAGTGGACGCCACATATCTGAAGGCTCACCGAACGGCGTCCAGTCTGGGCGTCAAAAAGGGGGGCGCGGCCGCCTGATCGGGCGGACTAAAGGCGGCATGAATACGAAACTTCATGCCATCTGCGACAGCCAGGGACGTCCGCTCAACCTTTTCGTCACGGCTGGACAGGTCAGCGACTACATCGGTGCGCGAGCGCTTTGTGACAGTCTGCCGGACGTCGACTGGCTGCTCGGAGATCGCGGCTACGATGCCGACTGGTTCCGGGAAGCTTTGAAGGACAAGGGGATACGTGCCTGCATCCCCGGTCGGAAGCAGCGAAACACAACCGTCAAATACGACAAGCGCCGCTACAAACGCCGAAACCGGATCGAGATCATGTTCGGCAGGCAAAAGGACTGGCGGCGCGTTGCCACGCGCTACGACCGATGCCCGAAGGTCTTCCTCTCTGCCATCGCTCTCGCCGCTATCGTCATCTACTGGCTATGAGTCCTGAGCCTAGCAGCTTCAATCAACGCCACAATGCCGCTTTACGAAAGCGGAGTTTATCAATCGCGCAGCATTTTCCGATGCCCAGGTTCCAGGCGAACGGAATAGACTGCTGTTTTGGGCAAAGTCCGCATTGGAACGTTTAGGCCCGCGAGCGTGGACTTGGCCAAATAGTAAAGTGGATACTCACTTGCGACAGAACCGCGCCGGTCACCGTCCCAGAGCGCCGGCAACAGCCTTTAGGAAATCGGCTTTGGCAACGGGCTTCATCAGGCGAATGTCCTCCGGACGCAGGCCGTTGCCATGGACCGTTGCCTCGCTTGCATAGCCAGAGAGGAAAATCATCGGCAAATCCGGATCCAAAGCCCGGATCGCCTTTGCCAGTGTCGTGCCCTGCAAGGTGCCGGGCATCACAATGTCCGTGATGAGCAGATCGAAGCCCGCGGCGCCTTGGTACACGGTCAATGCCTTGTCGCCGCTCTCAGCTTCGGTCACCTGATATCCCACACCGCGCAACATGGCCGAAAGAACCTGGCGAACCTCGAACTCGTCCTCCACAAGCAATATGCGCCGGCGATCACCGGTTTCTGCAGTCAGGGGCAGAGTTTCCGCGTCAGCCAACCGCGCCTCCGCTGGATTCGCGGCCGGGAAGTAGAGCTTGAATGTCGTCCCGGTGCCAACTTCCGTATAGACCTGAACGGTGCCATTAGACTGCTTGGCGAACCCTTCCACCATGGCCAACCCCATGCCAGAACCTTCTCCCGGTCCTTTGGTCGTGAAGAAGGGGGTGAAGATGTTCTTCAGCGTTTCGCGCGGGATGCCGGGCCCGGTATCGCTGACAGCAAGCATGACATAGCGGCCGGGCCGAAGCTCTTCGTCGCGCTGATCGACATAGCTTTGGTCGATGCGCACATTGGCGGTTTCGATGGTTAGCTTGCCTTGCCCCTTCATGGCGTCGCGGGCGTTAAGCAGCAGATTCAACAGCGCGCTTTCGAGAGATGCGCGATCGAGCCGTGTTTGCCAGAGCCCGGCAAGAAGAGAGGTTTCGATCTCGATCGCCTCGGGCAGAGCGCGTTCCATCCAGCCTTTCGCGTTGCGTACGACGTTGTTGAGCTCAAGAACCTCGGGATCGAGCCGCGCTTTGCGTGCATGGGCCAGCATGGCCCGCGTCAGCGCAGCGCCGCGTTTGGTCGCCTCCAGACTGGCCTCGATGTAGCGCTGTCGCTCTTTATCCGTCGCGTCGTCTTTGAGCAATTCGAGGTTGCCCATGATGATCGCAAGAAGGTTGTTGAAGTCGTGGGCGATGCCGCCGGTCAGCCTGCCGATGCTTTCCATGCGTTGTGCGCTGTGGGCGATCTCGGACTGGCGCTGCGCCTCTTCCTGCGCGGCCACTTCGGCGTTTACGTCGATCAGAACCCCTTCGATGCGGTAGGTGCCGTCGCCCAGATCCGTGGCATGGCCGTGGAAATCGGCCCAGCCCGTAAGCACCTGGGTGCGCATGTACATTGGCGTGCCGGTACGCGCGCTTTCGATCATCATCTCGGTGGCCAGTTCACCCGTTTCCTCCGGAACCTGATCGGTAATCACAGCGGGATCGTCGTAGGCCTGTTGCGGCGTCACTCCCCACATGTGCACGCATTTGTCGCTGATATAAAGGGTCTTGATGACTTGGCCCGGCGCCCAAATTGCTTGGTAGACCAACCCCGGAAACCCCTCGATCGCTAGTTTGAGACGTTCGGCGGTCTCGTCGCGCTGCGCGCGCAGGTTCCAGACGTCGGTCAAGTCGATGTTCAGGCCGAACAGGGTCGCATCGTCCCCAGTTTCCCCTTCGGTGAAATGCCAGATGCGCTTGACGTAGAGCATTTCTCCGGTGGTTTTATAGATTCGACCGAAATCATGCGTGAGGCTACGGTCCCCGTTCAATCCACGGGCGACATTCCCTATCAGTTCGTCCCGATCCTCGGGATGGATTAGCTCGGCGTAGACTTTTGCGCGCTGCTCTGGCGGTACATCCTGCATGGCGTACATTTCCAGAATGCTCTGATCCCAGAAGAAACCGGCATCGTCGGGCAGCAAATCAAACGAACCAGCGCCAGCCTCATCCGGATTGTTGCTGAACGCGCCGACACCGGCCTCGTTGAACAGCATCTGCATCTGGCGCTCGCGCATCGCATTCTGACGGCTATAGTCGCTCAATCGCGCAAGATCCCGCACAACGAACCACACCAAAGAGAGCGAAGCGGCCTGCGCCAGAAGAACCAAGGCAAAAATCGGCAAACGGGCAGCGAAATTGGTCCAGCCGTATTGACTGACCGCAATCAGAAAGCTCAGACCAATCACCGCAAACACCAAGGGTATGGCAAGAGCAAGCGAACGGGTCGGCGGGTTGGGCCATTTCTCGATAGGAGCCAGCCTTTGCAGCCAAAGTCCAATCAAGACATAGCTTGCCTCTACCAAAACGCTGATAAGGATCAACTCGCCGCCCATGGCAAGTCGGGTGCCGCTTGCCATGACAAAAGCAATCAGCCCAGTCAGCGGCCCTCCGATATATCCCGCAAACACCAAAGGACCGGACACGCCGGTGATCAGCCCCGCTTGATCGGGCAATTCAAATCCGGCCCGCACCATAAGCGCCGCCGAGACCCCAAAAGCCAGCCCCAGCAAGCCGCGATGCACCAAGCCGGTCCGTGGTTTGTTCCGATACAGGAACAGAAACGCCAGCGCCATCCCAAGCAGGGGGGCCGCCAGAACGCTGTCGATGAGGGCGGCGAGGACATCATTCATCGCGGCAGGCTCGTTGCTCTTGGCGACCGTGGCATCGAATGCTCAGGAGGAGTGGCCCGCGCAGGCGCATGCGACGCGTGTGGTCGGTTGCCGCTTCCGGTTTGAGCGGCAGACTCTGACCAATCATGGTCACAACATCAATCGTCACGCTTTGCGATCTCGTCAAGTAACTCGGCTTCCTCTTCCAAAATGGCGATGAACCGCTCTCTCGAAATCGGTTTGTAGACGTTTCTGCCAACAGATAGGTCACGCGCTGACGCGATCATCTTTGCGGCAATGATCGGCGCATCGTCCCCGCCGGTCATAAAGCGGAGCCGCTTTGGCCTTGGCACCTCGAGAATCTCATCGATCGCCTCGATGCCATCCATGTCCGGCATATTGATATCGATCAGCAAGAGGATCGGCCCTTGCCCATCGGCCAGTAACGGCTTGATGCCGTTTCCCGAGGCGCAGGTCCGAACGTCCCAGCCCGCTCGCTCTGCGAACGATCGATACACGTTCAAGAGATCGGGGTCGTCTTCGGCAATGATCAGATGGCGCATGAACTGGATCAATCGGGTTAGGGGCTTTTCTTGGCATTTTCGTATACCATTAAAGCGTTTGCACCACATTCTTTGATTTAGCCTGCCCCAGAATTTGTTGTTGAATCAAGTGTTAAGGGCTCGAAAATCGGGCCGTGAAGCGCGTTATTCGAAACGGACTGACGCAGGAGTTGGCTTCAAGCCCGCTTCCTGTTCGAAGCACGAGGTGCAGGGGGAGGCCGGACAAAAGGCCCGTCCATATATGCGGACAAAGGCGAGCGCCCCCTAAAGCGAACCATCACTGCACGCGAGGACGGGCCTGAAGTTGCCGTGCTGTTTCAAAGAAAGCTGCCATCCTGCGACTTTTTGAACGTCCGCTTCGTACCAGCGGAGCCTTAGTGCTCGCGCGCGCAGCGAATGGCCGGTTCCCGCCCTTCGTGCCGGAAGACCGTGTTAAAGACCGACTTTTTGGGTCGAGTGTCCACTTCCACAGTTGAGCAAGGGTGGTCATCTCACCGCGGCGGGCTCCGGAATCCGCCAAAACCTCTTCGTCGCAGCTGCGTTTCTTTAGCCCCGCATCCCAACCAGCACCTCTCGCTGCCGCTCCCGGCTCATCGGCAGATATGAGTTGTACGAGGTGGCCAGATTCTCGTGCCCAAGGTTGCGCGACCATGCCTTTACCTGCTCGATGGTGTCGCAGCAGTCCGAACCATAGAGAAACAGCGTCTTCCGAAAGCTGTGCGGCGTGTATTCAGGCAGTTGCACCTTGGCGAAGGCGGTGCGGATCACCCGGTTGAGCTGCGCGGTGCTGGCGTAGCATTCCCGCGACAGCCCGAGGTTGGCAAAGCCCTGCCCCTCTACCCGCCCGACAAGCGGCTTAGGAAACAGCGCATCTTCCGGACTGAAGAGCTTGTCCACCTTCAGAAAGGTCAGCCATTCTGTGAAGCAATCCAGATACTGCTCGCCCACGGGGAAGAACCATGTGTCGATGCTCTTGGCGGCCTTGGTCGCCACCTCCCGCGCGTCCTGCCGCACATGCTGTTCGGGCAGGTTGACATGCTTGATTTTCAGCGTGGCCACCGCCCCGATCCGCGCGCCGGTGAGCATCAGGAAGGCAAAGAGCGCCTTGTCGCGCTTCTCGATCTCATCGCCCCAAGGCATGGCCTCGAAGGCGCGCTGGACGGCCTCCATCGAAGGGTGCGGCACATCCCGCTCGGCATGGGCAATGCGCGCGCTCTTGCGGTTGTTCTTGAAGTAGTCCGCATCGCTGTAGGTGAACTTGGAGCGGTAACCCTGCCGCCCTGCGAGCCAGATGAAAAACTTGCGCACGATTGCCAGCGTGGCATCCACCGTCGCATGGCTCAGCGACTTGCCGGTGCGTGGGTTCTTTGCACGTGCGAGGCTGCGCTTGAAGCCCGCCGCCTGCTCGATGTGGAACTTGGAGAACGGCTTCCCGCCGGTGCTTTCCTCGAACTTGCGAAGGGCGGCCAGCACCTTGTCGGTGGATTTTTCGTCCAGCCCCTCCGTCTGCTCAAGGAAGAACACATAGTCGCGCTTGGCGCGCTCGTTTTCAGCTACTCGTTTTGCCATTTTTGGCCTCTTAGGTTGCTCGAATTTGGCCGGGGTTTTCCAGCCACCCGGAAGTGATGTTTCAGGCTGGGGTTCAGGGGTTCCTCTAGGCTTGCGTGGGGTCGCATCTGACAATCTCCAGATACGCGCCCAATCCGCTCAGGCTGGCTTCACTGGCGAAACGGAAGCAGGCCCCTTCACACTCGCCGCACAGCGCCTCCAACTGCCCCCTGTTGGGCCCAAGTGGCGTGTAGAATGCCATACCGCCCAAAGGCCGCGTCTGCTCCCTGCAAGAGAAGCATCGGAAGGTGCCCGGCGCTGGGCGTTCCGCCGGGGCCTGGCGCGCTTTCAGGAACACGATCAGGTCTTCACCCAGCATCAGGTGGGGGCGCTTTTCATCAAGCACCCGCACCCCATGCGCCCGCCAAGAACGGACGGTCTGCGTGGTCACGCCCAGCGCATCGGCAGCATCCTCATAGGTGTAGTGGCGGTGCTTCTTGAGGGCGCGCGTCGATACACGTTTCGCCATCAGCCGCGCCCCATGCTGCCCGGCTCAACCCGATGCGCTTCCGCCCAGGCGTTCAGGTCTGCGCCCCGATAGACGATCTTGCGGCCAAGCCGGTAGAAGGCGGGGCCAATGCCCTTGTGCCGCCACTGGGCGAGTTTGTCCCGTTCACCGATGATCTCCAATTCAGGATCACCCAGGACGTAGTTACGGTTCTGCTCGAATAGGTTTGCCATTGTTTAGGCTCCACGGTTGTTGTCGTGAAACCAAGGAAAGCCAATCTGGCCTCTCTAATCTACCTGCGCCTAAAGCCCGGAATGCGAGGGCAAAAAGGTCTATTTGTCCTGGGCTTTTGTTTCAGCCGACAAAGATTGTGCCAGCGCATTGAAAGGCAGGGGGTCAGAGTCCTCAATGGTTGTGCTTAGAAGTCCTGCAAGCGCGTTCCTCGGGGGTTGATAGTCCTCAGGCCGCAATTGCTTGACCGCCCAACGTGCCGCCCGCCGGAAGTCGCTCTTGATCCCGAGAAGGGAGAAAACCTCTTCCACCGCGCGCCCAAAGTCAGTGGACGGAAGGTTCCCTTCGCTGGACTTTCCAACTGTTGGTCTTTTCCCAGTCGTGCGGGCTACATACCGCGCTGCTCGAAGCGCAATGGTGCGGGCATGGTGATTGGGAGGGCGGGATTTTCCACTCCAGAAAGCAAGCTCCTGTTGCTCCAACTCTTGCGCGCGCTTCCTCAATTGGTAAGCGATATCAAGGCATAAGGCAGCGGCGCTGAACGTTGCCCCAACTTCTGCGGCGTTTAAACGAGCAAGATCGGTCGCGGTCGCAGCCCGTTGCCTCACGCGCGCCTCTTCACGGCACCCTGTGTCGACATGCTGACTGAGACGCTTTGCCAAGGCATGGTGCTCGGACTCGGCGACCATGCCACTCTTCACAAACTCGAACAAGGCCTCGCAATGCACGATGCCATCCGCAACCATTTGCTTCTCGGCCAAGAACTCCGGTTTGGAGTCGTGCTCATTGGGTTTCCGATGGTCGAAAGGGGGCGAGTGAGCGGCCAAGAGGCTGGGTTTCGGCACTTTACAGCACCGCTCCATGATCTGGTGCAATTGCTCGATTAGCTGTGAATCTTCCATCAAAAGGTCACATGGGGCCGACCTTTTGCAACTTCAAGAGTTTGTTCCCGTTTTGTCTGATTGCCGCCCAGCTTGCAAAAGGTCGGACAGCCCCAACCTTACGGGCTTTACTTACGGGGCAGCTTAACCGCGCACCAGCGCCACTACCTTGCCCGAAGAGCCTTTGACATAGTCAGTCCATGCTTCAATCAGGGTCCGCCGCTTGTCCAAAAGGTCGGAGCGTGCATAGGCCCGCTCCACCTCACTCCCGACCTTATGCGCCAGACTCATTTCCGCCACCTCTCGCGGCGCGCCTGCAACCTCTGCCGCCCAATCCCTGAACGTGGAACGGAAGCCATGAACCGTGACGCCTTCAATCTTCATCCGCCTCAGGAGCATCAGCATCGACATGTTGGAAAGCGGTTGGTGGCGCTTCTGGCCTTCGAAGACATACTCCGATTGCATGGCCTTCAACGGCGCGATGATCGAAAGCATTTCATCCGACAGCGGCACCCGATGCGCCTCACCCGCCTTCATGCGCTCCGCCGGGCATGTCCACACAGCCGCATCGAAGTCGATTTCCGCCCAGCGCATCCCAAGCACCTCGCTTGTCCTTGAGCCGCTCAGGCAGGTGAACATGAGCGCCTTCGCTGCCATCGCCTTCCTGCCGCGCAGATCGGCATAGAAGGCAGGCACATCGCGCCAGTCCATCGCCTTGTGGTGCTTCGCCTTGGTCCGCACTTTGGGCAGCACCCTGGCATCACGGATCGCCGTCACCGGGTTCTCACCCTCACGAAAGCCCTTGGATTTGGCCACGTCGAGCACCGCCTTGATCCGCTGCATCAGCCGCCGCGCGGTTTCCTGTTTCTCCGTCCAGATCGGAGACACGCAGGAAAGCACTTCCGGCTGGCCAATGCCCGACACAGGCAGGCGACCGATCAAAGGGAAGGCGTAGTCGCGCAGCGTGTTGATCCATTGCTGCCCGTGCTTCTCGTTCTTCCATGTGGGCATCCGCTCGATATGCACCTGCCGCGCGATTTCCTCGAAGGTCGGAATGTCCTTCGCCGCGTTGAAGCGCGGGTTCAGGCCCTGCCGCGCCATGCGCCGGAACTCCAGCGCCTTGGTGCGCGCCTCTTGCAACGGCACCAGATCGGCCCCGCCCAGCCCGAAGTCTGTGCGCATGGGTTTACCGTGGCGGTTCTTCTGCCCCTTGACCGTCGCCCTCACGATCCAGCGCCGCGCGCCGGACGGATCAACCACCAGGTAAAGCCCATTGCCGTCGCCATGCCTCCCAGGCCCCAGCGACTCGACTTGCTTCTTTGTCAATTTCCCCGAGATCATCGGCGCGCCCCCATACCACGTTTCATACCACACAACGGGATGAACTACAGGTAATCGAAGAGAACCCGATCACAAGGGCTGGCGCGAGAAACCCCATAGAATGAGGGTCACAGCGCCACTAGACGCTATCAGTGATAATCATAAAATGAGGTATGGTGGCGGAGACGAAGGGATTCGAACCCTCGAGACGGTTTCCCGCCTACTCCCTTAGCAGGGGAGCGCCTTCGACCACTCGGCCACGTCTCCGCCGGCGGGTTTATCGACCAAGGCTACGGGGGGCAAGGGTGAATTTCGGCTTCCCCACCCCTACATGGCGCGGCTATTCTTTCGACAAGGGGTAACGGTGCCAATGTTTTCAAAGACACTTCACGCCGGCAATATCGCCGCATCCTTCGGGGCCGTCGCAACGGCAGCCGATGTCACCTTTTGCGGCGGGATGGCCACCACCATCGGGGCGGCACTCTCGGGGGTGGCGATCTTTAGGCGCGGCGACAAGGCCATGCAATCCCTCGCGCAAGAGATCGCCCCAGTAATGGAGGCCGAGATCACCTCCGTCGCCGCCTCGCCCGACGCCCGCAAGCTCGTCGCCCAGATGGTCCACCTCTACCCGCCCGGCGAAGACGATATCGCGCTCGGAAATCTCGACGCTCCGACCATCGCCACCACCCTCTCCGACCGGCTCGCCAACACCGCGAAAGACCCGGCTCACCGGAGCCCGGCGGCGCTCACGCTCTATCGGCTGGTGCTCACCAACACCCTCGCCCATGTGCTCGCCCGGCCCGATGTGATCGAAGCGCTCAACCCGGCGATCTTCCGCACGATCCTGCAACGCGTCGGCAGTTCCGGCGCCGGTGACAAGCTGCGCGAGGAGGGGATCACCGAGAAGGCGATCATCCGGCTCGCCCAGCGCGTTGCAGGCGACACCGAGGATGTCGGCCAGGCCTGGCTGGAGTTGCAAAACGCCATGGACATCGCGGTCGACGTCCAACGGCGCGGCAATGCCCCCTCCAACCACGGCGATTTCGTCGATGAGGTGTTGCGGCGGGCGGCGGCGCTTTCGGCGCAGGGTGAGCACGCCGAGGCGGGGGATGAGATCGCGGCGGCGCTGGAGGAGGCCGAGACGGAGCATCGCGCGCGGATGGGGCGGCTGATCGAAACCGGGGTGGAAGTGGCGCTGCTGGAGGGCGACGAAGAAAAAGCCGCCGCCCTTCTGATCCGCCAAGCCGATCTGGACGCAGGCGGGCGGGCGGATGTTGCGGCGCTCAGGGCGCTCTTCATCGAGCACTACGAGGAAGGCCGCGACAAGGGCCTCGCCCAACCGCTGGGGCTGGCTATCGCCCTTTCCCGCGCCACCCTGCCCCGCTGCACCTCGGCGGATGAGCGGGGCGCGGTGGGGGACGAGTTGGGCACTTCGCTCGGTACCCTCGGGCAGCGCGAAAGCGGCACGGAACGGCTGGAACAGGCCGTCACCGCCTTTCGCACCGCGCTGGAGGAACGCACCCGCGACCGGGTGCCGCTCGACTGGGCCACGACCCAGGTGAACCTTGGCACTGCGCTCCTCACCCTCGGGGAACGCGAAAGCGGCACCGACCGGCTGGAGCAGGCCGTCATCGCCTATTGTGCCGCGTTGGAAGAAGTCACCCGCGACCGGGTTCCGATCCAATGGGCCGCGACCCAGATGAACCTCGGCAATGCGCTCCAAACCCTCGGGCAGCGCGAAAACGGCACCGAACGGCTGAACCAGGCCGTCGCCGCCTATCGCGCCGCGCTGGAGGAACGCACCCGCGAGAGGGTGCCGCTCGATTGGGCCATGACCCAGATGAACCTCGGCAATGCGCTCCGGGCCCTCGGGCAACGCGAAGGCGGCACCGAACGGCTGAACCAGGCCGTCGCCGCCTATCGCGCCGCGCTGGAGGAACGCACCCGCGACCGCGTACCGCTCGAATGGGCCATGACCCAGATGAACCTCGGCACTGCGCTCAAAACCCTTGGGGAACGCGAGAGCGGCACGGAACGACTGGAACAGGCCGTCACCGCCTATCGTGCCGCGCTGGAGGAAAACACCCGCGACCGGGTGCCGATCCAATGGGCCGCGACCCAGATGAACCTCGGCAATGCTCTCCAAACCCTCGGGCAGCGCGAAAACGGCACCGAGCGGCTGGAGCAGGCCGTCGCCGCATATCGCGCCGCGCTGGAGGAATGGACCCGTGACAGGGTGCCGCTCGACTGGGCCATGGCCCAGATGAACCTCGGCGCTGCGCTCCAAACCCTCGGGCAACGCGAAAGCGGTACCGCGCGGCTGGAGCAAGCCGTCACCGCTTTTCGCGCCGCGCTGGAGGAATGCACCCGCGACCGCGTGCCGCTCGAATGGGCCATGACCCAGATGAACCTTGGCAATACGCTGCTCGACCTCGGGCGACGCGAAAGCGGCACCGAGCGGCTGAAACAGGCCGTCGTCGCCTATCGCGCCGCGCTGGAGGAACGCACCCGCGACCGAGTGCCGCTCGGCTGGGCCATGGTACGGGGCAACCTCGCCAGTTGCGAAATGGCCTTCTTCGAGAAGGCCGGAGACCAGGCACATCTGGCCACGGCGCGGCAACATGTGGAGGCCGCGTTGGAGGTGTTCGCCGCCGCCGGGGCCTCGCAGTATGTCGCGATGTCCGAGAGGCAGCTTACGCAAATCTCGGCGCTTGAGGCTGGCTGACGGGGCAAGTGTTGCGTGGGGCGGTGGGTTAACTTAACCAAACTGCGCGAAACCTCGTATGCATGGGTTGTGCATCACTTGTGCATCGGTTGTGCCTGTTGCCTATTTACGGTTAACCCCTGAAATCTTTCAGCTTTTACCGAATTTCAACCTTCCGCCCCGCCCGCCATCACCTCCGCCATGACGCAAAGCAATTCGAACATCACCGACACCCCGAGGTAGCTCGTGGCCCCGCCCACGTCGAAGGGCGGCGAGACTTCCACCATGTCGGCGCCCACCACGTTCAGCCCCCTGAGCGCCCGCACCACCTGCAAGGCCTGGTAACTGTTCGGCCCGCCCACCTCGGGCGTTCCGGTGCCGGGGGCAAAGGCCGGGTCAATGAAATCAATGTCATAGCTCACATAGGTCGGCCCCTCGCCCACGATCTCGCGAGCCTCGGCCATCACGTCATCCACGCCCCTCGCATGGAATTCCTCTATCGGAATCAAGCGGATACCCACCGACTTGGCGAAGTCCTTGTCTTCGCTGTCATAAGCCGTGCCGCGAATGCCGATCTGCACGACCCGCTCCGGCTCCAGCAGCCCCTCCTCCACCGCCCGGCGGAACGGGGTGCCGTGGGTGAACATCGTGCCGCCAAAGTAGGAGTGGTAGAGGTCTGTGTGGCTGTCAAAATGCACCATGCCCACCGGGTTTTCCGCCGCCACGGCACGCAGCACGGGCAGCGATGTCAGGTGGTCTCCGCCCGCCGTCAGCGGCATGATCCCGGCGTCCAACACCCTGGCATAAAACGAAGTTATCCGCTCCAGCGTGTCGGCGATGTCGGCCGGGTTGGGGGCCACGTCCCCCAGATCGGCGCAGTTGACCAGCTCGAAGGGCCGCACCCCCGTTGCCCCGTTTTCCGCCCGGATCATGGAGGAAGCATCCCGCAGCGCGCGCGGCCCGTGGCGCGGGCCGGGGCGGTTGGTGGTGCCAGAGTCCCAAGGCACCCCGATCAGCCCGATCTCAACCTCGGCAAGGCGTTGATCTTCCAATGAAACATGGGGCAGCCGCATGAAAGTGGGAATGCCCGCAAAGCGCGGCAGCTCAAAGCCGGAGACGGGCTGGAAGAACGGATCGGGCATCGCTGGGGCTCCTTCGCGGGTGTCTGCCTTGGGCGACTGTGGCGCGAAACACCGCTGCGGCGAAAGCCCCTTTCTGCCACCGGCCCCTACCCCGCGGCGAGGATCTCCGCCGCACGGGCGCGCTCGCGCTCCCATGTCATTTCCCGCGCAAGTGCTTGACCTTCCTGCGCAATCTCGCTGGCCTCGGCGTCATGGCTGCGCAGCCAGTCCAGCTTTTCTTCCAGATCGGCCAGATCGGCGCGCACCGGCACAAAATGCCGCCCCGCCTCCAGCCGGTCATAATACCACTGACGAAAGCCAAAGGGGCTATCGACCTTGAGCACGCAGCAGCCGAGGAGCAGGCGATGAAAGAGGTTGTCCCAAGTGTTGGTAATGCCATCAATATCAATGGCATACTTGCGCTGCCCCCAGCTTTCCGAAGCCAGCCGCTCGCCCAATAGCCCCTGCGCCCGCAGCGCCGCCGCCTCGCCCCGCTCGGGCTCGTCGATAAAGCGAAAGTCGATCTCCCCACCCCGGCACCGCAGCGCCATCGCTAGGCGCTGGTTGACCCCCGGCTGCCCCGCCACGCAATCGGTCAGAAGCGGCCCCAGCCCATTCGCACGGCCCCGCCAAACCACCTCTGCCCCGCGATCCGCCCAAGGCAATGCCACCTGCGCGGCCGCCTCGCGCATCGCGTCATGCCCCCGGCTGCGGAAGAAGAAGTGATCCGGCACCGGAACCGTTTGGCCGCAGGAGGAAAAACTGAACCGGGCCACAGAAGGCTCATGCCCATCAGAGGTATTACCGCTGATCTGGGCCACCCCCTCGGGCGCGGCCATCATCCAGCACAGATAAGCGGCACTGTGGCTCAAGGCACGCTTGCGCGGATGCACCGGCGGGCGTTGCGACGGCAGGGCAAGCTCAAACCCCGCACCGGCCCGGCGCAGCGTCACATCATAGCTGCCCACCGGCTCGTCATGGCGAAGAATTTTCAGCGCTGGCGGCTCTAGCCCCACGGAAGCAAGCTGGCGAAGTACGCCCCGCTTCACCTTGCGGCTCCAGTCCAGCCATTTCAGATCCAGCATCACCGGCCCCCTTTCGGTTGCCTCGTTCCGGCCCGAGTTGCCGCGCCCTTTAGCTAGCGTCGATCATCAGGCACTTATAGCGGCGCTCAGTCTCTTCCACCGTCTTTTCGGCCACGGCATTGATACGGGCCGAGATCTGGCGGCTGGAGGCGGTGCCGTTCACGATGTGGCCCGCCGCCCATTTCGCCACGGCTGTGAGCTGGGTGTCGGTGTAGCGGTGCGCCTTCGTGGCCCGCGCCTTTGCATCCGCGCCGGGTGCACAAAGATAGGTCAGCGCATCGCCGTCCGAATTGCGAAACCGAAAGCGCTCGCGGTCCGGGTAGGCGGTGCTGATGAGAGCATCCGTGGTGCAGCCTGCAAGCAGAAGTGCAACGACAGCGATGGCAGCAAAACGTTTCATATCAATCCCTTACAAACTCATACTCTTCAGGAAGCCACACCCGCTTGCGCGGCAAACCCGGCTGCCTCAGCCCGAATGCAGGAAGTGCAGCACATCGCCATCCTGCACAATATATCCCTTGCCCTCGGCGCGCATCTTGCCCGCCTCCTTGGCCCCCTGCTCGCCATTGCCTGCGATGTAGTCCTCGTAGGCTATGGTCTCGGCGCGGATGAAGCCCTTCTCGAAATCCCCGTGAATCACCCCTGCCGCTTGCGGCGCTGAGGTGCCTGACGGGATGGTCCAGGCGCGGGCCTCTTTTGGACCGACAGTAAAGTAGGTTTGCAGGTGCAACAGCTCGTATCCGGCCCGTATGAGCCGGTCGAGCCCGGCTTCCTTCAGCCCGAGCTCCTCCAGAAACATCTCGGCCTCTTCAGCATCGAGCTGGCTGATCTCTTCTTCGATCTTGGCCGAAATCACCACAGCACCGGCACCTTGCTCGGCGGCCATCTTCTCGACGGCGGCAGAGTGTTCATTGCCGGTCGCGGCCTCATCTTCGGCCACGTTGCACACGAAGAGGATCGGCTTGGAGGTCAGCAGTTGCAGCAATTGCCACGCGCGGGCGTCTTCGGCATCCACATCCACCGTGCGGGCCGGTTTGCCGTCTTCAAGCGCTGCCTGTGCGGCGGCCAGCAAGCGATCCTGCTGGGCGGCTTCCTTGTCGTTGCCCTTGAGCTTGCGCACCAGGCCCGCGCGGCGCTTTTCGATGCTTTCAAGGTCGGCGAGCATCAGCTCGGTCTCGATGGTCTCGGCATCGGCCACAGGGTCCACCCGGCCTTCCACGTGAGTCACGTCGCCATCTTCAAAGCAGCGCAGCACGTGAGCAACGGCGTCGCATTCGCGGATATTGGCTAGAAACTGGTTGCCCAACCCCTCGCCCTTGCTGGCGCCCTTCACCAGCCCGGCGATGTCGACAAAGGTCATCCGCGTGGGAATGATCTGCTTGGAGCTCGCAATTGCCGCCAGCTTTTCCAGCCGGTCGTCCGGCACCGCCACCTCGCCCACGTTGGGCTCGATCGTGCAGAACGGAAAGTTCGCCGCCTGCGCCGCTGCCGTGCGGGTCAGCGCGTTGAACAGCGTCGACTTGCCCACGTTGGGCAGCCCCACGATGCCGGTTTTGAAGCCCATTTCATTGTCTCCCGTGATCCGAGCCGCCTTCTAGGACGCGCAGGGCTGAAGGGCAATGCCCGCTTGGCGCTTGCACCTGAGACCATGGCGCTTAGAACGGTCAGAGCACCATCAGTCACAGCCAATCAGACGAACTTCATGCATCGCCTTTTCCGCCCCACATGCATTGCCCTTCTGGCCGCCGCGCCCACCTTTGCCGTGGCGCAGGACGAGGCCTTCTTTTTCCTCGTCACCAGCGCCCAGCTTGCCTGTCTGCAACAGAACGCCGAGGCCTATGCGCCTGCTGAGGGTCAAACCGCCTTTGTGACGCTGGCCGACTGCGGCGAGGCCCCGCCCGCAGCGCCCGCCGACACGGCACAGTTCACCACGCCCGATATCTCCCTTTTCGACGCCGCCGAAGCGCCCGATGCCGTGGTCGCCCTCTCGGCGCAGGATTTCACCTGTCTCGCCGGGATCGAAATTCCGCAAAGCGCCGGGCTGCTGGCCTTCTACCCGGAGCGCTGCGATGTCCAGCCCCGCTGAGCCCGCCCCCGCTGCCACGGCTGAGGAGGCCCCCGCACGCCGCTCGCGCATCCGGCGCTTCTTCAAGCCCGAGATGGATATCGACACGCTGGCGCATCTCTTCACGCTGGTCGTCGCCGTGGCCGGGATGGCGAAGTTTTTCTACGATCAGGACCTAGCCCTGAAGGCCGAGAACCGCGCCCGAGCCATCACCTACATCAACGCCTATACCGAAGAACCCCTGCTTGGGTCGCGTCAAGCGCTCTATGATTTCTGGGCCGGGCAGCCCGAGCTTGTCGCCATGCTGCGCAACCAGTCGCTCACCCCCCGCAACTATGCCGCCATGCTCGCCGCATCGGTCTTTCGCACAGGGGCCGAAGAGCCTATCCGCGAGCCGCTTCTGGTGCTCGACAGCTTCTACTCACAAGTCAGCTTCTGCGAGAGCGGCGGGCTTTGCGATACCGGCATCATCGACAGCTATTTCTGCACCCACGCCCGCCGCGATGCACAGGCCTATGCGCCATTTTTCGAGCATCTGCGCAGCCAGAGCGGCGACACCCGGATCGGCCGCGAGCTGGACGCCTTCGCCGCGCGCTGCACCCCGCCCTCCGACCCCGCTACACCCACCGGCTGATCTCGGCCTATCGTCAGTTGACGGCAGCTGGGCTTGCCGCTTATGTTGATATCAACACTTATGAGGAGACGCACAATGGAAGCCACCCCCTATCTCTTCTTCAAGGGCACCTGCCGCGAGGCCTTTGAAACATACGCCAAGGTTTTCAAAACGCCCGCGCCCGAGCTGATGAATTTCTCCAGCCTTCCTGAAGAGGATAAGGCGCACATGCCTGGCGTGCCCGATGATGCGGTGATGCACGGCTCCATGAAGATCGGCGACAGCCTCGTTTACGGCTCCGACGACCTGATGGGCGAGTTCACCCCCATGGCCGGCTGCTCCATGGCCGCGACCCTCCCCGACGAGGCCGCCACCCGCGCCGCCTTCGAGGCTCTCTCAGAGGGCGGAGAGGTGCGCATGCCCCTCGCACCCATGTTCTGGACACCCCTCTTCGGCACCCTCACCGACCGCTTCGGAATCCGCTGGATGGTGATGGCCGAGGGCGAACCGGCCTGACGCTTACTCACGAAACGCATACGGGCGGCGTACCCAAGCGCCGCCCGTATGTCATAGTGCATTGCCCTCCCAACCCTGTGACTGGCATGTTTCGCAAAAGGAACATATCAGGAACACATGACCAAACGCACCCTCCAAGACAAGCTCGCGATTCTCGCTGACGCCGCCAAGTATGACGCCTCTTGCGCGTCTTCGGGCGGTGACAGGCGCAACTCGAAAGACGGTAAGGGCCTTGGCTCTTCCGGCGGCGCTGGCATCTGCCATGCCTACGCACCCGATGGCCGTTGCATCTCGTTGCTGAAGATCCTGATGACGAACTTCTGCATCTACGATTGCGCTTACTGCGTGAATCGCGTCAGCAGCCGGGTGGAACGGGCGCGCTTCACGGTCGAAGAGGTGGTGAGCCTCACCGTGGAGTTCTACCGCCGCAACTATATCGAGGGCCTGTTCCTCTCCTCCGGCATCATCAAGTCGCCGGATGACACAATGGCCGACATGGTCCGCATCGCCCGGACCCTCCGCCAACAGGAAAACTTCCGCGGCTATATCCACCTCAAGACGATCCCCGACGCCTCCCCCGAGCTGCTCGACGAGGCAGGCAAATGGGCCGACCGGCTCTCGATCAACGTCGAGCTGCCCACCGAGAAGGCCCTCACCTCCCTCGCCCCCGAGAAATCCGCCCAGCAGATCCGCACCGCGATGGCCGGGGTCCGCGCCCGCCGGGAGGCAGCGAAGGAGCCCACCTACAAGGGCCGCAAGGGCCGCTTCGCTCCGGCGGGCCAAAGCACGCAGATGATTGTCGGTGCCGATGCGGCAAAGGATAGCGACATCCTCGCCAATTCCTCCAACCTCTACGCCTCCTACAAACTTTCCCGCGTCTACTACTCCGCCTTCTCCCCCATCCCCGACGCCTCCAAGGTGCTGCCGCTCATCCGCCCGCCGCTGCAACGCGAGCACCGGCTCTATCAGGCCGACTGGTTGATGCGCTTCTACGGCTTCGACGCAGGCGAGATCGCGCCCAAGTCCGGCATGCTCGACCTTGAGATCGACCCAAAGCTCGCCTGGGCCCTCGCCCATCGTGAGGCCTTCCCGGTCGATATAAACACCGCCCCCCGCGAAGCCCTGCTGCGCACCCCCGGCCTCGGTACCACCAGCGTCAAACGCATCCTTGCCGCCCGCCGCCACCGCACCCTGCGCTACGATGACCTGCTGAAGATCGGCTGCAACCTGAAGAACGCCAAACCCTTCATCACCTGCCCCGGCTGGTCGCCACGCGGCCTGACGGATGAGGCAAACCTGCGCGCCCGCTTCGCCCCCCCGCCCGAGCAACTCTCGCTGTTCTGATGCTCACCGT
Source organism: Vannielia sp. ABF1_015 (assembly GCF_056160745.1). Classification (NCBI taxonomy): domain Bacteria; kingdom Pseudomonadati; phylum Pseudomonadota; class Alphaproteobacteria; order Rhodobacterales; family Paracoccaceae; genus Vannielia; species Vannielia sp. ABF1_015. The sequence goes on from NZ_JBSWXT010000004.1 coordinate 223,728, forward strand.
TCGGCTCCCGAAAATCGGTTCAATCGCCGCATGGCGCGGCGAAGCGCGCCGCCTCGCGGCAGAGGGCGTGCCCGCTGAACACGTCCGCTGGACGCAAGACGACGCGCAAGATCTCTTCGCCAGCAACGATGCGCCGCGCGCCGCACCGGTCGAAATTCGCCTTTCGAGACAGGCCCTTTTGGATATCGAAAGCAGCCTCTACCACCGCGACCCTCAGCGTTTCGCCCGTGCCTACGCCCTCGTCCTCCGTCTTGGCCGGGGCGAGATCCGCTGGGGCGACCGCGCCGACGACGCGCTGCTCAAACTGCTGCACCAGCGCAAGGAGGTGGGCCGCGACATCCACAAGATGCACGCCTTCGTCCGCTTCAACGAGGTCACGCCGCAAGGTGCCAACCGCCGCGCCTTCGCCGCATGGTTCGAGCCCGACAACCCGATCACCGAAGCCGCCGCGCCCTTCTTTGCCAAGCGCTTCGGCGATATGGATTGGGTCATCGCCACGCCCATCCTCACCGCCCGCTTCATCGCAGGCGCGCTCTCCTTTGAGGAAACCGCCGAACACACCCGCCCCCCCGAGGACGCCAGCCACGACCTCTGGCGCACCTACTACGCCAACATCTTCAACCCGGCGCGGCTGATGCCTGCGGCAATGCGCTCGGAGATGCCCAAGAAGTATTGGAAGAACCTCCCCGAGGCTCGCCTCATCCCCGAGCTGATCCGCACCGCCCCCGCCCGCGCCGCCGAGATGCAGGCCAAGCTGCCAAGCATCCCGCCCGCCTTCGCCGCCAAGGCCGTCGCCACCCGCGCGCCAATGCCTGAAGGCGTCACCCCCGACACCTTCAAGCAGCACCTCGACGCCTGTACCCGCTGCCCCATCGGCTGCCGCGCCACGCAAGGCGTGCCCGGCGAGGGGCCGCTCTCCGCTCGCATCATGGTCGTGGGCGAGCAGCCGGGCGACTCCGAAGACCTCTCCGGAAAGCCCTTCACCGGCCCCGCCGGGCAACTCTTCGATAGCTGCGCCGCCAAGGCCGGGCTCAGCCGGCAACAAACCTACGTCACCAACGCGGTGAAGCACTTCAAATTCACCCCACGCGGCAAGCGCCGCCTCCACCAGCGCCCAGATGCGGATGAGATCGAACATTGCAAATGGTGGCTCGACCTAGAGCGCGACTGGGTCAAACCCCGCCTGATCCTCGCCATGGGGGCCACGCCTGCCCTCGCCCTCACCGGCTCATCCCGCAACATCACCCGGCGGCGCGGCATGATCGAACACACGCCAGACGGCACCCCCGTGTTGCTCACCACCCACCCGAGCTACCTCCTGCGCCTCCCCGAGGCCCAGGCCCGCCAAGAGGCCGAGGCCCGCTTCACCGCCGATCTCGCCCGCGCGGTGAAAATCTGCGCCTGATCCATTTTCTTGCTGCAAATATCTCCGGGGGTGTGGGGGCAACGCCCCCCCAGCCTTCTTCGTATGGCCCTGCCTCCCCCGCCCCACTCCAACAAACCCCCCCAGACCCACCCCAGGACCAAACCATCAACCA
>NZ_JBSWXT010000005.1:0-28148 GCF_056160745.1 Vannielia sp. ABF1_015
TTGTTGTGGTTCTGGTTTTGAGGGGTGGGTTGTTTTTTTTTCTGTTTTGGTTTTTGCGGGGGGGGGGGTTTTTTTTTTTTTTTTTTTTTTTTTGGTCCGGTTTTTTTGGGGTTTTGCCCCCCCCCCCCCCCCCAGTTTGCTGCGTATGGCCTTGCCTCCCGCGCCCCATTCCGGCAAATCTCCCCGGACCACTACCGGAGCCAAGCCATGACCCGCATCGACGACACGTTCGCCCGCCTCAACGCCGAGGGCAAAAAGGCCTTCGTCGCCTATGTCATGGCGGGCGATCCCGATTACGAAACCTCGCTGGAGATCGTGCGCAGCCTCCCCGCCGCCGGTGTCGACATCATCGAACTCGGCGCGCCCTTCACCGATCCCATGGCCGATGGCCCCACCATCCAGCTGGCCGGGCAGCGCGCGCTGGAGGCGGGCATGACGATGGATCGCACGCTTGAGCTCGCCCGCGCCTTCCGCGCCGAAAACAACACCACCCCCATCGTGCTGATGGGCTACTACAACCCGATCTACAGCCGCGGCGTCGATACCTTCCTTGCCGAGGCGAAGGAGGCCGGCATCGACGGGCTCATCGTGGTCGACCTGCCCCCCGAGGAAGATGACGAGCTCTGCATCCCGGCGCAGAAGGCAGGCCTCAACTTCATCCGCCTCGCCACGCCCACCACCGATGACAAGCGCCTGCCCAAGGTGCTGCAAAACACCTCCGGCTTTGTTTATTACGTCTCGATCACCGGCATCACCGGCTCCGCCGAGGCAAGCGCCGCCGATGTCGCGCCCGAGGTGGCCCGGATCAAGGCGCAAACCGATCTGCCGATCATCGTCGGCTTTGGCATCAAAACGCCCGAAGGCGCGCAAAGCATTGCCTCCGTGGCCGATGGTGCCGTAGTGGGCTCCGCCATCGTGGCGGAAATTGCCGATGGCAAGTCGCCCGCCGAGGTCACCGCTTTCGTCAAAAGCCTCGCAGACGGTGCCCACTCCGCCTGACCCATAGGGCGGGATATGTCCCGCCACCCCGTCACAAAGCCGGCTGCGCTCAGCCGCCGTTGTGCTTCTTGCGCAAATGATAGGTCAGCGCCGAGGCAATCAGCATGCCCAGCGCGTCCAGTGACGGCTCATCCCCCTCTTTGAAGAGCACGCCCCGCGTGCCATCAAACCGGAAGTCCGGGTAGAGCGCTTCAAAGTCCGGGATAATCCGCGTGGCGCAGTGGACATAAATGCCGAATCCGCCGCCGCTCTTGGGGCAACCCAGCCGCACCGGCGAGCCCGCGCCCGTCTCGGCAGTGGCATAGCTCGGCTGGCCCCATTTCAGGCCCTCCTCCAGCGCCCCCACCCCCGGCGTGGCCTCGGCCACCTCGAAGATCAGCGCCCGAAGCCGCAGAAGCGGCCCGCGCACCGCCTCGGGAAACTCCGCAAAGGCATCCGCCACCTCGGGCGAGGCGAGGGGTGGGTCTGTCGGGTTGAGGGGCTGATCCATGCGTTATCATTCAGCGCGTTGGAGAGCCCGGCAAGGGTTTTCAGAGTTGCAGATGGATATGGTCGTCATGCCGCGCCGCCCGGCAGCCCTGAAACCGCAGCTTGCCGCCCGCCACCCCGTAGCGGGCCGCAAGGTGCGGCTCGACAAACACCTTGCCGACCCGCGCATCCCGTTTCAGCCAGCCCAGCGCAAAGCGCATCCGCGCATCATCCAGCGCCATGTCGCGCCACAGCGGCTGAAGCCAGCGCATGTTCCACCGCAGGCTCGGCCAGCGGCGCGGGCAATCGCTTGGCCCCTTCTCGAAGGCGAAGTAACCCAGCGGCGAGCGGGTGCGTCCGGGCGCATAGCCCGCCGCGTCACGATACCAAAAGGCAAGGTCGGCCTTCTCGCCGTCGTCATGGCTGAGATGAGGCAACAGCGGCAGCCCGCTTGCCGGAAAGCCCCCGTCGAGCATCACCGTTACCGTTCCAGGGTGCGCCGCGGCCATGTCGGCAGCCAAATCCTCCAACACCGCCCGCAACTCCGGCGTCACGAAGCTGCGGTTCATCGCGCAATAGATCCCCTTGGCCCTGAGCGGCTCGCTCCAGCACGGCACGCCCTCGCGACCGGCCAAAGGTGCGGCCAGCCAGAGCGCACCCGACAGCACGAGGTAAAGCCCCCCGAAGGCCAGCCACCGCCGCCGCCGAAACGCCAGCGCCCCCAGCCAGGCCAAGCCCCCAACGAAGGTCAGCGCTGTCAGCACCAGCGCGACAACGCCATGCAGCGCGCAGGAGGCCAACCGCCGAAACACCCTCAAAGCCCGGCAGCCTCCGCCTGCTCGGCCAACAGGCCCTCCACAAAGGCATCAAAGACCGCTCCGGGCTGGCGCGCCTCCAGCGTGGCCTTCAACGGGTCCGGCACATGCACCGACGCGCCCGAAAGCGCCTCTAGCACCCGATGACCGCAAAACGGCACATGGGCCTCCGAGTAGCCGCCCTCATGCACCATCACCAGCCGCCCGCCGCAAAGCTCGCCCGCCAGCGCCTTCACCTGCGCGGTCATCGCGCCGAAGGTATCGGCGGTGCACAGCATCCGCCCCAGCGGGTCCATCGCGCCCGCGTCATAGCCGCAGGCCACGATGATGACGTCTGGATTGTGGGCGCGGATCGCGGGCAACGCCAGCCGCTCCATCGCCGCCAGATAGCCTGCATGGCCCACGCCCGGCGGCAGCGGGATGTTCAGGTTCGCCCCCTCCCCCTTACCCGCGCCCCGGGCCTCGGCACCGCCGGTATCCAGCGGATAGTTCCGCTCTTGGTGGATCGACACGGTCAACACCTCATCCCGCTCCCAGAAGCAGGCCTCGGTGCCGTTGCCGTGGTGCACGTCCCAATCCAGCACGGCGACCCGGCCCACCCGGCCCTCGGCCAGCGCAGCCTCCACGGCGATGGCGATATTGGCCATAAGGCAAAAGCCGTTGGCCCAATCAGGCAGGCAATGGTGCCCCGGCGGGCGCGAGAGCGAATAGGCGTTCTCCAACGCGCCCGCGCACACAGCCCGCACCGCCTCCACCGCCAGCCCGGCCGATAGCGCCGCCACCTCGTAGCCGCCCCGCCCGAACGGCGTGCGCAGCCCCAGCTCGCCCCCGCCCGCGTCCGACATCTCCTTGAACGCCTCCAGATAGCGTGCCGGATGCACCCGCAGCAGCTCCTCCCGCGTGGCCTCCGGCGCACCGCGCAGCGCCAGCTCCCGGTCAATCCCGCTGACACTCATCAGGTTTTTCAGCCGCCGCTTGGTCTCTGGCCCGTCCGGCAAGCCGCCTGCACCGGGCTGCACATAGCCGCCCACCGGAAGCGTCAGCGCATAATCGCCCCCGTGGTGCCAGAAACACCGCTCATCCCAGAAAAATCCTGTCGCCATCTCGCCCTCCGCGTTGCGCCGTGCCAATCAGTGCCATGGCCAAACCGAGAGTGCAAAAGGGCAGCCTCGCCCACCTCGCCACGCCGGGCGCAACGCTGGCCCTGAAGGTCACGCCCAACGCCCGCGCCAATGCCGTGATCGAGGACGCCGGTAACCTGAAAGTCACCACCACCGCCACCCCCGAGGGCGGCAAGGCAAACGCTGCCGTCACCAAGCTCCTCGCCCATGCCCTCGGCATCGCGCCCAGCCGCCTGACCCTCAGCGCCGGTGCCACCTCGCGCAGCAAGACCTTCCGGATAGACTAGCCCGCTCGCCACCCCGTGATGGCACTTTTTCGCCCTCCGCCGCGTTGGCCCTGCAACCGCAAACGACAGGAGCCGACATGAGCGACAGCATCACAACCATCAACCCGGCCAACGGCGACGAGATCGAAACCTACAAGCACATGACCCGCGAAGAGGCCTTTGCCGCCGTGGATCATTGCCATGCCGCCTTCGACGCATGGAAACTGAAAAGCCTTTCCGAACGCGCGGCGGTGATCGCCGCAATTGGCGAAGAACTGCGCAAAAGCCGCGACGCGTTCGCCCGCCTGATGACGCTGGAAACCGGCAAGCCGATCACCGCCTCCGGGCAGGAGATCGACCTTTGCGCCGCCATTTGTGACTGGACGGCGGCACAGGGGCCAAAGGAGCTTGCCGACGAAGAGCGGGAGATCGACGGTGGCACCGGCGTTATCACCTATGCCCCGACCGGCGTGATCTACGGCATTCAGCCTTGGAACTTTCCCGCCTACCAAGCGGTGCGCTATGCCATCGCCAACCTGATGGCAGGCAACGGCGTGCTTCTGAAACACGCCGCCAACTGCACCGGCTCCGGCCTCTTCCTGCGCGACGTCATGGAGCGGGCCGGGCTGCCCGAGCATCTCTTCACCGTGCTGATCATCAGCCACGACACCTCCGACGAGATCATCGCCCATGAAAAGGTGCGCGGCGTCACCCTCACTGGCTCGGATGGCGCGGGGCGCGTCGTGGCTGCAAAGGCCGCCGAGCACCTCAAGAAAACCGTGCTCGAGCTTGGCTCCAACGACGCCTTCCTCGTGCTGGACGATGCCGACCTCGACCTCGCGGTCAAAACCTGCGTCATGGGCCGCCTCTACAACAACGGCCAAACCTGCGTGGCCGCCAAGCGCTTCATCGTCACCGAAAAGAACTACGACGCCTTTGTCGACAACTTCACCCGGCAAATGGCGGCCGTCACCCCGGGAGACCCGATGGACAAGGAAACCACCCTCGGCCCGCTCGCCCGCGATGACCTGCGCGACAAGCTGCATGACCAGGTGATGCAAAGCGTGAACAACGGCGCGAAGCTGCTCACCGGCGGCGAGATCCCCGATAGCAAGGGCGCATGGTATCACCCCACCGTGCTGGTGGATGTCGCCCCCGGCCAGCCTGCCTATGACGACGAGCTCTTTGGCCCCGCTGCGGCGATCATCAAGGCGCGTGACGACGCGCACGCGATGGAACTGGCAAACGATAGCCGCTACGGCCTAGGCGGCGGCATTTTCAGCCGCGATGAAGCCTATGCCCGCGATCTGGCCACCAAGCACTTCGACACTGGCATGGTCTCGATCAACGGCTACTCGCTGGCCCTGCCCAACATGCCCTTCGGCGGCGTGAAAGACAGCGGATACGGGCGCGAGCATGGCGGCTTCGGGATGAAGGAATTCGTCAACGCCAAGTCGCTCTACGTGAAGCAGGCCGCCTGATCAGCGGAACTTGTCGACAAGGCGTTGCAGGGGGCTCTTTGCCGGGGCCTCCTGCGCGCCTCCGTCTTGCTCGGCAGCCTTTTCCGCCGGTTTTTGGGCCTCTGGCGTGGCTTTGGGCTTTCTTTCCGGCTTCGCAGGCTGCAAGCGCCGCGCCACCGCGTTCATGAAGCGCCCTGTATCGCCTGCGGCCAGCTCGCCCGCCCCGTCCGACACCCCGCGCAGCATGTCGTCCAGCCACTCGGCATCATGCTTGGGAAAGTCCCGCAGCACCCAGCCGGGCACAGCTTCCTTGCGGCCCGGATGGCCCACGCCCATGCGCACGCGGTCATAATGCGGGCCGATATGCTCGTGGATCGAGCGCAGCCCGTTGTGGCCCGCATGGCCGCCGCCCGCCTTGCAGCGCAGCTTGCCCGGCGCGAGGTCGATCTCGTCGTGGAAAACGGTCACATCCGGCGCGTCGAGCTTGAAGAAGCGCATCGCCTCGCCCACCGACTGGCCCGAAAGGTTCATGAAGGTCATCGGCTTCAGCAGCATGATCTTTTCAGAGCCAAACCGCCCCTCGCTCAACTCGGCCTGAAACTTCGCCCGCCACGGCGCGAAGCCGTGGTCAGACGCGATCCGGTCCAGCGCCATGAAGCCGATATTGTGCCGGTTGCCGGCATATTTTTCGCCCGGATTGCCGAGCCCGACCCAAAGCTGCATCGCGTCGCTCCTTTTGCGGGATCAATGCCGCGCCACCGCCCCCGGCGCAACCCGTAGGGTGGGCAATTTGCCCACCACCCGTTCTCACCCCGGCAGCCCCGGATCGCTCGCCACCACCACCGGCTCTTCCTTCACCCGCGCCCACCAGCCAGAAAGCGCTGGAAAGTCACCGAGCATCGCCGCCCCAGCCTCATGGCGGCAAAAGGCATCCACCATCGGCACCAAATGGCAATCGGCGCGGCTCAGGCCCCCGCCCAGCACCAGCCCCTCCGCCGCAATCGCCTCCAGCGCGCCCAGCACGCGCGGCGCCACGCGCAGCCCCTCGGCCACCACCTCGGCGCTGCCCTGATGGCCCTCTGCTGGGCGGAATACGCCGTGTGAAAACACCTGCCGCACAAGCGGCACATAGGCATAGGCATCGACGATCCCGATCACCTGCGCCGCCCGCGCCGCTGCCTGCGCGCCCTCCGGCATCAACGCCGGGCCGTCAAAGGCGCGGTCCACGTAGCCGGTGATCGCCGCCGTCTCGTAAAGCGTGAAGCCCCCATGCGCCAGCACGGGCACCCGCCCGAAGGGGTTGAGCGCCATCAGCCCGGCGCGCCCGTCCTCGTCAAACGGGTTCACCTCAACCTCCGCGTAGGGCACCCCCTTCAACGCCAGCGCCATCCGCGCCGCCCGCATGTAGACGCTGAAGTGATAGCCGTGGAGCGTTACAGTTTCGGCCATGGCAAGCCCTCCCTCGCGCCCCACCCTATCGCTGCCCGCCAGACCTCGCTAGGTTGGCGGCAAAGGAGCGCCCATGACCATCACCCATGAAGACGAGCTCGAGGGCTTACGCGAGATCGGCCGGATCGTGGCCGAAACCCTGCAAGCCATGGGCCGCGCGCTGGAGCCGGGGATGACAACCGCCGAGCTCGATGCGCTCGGTGCCGAGATACTGGAGCGTGAAGGCGCGGTCTCGGCCCCACAGGGCACCTATGGCTTCCCCGGTGCGACCTGCATCAGCATGGGCGACGTCATCGCCCACGGCATTCCGGGTTCGCAGGTGATCCGCGCCGGCACCCTCGTCAACATCGACGTTTCCGCCTCCAAAAACGGCTTCGTCGCCGATACCGGTGCCAGCTTCCGCGTGGGCGATGTGCCCGCCTCGCTCAAGCGGCTCTGCACCGATGGCCGCAAGGCCTGCCAGATCGGCGTGGCGCAGGTGCGCGCCGGGCGGCCCATCGGCGCCATCGGCAATGCCATCGGTCAGTTTGCCAGCAAGCGCGGCTACACCCTTATCCGCAACCTCGCCAGCCACGGCACCGGGCGGGCGCTGCACGAATACCCCGAAGAGATCCCCACCTGGCCCAGCCGCGACCGTCGCCCCATCACCGACGGCCTCGTGCTCACGGTCGAGCCCTTCCTCTCCCGTGGCGGCCTCTGGGCCGAGGACGGTGGCGATGGCTGGAGCCTGCTGGCCAACCCTCGCGCCGCCTGCGTGCAATATGAGCACACGGTGGTGGCGACGCGCGGCAAGCCGATCACGGTAACGCTGCCAGGGTAAAATTGAACAGTTAGCGCCCTGCGCTTCCCCTCCTTGCGGAAACGCGTTGCAAACCCGGTGAATTTCGGCTTCGAGCCCGAGCCTGCCGGGTGCCGCCGTCAGACCAATTCTCACTGTGGCGCGCGACGCGCCACGAGAAGCTCCGGCCAGCGCCGCTTTCGAGGAGGATCAGATTCAAAATTGAGTTGCCAAGCGTACTGCGAGTTTGTCAAAAGCTTGGTTCCACCCACCCTCGCCCGCAGAACCCTCGGGCACGCCTGAATGGGTCATCGTCATCAAGGTCTTCCCGTCGGCCTCACTCAACTCAATGATCACCTCGGTGATGTCCGGCGTACCTTCTGGCATGCCCATGCTCTGCGGCGGGATAATCGTGCCGTCCTCGGTGCACATGCTCTCTGTATAAACAAGCCGCGAAGGCCTGCGGACCTCCTTGTAGACCCCAATAAACCACATAGACATCCTGCGCACCGGCGAGGTCATTTCCATACAAACCTTGCGCGCCCCTCCGACAACAACATCCATCTCCGCTGTTGGAACTGACATCCCCATCGGCCCATACCATGTCTTGAACAGCTCTGGATCGGTCCACATGGCCCAGACGTCTTCGATTGGCGCGTCAAGCTCGCGCTCAATCTTCACCCAGCTTTGCCGATCACTCATGGTTTTTCCTTCATTGATTGCAAGACCCCGGCCATCGCATCAAAACGGGCCTCCCAGATGTCTCGATACTGTTCGGTCCAAATGGCAACGCCGCGCAAAGGTTCAGCGTTTATTTTACAGGGCCGGAATTGCGCATCCTTCCCGCGCGTGACCAGCCCGGCCTTCTCCAAAACACGGATGTGTTTCGATATGGCGGGGAGCGTCATATCGAATGGCTCCGCCAAAGCATTCACAGTGGCCTCCCCCTTTACCAAGTGAGCGAGCAGCGCCCTGCGAGTTGGATTGGCCAATGCAGCGAATGTGGCGTCGAGTTGTTCGGACTCAGTCATGCCCGGCACTATTATACCAAGCAGTTAATTAAGCAACTGGTAAAATACTATGCCTGTTTCAGCGGTGTAGTGTCACTTCGATATCAGCCACCTGTTCAGAAACTGCCGGGAAAACCCGAAGGGAAGGTTTGTTTCGCACAGCAGCCAAAACCACCTTCGCAACAACATACCCCGATGGAACTTTCACCAGCGCTTCACCTACCGCACCGTTTGCTGTCCGCAGCAGTTCGTCGCACCTCAGGCAAACCGCACCAAAAACAAAAAAAGAGCGCCCGTTGGGACGCCCTCTTCAATTCGATCCATCGCGGAAGATCACTCCTCGGCGGCGGCCTCTTCACCAGCGGTCGGCACCTCATCGGCGGCCACATCCTCGTCCTCGTCGTCAGCGGCACGCAGGCCGGAGGGGGCGGAGATGTTGGCGATCACGAAATCGCGGTCGATGGTGGGCTTCGCGCCTTCGGGCAGGTTGATGCTCGAAATGGTCACGGTGTCGCCAATCTCGAGGCCGGTCAGGTCCACGACCAACTGCTCGGGGATGTCACCGGCGGTCACAACCAGCTCGACCTCGGGGCGCACCGCGTTGAGCACGCCGCCCTGCTTCAGGCCGGGGGCCGCTTCTTCGTTCTCGAAGGCAACGGGGATGAAGAGGTTGACGCGCGAGGTGCGCTTCAGCCGCATGAAATCCACGTGGGTCGGCAGGTCTTTAACCACGTCGCGCTGCACGTTCCGGCAGATGACGCGCACGTCTTCTTGGCCCTCGACCTTCATGTTGAACAGGGTCGACATGAAGCGACCGGCCTTCAGCTGGGTGAGCAGCTTGTTGAACGGAAGGTTGATCGGCAGCGGGTCTTCACCACCACCATAAACGATACCGGGCACCATGCCCGCGCGCCGTGCCTGACGAGCGGCGCCCTTGCCTGTCCCCGTCCGTGCTTCGGCATTGAGATCAGGAATCTGACCAGCCATGTGCAATTCTCCTAGGTTGGTGCGGACATCCTCCAAGGCTGTATGCCCGCGTGAAGGCGCTCCATTAGAGGGGGGAGGGCCATTTGGCAAGGGGTTTTGCACAGGTTTCACCCGGTTTACGATTCCGCCATGCGCCCCTTTCTCAACCTCGCCTACCTCGCCTGCTGCGGCTGGATTACCTGGATTGGCCTGTGGTGGCCGGGCAGGGCCAAGGGATTCGTGCCGGGCCCCGCCGAAGGGGAGCCTTTCTACTGCAATCAGCTGATGAGCACAGGCAGCGAGGATGACCTGATGGTGGCCCTTTTTCTTGTCTTCGCCCTGCCCCTCGCAGTGCGGGCGATTGCCATGTTGTTCGCAGGGCCGGGCCGGACAGAGCTGGCACTCTGGGGCCTCGCCACCTCCCTTGCCGGCTTTGGCCTCTTCCTCGCCTCGCTGGATTGCGCCGCCGTCTTCTACACCGCCTTCACCCTGCCCGCCCCCGGGCTGGCAGCGGCGCTCATCGCCCTGCCGCTCTCAGGTGTCCTTCTCTGGGCCTTGCGTCGTTTCACCGACGACCGGAGGCTTCGATAGGGCAGCCGACTGACATGCCTTTCAACCCACTTTGACAGTTGCTTTGGCCTGCATGCCGTGATTGCGATTGCGCTCATGTCGATCCTGCACGCCATAACCCTGTCGCGCCGCACCCTGCCCGCCTTCGCAGCCGAGGGCATCTTCTGGGGCGCCTTTGCGTCTTACACCCCCCAGCTCAAGGAAAGCATCGGCGCGGATGACGGCACTTGGGGCCTCGTCCTGCTGGTCTCCGCCATCGGTTCGATCTCGGCGATGTGGTTCGCCCCGCGCTTTGATGCACGGCTCGGGCGCATGGCGATGGCCGTGGCCTGCCTCTGGATCGGCCTCGCCTTCCAGCTCCCGATGTGGACAACCTCGCTCGTGCTCTTCACCGCCGCCATGCTGCTGGCGGGGAGCAGCGCCGGGCTGCTCGACGTGGTGATGAACGCCCGCCTCTCTGCCATCGAGGCCAAAACCGGGCGCTCGCTGATGAACCTCAACCACGCCACCTTCTCCTTTGCCTACGGCTCCTCCGCGCTGCTCGCCGGGCTGCTCCGAGATGCCGGCACCGCCCCGCAAACAACCTTTGCCCTGCTAGGAGCGCTCGCCCTGCTGCTCGCCGCCGCGGCCCGCCAGCGCGAGTTGCCGCCCCGCGCGCCCGGCGCCCCCGAGCCGCCACGCCGCATCAGCCTGCCGCCCGTGGCCTATTGGGGCGGGGCGATCGTGCTCATCGGATTCCTCTGCGAACAGGCCACCGAGGCGTGGTCGGCCCTGCATATCGAGCGCACGCTCGGTGGCGGCGCGGCTGAAGGGGCGATTGGCCCGGCCATGCTCGGCTTCACCATGTGTGTCGGGCGGCTGGGCGGGCAATTCGCAACCGCCCGCGTGTCCGAGGCCCGGCTCACCACGCTGGCCGCGCTTGTTTCAACCTCTGGCGCGGCGCTCGCGGCGCTCGCCCCAACACCGCCCGTGGCCTACCTCGGCTTCGGCATCCTCGGCCTTGGCCTCTCGGTCATATGTCCGATGGTCTTTGCCCTCGTGGGCCGACTTTCTGCGCCAGAGCAACGCCCGGCGGTGATCTCCCGCGCCGCCGTCATCGGCTACTCGGGCTTCTTCATCGGCCCGCCCTTCCTTGGCGCTCTGTCCGAAGCCGCAGGCCTGCGGGCCGCCTTTCTCGCCGTGGCGCTGCTACTGGCGCTCGCCCCGCTGCTGCTGATCCCGCTGCGCACGGCGGCGAAGAACGCCGAGGCAACAGCCGCAGCCCGCTGAGCGGCTCCGCTCAGGCCTGCCAGCGCCCGCCAAAATCCTCCGGCACCAGCAGCATGTCCCGCCCAAACTGGCCGGGGTTCTGCTTGCCGCAAAGCGCCATCGAGATATCCATCTCCTTCTGAAGCACCTCCAGCGCCTTCTCCACGCCTTCCTGCCCCATCGCGCCAAGCCCATACACGTAAGAGCGCCCGATCATCGTGCCCTTCGCCCCCAGCGCCAGCGCCTTCAGGATGTCCTGCCCCGAGCGAATGCCGCTATCGAGCCAAACCTCCGTCTTGCTCCCCACGCGCTCCACGATTTCCGGCAACATCCGGATGCTGCTCAAGGCCCCGTCCAGCTGCCGCCCGCCGTGGTTGCTCACCACGATGGCATCGGCCCCCAGCTTCGCGGCCTCCTCGGCATCGTCGCCATCGAGGATGCCCTTCAAAATCACCTTGCCGCCCCACTGGTCCATCAACCGCTTCACCTTGTCCCAGTCCAGCGTCTGGTCAAAGTTCTTCGCCGTCCAGTCATGCAGGGAGCGGGTGTTGCCCACGCCCTTCGCATGGCCCACGATATTGCGAAACTCGCGCCGCTGGGTCTGCAGCATCTTCAGCCCCCAGCGCCACTTGGTGGCGAGGTCCAACATCACCGGCACGCTCAGCTTGGGCGGCGCGGTGAGGCCGTTCTTCAAATCCTTGTGTCGCTGCCCGAGAATTTGCAGATCGAGCGTAATCACCAGCGCATCGCACTTGGCCTCCTTGGCACGGCGCACGAGGTTGTCAGTAAAGTCGGTGTCCTTCTGGGTGTAAAGCTGAAACCAGAACGGCTTGCTCGTGTTCTCCGCCACATCCTCGATCGAGCAGATCGACATGGTGCTCAGCGTGAACGGCACCCCAAACTTCTCCGCCGCCTTCGCCGCCAAAATCTCGCCATCCGCATGCTGCATCCCGCAAATGCCAACCGGTGCCAGAGCCGTCGGCAGCGCCACGTCCCGCCCGATCATCTGACTCGCCGTCGAACGCCCCGACATATCCACCGCCACCCGCTGGCGCAGCCGGATCTTGTCAAAGTCGCTCACGTTCTCCCGAAAGGTCTGCTCCGTCCAGCTCCCGCTCTCGCAGTAGTCATAAAACATCTTCGGCGCGCGGCGCTTGTGGATGCGCTTGAGGTCGTCGATGCAGGTGATCACGGTCATTGATTGGCTCCCCGGAGTGGTCAGGTTTGTTTACCAATCGCTAGGGCGGGAAAGCAAGCGCGGTGGGCATCGGGGGTGTAACCGCCCGCCATTTAGCGCTACCACTCCCGCAAACGGCGCAGAGGAAGCATCATGGACATACTCGCAAAGGCAACGGCCCTCGTCGGCGGAACGGTCGCAGCCCTGCGCCGCATCGGTGCCCCCACTACCCAGGCGATGGGCGGCACGCCGGAGATCCCCGAGGCCAAGAAACAGGGCATCATGACCCTCAAGATGCCCGCCGCCGAAGGCTGGAAGGATGGCCGCCTGCCCACCTGCGCCCCCGGCCTCAAGGTCAACGCCTTCGCCGAGGGGCTGGATCATCCGCGCTGGATCGAGGTGCTGCCCTCGGGTGACGTGCTGGTGGCCGAGGCCTCCCAGATAGAGACGCCCCCCAAAACCCTGCTGGACCGCGCCGCGCACGCCACGATGAAGGCGATCAAGGCGATGGGCAACAGCGCCAACCGTGTCACCCTCTGGCGTGATGCCGATGGTGACGGGGTGGCCGAGCACCGCGAAGTCTTCGTCGAAAACCAGAGCCAGCCCTTCGGCATGGCCGTGGTGGGTGACACCTTCTACCTCGGCAACACCGATGGCATCGTCGCCTTCCCCTTCCCGCCCGGCACCACCCGGCTGGATGAGAGCGCCGCCCGCAAGCTGGTGGAGTTCAAGCCCGGCGGCCACTGGACCCGCAGCCTCATCGTCTCGCCCGACGGCACCAAGATCTACGCCGGCGTCGGCTCGCTTACCAACATCGCCGATGACGGAATGGAAACCGAAGAAGGCCGCGCCGCGATCTGGGAGCTCGACGTGGCCACGGAAGAGGCCCGCATCTTCGCCTCCGGCCTGCGCAACCCCGTCGGCGTGGCCTTCGAGCCCTCTACCGGCGCGCTCTGGACCGTGGTCAACGAGCGCGACGGTCTGGGCGACGAAACCCCGCCCGATTACCTCACCACCGTGGTCGACGGCGGCTTCTACGGCTGGCCCTACTCCTACTGGGACCGCATCGTCGACGACCGGGTGCCGCAGGACGCCGCCGCAGTCGCCGCCTCGATCTGCCCCGATTACGCGCTGGGCGGCCACACTGCCTCCCTTGGCCTCTGCTGGATGCCCGAAGGCACCCTGCCCGGCTTTGGCGAAGGCATGGTCATCGGCCAGCACGGCTCGTGGAACCGTTCCAAGCTCTCGGGCTACAAACTGCTCTTCGTACCCTTCGAAAACGGAAAACCCAGCGAAACAGAGCCGCCGCGCGACATTCTCTCGGGCTTCCTCTCCGAGGATGAAAAGCTGGCCTATGGCCGCCCGGTCGGCGTCTGCCTCGGCGCGGATGGCAAGTCGCTGCTGATGGCCGATGACGTGGGCGATGTGATCTGGCGGGTGACTGGGGCCTGACGCCTGCCAGCGGCCCCCATGTCCCGCGACAACACCCATTTCCTCCGCATCGCCCATGAGACGGTAGAGGCCTTCCCCCCGCCGCTCCTGCCAGCGGCGCGCGCGGTGATGATCCGCGTCGCCGAATGGCCCACGCCCGAAATGATGGCCGACTTCAGCATGCGTGACCCGCGCGACCTGACCGGCCTCTACGAGGGCACCCCCCTCCCCGAAAAATCCGCCAGCCACCCGGACCCGTTCCCCGATACCGTCTGGCTCTTCCGCCAGCCCATCCTCGCCGAATGGCGCGAGCGCCCCGGCCAGTCGCTCGACGAGCTGATCGCCCATGTCACAGTGCACGAGTTCGCCCATCACTTCGGCTGGAGCGATGACGACATCGCCGCCATCGACCCTTGGTGGGAGTGAACCCATTGAACCCCGGCGCAAAACACCCGACATAAGAGCCAACCGCCAAGGAGTGCCCATGCCCGAGAAAAACCCCGCCGCCCTCGACTTCCTCCTCACCCGCCGCTCCCGGCCCGCCAAGACGCTGACCACCCCGGTGCCGACCCGCGAAGAGCTGGGGCCAATCCTGCAAGCCGCCGCCCGCACGCCCGACCATGGCAAGCTGGAGCCCTGGCGCTTCATCGTGCTCGAAGGCGCGGCGCTGGATCGGCTGGCCACACTGGCGGGCGAACGCGGCGCGGCACTGGAGATCGAGCCCGAGAAGGTCGAAAAGTTTCAAATCCAGCTCAAACAACCCGGCCTCGCCGTGGTGGTGGTCTCCTCGCCGGTGCAAAGCGAGAAAATTCCGATGGTCGAGCAGCTCTATTCCGCCGGGGCGGCATGCCTCGCCATGCTCAACGCCGCGCTGGCCTCGGGCTGGGGCGCCAACTGGCTTTCCGGCTGGGGCAGCCATGACCGTGAGTTCATCACACAGGGCCTCGGCCTCGCGTTGCACGAGACGGTGGCAGGCTTCATCCACATCGGCACCGAAACCGCCGCGCCCCCCGAGCGCCCCCGCCCCGACCTGACAAACATCACCGCCTGGGTCTCCGAATGATCTTCTCCGATTTCGGCAAGGCCGTGAACCAGATGTTCGACGGTCGCTTCCTCAAGGTACTGGCGATGGGGCTGGGGCTGACGCTGCTGCTCCTCTTCGGGGTCTACGGCGTCTTCCTGATGTTTCTCGACTGGGTCACGCCGGATACTTTCACCATCTTCGGCCGCGAGGTGACATGGATCGACGATCTTCTCTCCTGGGCCTCGATTGCCCTGATGGCGCTGATGTCGATCTTCCTGATGGTCCCCGTGGCCTCGGCCTTCACCGGCCTGTTCCTCGAAGACGTGGCGGCAGCGGTGGAAGACAGGCACTACCCCGAGCTGCCCGATGTGCCGCGCTTCCCCTGGACAGAAGCCCTGCGCGACAGCCTCGGTTTCTTCGGCATCCTAATCGTCGTCAACGTGCTGATGCTGATCCTCTACATCTTTGCCGGGCCGCTGATTCCGCTGTTGTTCTGGGCGATCAACGGGCTGCTGCTGGGGCGGGAGTATTACCAGATGGTCGCGATGCGCCGGATCGGGCGCAAGGCGGCCAACGAGTCGCGCCGCCGCCACTTTGGCAAGATCTGGTTCGCAGGCACGCTGATGGCAATTCCGCTCAGCTTTCCGCTGATCAACCTCTTCATCCCGATCCTCGGCGTGGCCACCTTCACCCACATGTTCCACCGACTTGAGCCGAACCTCGCCGCACTCACGCCACAGCCGAGCGGGCCGATCCGCTAGACCGGCCCGGCCCCCGTTCTCTTGCTGTAAGGAGCTGCGGGAGTTTGGCGGCTGACCCTCAGACCGCCCTCTGCGCCAGACGTGTCGCCAGCGACAACGCACAGGGCGCCCGAAGCAGCGCGGGTGGGCGGGCGGGGCGACGCTTCGGGCGCTCTTCCAGAGCGACGTTTCGGGCGCCCGAACCTGACGGGCCTACTGCCCCTCCACAATCGGCCCCTTCGGCCCGAACCGCTCCAGCATGTCGAAATCAGAGATGGTAATCACGCCGGAGATGATCACCGCGCAGATCAGCCCGGCCACCGGCACCGCAATGAGCGTGGTGATCTTCAGCCGCCTGCCCAACCGAAAATCCGCAGGCGCGCCGGCATGGGTGCCCGGCACCACATCGCCCGCCTCCTGCTGGCTCTTCATCCGCACCGGCAACACCAGAAACAGCACCATGAACCAAGTGATGGCCAGCACGACAAGGGCGGCGGTAATGCTCATCAGACCTGCTCCAGTTCCACCAGACAGCCGTTAAAATCCTTGGGGTGCAAAAAGAGCACCGGCTTGCCATGCGCCCCAATCTTCGGCTCACCCGTGCCCAGCACCCGAGCGCCTTCGGCCTTCAGCTTGTCACGCGCGGCGAGGATGTCATCCACCTCGTAGCAGATGTGGTGGATGCCCCCTGCTGGGTTCTTTTCCAGAAAACCGGCAATCGGGCTGCCCTCGCCCAGCGGGTAGAGCAGCTCGATCTTTGTATTCGGCAAGGTGATGAAAACAACCGTAACACCATGGTCCGGCTCATCCTGCGGCGCGCCCACATCGGCACCCAGCGTGCCGCGATACTGCGCGGCGGCGGCCTCAAGGTCGGGCACCGCGATGGCAACGTGGTTTAGCCGTCCGATCATGTTCATCTCTCCCTCGCAGATCTGTGCCGGTTATGCCGCCCGCCAAATCGCGCGACAAGACGCGCCTTTGTCGCAATCGTGCGGGGGCGTTTACCACTTCTTAGGGTTGTTGCTGTCTGCTCGGGAGGTAACGCCTTGAGGGAGGCTCCCATGACAGATGATATCTCGCAGTTCTCGATCTCTCCGCAAAAGCCCACCCGCGAGCGGCCGCTTCTCGGTGCCACCGTGTTGGTGGTGGAAGACAGCCGCTTTGCCTCCGAGGCGGTGCGCCTGCTGTGCCTGCGTTCCGGCGCCCGGATCCGGCGTGCCGATACGCTGGCCTCTGCCCACAGGCATTTGCTGGTCTATCGCCCAACGGCAGTGATCGTCGATCTCGGCCTGCCCGATGGCTCGGGGCTGGAGTTGATCCGAGATCTGCACCAATCCGACACCCGCGTGCCCGTGCTCCTCGCCACCTCGGGCGACCCGGTGAGCGAAGATAATGCGATGGAGGCCGGGGCAGACGGGTTTATCCAGAAGCCCATCACCAGCCTTGCCGCCTTCCAGCAAGCCATTCTCGCGCGACTCCCTGAAGAGGAGCAGCCGATGGGCCCACGTGCGGTTTCCGCCGATGTGATTTCGCCCGATCCACTGGCCCTGCGCGATGACCTCACCCATGTGGCCGATGTGCTCTCAACCGGCGAAGATGATCCGGGGATGCTCGATTACGTCGCCCAGTTTCTTGGCTCCGTAGCCCAATGCGCCTCCGACGTGCCGCTTGCCGAGGCCGCAGCCGGGCTGGCGGATGCCCGCGCCGCCGGCGAGGGCGGCGGTAGCGAGGCGGCAGCCATTTCCAAGCTCGTCGCCCACCGGCTGGAGGGCACGGTCGCCTTGTAGAGCCACTGCGCCTGCGGGCTGCTTCGCGCGGCTCAGGTTTCAGATGCCTCCGCTCGCGCAGGGCGTGGCGGCCTTTGGGTGAAACGGCAAGCCGCAGCGTTTGTCAGCCGAGCTGGAGCGCCGGGTCTGAGGCAGCGCGCACGAGCCGTGTCAGGTCACCCAACCGCTCCATCTGGCGGCCCGCCGCGTCAAAATTCTCGGGCCGCAACCATGCGCGGTGAGCTTCCCGCAAAGCGGGCCATTCCTTGTCGATCGCGGCAAACCACGCGGTGTCACGGTTGCGCCCCTTCACCACCTGCGCCTGCCGAAAAACGCCCTCATAGCTCAGGCCCAGCCGCTCGGCGGCGCGGCGCGAGGGCATGTTGAGCGCGTTGCACTTCCATTCAAACCGCCGATACCCCGCCTCAAAGGCCCATTCGATCAGCAGGCAAAACGCCTCTGTCGCCGCGCGGGTGCGTTGCAACTCTGGCGACAGCGCAATGTAGCCCAGCTCGATGGAGCCCGCCTCCGGTGCAATCCGCAGCAACGCACAGGTGCCGCCCCACTGCCCGGTATCGCGGTTCTGAATGGCAAAATGCAGCGGGTGGAGGCCCGCCTCTGCCTCCCGCGCCCAGCGATGGTACTGCGCCGCCGAGTGAAACGGGCCAACCGGCATGTAATCCCAGAGCGCATCATGGCCCGAGAAGGCGCGAAAGAGCGAAGCGGCATGGGTGTCGGCACTGAGACGTTCGAGCCTTGCCCAGCGCCCCTCCAGCGCAGCCATCGCGGGCGGCTCCGGTGGCACCCAGCCCGTCAGCTCTTCGCCCAATGGCCCCGCCTCCCCCATCCGTTTACCTCATGTCAACCTTGGTGCTGTCCTATCGGCCCATGTGAGAGAGGAAAACCCGCAAAATGGCCCGCACTCTCCATCCCTCTGCCGCATTTCGCCGTCAGCTTTGCGGGTAGAGCGGCAGAAGGCGGCCCAATGTGGCGCGAAGGAGCAAGCCTATGAAACGCATCGCAAATGCATTCTGGTCGGAAGACGAGGGCAATGCCACCATCGACTGGGTCGTGCTCATGGCCGGCGTGGTGTCACTCGGATTTGCCGTGGCAGCTACCGTGGCCACGGGCACCAAGACCGTCACCGCCGATGCGGCCGAAGGGATCAACACAATCGAGCTCTCCGGCGGGGTCTAAGCGCTGGCGCACGCTCAAAGCACGATACCGGGCGCGCCGCTGAAATCGAGGCCCGGAAAGACCTGCCCCGAAAGCACATCATCCGGCATCCCGAAGAGGCCCTGCATCGCCCGCGCCGCATAGGCGCGCACGTCTTCTGTGGGCATCAGATCCCGGCGGGCATACAGATCTGCCTCCGCCAACCCGGGCCAGCGGCCATAAACCTTGCCACCCTTCATCGCCCCACCCGCCATCAGCATCAGCCCGCCAGTGCCATGGTCGGTGCCGCCCGTGCCATTCTCACGCACGGTGCGGCCAAACTCCGTCATCGCGATGATGCCGGTCTTGCCCCAAAGCGGCCCAAGTCCCGCACGCATCAGCGAAATCACGTCCGAAAGTTGCTCAAGCGCCTTTGGCAGGTTGCGGGCCTGCGCATGGTGCGTGTCCCATCCGCCCAGCGAGAAAGCGGCAATCCGGGTGTCCGTCCGCAGGCGCTGCACCGCAAACTCGGCCATCTGAATATGCGCGCCCTTCGAGCCAGTGGCTTCCATCATGGCCGCCATTTCGCCGCCGTCGTCATCGTCGCCCGCAGCTTCCGCCGCGGCGATATCTTCTGACAGGGCAAGGGCCTCCAGCACCGCGGCGCGATAGGTCGGATGCTCTTCATAGACCATCTCGATCAGCCGCCGCGCCTGCGGCGAAAGCTCCAACCGGGTGCCGGGCGACCAGTTGGCAGCGGGGGCCGCGCCCGAGAGCAACAACAGATCTTCACGCCCAATGGCATAGGCCGTGTCCGCCTCCACGCCCGGCACCGCCTGCAGCATGCGGTTCAGCCAGCCGTCACGCGCGGCCCCGGTGGCCACGTCAAAGCCAGTGCCCGCTTCCAGCAAATCCTGCCCGTCAAAATGGCTGCGCTTGTCGCGATAGGGGGTTGAGACGGCATGGGCAAAGCCCAGCTCGCCCGCCTCCCACAGCGGATGCAACGGGGCGAGCGCCGGATGCAGGGTGAAAAACCCGTCAAGCGGCAGCCCATCGCCCGCCGCCAAGCTGGGGCGCGCCGCCGCAAAATGCGCGTCGCCCACCGGGCGCACCACATCAAGCCCATCCATCGCGCCGCGCAGCACCAGCACCACCAGCCGGTTTTCCCAAGGGGCGGCGGCAAAGGCCATCGAGGTCAGCAGCGGCGAGGCCGCCGCCGAGCAGCCCGCAGTGGCCAAAAAGTTGCGCCGTGTCAGCAGCAGCCTGCTCATCGCTTCACCTCCGTTGAAAGTCCGGCGAGGCAAGGATAATCCCCACCCCCTCGGCTTCCCGCTCCGCCGCCTTGGCAGCAAACTCCAGCCGCGCACTGGCTTGGCTGCCCAGCGCCGTTTTCACAAACGCGCGTGGGTCAGGCAGCGTCAGCCCCTCCACCTTCCGCACAGACATCGCCCAGTTGATCCGCACCGCCAGCCCCTGCGGCGTCAGCCAATGCGCACCATCCTCCGCCCAGCCATCCGGCCCGTTCGGGTTTTCCCAAGGCTGGCCCATCAGCTGCATCGGGCGCACAAGATAGTCGCGCACTCTCTTGGGGTTGAGCCCCGCCACCTGCCGCCCCTCCACGCCGAGCGCCCGCACCGCCGAGGCCAAAAAGTCGAAAGGTTGCTTGGTCTTGGCCAGCGGCCCCCAGGCATCGGGGTGCTCCAGCATCGCCGCCGTCACCGCGCCCAAATCACCCCCGGTCTCGATGAAGCGCACCCGCAGCGCCTCCACCAGCCCCTCCGGCGGCGTGTCAGAAACGAAATGCACCGCCAGTTTGCGCGCGATATGCGCCGCCGTATCGGGGTGCGCAGCAATGTCGTCCAGCGCCGCATGCACATCCTCCAGCTCGGGCCGCTTTGCCCCATAGCGCTCGCCCAGCACCTCCTCTGCGCCCGGCTCGCCGCGATTGGGCCGAAAGGACATGCCCCGGCGCATATCCACCCGCAGCCCGGCCAGCAACTCGGCAAACTCCCGCACATCGCGCTGCGTGTAGCTGCCCCCCACGCCCAGCGTGTGCAATTCCAGCACTTCCCGCGCGAGGTTTTCGTTCAGCCCGCGCGGCTTGCCCTTCTTCGCCTGACGGACTGCAAAAACCGATCCGGGGCCAACAGAATCGTCCTGATCGAGGTAGAGCAGCATCAACGGATGGGTCACAGCGGCCCGCAGCATCTGCTTAAAGGGCGCCGTCACGTTGGGGCGTATCGCATCCTGCACGAAATGCTGCACTTGGCGCCGCGCATTCCCCTTGCCCTTTACGGTGAAATGATCGGCCCAAAATCGCGTCAGCCGCTCGCGCAGCGCATCCGGGGCCTCCACCGCCCGCGCAAAGGTCGCCGCCAGCATCGCCGACTGCGCGTTCCGGTCCTCCCGGCGCCACGCCATGATCTTTTTCTGCGCCGTCGGGTCACCGGCACTCTTTGCCTGATTAAGCTCCCACAACAGCTGAAAGCGCTCGTATTGCTCGGCCATCGAGGCAATCGGGAAGGCCGCTGCCATGTCGTCAGGGCCGTTCAGGGCCGCAATCATCGCCGCCGGGCTCTCGGGCGGGGTGAGGCGCGGCGACAGCCCGTAGCCAAAGCGGATCGCGGCAATCTCCGGGCTGAAACTCAAGGCAGGCTCCATCGTTCGGGCAAGGTGCAAAGGGTGATACGCAAACCGCCCCCGCTTCCGTCGAAGATAGGCCATGCCAGCCCGCTTCGCACCCCCTTCGGCCCTCACGCTTTCGCGCGGCCCCCGCCCCTTGGCCGGAACCCGCCGCCCCCCGAGCGCGTTGCTCAGGCAATCTCTTCACATCACCCGGAGCCACGCTGATGCCAGACATCTACGCCGCCATCAAAGCCGACCATGACCGCCACCGCACCCTGCTCGACACCCTCGCCGACACATCGGGCGACAGCGAAGCCCGCCGCGCGGCGTGGCAGGAGTTTTATCACGACGTAAAGGCCCATGCCGCCGCCGAAGAAGAAACCTTTTACTCCAAGCTGATCACCCAGACCTGGGGCCAGGAGCACGCCCGCCATTCCGTGCACGAGCATCAGGAGCTCGACGACATCATGGAAGAACTGAACGAAATGGATATGTCCTCCCCCGGCTGGATCACCCGCTTCAAAACCCTGAAGCACGATTACGAGCACCACATCGACGAGGAAGAGAACGAGATCTTCGAGCGCGCTCGCGAGGTGATCCCCGAGAGCGAGATCAAGGGCTATGGCGAGCGGTTCGCGGCCCGAAAGGAAAAGGAAGCCGGGTTGATCGAAGAGAAAAAGGAAGACGCGCTGGAGGACTGAGCCTCGCGTCGGCGCGGAAGCTTCAGGCCTCCGCGCCCGCCAACTGCCGCAAGATCGCGGTGTAGTTCTCCACGCCCTGCGCGCCTGTGACAAGGTGCTGGCGGTCAAAGATCATCGCCGGCACGCCGCTGATCCCGTGGCGCAGCCAAAAGCCCTCGGCCTCCCGCACCTCCTCGGCAAACCGCCCGTCCTTCAGCACCGCAAGCGCCCCGGCCCGGTCCAGCCCCACCTCCTGCGCCACATCCGCCAGCACCTCATGGCGCGACACGTCCCGGGCCTGCGTGAAGTAAGCCGCAAACAGCGCCTGTTTCAGGTCATGCGCCTTGCCCAGCGGCCCGGCCCAATGCAGCAGGCGATGGGCGTCGAAGGTGTTGTAAATCCGGCTCTCGGCGCTGAAGTTGAAGCGAAATCCAAGCTCCTCGCCCAACGCCACAAGCCGCGCCCGGCTGTCGGCCGATTGCTCGGCGCTGGCACCGTATTTCTCCGCCACATGCTCCCGCAGGTCTTGTCCCTCAGGGGGCATCTCGGGGTTCAGCTCAAAGGGGTGCCAGTAAATCTCATGCGCCACGCCCGTCTGCTGCAAGGCACGCGCAAGCTGGCGGTAGCCGACAACGCACCACGGACACATCACGTCAGAAACGATATCAATCCGCAGCTTGCCGTCGCTCATGTCTTTCTCCTTCGATATCCGGCGCACCTGCCCCGCCGCCACACAAGATGGCGCGGCGGCGGAGGGTTTCAACACCGGGTCAAGCGGCCTTACCGCCCTGCTTCTCCCATGCAAACTGCTGCATCACCTCGTCCACCGGCGTTTCGGCAAGGTGGTTGGTGTAGTTCGACATCACCTTCTGCGCGATGCCCAGCACGATCTCCAGCACCTGCCGCTTGGTGTAGCCCGCATCAAGGAAGGTCTGCACCTGCGCATCGCTCACCTCGCCGCGCTGGCGCACCATCTCAAGCGTGAAGGTCCGCAGCGCCTCCAGCCGCTCGGTCGGCAGCGGGGTTTCATCGCGCAGTGCGTTGCTTATCGCATCACCCACCTTCATCGCCTTGGCAATCCCGGTGTGTGCGGGCACGCAGTAGTGGCAGGCATGCTCCACGTTGATCGTCTGCCAGACCACGGTGATCTCGTCCTTGTCGAAGCTGGTGTTGTTTTGAAACAGCCCATGCAGCACCTGATAGCCTTCCATCAGCGCCGGGGCCTCGGCCATCACCTTGTGCAGCCCGGGCAGGCGGCCAAAGGCTTTTTTCGACTTCTCGATCAGCGGCAGGCTCTCTTCGGGGGCGGTGGTTTCATCGTGCAGGGTGAATTCGGTCATCAGGCGCTCCTGTGTTTGACGTTATGGGCCGCGTGGCCCTTGCCGGAGAACATGGCGCATTTGAGCGATCACTCAATACCGCTGTTTGAGCGTTCACTCAATCGTGAGACCGGCAGACAAACCACCCCACCGCCGCTATATTCCGCGCATGACCCGCGCCGCGCCCTACGACCGTGAAAAAGCCCTCGATGCCGCCCTGACCCTGTTCTGGCGCAAAGGCTTCCACGCGACCTCGCTGAAAGATCTGGAAGCCGCCCTGGCCATGAAGCCCGGCTCGATCTACGCGGCCTTCACCAGCAAAGAAGCGCTCTTCCGCGAAACCCTCCGGCGCTACAAGGCGCGCAGCGAGGCCACCCTCGCCGCCCGCGCCGAGGCCGCCGCCTCCCCGCTGGAGGCACTCGCCGCCCATGCCCGCAACACCGGACGGCCCAAAAGTGAGCGCCCAGGCGGCTGTTTACTCACCAAAACCGTGCTTGAACTGGCCGAAGACCCCTCCGAAGCCGGAGAAGACGCGCGCCGCTACCTGCTCGACGTGCAAGATCTGTTCTTCGAGCTTTTCGAGCAGGCCCGCACCTGCGGAGAACTGCCCGCCGGGGCCGACAGCCGCAGGCTGGCGCGCCGCTTTCAGTCCAACATGTTCGGGCTGGCGGTCGAAACCCTGCGCGGCTCCCCGGCAGAAGACCTCGCCGCGCTGGCCGATGACATGGCAGAAGAGGTGCTGCGGCTCAGGCAGCGGCAATAAGTGGCAACCGAGCCATTGTCAGGCCGGATCGACCGGCCCGAAACGCTCCCAGCTTTCGCCCATCGCCACAATGCAGGCCCGCCCGTCGGTGTAATTCTGCACCATCGTCCAGTCACCCGAGCGCTCGGCCACCCAGAATTCCACAAAAGTCTCCGGCCCCCGCAGCCCCCGCCCGGCCAAGGTCGCGCCAAAGCGGGTTTCGAGCTTTTCGACAATGCGCGCACGATCATCGCAAAACACATCTGAGGTGGGGCCGCCGGCAAAAGCGGCAATGGGCATGAAAGCCAGAAGGGTGATGAGCAAAACCCGCTGCATGCCCGAATCGTAGCACGCCGATCAGAGTGACGTAACAGTTTTATGACGCAAAGCCGCAGCATCCGTAGGGTGGGCAATCTGCCCACCATCCCAGCTCACCCGAAGAAGGCCGAAGCCCCGCGCCGCTCGCGCCATGCATCCACCACGCGGGCCGCATTCACCGCCACCCCGTCCTCGCTGCGCAATTCAAGGTCATATCGCTTGCCCAAGTGCACCGTGGCCGCATCCCGCGCAGCATCGCCCGGTGCCCTATTGCCCCGCGCCGCTTCCCGGCGTGCCAACTCGGCCATGTCGCAATGCAGGCCGACAAAAAACACATCCCGCGCCGCCAGCATGTCACGCAGCGCCTCATGCCACTCAGGCGTCTCGATGATATGGTCCCAAACCACGTCCACACCCGCCGCACCCATAGCGGCCACAGCCCGGTGCCATCCGTCAAACACCCGCGCCCGCACTTCGCGCCATTCCGCGCCGCCGGGCAGCGCCTCGCTGTCGATGAGTTGATCGAAGGTCAGATGAACAAAAGGCGCGGGCAATGCCTCCCGCACCGCCCGCGCCAATGTCGACTTGCCCGCGCTTGAGGCACCGTGGATCAGGATCACCCGCCCCGGCACCACCGGCTCACTCTTCCTTGACCACCCGCAGCCCCAACTCGCGCAGCTGCTCGTTTGTCGGCTCGCTCGGCGCGTCCATCATCAGGTCTTCCGCGCGCTGGTTCATCGGGAACATGACAACCTCGCGCAGGTTCTCCTCGTCGGCCAGCAGCATCACGATGCGGTCGATGCCCGCCGCGCAGCCGCCGTGGGGCGGGGCGCCGTAGCCGAAGGCGGTGTAAAGCCCGCCAAACCGCGCCTTCACCTCTTCCTCGCCGTATCCGGCGATCTCGAAAGCCTTCAGCATCACCTCCGGCTTGTGGTTCCGGATCGCGCCGCTGACCAGCTCATAGCCGTTGCAGGCAAGGTCATACTGGTAGCCCTTAACGGCAAGCGGGTCGCCCTGCAGCGCCGCCATCCCGCCCTGCGGCATCGAGAAGGGGTTATGCTCAAAGTCGATCTCGCCGGTCTCGGCATCCTTCTCGTAGATCGGAAAATCGACGATCCATGCAAAGGCAAACCGGTCCTTGTCGGTCAGCCCCAGCTCGTCACCAATCACTGTGCGCGCCTTGCCCGCCACGCCCTCAAACTGCTTGGGCTTGCCGCCAAGGAAAAACGCCGCATCGCCCACGCCGAGCCCCAGCTGCTCACGGATCGCCTCGGTCCGCTCCGGCCCGATGTTCTTGGCCAGCGGCCCGGCGGCTTCCATGCCCTCGCCCTGATCGCGCCAGAAGATATAGCCCATCCCGGGCAACCCTTCCTTCTGCGCAAAGGCATTCATCCGGTCGCAGAACTTCCGGCTGCCGCCCCCCGGCGCCGGGATCGCGCGAATCTCGGTGCCGTCCTGCTCCAGCAGCTTGGCAAAGATCGCAAAGCCCGAGCCACGGAAGTGCTCGCTCACCACCTGCATCTCGATCGGGTTGCGCAGGTCCGGCTTGTCGGTGCCATACTTCAGCGCGGCTTCCTTGTAAGGAATCTGCGGCCAGCTCTCCGGCGCATCCACCTTCCGGCCCCCGCCGAACTCCTCGAACACCCCGGCAATCACAGGCGAAACGGTGTCAAACACATCCTGCTGCTCAACAAAGCTCATTTCGAGGTCGAGCTGGTAGAAGTCGGTCGGCGAACGGTCGGCACGCGGGTCTTCATCGCGGAAACACGGCGCAATCTGGAAGTACTTGTCAAAGCCGCTAACCATGATCAGCTGCTTGAACAGCTGCGGCGCCTGCGGCAGCGCATAAAACTTGCCGGGATGCAGCCGCGACGGCACCAGAAAGTCACGCGCCCCTTCCGGCGAAGACGCGGTGATAATCGGCGTCTGATACTCCCGAAAGCCCTTGTCCCACATCCGCTTGCGCACGCTCGCCACCACGTCTGAGCGCAGCACCATATTCTCCTGCATCGCCTCCCGGCGCAGGTCGAGGTAGCGATACTTCAGCCGCGTCTCCTCGGGATATTCCTGATCACCGAACACCTGCAAAGGCAGTTCGCCCGCCGCACCCAGCACCTCCAGATCGCGGATATACACCTCGATCTCGCCGGTCGGCAGCTTGGGGTTCACCAGGCTCTCGTCGCGCGCCTTCACGCTGCCATCAATCCGGATGCACCACTCCGAGCGCACCTTTTCCAACTCGGCAAACACCGGGCTGTCGCCATCGGCAATCACCTGAGTCACGCCGTAATGGTCACGCAGGTCGATAAAAAGCACCCCGCCGTGATCTCGCACCCGATGCACCCAGCCGGCAAGACGCACGGTGTCGCCCACGTTTGCTTTGGTCAGCTCGGCGCAGGTCTGGCTGCGGTAGGCATGCATGGCGGTGTCCCTTCAGGTCGCACGTATCGGTTCGCGCCGATACACCGCCTTGATGCGCGGAAGTCAACCCGGGCTGGCCATCCGGAAACTTGACGCAAGGTGAAACCAAGCCAATTCTTCTGGCGTTAACCAATTAGGGGAAGTGCGCACAAACTACAGCGGGGGTAAATTCCGATGTGGAAAACGATGATCGACAGGCTCCTGCGGGGCATGATCGTGGATGGCCGGCTAACCTTGCACTGGCCCGACGGCAGCACCAGCCGCTACGGGCCCGGCGGAAAGATCGAAGTCGAGGGGCGGCTGACCGACGAAAGCATCGTGCATGACATCGCACTCAGGCCCCGGCTGGGCATCGGCGAAGGCTACATGGACGGCCGCCTGACGCTGGTGGATGACGACTGCTACAGCTTTCTCGCCCTGATGGTGCGCAACCTGCACCGGGGCAGCATGCCGCCATGGTTCCGCGCCGCCGAAGCGCTGCGCAGCGCCACCCGGGCGCTGGCCACCCGCAACGGCCTGGCCCGCTCCAGCCGCAACGTGCAACACCACTACGATATATCAGATGATCTCTACGCCCGGATGCTGGGCGAAGACATGCAGTATTCCTGCGCCTATTTCGCCCGCCCCGGAATGTCGCTGGACGAGGCCCAAGCCGCCAAAAAGGCCCACATCGCGGGCAAGCTGCTGCTCGAACCGGGCATGCGCGTGCTCGATATCGGCTGCGGTTGGGGCGGCATGGCGCTCACGCTGGCGCGGGACTACGGGGCAAGGGTTACGGGCGTCACCCTGTCACAGAATCAACTCGCCGCCGCGCGGGCCCGCGCCGAACAGGCCGGGCTGACGGAGCAGGTGGAGTTTCGTCTGATCGACTATCGCAAGCTGGATGAACAATTCGACAGGGTGGTCTCCGTCGGCATGCTGGAGCATGTCGGCCTGCCGCAGCTCCCCACCTACTTCAACCGCCTGCATGATTTGCTCGCGCCGGACGGCGTGGCGCTGATTCACACCATCGGCAACCTCGCCAAACCCCACGCCACCTCCCCATGGCTGGCAAAATACATCTTCCCCGGTGGCTACATCCCCGCCCAGTCAGAGCTGTCCCCCGCCATCGAAAATGCCCGGCTGGCCACCACCGACCTTGAAGTCTGGCGCGGCCACTACGGGCCCACCCTCCACGCGTGGCGCGACCGCTTCGAATCCTCGCTCGACTGGGTGCGCAGGCATTACGACGAGCGATTCATCCGCATGTGGCGCTTCTACCTCTGCGCCTGCGAGGCCGCCTTTGTCGAAGGCCCGCAGGCCGTGTTCCACTACCAACTGGCCCGCGATCAACACGCCGTGCCCGTCACCCGCAACTACCTCTATCGCCAAGACGCCGCGCAAATACTCCATGCCGCGCAGTAGCCACAGCCCGGCTGAGGCGCTTCCCAGTAGCGGGCAGCCCGCCAAGCATTTGCCAACCTACACTATACCAGGCGCCCACCCCGCTGCATTTTCTTGCTCCAAATATCCATCCCCCACCCTGCCGCAAGCCGACCGACAGAATACCGCGCCAAAGGCCCAACCCGGCGCAGGGGCGGCGGCGCGGGGTGGGCGGGTG